>NZ_JAIUZO010000002.1:0-1200000 GCF_020171365.1 Qipengyuania gaetbuli | reverse complement strand
CATCGCCTCGGAATGGATCATCATCGAGATGAGATCGTCGCCCGGTTCCTTGTCATGGGTGCGTTCCACCCACAGCGTCTGGAAATAGGCGCCCATCTCCTTGAGGATTTCCCAGCGCACCTTGTCGAGCGCGCGGACCGAGGCGAGCTCGGTGTCGCCCGACCAGTCGGACCAGAAGGTCAGCAGGCGGCGGTCTTCCCACGGGAAGCCGAACAGGATCGCCAGCATGCCGGTGGTCAGTTCGATGGAGACCTTGTCGACCCAGTCGAACACTTCGCCGCGCGGGAGCGAATCGAGCAGTTCGCCGGTGCGCTGGCGGATCTCGCCTTCCATCTCGGCCATGCCGCTGGGCGTGAACTTGGGCGCGACGGTGCGGCGCTGGCCGGTGTGCTGCGGGCGGTCCATGGCAATGAACATCGGCAGCTCGCGGCTGTCTTCACCGGCTTCGGCGAGCTCTTCCTCGGTCAGCCGGTTGAGGATCGTGATGCCGCCATGTTCCCAGCTGGACGAGAAGATATCGGGCAGCGCCTCGATATGCTGGATGGCCTTGTGGCTGACCACGGCCCAATAGGGGCCGAAGGGGCTTTCGGGAATGTAGTGGAGCGGACCTGCCGCGCGCATTTCGCGGAAGATCGGATGCCAGGTGTTCTCGGCGTAGATATCGCTGCGGCTCACGTCCCACTTGTGGGGATGCTCGAAGCGCTCCTCGGGGTGTTCCTCGAAATGCTTCTTCAGCGCCTCGTAGGCTGTGGGGCTCGAGCGCACTTCGGGGCGGGCTATTGCAGCGGTGGCCATGTCTCTCTCCTAGCGGCGGCGACTCTCGTGACGCCTTTCCTCTCGCCGGCAATCCTGCCTCAACTGACACTCGTGTCAATAGCGAGTTGCAAAAAGGAACCTAATCACCGCCACTGCCGACGGATTGCACCGATGCGACGAAGTCAGCCCTTGGCCGTTCGCCCGATGCCGAACCAGGCCTTTTTCGTCTTACCGCCGGCACCCGATTTCATGACCAGCTTGCGGAACAGGCCCGAGCCGACCTTCACGAAAATTGCAACCCACAGCAACTGCCAGGCGATCGCGGCAAGATGGGTCCACAGCACGGGTGACTGCGCTGCGCGTGCAACCATCGCGTATGGCGAGGACACGGGGAACGCGACGGCGAAGAGTTCGACCGGCGAACCCGCATCGCTCAGCGCATAGGTCGCCAGGAAGAAGACCGCGAGCTGGAGGATGGTTGCCGGCATCGAAAGCGTTTGCACGTCGCGCACCGTCGGCGCCATCGAACCGATGGTGAGGAAGACCGAGCCGATCAGGAGATAGGCGGTGGCGAAATAGGTCACGAAAAGGATCACGAACAGCGGCCAGCCCACCGCCGGGGTCGGAACCGGCCCCAGCGCCGAGCCACCGAGCCACAGGATCGTGCCGGCAATGCCGCCCCAGACCGCGATGCCCACGAAGCTGACGCCGAGCATGGCGAAGAGCTTGCCGTAGAACACGGCGTCCATCGGGATGGCGGCGGCAAGGATTTCGATGATCTTGTTGGCCTTCTCCTCGACCAGATTCGACAGCACCATGCCGGCGAGCAGCATCGTCAGGAGGAACAGCAGCGTGATGGCGCCCGTGGCGGTAGCCGTCTGTGCGCTGCGAATAGTAGCGACGCTGGTTGCTGTCGGCTTCAGCGCAACTTCCGGAAGCTCGGCGGTCTTGCCGCCTTGGGCCTCGGCGGCGAGCAAGGCCACTTGACCGCGCCAGCGGTCGATCCGTTCCTCGGTTCCGGACAGTTCGGGCGCTTCGAGCGTGCCGGTCACCACTGCGCCGAAATTGCGCGAAGTGTCCGACAGCAGGCGATCCGCCTCGCGCGGCTCGTCCGTGCCGACCACGGCGATTTCCGGCAGCGAGACGGCATCTTCCAGCCTTGCATGAGCGGCGGCGAAGGCAGCGCCCTCGTCCTCGCTCAGGACCACGGCAAGGCGCGGCGGATCGGCGCTTTCGGCCGCCTTTGCACCGAGCGTGCCGGCCATCAGGCTGATTGCCCCGAAGAAGATCGGGCCCAGCAGGAAGAACAGGAACGCCTTGGAAAACAGAATCGCGCGAAAGTCGCGGCGGGCGATGACCATCGCTGCGCGCCACAGCGGAAGGCGGCTTGCGTCGGCCATTATGCGATCTCCCCTGCTGCATCCTCGTCGAGGGCGCGTGCCGCTGCCTCGCCAGCGATTTCGACGAAAGCGTCGTGCAGGCCGGCCCGCTCGATCGAGAGCGACAATATGCCCGCACCGCCATCGATTAGCCTCTTGAGCAGCACCTCGATGCCGCTCTCGGGCACCGGGAAGTACCAGAAATGTCCCCCGTGGGCTTTCTTGTCGTGGCGGGCGGTGTCGGGCAGCGCGCTGCGCCATTCGCCTTCGCCATTCGCTGTCTCCAGCCTGACCTGTGCGGGGATGCGGTCGCGCGCGACGTCGACCGAACCGGCATAGGGTACCTTGCCCCCGGCAATGATCGCCACGTCGTCGCACAGGCGCTCTGCATGGTGGATGACGTGGGTCGAGAAGATGACCGTGGTCCCTGCCTCCGCCATTTCGCGGATCAGGCCTTCGAGCTTGCCCTGGTTGATGGCGTCGAGACCGCTGAAAGGCTCGTCGAGCACCACCAGCTTCGGCTTGTGGACCAGCGTGCCGAGCAGCTGGACCGTCTGTGCCATGCCCTTGGACAGCTGGCGGATCTGCTTGTCGACCGCGTGGCCGAGGCCGTGGCCTTCGAGCAGTTCGCGCCCGCGGCGGCGGCCTTCTTCCACGGGCAGGCCGCGCAGGGCTCCCATGAAGCCGATCGCCTCGTCGCACTTCATCGACGGGTAGAGGCCACGCTCTTCGGGCAAATAGCCGATCCAGCGCGCGATTTCGTGCGGGCGCTCGTGCCCGAAGACGCGCCGCACGCCTTCGTCAGGGTCGATGATGCCGAGCAGCATTCTCAGCGTGGTCGTCTTGCCCGCGCCGTTCGGCCCCAGAATGCCGTAGATCGCACCCTCGGGGACGGATATGTCGACCCCGTCCACCGCCAGCGTCCGGTCGAACCGCTTGACGAGACCGCGCGCCTCGATTGCAAGTGGGGGCGAGCTGGTGTCGTGGGCTCGCGGGACGGCGTCGGGCTCGGTAAGCATGACCGCGAGTTAACCGCGCGAAGTGAACGGGAGCAACAGCAAGTTTGGTTAAGACCGCGTCTCTGGAGGTCCTGCAGCAGGAATTGAGGGCCGTGGCCCGCGCGCTGGGCTTTGCGGCCTGCGGCTTCACGGCGGCCGCCACCGATCCCTTGCGCGCCGAGCGGCTCGAAGAATGGCTGGGCGAAGGCTGCCACGGATCGATGGAGTGGATGGAGACGCGCAAGGCCGAACGCGCTTCGCCGCAGGGGCTCTGGCCGGATGCGCGGAGCGTCATCGCCCTCGGCATGAGCTACGCCCCCGATGTCGATCCGCTCGCGCTGGAAGGCGACCCCGAGAAGGCGCGGATTTCCGTCTATGCCCAGGGCCGCGACTATCACGATGTGGTGAAGAAGGCGCTGAAGGCGCTCGCCCGCTGGCTGATCGCGCGCGCCCCCAACAGCGAGCTCAAGGTGTTCGTGGATACCGCCCCGGTAATGGAAAAGCCGCTGGGCGAGGCTGCCGGGCTCGGCTGGCAGGGCAAGCATACCAACATGGTCAGCCGCGAACATGGCAGCTGGCTGTTCCTCGGTGCAATCTATTCGACGCTGGAGTTCGAGCCCGACGCACCGGGCCGTGACCGCTGCGGTTCGTGCCGGGCCTGCCAGGACGCCTGCCCGACCGATGCTTTTCCCGGGCCCTACCGGCTCGATGCAAGACGGTGCATTTCCTACCTCACGATCGAGCACAAGGGGCCGGTCGACGAGGAGTTGCGTGCCGCGCTGGGCAACCGGATCTATGGCTGCGACGATTGCCTTGCGGTGTGCCCGTGGAACAAGTTCGCCGATACGGCCCACCGCCATTTGAAACTGGCACCGCGCGACGAGCTGGTTGCGCCCGATCTCGTGCGGTTCCTGGAATTCGACGATGCGGGCTTCCGCCAGTTCTTCTCCGGCTCCCCGATCAAGCGGATCGGGCGCGACCGTTTCGTGCGCAACTGCCTCTATGCGGCCGGGAACAGCGGAAATGCCGGGCTTTTGGCACAGGTCGAGCGCTTGCGCACCGATCCCGATCCGGTCGTCGCCGATGCCGCCCATTGGGCGGCGGCACGGCTCAGATCATTTCCTTGAGCGCCACGGTGGTGTCGGCGAGCAGTGCAGGGTCGATCTCGGCCCGCGTCTCGACCAGCTTGCGCCCCTGCGCGTAATCGCGCGTATTGTTCACGCAGTCGAGCGCGATGACGCAGCCTTCCTTCGTGTAGATCACCGAGAACTTGCGATCCGCCGGATCGCCGCGCAGCACGCAGGCATCATGGCCCAGCGAAAGGCCGACGGTCTGGAGCCGCAGGTCGTACTGGTTCGACCAGAACCATGGCACGGCGTCATAGTCCTGCTTGTCGCCCATGATCGACTTGGCCGCCACGCTCGCCATGTCGTTGGCATTCTGGACCGATTCCAGCCGGATCACGGCATTGCCAGCGTAGGGGTTGGCGTGGGCGGCGCAGTCGCCGATCGCGTAGACATCATCGAGCGAGGTGCGGCAGAAGCTGTCGACATCGACCCCGTTGCTGCCGGCAGCGCCCGCCGCAATCAGGGGGCCGACCGATGGCACGATCCCGATGCCGACGATCACGATCTCGCAAGGGATGGTCTCGCCGGTAGACAGGGTCACCCCCGTCACGCGGCCGTTCTCGCCCTCGATCCGCTCCACCCCGGTTTCGAGCCTCAGATCGACACCGTGGCTGCGGTGCTCGTCGGCATAGAAGGTAGAAAGTTCGGGGCCTGCGACACGGGCCAGTACCCGGTCCTGCATTTCGACCACCGTCACCGCGCAGTCCATCTTGCGCAGCACGGCAGCAGCTTCGAGCCCGATATAACCCGCGCCCACGATGACGGCGCGTTTTGCACCGGCCTCGATCTCGCTCTTGAGCGCATCGGTGTCGCGCCGGTTGCGGATCGTGTGCATGCCGCCGAGGTCGGCGCCCGGGCATGACAGGCGCCGCGCATCGCCGCCGGCCGCCCAGATCAGCTTGCGGTACGTGACCTTGGTATCGTCCGATAGTGCCAGCGTGTGCGCCAGCGGATCGACCTCGTTGGCGTTGGCGCCGAGCCGGAGCGTGACATTGCGCTCGGCCCAGAACTTCTCCGGCCGGATGAGGATTTTCTCGAAGGGCTTCTCGCCGGCGAGGTAATCCTTCGACAGCGGCGGGCGCTCATAGGGCGGGTTGCGGTCGCGGCTGGCGATGAGGATGCTGTCCTCGTGCCCCGCCTGGCGCAAGGCGATTGCCGCCTGCGCTCCGCCGTGACCCGATCCCACGATGACGACGTCGAAATGCTCCATGACGCGCAGGGCTGGCCGCAAACGCCAGCCCGGTCAAGCTTTCCCGCGTCCGCTCAGCGCGCCAGCAGGTTGCGCGCCATGCTGGCGATCTGGGCGAGCATGGCAGGCGCCACGGGCGTCTGCGACTGCGCGCGGTCGACCATCGAGCGGAACTGGCGCACCGCCGCATGGTGGTCCGCAACCCAGGCGTCGACCACGCCGCGCATGTCGTCCTTTGCATCCTTGCGGCGCGAGAGACGGCGCAGCAACTCGAGGCGCATCTGCTGGAAATCGCGCGCGATGCCCGACACCAGCAGGCGTTCCCACACGTCCGACGGGTTCATCAGGGCAGCGGTGCCTTGCGCCCAGTCGATCCCCAGGCTGGCACCGATATCGGAGAAGCCGTGGGTCAGCGGCAGCGGGTCGATGCCCGTGTCCGCTGCCAGCTTGGCGAGGCCCACCGAACCGTCGAGATCGAAGATGTGCGTGATGTGCGATGCAATCGCATCGGGCGCACCGGCCTTAGTGAAGGTTTCGTGCAGGCTGCGCGACTGGGTCTTGAGCTCGCTGCCGAGCAGCTCGTCCGTGGACTTCACCAGCAGCGCCACGTTCTTGCCCAGCTCTTCCACCATGCGGGCGGGCTGGACGCGGCCGGCACCGGTGCGCAGCACGTCGGACATGAGGTTGCCGACTGCAGCGGCAAGACGGTCGAACAGCAACAGCCGCGCCGATTCTTCCATCTTGGCCGTGTCGAGCTCCGCCCAGATCGAGCGCAGGTCGAACAAATGCGCGGCGGCAACGAAGGCCCCTGCCACTTCGGACAGTTCGACACCTTCTTCTTCCGCCAGTTCGAACGGGTGGATGATGCCGAGGCGGTTGACCATCGCATTGGCGAGCTTGGTCGCGATGATTTCGCGGCGCAAACGATGGTTCTCGATCTGCTGGCGAAACTTGCCGCGCATCGGCTCCGGGAAGCTGCGCATCAGCAGGTCGTGCAGGATCGGGTCGTCGGGCAGGTCGCTCGCCTCGATCGCGTCCTGCAGGACCAGCTTGGCGCTTGAGAGCAGCACGGCGAGCTCGGGACGGGTCAGTCCGGTGCCGTCGGCAGCACGGCGCTGCAAGGTCTGGTTGTCGGCGAGGCCTTCGGTCCGGCGGTCGAGATTGCCGCCGTCTTCCAGCGTCTCGATCAGGTGAAGCTGCGACGCCATGGCGCGCGCCCCGCCCATTTCGGCAATCGACAGGGCGAGTGCCTGCAGGCGGTTATCCTCGAGCACGATCGCCGACACCTCGTCGGTCATCGATTCGAGCAGCGCAACGCGCTTGGGTTCGGACAGGCGGCCCGCGCGCTTGGCAGCGGCCAGCGCGATCTTGATGTTCACCTCGTTGTCCGAACAGTCCACGCCGGCCGAATTGTCGATGAAGTCGGTGTTGCAGCGCCCGCCGTTCAGGGAATACTCGATGCGGCCTGCCTGCGTGACGCCGAGGTTCGCACCTTCGCCGATGACGCGGGCGCGCACTTCCTTCGCATCAACGCGCAGCACGTCGTTCGCCGGGTCGCCGACCTGGACGTTATTCTCCGTCCCGGCCTTGATGTAGGTGCCGATGCCGCCGAACCAGACGAGGTCGACCGGAGCCTTGAGGATGGCGGAAATCAGTGCCTCGGGCTCGATCTCGGACTGCTCGATGCCGAGCAGCTTCTGCATCGCCTTCGACAGCTTGATCGACTTTGCGCCGCGCGAATAGACGCCGCCACCCTTGGAGATGAGGCTGGCGTCGTAATCCTCCCAGCTCGAACGGGGCAAGTCGAACATGCGCTTGCGCTCCTTCCAGCTCCTGGCCGGATCGGGATCGGGATCGAGGAAGATGTGGCGGTGGTCGAAGGCGGCGACCAGCTTGATTGCCTTGGAGAGCAGCATGCCGTTGCCGAACACGTCGCCCGACATGTCGCCGCAGCCCACGACCTGCACCGGCTCGCTCTGCACGTCGATGCCCATTTCGAGGAAGTGGCGCTGGACGCTGACCCATGCACCCTTGGCGGTGATGCCCATGGCCTTGTGGTCGTAACCCTTGGAGCCGCCGCTCGCGAAGGCGTCGTCGAGCCAGAAGTCGCGGCTTTCCGCAATCGCATTGGCGACGTCGGAGAAGCTGGCCGTGCCCTTGTCGGCGGCGACCACGAAATAGGGGTCCTCGCCATCGGTGATGACCACGCTTTGGGGGTGTACGACCTTGTCGTCGACGATGTTGTCGGTGACCGACAGCAGCGTGCGGATGAAGGCCTGGTAGCTGCCCTTGCCTTCCGCGGCCCAGCCATCACGGTCGATCGATGGGTCGGGCAGCTGCTTGGGATAGAAGCCGCCCTTTGCCCCTGCCGGGACGATGACCGCATTCTTCACCCGCTGGGCCTTCATCAGGCCGAGGATTTCGGTGCGGAAGTCGTCGCGCCGGTCGGACCAGCGCAGGCCGCCGCGAGCCACCGGACCCGAGCGCAAGTGGATGCCTTCCACGCGGCGCGAATAGACCCAGATCTCGCGCCACGGAACGGGCTTCGGCAGGCCGGGAACGAGCGAGCTGTCGATCTTGAACGCCAGCGCTTCGGCCGCTGCGGGGGCGAAGGCGTTGGTGCGCAGGATCGCGTCGATCAGCGCATTGTAAAGGCGCAGCAGGCGGTCGTCGTTGATCGCCTTCACCCTAGACAGGGCGCGCTTGATCGTGTCGCGCGCCTCCTTGATCGCGTCTTCACGGTTCCCTTCGAATGCCGGGTCGTGCCGGGCGGTGAACAGGGCGATGAGGCCGCGCGTGATATCCGCGGCCTTCGCTAGCGCGTCGACCACCGTGTAGATGGTGAAGCCCATGCCTGCCTGGCGCAGGTAGCGGTAGAAGGCGCGCAGCCAGTCGGTTTCTTGCGCACCGAGGCCAGCCTCGACCACGAGGCGGTTGAACACGTCGTCCTCGGCATGGCCGTTGAGGACGGCGCCGATGGCCTCCTCGATGTCACCGGCGCGTTCGACCAGCACTTCGGCGTCGATGCCGGGAGCAAGCTGCAGCGCGAAGTCGTGGATGGTGCCGAGGCGTCCGTCTTCGAGCACGGTCGGCATTTCGGAGCGGACATGGAAGCCGAAGTTCTCGAGCGCCGGGACCGCATCCGACAGCGGCAGGCTGCCTTCCGCCTGGTACAGCTTGAGTCGCAAGCAGCGCTCGTCGTCGCGGTCGCACAGGTAGAGGCGCGCGCCGCGATGGGGTGCATCCTCTTCCTCGTCGGCGTGGTGGCCGAGCGCGCGCAGGCGCGAAATGTCCTCGGCCGCTTCGCGCGGGCCGAAACGGGCGCGGTAAGCGGTCGGGAATGCCTCGGCAAAGCGCATGGCAAGCGCGGCGGCGCGGCCCTTTTCCTCGAAGGCGAGCAATTCGGTTTCCACCGCTTCGCTCCAGCCGCGCAGCAGGGTCTGCAGCTGCTGTTCCAGCGCCTGTTCGTCGGGCGATTTCGAGCCGTCGCGGATGTCGAGCACGAAGCGCAGCATGGCAAGGTTGCCGCCTTCGACCTCGAGGCTCCAGTCGAGCAGGCGCGCCTTCGCGCCTTCTTCGAGCAGGGCGAGGATCTGCAGGCGGACCTGTGTTGCCAGCATGTCGCGCGGCATCCACACGAAGGCGAAGAGGTGGCGGGCCAGCGGCGCCTCGACCAGCGCAAGGCGCGGGCGCGGGCGGTCGACGAGGCTCATCATCGTGGTGGCGATGCGTGCCGTGTCTGCTTCGGAAAAACCGATGACCAGATCGTGCGGCAGGGCGGTCAGCGCGTGGACCAGCGCCTTGCCTGCATGACCGGTCTCGTCGAAATTCAGGTCTTCGCGGATCTGTTCGAGCCGCTGGCGCAGGATCGGCACATTGCGCGGCGGCGAGGCTAGCGCGGCGCTGGTCCACACGCCTGCATGAACCGACAGCGCGACGATCTTCTTGCCTTCGCGCACGGGCACGAGGAACAGGTCGAGCGGCACATGGCGATGGACGCGCGATGCGTGGTTCGCCTTGATGATGAGCGGGGTACGGGCTTCGCCCTTGCTTTCGAACCAGGCGAAAGCGCGCTCGTAGCTGGCGTCCACCAGCAGGTTGCGCGCGCCCTTGCGGCATATACCCAGCCCGCCTTCTTGCGTGCCGTCGCGGCGGCGCACGACATGGCCGAGCTGGGTCAGCATGCCCGAATTGAGCCATTCGAGAAGGGCTGCGCCTTCCTCGTCCTCGATCCGCTTTGCATCGGTCGCCATGGCGGCCTGGAGTTGGGGCCAGTCGGCAACGGCGGCGCGCACGTCGGCCAGCGTTTCGTTGAGCGTTTCCTCGATCGCCTGGCGGCGCTTGGCATCGACGCGCGGAGCCTCGAGGTAGATCATCGATTCCCAGAAGGCGTCTTCCGGCTCGCCTTCGTCGACCCGCGCAAGCGTGCCGTCGGACTTGCGTTCGACCGGCACGACCGGGTGGATCAGGCGGTCGATGGCAAGGCCCATGGCAGCGATTGCGGCCGCCGTGGAATCGACCAGGAACGGCATGTCGTCATTGACGATAGCAATGCGCGTGAAGCGGCGGTCCTCGCTGATCGACTGGATCGCGATGGCCGGTTCGCCCGGGCGGCGCTTGTCGGCGGTTTCCGCAAGGAAGGCTGCTGCCTCGTCGAAATGCGCCTGGTCGAACGGCGTGTCTCCCGGAAGCAGCGAGTCGCGCATGTGCTGCGCGATTGCCTTGGCGTGGGGAGTCATGGTGGTGCTGCTGCTCGCCTTGTCGGCCTTTTTCGAACCCATGGGGGCCTCTCGCATGCGGGCGTACGATCATTTCGCAGCCGTGTAATTTGTGAGTCGTCGGGCATTACCCGATGGAGGGCGATTAGGCCTGTTGGAGAGCCGCCGCAAGGCTGGCCTCAAGGAAATTCGCAAACGTATTCGCGCCGATTCCGTAGCGTCGCACCGGGGGGCTTTCAGGCGAGTGCGGCAAGCGCCCGTTCGAGCGAGGCGATGCGCTCCGCCGGATCGAAGGTCGGGCCGGCGAAGATAATCTCGTCTGCGCCGGTGCGCTTCACAAAGGCGGCGATGCTGGCGGCGCATTGGTCGGGTGTGCCGATCGCGCTGGCCTGGCCGATATGGGCGAGCATGGCCTGCGCCGTGGGCGGCAACTGTGCGCGATAGCCTTTCACGGGCGGCTTGAGCTTGGAAGGCTGGCCCGTACGCAGCGCCACGAAGGCCTGCAATTGCGAGGTCGCCAGTGTTTCCGCCTCCTCCTCCGTTTCGGCACAGAACAGGTTCATCGCGGCCATCACATGGGGCTGCGCGCAGGCTTCTGACGGCTGGAAGTCGCGGCGGTAGATTTCCAGCGCTGCATCCAGATGGTCCGGCGCGAAGTGGCTGGCGAAGGCATAGGGCATGCCGAGCCTTGCAGCGAGCTGCGCGCCGAACAGGCTCGAGCCTAGCATCCAGAATTCGGGCCGCGCACCGATCCCGGGGGTGGGGTGGATCGTCGTATTGCCGGCCATGAAGGCCTGCAGCTCGACCACGTCTTGCGGGAACATTTCGGCAGCACGGTGGAGATCCTTGCGCAGCGCGCGCTGGAGTTCGGGACCGGCGCCCGGTGCACGGCCAAGCCCCAGGTCGATCCGCCCGGGAAACAGCGCGTCGAGCGTGCCGAACTGTTCGGCAATCTGGAACGGCGTGTGATTGGGCAGCATGATCCCGCCCGAACCGATGCGGATGGTGCTGGTGGCATTGCCGATATGGGCGAGCACGACTGAGGTGGCACCGCCAGCGATGCCTTCCATGGCGTGGTGCTCGGCCACCCAGTAGCGCTTGCAGCCCAAGCGCTCGGCTGCCTGCGCCAGGTCGCGGGCGGCAGCGAAGGCTTCCGTCAGCGTGCCGCCTTCACGGACCGGCACGAGGTCGAGCACGGAATAGGCGGTCACTCCTGCGGCTCCAGCTGTTCGAGATAGCTGCGCGCCTGCCCGGCCTGCGGGCTGTCCGGCGCGACTTCCAGTACCGACTGGAAACTGGCGCGGGCATCGGCCTCGCGCCCCGAAAGCGCGGCGATCACGCCCGCTTCCAGTCCGACCATAGGATCGCGCGGGGCGAGGAGGGCCGCGCGCTCGATCTGCTGCTGCGCTTCGCCCAGCCGGGCCATGCGGCGCGACAGCGTGGCCGAGAGCAGCCACGCCTGCGGATCGTCGCCGTCTGCCTCGCGCGCTTCGGTCAGCGCGGATGCGGCATCGTCGGCACGGTCGAGCCGGACCAGCACGCGGGCGAGGTCGACCCTGAGGTCGGCTGCAAGCGGGCCGTCACCGGCGGCCTGCGCCTGCCCGCCCGCACGGTCGAGCAGCACCAGCGCCCCTTCAAGGTCTTCGCCGGCCAGCGCGGCATTACCGGCCATCGCGGTCAAACGCGCGGCATAGGCGAGGTTGTCGGCAGGGGCTTCCGCGCTCGCCAGTTCGAAGATCTCACGGGCTTCGGACGTGCGGCCGAGCCTGACGAGAGCAAGTCCCAGGCAGTGAGCCGACTGCGCCATTTCCAGCTCGTCGGCAGCCGTCTCGCGCCAGCGCTGCGCGTAATCGAGCGCCTCGTTGGGCGTGGAGGATGCCTGCCTGAGGCACGAGCCGAGCCGCGCGCGCTTCACCTCGTCGACCGTCTCTTCGCGCGGCGGGCGATCGGCGAGCTCGTCGGGAATACCCGGCATCCCGCCGGCGGTGGGATTGGGTCCGACCTGCATCAGCAGGATGGCGAGCGGTGCGGCAAGAAGGGTCATTGGCGTTCCAGATCGTCTAGCAATCCGCCCACGGTGCGCAGCAGCAGGGCGATGTCCTGCGGGCGCGAGAGGCGGTGGTCGCCATCCTTGATAAAGGTCAGTTGAACCGCATCCGAACGCAGGGCACCGGCCAGCTCCATGCTGATTTGCCACGGCACGTCGGCATCGCACTGGCCGTGCAGGAGCCTTGCCGGGACATCGATCGCGATCGGGCCGGTCAGCTGGTGCTGCGCCTGCCCGTCCGTCCAGAAGCCTGCGTGCATCGGGGTCGGGTCGGGGCCGTAGGGATTGTCTTCGTAGACCGTCTGCCCCGCGGACAGGGCGTGCTTGTCCGCCTCGGAATATCCCCATTCGGTAAAGTCGGGTGCGGCAGCAATACCGACGAGCCCTGCGAGCCTTTCGCCCAGGGCAAGCCCTGCCAGCAGCATCAGCCAGCCGCCCATGGAGGAGCCGATCAGGACCACATTCCTTTCGGCCCGTGCCTCGACCAGCGCGACCACTTCCTGCGTCCAGCGCGTGAGCGTGCCGTCGGCGAAATCGCCCACGCTCGCGCCGCAGCCGGAATAGTCGAGCAGCAGGCAGGCGCGGCCTTGCGCCTGCGCCCAGTCGAACAGGGCGGTGGCCTTGCCGCCTTCCATGTCGGACATGTAGCCGGGCAGGAAGACCAGCGTCGGGCCACTACCGGGCGTATGGCGGAAGGCGATGCGCCGCCCGTCGGGCATCGTGTGGAATTGCTTGTCGCTCATGGCCTCATGCTGTCGCTCCCAGCGACCGCCAATGCAAGCCTAGAAGAATTCGAACTCCTCGACATCGGGGTCCTCGCGGCACATCGACTTGATGGCCTGGAATTCCTTGTCGGTCAGCACCGGCTTGAAGCTCTTGCCCTTGGCCGCCGCGCGATAGGCGCGGGCGCGTTCGCCGGGGCCCGGGTGGCTGGCGATCCAGCCGGTGATATTGCTGCCCTCGCTCTCTTCCTCGTCTCCGCCGAGCCGCTCGAAGAATTCGGCAGCGCCGAGGGGAGAGATGTCGCTTTCCGCCATGCGGGCGCGCGAATATTCGTCCGCCTCGCGCTCGGCGTCGCGCGAATAGCCCATGGAGGCGAGGCCGAAGATCGTGTCGCCCACGCCCGAATTCGCGCCCGAAAGCAGGATCGACAGGCCGAACTGGCGCAGCAGCGCCGTCATCACGTGGCGTTCGCGCACATGGCCGACTTCGTGGCCGAGGACGCCGGCCAGTTCCTCGGGCGTTTCGGCCTGCTGGACCAGCCCGTCGAACAGGAGGACACGCCCGCCGGGTACGGCGACGGCATTGACCATGCCGATATTGGCGACACCGGCGCGGACCTGTTCCTTGGCCGGATCGACCGAATCAAGCAGCTTCGCCATGGCCGCATCGCCTGCGGGCGTGCTGCACAGCCTGCCGCCGAAGTCGCCGATCATGGCATCGCCCAGCTTGCGTTCCCAGGTCACCGGCACGCGCGGGCCCAGCCAGTCGGGCGCGGTCATGAACAGCGCCACGGCTGCAACGCTGACCGCGCCGAAGATGGCGGTCGCCTTGCCGAGACCGAGATTGTCGACCCAGGCGCCATACGTCGCCTTGGCCGGCATGCGCGCGGCAAGGCCTGCGGGAAGTTCGGCCGGCAGGATGAGCCGGAAGTCGGGCTCGCTCGTGCGCTGGTAGACTTTCTGCCCGGCGCGTTCCTCGCCCCAGGCGAGGTCCGACAACGGCACGTCCATCCGGCTCGTCGGCGCGGCGAGACGGAGGCTGTCGCCCCCGTCCCACACCGCCTCGCCTTCGTGGCGGACGGCATTCTGTCCGTCGTACCACTGGGCCGCCAGCTGGAATGCCTCGTCGTGCATCAGATCGCGCCGATGTCGAATGCGTCGAGCAGCCCCTCGCCATGCTTCGCAGTGGCGGTGGTCGACTGGGTCAGGTCGTCGAGCAGGATTTCGCCGCCGGCTTCCATGTGGGTCATGAAGAACTTCCAGTGGCGATAGCTGAGGAAGATGAAACCGATGCCGAGCGTGAGGACCACCAGCAGCGCGTCGCCGATCAGCAGCTTGACCCAGTCCATGGTCGAGGCCTCGAAATTGAAGCGCAGGTCGCCCCAGCTCGTCGAGCCGACGACCTCGCGGTAGAACTTGGCATAGAAGGCCACCGCGATCAGGCCGAGGCCAATGTAGAAGAACAGCACGAGCGCCACGATCATCGCGACACCGCCCATGGCAGCGCCGCTTTCTCCGCCGAGGCCATAGCCGGCAAAGGCACCGGTGGCGCCGGCCACGATCGCGCCGATGAAGAATACGAAGGGCGACAGGTAGAACAACAGGAAGCGGCCGAAGACATTGCCGCTGTCGGCGCTTGATTCGAAGTGGTGCGGGCCGAAGCTCATCTTGCCCATGCGCTCGTTCCACAGGCTGGTCATCGACCAGGGGATGAGCAGGCCTGCAGGCAAATAGCCGACGAAGGTCTTCCACATGTAGGACAGGCCGTATTTGAAGCCCGGGTCGTTGCTGCCGCCGCGAATGCCGCGCCAGCGGGTGCGTGACAGGCGGTAGCGCAGCGCCCGGAAGCGCGCGAGGCCGGTCAGGTAGAACAGCAGCAGCAGCGGCAGGATACCGAGGATGGCACCGGCGACTTCGTAGCCGCGCGCTATCAGCGACTGGGCGACCAGGTTGAGCAGGAAGACCGGCAGTACGAACAGGCCGAGCACCAAGGCAAAGCCGATGAACAGTTCCTTACCCGTCCCCGTCCATTCCAGTCGTTCGTCGACGAAGCGGCTGTGCGACCAGAGATACTTGCGTTCACGCGTGGTCGCCCAGAAGCGGTAGATACCCAGCGTGACGATGGTCAGCAGCAAGTTGGGGAAGGCGATCTTCGCGAAATCCTGCCAATTGCCGTCGAAACCGAAGGCGCTATCCGCCTCGATATGTCCCTGTTCCATAGTAGTTGTAGCGACCCCCCGCCCTATAAATCCGAATGGACTCCCATCCATCGGCGGTTCTTCAGGGCGAGGGGTTGCAAGTCAAGCGCGCCGCTCAGTCGCGCAGGAATATCTCTTCGATTTGTGTCTCGAAAACATCTGCAATGCGGAATGCGAGCGGCAGTGAAGGATCGTACCGGCCCGTCTCGATGGCGTTGACGGACTGGCGGCTCACCTCGAGCCGGTCGGCGAGGTCCTGCTGGCTCCAGTTGCGCTCGGCGCGCAGGACCTTGAGGCGGTTCTTCATTCTCCCCGCACCTTCTGCCACAGGTTGGACAGGCCGGTTCCGATTGCCCAGGCGGGCAGGACCCACCAGGCCCAGACATGCGGCACCAGTTCGAACATTTCGAGAAATCCCCACAGGATGCCGACCGACAGCACCAGGCCGAGGCCGTGGATCGATGCCATGATCGTGCGGTGGCGCAGGTATTCGTCGGTCTCGTCGGAAAGGTAGCGCGCCAGGGCCCAGACGATGCCGAAGGTCGGCAGCACCGGGAGGAGCGAGATCGCGAACACCGCCGGCGCGGACAGCTCGTAATTGCGCCACACGGTAATCGCGAGGCCGAGGCCCAGGACGTAGCCGAAGCTGCTGGCGATCACGCGCTTGTTGTAGGCCATCGTGGCAGCGCTGCTGCAATCGCCGCGGTTCTGCGCGCGGACCATTGGGATCAGTAATCCGCAGGACGCGGCCATCAGGATGAAGCCGGTCGGCCCGTTGATGGCATCGGCGATCTTGAGCGCACCGATCATCGCGACGGCGGTGAGATAGAGGCCCGCCCAGAAGCCGGGCGAGCGCCCGCTGCGCGCGGTTTCCTGCGCGCTCATGCCCCGAACGCCTTCAGCGGGTTGCAGGCCCTGGCCGGGCGCATCGTCACCACCGCAAGCGCGGGCAGGGTGATCACGGCCGTCTCGGCCAGCGCCGCAGGGACGAGGCCCTGCGTCGCGCCGATCGCCAGGAGTACCGTGGTGGCCGAAAGGCCGATGGCAACAATCATACGGGTCATCGTCAAGCCTCCTTGAACTTGTGTAAAGCGTGTTTGTCATATGTCTCGCATGTTGTCAAGCACACTTTCCAAAATGGAGCGGTTGCTTTCCGTCCCCGCGATTTACGCTTGTCACGAGCCTGTCGCGCAGCGCAGGCAATGGAACGACGAGGAGAGACGCCACATGTTCAAGACCGAACCGCCTGCATCCGCCCCGATTGCGCCGCTTGACCGGCGCACGCTGCTGAAGAGCGGCGCGCTGGGGGCGGGCCTTCTGGCGGCTCCGCTATCGGCAGCGTCGGGCGCGCGCGGGTTCACCCACGGTGTGGCGAGTGGGGAACCGGGCGTCGACAAGGTCATGCTGTGGACGCGCTATGTTGCTGACGAGGTCATGGCGCTCGAATTCCAGGTCGCCGAGACGCAGGATTTCGCCGATCCGGTGGCGGAAGGCAGCGCCATCGCGAGCCCCGACACGGATTGCTGCGCCAAGTCCTGGGCCGACGGGCTGCGGTCGGGCAAATGGTACTATTATCGTTTCATCGCGCCCGACGGCTCGGTGTCCGACATCGGTCGCACGCGTACCCTTCCCGAAGGGCCGACCGCACGCTGGCGAATGGCCGTGTTCTCCTGCTCGAACATCGGCTTCGGCTGGTTCAATGCCTATGCCCACGCAGCCGATGCCAACGAGTTCGACTGCGCGCTGCACCTCGGCGACTATTTCTACGAATACGGGCAGGGCACTTACCCGTCGGAAGCCGAATGGCTGGCCGCCCGTGCCCCGCTCGACCCGCAGTCCGAGATCGTCCTGCTGAACGACTACCGCGCGCGCTATGCCCAGTATCGCAGCGATCCGGACCTGCGCCGCCTGCACCAGGTCTACCCGATGATTTCGGGCTGGGATGATCACGAAAGCAGCAACGACAGCTGGGAAGGCGGTGCACAGAACCACCAGAGCGAGACCGAGGGCGAGTGGAGCGTTCGCAAGGCCGCCGCCATGCGGGCCTATCGCGAATGGATGCCGGTTTCGGACGAGCCGTGGGCAGCCTACGAGATCGGCGATCTTGCCACGCTGTTCCGGCTGGAGACCCGCCTCACCGCGCGCTCGCAGCAGTTCGATTACGGCATGCTGCTGCGCGGGACGACGTCGCCCGAACAGGGCATCGCCGCGCTCACTGCCTTTCGTGAGGAGCGTTACCGCGATCCCGCGCGCGAGGTGCTCGGGGCGGAGCAGCAGGACTGGCTGGCCGACGGGCTGATGCGTTCGGCCAAGGGCGGCAAGGCCTGGCAGGTGCTGGTCCAGCAGGTGCTGCTCGGCAAGTCCTCCTCGGCCACATCGCTGACCGACAACCTGCCTGCGGGCCTGCCCGATTTCGTGCAGCGAAGGGTCGTCGCCGGGGCGCTCGCATCGCGCGCAGGCCTGCCGATCAACATGGACGCCTGGGACGGCTATCCCGCCGCGCGCGAGCGTCTCTACGAGGCATCGCTGGCGGCCGGGGCCAATCTCGTCAGCCTTGCAGGCGACACGCACAATGCCTGGGCCTTCGACCTGACGCATGGAGGCGAACGGGTCGGCGTGGAATTCGGCGGCCAGTCGGTGACCTCGCCCGGGTTCGAGAATTTCCTGCCGCAGCTGAAGCCTGCCGACATTGCCGGCGCGCTGGTCGAGCGGAATCCCGAGCTCAAGTGGATGGACGCATCGCGACGCGGCTACATGGCCGTGGAACTGACCCCGTCGAGCGCTACCAGCGAATTCCGATTCCTTGCAGGCGTGCGCGACAAGGGCGCCGGTGTCGTCGGCACTCACCGCGTGACGGCGCTTGCGGGCCAGCGGGCCTTGCAGCCCGGTTGAGTTCTTAACCTTTCGGCGCTATCTCGTCCGGCATGACGCATACGCGCATCACGACGACCACTACCACCACCCCGGGCTTCCGGGGGCGGTCGGTCGCGGTCTGATCCGCGGCTTCCCGCCGCCCGGTTTCGGGCGGCAGGGTGTCAGCTTCCCGAAATCGCGATATACCAGCGACACCGCCCTTCCGGTGCGCGCTCCATTGTGGCAGGGCGCGCCCAAACGAGACGGAAATACGAGTGACATGACGGAACTGCTCAAGATCAGCCTGCCCGACGGTTCGGTACGCGAGATGCCGGAAGGCTCCACGCCTGCCGATGTGGCTGCAGCGATCGGCCCGGGCCTTGCCAAGGCCGCCATCGCCGCGCGCGTCGACGGCGAACTGCGCGACATCAATCGCCCCTTCGAAGGCGATGCCGAGCTGGCGCTGGTGACTACCCGCGACGAGGAAGACGCGCTCGAACTCGCACGGCACGATTTCGCGCACGTCCTTGCCGAAGCGGTCCAGTCGCTCTTCCCGGGCACGCAGATCACTTTCGGCCCGGCGACCGACGACGGCTTCTATTACGACGTGAAGGCCCCCGCCACGCGCGAGCCGTTCAGCATGGACGACCTGCCCGCGATCGAAGAGGAAATGCGCCGCATCATCCGCGCGGACAAGCCGCTGCGCCGCGAAGTGTGGAGCCGCGAACAGCTGATCGCGAAGTGGGAGGCCGAGGGCGAGGTCTTCAAGGCTGAATGGGCGAAG
Source organism: Qipengyuania gaetbuli (assembly GCF_020171365.1). Taxonomy (NCBI): domain Bacteria; kingdom Pseudomonadati; phylum Pseudomonadota; class Alphaproteobacteria; order Sphingomonadales; family Erythrobacteraceae; genus Qipengyuania; species Qipengyuania gaetbuli. The sequence goes on along the minus strand of NZ_JAIUZO010000002.1, from coordinate 1,181,229 downwards.
GAACTCCCCGAGAACGAGGAACTGACGGTCTACTGGTCGGGCGAAGACTGGCTCGACATGTGCCGCGGCCCGCACCTTGCGTCGACCGGCAAGCTCGACCCCGATGCCTTCAAGCTGATGCGTGTCGCAGGGGCCTATTGGCGCGGCGACCAGAAGAACGCGCAGCTCACGCGCATCTACGGCACCGGCTGGCTCAACAAGAAGCAGCTCAATGCGCACCTGACGCGCCTCGAGGAAGCCGCCAAGCGCGACCACCGCAAGCTCGGCCGCGAGATGGACCTTTTCCATCTCCAAGAAGAGGCGCATGGCAGCGTCTTCTGGCATCCCAAGGGCTACCGCATCTGGCGCGAGCTCGAAGCTTACATGCGCCGCAAGATGGACGGCGCGGGCTATCGCGAGATCAAGACGCCGCAGCTGATGGACGTGCGACAGTGGACCCAGTCGGGCCACTGGGGGAAATATGCCGAGAACATGTTCGCGGTCCCCGACATCGTGCCCGAAGTGGGTGATGACGGCGAAACCGCCGCCTCGCCCAAGGTCGCCGACGACGCTGAATGGATGGCGATCAAGCCGATGAACTGCCCGGCGCACGTGCTCGTGTTCAAGCAGGGCATCACCTCCTATCGCGACCTGCCGATCCGGCTGGGCGAAATGGGCTGCTGCCACCGCAACGAACCGCACGGCGCGCTTCACGGCCTGATGCGCGTGCGCCAGTTCACGCAGGACGATGCGCATATCTTCTGCACCGAGAGCCAGGTCGTCGAGGAAGTCCGCGCCTTCTGCAGGCTGGCCGACGAAGTCTATCGGGACTTCGGCTTCAGCTATCACGTCAAGCTCGCCCTGCGCCCCGAAAAGCGCTTCGGCAGCGAGGCGGACTGGGACAAGGCCGAGCAGGAACTGCGCGATGCCGTGGCCGAAGCCGGCATGGCGAACGAGGAATACGGGTGGGAAGAACTGACCGGCGAAGGCGCCTTCTACGCGCCCAAGCTTGAATGGCACCTCACCGATGCCATCGGCCGCACCTGGCAGGTCGGCACGATCCAGGGCGACCGCGTGCTACCCGACCGTCTCGATGCGACCTATGTCGGCGAGGACGGCGAGAAGCACCGCCCGGTCATGCTGCACCGCGCGATCTTCGGGTCCTACGAACGCTTCATCGGCATTCTGATCGAACACTTCGCCGGTCGCCTGCCGACCTGGCTTGCGCCGGTCCAGGCCGTCGTCGCGACCATCGTGTCCGATGCGGACGGCTATGCGAAGGAAGCAGTCGAGAAGCTCAAGGCGGCAGGCATCCGCGTCGAAAGCGACCTGCGCAACGAGAAGATCAACTACAAGGTGCGCGAGCACAGCCATGCCAAGGTCCCGCACCTGCTGGTCGTCGGCATGCGCGAGGCGGAAGAAGGCACTGTCGCAGTGCGTACGCTCGGCCAGCAGCACCAGAAGGTGATGAGCCTCGACGAGGCGATCGCGATGCTGAAGGACGACGCGACCCCGCCGGACCTGCGCGAAGGCTGAGCGAAACCGATGGAACTGCTCGCGGGGTATGGACCGGCGGCGATTACCGCCGCGCTCCTGGCCGCATTCGGCTCCGCCTTCGTGCGCGGCCTCACGGGCTTTGGCATGGCGATCCTGATCGTGCCTATCCTCGCGCTGGCACTGTCACCTGTCCATGCCGTCCTGCTGACCAATTTCCTCTCGGTCTTCATCGGGCTTTCCGAAATCCGCAGGCTGCTGCGCGAGGCGGAGAAATCGGCTTGGGCGATTATCGCGCTGGTCGCGGTGACGACGCCGGTGGGCCTCTACCTGCTCAGCATCACCACGCCCGCGCTCGCCCGCGTGGTGATTGCCTTCATCGCCTTGTCCGCCTTCGTCGCCGTGCTTTTGCCGCGTCGCGGCGCGCTGGACCATCACCCCGCCACCACGGCCAGTGTCGGAGTGCTGAGCGGATTGATGACGGGGTATGCCGGGATGCCGGGGCCGCCGGTCGTGCCCTATTACGTGGGGCGCGACATTCCGCGCGAGACGGCCAAGGCATCCATGCTGCTGATCTTCACCTGCGCATCGACCACGGGCCTTGTCAGCGGCAGTGCAATCGGCGTGCTCGACTGGAAGCTGGCGCTGTTCGCGTTGGTGCTGTTCCCGGCGGTGTTGCTGGGCAATTGGCTTGGCAACCGGGCGTCGGGCAGGATCGAGGACCGCACCTGGCGGATCTGCGTGGGCGTGGTGCTGGGCGCAGCCGCCGTGGGCGCCTTGTGGAAGGCGTTCGCCTAGGTCGCTTAGAAAGGCAGGGCCGGTCCGGCGAGGGCCAGTGCGAACCCGCAGCCGCTCACGACAGCCATGCGCACCATTTCGGCCGCCGGGATCGACGGAACATGCGTGCGTGCAAGAGCGATAGCCTTGGCCATGCGGCCATTCTCGCCTGCAAACCCTAACGAAGTGTTAAGGCTTCCGCCCTGCCGAGGGCATCTGCTGGCTGGCGCAGTGGAAGCTGCCGCCACCTGCCAGCACGGCGTCGCCCGGCAGGCCGATGGTGGCCCGGTCGGGGAACAGGTCGGCGATGGCAGAGACGCCTTCCTCGTCATGCGGGCTGCCGAATGTCGGCACGACCACGAGATGGCTGGTGATGGCGAAATTGACGTAGCTTGCCGGCTCGACATGGTCGCCGCTGGTCACCAGACCGGGCGAAGGGATTTCGCGCACCTCGACCCCCGCTGCCTCTGCTCGCCGCTTGGCATCGGCATAGATTTCCGCATTGGGGTCGCCGCTTCCCGTAGCCCGCGGGATCACCAGCGTATTGGGCGCAACGAAGCGCGCGAGGTTGTCGACATGGCCGTCGGTGTGGTCGTTGACCAGCCCGTCTCCCAGCCACAGCACGCGGGTAAAGCCGAGATCGCGCGCGAGCCGTTGTTCGAGCTCTTCGCGGGACAAATGGGGGTTGCGATTGGGGTTGAGCAGGCATTGCTCGGTCGTTGCGACGAGGCCGGTGCCGTCGCCGTCCACTGCGCCCCCTTCGAGAATCCAGTCCGCCGTATCGAGTGCCAGGCCTTCGTCGCGCGCCAGTTCGGCGCCGATGGTCTGGTCGCCTTCCATAAGGTACTTGCCGCCCCAGCCGTTGAAACCGAAACGCCGCGCGGCCCGCTCGCCCGCGGCATTGGCAACCACCAGCGGACCGGTATCGCGCAGCCAGACATCGCCATAGGCGCGCCGCTCCAGCTTGACGCCGCCAGTCACGAGCGACCGCGCACGCGCCTCGTTGGCATCGTCGCGCACCAAGAGCCGCACTTCCTGCCCGCTTTCGGCAACTGCGCTGGCGAAGGCGGCGATCTGTTCCTGCGCGCGCGGCAGCACCTCGGGCCATTCGTCCGCATCGTGCGGGAAGCCGATCCAGAGCCAGTCCTGCGCAGCCCATTCGGGCGGCATAATCCAAGAAGAAGCGTCGGTCATGGCCGCGCGGTTAGGCCCAAGTCTCCCCCCTGCGCAACGAAAAAGGGGGACGCGTTTGCGCCCCCCTTTCCATAATTGCCATTGTCGGCCTCAGGCGTCGGCAGGCTTGCTTTCGCCCTTCGGCTTGCCGTTAGCAGGCAAGGCCTTTTTCTCGGGCTTTGCCGAAGCCTCGTCCTTAGGGGCCTTTTCGGCCTTGTCCTCGACCACGAACCCTGCGGTCTGCTCGGCCGGACCCTTGACCAGGCTGTTGAGGCTCGAGCCGTCGAGGCCCAGTTCCTTCATCAGCCCGTCGAGCACCGGCGCCTGCGCCCGGTAGGCGAGCGCTGCGCTGACCGCGTCGGTCGCGAGGTTGCCCGAGCCGCCGGCCGAAGCCGCACCGCCCGACGACTTGCCGCCGCCATTGGTGAGGCCGTCGACCTGGACGATCTTGATGCTCTCGATCGCTTCCATCGGCTTGGCGCTTTCGCGGACCAGTTCCGGCAGGACCTTGAGCAGCGCCATCTTGGTCTGCAGGCTGATCTGGTCGGACGACAGAATGTTCGCCGCCTCGTTGATCGCCCGCTGACCGGCAGCCTCGACTTCGAAGCGCACGCGGGCAGCTTCGGCCCGCAGCTTCTCGGCTTCGGCCTCGCCTTCCGCTTCGCGGCGGATGGCTTCGGCGCGGTTGGAGGCCGCATCCTTTTCGGCTTCGGCATCGACGCGGATCTTGATCGCGTCACGCTCTGCCTGCTTCGAGGCCTCGATCAGCTCGATGCGCTTCTGACGCTCGGCGATTTCGGTCTCGCGGCTGGTTGCGACCTGTTCCTCGGCAGCGACCGCCTTGGCACGGGCCTCGTCAGCTTCGGCCTTGGCCTGGCTTTCCTCGCGGCTCTTGTTCTGGACCGCGATCTGCTGTTCCTGCCGGGCGATTTCGAGGGCGCGCTGCTGGTCGATACGCGCTTCCTCGACGAGACGGTCGGCCTCGATCTGCTGGGCGTCGACCTGCTTCTTCGCCTCGATCCGCGCGGCGTCGGCTTCGCGCTGGCGCTCGGCCTGTTCGCGCGCGATTTCCGAAGACTGCGCGGCGCGGCGGATTTCCACCTCGCGCTCCTGCTGGAGGCGGGCATATTCCTTGTCGCGCCCGATTTCGAAGCTGCGGGCGTCCGCCTCGAGGTTCTTCGTCTCCATCTGCACGCGCGTGTCCTGTTCGATGTCGTTGCGCAGTTTCTTGCGCGCCTCGATCTGCTCGGTCAGCTTGGTGAGACCTTCGGCGTCGAAGGCGTTGTTGGCGTTGAAGTGCTCGATGCTGGTCTGGTCGAGACCGGTCAGCGAGACCGATTCAAGCTCCAGGCCGTTCATGGCGAGGTCGTTCGACGACACCTGCTGCACCTTCTGGACGAAATCCGCCCGCTGTTCGTGCAACTCGTTCATCGTCATGCCGGCAGCCACGCTGCGCAGCGCGTCGACGAACTTGCCTTCGACGAGGTCCTTCAGCATTTCCGGCTGCATCGTGCGCTGGCCGAGGGTCTGCGCGGCCATGGCAATGGCTTCGCTATCGGGCTTCACGCGGACGTAGAACTCCGCCTTCACGTCGATCCGCAGGCGGTCGAGCGTGATCAGCGCCTCGCCGTCGCGGCGGACGACCGAGAGCACCAGCGTGTTCATGTTGACCGGCATGGTTTCGTGGAAGACCGGCAGCACCAGCGCGCCGCCATTCATCACGACCTTCTCGCCGCCGACACCGGTTCGCACGAAGGCGACTTCCTTCGATGCGCGGCGATAGAGTTTGGCCAGGAACAGTCCCAGCGTGAGCACGGCGACGATGCCGGCCACGATCAGGACCAGTGTGTTGGAAAGAATGTCCATTTCTTCTCCTTCTCGATTTCAAGCAGGCGACAGGCGGCGTTCGGCCAGCGCTGTGCCGTAGAATGTGTTGTCCTCGCGGCGGACGAGGAGGACCTCGTCGCCGGCGTGGAATTCGGATGCGCTCTCGTGCGGTTCGACCATCACGTAATGCGATTGCCCATGCACGTCTTTCACCCGGGCGCGGGCGGGCGAGCCTGCCCTTGCGATACCTTCGGTGATGCTTGCGCGTCGGCCCACCAGCGTGTCGATGCCCACCGCACTGGTTTCGTCCTGCGGCAGGATCCGACCCAGGGGCCTCGCGATGATCGAGGTCACCGGCAATGCGGCTGCGCCGGCGAGGACACCGGCCAGCCACGCATCGAGCGGATTGCCGGTGAAGCTTGATCCAAGCTCCTGTATCCCCAGGCCGAGGGCCGCGAAGAGGAACAGGAACACGACCAGCCACACGGTCAACGGCACCCGGCCGAGGCCGAGCAGCGTCAGCAGCCCGTCGACAGGTCCCGCGCCGATGGCTCCATCGCCATCGGTGTCGATATCCAAGTCGATATCGAGCACGCCCAGCACCTGGATCACCAGCAGCGCTACCATCAACAGCAAGGCTATCGCGAAAGGCGCGTTATAGGGTTCCAGCAATGTCATGATTCCCTCCCCTCAAATGCGCAGTGCGCCGCGCTCTCAGCCGGAGCCGAAAGCCCATCGTCCTACTGTTTTATCCATGCCAATCAGTTAGCAGAACGGGGGGTGTTTGGGTAGGAAAATCGGAAATCGATAGTACGATTTCTCCCGCAATCGCGGACGTTTGTCTTCAATTCGGACGTTCGTGACTTCAGCTTGCCTTGAGGCGGAGCGGCAGTGTCTTGAGCCCGCCGACGAAGGTCGATTTCGCCCGCTTCGGCTCGCCCGCCAGTTCGACGCTGTCGATCCGGTCGAGCAGGGTCTCGAACAGGATGCGCATCTCAAGCCGCGCAAGGTGTAGGCCGAGGCATTGGTGCGCGCCCGCCCCGAAGGCAAGGTGGCGGTTGGGGCTGCGGGCGGCATCGAACTTGCGCGGGTTGTCGAACACGGCAGGGTCGTGATTGGCGGCGACGTAGTTCATCATCAGCCAGTCGCCCTTGGCGATCTGCTGCCCGCCGACCTCGGTATCCTCGGCAGCGGTGCGCATGAAGTGCTGCACCGGCGTGGTCCAGCGGATCGCTTCCTCGACGATCCCGCCGAGCAGCGAGCGGTCGGCCTTCACCTTCGCCCATTGCTCCGGGTCCTTCGCCAGGGCGAGCATCGCACCTGCCGTGCTGGCGCTCGTCGTATCGTGCCCGGCGGCGGCGAGGATGATGTAATAGCCCATCATGTCGCGGTCGTTGAGCGGCTCGCCGTCGATCACCGCATTGGCGATGGTACTGGCGACATCGCCGGTCGGGTTGGCGCGCCGTTCGGCGGTAAGTTTGGCGAAATAGGCTTCGAAATCGGCCACAGCGCCCGCGACCAGCTGGGTGATCGCTTCGGGCGGCAGATCCTTGATGCCGGACTGGTTGAGATCGTCGTCCTGCCCGCCGAACAGCTGCTGGGTGAGCATCAGCATGCGCGGCTCGTCTTCCTCGGGCACGCCCATGATCTGCATTACGACGTGCAGCGGATAGGGCGCGCTGACCGCCTTCACGAAATCGACCTCCTCGCCTTCGGCAAGCAGGCGGTCCACCGCGGCGGTGGCGATTTCGCGGATCTCGTCCTCCACCGATCGCAGGTTCTTGGGCATGAACCATTCCTGCGTCAGCTTGCGGTACTTCATGTGGATCGGCCCGTCGAAGGTGACGAGGCTGGCGACGAGATGCTCGCTGCCGCCGGTCATCGCCTTGGCGAATTCGATCCCCTCGGTCAGGCTGAAGACGACCGTGTGCGGATTGTTGAGGAAGGTCGCATTGTCCTTCGACATGCGCATCACGTCGTCATAGCGCGTGACCAGCCAGAAGGGCGGGTGGGCATATTCCTCGCCCGGCTCGATCCAGGCGACGGGGTTCTCCTCGCGCAGCCGGTCGAAGGTGTCGAGCAGCGGGTCCCATGCGGCGTAGCTTGCCGGGTCCACGACTTCGCGAGCGGTCTCGCGGTCGAGTGTCGGTCTCTCCATGGTTGCCATCACGCCTGCTCCGTCTCTGCTTCGGCCTTCTTCTGGTATTCGTCGCGCAGTTCGCGCTTGTAGAGCTTGCCATTGGCCTCGCGCGGCAATTGCGCGCGGAAGTCGAACAGCTTGGGCATCTTGATCTTGGCAAGCTGGGGGCTGAGGAAATCGCGCAGCTCGGCCTCGAGCGCTTCGCCGGCTTCACCCATGTCCATCGGCTGCACCACCGCGACGACCTTCTCCCCGAAGTCCGGACAAGGCGCGCCGATCACGGCGGCGTCCATCACCTTCTCGTGCGTGACAAGGAGGTTCTCGATCTCCTGCGGGTAGATGTTCACCCCGCCCGAGATGATCATGTGGCTCTTGCGGTCGGTGAGGTAGAGGAAGCCGTCCCCGTCGACGTGGCCGATATCGCCCAGCGTCATCCAGCCCTTCGGGTGCATGGCATCGCGGGTCTTCTCCGGATCGTTGTGATAGGTCGGGATCTTGTCGTTTTCGAAATAGAGCAGGCCGTCGGTGCCGGCCGGCACCTCGTTCCCGTCAGCATCGCAGACGTGCAGCACGCCGTGGATCGCACGACCGACCGAGCCGGGGTGGGCCAGCCAGTCCTCGCTCTTGATCAGCGTCATGCCGATGCCTTCGGAGCCGGCGTAATATTCGACGATAATCGGGCCCCACCATTCGATCATCTCGCGCTTGACCGGTACCGGGCAGGGTGCGGCCGCGTGGATGGCGCGCTGGTGGCTCGACAGGTCGTATTTCGTGCGGATGGAGGGATCGAGCTTGAGCATGCGCACGAAGTGGGTCGGGACCCACTGGCTGTCGGTGACCTTGTATTTCTCGATCGCGGCCAGCGCGGTTTCCGGACCGAACTTCTCCATGACCACGATCGTCGCGCCGAGCCGGTGCGCGGTTGTGCACCAGCCAAGCGGGGCCGCATGGTAGAGCGGGGCGGGCGAGAGGTAGATCATGCTCCCGTCGGTCGGCCAGCCAACGCCCATGACGGCCAGCCCCACAAGCGGCGTCACGGCCAGCACGTCGTCATCGTCCGGCGGAGCGGGGCGGATGCCCTTGGGCCGCCCGGTCGTGCCGCTGGAATAAAGCATGTACTGGCCCGGCAGCGGGTCCGCGATCGGCTCTGCCGGCTGGGCGGCAAGTGCATCTTCGAGGCTCTCTTCGCCCGAACCGCCGACCAGCAGGACGGGGACGCCCGCGCACTCGCGCCGGATGTCCTGCATCACTTCGTCGAAGGCGTGGGTGGTGATCAGCAGCTTCGCACCCGCATCATCGAGGATGTAGCAGATCTCGGGTGCGGTCAGGCGGGTGGAGATCGGCACCATCATGATGCCGCAGCGCTGTGCGCCCCAGACCAGCTGCAGGTATTCGGCATTGTTTTCCATCAGGATCGCGACGTGATCGCCGCGATTGAGCCCGCGCGCCCGCATCAGCTGGGCGAAGCGGTTGGCGTAGGCATCCATCTCGCCATAGCTGACCATCTTGCCGGAACCGGCCATGATGATCGCGGGATGGTCGGGTCGCGCCTGCGCGTGCGTGATTGGATGCATGCCTGTTTCTCTCTCCTCGCCGTCGGTCCTGTTGGCGGACTCATCCGGTTGCGGAAGGAAACCTACCTGCATGGCGCGCACGGGCAAGAAAAAAGGCGCCGGAATGAACCGGCGCCTCTTCCTGCGAACCCGAAGGGCGCGAAGCCCCTGGCGTTATCGCCTCAATTTTCGTCTGCGCCGCCCTGGCCGCCTTCGCCGATGGCAAGCGCGAAGGCCTGCTGGGCGGACGATTCGACCATGTAGGGAACCGGGTTGACGGCGCTGCCGTCGATGCGGACTTCATAGTGCAGGTGCGGACCGGTCGAACGGCCGGTCGAACCGACGTAACCGATGATGTCGCCCTTCTTGACGCGGGCGCCATCGGCAACCGCAATGCGCGACATGTGGGCATAGCGCGTCTGGATGCGGGCGCCGTGCTCGATCGAGACGAAGTTGCCGTAGCTGGAGAATTTCTCTGCCTTCGAGACCACGCCGTCGGCGGTGGCATAGATCGGCGTGCCGGTCGGGGCGGCAAGGTCGACGCCCTTGTGGCCCATGCGGCGACCGAGAACCGGATGCGTGCGCATGCCGTAATCGCTGGTCAGGCGGGTATTTTCGAGGGGCATGCGCGAGGGGACCGAAACCTTCGGACCGGCGGTCAGGAGCGAGGCCTGGCCCGGATTTTCCCACTTGGCGAAAAGTTCGGTGAACTGTTCGTCCGCTTCGCCTGCGTTTTCGGCAGTAACCTTCGACACGTCGATGGCGCCGACCGCGGCTGCTGCCGCATTGGTTTCCGCGTGAGCCGGAGCGGCTGCGATGCTCATGCCTGCGGCAAGCATCGTCACTGCAATCGTGCTGCGCTTGGAAATCATTGCTAACCCGTCCTGTCGGCCCCTTTGTGGGGCCGTTTTGCTTTCGACCAGTGGGCGTCCCGTGCCCTGCCGACCGTGTTTTTCAGTTCCGCCGGAACCCCCCGGCATCTCGTGAGTTTGGGTTATCGGCGGAAAGGTTAACTAAGCAATAGTCGCGTAGAAGTCCCGCGACAGACCGGCTGTCGAACGCGCCGAGTCGTTGAATGGTGGCTTAAGCCCTCCCGAAAAATGCGTCCGGACGAGTTTCTGCCATGATTCTGGCGGGTTCTCTCCGCGTGCCTTGCAAAGGGCCCGAAAGTGCTTGGCGCCGTAGGCGACGTGGCGGATTTCGTCGTCAAGGATTCGTTTGAGGATTCGCGCCCCGTTCTCGTCCCCTTGCGCACGCACCCGCTCGAGCGTGGCTGGCGTGACGTCGAGACCGCGCGCTTCCAGTACCATGGGCACGATCGCGAGCCGCGCAGCGACGTCATGCGCCGTGTCCTGCGCGGCGCTCCACAAGCCGTCATGCGCGGGCAGTGCCCCGTAATAGGAACCGAGCGTCGCGAGCTTGCGCTCGAGCAAGGCGAAATGCATCGCCTCGTCCGCGGCGACCGCGAGGAAGTCGGAGACGAACTCCTCGCCCATCGATTCGCCGAACCGCCCGGCCATGTCGAGCGCGAGGTCGATGGCGACGAATTCGATATGGGCCAGCGCGTGCCACAAGGCGATTCGCCCGCGCTCTGACCCGCCCTTGCCGCGCTTGGGCATCTGGCCCGGGGCGGCCAGCACCAGATCGTCCGGCCAGGCGGGGCGATCGGGCATGGGGCAGTCGAAGACCGCCTCCAGCCTGCCTAGCCGCCAGTTGCGCGCCACCTGCCTTGCAGCGAAAACCTTGCTTGTCTTGTCCCCGGTCAGCAGCGCGGCACGGATGGCGGCCGCAACCGATTGCCGCCGTGACGTCATGCGCCCCTTGCCGCCTCGAGCACTTCCTCGGCGTGACCCTTGACCTTCACCTTGGGCCAGATGCGCAGGATGGTCCCGTCACCCGCCAGCAAAAAGGTTGAGCGGACCATGCCCATGTAGGTCTTCCCGTACATCTGCTTTTCCGTCCACACGCCGAGTTCGTCCGACAGGCCGCCTTCCTCCGCATCGGTCGCAAGGTCGACCGTGAGAGTGTGCTTGGCGATGAAATTCTGGTGCTTCTTGGGCGAATCCTTGCTGACGCCAAGCAGGCGGACGCCCGCCTTGTCGAATTCGCCCTTGAGCGCGCTGAAGTCCTTGGCCTCGGTCGTGCAGCCCGGCGTATTGTCCTTGGGATAGAAGAAGACGACCGCTTTCAAGCCGGATAGGTCGCCCTTGGTCACTGTGCCGCCATCGGGCGTTTCCATGCTGAAATCGGGAAAAGCGTCGCCGACGTCGTAAGTGCTCATTCGTCCATCTCCAGTGTCTCGCCCAGATGGGCCGTCCATGCCTGTGCCACTGCCGCCCGCGCATCGTCGAACGCCCGGCGCAGCGCCGCAAAATCCTCGCAGCGGCAGATGCGAGCGAGGATCGCGCCCTGCGGGCCTGCCGGGACGGCGAGGTCGGGGGCGAGCAGGCGCGTACCCACCAGCAGCCGCGTCATCAAGTCGTGCGCGTCGCCAAGGCTTGCAGGCAGCAGGTCGCGCGCCGCCAGCTGCGCAATGGCGTCATCGAGGCGCGGGGTGAGCGCGATGCCGTCGCGCAATTGCAGGAAGTGGACGACGAATTCGAGGTCCACCAGCCCGCCGCGCAGCAGCTTGGCGTCGAGCGGGCCGCGCGGCGGTTTGTGCGCCGCCATTTCGTTGCGCATCTTGAGCAGGTCTTGCTTCAGCGTGTCCGGATTGCGCTTGCGGCAGAGCACTTTGCGCAGGCCCTCCTCGATCTGCGTCCGCGCCGTCTCGCTGCCGGTCAGCGCGCGTGAGCGGGTCAGCGCCATATGCTCCCAGGTCCAAGCGTCTTCGGCCTGGTAGCGCAGGAAGCTATCGAGGCTCACCGCGAGCGGTCCCTGCGCGCCCTGGGGACGCAGCCGCGTGTCGACTTCGTAGAGCGCACCTTCGGCTGTCGGCACCGACAGCGCGGCGCTCACCCGCTGGGCGAGGCGGTTGAAATAGAGCGTCGCGCCGAGCGGTCGCTCGCCATCGGATTCGCCCTCGTGCGACCCGGTGAAGAGGTAGACCACGTCGAGGTCGGAGGCATGGGTCAGCATTCCGCCGCCGAGCCGCCCGAGACCCAGCACGACCAGTTCGCTTCCCGCGATATGCCCGTGGCGGGCGGCGAATTCCTCGCTTGCCGCCTGCTGCGCGATATCCAGTGCCGCTTCCGCCGTGCGCGAGAGAGCCTGCGCGATATCGAGCGGGTCGTGTGCCGTCTCGATCAGCTGCACGCCAAGCGCGAAACGCGTCTCGCCTGTGACGATGCGGATGCGGTCGAGCCGGTCTTCGTAAGTGTCGCCGCGCTCGCCGCGCATCATCGCTTCGGCCAGTTCCTCGCGGCTGCCCGGCAGGTCAAGTGCGCTGCGGTCGATCAGGGCGTCGACCAGTTCGGGCCGCAAGGCAATCGCATCGGCCAGCGGCGGGGCGAGCGTGAGGCAGTCGGCAAGCAGCTGGAACAGGCCGGGCCGCGCCTCGAGCAGGCGGAACAGGTTCACTGCGCTGCTGAGCCGCGAGAGCAGCGTTTCCCAGCGGGCGACGGCTCGGTCCGGCTCGTCTGCCGCAGCCAGCGAATCCAGCAAGGGCGCACGGATCGCCTCGAAAGCGGACAGCGCTGCGGGGCTGCGCAGCGGCGGATAGCGGCCATCGGTCCACGCCTTCACCCGCTCGGCCAGCTCTGGGTCCAGTTCCTTCGCTGCGGTCACCGGCGCAAGATGCGGGCTGTCGGCCGGAACGGATCGCTCGTCCTCCGCCAGCAGTGCGTCGTAGCGTGCCGCGACGGGAGCCGTGAGCGAGGCGATGTGATCGAGCCATTCGGACCCGTCGGCAAACCCGTCCAGCCGTGCGGCATTGTCGAGCGCCTCGCCTTCGGGAAGCGAGTGGGTCTGGCGGTCGGCGACCATCTGCAGGCGGTGCTCGATGCGGCGCAGCCCGTCATAGGAAGCGCCGAGGATTGCCGCGTCCTCGGCCGCGATATGGCCCGCAGCCGCCAAGGCATCGAGCGCGTCGCGGGTCCGCTTGCAGCGCAGTTCGCGGTTGCGCCCGCCGTGGATTAGCTGGTGGGTCTGGGCGAAGAACTCGATCTCGCGAATGCCGCCGCGGCCCAGTTTGACGTTGTAGCCCGGCGCAGGGGCAGTGGGTCCGCGCTGCTGTTCGCGAATGCGGCGGGTCAGCTGGCGGATCGCGTCGATTGCCCCGAAATCGAGGCTGCGCCGCCAGACGAAAGGGCGGATGTGGTCGAGGAAACGCTCGCCCGCCGCGATATCGCCGGCGCACGACCGGGCACGGATGAAGGCCGCCCGCTCCCACGCGATGGCCGAGCTTTCGTAATGCGTGATCGCCGCCTCGAGCGGGATGGCGAGCGGGCTGACCTCCGATGCGGGCCGCAGCCGCAGATCGACGCGGAAGACGTAACCCTCGCTCGTCACGTCGGCCAGCAGCCGCACCATCTCGCGGGCATAGCGCTGGGCCGCCTCGCCCGGCTCGTCGCGCTCGCGCCGGGCGAGGCGTTCCGGATCGTAGATCAGGATGGGATCGATGTCGGAGGAGTAGTTGAGTTCGCCCGAACCGTGCTTGCCTAGGGCCAGAGCAATCATCCCGTCCACCGGAGCCCCCTCGACCCGCCGGTCGATGGCCGCCTCCAGCGCGCGGTGCATGGCGCGGTCGGCGAAGAGCGAGAGTTCGCGCATCACCTTGTCGAGATCGAAGGCGCCGGCGAGATCGCCGATTGCCAGCGCCGTCGCCAGCGCCCGCTTCTCGCGTCGCAAGGCGAGGCCGGCATCCGCGATCCCCTCGCCTGCGGCCTTGGCCAGCGACAGCGCGTCGTCCCCGCGTCCCTGTTCGAGCAGTTCGGCAAGGTCGGGCCACAGTTCCAGACCGCGCGCGAGGTACGGTGCGTGGGCGCGCGCCCTTGCCAGTGCTCCGGACCAGTCGTCAGCCATGGCGCGCGGTGTGCCTGCGCGCGCCGGTGTGCGCAAGCTTGCCCTTGCGGCCCATGTGCTGCAACAAGCGCGGCGCAAACGATCAAGAGAGGTTGCCCCCCATGATACGCACTAGCCTGACCGCTGCCGCAGCCCTGCTGCTTGCCGCGTGCAACGCCGGCGGCGACGAGCCCGGCACGACCGGCCTCGACATCCCCGACATCGCCGCCGCGGACATTTCCGAAGCGACGATGAAGGAAGTGACCGAGGCACTGTCTTCCGACGAATTCGAAGGCCGCATGCCCGGATCGATCGGCGAGGAGAAGACCGTCGCCCTGCTGACCGAACGCTTCAAGGCCGCCGGCCTGCAGCCCGGCAACAATGGCTCATGGGTCCAGAAGGTCCCGCTGGTCGAGATCACCGGCAAGGATTACGCGCCGCTGACGATCTCGGGCAAAGGCTTCGACAAGGCGCTCGAATACAGCAAGGACTGGGTCGGCGTGACCTATCGTGAAGATGCGAAAACGACGCTGGCCGATAGCGAGCTCGTCTTCGTCGGCTACGGCATCAACGCCCCCGAAAAGGGCTGGAACGACTATGCCGGCGTGGACATGACCGGCAAGACCGCGGTCATCCTCGTCAACGATCCCGACTTCGGCACGGAAGGCCTCGACGGGCCGTTCAACGGCAAGGCCATGACCTATTACGGCCGCTGGACCTACAAGTACGAAGAAGCCGCAAGGCAGGGCGCGGCCGGCGCGATCATCATCCACGACACCGAACCTGCATCCTACGGCTGGAATGTCGTCGAAAGCAGCTGGTCGGGCCCGCAGGCCTATGCCCAGCGCGGCGCGGACGCTCCGCCGCTCACCCAGATGAACGGCTGGGTGCAGAACGAGATCGGCAAGGAAATCCTCAAGGCTGCTGGCCAAGACCCGGCCAAGCTGTTCGCCAATGCCAAGAAGAAGGGCTTCAAGGCGGTCCCGCTGGGACTCAAGGCCTCGACCAGCTTTTCGAACGACATCCGCAAGTTCGAATCGCAGAACGTCATCGGCATCCTGCCCGGCAGCGAGGCGCCCGAGGAATACGTGATCCACACCGCCCACTGGGACCACCTTGGCCGCTGCACGCCCGCGCCTGACGGCGACGACATCTGCAACGGCGCCGTCGACAATGCGACCGGCACCGCGGCGCTCGTCGCGCTGGCCGAAGCGCATGCCAAGATCGGCCCTGCCCGCCGCACGCTGGTGTTCCTTGCCGTGACGGCAGAGGAATCGGGCCTGCTGGGCGCCGACTATTACGCGGCGAACCCGGTCTTCCCGCTCGACAAGACGGTGGGCGGCATCAACATGGATGCCTTCCTTATTGCAGGTCCCAGCAAGGACGTGACCGTGGTCGGCCCGGGCAAGTCGCAGCTCGACCAGTTCCTCGAAGCGGCGCTGACCGCCGACGGTCGTGTCGCCACGCCTAACCCGAACCCTGAAGCCGGCTATTACTACCGCTCCGACCACTTCGCCTTCGCCAAGCGCGGCGTGCCGATGCTCTATATCGACGGCGGCGAGGATCTGGTCGACGGTGGCAAGGAAACCGGTGCGGCCCTCGCGCTCGATTATCGCGAGAACCGCTACCACGGTCCCAAGGACGAATACGATCCGAACTGGGACTGGTCGGGCGTGATGGCCGATTTGCAGCTGATGTACCGCATCGGCCGCATGCTCGGCATGAGCACGAGCTGGCCGAACTGGAACGAGGGTGACGAGTTCAAGGCCACCCGCGACGAGAATTGCGCATCGGCCGATACCGGCTGCTGATCCGATCAGGGCACCAATAGAAAAGGGCCGGTTCGCCAATGCGGCGGACCGGCCCTTTCTTTATGCTTCGGCTGGATCAGCGTGCGAGCAGGCGCTCGGCAATGGCGCGCACTTCGGCGCCCATGTCTTCGCGCTCCAGCGCCAGCGCCAGCGTCGCTTCGACGAACCCAGTCTTGCTGCCGCAGTCATAGCGGTTACCGGAGAAGGTCACCGCGTGGAACGGCTGGTTGCCGATCATGCGCGCCATTGCGTCGGTCAGCTGGATTTCCCCGCCCGCGCCTTTTTCCTGGTCTTCCAGCACGCGCATGACTTCGGGCTGCAGGATGTAGCGGCCCGAGATGATCTTGTTCGAGGGCGCATCCTCGCGCTTCGGCTTCTCGACCAGGCCGGTGACTTCGGTCAGCGTGTCGGACACCTGTGCGCCGGGCGCGATGACGCCGTAGCTCGACACCTCGTCTTCCGGCACTTCGAGCACCGAGATCAGGTTCCCGCCCACCTCGTTATAGGCTTCGACCATCTGCTTCATGCAGCCGGGTTCGCCGACCATGAGTTCGTCGGGCAGCAGGATCGCGAAAGGCTCGTCGCCCACGATGGCGCGGGCGCACCAGATCGCATGGCCGAGGCCGAGCGGGACCTGCTGGCGCACGGTGATGATGTCGCCGGGCGTCGCGCGGGTCGGGTCGAGCACGCTCATGTCCTTGCCGCGTTCGGACATGGTCGATTCCAGTTCGTAGGCCACGTCGAAATGCTCGACGATCGCGGTCTTGCCGCGGCCGGTCACGAAGATGATCTGCTCGATCCCCGCCTCGCGCGCCTCGTCCACTGCATACTGGATCAGCGGGCGGTCGACGATCGGGAGCAGTTCCTTCGGGATCGCCTTGGTGGCGGGCAGGAAGCGCGTGCCGAGGCCCGCAACGGGGAAGACGGCTTTCTTGATCGGCTTGTGCGTGGTCATGGCGGCGGGAGTTAGGGCTGCCTCTCTGGCAGGTCAACAATTGGCGGAGATGTGTGTAGTAGGCAGGCGGGGTGACAGGTGCATGACGCTTGCCTGTGCGCCACATGGCATTAAAGGCATCGGACCCATGGACAAACTTCTCATTCGCGGCGGCAACCGCCTCTCCGGCACGATCCCGATCTCGGGCGCGAAGAATGCCGCCCTGACGCTCATCCCCTGTGCCCTGCTCACGGACGAGCCGGTGACCTTGCGCAATCTGCCGCGGCTTGCCGATATCGACGGGTTCCAGCACCTGATGGGCCAGTTCGGCGTGGCGCACACGATCGCCGGCCACCGTCCTGAAGATTTCGGCCGCGTGATGACCATGGAAGCGCCGCGCATCACGTCGACGGTCGCGCCCTATGACCTCGTGCGCAAGATGCGCGCATCGATCCTCGTGCTCGGCCCGATGCTGGCCCGCATGGGCGAGGCGACCGTGTCGCTGCCCGGCGGCTGCGCCATCGGCAACCGCCCGATCGACCTCCACCTGAAGGCACTCGAAGCTTTCGGAGCCCATATCGAGCTGGCGCAGGGCTATGTCCGCGCCATCGCGCCCGACGGCGGTCTGCCCGGCGGCGAATACGATTTCCCCGTGGTCTCGGTCGGTGCGACCGAAAACGCGGTAATGGCCGCGGTCCTTGCCAAGGGCACGAGCAAGCTCATCAACGCCGCGCGCGAGCCGGAAATCGTCGATTTGTGCAATCTGCTCGTCGCGATGGGCGCAGAGATGGAAGGCATCGGCACGTCCGAACTCACCATTCACGGCGTGAAGCGGCTGCACGGTGCGACCTACCGCGTCATGCCCGACCGTATCGAGGCCGGCTCCTATGCCTGCGCGGCGGCCATCACCGGCGGCGAAGTGCTGCTGGAAGGCGCGAATTTCGACGACATGGCATCGACCATCCACGCGCTGCGCAACATCGGCGTCGAGGTCGAGCAGGTGAAGGGCGGTGTCCATGTCGCTGCCAACGGACCGCTCAAGGCGCACAATCTGACGACCGCACCGTTCCCCGGTCTTGCCACCGACATGCAGGCCCAGCTGATGAGCCTGCTGTGCAAGGCGGAAGGCACCAGCGTGCTTAAGGAAACCATCTTCGAGAACCGCTTCATGCACGTGCCCGAACTGGCGCGTATGGGTGCGAATATCGAGACGAGTGGGCGGACCGCCGTAGTACGCGGCCCGGTCGAACTGACCGGCGCCGAAGTCATGGCGACCGATTTGCGCGCATCGATGAGCCTGGTCATCGCCGGCCTTGCCGCCGAAGGCGAGACGACGGTGCGCCGCCTCTACCACCTCGACCGCGGTTACGAGCGGCTGGAAGAGAAGCTCCAGCTTGTCGGCGCTGATATCGAACGGGTCGGCGACGACTGAGCACCCGGGCCGGACCTTTCGCGGATGCGGTTCGTTGAGCTTTCGACGAACCCATTGGAAAGGAAGGCATCATGATCCTCAAGCTCGCAGCACTCGGCGCGCTCGGCTATGCCGGGTACAAGTATTACGAGAAGAACCAGAAGGACCGCGGCGGCGTCGCCTTTGCAGCCGGTGAGCCGGCAGGCGCGTTCCGCAACGCAGGCGCAGAATCGACCGCAACGGTCGGCGACCGCATGAGCAAGACCGACGAAGCTCTCGACGAGACTTTCCCGGCCAGCGACGCCACGGCGAAATACTAGGTCCCGACGGACCTCATTCTTCGGGGGCGGCAGGAGCGATCCTGTCGCCCCCTTTGCTTGCCGGCTGCAATTCGTGCGTGGCCAGCCAGACGCGGATGGCACCTGCAAGCCCCGGAGGCGTGTCGCTGCGGATCCGCTCGGCATCGATGCTGGCGACCAGCGTGTTCACCGCAAGGCCCCTGCGCGCCGCGGCCCGGCGCAGGAGGTCCCAGAACACCGGCTCCAGGCTTACGGAAGTCCGGTGCCCTTCTATGCGGACGGAGTACTTCTTCGGCGGGTGGTAGGGCGTCTCCATAAGTCACTGATATAACGACTGTGCCCGCGGCCGCACGAATTTTTTGGGGTAGCTTGCAGCGGTGCCTCGCCTAGTAAGTGCGTGATGACGCGCACCCTCGACGCCCTGACCGACAAGGAAAAGGAGGCCCTGCGCCTCATCCTGCGCGGCCACGACGCCAAGTCCAGCGCGCGCGAACTCGACCTTTCCGTCCACACGATCAACGAGCGCCTACGCGGTGCGCGGCGCAAGCTGGAAGTCACGAGCAGCAAGGAGGCTGCGCGGCTGCTGCTGGAAGACGAGGGCGGCATGGCCGAAATGCTGGGACACAAGCATTTGGGGGATGCGTCGATAGAGGCATCCGCTGATGCTGGGGCAGTTTCGGGCGATGACCGTCCGAGGCAAACTCGAACCATACTGATCGGAGTTGCCCTAATGTCCATCATCCTTGCCGCCTTGCTCGCCCTTCAGGCTCCGACGCCAGATGCCCCGCCCATTGCCCCTCCAGCCGCTGTAGCCGAAGAGAGCCCCGGGAAGCCCGTGGGCCCGGCGATGCGTGAGAAGCTGGAATCGGCCGAGCACGCTGCACTCGTCATGCTGGAGGTGGCAGACAAGGACGAATTCGACCTGACTGCCAAGTCTTCCGATCGGACCGACCCGAATTTCGCCGCATGGAACGCGCTTGCCGAACGGCGGCAGCAGTTCGGCAAGGCGCTAAGCCGCGATACGCACCGGATCGACATCATCGAAAGTAACGGCCGCGACCAATGGGTCGTCCGCTTCCTCACCGATTTCGAGCGCCTGCAAGGGACCTACGAAAAGATCACTCTCGTGCGCGACGGAACGGGTTTCGTCGTGAAGGACTACGAGATCGAGTAGCAGTGCACTCGCCCGCGGCTCAGTACATGTGCTGGCCGCCGTTGATGCTCATGGTCGAGCCGGTGACGAATTCGGCATGTTCCGATGCCAGGAAGCTGACCCCGCGGGCGATCTCGCTGGCCTTGCCGAGGCGGCCGACGGGGATCTTGGCTACGATCTTTTCCAGCACCGGTTCGGGCACTGCGGCGACCATGTCGGTGTCGATGTAGCCCGGGGCGATCGCATTCACAGTGATGCCGAAGCGTGCGCCTTCCTGGGCCAGCGCCTTGGTGAAGCCGTGAATGCCGCTCTTGGCGGCGGCGTAGTTGACCTGGCCGTACTGGCCTGCCTGGCCGTTGATCGAACCGATATTGATGATCCGGCCCCAGCCACGCTCCTTCATGCCGGCGAAAGTGGCCTTGGCCATGTTGAAGCAGCCGCCCAGGTTGGTGCGCATCACGGCGTCCCAGTCCTCGTAGCTCATCTTCAGGAGCGTGCCGTCGCGGGTGATGCCGGCATTGTTGACGACGATCTCGATCGGGCCGTGCTCGGCCTCGACCTTCTTGCAGGCTTCCTGCACGGCTTCGTAATCGCCCACGTCGAACTTGACGGTCGGGATGCCCGTTTCTTCGGTGAAGCGACGTGCGGCATCGTCATTGCCGGCATAGTTGGCGACGACCGTACAGCCGCGTTCGTCACGCAGGCGTTCGCAGATTGCGCGCCCGATGCCGCGCGTGCCCCCGGTTACGATGGCAACTCGTCCCATTGTCGATTCTCCCAAGCTTTCCGTAGCGTTCGCTCAAGGCATAGGCGTGCGGATATGACGAGGTAAAGGCAATCCGCCTTTGGTCGGAGCCGTTCAATCGTATTCGTTCGGGAAAGCGCCTGCGAAGGCGCTCGTCAGAAGCGGATCTGCGTGCCCACGTACACGGCCTGGTCGTCTTCCACGCCATTGGTCAGCGGGGCGAGACGGTCGCGATCCTGCGACAGGCGGACACCTGCCGTCACGTCGAGATTGCGGCTGAGGCTGTAGGAGCCGCCGAGGTCGAGCTGCTGCGAGCCGGCACCTTCGAGCGTGCGCGGCGAAGCGCCTGCGCGGCCCTGCTGTTCAAGCGCAATGCGCGACTGGAACCGGCTCGGCGCATCCTGCGCATCGCCGCGATAGGTCGAAAGGTCCGGCATTGCGATATCGCGAATGCCGGTCGGGACCGTGGCGGCCGAGCGGGTCGGCTGCGTGAAGCTCTGGTAACCGCGCGCAACGCCGAGATTGTAGCGCGTTGCCGCAAGCGGCGAGGCACCGTCGGCAGCGACCACGCTGGCGATCGTGTCGCGCGGCGAACGGCCCGAAATCGACGAGGCGAGGTTCTTGTCCACGCGGACGGCGAAATTGACGGTGCGTTCGCGAAGGTTGCGCGGCTTGCTGGCCGGGGTGAAGCGCAGCGCGTCTTCCCCGATCACCGCCGCAACGCGCGCGGCCAGTTCCGGATCGACGCCGGCCGGCGTGAAGGGCACGAATTCCATCGATTCGGGAGCAGCTTCTGGCGAGCCGGAGACGACCGCGAGGCCGGCGCCGGGAATGGCCAGCGCGAGGACGGCAGCCGTCAGCACGACCGGAGCGAGCCGGTTCTTGCCTTTGCTGTCATGCCTGTCGGCCATTGGAACTCTATCCTCTTCGTCAAGGTCAGCCTGCTATTGAAGCAGACTGCGACTTAACCGTTCCCGAACGGCGGATCGTGCGTGCGACTCGCCTGTGAACCCAAGAGACTAGGACTCGCAGGCGCGCCTTGCCAAGCTTTTCCACAGCATGGGCCGGCAATGGGGGAAAGGTGTTGCCCCCTCTCCACAAATAGCCCCGCAATTCAGCACATATTCACGGCCTGGCGGTGCCTATGCGGCCAAGCCGGTGCTTGCCCGCAAGCGCTCAGGCTTTATAGAGCCGACCAACACAGTTTCTCTCAAGGATCGTTCATGACCATCACGCGCAGCTTCCGTCGCCCCGCCGCCATCGCCGGCATTGCGGTCGCCTCCCTGGCGCTGGCCGCTTGCGGCGGCGGTGAACGCCCGCGCGCGGACCTTGCGGCAGCGCAGGTGTCGACCATCGGCGTGAACTCCTACCTCTGGCGCGCCTCGCTCGAGACCGTCAGCTTTGCTCCGCTGCTCCAGGCGGACAGCGCCGGCGGCGTGATCGTCACCGACTGGTACGCCAACCCGAGCAATCCGGGCGAACGCGTCAAGATGACCGTCACCATCCTCGACCGCGACCTGCGCGCCGATGCCCTGCGCGTCGCTGCCAGCCGCCAGGTCAACCAGGCCGGCAACTGGGTCGATGCACCGGTGCAGGCCGCCACGGTCCAGCGCCTGGAGGACATCATCCTCACCAAGGCCCGCGAACTGCGCCGTCAGGCGATCGCCAACTGATTCTGACGGGTTCCATTTACGCCCGAATTGCCTAAGGGCTTCGGGCATGAGCGATACCCGTTTCGATCCGACGTCCGCAGACCCGCGCTGGCAATCAGCGTGGGAGGACGCGCAGACCTTCCGCGCCGACAGCAACTCCGACAAGCCGAAGAGCTATGTCCTGGAGATGTTCCCCTATCCTTCGGGGCGCATCCACATCGGCCACGTCCGCAACTACACGATGGGCGACGTGCTGGCCCGCTACAAGAAAGCGACCGGCCACGAAGTCCTGCACCCGATGGGCTGGGACGCCTTCGGCATGCCGGCGGAAAACGCCGCGATGGAAAAGGGCGTCCACCCGGGCGGCTGGACCCGCGCCAACATCGAACACATGAAGGCGCAATTGAAGCGCCTCGGCTTCGCGCTCGACTGGAGCCGCGAACTGGCGACCTGCGAGCCGGATTACTACGGCCACGAACAGGCGCTTTTCATCGACCTGTACGAGGCGGGCCTCGTCTATCGCAAGGAAAGCGAGGTCAACTGGGACCCGGTCGACATGACCGTGCTCGCCAACGAACAGGTGATCGACGGCAAGGGCTGGCGCTCGGGCGCGGACGTCGAGAAGCGCAAGCTGAACCAGTGGTTCCTCAAGATCACCGACTTCGCCGAGGAACTGCTCGAAGGCCTCGGCAGCCTCGAGAACTGGCCCGACAAGGTCCGGCTGATGCAGGAAAACTGGATCGGCAAGTCCAAGGGCCTGGAATTCAGCTTCGACCTGTCGAACGGCGAGAAGCTACCGGTCTATACCACGCGCCCCGACACGATCTTCGGTGCGAGCTTCGTTGCGGTTGCCGCCGACCATCCGGTCGCGCAAGCGCTCGACAGCGACGAGGCGCGCGCCTTCATCGCCGAATGCAAGAAGGGCGGGACCACTGCCGCCGAACTCGAAACCGCCGAAAAGCTGGGCTTCGACACTGGCATCACGGCCAAGCACCCGTTCACCGGCGCGGACCTGCCGGTCTACATCGCGAACTTCGTGCTTATGGACTACGGCACCGGCGCCATCATGGCGGTACCTGGCCATGACCAGCGCGATTTTGAATTCGCAACCAAATACGGCCTGCCGATTCCGCGCGTTGTCGCAGGCAGCGCCGAGGATGCCGGCAAGCCCTTCGAAGGCGAGGCCGAAGCGGGCGAGGGCGTGCTGGTGAACTCCGACTTCCTCGACGGCATGAATGTCGAGGATGCGAAGCGCGAAATCATCGCCCGCATCGAAGCCGAAGGGCGCGGCACGGGCAAGACCGTCTGGCGCCTGCGCGACTGGGGCGTTTCGCGCCAGCGCTATTGGGGGACGCCGATCCCCTTCATCCATTGCGGCACCTGCGGCGTGGTTCCTGCGCCCAAGGGCAGCCTGCCTATCACCCTGCCGGAAGATGTCGACTTCCAGACGCCCGGCAACCCGCTGCTGCGCCACCCGACCTGGAAGCATGTCGATTGCCCCAAGTGCGGCGGCAAGGCTGAGCGGGAGACCGATACGCTCGACACCTTCGTCGACAGTTCGTGGTATTTCCTGCGGTTCGCCAGCCAGCCGGCCGACCGGCCCTTCGACGCGCAAGAGGTCGCGAAGTGGATGCCGGTCGAACAGTACATCGGCGGGATCGAACATGCGATCTTGCATCTGTTGTACGCCCGTTTCTGGACCCGCGCGCTCGCCCACATGGGCCAGATCGAGGTGAAGGAGCCCTTCGCCTCGCTGTTCACCCAAGGCATGGTCACGCACGAGACATACAGCCGCAAGGACGGCGGCAAGACGATCTACTTCGCGCCCGACGAGATCAGCCGCGACGCCGACCGCGCTCTGCTCAAGGAAGACGGCAGCGAGGTCGAAATCGGCCGCGTCATCAAGATGTCGAAGTCGAAGAAGAACGTCGTCGACCCCGACACGATCATCGACACCTATGGCGCCGATGCGGTGCGCTGGTTCATGCTGTCCGACAGCCCGCCCGAACGCGACCTGCCGTGGTCGGAAGCGGGGATCGAGGGCTGCTCGCGCTTCGTCCACCGCCTGTGGCGCCTGTTCTCGGCCTATGACGCCGGGGCCGAGGGCGAGGACAAGGCGCTTGATCGCAAGACGCACCAGACCATCGCCGCCGTGGCGCAGGACATCGAGGCGCTGGGCTTCAACAAGGCTGTCGCGCGTATCTACGAACTGACCGGCGCGGTCGAGAAGGCAAAAGCCTCCGCCAGCCGTAGCCAGGCGATCCGCACGCTGGTCCAGCTTGTCGCCCCGATGATGCCGCACCTCGCCGAAGAGGCCTGGGCCGCGCTGGGCGATGGCGGAATGGTCGCCGATGCCGCTTGGCCGGCAGTCGATCCAGCCCTGCTGGTGGAGGACGAAGTTACCATCGCAGTCCAGCACATGGGCAAGCTGCGCGACACGCTGACCGCTCCGAAGGGAGCTTCGAAGGAAGACCTCGAGGCCATGGCGCTGGCGTCCGAAAAGGTGCAGCGGTCGATCGACGGGGCAGATGTTCGCAAGGTCATTGTCGTACCCGACAGATTGGTGAATATCGTCACCTGATGCGCATTCTCGCCGCCACTTTCGCCTGCCTCGCGCTGTCCGCCTGCGGCCTGTCGCCCATGTACGCGGGCGGCGGCAGCGGCGAGGTCGCGCGCGGCCTTGCCGCCGTCGACGTGCCCCCCATCGCGGGCCGTGCAGGCTGGCTGGTCCGGGGCGAATTGAACGACCGGTTCGGCGCGGCAGGCGACAGTTCGCCGCGCTACCGGCTCGACGTCCGGCTCGACGACAATCTCGAAGCGCTGGGCATCCTTGCCGACGATACCGTCAGCCGCGAACGCCGCACCCTGCGCGCCCGCTACCAGCTGGTCGATGCCAGCACGGGCGAGATCCTGCTCGATGCGACCGAAGGCGCCGATGCGGGTATCGACGTGGTGTCCAGCGAGTATGCGACCATCGCTGCCGAACAGACCGCGCTCGAAAACCTCGCCCGCGAAATTGCCGACAGGATCGTCACCCGCGTGGCGCTGACGCTGCGCCAGCAGTGAAGGTCAGGGGCAACGAATTCGCCGCCAAGGCACGCGGCATGGCGCAGGATTGCGCCATCTTCTTCTTTTGCGGCCAGGACGAGGCCGGGGCGAGCGCTGCTGCCAGCGATCTGGTGACCATGCTGCCCGAGCCGGGCGAGCGGGTCGAAATCTCCGGCGCCGACCTCAAGGCCGATCCCGCCCGGCTGGGCGACGAGGCGCGTTCCACCTCGCTGTTCGGCGACAAGCGCCACATCTGGTGCCGCGTGGCAGGCGACGAGGCGCATGACGCGCTCCAGACGCTGATCCAGACCGGCGAAGTCGGCGCGGGCGAGGCGTGTCCCGTGATCGTCGTGGCGACCTCCGCCACCGACAAGTCGCGCACGGCCAAGCTGCTCGAGAAGCGCAAGGACGCGGTCGTCGCCATGTTCTACCCGCCGGACCTGCGCTCGGTAACGCAGGCCGTTCGCGCCATGGGCGATGCGTCGGGCATCCGGCTCGACGGTGCGGTGGCCGAGCGCATTGCCCGCGCGGCCAATCTCGACGTCCGGCTGGCGCAGAGCGAAGTGACCAAGCTCGCGACCTATCTCGATGCCTCGCCGCAGTCGCCCAAGCCGGCGACGATGGAGCACCTCGACGCGATCGGCGCGGCGAGCGAGGAAGACGGCTTCGCCAGCCTCGTCAACGCCGTGCTCGGCGGGCAGGCGAACCGCGTCGGGCCCGAGATCGCCCGGATGAAGCAGATCGGCCTCAACCCGGTCGGCACGTTGCTGGCTTTCGAGCGGCGCGCGGCCCAGCTGGCGCGGATTTCGGCGGCGCTGGGCAACCGGCGCTACCAGGACCTCGACAAGGGCCAGAAGGCCCGCCTCGGCATCTTCTGGAAGGAAGAGCGCGACATTGCCGAACAGCTCCAGCGCTGGCGCGGTCCGAAGCTGGACCGGCTGACGCACGGCCTGACGCGCCTGCACCGCGACCTGCTGACGAACAGCCAAGCCTCGGAACTGCTGCTCGCCCAGGGCCTCACCAGCATCGCGCAGATCGCGACCCGCCGCTAATCTCCCTGAAGCCAGCGCGCCATGGCCGCGGTGGCGAAGCCGTCGCGCCGCGTCGGGCCGTCGAGCATGCTGCCGGCTAACGACAGGCCGCGCCGGGCCAGCTGGCTGGCACGGGCAAGGCCGCCCGCACTTCCTTCGGCTTCGTCGAGCGGGTGCTGCGCCATCCGGTCCGCCCTGCCGCCCAGCGCGAGACCTGCGATGGCGTTGATGTCCTTGCGGGCGGCAGGTTGCTGGACCAGCAGGGCCTCGGCCCGCTCGATCTCCTCTTCAGGGACCGCCACCGGGCATCCGCTCGCCTCGACGAGTCCCGGCAGGAACCAGCGGTCGGTGAGCGCCAGCACGAGCGCAGCGGCGCGGTCATACCCGTCCCGCTGCGCGGTCACCCAGAACCGCGGCCAGTCGATGGCGCGCTTGCGGGTGAGGTGATCGATGTCCGCCAGCGCAAGGGGGCCCACGTTGAACAGGTGCGAACAGGCGCAATGCACGACGAGATGCGCCAGCATGTCTTCGGCAGCGGGCACCCGCATTCCCAGCATCTCGTCGAACACCGACCGCTCAAGCAGCCCGCCATCGTCGCAGCGCGGCATGGTGAGCCCTGCGAGTGGTGCGCTCGCCCAGGCATGGGCGTGCAGTTCGCACGGCACTCCGTCAGGCGAGACGAGGAGCGGCAGGTGCGTTTCCTCGCGCGCCAGCCGGTCGAGCAGTTCCGGCGTCGCTGCCGGTCCGTGCCAGCCCGCATCGCGCAGGGCCTCGTAGGCTGCCACCGCCCGGTCCTGCGGGACGAGCAGGTCGATGTCGCGCATGACCCGCTCTGCAGGGGACGGCCACACGCTCCACGCAAGCGCCGAGCCTTTCAGCGCGACAGCCTCGATGCCGAGGCCTCCAAGCAGGGATGCGGCCTGCGCCAGGGCCCGCCGCTGCGCGAGCACGGCGATGGCGTTCGCCCGGTGCGCCACGCGCCAGCCCTCGGCGATGTCCTGCGGCACCTCGGCCGGCATCTCGCCGCGCGACAGCCGCCCGTGGAGATGCGGTCCCAGCCGGTGCGCTTCGGCGAGCGCATCCAGCGTGTGCCATTCGGCCGGCGACAGCGCGCCCAGTTCGCCCGCGCGGCAGCCGGCCAGCGCGAGCAGGCGCGGCTGCATCAGTCCTGCGGGACGGAGAAGGTGCCGGTCACGCGTCCGCCGGACTGGCCCGTCTGGCCGGTGACCGAGGACGAGCCGCTGGCGCGCCCGTCGACGCTCGACACGCCGCTGGCGAGGTCGATCACGAGGCGTCCGCCATTGAGCGTATCGCTGCCGCGGTTGAGTCGCACGTTGCCGGCCATGGTGATGATGCGGCGGTTGAAGTCGTAGACCGCCGTGTCGCCACTCGCCCGCTCGTTCCCGCGCGCCACGGTCACGCCGCCGGTCGCAAGGATGCGCTGGATTTCGAGCGTGCCCTGGTCCGAATAGTCGATCACCGTGCGCGCCGCATTGAGCGTGAGGCCTGCCTGCGTGATCCGCACATTGCCCGACAGCACGACGCGGTCTTGCCGGTCCTGCAGTTCAATCCGGCCTGCGTCGAAGGAGACCGGCGCGTTCGAATTGTGGCTGGCGATCGCCTGGGCGTTCAGCTGGATGCCTCCGAGGGCCGCGCAGGTCAGCGCGAAACCGGCGACCAGCGATTTGGTCATGGCGGGCAGGTGGTGCTTGATCATGGCATTCTCAGCTTTCCGGGTTCCATGCGCAGGCGCGCATTGCCCACGAGGGTTACTGTTCGCTCGGCAAGGTCGGCTTCCAAACGGTCGGCGCGGAACGTGCCGGCAGGCACCGCCCCTTCGACGCCGCCTGCGCCGGTAACCTGCTTGGTGGCAAGGTCGACCGATACGCCGGTGGCGCGCATGCGGTAGCCGTCGGCGGCTTCCATGCGCATGGTGCCGGTCACGTCGATACGCTGCTCGTCGATGTCGTATTGCCCGCCTTCGGCGCTGATCCGTGCAGGGCCTTCGGCCATTAGCAGGCGGGCGACGATATCGCTCATGCGCACGATCCCTTCCGCGCTCGACCGCTGGACGGCTTCGTCGGCGGTCAGCGAGAACGGGCGGCCTTGCGCGTCCTGTCCGCGGTAAAGCGCATTGTCGACGCGCAGGCGTTCCTGAATGACGGCCACGTCGTTGCGGTCGAGCAGGAAGCTGATCTCGCCGCGCGGGCTGAGCGGGGTGATCAGCATCAGCGCGGCAATCACGCCGACGCCCATCGGCAGCGCGCGGGCAAGGAAGTGGACCAGCTTGTCATGGCTTCCGCCTGGCGCGGCGAAGTGCTGGCGGCGCGAGCGGAGCTGCTGCGCTTCCTGCGTTTCGATCCTGCGCTTGCGGAACACCATGGGTGCGGATTGCCCTTCCTAGGCTGACGCGTGGCTGAAGATGTCGTGGTCGTCCCAGCCGAGGATATCGAGATGGGCGCGTGCAGGAAGGAAATCGAAACAGGCCTGCGCCAGTTCCGTGCGACCTTCGCGTTCCAGCCTGCGGTCGAGCTCTTCCTTGAGGCGGTGGAGGAAACGCACGTCGCTGGCGGCGTATTCGCGCTGCGCGTCGTTGAGGACCGGGCCGCCCCAGTCACTGCTCTGCTGGACCTTCGACATGCTTTCGCCGAGCAGTTCCTCGACGAGGTTCTTGAGGCCGTGACGGTCGGTGAAGGTACGCACCATCTTGCTGGCGATCTTGGTGCAATAGCAGGGCGCCGCAGTGACTCCGAGATAGTACTCGATCGCCGCGAGGTCGAAGCGGGCGAAGTGGAACAGCTTAAGCCGTTCCGGATCCCCCAGCACCGCCTTCAGATTGGGCGCGTCATAAGTGCTTTCGGGGCCGAAGCGCACGAGATGCTCGTCGCCCTTCCCGTCGCTGATCTGGACGACGCACAAACGGTCGCGAATGGTGACGAGGCCCATCGTCTCGGTATCGACTGCGATCGGCCCGTCGGCGAGGACGCCTTCGGGGAGGTCTTCTTCGTGGAAATGCACTGCCATGCCCCGCGCCTTAGGCCGATTGGGGATTGTAGGGAAGGGCGGACTGGTCCGCGCTGCGCACTCGCGGCAGGGTGGCGCGCATGAGCGAGAGCGTCCCCGACAGCTGGAAACCGGTCCTCGACCCCGTGCTTGCCACGGCCGAGGCGCGCCAGCTGGGCGGCTGGCTGCGCGCCGAAGAGGATGCGGGCAAGACCGTCTATCCGCCGCGCGGGTGCCGGCTGAAGGCGCTGGAGCTGACCGCGCTCGAGGAAGTGAAGGTCGTGATCCTCGGGCAGGATCCCTATCACGGGCCGGGCCAGGCGATGGGCCTGTGCTTTGCCGTGCCCGAAGGGGTGCGCGTGCCGCCGAGCCTTGTGAACATCTACAAGGAGCTGGAGGCCGATCTCGGCATCCCGCGCCCCTCGCATGGCGATCTCAGCAAGTGGGGGCGGCAGGGCGTGCTGCTCTTGAACAACACGCTCACGGTCGAGGCGGGACAGGCGGGCAGCCATGCAGGACGCGGCTGGGACGCGGTGACCGATGCCTGCGTCGCGGCCGTGGCGGCGCGTGAGGAGCCTTCGGTGTTCATCCTGTGGGGCAGCCATGCACAGGCCAAGGCCAAGCGGATCGATGGCCTGCGCAGCGGCCGCCATCACGTGATCGAGAGCCCGCACCCGAGCCCGCTTTCCGCCCATCGGGGCTTCTTCGGATCGCGGCCTTTCAGCCGGTCCAACAGCTTTCTCGAGGCACACGGGCGCGGAGCTATCGACTGGGCCCTGTAGGACGCGCGTAGGACTTAGCGCAGGCGGTCCTACAGGATGGAACGCTTGGAACACGGTCCTGGCGGAATTGTTTTCCGCGACCCCAAGAGGCTCTGCATAGCTATTCAGGGTTGGAGAGAGGGCCTGCGGCATGGGGCGGATGTGGCACGACTAAGCTTTTGTAGGAAAACGCTTTCCCGTCCTGAGCGATGCTGTGGGCGAAGCGCTCCACGCCGCTCGGCAATTGTGACAGGCCGCCTTGTCAATTTCGCGTTCAGTCGCCTGCGTGCCATTATGGTGCAATGCAACACGATCTTCCCGAGAACGACGGGCGCGCGCTGATCGCTGCCGCCATCGCTTCGCGCCGCATGATCCGCGCGCGTTACAATTCGAGCGAGCTCACGCTGGCTCCGCACCAGATCATCCTGCGCAACAATGCGCTCTATCTCGGCGCGCTCAATCCGGCCAAGGCGCGGCGCTCGGACGAGCTGCCTTCGCTCGGCCATTTCAAGATCGACGGTCTTTCAGATATCGACATGACCGAAGAATCATTCGTCGCCCTGCCGCCCGAATTCTGCGTGCCGCCGCGCGAAGGCGACCAGCTGATCTTCGACGGCGGGTGAAGCGGGCCGCCTAGCGCGGCAGCTCGCTCTTGCCCATCAGTGCCTCGTCCACCGCGCGCGCTGCCTGGCGGCCTTCGCGGATGGCCCAGACGACCAGGCTCTGGCCGCGGCGCATGTCGCCGCAGGCGTAGACGTGCGGTTCGCTGGTGGCATAGCGGTTGGTGTCCGCCTTGACGTTGCCGCGCGCATCCAGTTCCACGCCCGCCCGGTCGAGCAGGCCGCGGCGCTTGGGTCCGGTGAAGCCCATGGCGAGCAGGATCAGGTCGGCCTTCAGCGTGAAGCTGCTGCCTTCCACTTCCTGCATGCGCCCGTCCTTCCATTCGACGCGCACGCATTCGAGCCCGGCGACATCGCCATTTTCCTCGACCACGCGCTTGGTCAGCACGGCCCAGTCACGGTCGACGCCTTCCTCGTGGCTGGAGGAAGTGCGCAGCTTGAGCGGCCAGTCGGGCCAAGTCAGCGCCTTGTCTTCCTTTTCGGGCGGCTTGGGCATGATTTCCAGCTGCGTGACGCTGGCCGCGCCCTGCCGGTTGGACGTGCCCACGCAGTCGCTGCCGGTGTCGCCGCCGCCGATCACGATGACGTGCTTGCCGGTCGCGGTCAGGCTGCCGCGCGGGGCGGCGCGCACTTCGTCGTCGCCCGCGTTGCGCTTGTTCTGCTGGGTGAGGAATTCCATCGCCAGGCGCACGCCGGGCAGTTCGGCGCCGGGGATGTCCAGCTTGCGCGCTTCCTCCGCGCCGCCTGCCAGCACCACTGCGTCGAAATTCTCCTTCAGCGCCTCGAAGCTGACTTCCACGCCGACTTCCGACGAGGTGCGGAACTGCACGCCTTCGGCTTCCATCTGCACCGCGCGGCGGTTGATGAGGTGCTTTTCCATCTTGAAGTCGGGAATGCCGTAGCGAAGCAGGCCGCCGATGCGGTCGGACTTCTCGAACACGGTCACGGCATGGCCGGCGCGGGCGAGCTGCTGTGCGGCGGCAAGGCCTGCAGGGCCCGAGCCGATCACGGCGACGGCCTTGCCGGTCTGCCGTTCGGGGACCTGTGGCTTGATCCAGCCTTCCTGCCATCCGCGATCGACGATAGCGCATTCGATCGACTTGATGGTGACCGGGCTGTCCACGATGTTGAGCGTGCAGGCCGCCTCGCACGGGGCGGGGCAGATCCGGCCGGTGAACTCGGGGAAGTTGTTGGTCGAGTGCAGGACCTCGAGCGCGTTCTTCCAGTCGTCTTCGTAGACGAGGTGGTTCCAGTCCGGGATGATGTTGTTCACCGGACAGCCGTTGTGACAATAGGGAATGCCGCAATTCATGCAGCGCGCGGCCTGCTTGCGCAGCGCCTCGCGGTCGTGCGGGACGACGAATTCCTTGTAGTTCTTCAGCCGCTCTTCCGGCGGCAGGTAGGTGCGATCCTCGCGTTCGTATTCGAGGAAGCCGGTTTCCTTGCCCATTATTCTGCAGCCTCCATTGCCGCAGCCTCGCGTTCGTCCTCGAGCGCCTTCAGCGCCCGGGCATAGTCGCGTGGCATCACCTTGCGGAAGTTCTTCAGTTCGCCTGCCCAGTTGGCCAGCAGCGCCTTGGCGCGCGCCGAGCCGGTGTGGAGGAAGTGGCGTTCGACCAGCACCTTCAGGCGTTCGGCATCGTGGTAGAGCGGATCGCCCATGCCGGGGTTGTCGACCGTCTGGGCGCGCTGCTGCGGGTGGCCCCAGCTCTTTTCCGCGCCCTCGCCGTCACCCGGCTTCACGTCGAGCAGGTCGACCTGTGCGTGGTTGACCAGCTTCTCGAACGAACCGTCGGGATCGTAGACATAGGCGATGCCGCCGCTCATCCCGGCTGCGAAATTGCGGCCAGTCTTGCCGAGCACGCACACCACGCCTCCGGTCATGTATTCGCAGGCATGGTCGCCCGTGCCTTCGACCACTGCGACCGCGCCCGAATTGCGCACCGCGAAGCGTTCGCCCGCGACGCCGGCGAAATAGGCCTCGCCCGCGATCGCGCCGTAAAGGACGGTGTTGCCGACGATGATATTCTCGGTCGGCTCGCGGCCGGTGCCCTGCGGCGGGCGCACAGCGATGCGGCCGCCCGACAGGCCCTTGCCGACATAGTCGTTGGCATCACCCGTCAGGCTGAGCGTGACCCCGTGGGCGAGCCAGGCGCCGAAGCTCTGTCCGGCCACACCGGTAAGGTCGATGCGGATCGTGTCCTGCGGCAGGCCCGAATGGCCATAGGCTTCCGCGATGCGGCCCGACAGCATGGTGCCGACGGTGCGGTTCACATTGCGGATGGTGCGGCTGATCTGGACCGCCTGACCGCTTTCGATGGCGGGCTTGCAGGCCTCGATCAGCTCGACGTCCATGGCCGAGCCCAGCGCGTGGTCCTGCTCTTCGGTGTGGTGCAGCGCCTTGCCTTCTTCCAGCGGGACCGCGTGGAGGATGCGCGACAGGTCGACGCCATGCGCCTTCCAGTGGCGGCGCACGCGGCGCATGTCGATGCGGTCCACGCGGCCGACCATTTCCTCGACGGTGCGGAAGCCCATCTCGGCCATGATCGCGCGCAGTTCCTCAGCGACGAAGAAGAAGTAGTTGATGACGTGTTCGGGCGTGCCGGTGAAGCGCTTGCGCAGCACCGGGTCCTGCGTCGCCACGCCCACGGGGCAGGTGTTGAGGTGGCACTTCCTCATCATGATGCAGCCCGCCGCGATCAGCGGGGCGGTGGCGAAACCGAACTCGTCCGCGCCCAGCAGCGCGCCGATGGCGACGTCGCGGCCCGTGCGCAGACCGCCATCGACCTGTACCGCGATACGGCTGCGCAGGTCGTTGAGCAGCAGCGTCTGCTGCGTTTCGGCAAGGCCGATTTCCCACGGGGATCCGGCATGGGTGAGGCTGGTCAGCGGCGATGCGCCGGTCCCGCCTTCATAGCCCGAGATGGTGATGTGGTCGGCCTTGGACTTGGACACGCCCGCGGCCACCGTGCCGACGCCGACTTCGGACACCAGCTTTACCGAGATGCGAGCTTCCGGCTTCACGTTCTTCAGGTCGTGGATCAGCTGCGCGAGATCCTCGATCGAATAGATGTCGTGATGCGGCGGCGGCGAGATGAGGCCCACGCCCGGCGTCGAATGACGCACCTTGCCGATGCGCTTGTCGACCTTGTGGCCGGGCAGCTGGCCGCCTTCGCCGGGCTTTGCGCCCTGCGCCATCTTGATCTGGATATCGTCCGAATTGACGAGATATTCGGTCGTCACGCCGAAGCGGCCGCTAGCGACCTGCTTGATCCGGCTGCGCATCGAATCGCCATTGGGCAGCGGCAGGAAACGCTCCGGCTCCTCGCCGCCCTCGCCCGTGTTCGAACGGCCGCCGAGGCGGTTCATGGCGATGGCGAGGGTCGAGTGGGCTTCATGGCTGATCGAGCCGAAGCTCATCGCGCCGGTGCTGAAGCGCTTGACGATATCGACCGCCGGTTCGACTTCGGACAGGTCGAGCGGGCGCTCGGCCTTCTTCAGTTCCATCAGCCCGCGGATCGTCAGCAGGCGTTCGGACTGCTCGTTGATCGAGGCGGCGAATTCCTCGTAGTTCTTGGGGTCGTTACCGCGCACCGCGTGTTGCAGGCTGGCGATGTTCTGCGGCGTCCAGGCATGGTCCTCGCCGCGGATGCGGTACTGGTAGATGCCGCCCACATCGAGCATGCCCTTGTACAGCGGGCTGTCGCCGAAAGCCTGCGCGTGGCGGCGCACCGCCTCTTCCGCGACTTCGGCAAGGCCGATGCCCTCGATGGTGGTCGCCGTGCCGGTGAAATAGGTGTCGATGAAATCGCTCGACAGGCCGACCGCGTCGAAGATCTGCGCCCCGCAATAGGACTGGTAGGTCGAGATGCCCATCTTGGACATGACCTTGAGGATGCCCTTGCCGACCGCTCTGACGAAGTTCTTCTGCACTTCGTCGGGCGTCAGCTCGGGGAACTTGCGCGCACGCAAATCTTCCAGCGTCTCGAAGGCGAGATAGGGGTTGATGCCTTCCGCGCCGTAACCGGCCAGCGCGCAGAAATGGTGCACTTCGCGCGCTTCGCCCGTCTCGATGACGAGGCCGGTCTGCATGCGCAGGCCCTGGCGTACCAGCTGGTGGTGCACGGCGGCCGTGGCGAGCAGGGCAGGCATGGCAATCCGGCCCGGGCCCTGTTCGCGGTCCGACAGGATCAGGATGTTGGCATCGCCGAGCACGGCTTCGGTCGCCGCCCAGCACATTTCCTTCAGCGCCATGGCAAGCCCGTCGGCGCCGGTGCTGGCATCCCAGGTGATGTCGATGGTCGCGGTGCGGAACGCCCCGTCCAGCGCCACTTCGACCGAACGGATCTTGGCCAGTTCGGTATTGGTGAGGATCGGCTGCTTGACCTCGAGGCGCTTGTGCGTGCCCCCGTCGCGGCCGAGCAGGTTCGGGCGCGGGCCGATCATCGACAGGAGGCTCATCACCAGTTCCTCGCGGATCGGGTCGATCGGCGGGTTGGTGACCTGCGCGAAGTTCTGCTTGAAATAGTCGTAGAGCAGACGGCTCTTTTCGCTCAGCACGGCGATCGGCGTGTCGGTGCCCATCGAACCGATCGGGTCCTCGCCCATGGAGGCCATGGGTTCGAGGAAGCGGCTGATGTCTTCCTGCGTGTAGCCGAAGGCCTGCTGGCGGTTGAGCAGGGCAATTTCCGACTGCGGGATTTCCGACAGGTCGGGCTCGATATGGTCGAGGTCTTCGAGCTTGTACTGAGCCTTTTCGAGCCAAGCCTCGTAGGGCTGGTCGGCAGCGAGGCCGGCCTTCAGCTCCTCGTCCTCGACGATGCGGCCTTCTTCCAGGTCGATCAGCAGCATCTTGCCCGGCTGGAGGCGCCACTTGCGGGTGATTTCCTCTTCCTTGAACGGCAGCACGCCGCTTTCGGAAGCGAGCACCACGAGGTCGTCCTTGGTCGTGCACCAACGCGCAGGGCGCAGGCCGTTGCGGTCGAGGCAGGCGCCGATCTGGCGGCCATCGGTGAAGCACACGGCGGCAGGGCCGTCCCACGGCTCCATCAGCGCGGCATGGTATTCGTAGAAGGCGCGCCGGGCGGGATCCATCAGCTCGTTCTTCGCCCAGGCTTCGGGCATGAGCATCATCATCGCATGGGCGAGGCCGTATCCGCCGGTCAGCAGCAGTTCGAGCGCGTTGTCGAGGCAGGCAGTGTCCGATTGCCCGTGCGGGATCAGCGGCCACATCTTGTCGAGGTCGGCGCCCAGCAGTTCGCTTTCCATCGTGCGGCGGCGCGCTTCCATCCAGTTCACATTGCCGCGAACCGTGTTGATTTCCCCGTTGTGCGCCATGAAGCGATAGGGGTGGGCGAGCCGCCAGCTGGGGAAGGTGTTGGTGCTGAAGCGCTGGTGCACGAGGCCCAGTGCCGACACGCAGTCGGGATCGCGCAAATCGTCGTAGAAACTGCCCACCTGGTTCGCCAGCAGCAGGCCCTTGTAGACCACGGTGCGGCTGGAGAAGCTCGGGATATAGGCTTTGCTGAGGCCCGGGATGCCGTGCTTCTGTTCGAGTGCGGCAAGCGGGTTCAGCGTCTGCTTGCGGATGACCACCAGCTTGCGCTCGAAAGCGTCGCGGTCGGCACAGTTCGGCCCGCGCGCGATGATGCACTGGCGGATGACCGGCATGGAATCGACCACTGCCTTGCCCAGCCCGTCGAGCGTGGTGGGCACGTCGCGCCAGCCGATGACGCGCTGGCCTTCCTTGGCGGCGAAGCGTTCGAGCTGGCCTTGAACGAATTCGCGCGCCTCGTCCTGCTGCGGCAGGAAGCACATGGCGATGGCATAGTCGCCCTCGTCCGGCAGCTCGTGACCTTCGGCCTTGGCCCACTTGCGGATCAGCGGGTCGGGGGTCTGGATCAGGATGCCCGCGCCGTCGCCCAGCAGCGGGTCCGCGCCAACCGCGCCGCGATGGTCGAGATTGGCAAGGATGGTGAGCGCCTGTTCGACGATCGCGTGGCTCTTCTTGCCCTTGATGTGCGCGACCATGCCGACGCCGCAGGCATCGTGCTCGTTGCGCGAATCATAGAGCCCCTGACGGGCCGGGTAAGAAGTATGCAGGTCCTGCATGTGCCGAGGCGTCCTCCAGTCGGACCCGCCTCGTTTGCGTGCCCGGCGGGCCAGCTGAAGACGGGTCGAAAATGCCGCAGTGCCGCATGGCCGCACTGCCAAAATTTCGCGAATGGTCCCTTTGCAGGCACGAAAGCGATTTTGCAATGGTACGGGACTGTAGCAAAATTTCACGCGGCCCAAGTTTTGGCGCGTTTTGCCGCATTGCAGCATGGAAGAATTCGTATCCGCCTGTGCAGCCGCACAAGCAGCAGTCGGGGTCAGTCTGGCTTGCCGACGCGGCCCAGCTTGTCGAGCGCGCTGCGCAGTGCGGCCTGCGGGTCCTCGCTGCCCGGTCCGGCAGGCGGCGCTGCGCGGGCGGCCTCGCGGCGCAGGAAGGAGATGACCTGGTCGGGATCTTCGTCGGCAGGCGGCGTGCCGGGCGCGGCCTTGCGCGCCTCCAGCGCGGCGGCAAGCCGCGAGGTCAGCTGGTCGAGCGAGAGGTCGGCCAGCGATTCGCGCGCTGCTGGCGCGGGGGCGACAGGGCTGGCCGATGCCAGTTCTTCGGCCGGCGCCTTGACCTCTTCGATCTCCTCGAATTCCGCCTTGATTTCGGGCGCGGCAAGCGCCTCGGCGGTTTCGGTCACGGCAATGCCTTCCTCGCCGATATCCTCGCGCGCGGAGAATACGCGGCGGCGCGACTGGTCTTCGGCCACCGAGGCTTCCGCTTCCACGGTTTCGGGCGCGATCTCGACCTGGTCCACCACGGCGGCGCGCCGCGCGAGGCGTGATGCGATGACGAGGCCGAAGAGAAAGCCGACGACGCCTGCCGCCACGGCGACGGCGGCAAAGCCCGCCATGCCCACCGGCGGCTCGAAAAAGCGGTGCAGGCCAGTCAGCCCCGCGCTCTGGAACAGGACGTCGCGGGTATCGGCGGGGGTCACGTAGAGCACACCAAGCGTGCCTGCGCCCACTAGCATCCCGAACCACAGGCCCACGGCAGGCCTGAACCAGGCCTTCGTGGTCAGCGTGCTGTCATTGTCCACGTAGCTCATCGGGCCTCAAATCCTTGCGGGCTCAGTGCCCTTGCCCCTGCGCTTGTAGCAGCTTGGCGTAAACGTCGCGATAACGGGAGACATTGCGTGCCCAGTCATGTTTGTCCGCGACATGGGCGCGGCCCGCATCGCGCATCGCCTCCCAGCCGGCGCGCGCGTCGATGAAGCGGGCCAGCGATGCCGCCATCGCGGCCGGATCGTCGGGCGGGAAGAGCAGGCCGGTCACCCCGTTCTCGATCAGTTCGCGGTGTCCGCCGACGTCGCTTGCAGCCGCGATCCGCCGCTGGGCCATCGCCTCCAGCGGCTTCAATGGCGTCACGAGGTCGGTGAGGCGCGATTTCTTGCGCGGATAGGCCAGCACGTCGATCAGCGAGTAATACCGCTCCACCTCGGAATGGGGCACGCGGCCGGTGAAGCGGATGGCATTTTCTGCGGGGGAGGCTTGGGCCTGCGCTCTCAGGGCCTCTTCCATCGGTCCGCCGCCGACCAGCAGCAGGCTGGCCGCGGGATGCTTTTCGCGCAGGGCGGGCATGGCGGCGATCAGGTCGTCGAGCCCCTCGTAATCGTAGAAACTGCCGATGAAGCCGATCACCGGCCCCTCGCCCATGCCGAGCTCGCGTGCCAGCGCCTCGTCTCGCGGCGGCGGGTCGCCGAACATCGAGAGGTCGACGCCATTGGGCGAGATCGCGATCTTGCCCGCATCGTGGCCGCGCGCGACGAGGTCGCCGCGCAGTCCCTCGCAGATCGTGAAGACAGCGTCGGCGCGCTTCACCACGCGGTTTTCGAGCGCGCGGGTGAGGCGGTACTTGGCCGAACCTTGCGTGCCCGTGCCGTTGCCGACCGCCGCATCTTCCCAGAAGGCGCGGATTTCATAAACGAAAGGCAATCCCAGTGCGCGCGCAGCCTTTAGCCCGGCCATGCCGCACAGGACGGGCGAGTGCGCATGGATGACGTCGGGGCGCCAATCGAGCGCAACCTCCTCGATCCGGCGGCGCAGTGCCGCCACTTCGCGCATT
Source organism: Qipengyuania gaetbuli (assembly GCF_020171365.1). Taxonomy (NCBI): domain Bacteria; kingdom Pseudomonadati; phylum Pseudomonadota; class Alphaproteobacteria; order Sphingomonadales; family Erythrobacteraceae; genus Qipengyuania; species Qipengyuania gaetbuli. The sequence goes on along the minus strand of NZ_JAIUZO010000002.1, from coordinate 1,142,716 downwards.
TCGCGCGCAACCGGCGGGCCGGAGGGTGTGCCTTGCGTCCGGTAGAAGGTCAGACCCTCCACCTCTTCCGCGACCCCTTCGCTGTCCGTACCGCCTGCCGTGTGCCGCTGCCCGGTCACGCCGGCGACCTCGATCCCGCTCGCCTCGAGGCTCTTCAGGATGGCGCGCGTGCGGAAGGTATAGCCCGAATGCAGGGGCAGCGAGTGGTCGAGGATGTGAAGGACCCGTGTCATTGCGCGTCTCCTGTGTCACAACAGGCTTAACGGCGCGTCAACCGCGTTTCGCTATGAGGGTCATGCACGCCGCACCTGCGGCGCATTGGAAAGTCACGCGCGCTTGATCGACAATTTCGCCCTTCTGCTGACCCATGTGCTGATCGCCATCGCGCTGATCCGCCTGCTGGGCCGCGCCGATCTCGACACCGAGGACCTGCTCGAGGTCGAGGAGGAGAAGGTCGAACGCGACGGGCCATCGCTGCGCGAGAAGCGGCGCGCCCGCGCCCGGGCGGAGGCGCGCGATGCTTGACCTTGCGCTGTTCCTGGTCGTCATCGGGATGTTCCTGCTGGGCCTGCGCAAACCCTTCATCTGGGTGCTGGCCTATCTCTACATCGACATCCTCGCCCCGCAGAAGATCGGCTGGTCGCTGGCGCAATTGCTGCCCGTATCGCTGATCGCCTTCCTGCTCGCCTTCGGCGGCTGGGCGGTGGCGGAAAAGAAAGACGGCTTCCGCCTGTCGATGCGGCAGGGCCTGCTGGCCGCACTGCTCGTGTGGTGCTTCATCACCCTGCAATGGGCCGATTTTCCCGAAGCCGGGGCAGAGAAATGGGCCTGGGTGTGGAAGGCGCTGGTCTTTGCCATCTTCCTGCCGCTGACGCTGACGACCAAGCTGCGGATCGAGGCGGCGATGCTGATCACCGTGCTGACGGCCGCTGCGATCATCATCTCCGCGGGTCTCAAGACCGTGGGCGGCGGGGGCGGCTATGGCAATCTCTACCTGTTCGTGAACGACAATTCGAACATCTACGAAAGCTCTACCCTGTCCACCGTGGCGATCGCGCTCATCCCGATCATCCTGTGGTTCATGCGGCACGGCACGATCTTCAAGCCCGACTGGCGGGTGAAGCTGTTCGGCGCCGCGCTGATCTTTGCCTGCCTGCTCATCCCCGTCGGGACCGAGGCGCGCACGGGCCTGCTGTGCATCGCCGCGCTCGGCCTGATGCTGCTGCGCGATGTGAAGCGGCGGTTCCTCTATATCGGGGCAGCGGCTGCCATCGGCATTGCCGCGTTGCCCTTCCTGCCGTCCTCCTTCACCGAGCGCATGTCGACGATCAAGGAAGCGCAGTCGGAACAATCCGCCTCGACCCGCATGCAGGTGTGGTCGTGGACGCTCGACTATGTGGAGCGCAATCCGCTGGGCGGAGGCTTCGACGTCTACCGGGGCAACAGCTTTACCTACAAGATGCCGGTCAAGGAGGTGGACGGGAACACGGTGCGCGTCACTTACCAGGACGTGACCGAAAGCGGGCGCGCCTTCCATTCCTCGTGGTTCGAGATGCTCGGCGAACAAGGCTGGCCGGGCCTCATCCTGTGGACGCTGTTGCACGTCACGGGCCTCGTCCAGATGGAGAGGATCCGGCGCCGCTATGCCGGCCGGACCGGGCGGATCGAGGGGTGGCAGGGCCCGCTCGCCAGCGGCTTGCAGTTCGCCAATGTCATCTACCTCGTCGGGGCGACCTTCCAGGGGATCGCCTACCAGCCGGTCGTGCTGATGATCGTCGGCCTGCAGATCGCGCTGGCCGACCACGTGAAACGGCGCGAGTCGGCGCTCGACAAGGCGGCCTTCAAGGAGGTCAAGGCAGCCAACCGGCGCGCCGATGCCCGGGCCGCCGCGCCCGATCCCGCCATTCCGTAGGGGCACCGCAAGCGCGGTTGCACGAGCCTTCCGCATAGGCCATGACACCGCCCGTTCGCGCGGGCGCACACGGCTTCCCGCGCCCCGTTTACGGCAATCGAGGAGAGACGCGCATGAGCCCCCAGGAAATCGCAGCCAAGATCGGTGAACAGGTCGGCACCAGCGAATGGGTCGAGATGAGCCAGGAGCGCATCAACCAGTTCGCGGACGCGACCGGCGACCACCAGTTCATCCATATCAACGAAGAGATGGCCAAGATGACGCCGTTCGGCGGCACCATCGCCCACGGCTTCCTCACCCTGTCGATGATCCCCTTCCTCACCGCGAACAGCGATGTTCCGCGGGTCGACGGGATCAAGATGGCCGTCAACTACGGCGGCAACAAGACGCGTTTCATCGCGCCCGTGCGTTCGGGCAAGCGTATCCGCGGCCACTGGAAGCTGCTCGAAATGAGCGAAAAGCGTCCCGGCCAGTGGCAGCAGACCATGGAAATCACCATCGAGATCGAGGGCGAGGACAAGCCGGCCCTGATCTGCGAATGGATGACCATGTATTTCGTCTGAGAACAGAATTGCGTTCCGGTCCGCGACCCGGAGCGCCTCCTCCCCGGGGGAAACCGTACCCGTTTCCCTGACCAATATTATCTAAGGAATGACCATGCGTGACGCAGTCATCGTATCCACCGCCCGCACCGCTATCGGCCGGGCCTACAAGGGCGGCTTCAACGACACCAAGGGCGCGACCCTCGGTTCCTATTCGCTGAAGCCCGCGATCGAGCGCGCCGGCATCGATGCCGGTGAAGTCGACGACGTGCTGTGGGGCGCCGCGCTCCAGCAGGGTGCGCAGGCCGGCAACCTCGGCCGCCAGGTCGCGCTGCGTGCCGGCTGCCCGATCGGCGTGTCGGGCATGACCATCGACCGCCAGTGCTCTTCGGGCCTGATGACCATCGCCACCGCGGCCAAGCAGATCATCACCGATCGCATGGATATCGTGGCAGCCGGCGGCCAGGAATCGATCAGCCTCGTCCAGACGAAGGAAATGCGGGTCATGCCCGATCCCGAACTGATGGCGATGCACGGCGCAATCTACATGCCCATGCTGCAGACCGCCGAAACGGTCGCCCAGCGTTACGGCATCAGCCGCGAAGCGCAGGACGAATACGCGCTTCAGTCGCAGCAGCGCACCGCTGCCGCACAGGAGGCCGGCAAGTTCGACGACGAGATCGTCCCTGTCACCACCACCATGAAGGTGCAGAACAAGGAAACCGGCGAGATTTCCGACCAGGAAGTCACCATCGCCAAGGACGAGGGCAACCGCCCCTCGACCACGCTCGAAGGCCTGCAGTCGCTGCAGCCGGTAATGGGCCCGGGCACCTCGATCACTGCGGGCAACGCCTCGCAGCTGTCGGACGGTTCCTCGGCCAGCGTGCTGATGGAAGCCAAGGTCGCCGAACAGCGCGGTCTCCAGCCGCTCGGCCGCTATGTCGGCATGGCGGTTGCCGGTACCGAGCCCGACGAAATGGGCATCGGCCCGGTCTTCGCGATCCCGAAGCTGCTCAAGCGCTTCGACCTCAAGGTCGACGACATCGGCCTGTGGGAGCTGAACGAGGCGTTCGCCGTGCAGGTGCTGTACTGCCGCGACAAGCTGGGCATCGACAACGACAAGCTCAACGTGAACGGCGGCTCGATCTCGATCGGCCACCCCTATGGCATGACCGGCGCGCGCTGCGTCGGCCACACGCTGATCGAAGGCAAGCGCCGCGGTGCCAAGTACGGCGTCGTCACCATGTGCGTGGGCGGCGGCATGGGTGCAGCCGGCCTGTTCGAGATCTTCTGATCGACCCAAACAAAGGAGCCTGATCCCATGAGCGAAGCCACCGAAGTTCTTGCAGATCTCTATGGTGCCTTCGCCGCGGGCGACGGCGAACGCCTGGGGGCCCTGCTCGGCAACACCCATTGGGTGGAAGCGAGCGGCGGCCCCTACGGCGGAACCTACCGGGGTTTCGGCGAAGTCGCCGCCAACGTGTTCGGCCCTATCGGCAATGACGTCGGCGATTTCTCGGCCAAGCCCGACAGCATAGCGCCGGTCGGCGACGATGCCGCTCTGGCGCTCGGCTTTTACCGCGGGACCACGGCAAACGGCCCGATCGAAATCCGCTTCGCCCACCTCGCCCACGTGGCTGACGGGGCGATCGTGCGTTTCGAGCAGTTCACCGATACGCACCAGTGGCAGCAGGCGACCGCCAGCTAAGCTCTTGATCGCGGCGCGATAAGCGCGCACCCTCGCGGGCTCGAGGAGGGCGCGATGGGCATCATGGAAATCATCGGCATTGCCGGAAGTGTCAGCCTGCTGGCGGGCTGGCGGCTGTACCTGAGCATTTTCGCCACCGGTCTCGCCATGCGGCTGGGCGCGATCCCGCTGCCCGAACACCTGCAGAGCCTCGACATTCTGGCGAACCCCTGGATCATGGGCATCGCGGCCGTGGCGGCGCTGGCCGAATTCTTCGCCGACAAGGTGATGTGGCTCGATAGCGCGTGGGACGCGGTCCATACCTTTGTGCGGCCCATCGGCGGCGCGCTGCTGGCGCTGGCGATCATCGATCCGGCGGACCCGGCAACGCAGGTGGTCGCCTTCCTGCTCGGCGGCGGCGCGGCGCTGACTGCCCATGCGGGCAAGGCGGGCGCGCGCGGGGTGGTCAATGCCAGCCCCGAACCGGTCAGCAATATCGCCGTCTCCAGCGTGGAGGACGTGGCGACCGCGGGCCTGCTCTACCTCGCCTACGAATATCCTTACGTGGCAGGCGGCATCGCGCTGGTGCTGCTGGGGCTGACGGTCTGGCTGATCCTGACGGCGCGGCGGATCATCCGCAGCTTCTTCAACGGCGGCGCCAAGGCCCCTCCGCCGCCTAGCGGCTGAGCAGGAAGACCGCGAATTCGGCGCGCAGGTTCGATGCGCCCGCCACCGGCTTTTCTCCGGCGAAGAACCATTCCCGCTCGATCCGCGCGCCTTTTTCGCGCGCCAGTTCGCGAAAGTCCTTCACGGTTACGTGGTGGATGTTCTGCGTCTCGTACCAGCTGACCGGGATGCTGCGCGTCACCGGCATCCGCCCGCCGAACATCAGCGCGGCGCGGGTGCGCCAGTGGGCGAAGTTCGGGAAGGAGACGAAGGCCTGCTTGCCGACGCGCAGCAGCTGGTCGAGCATCAGGTCGGGCCGGCGCGCGGTCTGCAGCGTCTGGCTGAGCACGGCATAGTCGAACCCCTTGTCGGGATAGTCGGCCAGCGCGCTGTCGGCATCGCCCTGCACCACCGAAAGGCCCTGCGCCACGCAGCGCTCGACGCAGGCCGGGTCGATCTCGATCCCGCGGGCATCGACCTGCTTGGCCGCGCGCAGTTCGCCCAGCAGCGTGCCGTCGCCGCAGCCGATGTCGAGCACGCGGGTGCCCGGCGCAATCGCCTCGGCAATGGCGGCAAGGTCGGGGCGCAGCACGCTCATTCGAGGAACCCCTTCACCACGCGGTCGAGCGCAGGCACGTCGAGCAGGAAGCTGTCGTGGCCGTGCGGCGCGCTGAGTTCGACGAAGCTGACCGCGGCGCCTGCCGCATTGAGCGCATGGACCACATGGCGGCTTTCGCTGGTCGGGTAGAGCCAGTCGGAATCGAAACTGACGAGGCAGAAGCGCGCCGTCGTCCCGGCAAAGGCATCAGCCAGCTTGCCGCCGTGTTCCTCCGCAAGGTCGAAATAATCCATCGCGCGGGTGATATAGAGATAGCTGTTCGCATCGAAGCGGCGAGTGAAGCCGCTGCCCTGGTAGCGCAGGTAGCTTTCCACCTGGAAATCGGCGTCGAAACCGAAGCTCTTGGTTTCGCGGTCCTGCAGGTTGCGCCCGAATTTCTCGGTCAGCGCCTCTTCCGACAGATAGGTGATGTGCGCCGCCATGCGCGCCACGGCGAGGCCGGAATCGGGCTGTGCGTCGGCAGCGTAATAATCGCCCCCGCACCAGTTCGGATCGGCCATCACTGCCTGCCGGCCGAGCTCGTGGAAGGCGATATTCTGGGCCGAATGCCGGCTGGTCGATGCGATGACGAGCACGCGGGTCGCACGCTCGGGCCAGTTGGCGGCAAGGCTCAGCGCCTGCATCCCGCCCATCGATCCGCCGACCACGGCATGCAGCCGCTCGATCCCCAGTGCATCGAGCAGGGCGACCAGCGCGCGGACCATGTCGCGGATGGTGATGACCGGGAAACGCATGGCATAGGGCTTGCCGTCGGCGGCGAAGCTGGCCGGGCCGCTAGAGCCCATGCAGCTGCCGATGACATTGGCGCAGACGACGAAATAGCGGTCTGTGTCGATCGGCTTGCCCGGTCCGACCACGCGTTCCCACCAGCCCGGCTTGCCGGTCACCGGGTGGGTGCTGGCGACATACTGGTCGCCGGTCAGCGCGTGGCAGATCAGGATGGCGTTCGAGCGGTCGTCCGCCAGCGTGCCATAGGTCTCGTAAGCGATCTCGGCCTGCGCCAGCTCGCTCCCGCCGTCGAGCGGCAGGGGATCGGTCAATTGCAAAACTTGGGACGCCCCGGACATTCCTTGGCCTCTACAGCCAAGGCAGGTGCTTGTCGAAGGGGCGTTTTTCTTTCATGCGGCGAAGCCGCGATGACCCAGTCCAACGATAGTTCCGCCCGTCCGACGATGAAGCCCTGGATCGAGGCGATCCATGCCTATGTGCCCGGCAAGTCCAAGGGCAGCGACGGGCGCGAGCTGACCAAGCTGTCCGCGAACGAGAATCCGCTGGGTTGCAGCGCGCAGGCGCTGGCCGCGCTCGGCAGGGGCGGCGATCCGGCGCGCTATCCCGATCCCGACGCGACGGCACTGCGCGAGGCGATTGCGCAGCTGCACGGCCTCGATGCTGCGCGGATCGTGTGCGGGACCGGTTCGGACGAGCTGCTCAACCTCGCCGCACAAGGATTTGCAGGGCCGGGGGACGAGGTGCTCTATGCCCGCTTTTCCTTCGTGGTCTACGAAATCGCCGCCCGCCGCTGCGGCGCGACGCCGGTCGAGGCGCCCGATGCCGATTACGCGACCGACGTAGCCGCGTTGCTGGCCGCGGTGACGGAGCGCACGAAAGTGGTCTTCCTTGCCAACCCGAACAATCCGACCGGCACCTATTTGCCGCGCGCCGAGATCGAGCGGCTACACGCCGGGCTTCCTGCCAATGTCCTGCTGGTGGTCGACCAGGCCTATGGCGAATACCTGGACGAGGCGGAGGACGATGGCGGAATGGCGCTCGCCGCAGCGCATGACAACGTGCTGGTCACGCGCACCTTCTCCAAGATTTACGGCCTCGCGGGCGAGCGGATCGGCTGGGCGACCGGCGCGCCGCACCTGGTCGATACGCTCAACCGGATCCGCGGGCCCTTCAATGTGACCACCAGCGGCCAGCGCGCGGCCATCGCCGCGCTGGGCGACCAGGGCTTCGTCGACCAGTCGCGCAAGGCCAATGGCGAGGAGCGCGACCGCTTCGCCGAGGCGATTGCCGCGCTCGGCAACCACGGCCTGCGCGCCGTGCCGAGCAAGGCGAACTTCGTGCTGGTGCTGTTCGAAGGCGCGTTGACGGCCGAGACGGCGCTCGGCGCGCTGGCCGAAGGCGGTTACGCCGTGCGCCACCTCCCCGGCCAGGGCCTGCCGCATGCGCTGCGCATCACCGTGGGCACGCGCGAGCAGATGGACGATATCGCCCGCATACTGCGCAATGCGGCAAAGGCCGTCTCGTGACGATCCGGCGCGTCGCCATCATCGGCCTCGGCCTCATCGGCGGCTCCATCGGCCTCGCCACCGGCGAGATGCTGGGCGAGGTGGACACCACCGGGTGGGATGCGGACCCCGAGGTGCGCCGCCGCGCTGCCGAACGCGGCCTCGTCGGCAAGGTCTGCGATACGGAGGGCGAGGCGGTGGCGGATGCCGATCTCGTGATCCTCTGCGTGCCCGTCGGCGCGATGGAGGAAGCCGCCAGCGGCATCGCTGCGTCGCTCAAGCCCGGCGTGATCGTCAGCGACGTCGGGTCGTCCAAGGGCAGCGTCGCCAAGGCGCTCGCCCGCGCATTGCCGGATGCGACGATCATTCCAGCGCACCCCGTTGCAGGGACCGAGCGCAGCGGGCCGGACGCAGGCTTTGCCGAGCTGTTCCGCCACCGCTGGTGCATCCTGACGCCTGCCGCCGATGCGCCCGAGGCCGCCGTGGCCGATCTGTCGGCTTTCTGGGAAGGCCTGGGCGCCAAGGTCGAGATCATGGATGCCGAGCATCACGACCTCGTCCTCGCCGTGACCAGCCACATCCCTCACCTCATCGCCTATACCATCGTCGGCACCGCCTCCGACCTGGAAGACGTAACGCGGGGCGAGGTGATCAAGTATTCCGCCGGCGGTTTCCGCGATTTCACGCGCATCGCCGCGTCGAACCCGGTCATGTGGCGCGACGTGTTCCTGACCAACCGCGACGCAGTGCTTGAAGTGCTGGGGCGCTTCAACGAGGACCTCACCGCGCTCCAGCGGGCGATCCGCAATGGCGACGGCGACACGCTGCACGATTTGTTCGAGCGCACGCGCACGATCCGCCGCTCGATCATCGAGGAAGGGCAGGACGATGCGCGGCCCGACTTCGGCCGCAAGGACCATTGATCAGCTGTTCAGAGCGTTGATTTCGTCGAGCACGCGCCGCTCGATTTCCTCGCGCGGCAGGCCGGCGGGAATGGGATCGCCGAAGCGGTAGGTGATGCGTCCCCGTGCCTTCAACGGGCGGTGGTAGAGCGGCCCGCTGTCGACCGCGACCGGCACGACCGGAAGGCCGAGCATCTTGTAAAGCCCGGCAAAACCCGATTGCAGCGTCCGGCGCTCGCCATGCGGCACGCGGGTGCCTTCGGGGAAGATAACCAGCGGGCGGCCCTCTGCCGACCGCGACTTGGCAAGGCGGATCATCGCCATCAGCGCCTTGGCACCCTGGTCGCGCTGGACGAAGATCAGGCCGTATGCCGAGGCCGCCTTGCCCCAGCCCGGAATGCCGAGCAGTTCCTGCTTGGCGAAGACCGCTGGGCTGTCGAACAGGGCGGGGGCGTCGATCGCCTCGAAGAAGCTCTCGTGCTTGACTGCATAGAGTACCGGCTCGTCCAGCGGCGCGCCTTCCATCACCAGTTCGATGCCCAGCAGGTGGCGCACGCACCAGCGCTGCCATTCGCTCCAGTTCTCGACCCTTCGGCGGAAGGCCGGGCGCGAGAACGGCAGGCACGCCAGCGCCGATGCGGTCACGAAGATCGAGCCGATATAGAAAGCGAAATAAAACGCGATATTGCGCAGCAGGATCATCGCGTCAGACCGGCAGTCCCTGCGAAATTTCCGACGCCAGCAGCTTGTTGTATTCGAGGAACAGCGTCGCAAGGTCGGGGTGCGAGACGACCGCGTCCCTCACCAGCCTGATTTCGTCGGGCAGGGTCTCGGACACTTCGGAAGAGGCGCGGGCCATGTGCCAGTCGGTCGTGACGAGGCGGGCGGAGGTGAACTCCTTCTCCTTCATCCACTGGGCGACTTCGCCGGCATTGCTGCGCGTGTCGACCGCAAGGTAGCCCAGCGTCACGCAGCAGTTCATCGTGCGGCGCGGCACGTTGAATTCGGCCGCGAATTCGCCCGGCTTCACTTCGGGATCGACGCCGGAGACGAACATCTCCTTGGCTTCGCCGGTGGCGACCACTTCCAGCCCGCGGGCAATGCGCCCCGGGCCGCCGGTCAGCACGATCACGGCATCGGTCTTCGTTTCCGCCGAAGGACCGGGCAGCGTCAGCGCAAAGGCAAGGAAGCCGAATGCGTAGATCAGCACAAGACCGGCAACGAAACGCAGGATCACAGCATTTTCCGCAAGGAGGACAGGACGGTCATGCGCGCGGTGTAGACGGCAATTCCGACCGCGAAAAGCGGGACCAGTGCAACTATCGCCCAATCGGTCGGCAACAGTGTCCCGCCTGCCACCATCCCCGAATCGAGCGCGGCGAAACGGGTCGCAACCAGCAGGATTGCGCCCGTGCCCAGCGCCAGGCCGAGCACGCCGCCAGCCAGTGCGTCGAACAGGATGGAACGCTGGAACACCCGCGCCACCTGCTCGTCGCTGCCGCCCAGGAGGTGGACGATCTCGATCGTGTCGCGATTGCCGTCGAGCGCATTGCGCGCCGCCAGCCAGACTGCGGCGGCTCCGGTGAAAGCGAGCAGGGCGATCAGCGCGAAGGCCATGTAACGTAGCGAATTCAATGCTTCGAGCACGGGGGCAAGCCACGCCTCCTGCGCATCGATTCGGGCCGACGGCGCGGCGGCGGCAATCCGCCCTTCCAGCGCCTCGAGCTGCGCCTCGCCTGCCCCTGCGGCCAGCTGCAGGTCGATCAGCGCGGGCAAGGGCACCGCCTCGACCGCCTCGCCCGTGCCGAGCCAGGGTTCGAGCAGGGCGGCAATCTCGCTTTCGGGCACGATCCGGACCGCCTCGACCGAGGCGTCCTGCCGCAGCAGCGCGGCGACGCGTCGCGTCTGCTCCGCCCGCAGGTCTGGATCGGCTTCGAGGATCTGCACGGTCGCGCTGCCGGCAAGCTCGCCCCGCGCGCTCGCCGCGAGGTTGGAGAGGGCGAGCGCTCCGCCCACCGCCAGCACGGTGAGCGCGGTCATGATGGCGATGACCCAAGGCACCGGGCCGCCCAGCCGGGTGCGCGGCAACAGGTGCGCGGCGCGCCTGCCGCGGAACGGCGCAAGGCCCCGGTCGACGGCCCGGCCAAGGGTCGGTGGCCGCTTCATTCCGGCATTCCCGTGCTCGAAGTGCGCTTGGGCGGATAACGCAGTGCGCCCGTGGGATCGGACAGCGTGCCCTTGTCCAGCCGCATGATCAGGCTTTCGGGCACCTTGCGGATCAGCTGCACGTCGTGCGTCGCGACCACCACCGTCGTGCCGAGGCGATTGAGCGCCTCGAACAGGCGAATGAGCTTCAGCGCCATTTCCGGGTCGACGTTGCCGGTCGGTTCGTCGGCCACGAGGATTTCGGGACGGGCAATGACCGCGCGGGCGATCGCGACGCGCTGCTGCTCGCCGCCCGACAGCGTGGCGGGGCGCGCATCGGCACGGTGGCCCAGCCCGACCCATTCGAGCATGTCGTTGACCGGCCCTTCAAGGTCGCTCTCGCGCACGCCCGATACGCGCAGCGGCAGGGCGATATTGTCGAAGGCGGACAGGTGGTCGACGAGGCGGAAGTCCTGAAACACCACGCCCATGCGGCGGCGGAACTTGGGCAGCTGGTCGCGCGGCATGGTGATGACGTCGGTGCCGAACATCCGCATCCCCCCGCGTGAAGGGCGCTGGGCGAGGTAAAGCAGCTTCAGCAGCGAAGTCTTGCCCGCGCCGCTGGCCCCGGTGAGGAAGTAAAACCGGCCCGAGAACAGGGTGAAGGAAATATTCGAGAGGACCTCGCGCTCGGTCCCGTAGCGCAATCCGACGTTGTCGAACTGCACGATTGCGCTTTCCTGCACGCTCATCGGCCTGCAATCGCCGCGAAAAAGGGATGAATAGGAGCCGCCATCGTCCGATTGGGGCCTATAACCGTCCTTCGATGTGGAAAAAAGCCGCTTGGGGCTTTCACGCACAGATGCGCAGCTTGTCGCGATTCGCGGCAATGCGTAAGGCTTTTGTCCACCATGATTATTGCCTGTCCTGCCTGCAGCACGCGCTATGTCGTTCCCGATAGCGCAATCGGCGTGGACGGCCGCACGGTGCGCTGCGCCAAGTGCAAGCATTCCTGGTTCCAGGACGGGGCCGAAGTCGAAGGCGTGGTGGCCAGCGAAGCGGCAGCTCCGCCGCCGCCCCCACCGCCTCCTCCTCCCGCGCCGGTGCAGCGCGAAGAAAGCGCGCCCGCACGCCCGGGCTTCAGTTTCGCTGAAAGCGAGGCTGACGTCGCCACGGCGGAAGCCCCGCCGGTCGAGGATGCGGTAGAGGACGAAGCGCCCGATTTCGATGCTACGACACCCCCTTCCTATGACGAGGAACAGCCGGCCCCGCCGCCGGTTAGCCGCGCCTACGAGGACGAGGACGATTTCGTTTCCAGCTTCGACCATGCGCCGCCGTTCCGCCCGCGCCGCAACATGATGAAGCTGTGGACCTGGGCGGCAGCGACCTTCGCCGTGCTGGCGCTGGGCGCAGTGGTGGCGATCACCCAGTTCGGCACGCCGTCCTGGTGGCCGGTAGACAAGCCCGCTTTCGGCCAGGCGCAGCCCGACCTCGAACTGCGCTTCCCGCAGGAATCGCAGAGCTGGCGCGAGCTGGAAAACAAGACCTACCTCTTCTCCGCCCGGATCGAGGTAGAAAACAAGGCGCGCGAAAGCCGCCGCCTGCCGCCGATCCAGATCGTCATGCTCAACGAGCGCGAACAACAGGTCTTCACCTGGATCGTCCAGCCGCCGCAGCCCACGCTGGCCCCGGGCGAGACGATCACCATCGACGAGGCGAGCACGCAGGTCCCGCGCAACGCGGTCTATGCCGACGTGGGCTGGGCCCCGCTCTGACCCTCGCGACAAAGGTGCTTGCGGCAGTGCAAAGGCGCTGCTAGGGGCGCGCTCCTACCGGCGGTAGCACCTGTTTCCCCCTCGCGGGATTCGCTACCGATTTCAGACTGTGTGCGGTCGTGGCGGAACTGGTAGACGCGCAACGTTGAGGTCGTTGTGGGCTAACGCCCGTGGAAGTTCGAGTCTTCTCGACCGCACCATCAGTCCCTTTCCCTGCAAATCGACGAAACCGCAGCCTGCGCATGCGCGGGCCATGCGAAAAGGCCGGGCCACCCGCATGGGCAACCCGGCCTTCGTTTCACCGTGACGGCGGCTTATTCGGTGCCGCTCGCCTCGGCGGGAGCCTCGTTGGATGCCGAGCCGCTGGCCTGGCCCGCGATGAGCGCGGTGCCGCTGGCCGTGAGGCTGCCGGCGGGAATGGTGGTCAGGCCGTCCTTGGTGTCGACGACCAGCTGGCGAATCTCGCCGCTGCGCGTGGCGACGATGTCGCGCACGGTGCCGAGCTGTTCGCCCGAAGGCAGCTGGACCGGCATTCCCGGCGCGACGGCGAAGGCGCCTTCGCCCTGCGCAGCGCCGCTACCGGCAAGGGCCAGCACGCTGTTATCGATCATGCCTGCGCCCTGTGCAGCACCGCTTGCCGAACCGGCGAGGCTGCCGGCCTGTGCCGTTGCTCCCGACAAGCGGTCGCGGGCCGAACCCACGGCGGGGGTGGCGATATTGCGGACGCTCGAGACTGTCTCACGCGCCCGGGCGGCGGTGCCCTGGACTGCGCCGGTCACGGCATCGGTTCCGATCAGCTGCGCATTGGCGCTGCCCGAGCCCGAGGCATTGGCAGAACCCGATGCATTGCCCGAAGCCTCGCCTGCCGGCGTGCCGAGCAGCTGGCTGGTGGTGGCATCAAGGCTGGTGTCGACGCTGCGGTCGATGGCGACGCTGCCGTTCTTGCGGTCGACCTTCTCGTTGCCGCGCGTGGCGGCATCGCCGCGCAGCGTGCCGCGGGTGGTCGAACGCAGCGTTTCGGTCGGAGCGCGCAGGGTCGAATTGACCGTGCCATTGAGCGATCCGGTGACGCCCGACAGGCCGCCGCCGCCCAGCAGCTGGGCATGGGCAGGGGCTGCAATCAGGGTGAGCGCCGAAGCGGCAAGCATGAGGTTCTTCATCGTCAGTTCCTTTCTATCTGCGGATGCGAAGGTGTCGGTGCATCCGCTCGAAAGGAAAACGGGTGGGGTGCGGCGCTTAATCCATAAAAGCGCGAAAAAAATTTCAGCGTCCGGTGCAGCCGCCGCAGACAAGGCCCCTGCCATAGGTGTCGTCATGGCCCTTGCGTCCTAGGTCCACGGCCTCTGCATCGAGCGCGGCGCGCCAGTTGCGGCCCTGCGCCAAGGCCCGCGCCAGGCGGGCCGCGACCAGCGGGGTGGCAAAGGACGTACCGCGCAGGCCGATGCGCCTGCCCTTGGCATTGCGGCCATAGATGTCCGCGCCCGGCGCGGCATAGTCGAGATGGAGCGCGCGGCCCGCCTCGATCAGTGCGCGGCGCTTGCCGTCGACCGCGGTCACGGCAATCACGCCGTCATAGGAGGCCGGATAGGCGGGCGGGGCGGCCGGGCCGTCATTGCCGACCGCCGCAACCACCACCACGCCTTTGCGCTGGGCTGCGCCGATCGCCCGTTCGAGCACCGCATTGCGCGGTCCCACGAGGCTGATCGTCACCACCTTGCTGCCGCGCGAAACCAGCCAGCCCAGCCCCTTGGCCATGGCGAGCGCGTTGCCGCCGGCCTTGTCGGTGCCGTACACGTCCGCCACGCGGATGGTGCCCGCACCGGCATGGGTGAGCAGCGATGCGACCGAGCTGCCGTGGTGGCTCGGGAAGGGCGCGCCAGCGGCAAAGCCGCGCGTTTCCGTGACCTTTACTACAGGGCCCGGTGCACCGTCGATCATGCCGACCGGTGCTGCGCTGCCGGCACTACCTTGCGCCGAGATGGCCAGCACCGCGCCATTGGCGGTGCCCGACTGGAAGTGGAGGTTGTCGGCGCTGACCTGTGCCTGCGGCAGGAGGATGCCGAGCGCCGCTTGCGCTTCTGCAAGGTCCATCCCCTCCGGCACGCCGAGGCGCATGAGCGAGATATTCAGCCCCTCGACCTCTTCGCGCGAGAGGAGGGTGAAGCCTGCCTCCAGCGCAGGGGCCAAGGTGTCGGGGGAAACGTCCATCACCAGCAGCTCGCCGCGCCGCGCGGGTGCGCCTGCCGCATCGTACTCGATTGCATCGGCATTGCGACGCACCAGCCGGTCTATCGTGCGCAGGCGGTCGCGCGCGAGCCGTTCAACCGTGCGCTGCACTCCGGCGCGCGTCTCGTCGAGCGTGTCGAGCGTTTCGCCCACAACCGGCCCCACCTGCGGCAGCTGCACGCGCGGCAGCGCGACCTGCGCGGCCAGCGGCGCGGTAACCAGTGCCAGTGCGGCGCAAAGCAGGGAAAAAACTCGCATCGTCCTCTCGTTCTTCGACTAAAACGCATTAAGCATGGATGAAACGCACGCGCTCGTCCGTTTAATCCCTGGAAGGCAGAGACGCTGAACACATCGTTCGAGAAAGACTTGCTGGCCCTGCTGCCCCGGTTGCGTCGTTTCGCAATCGGGCTGTCCGGCAATCCGTCCGACGGTGACGATCTCTGCCAGATGACCATCGAGCGCGCGCTGGCCAACCGGTCCCGCTGGGAAGAAGGCACGCGGCTCGACAGCTGGATGTATCGGATCATGCGCAATATCTGGATCGACGAGGGCCGCAAGACGACGCGCAGCCTGCAGACCTTCGTGGCCGAGGAGGCCGGCGTGGGTGTCGGCGGCGACGGCGCGCAGGAAGCCGCGGTCGAGCTGTCCAACGTCGATCGCGCCATGCAGAAACTGCCGGAAGACCAGCGCGAGGCCGTGCTGCTCGTGATGGTGGAAGGCTATGCCTACAAGGAAGCGGCCGAAATCGTCGGCTGCCCGGTCGGCACGCTCAATTCCCGCCTCGTGCGCGGCCGCGACGCGCTGATGGCCATGCTCGGAGAAGCATCGTGACGATTACCCCAGAAGACATCGCCGCGTTTGCCGATGGCGAACTGTCGGGCGAACGCGAGGCGCAGGTCGCCGCTGCAATCGCGGCCGATCCCGAACTGGCGCAGCAGGTGGAGCGGCACAAATCGCTTAAAAGCATGCTGGCCGGCCATTATGCGCCTGTCCTCGACCAGCCCGTGCCCGACCGGCTGGCCGCGATGCTGTCCCGGCCGCAACCGGCCGAGGTGGTGGATTTCGCTGCGGCCCGCGAGCGGCGCGAGAGCAGGCGGCGCTTGCCGCACTGGGGCTGGGTCGCCGGACCGGCGCTGGCCGCATCGCTGGCGCTTGCCGTGTTCCTGCCGGGCCAAGGCGGCGATACACCTGCCTATGCCGATACGCAGCTTGCCGGCGTGCTCGACGACCGGCTCGTCGCCAACCAGTCGCCGGGGGACGAGACCCGCGTGCTTCTGTCGTTCCGCAGCGAGGAAGGCCGCTATTGCCGCGCGTTCAGCGGCAGCGCGGGCGGCGGAATTGCCTGCCGCGACGAGGCCGGCTGGAAGCTCGAGGCACTTGGCGAGGGCAGCGAAGGCGCCTCGACCGATTACCGCATGGCAGGGGCAGGCGATGCCGAGATCCTGGCCCTGGCACAGGAAATGGCAGCGGGTCCGGCGCTCGATGCACAGGGCGAAGAAGCCGCGCGCAAGCAGGGCTGGCGCTGAGCTACTGGCTGGCGGGCCTTCGCCCGGCCACTTTTCACGCACGAAAAAAGGAAGGACCGGCGGGTCTTCCGGTCCTTCCTTCGGGGGGTGGCCGCGCCGAGGGACTGGCGCGGCCCGGGACGTTGCTGTCGCTCAGTCGACGAAGATGACCTGGCCCATGCGGTATCCGCGCTCGGCCATTTCCTCGATGTAATGGATGCGCTCGTGCTTCAGTTCATGGGCGTATTCCTCCCACGCATCGCGGCGGTCCTCGATATCGCTGGCGCGGCGCAGGTCGCTGGTGAGCTCCTTCTGCGCCTCGGTGATGTCGATGCGGTAATCGAACCACAGATTGTTCTCGATCCCGGCGATCGGCGTGGTGATGATCAGCGCTTCCTCGGCGCGGGCGACCTGTTCCTCGTGCAGCATCGGCACGGCGGCGGTCGCGGCAGTGGCAAGGCCGAGGGCGAACAGCGGCAGGGTGGCAAGCTTGGTCATGTGTCGTTTCTCCTTTTGGCGCGCCCGGCCTAGCCGGTCGCTTGAAAGGGAAACGGATGCCGCTGCGCGCTTAATCCATCGGTCGGCGATTTTTTGGCAGCGCTCGGAGGCATCTGCGAGATTTCTTGTGAAATTGCGGGGCCTTGCATAGGCTCCAAGGCCAAGGGGGAGGGAGCGAGTCGCTCTATGTACTGGTGGAAGGATGACAGCGAACCCGCGCCCGGGTTCGGTGACCTGATGCAGCGCAGCAAGGTGCCGCTGACGCTGGCCGACGTGCGCCTGCCCGACGCGCCGCTCATCGGGGTCAACGAAGCCTTCTGCCAGGTCACCCAATACGCGCCGGAGCTGTGCTTGGGGCGCAATTGCCGTTTCCTGCAACCGGCAGGCGGGGCCGGTCCGGTCCGCCAGCGCATGCGCGATTTCATCGCCAATGACAGGATAGAGGACGGCAAGTTCCTCGTGCCCAATGTAAGGGCCGACGGATCGCCCTTCCTCAACCTCGTCTACATGACCAAGTTGCAATACAACAATGAAATCGCTTACATATTCGGGTCGCAGTTCGAAATCAGAAGGCACGGCGAAGAAGCCCTGCAGATCTACGAAACGGCGCTGAAACAGGATATCCGCCAGCTCGGTTCGATAGCCGGCGAGATGGGGATCGTCATGCTCGGTACTTACGAGCAGCTGGCATCGAGCCACTCGATCATCGCGAAATTGCGGATGTCGTGGCTGAAGGGGGACGGATGAGCGAAGAGAAGGACAGCCTGCCCCCGGTCGTGGCCATCGGCGCATCTGCCGGCGGTCTCGAAGCTCTGCGCGAACTGTTTGCCGGGCAGACCGAGAGCACCGGAATGTCCTTCGTCGTCGTCCAGCATCTCGATCCGACCCACGAATCGCTGATGGCGCAGCTGATCGAACGCTATACGAAGATGAAGGTGACGCAGGCCGAAGGCGGCGAGGCGCTGGAAGCCGACCACATCTATGTCATTCCCCCGGCCCACGGGCTGGCGATCCATGACAACACGCTGGAGCTGACCGAATTTGCCGACCCGCGCGGCCAGCGCCGGCCGATCGACGATTTCTTCGACAGCCTCGCCCAGGACAGGCAGCACAAGGCCGCATGCGTCATCCTGTCGGGGACAGGTGCGGACGGCAGTCGGGGCTTGCGCGCCATCAAGGAAAACGGCGGGCTGGCAGTGGCTCAGGATCCGGCGACTGCCCGCTACGACGGAATGCCGGTGTCGGCCATCGGGACCGGCCTCGTCGACATCGTGGCCCCGCCTTCGGCCATCATCGAGGCAATCGGCGAATTCTTTGCCCGCACGCCTGGCGACGGCTTGCGGGACGAGGCTCGCGAGGTCGCCGACCGGATCGACGAATTGTGCGATGTGCTGCGCGAAACCGTCGGGCATGATTTCTCGCGCTACAAGCGATCGACACTGGTGCGGCGCGTGGCGCGCCGGATGCAGGTGCTCTCGATCGAGGACGCGGGCGAATATGTGGCCCGCATGCGCAGCGATGCCGACGAATGCCAGGCGCTATTCCAGGACTTGCTCATCAACGTCACGCAGTTCTTCCGCGATGCGGACGATTTCCAGTCGCTCAACGAAAGCGTGATTTCCGAACTCGTGCGCAAGTCGCGCGACGGGCAGGAATTGCGCGTCTGGATTCCGGGCTGTTCGAGCGGCGAGGAAGCCTATTCCATCGCCATGCTCTTTGCAGAGGCGATGCGCCGCTTCGAAAAGCGCCCCTACCTGCAGATTTTCGCTACCGACATCGACGACAAGATGCTCGATATCGCGCGCAGCGCGACATATCCCGTTTCGGCGCTGGTCGATATCCCGAGCGATTACCAGCACCGCTATATCATCGGCGGTACGGACACGTTCTCGGTTACCCCGCAAATTCGCGACCTGGTCAGGTTCAGCCTGCACAATCTCGTAAGCGATCCACCCTTCTCCAAGATCGACCTTATCTCATGCCGCAACCTCCTCATCTATTTCGACGAGGAGTTGCAGAGGCACGTGCTGCCGCTGTTCCATTTTTCCCTGCGCGACAGCGGCTATCTCTTCCTCGGCACATCGGAAGGCATCGGCCGGTTCGAAGACCTGTTCGAGACGCTCGACCAGGGCTCGCGGCTGTTCCGGCGAAAGAATGTGAAGAGCAGCTACAACCTCCAGCTCGGCCGTGGCCAGTCGCCTACCTATGTCCGTCGGCGCGAAAGCAGCATGGCAGGCAATAGCGCACCGCAATCCGGATCGACCGAGGTCGCGGCCCTGCGCCGGATTGCCGAACGCTATGCGCCGGTCAGTTTCCTGATCGATGGCGAGGGCACACTGCTCCAGAAATGGGGTGCCGCAGGTCGCTACCTGGAATTCCCGGACCGGCTCGAACGGACGGTCCACATCCCGACGCTGGCGCGGCCGGGCCTGCGGGAAATCATCGGGCCCATGCTGCGAAAGGTGGTCGAAACGCAGGGCAGGCTCGTCAATCGCGACCTCGCGATAAGCACCGAATTCGGGCGCATCACGGCCTCGGTGCTGTGCGAACCGGTCGCGCCGGGCGGATACCTTATGGTGATCCGCGAGACCGGCACGCTGGAGCCTTTCACGGACGAGGAGCTGGACGATTTCGAGGCCGGTGACGGCCAGCTGCAGTTCCTCGAGGAAGAGCTGCAGAACACACGGCATCGCCTGCGCTCGACGGTCGAAGAACTCGAGACGACCAACGAGGAGCTCAAGAGCTCCAACGAAGAAATGATGTCGATGAATGAGGAGCTCCAGTCCACCAACGAGGAGCTGACCACCGTCAATGACGAGCTCAAGACCAAGGTCGACCAGGTCACCGTCGCCAATGCCGACCTCAAGAACTTCGTCGATTCCACCCACCTCATGGTGCTGGTGGCGGACGGGAAGCTCAACCTGCGCAGTTTCACCGATGCGGCACAGGCCATCTTCGGGATCGACGAACGCGATCTGGGTCGCCCGGTCGACCAGCTTCCCAACAGCCTTGCCGACGATCATTTCGTGAGGCTCGCCCGAAGCGCTGCGGAACAAGGGCGGACGGAAGACTACCGCGCGTCCTCCAAGGACGGTTCGCGCGAATATATCATCCGGGCCATCCCCTATCGCCAGATCGACGGGGCCATCGATGGCGCCACCCTGGTTTTCACCGATGTGACCGAAGCCTTGTCGATGGAGCAGAACCTGCGCGAGGAACGCGAACGCCTGCGCCTCGCGCTGGAAGTCGCCAAGATCGGCGTGTGGGAATACGAGCCTACCTCGGACAAGACCGTTCTCGACAAGACCGAGCGCGAACTGCTCGATCTCGACGAGGACGAAGGCAATACGATGGAGCCGATCCTCGCCCGCCTGCCGTCGGAGGACCGCGACCGGGTCAACAATGCGCTGCGCCGCGCGATGGACGGCGAGAGCGATTACGACGAGGTCTTCGCCCTTCCGCTGAAGGACGGCGGTACGCGATATTTGCACGGACTTGGCCGCCGCATCATGAGCAGCGAGGGCGCCAAGTTCATCGGCGTGACCTACGACATCACCAGCGAACGCGAGACACTGGCCCAGCGCGAAATCCTGCTGCGCGAGATGAACCACCGCGTGAAAAACCTGTTCGCGATCATCGCGGCCATGGTGTCGATTTCGCGCCGCGAGGCGACCGATCTCGACAGCTTTGCCGAAGACCTTCGCGACCGGATCCACGCTCTCGGCCGCTCGCACTCGCTAACCTCGCGGCATACGGACGGATCTTCGGTCACCTTGCGCGAATTGCTCGATACGGTCCTTGCCCCTTCGCATTCCCAGCAGAAGATCACCTTCGAGGGACCGGAGGTCGAAGTGCCGACCGCGAAGCTGACATCGATCGCGCTGATCCTGCACGAGTGGGCGACCAATGCGACCAAACACGGCGGACTGCGTGACCACGACGGATCGCTCGATGTCCGCTGGGACAAGGTCGGGAAAGACCTGCGGATCGACTGGGAGGAATGCTGCTCGATTACCGAGGATGAGGCAGGAGCCGGCTTCGGCACGCGCCTACTAGAGGTAACGACCCGCCAGCTTTCGGGCACGATCACGGGCGAAGCGGTGGCGACCGGCTATCGGCGCAGCCTGACCTTCCCGATCGACAGCTAAGCGGCTTCAGGCGAAGGCGGGGCGCAGGGCGGCAAGCAGGTCCTTGCCGCTGACCGGCTTGTCGAGCCGCTTTTCCTGCTCGAATTCGCTGCGCAGTTCCTCGTGGTGCAGATTGGCGCTGACGAAGACGATATAGGTGCCGTTGCTGCGCAGCTGGCGGGCCAGCGGCCAGACCGGGTTCTGGTTCACATCGATGTCGAGGATGGCAGCACGCGGCATTTCGTTGCCGACCATGGAGAATGCCTCGTCGAGCGAAGTCGCGGGGCCCATCACGTCATAGCCTGCCGATTCCAGAGTCATCTCGAAATCGAAGGCAATCAATGCCTCGTCATCGACGATCAAGACCTTGCTACATGGCGACACGAGTGAAACTTCCCCTTCTTGAGAGGAAAAATTCGCCAATCGACATTTGGTTTCGAAACGAAGCGAAGAAACTGCGCGCCGTTCCTAGCGTGCGTCGATCGGGCTGAGCGGCCACCACGGCCCGCCGGTGCGTTGCGCCTTGTGCCGGCCGAGATCGCGCAGGCAGGCCATGAAGCCGGGCTTGAACATCTCCCCCTCCTTCTTGCAGTCCGCCTCGGGGCAGGTGCATTCGAAGCTGTCCCACTGGTCGGCCGTGGTGACGTAGATGTCGCCATAAGGATTGAGCAGGCGCAGGCCCGCGATCGCGCCGACCTCGCTTTCGTTGACGAGCAGGTCGTAGCCGCGCTTGCCGTTGAGGATTGGGTCGTCCTTGCTGTCGAGGTCGGGGTCGGCGATGCGCACGGTCGGTCCGTTGCGCACCACGAAGAAGGCAGGCGTCACCGCCGCGCGCTCTGCACCTGTCGGGTGATGGTCTTCGGGCAGGCCGGCGTGCTTGCATACGTGGTCGTGCATCCGCTCCATCGAGCGTTCGAAGAAGACCGAGCGCCGCACTCCGCCATCGTACAGCACGCGCGACCCCTTGCTCGACCCGGTAACGCGCAACTGCTGGTGGAACACCGGCATGGCGGACGAGGCCATGGCCGCCGCGCACAGGGCATCGACGGCTTTCTCGTTGTCCGGCTCGTCGCGGACGAGGCCGCGCACGTCGACATAGTGGAACTGGCCGCAATTCGCCTCGACGAAGCCGATATAGCCCGCGATGCTCGACTGGCGCAGCGCATCGAGCAGCGTGCCGTCGCCGTTCTCGAAGATCGCGTCGCGGATCCGGCGGCGCAGCGGCGCGGTCCCGGCCTGGGCGCCGCGAAAGGGGAGCATCTTGAGGCCGGTGTTGAGCACGACCTCGCTCTCCTTCTTCGGCGAATAGCCCCATTCGAGCCGTTCCATCGCGTAGCGGCGCGTCTCGGGCCGGGCCTTTTCGTCGAGCGCCACCATCAGCAGCAGGGTCTGCAGCGAACCGGTCGAAATGCCGGTGATGATACGCACCCCGCGCATGGCGAGGTCGTTGCCGCTGGCATCGTGCAGCGTGCGGAACAGGCCTGCTCCGTAGGCACCCCATTGCCCGCCGCCCGACAGCATCAGGACTTTCTCGCCATGTGCTTTCTCGGGCTTGGCCGGATCGTGCGCCAGCTTCAGCTCGCCGGCCGAATGACCATGCAGCGCGCATTCCTCGACCAGCTTTTCCAGTTCGCGGCCCAGCGGGTCCGGTTCGTGGTCGTTCTCGTCGAAAAGATGGTCGTGCGAGACGGGCGCATCGCGCTGGATATCGCGCACGAAGCGGCTCGGTGCTGCATCGTGGACGTGGTCGTGGAAGTGCGAGCAGGGCACATCGTGCGCGCCCCAGTTCAGCAGCTTGCGGCCGACGAAGAAGATGACGAAGGGCAGGCAGAAGCCGATGACGAGGTAGACAAGGTTTTCCAGCATCGGCACATCCCCCCTTGGCTGGCCCGAGCGGTCGGTTTTTACCAATAGGCCGCAGGGTTACAACTCGATTGGAGAGGGCCGACATCGGGAGGGGGCAAGCGATGCGCATCGAACGCAAGGGCGGCGGACCGTGGCTGAACGAGCATCGCTCGATCGCCACCTTCATGCGCCGCACCGTGGAAATCCACCAGGACGGCGAGCAGGAACTGGTCGACGCCCTGCGCCAGCGGCGCGCGGTGATGGGCGACCTCATCGCCTACGAGGCAGAGCGCGACCGCGAATTGTGCGTGACCGGTTCCGGCTGGTCGCAGAGCAAGGTCTTTCGCGGCTTCTCCAGCCATGTCGAAACCGACGAGGACCACGGTATCTGGTCGGTCCCCGATGGCGCTTTTCGCGACGGGGTCGAGGGGCGCCAGCGCTATGTCATCGTCACCGGCGGGACCAAGATTTTCCGCCTGATGGATTGGCTCGGCAAGCCCGGCCGCGACCTGTCGCTGCGCACGGCAGGCTCGCACAAGGGACAGAGCATCGCCGGACTGGCGGGCACCGGATCGCACGGCTCGACGCTGGGCGAGACGGGCTGCGAGGGTCATGTGCGCGCTGTCCTGCTTTCGACGGGCAAGGGCGAGGCAGTGTGGCTTGCGGACCCTGCGCGACCGGTATTGCGCGACGAATGGGTAACGCAGTTCGCCAGCCTCGGCGATCCGGCGCACTTCGCTGCAGCGCAGGTCCATCTGGGCGGCATGGGCTTCGTCTCCGCCTATCTCATCGAGGCGGTGGACGAGTTCTACTGCGGCCTCGTCAAGCGCGCCCGCCGCCTGCCCGCCGACTGGGGCGCGCTGGTCGCACAGGGGCGCTTTGCCGAAGCCATGGGGGATATCGCGGAAGGCCGCGTGCCTCATTATTACGAGCTCACCTTCGACCCCTTCGCCAAGGACGGGCACGAGGTGCTCGAGACGATCTGGCTCAGGATCGATGCCGAGGCCAAGCCCGCACTCGATGCGGAACCGGTCAGTCGCACCGGCTTCGAGGCGCTGGGCGAGCGTGCGGCCAAGGGCCTGAAGGAAGCGAGCGAGAACCCGCTTGCGCCCTTTATGATCGAGGCCAAGCTGCGCGACCTGATCGATGTGCCGGGCATGCTGTTCGAGGATTTCAAGGAACACGCCTGCGACGAGCGCGACGTGCCGCGCACGCTGTCCCAGCTGACCGCCGAATGGAAACCGCACCGCCTCTTCGGCCTGCGGGTGGACGTCTACAACGCGGCTTTCGCCGTGCCGCTTGACCGCCTGCCCGAAGCGCTGAAGATCGCGCGAGAAATGGCAGCCGGGACCCAGGAGAACATCCGCCACTTCAGCAAAGACTTCGTCTACACCGTGCGCTTTGCGAAGAAGAGCCCGGCGGCGATGGGATTCCTGCGGTTCGAGGACAATGCCATCATCAATATCGACGGCCTGCCCAAGAATTTCCCGCTCGGAACCGATGCGCACGTGGCGGCGCAACGCCTCCAGTACCTGCTCGGCAAGGCGGGCATCCCCTTCTCCATGCACTGGGGCAAGGATGCGCAGATGGATGCAAGCGCAATCGCTGGGCAGTACGGACCCGGCGTTGCCGCTTATCGCGCCGCGCGCGAGGCCCTGCTCGGCGCGGACGCGGAGGTGTTCATCTCCCCCGCGCTCGAGAAATGGGGCCTTGCCTGACGCTCAGCCGTGCGCGCCGAACAGGTTCGCGATGGCGGTGGAGATGCGCAGCGAGAGGCCGTGCGCCTGTTCGATCGGGTCGATGTAGTTCGTGCGGATCGCATCGTAGCCTTCGCCCGCCCCGCGCGGGTACTCCCCGCCCTCGTCCATTGCGAAGTCGCTCTTCTGCGGGAAGCTGGTGGGATAGGCGCGGCGTAGCTGGGCCAGCGCCTCGTCCACCCGCAGCGTGAAGACCATCTCCAGCACGTCGGTCCGGCTGATGTCGTTGGCGCGGCTGAAGACCGGAACCGAGACGACTTTCAGGAACATGTGCTGCATCAGCGCCAGGCGCAGCGATTGCAGCACGCCGATGGTCCGGCGCACGCCTTCGCGTTCGGGATGCGGCTCCTCGTCGGGCACGAGGTCGAACAGGCGGTGCAGTTTCAGCGCATCGACCCTCAGGCGCGAGGCAAGGCGGCGGAAGACGCCGTTGCGGTCGTCCTGGATGAGATACTCCGCCAGCGTCTCGCAGGCGCGGGCGAGGTGGTCTTCGGTACCGCGATAGGGGCGGCTGGCCCAGTATGCGGAATTGAACAGCTCGCCATAGGCGGCGACCGTCTTGATGCTGGCCAGCGCGTTGGAGGCGCGCACCAGTCGCATGATCTGCCGTCCGCGCGGGCTTTCGCGCAGCAGCTCGGCAATGTCCTCGTAATTGCTTTCCGCCGCGCTGCCGACGCCGGCGATGATGTTCACCGGATAGCCCAGCTGCTGGAGGATCGCGTTGTGCGGAATGGCGCGGATCTGGCGCAGGCTCATCTCGCGATCGGCATTGATGTCGCTCTGGCGGCGCGACACGCGGCTGCCGGTCGTGTTGAGCAGGCCAAGGCCGAAGGCGGTGATCGCGCGGCTGTAGGTCCGGCTTTCGAGATGTTCCTGCTGGTGGTCCTTGATCGCGCGGTAGAAATCGAGGCTGAGATCGGTCCGGCGGTAGAAGGCATCCGCCGGGGCTTCGAGGTCGGCGGTGGCAGGTGCCCGTTCGGCAATCTCGGACAAGGTCGCCAGCGCCAGTTCCGGCGTCGAGAAGAACAGGTAGCCGTCGCCCCCCTGGAAGCTCGCTTCGGGTTCGATGCGGATGCCTGCTCGGGCGAAGCGGCGCCGCGCCCAGGGGCTGAGCGGCCATTCGAGCCGGTCCTTGAAGCTCGCGGGATGCGCGCCGCGGCCCATGCCTTCGCCATGCGTGTTGAAGACCAGCGCGGCGACATCGGTCAGCCCGTTCGCGGCCATGGCTTCGGCAAGGCGGCCCTGCAGGCGCTCGATTGCAAGGCTCGCAGGGATCTGCCCGACGAAGCGCCCGGCATCGGAAAAGCCGGTCTGGATCGCCACGCGCCCGCGCTTCCTGGCGTAAGCGCGGTAGTCCTCTTCCGCGAGCAGCGCGTCGAGGAAGCGGCCGCCGTGCTCCAGTGCGCTTTCCGTCTCGAACAGGGGCGAGACATCGACCTTGTCCTCGATCCCGAACAACCGCGCGAAATAGAGCGCCGACAGCACGGTCGCGGGCTGTTCGCACTCGGCGACCAGCATGCGGATCGGCGCATCGGCGTCCACATGCTTGAGAATCTGCGCCATGGCGAGGAACTGCCGCACGGCGGTCGAACTTTCGATCGCGAGCGAGGCGAAGTTGGCGGACAGCGGCTTTGCCTCCGCAAGCAGGTCGCGCAGGGCACCCAGCGCGCCCTGGCTGCCGATATCCAGCTCCTCGCCATTCTCGATCCGCGTGCGGATGGCGTTGTGGAGCTGCTTGGCGTTCACGCGGAAATGGATGTTGCCCATGCCGAGGCCGTCTGCGCGCATCGCGGCGGCCAGCGTCTTCAATGCGACGGCCTTGTCGCCATCCGCCCCTGCGGCCTCCTCCTCGAGCTGCGCGATGAGCGGCGCAAGGCTCAGCAGCTTGTCGGGGTCGCCTGCGGTCAGGCGGTTGGCGGCGGCAGACAGGTCCGCCGGCTTGCCGAGATCGCCGGCGAAATCCGCTGCGCTGCGCTCGGTATGCGCCTGGGCTGCGCGCAGCTTGCCGACCAGTTCGTGGCCTGCATCGATTGCGGCAAGGCTGTCGGCATAGCGGCCGAGCCGCTCGGCCTTTTCGGCCAGGCGGAAGCGGATCGAGGTGTACCACTTGATGTCGGTGCGCCCGTCCATGTCGTAGCCGACCCAGCTGGCGAAGCGGAACGGCAGCGGTTCGAGCTCGCGCCAGCGGTCGGGCCACTTCTTCGCTGCGCAGGATAGCAGCGAGGACACGAGCCGGTCGCGCGCATCCTGCGCATGTGCGAGCGCCTGCATCGCTTCGCCATGTTCATAGTCGAGCGTGATCGCGGTGCGCGTCCCATCGGCCGCATCGACCTTCCCGCCTGTGCTCGCTGCCTGTGCGACTGCGCGGGTCTGGCCGGGCGAGAGCAGGAAGGTGGGGTGCGCGGTAAAGACCACGTGCAGCTGCGGATTGGCCCAGTGCGCCGCGAAATCCTCGAAACTGCCGGCGTCGCTGCAAAAGCCATCGAGCCTGCTTGCCGCTGCATCAGGCGTGACCAGGCAGCGCAGCCGATCGGCCCGTGCGCCCAGCGATTCCGCTTCGAGTTCGCCCACCAGCTGCGCCACGTCCTCCAGCGAAACGTCGCCCGCTTCCAGGGTGCGCGAGATGTCGTGCGCCAGCTGGAAGACCGGGTTGAACAGCGGCGTTTCCTGCGTGCGCGCGTGCAATTCGCGCAGGCGGTCGGCCAGCCGGTCGAAGGATAGCGGGGCAAGGTCGGTCAAACGCGAATTCTCCTGTCGTCTTCCAACTCACGAATGCGCGGCAAAGCGGTTCCCGAGTCAAGCGAAGGCCGCAAATGGTGCCATGAATAGGTTTGCGTTCGCGCAGATGTGCCAAGCGGGTGCTTCGCCCTTTACACCTGACGCGTCATTCTCCACCCATTCCGGCACGTTAACCGCAAGCGCCAACCTTCCTGTCACGGCTTGCGGGCGATGCGTGGCCTCTGGGGCAGGAAACGGGATTTTATCATGAGCGACTGGACCATCGGCATCATCGGCGGATCGGGTCTTTATGCAATCGACGAGCTCGAGGATGCGCAGTGGATCGAGGTGAACTCGCCCTGGGGCGAGCCGTCCGACCAGATCCTGTGCGGCACGATCGGCCATGTGCGGGTGCGCTTCCTGCCGCGGCACGGGCGCGGTCACCCGATCATCCCCTCGAAGATCGAGGCGCGCGCCAACATCGATGCACTGAAGCGTGCGGGCTGCACCGATCTCCTCGCTATCAGCGCAGTGGGATCGCTGGCGGAAGACCTGCCGCCGGGCCGCTTCGTCACGGTCGACCAGTTCATCGACAATACCAAGGGCCGCCCGTCGACCTTCTTCGACAACGGCTTCGTCGCCCATGTGCCCTTCGGCGACCCGGTTTGCCCGCGCCTGTCGAAGCACATTGCCAAGGCGGTCGAGAAGGCCGGTGGCGATGTGACGCAGGGCGCGACCTATCTCGCCATGGAAGGCCCGCAGTTTTCGACCCGCGCGGAAAGCAAGCTCTACCGCCACTGGGGCGCGGAAGTGATCGGCATGACCGGCATGCCCGAGGCCAAGCTCGCCCGCGAGGCGGAGCTGCCCTATGCCCTGCTCGCCATGGTGACCGACTGGGACAGCTGGCGCGATAACGAGGCGACCGTCGACGTGGCGGAAATCGTTGCCCAGATGCAGAAGAATTCCGAACTGGCGAAGAAGGCGCTTGTCGCGTTCTGCAAGGGCCTGCCGAAAAAGCGCAATCCCTCGCCCATCGACCGCACGCTCGACGATGCGGTGATCACCGCACCCGCCCACCACGACAAGGAATTGATGGCCAAGCTCGACGCAGTCGCGGGCCGCCTGTTCCGCGCCCGATGAGCGAGCGCTTCGACCTCCTCGTCATTGGCGGCGGGATCAACGGCGCAGGCATCGCGCGCGATGCCGCCGGCCGCGGCCTGTCGGTGGCGCTGGTGGAGAAGGACGATCTCGCTTCCCACACCTCGTCGGCCAGCACCAAGCTGGTCCACGGCGGCCTGCGCTATCTCGAACATTACGAATTCCGCCTTGTCGCCGAAAGCCTGCGCGAGCGCGAGGTGCTGCTCGCCAATGCGCCGCACATCATCTGGCCGCTGCGCTTCGTCCTGCCGCACGAGCCCGGCATGCGGCCCAAATGGATGCTGCGCGCCGGCCTGTTCCTCTATGACCGGCTGGGCGGGCGCAAGACGCTGCCCGGCTCGCACCGGATCGATTTGCGCAAGGCCCCGCACCGCTCGATCCTGCAGGAACACCTGGTCGCAGGGTTCGAGTATTCGGATTGCTGGGTGGAGGATTCCCGCCTCGTCGTGCTGACCGCGGTGGACGCGCAGGAACGCGGCGCGAAGGTGTGGACGCGGACCGAATGCACCGCGCTCGACAGGCGGGCCGACCACTGGGTGGCAACGCTCGCGGACGAAAACGGGGAGCGCAGGGTCGAGGCGCGGGCCGTGGTCAATGCCGCCGGCCCCTTCGTCGACCGCGTTGCCAAACGCGCCCTCGGCAGCGGGACGCCTGCCCATCTGCGGCTGGTGAAGGGCAGCCATATCATCGTGCCGCGCGCCTATCCGGGCGACCATGCCTATATCTTCCAGCAGGCCGACGGGCGGATCGTCTTCGCCATTCCCTACGAGCGCGATTTCACGCTGATCGGCACGACCGACATGCTCTACGAAGGCGATCTCGACCGCGTGGAAATCAGCGAGGAAGAGAAGGCCTACCTGCGCGAGGCGGCGACGCAGTATCTCAAGAGCGGCATCACCGAGGAAGACATCGTCCACACCTATGCCGGTGTCCGCCCGCTCTACGAGGACAACTCAAAGAGCAATTCGACCGTCACGCGCGATTACGTGTTCGAGCTGGAAACCGATGGCGGGGCGCCGATCCTGTCGGTCTATGGCGGCAAGATTACCACCTATCGCAAGCTCGCCGAACACGCGCTGGCCAAGCTCGGGCGGCACCTCCCGCTGCCATCCGGCCCGTGGACGCAAGACGCGCCCTTGCCCGGCGGCGACATGGAGCGCACCGACTTCGCCCGCTATCTGTGGAGCGCGAGCGAGCGCTATCCCTGGCTGCCACCCGAAATGCTGCTGCGCCTTGCCCGCGCCTACGGGACGCGCCTCGACCGCGTGCTCGGGTCTGCCACTTCGCTGGGCGAACTGGGCGAGCATTTCGGAGGCGATCTCTACGCGGCGGAGCTGCGTTACTTGCGCGATTTCGAATACGCCCGCAGCGCCGAAGACGTGCTGTGGCGCCGCAGCAAGCTGGGCCTGCACCTGCCTGCGGAAAGCGCCCCTGCCGTAGCGGAATGGTTCGCGCGCGGCTGAGACCCGCAGGCACACTTCACAAAGCTTGAAAGCGCCTGCGCGCGGGTCCAAGGGGCGCACGTCCACCCAAGCCCAACGGAGTCGCATGGCTTTGCACGATCCTGCCCGCCTTTCCCCCCTTTCCCGCCAGTCGCTGCGCGAGGCCTATCGCGCGGAAGAAAATGCCTGTGTGGCAGAGCGCCTCGGCCAGGCCGGACGGGCGAGCGAGAAGCATGGCGAGGCGGCTGCTCTGGCGGCGAAGCTGATCGAGGGCGCGCGCCGCCGCAAGGCGAGCGGGATCGACGCATTCCTGCAGCAGTACGGCCTTGCCACCGAAGAAGGCGTGGCGCTGATGTGCCTTGCCGAAGCCCTCCTGCGCGTACCCGATGCGGCCACTGCCGACGCGCTGATCCGCGACAAGATCGGCGATATCGACTGGTCCGAGCACCTTGGCGAAAGTTCCTCCACCTTCGTCAATGCGGCGACCTTCTCGCTGATGCTGACGGGCGAGGTGCTGGAACGCCCCGAAGAAGCACAGAAGGGCATGCGCCGCACGCTCAAGAACGCCGTCACGCGGCTGGGTGAACCGGTCATCCGCAAGGCGACCTTGCAGGCCATGCGCATCCTCGGCGGCCAGTTCGTCTACGGCCGCACCATCGACGAATCGCTCAAGCGCGCCGCGCCCGAACGTGCCAAGGGCCTGACCCACAGCTTCGACATGCTCGGCGAAGGCGCGATGACTTTCGACGATGCCGAACGGTACCGCGCCAGCTACGAACGCGCGATCAACCGGCTCGCCCGCGAAGGCACTGGCGATCCGCGGACCTCGCCCGGCATTTCGGTGAAGCTGTCGGCGCTGCATCCGAAATACACCTTCTTCCACGGCGACAAGGCGGTGGCGGACCTCGTGCCCATGCTGCGCCCGCTGATCGCCAAGGCGCGCGATGCGAACATCCACTTCACCATCGATGCCGAGGAAGCCGACCGGCTGGAGCTGTCGATGGATATCATCGAGGCACTGGCGCAGGACGATGCGCTGTTCGTGCGCGCCGACGGCAGCCGCTACGAAGGCTTCGGCCTCGCCATCCAGGCCTACCAGAAGCGCGGTGTGCCGATGTGCGAATGGGTCGCCCGCCTCGCGCGCAAATACGACCGCAAGTTCTTCGTTCGGCTGGTGAAGGGCGCCTACTGGGACACCGAGATCAAGGTGAGCCACGTGGGCGGCTTCACCGATTTTCCCGTCTTCACGCGCAAGCTGGCGACCGATGTCAGCTACCTCGCCTGCGCGGACACGCTGCTTGGCGCAAGCGACGTGATCTATCCCGCCTTCGCCACGCACAACGCCTATACCGTGGGCGCGATCAAGGCGCTGGCAGGCAGCAAGCCGTTCGAGTTCCAGCGCCTCCACGGCATGGGCGAGGACGTCTACGACGCGCTCGCACAGGTCGAGGGCAATGCGCGCACCAACGTGCGCATCTATGCGCCGACCGGCACGCACAAGGACCTGCTCGCCTATCTCGTGCGGCGCCTGCTGGAGAACGGGGCGAACAGCAGCTTCGTCAACCGCATGGCCGATGCCGAAGTGCCGGTGGCTGATCTCGTCACCGATCCGTGCGCAGATCTCAAGGCGCTGAAGCCTTATCGCAATCCGGCCATCGCGCTGCCCAAGGACATCTTCCCCAACCGCAAGAACTCGGCCGGGGTCGACCTGTCGGATCCGCTCGTGCGCGAGCCGCTGCTCGACCGGCTCGATGCGCTGTCCACCCGCCACTGGCATGCCGAGCCGACCTTCGTGTCGGGTGCCGAGGGCGAGGTTGCCCCGATCAACAAGCCGCACGACCTGACCGCCGAAGTCGGCACGAGGCGGGATTCGCTCGACTTCGAGGTCGAGGAAGCAATCACCCGTGCGCTCGACATCCAGCCGGGCTGGAACGCGCTGGGCGGCGAGAAGCGTGCCCTGCTCCTGGAAGAGGCTGCCGACCTGTTCGAGGCGCATACCGAGGAGTTTCTCTCGCTGTGCCAGCGCGAAGCCGGCAAGACCTTGCAGGACGCGGTGCTCGAACTGCGCGAAGCGGTCGACTTCCTGCGCTATTACGCGGTCGAGGCGCGCCGCCTGTTCTCGGCCCCGATCCCGCTGCCCGGCCCGACGGGCGAGGAAAACCGCCTGACCATGGCAGGGCGCGGCGTGTTCGCCACGATCAGCCCATGGAACTTCCCGCTCGCCATCTTCATCGGACCGGCCGCAGCAGCGCTCGCTGCCGGTAACACCGTGGTCGCCAAGCCTGCCGAACAGACCCCGCTGATCGCGGCTCTGGCCGTCAGGCTGTGCCACGAGGCTGGCATTCCGGAAGAAGCCTTCCAGATCCTGCCGGGCGCTGGCGATGTGGGCGAGATGATCACTTCCGACCCGCGGATTGCTGGCGTGGCCTTCACCGGCTCGACCCAGACTGCACAGGCCATCAACCGCAGCCTCGCCTCGCGCGACGGGCCGATCGCAACCTTCATTGCCGAAACCGGCGGGCAGAACGCGATGATCGTCGATTCCACCGCCCTGCCCGAACAGGTCACGCGCGATGTCGTTGCCTCGGCCTTCCAGAGCGCGGGCCAGCGCTGTTCGGCGCTGCGCGTCCTGCATATCCAGGACGAGGTCTACGATTCCATGCTGCACATGATCCGCGGCGCGTTCGAGGCGCTGACCGTGGGCGATCCGGAAGAACTGGCGACCGATGTCGGTCCGGTCATCGACCCTGACGCCAAGGCCGCGCTCGAACGCCATGTCGCCCGTCGCAAGAAGGCCGGGCGGCAGGTCTGGCGCCGCCGCCTGCACAATGGCGCGAGTGCCGGTTGCTATGTCGCGCCGACCATCATCGAGATGGATTCGATCCTCGACCTGAAGCGCGAGAACTTCGGGCCCGTGCTGCACGTCGTGCGCTACAAGGCCGCGGACCTCGGCCGCGTGGTCGAGGAGATCAACGCCACCGGCTATGGCCTCACCCTCGGCCTCCACAGCCGCAATGACGATACGCGCGCCTTTGTCGAAGCGCGTGCGCGGGTCGGCAATTTCTACGTCAACCGCAACCAGATCGGCGCGGTGGTGGAAAGCCAGCCCTTCGGCGGGGAAGGCCTGTCGGGCACCGGCCCCAAGGCGGGCGGCCCGCACTATGTCGCCCGTTTCGCGACCGAGCGGGTGGTCTGCATCGACACGACCGCGGCAGGCGGCAACGCCACCCTGCTGGCGAGCTGAGCGAGACAAGCCATTGCGAATCCATGGCGGGCTGGCATAAACCGCCCCCATGGTTCGCACCCTCCGGCATTTCCTCGTCCTGCTCGCGCTCGCCTGGTCCTCGCTCGCCGCCGCGGAGGTCCAGATCACCTTCCATTCCTTCAACGGGTCGGTGATCGCGGGGCGCTATCCGCACACTTTCATCTCGATGGAAGGGACCCTGGAAGACGGCACCGCGATCAAGGAAAACTACGGCTTCTCGGCCAAGCGCGCGACGATTGCCGTGCTGCGCGGGCCGGTCGAACACATCATCATGACCGAGAAGGAGAAATGGCTGACCAAGACCAATCGCCATTTCACCCTGACCATGGATGACGCCCAGTACTGGAAGGTACGCAAGCTGGTGTCCGAATGGCGCGATGCACCGGGCAAGTTCTACGATCTCGACACGCGCAACTGCATCCATTTCGTGGGCGAGATCGGTCGGATCCTCGGTTTGAAGGTCGCCTATCCGGAAGACATGCTGCGCAAGCCCAAGGCATGGCTCAACCACATCACGAAGATGAACCCGGTGCTGCGGGCCGAGGTGATCGACTAGGCCGCCGCGGCCTGTGCGCGCTGTTCCGACAATATGCCCCAGCCGGCCAGGAACAGGCCTGCCACCAGCGGGCCGATAACGATGCCCGATAGCCCGAAAAGTGCGATCCCGCCCAGCGTGGTGACAAGGATCAGCCAGTCGGGAATGCCCGTGTCGCGGCCCACGAGGATCGGGCGCAGGACATTGTCGATCATGCCGATCAGCGCGACGCCCGACACGATCACGACGATGCCCTGCCAGATCGCGCCGGTCGCCAGCAGGTAGATTGCGGCCGGCACCCAGACGATGGCCGGGCCGACTGCAGGCAGCAGCGAAGCGATCGCCATGATCACGCCCAGCAGCAGCACGGACGGGATGCCGACGATCGAGAAGGTGATTGCGCCCAGCGCGCCCTGCACGAGGCCCACTACCACAGAGCCCTTGATCGTGGCGCGCACGATGCCGAGGAACCGCTCTGCCAGCCGGTCGGCAATCCCGCGTTCGAACGGGAGCGCGCCCAGCACGCTTTCCCCGATCGCACGCCCGTCGCGCAGCAGGAAGAAGGTCACGTAGAGCCCGATGGCAAGGGCCAGCACGAAGCCGAACACGCTGCCGCCGATGGCCAGCGCCTGCTGCGCGATGAGGCCGAGACTGGCCTGCGCGAATTCCTGCGCACGCTGCTGCAGCGCGCCGAGATTGCCCCAGCCGGAGGCTTCGAGCGAGGCCTGGATATTGGCGGGCAGGGCGGCGAACACCTGGTCGAACCACATGCTGACGTCGATCCGGCCTTCCTGGAAGGCGACGACCAGCCCGGCGGCCTCGTCCACCACGGCGCTGCCGATCCAGAAGGTCGGCAGGATCACCGCCACGAAGATGACGCCGAGCGTCAGCAGCGTCGCCAGCGTGTCACGTCCCGGCAGGCGGGCGAGGAACCAGCGTAGCAGCGGCTGGAACATGATCGCCGCCAGCGCTGCCCACAGCAGCGGCTGGAAGAACGGGAGGACGATGACGAGCAGCGCCAGCGTGACCAGCGCGAGGAACAGCAGGAAGCCGCCCTCCTCGATCGAACCCTTGCCCCGCTGTTCCATCCCGCCCCCTGCGACCCGCCTAGACGTCGAGATTGGCGACGTTGAGCGCGTTCGCCTGGATGAATTCGCGGCGCGGTTCGACCACGTCGCCCATCAGGCGGGTGAAGATCTCGTCGGTCACGTCGGCATCCTCGACCTTGACCTGCAGCAGCGCGCGGTTGTCGGGATCGAGCGTGGTCTCCCACAGCTGCTCGGCGTTCATTTCGCCAAGGCCCTTGTAGCGCTGGATCTTCTGGCCCTTGCGTCCGGCGGCCATGACCGTGTCGAGCAGCTGGGTGGGCAGGGTGATCGCATCGCTGCCGGCAAAGGCGGGTGCGTCATTGTCGCCATCGTCGCCGCTGTCGGCATCGACGGCGTCCGCATCGTCGCTTTCGCCCTTCACCAGGCGGATGGGCGCGGCATAGACTTCGGCATGCTCGCCCGCGACGCGGTGCAGCTTGCGTGCCTCGGCGCTGTCGAGGAAGGCCGGTTCGATCTCGTGCACGTCGGTGACGCCGCGCCACAGGCGGCTGAAGCGTACGATGCCGTCGCTACCGATTTCGGCCGACCACTTCGCTTCCGGATCGCCCATCTGCAGGTGAGCTGCCGCACGGGTCAGCGCCTCGGCGCGGTTGCCGGCGGGGTCGAGCGCGCCGGTCAGTGCCATCGCCTCGATCAGTTCCGGCTTGTACTTGCGCGGCACGAAGGCGAACAGGTTGCGCATCCGCAGGCCATGTTCGACCAGCTGGTGCATGCCGGTTGCAGGGATCGTGCCCTCGCGCGTCTCGAGATAGTGGCCAGAAAGGCCCTGATCGATCAGGTAGCGGTCGTAGGCGGCCTGGTCCTTCAGGTAGACCTCGCTCTTGCCGCGCGTCACCTTGTAGAGCGGCGGCTGCGCGATGAAGAGGTGCCCGGCCTTCACGATTTCCGGCATCTGGCGGTGGAAGAAGGTCAGCAGCAGCGTGCGGATATGCGCGCCGTCGACGTCTGCGTCGGTCATGATGACGATCTTGTGGTAGCGCAGCTTTTCGAGGTTGAACTCGTCGCGCAGGCCCGTGCCCATCGCCTGGATCAGCGTGCCCACTTCCTTGGACGAGATGATCCGGTCGAAGCGCGCGCGTTCGACGTTCAGGATCTTGCCCTTCAGCGGCAGGATCGCCTGCGTCTTGCGGTCGCGGCCCTGCTTGGCGCTGCCGCCTGCAGAATCACCCTCGACCAGGAAGAGTTCGCAGTTCTCGGGATTGCGGTCCTGGCAGTCGGCGAGCTTGCCCGGCAGCGAGGCGACGCTCATCGCGCCCTTGCGGCTCATCTCGCGGGCGCGGCGCGCTGCTTCGCGGGCGGCGGCGGCGTCGATGACCTTCTGGACGATGGCCTTCGCCTCGTTCGGGTTTTCCTCCAGCCATTCGCCCATTTTCTCGCCCATCAGGCTTTCGAGCGGCTGGCGCACTTCGGAGGAAACCAGCTTGTCCTTGGTCTGGCTGGAGAACTTGGGATCGGGCAGCTTCACCGACACGATGGCGGTCAGGCCTTCGCGCATGTCCTCGCCCGACAGGCTCACCTTTTCCTTCTTCATGAGGCCCGAGGAGGTGGCGTAATTGTTCAGCGTGCGGGTCAGCGCCGCGCGGAACGCAGCAAGGTGGGTGCCGCCGTCACGCTGCGGGATGTTGTTGGTGAAGCACAGGACGTTCTCGTAATAGCTGTCGTTCCATTCGAGAGCCACGTCGATGCCGATGCCGTCCTTTTCCGCGCTCACCGCGATCGGGTCGGACACCAGCGCCTGCTTGTTGCGATCGAGCCATTTGACGAAGGCCGCGATGCCGCCTTCGTAGAACAGGTCGTGCTGCTGCACTTCCTCGTGGCGCTTGTCGCGCAGCAGGATGCGTACGCCCGAATTGAGGAAGGCGAGTTCGCGGTAGCGGTGTTCCAGCTTGTCGAAATCGAACTCGATGACGTTCTTGAAGGTCTCTTCCGAGGCCTTGAAGGTGACGCGCGTACCCTTCTTGAGGCCGTTGTCGTCTCCGTTCGAATCCACCGGCGGAGCATCGCCCACGATGCGCAGGCTTTCCACGGCATCGCCGTGTTCGAAGCGCATCCAGTGCTCCTTGCCGTCGCGCCAGATGGTCAGTTCGAGCCATTCCGACAGCGCGTTGACGACCGAGACGCCCACGCCGTGGAGGCCGCCCGACACCTTGTAGGCATTGTCGTCCGACGTGTTTTCGAACTTACCGCCCGCGTGCAGCTGGGTCATGATGACCTCTGCCGCCGAGACGCCTTCTTCCTTGTGCATGTCGACCGGGATACCGCGGCCGTTGTCTTCCACGCTGACGGAGCCATCGGGGTTGAGTTCGATCAGGACGAGGTCGCAGTGGCCCGCCAGAGCTTCGTCGATGGCGTTGTCCGACACCTCGAAAACCATGTGGTGCAGGCCCGATCCGTCATCGGTGTCGCCGATGTACATGCCGGGGCGTTTGCGCACGGCGTCGAGGCCCTTGAGGACCTTGATCGAATCCGCGCCGTATTCGCCGTTCTGGCGCTTCTTTTCGGGGGTTGCCGGGGTGTCGTTTTCCATGCCGATTATATAGGCGCGAGGGGCAAGAATCGAAAGGTGCGGCCCTGTCTTTCTTCCACAGGCAATTGCGCTAGGATGCGGGCCGAAACAGGGGGAGAATGACGATGCGCGGGATGGTCCTTGCAGGGGTAGGCGCGGGTCTTGCGGCACTGGCGGCGCCCATGCCCGCAGCGGCGCAGGATGCAGGCGGGCTGCGGCCCGACCAGAAGGAATTCCGCGACCTGTTCGAAGAGCTGGTTGAAACCGACACCTCGCTCAGCAACGGCAGCTGCACGCTGGCGGCGGAGCGGATGGCCGACCGCCTGCGCAAGGCAGGCTTTCCCGAAGACCGGCTGACCCTGTTCGCTACGGCCGAGGCGCCGCGCGAAGGCGGGTTGGTGGCAGTTTATCCGGGCACGTCCGATACGCTCAAGCCGCTGCTCGCCATCGCCCATATCGACGTGGTCGAAGCCAAGCGCGAGGATTGGCAGCGCGATCCCTTCACCCTGTTCGAGGAGGACGGCTACCTCTACGCACGCGGCGTGTCCGACGACAAGGCGATGGCCGCCACGCTGGTCGACACGCTGATCCGCTTCCAGAAATCGGGCTACAAGCCGCAGCGCGCGGTCAAGATCGCGCTGACCTGCGGCGAGGAGACGAACGGCGCCTTCAACGGCGTGGAATGGCTGGTGAACAACCGGCGCGAACTGATCGACGCCGAATTCGCCATCAATGAAGGCGGCGGCGGCACGGCGGACGAGAACGGCAATGTCGTCGAGCAGACCATCCAGGTGGGCGAGAAAATCTTCGCCAACTACGTGCTCGAATTCACCAATCCGGGCGGCCACAGCTCGGTCCCGCGGCCGGACAATGCCATCACCCAGCTGGCCCATGCGCTGGTGAGGATCGGCGCGCACCGTTTCCCGCTCGAATTCAACGAGACGAACCGGACCTATTTCCGCCTCGCAGGCGCCGGACGCGGCGATGCGATCGGCGATGCCATGGTGGCACTGGCCAACGACCCGACGAATGCCGAGGCGGAGGCCGTGGTCAATGCCGATCCCTTCCTCCATTCTAACCTGCGCACGACCTGCGTTGCGACCATGCTGGACGCAGGCCACGCCCGCAACGCGCTGGCGCAAAGGGCGCAGGCGAACGTCAACTGCCGCATCTTCCCCGGCAACACGATCGAGGCGGTGGGCGAGGAACTGGCGCGGATCGCTGGCGAGGAGGGGCTGAAGATCACCATTCTCGAACCGCGTCGCCCCGCCCCGCCGCAGCCGCCGATGGACGAGCGCATCCTCGGACCTTCGCGCGAACTGGTCGAACGGTATTTCCCGGGCGTCCCGCTCGTGCCGGTCATGTCCAACGGCTACACCGATTCCACCTTCCTGACCGCGACCGGCATCCCGAGCTACGGCGTGCCCGGTGGATGGGGTGATCCGGACGGAAACGGGGTTCACGGGCTGAACGAGCGCATCAGCGCCCGCTCGCTTTATGTGGGTCGCGATTTCCTCTTCGACCTCGTCAAGGCGCTGGCGAATCCGGACTGACCGGCATCGCCGCTTGACGCTACGGCAGCGGCAGCGCAGGGCGCGACGATGCTTTCTGTGCTCGATATTTTCCGGATCGGCATCGGTCCGTCCTCCTCGCATACCGTGGGCCCGATGCGGATCGGTGCGCTCT
This sequence comes from Qipengyuania gaetbuli, assembly GCF_020171365.1. Taxonomy (NCBI): domain Bacteria; kingdom Pseudomonadati; phylum Pseudomonadota; class Alphaproteobacteria; order Sphingomonadales; family Erythrobacteraceae; genus Qipengyuania; species Qipengyuania gaetbuli. The sequence continues at coordinate 1,103,857 of NZ_JAIUZO010000002.1, read as the reverse complement.
TCGTGCGCGCGCTGGCCAAGCGCGGCAAGCTGGAGGACGTCGCGCGGATCGCGGTCGAACTGCAGGGCTCGCTGGCGCTGACGGGGGTCGGGCACGGTACGGTCGATGCAAGCGTGCTCGGCCTTGCGGGTTTCGTTCCCGACCGGACCTGCCCGGACGAGGCGGCGGCGACGCTGGCGCAAATCCGCGCCGAGGGACGTCTCATGCTGGGCGGCAAGCACGCCATCGCCTTCGATCCGGCAAGGGACATCGATCTCGCCGGACACATCATTCCGGACCTTCATCCCAACGGCATGAAGCTGGTGGCACGCGATGCGGGGGGCGCGGTCCTGCTGGAGCGTACCTATTATTCGACCGGCGGCGGTTTCGTCGCTTCGGAGGCGCAGCTCAAGCGCAAGCCCCGCAACGACCGCGTGGAAACCGGCACCAGCGTGCCGCACGACTTCGGCTCGGCAGAGGAATTGCTGGCCCGCTGCGATCAGGAAGGTCTCTCGATCGCCGAGCTTGTGCTGGCCAACGAGGACGCCTTCCGCCCGCGTGAGAAGACGCTGGCGGGGATCGACCTGATTGCCCAGGCGATGGACCAGTGCATCGATCGCGGGCTCGCCCAGCGCGGCATCCTGCCCGGCGGCCTGAAGGTGGAACGCCGCGCACCGGACCTGTGGGACAAGCTGTCGGCCAATCCCCAGTCCAACGAGCGCGAGCAATTGTTCGACTGGCTCAACTGCTTCGCCATGGCGGTGAACGAGGAAAATGCGGCGGGCGGCCGCGTCGTCACCGCGCCGACCAATGGCGCGGCCGGGATCATCCCCGCGGTCATCCGCTTCTACTGCGTGACCTCTGACGAGAGCCCTTGCCGTGACAGCCGCCGGATTTTCCTGCTGACGGCAGGGGCCATCGGCCTGCTCTACAAGCAGCGCGCCAGTATTTCGGGCGCGGAAATGGGCTGCCAGGGCGAGGTGGGTGTCGCCTGCTCGATGGCAGCGGGCGGCCTTGCCGCGCTGTGGGGCGCATCGCCCGCGCAGGTCGCAAGCGCGGCGGAAATCGGGATGGAGCACAATCTCGGCCTGACCTGCGATCCCGTGGGCGGTCTGGTGCAGGTCCCCTGTATCGAGCGCAACGCCATCGGCGCGGTGAAGGCGGTGAACGCCGCGCGCCTTGCCCTCCACCGCACCGGCGCGGAAAGCTGCGTCAGCCTCGACCAGGTGATCGAGACCATGCGCCAGACCGGCATCGACATGTCGAGCAAGTACAAGGAAACCAGCCAGGGCGGACTGGCCGTGAACGTCATCGAATGCTGACCGCCGCGCTGGGCGGTTCTGAAGGCTAGGCGGCGACGCTTTCGCGTGCGTGACCGGCGATCTCGGCGGCGAGTTCGTCGACGAGGTCGAGCGGGAGGTCATGGCCCCAGCCCGGTATCGTCTTCAGTTTCGCGTCGGGAATGCATTCCGCCGTGTGGCGCCCGCCTTCGCACGGGACCAGCGGATCGTCCTCGCCGTGAAGCACCAGCGTCGGCACCCGCACGTCGCGGAGCATCGTGCTGCGGTCACCGTCGGCAACGATGGCGGACAGGTGCCGGGTCGGGCCTTCGGGATAGAAGCTGCGCCTGACGCTGGCGAGCGTGCGTTCGCGCAGCCTCTCTTCGGGCGAAGGATAGCCGGGCGAGCCGATGGTGCGCGCCAGCATGATGCCATGCGCGACCAGCGCTTCTTCCTCGGTGCTCTTGGGCCGCGTTACCAGCGCCTGGAGCGCTTCCTTACGCGCCGGCGGCAGCTTGGCATTGCCGGTGGTGGAGAAGACCTGCGTGAAGCTGAGGCAGCGATCGGGATACTTGTGCGCGACGTGCTGCGCGATCATGCCACCCATGCTGGCCCCGACGATATGCGCGCGCTCGATTTCGAGCGCGTCGAGCAGGCCCACACCGTCTGCCGCCATGTCGGCCAGCGTATAGGGAACGCGCGGAGTAAGGCCAAGCTTGCCCATCAGCGTCATCTTGACGAGGCCGGGCGCTTTCACGCCGTCGAACTTGTGGCTGAGGCCGATGTCGCGATTGTCGTAACGGATGACGCGGTAACCGTGGCCTGCCAGCGCCTCGACCAGTTCATCCGGCCACAGTGTCAGCTGCGCGCCGAAGCCCATGATGAGCAGCATGGCGGGATCATTGCTGTTGCCATGCTCTTCGTAATGGATGTCGATCCCGTTGGCCTTGGTGATGGGCACGCCTGCGCTCTCCTTCGCTAGTGCAATCCTGTTGCTGCACATGACCGCATTCCGGCCCGCTTGTCTATTGCCGCCTGTGCGGGGCTGAACGCGGGTCCCGAGGCGCGCGAACGGGGTTGTCGCATACTTACAAGACGGAAATCGACATTTTGCTATGCAGGACGCTGAATTTCGGGGGGTTGCGTGAATGGAGCGACGGGGCGCAGAGCGCTACGAAGCGTCTTCCACAATCGAATATTCGTCGGCTGAAAGTCGCGGTGAAGCGCAGATCATGGATCTGTCGCTCGCCGGTTGCCGCCTGCGCGGCCTCGGCGAAGGCATCTCTCGCGGGGACGAGGTCGAATTGCAGCTCCCGGCCGGCATGACGGCGACCGGCACTGTGTGCTGGATCGATGACAGCCTAGCCGGGGTGAAATTCACTGTTCCCATCAGCATGGCGACGCTCGACTATTTCCGCTTCGCGGAAGGCATCACCGTGACCGAGGATGCCGATTTCGACCGCTTCGGCCGCCGGTTGCCTCCTCTCGGTGCAAGGGCCGGCAGCGGCCTCTAGTCCTTTCTAGGGCACCAGCACCGTGTCGCGCGCGACAGGGTTCGTTTCTGGATAATCGAGAATGAAATGCAGCCCGCGGCTCTCGTGCCGCTTGAGGGCGCTGTTCACGATGAGCCCTGCGCATTCGAGCAGGTTGCGCAGTTCGATGAGGTCCGTGGTCACGCGGAAGTGGCCGTAATAGTCCTCCACTTCCTCGCGCAGCAGGCGGATGCGGTGCGCGGCGCGTTCGAGGCGCTTGGTAGTGCGCACGATGCCGACATAGTTCCACATGAAGCGGCGGATCTCGGTCCAGTTCTGCTTGATGACCACTTCCTCGTCGGAATCGGTGACGCGGCTTTCGTCCCACGGCAGGATTTCCGGCGGTTCGTCGAGCTGGTCCCAGCAGCGCAGGATGTCCCTGGCCGCCGCCTCGCCGAAGACGAAGCATTCGAGCAGCGAGTTCGAGGCGAGGCGGTTCGCGCCGTGCAACCCGCTCTCGGTGCATTCGCCCGCGGCCCACAGGCCGGGCAGGTCGGTGCGCGCATCGAGGTCCACCTTCACCCCGCCGCAGGTGTAATGCTGGGCGGGGACGACCGGGATCGGCTGCTTGGTCATGTCGATGCCGAGGCCGAGCAGCTTCTCGTGGATCGTGGGGAAATGCTCCTTCACGAATTCGGGCGGCTGGTGACTGATATCGAGATGGACATAGTCGAGGCCGTAGCGCTTGATCTGGTCGTCGTTCGCGCGCGCCACGATATCGCGCGGGGCCAGCTCCATGCGCTCCGGGTCATATTTCTCCATGTAGCGCTCGCCGGTCACCGGGTTGAACAGGCGTCCGCCCTCACCGCGCACGGCTTCGGTGATGAGGAAATTCTTGACCTCGAGATTGTAGAGGCAGGTCGGGTGGAACTGCATCATCTCCATGTTGGAGACGCGTGCACCCGCCCGCCACGCCATCGCGATACCGTCTCCGGTCGCGCCGCGCGGAGCGGTCGAAAAGAGGTAGACGCGGCCCGCTCCGCCTGCAGCCAGGACGGTCGCCTTCGCTAGGTGTGCGACGACCTTGCCGCTCTCCTCGTCCAGCGCATAGGCGCCCCAGACGCGGCCCGACCCCGAATAGTCCTTCTGGTTGCGGCCGGTGATGAGGTCGATGCAGCTCTGGTTGGGCAGCAGCGTGATGTTCGGGTTTTCCTCCGCCGCCTTGAGCAGGGCCGCCTGGACCGCCCAGCCAGTCGCATCGTTCACATGGACGATGCGGCGGTGCGAATGGCCCCCTTCGCGGGTGAGGTGGAGGTCGCCCTCTTCGCGGTTGAAAGGCACGCCCAGTTCGCACAACCGGTCGATCGCGGCAGGGGCGCGTTCGATGACGAATTCGACCGTCTCGAGATCGTTGAGGCCGGCGCCGGCCACCATCGTGTCGTGGATGTGGTTCTCGAAGGTGTCGCCTGCGTCCAGCACGGCCGCGATGCCGCCCTGTGCCCAGGCGGTCGAGCCGCTGGTCAGCTTGCCCTTGGCCAGCACCAGCACCTTCTTGTGCTGGGCGAGTTCGAGCGCGGCGGTGAGGCCTGCCGCCCCTGATCCGATGACGAGGACGTCGTGTTTCATGGGGCGGTGTCATGCCCATGCAATCGCCATGCGGCAAGCACAGAACGCCTCGCCGATTCCCCGCTTAACACCGCGGATTTGCGCGGTATGCGAGCGTTAACAGGGGTCCCGGGACTTTGGAGGGTCGCAAAAAAATGAAAATGGGTCTGCTTGCCTGCGCCTTCGGGCGCCACGCCGTCGATCATGCCAACATGCGCAAGTCGGGCGGCATGCATGTCGGCAAATGCAAATGCTGCAAGACACCGATGGAAGAGATCGAACCGCACGTCTGGGGCGTGATCAGGGTGAAGGACGCAGGCCTCGGCCCGCGCAACTTCGTCTGAGGATCAGCCAGACCCGGTAAGCTGGACGAAGACATCCTCGAGGTCCGCCTCGCGGGTGGTCACGTCCTCGATACCGTAGCCATGCGACTGGACGAGCGCGAGCACCTGGCCCGCGCTCGCCTTGTCGCGGTCGTAGGTGATGTCGAGCCGGCGCGGTTCCACCACGTCGGCGCGCAGGAAGGCTTCTTCCATGATCGGCCCGCCGAGGTCCTTGTCGACCGTGACGGAGACGATCTTCTCGCGCGCCATGCCGACAAGCTCGCGGGTCGGCTTGTTGGCAATCAGTTCGCCGTGGTTGATGATCGCGATGCGGTCGCAGAGCTGCTCCGCTTCCTCGAGGTAGTGCGTGGTCAGCACCACCGTTACGCCCTCGTCGTTCAATTCCTGCACCAGTTCCCATAGCTGGCGGCGCAGTTCGACGTCGACGCCCGCAGTCGGCTCGTCGAGCACGAGAATCGGCGGTGAATGCACCATGGCCTTGGCGATCAGCAGGCGGCGCTTCATCCCGCCCGACAGCGTGCGGGCATAGGCATCGCGCTTGTCGGCAAGGTGGACGGCGGCAAGCAGTTCCTCGCTGCGCCGGTCCTTCTTGCCGATGCCGTAGAAGCCGCCCTGGTTTTCCAGCACCTCGAACGGGGTGAAGAAGGGATCGAAGACGATTTCTTGCGGTACGATGCCGATCGAACGCTTGGCATTGCGGGGGTTGTCGTCGATGTCGAAACCCCAGATTTCCGCGCTTCCGGAAGTCTTGCGCACAAGGCCTGCAAGGATGTTGATCAGCGTCGACTTGCCCGCGCCATTGGGGCCGAGCAGGCCGAAGACGCCGCCCTGCGGCACATCGAAACTGACGCCCTTCAGCGCCAGCTTGGGCGGCTCTCCGGGACCGGGTGGGGCGTATTCCTTGACGAGGTTGTCGATGCGGATCGCAGGAGGCGTGGTCATGCAGCGTGACCTAGGCTCTTGAGCGCCTCCGTCAAACCTATTATCGGCCCCTCTCATGAGCCTGCCTCCTCCCGAAGTGTCCAAGGTCACCACGCGCCGCGTGTGGTGCGACGGTGCAACCGACATCCGCAGCGGTGAAAACTACAAGCCGATCGCGCTCGGCCATCCCAAGGTCTACCTCGAGATCGACGAGCACGGCTATGTCGACTGCGGCTATTGCGACCGCCGCTTCGTCCTCGAAGGCGGTCCGGCGGACGGCGTCGACCAGTCCACGCTGATGGATATTTCCGAAGGCGGCGATCCGGGCCACCGGTAAGCCCTCTCGCTTATCGCGCGCGAGGTCCCTACATTGGCTGGCATGACGCAAGCCAACGACCCGCACGCACTCCTATACGGCACGAAACTGGACCCGGCAGAGGCGCAGCGCCTGACGCGCCAGTTGCTCTCGTCCTGCGACGACGGGGAGCTGTACCTCCAGTTCATCGCCTCCGAGGCCTTCGGCTTCGACGACGGGCGGTTAAAGACTGCCGACTACAGCCGCGATTCGGGCTTCGGCCTGCGCGGCGTGTCGGGCGAGATGACCGGCTTTGCCCACGCCAACGAGATCAGCGCGGCGGCCATCGCGCGCGCGGGCGAAACGCTGAAACTGCTCGATGCGACGAAGAATCCGCTGGCTGCCCCGCCCGAGCGGACCAACCGCCACCTCTACACCGATGCCTGCCCGCTCGACCTCGTGCCCTTTGCCGAAAAGGTCGCGTTGCTGGAAAAGATCGACGCGGTCGCCCGTGCCAAGGACCCGCGCGTGGCGCAGGTGTCCGCCAGCCTCGCCGCCAGCTGGAGCGTGGTCGAGATCGTGCGTCCCGACGGGCATGTCGCGCGCGACATCCGTCCGCTGGTGCGGCTCAACGTGTCGGTCGTCGCCGAACAGAACGGGCGGCGCGAAACGGGCGCCTACGGTTTCGGCGGACGCCATCTCTACGAACGCCTGTTCGACGAGGGCGCGTGGATGTACGCCATCGACGAGGCGGTGCGACAGGCGCTGGTGAACCTTGAAAGCATTGCTGCCCCGGCGGGCGAGAAGACCGTCCTGCTCGGCCCCGGCTGGTGCGGCGTGCTGCTGCACGAGGCAGTCGGCCACGGGCTCGAGGGCGATTTCAACCGCAAGGGCACCAGCGCCTTTTCGGGCCGCATCGGCGAACGCGTTGCCTCGCCCGGCGTGACGGTCATCGATGACGGTTCGCTCGCCGACCGGCGCGGCTCGCTTACCATCGACGACGAGGGCACGCCCACGCGCGAGACGGTGCTGATCGAGGACGGCATCCTGAAGGGCTACATGCAGGACCGCCTCAATGCGCGGCTGATGGGCGCCGAGCCGACCGGCAACGGTCGCCGCGAAAGCTACCAGCACGCGCCGATGGTGCGCATGACCAATACCTTCATGCAGGGCGGTCAGGACGATCCGGAAGAGCTGCTGTCTCGCGTCGACGACGGTATCTACGCCACCAGCTTCGGCGGCGGCCAGGTCGACATCACCAGCGGCAAGTTCGTCTTCGCCTGCACGGAAGCCTACAAGGTCGAGAAGGGCAAGGTCGTCGCCCCGATAAAGGGCGCGACGCTGATCGGCGACGGGCCCAGCGTGCTGACGCGCGTCAAGGGCATCGGCAACGACATGGCGCTCGACCAGGGCGTGGGCATGTGCGGCAAGGGTGGGCAGAGCGTGCCAGCGGGCGTCGGCCAGCCCAGCCTGCTGATCGACGGGATCACGGTAGGCGGCACCGGCTGAGCGCTTCCAGGGCTCGACTCATCGCCGGTTCATTTTGGCCATGATACAAGGTTATATCCTTCAAGGAGACTCGCGATGATCAGACGCCTTGCTCTTGCTTCCGCTGCCCTCGGCCTGCTGGCCGCTCCCGTCGCTCACGCCGAAGAACAGGCCGAGATGACCAAGGGCGAGGCCAAGCTCGCCAAGATGCTCGAAGGCCGCGTCGCGGGTAAGCCGGAAAGCTGCATTACCATGATCGGCTCACGTCCCCTTACGCGCATCGACGAGACCGCGCTGGTCTACAAGTCGGGCAACACGATCTGGGTGAACTACACCAAGACCCCCGACGCGATCGACGACAGCGACTACATGGTGATTCAGAAGTTCAGCGGTTCGCAGCTGTGCCGCAGCGACCAGATCACCACGCGCGACCGTTTCTCGGACATGTACACTGGCTTCATCTTCCTCGATGATTTCGTTCCCTACCGCCTTGCCGACAAGGAAGGCGAAGGCTGACGCTCAGCCCCGGGCGCGCTTGCGTCCGGTTTCGCATAAAGCGAGCGCGGGGCAGATCCCGCATTCGGGCGAGGCGGGGCGGCACCAGGTCTGCCCGAGTTTCTTCATCAGCAGGTGGTGCTCGTCGTAATCGGCGGCGCTCCATTCGTCCGGCATCGCGGGCATGATCGCATCGAAAGCGCGGTCGGTCGTTGCCTTGGCCGGGACGAGGCCCATGCGCTGAAGGATGCGGGTATGGTGCCCGTCGAGCACGATTGCGCGGCGATCCAGCGTGGAGGCGTTCATCACGCCTGCCGCAATCTTGCGCCCGATGCCGGGCAGCTGTTCCAGCCAGCGCATCGCGGCGAGCGTATCCATGTCGGCGAGGTGCGAGAGGTCGACGGCTCCCCGCAAGGCCACAAGCGCGGTCAGGCTTGCCTTGAGCCGCTCTGCCGCGATGTTGGGATAGGTCTGCGTTGCCAGTTCGGCCTGCAGTTCATCGAGCTGCGCATCGGCGACTGCTTCCCACGAACCGTAACGACGCAGCAGCCGGTCGGTCGCTGCGTTCGACACTTCGGACTTGGTGCGCGCACCGATCACGCCCTGGACCAGCACCCATTCGGGCTTGCGCCATTCGGCTGCCGCGCGCTCGATCCGTCCGAACCGCTGGACGAGCAGCGCCTGCAACCGGCGCAGGATTTCGGTTCGCGGATCGGGGCCGAGGGGGAGCTGCATCCTTCTGAGTCCGCTCGCCCTTCGCCCCTAATTTAAGGGGATCAGCGCGGGACCTACGCACGCGTACCAGATGCTGTTCTTCTCGCCCTGGTCGTTGCGTATCTCCGGAAGAGCGCCGGGATCGACTGACTTTGGCAAGGCGATGAAATTCCGGCAATCCAGCCTGCAATCCGGCAAGACCTCATTGATCATGAAAGTACGATAACCGCTATCTGCGAGAAAGGCGGCGATCTCTTCCGGGCGTTCAGAGGAAATGTGCTGTTCGAAAATTACCACCGGTTGCGACCTTTCGATGATCTCGGAAGCGCCGCGAATGACCTCCGCCTCAAAACCCTCGACGTCCACGTGGAGGAGCGAGATATTGCCAATGCTCTCGCCCGCAATTTCATCCAGTGTTTTCGTCTGGAACGATTGCCCTCCCTCGCCATCATGCGCGAACGAGCCGTGTGATACATCTCCTTCGAGATAGACCGTTTCGCCACTAATGGCGGAACAAACGGCGCGGACGAAAGTGATGTTGCTGGACTTGTTTGCGTCCGCCACCTGTCGAGCAAATTGCAGATTTTCGATGGAAGGGTCTACGGCGATAACCGAGCCGCCGTGGGGCTCGACCATCTTTGCCCAGACGGTCGCATTGTCGCCAATCCAACACCCTATGTCGATGATGGTGCCGGACCGATCGATTTGCTCGCTTGCCATCATCCAGTACACAACTTGGCGCAGCAAGGCTTCTTTATCTGGTCGCTGCCGAAAATGGTTTATCCTGTTGAGGAACCCGCGGCCTTCCGAACGAATCAGGTCGCTTCGCGAGATTTCGGGCAGCCGCACCTCAGTCCCACCATCATGGGGGAAAACGACCCGACCATCGGCCTTCGTTTCGGCACGCAGGGTTTCCGACAGACGCTGCGCAGACCGCAGCACTCCTGCGACCTTGTTGAGAGTTTTCAAAAGACGACCCCTTCCTGTATAGTCACTCCCACTCGATCGTGCCCGGCGGCTTCGAGGTGTAGTCGTAAACCACGCGGTTGATGCCCTGCACCTCGTTGACGATGCGCGTGGCACAGCCCGTCAGGAAGGCGGCATCGAAGGGGTAGACGTCGGCGGTCATGCCATCGGTCGATGTCACCGCGCGCAGGCCGCAGACGCTGTCATAGGTGCGATAATCGCCCATCACGCCCACGGTCTTGACCGGCAGCAGCACGGCAAAGGCCTGCCAGATCGCGTCGTAAAGACCGGCCTTGCGGATCTCGTCGAGATAGATCGCGTCGGCCTTGCGCAGGATGTCGCAGCGTTCCTTGGTGACCTCGCCCGGGATGCGGATCGCAAGGCCCGGTCCGGGGAAGGGATGACGGCCGACGAACATGTCGGGCAGGCCCAGTTCTCGGCCCAACTCGCGCACCTCGTCCTTGAACAGTTCGCGCAGCGGCTCGACCAGCTTCATGTTCATGCGTTCGGGCAGGCCGCCAACATTGTGGTGGCTCTTGATCGTCACGCTCGGCCCGCCGGTGAAGCTGACGCTTTCGATGACGTCGGGATAGAGCGTGCCCTGCGCGAGGAAGTCCGCGCCGCCGACCTTCTTGGCCTCGGCTTCGAACACATCGATGAAAGTCTTGCCGATGAACTTGCGCTTGGCTTCGGGGTCGGTGACCCCGGCAAGGCCTTCCATGAACATCTCTTCCGCGTCCACGACGACCAACGGGATGTTGTAATGGTCGCGGAACATGGTCTCGACCTGTTCGCGTTCGTTCAATCGCAGCAGGCCGTGGTCGACGAAGACGCAGGTCAGCTGATCGCCGATCGCCTCGTGGATGAGGATCGCCGCGACCGAGCTGTCGACGCCGCCCGACAACCCGCAGATCACCTTGCCGTCGCCGACCTGTTCGCGGATTTCGCGCACCTTGGTCTCGCGATAGGCGGCCATGGTCCAGTCGCCCGCAAGGCCGCAGACGTGGCGCACGAAATTGGCGATCAGCCTGCCGCCGTCGGGCGTATGGACGACCTCGGGGTGGAACTGCGTGCCGTAGAACTTGCGTTCCTCGTCGGCGATCACTGCGAAGGGCGCGCCGTCGGAAATGGCGACGATCTCGAAGCCGGGGGCGAACCTGGTCACCTTGTCGCCGTGGCTCATCCAGACCTGGTGACGCTCGCCGACCTGCCACAGCCCGTCGAACAGGGCGCAGTCCTTGGTGACGGTGAGATAGGCCCGGCCGAATTCGCCGCCTTCGCCCGTTTCATGGCCCGGACGGACCTCGCCGCCCAATTGGTGGCTCATGACCTGCTGGCCGTAGCAGATACCGAGGATCGGGATGCCTGCCTCGAAAAGCATCTCGGGCGCGCGCGGGCTGCCCTCTTCGGGTACGCCGGCAGGCGAGCCCGACAGGATGATGCCCTTGGGCTTCAGCCGGTGGAATGCCTCTTCGGCCTGCGTGAAGGGCGCGATCTCGGAATAGACACCCGCTTCGCGCACGCGGCGTGCGATGAGCTGGGTAACCTGGCTGCCGAAATCGACGATAAGGATGGAATCGGGAAGGTGCGCGTCGTCCATGGCGCAAGCGGTTAGGCAGGACGCGCGCGCAAGTCCAGCGCGCCCGCCCCTGCCTGCAGTCGAATTTACAAATCCGGCTTCCGGTTGATGATGACGGGATCGATGATGATCTCCTTGGGTGCCTTGCCCAGGGCGAATTCCATCACCAGGCAATATTTCCATGAATTGCCGTCGTCGTTGTCGTCCTCGAGGATGGCCTTGGTCTGGTTGGAGCCATTGCCCACGGCGAACTGTTTGCCCAGCTTGCCTCCGCCCGCCATCGGCGGCGCGTTGCCCTTGCCCGGAGGCGGCCCGCCCTTCCGCGCGATCCAGAAGGCCTCGTTCACGCTGGCCGGAAAGGCGCACTGGTAGATTTTGTTGTTCATCTCGAAACTGGTGGTCTTGAGGTTGAAGGTCAGCTTGGCGTCTTGCGTGACGCAGGACAGGTCGACGTCTCCATTGTCGGTCACTTCGCTGGCAGTCGAAGCGAAGTGGAAATCGCACTCGTACTGGTCGGTATAGGGTTGCCCGGTGCGTTTCCTCACGTTGCTGATCGTCACGTCGATCGAGATGTCCTTGCTCATCGTCTGGTCCTCTCTCCTGCTGGTTCGTCGAAATGTCCCGCCTCAAAGCCGGTCGTCGATCAGCGGCTTGATGCCCAGCTTCTCCAGGCGGGCGCGAAGCCGCGCTGCCAGCTGGCGCTGGCCGGTCTTCTCGGCCGCGACCGCACGCAGCGCGATGGAGCGGAAGTCGACCCGTTCTCCCTTGGTTTCCGGCACTGCCAGCGCGGCGGCATAGGCCTTGCGGGCGCGGGCGGCATCGCCTTCCTTCCGGTAGGCTGCGGCATGCACCATCCGGCTGGCGATGCGGACGAACTGGCGGTCCGGATCTTTGGGTTCGAGCGCGTCGTCCCACTTATCGGCAATCTCGTGCAGCGCCGCTGCGGACAAGGTGCTGCGATCGGTAATGGCGCGCTGCAGGTCGAGGACGGCCGGAGCGCTGACCGTCCATTCGTAATTCTTCCGGTCCCGCGCGATCAGGTCGGCCTGGATGGATTCCAGCCGGTCGAATTGCCTGCTGGCGAGGGCATCGTCTCCGTCGGACCATGCCAGCAGGGCGCGGTCGCGCAGGGCAGCGCGGCCCAGTTCCTTCACCAGCGTATTGTCCCCGTCAGCGACGAGCACCCTGTCGAAGTCCGCGATGGCAGCATCGAGCGACTTGCGTGCCGCGACGCGGTCGCCTTGGAAGGCCTCGAGCTGCCCGATGTTGGCCAGCGAGAAGATGCGGCCCTTGCGCGCCTCGATATTGGCGGGATCATCGGCCACGACCTTGTCTAGGATCGCCAGTTCCTTGCGCCGTGCCTCCAGCGCCTCGCCCATCCGGCCCAGCGACTGCAAGGTGGAGGCGACCCAGGACAGGCCGCCGGCGATCTCGATCTCGCGGGCGACGGGGCGCCCTTCCTTGACGGAGACGATCTCGGTCAGCTCGATATTGCGGCGGAAATAGTCGAGCGCGCTTGCCAGCTCACCGGCCTCTTTCGCCATCGTGCCGAGGTTCGATAGCGAATAGGCCTCCTCCATCTGCCAGACGAGGTTGGAGCGGTCTTTTGCCGCGAGCCGGTGGGAGATGTCGGCGTAATCCTCCATCGCCTTGCGCGCCTCGCCCAGCCGGCCATGCTGCCAGGCGATGTAGCCGACCCAGAACAGGCTCTGCCCGTGGTTGAACATGCGTTCCGGGTCGTCGGGCTTGCGTTCGAGCAGTTCGGCCGTGGTGCGGGCGGCCTGGCGGAAGGCGGGCAGTGCCTCGGCATTGTTGCCGCGCAGGTTCTGGACCTCGGCCACGAGCATGGTGGCGCGCGCCCGGCGGCCGAGTTCGGTGGCGGACAGGTCGGCCAGCTTCTGGCGGGCGTAATAGTCCATCGCGCGCTTGCCCACGCCGTCGAGCAGTTCCAGCCGGCCGACCGGCTCCAGCTGCTTGCGCAGGTCGGTCAGCATGTATTCGATCAGCCCGTCGGCTTCTGCCCTTTGCTCCCGCGCCTCGTTGCGCTGGTCGATGGCATAGGCGGACAGGGCCGTGGTCCCGATCATGCCGAGGGCCGATGCCCCTGCCACCATGACCAGCTTGCGCTGGCGCCGCGCCGCATCGCGCTGGACGAGATGGTCGAGATCGACACCTGCCAGCCCGGCGACAAGCTTGAGCTTGGCCAGCTTCTTGCCGTCGGCTTCGGGTCGCATGTCGGCGGCGATGGGCTCCGCCTCGCGATCGGTCGGCTCGCCGTTTTCGTAGTGGACCAGCAGCGGGGCGGGGAAATTGCCCGGCGGCTCGCCCTCGACCACCACGGGCATCACGCCGCGGTCGCCATGGATGCGCTTGTAGAGATCGACCTCGCGCGCGATCCAGGGGGATGCGGCGGCGGCCGGCGAACACAGGACGATCAGCGCGTCGCTCGACCGGATGGCCGTCTCGATCGCATCGCCGAGGCTGTCGGAAGCGGGCAGCTCGTCGCGATCCTTGAAGATCGGGCGCAGGCGCTCGGCCCTGCCGGCGGCAATCATGTGCGGAGGCAGGCGATAGGTTTCGAGCGCGCGATGGAGCCAGTTCGCCACCTGCCGGTCGCGGTGCGAATAGCTCATGAATGCCTTGTAGTGACGTTCCGCCAAGTGTGCTCTCCGGATGCGACCCCGGATTCGACTCGGCAACCCCCTCTATTTTTTCGCGATTTTGTCGCAGTCTTGCGCGGGATGCAAATGCGAGTTGCGTGTCGCCCTAGGGAGATGGCGGTTTGGTACTTGCGCAAAACGCAACACACCCTGACCTTTTCTCACTTTTGTTCGTCCGCCAGCAAGATTATTACAACCCTCACATCCGGCGCCGAGGGCACTGCCCCGAGCGTTACCGGAACAGAGATGGCGGCAGATCCTCCCCCCCGAGTTTCCTGTCGTCGCCTTCCTCGCTCGGGACGAGCCGGCCAAGCGCCGATGCGACTCCTAGCGCAATGCCGTCCGGCGCGAGGCGATATGGCAGCGAGTAGAGACGCGGCCGCCCACACCTCCTCTCCCCCCTCCCCCCGTGTCGGCGCCGCGTCTCGAACGCGCCTGTCGCACATCAAGGCACAAGCACGTCGGCGCCGCGTCTCGAACGCTGCCGCCGCACATCCTGCAATGGAATTGGCGGTCAGTCGGGCGTGCCGAGCGTTTCGGCGATCTGGCGCAGTTCCGTCTTGAGCAGCTTGCCGATGTGGCTGCGCGGCATGTCGTCGATCGCGAGCAGCTGGGCGAGCCGCTGCGTCTTGCCGAGCCGGGCGTTCACCGCCTCGCGGATCGCGTCGGGCCCTTCGGCATCCTGCGACAGGGTCACGAAGCCGACCGGCGTTTCGCCCCAGCGGCGCGAAGGCATGCCGATGACCGCCGCCTCGCGCACGCCTGCTTCCTTGAGCAGTTCGTTCTCGAGGTCGACCGGGAAGATGTTGAACCCGCCCGAGATGATCATGTCCTTGGCGCGGCCCACCAGCTCGACGAAGCCCTCGGCATCGACGCGGCCGATGTCGCCCATGCGCTGCCAGGTCTCGCCCGTGGCGGGATCGCTCCAGTAGCCGTCGCGCGTCTGGTCGGGGCGGTTCTTGTATCCGCTCATCATGGTGTGGCTGCGGCCCACGAGGTTGCCGGGCGTGCCGGGCGGGACTTCGCGGTCCTCGTCGTCCAGCACCTTCAGCTCGCTGCCAGGGGCGGGGCGCCCCACGGTGTGCAGCTTGTCGGGGAACTTGTGCGCTTCCAAGAGGCACACGACCCCGCCTTCGGTCATCGAATAGATCTCGATCAGCGCGCCCGGCATCCGTGCCAGCACCTCGCGCTTCAGCTCTGCCGAGAAGGGGGCCGAGGTACAGTATTTGAGCTGCAGCGCCGACAGGTCGAATTCATCGAACCGCGGCTCGTCCATCAGGCGCTGGTATTGCACGGGCACCAGCATGGTGATGGTCGTGCGATCGGCCGCTGCATGGCCGAGCCAGCCGATCGTGTCGAACTTGCCCATCACGCGCACCGTGCCGCCAGCCAGCAGGGCGGGCAGGAAGGCGACCATGGTGGTGTTCGAATAAAGCGGCGTCGATGCCAGTGTGCGCACCGGCAGGCCCGCCTCGAGCCAGCTGGCAGCGGTCGCGGCGAACTGGCGCCAGCGCATCTGGTGCGAATGGACGATGCCCTTGGGCGTGCCGGTCGTGCCGGAAGAATAGATGATGTTGAACGGGTCGCCCGGCTCGGGGACATGGGTTCGCGCAGTGGTGCCGGCGGGAGCCATCCAGCCGGCGAGCTCCTCGTCGAGAATCACGCGCTCCATGCCCGGGAAGGCGCCGTCGCCCATGTCGTCCAGCTTCGCGCGCGTGACGAAGATATGCTGCGCGCCCGAATCGCGCGCCATGGCGGCAAGCTGCTCGGGACTGGCGCTGGTGGTCAGCGGCGCAGCGACGCCGCCCGCCCTGATCGCGGCAAGGAAGACGAGGGCATAGGGAATCGACGAGACGCCGAGGATGGCGACCGACTGTCCGCGTTCCAGCCCGGTCTCGAGCAGGCGCGCGGCGATCCGTTCGACCTGGTCCCCAAGTTCACCCCAGGACATGGTGTCCGCCCCGTCGCGCAGGGCAGGCGCATCGGGCTGGCGCTGCGCCCAGTCCGAAATGATCGCGGAAAAGTCGCCGAAAGGTTCAGCGAGTCGAGCGGCCGGTTCAGTCTCTCCCATGGCGGTTTCCTAGCGGGCTTGTCGTTTCTGTCCAGAATCACCCGGCGCGTGCCGGGCGGGGCCTACGAATTAGGTTGCGCGTTTCAGCGACAAGATATGCCGTTAAGGTTTCAAAACGCCACGTAGATGTGCCGGATTTACCGATTGGCGCAAGAAGATTGCGAATTTGGCGGGAATCGGGGATTTTCCGGTCGTGTTTTTGACATTTGCCGAAATCGGCGTAGCCTCGCGACTGCCCGGACAGTTTCCGCAGACCAGTGCCGGGTCGGATCGACCATAGACCGTCATCGCATACACAAATACCACCAGTCGCACCTCGTGTGATACTCTCTGCGGCCGATCATCCCGCCTTAGCGAAAGGATGATCACAATGTTCAAGCCAACCTATTTCATACTAGCCACTGCGGCGGCAGCATCGATGCTGGCCGTGCCTCTTTCATCGAAGGATGCGGACCAGGACATCATCGTGTCCCCGCGCAGTGACCAGAGCTTCGTCGAAGAAGTGTCGAGCGATCTCGATACCCAGCTGCGCCGGATGCGCTTCGACCCGCGCTGGGAGCCGGCCGGGATCGTCAAGATCCGCTTCCGCGCCGGCGAGGACGGAACGCCTGTCGACATCACGACCTACGAGTCCTCGGGAAGCAAGCGCCTCGATCGTGAAGTCGGCAAGGCCGTGGAGCGGCTCGATTCGCTCACGCCCCTGCCGTCCAGCGCAGGCGACGATCCCATTATCCAGGCCAATGTCATCGTGGCCTACAGCAAGGGCCACATGGAAAGGCTCAGCCGCAAGCTGGCCGAATCGGAGGCCGCACGCCTCGCCTCGGCCGATCCCGCCGAACGGGCGGTGCTTGCCCTCAGCTTCGCGCCGCGTCCGAGTTCCTGACCCTTCCCCCAAGGGCCAGGAGCCGTCTCGGCGTTGGGGCGGTATCTGTCTGCGGGGTGCCGCCCCGCGCCGGGTCTGCCTAACGAAAGGGCTCCGTCTTCGGGCGGGGCCCTTTTTCGGTGCCCGGGCGATGCTCCGGATTCGAAAATTGCGCGCCCGGATTCGCATCCTGCGCAATCCCGGAAAGCCGGCTTTGCCCGCAAAAATTTTTTCGCAGATTCATTTTGGGGCTTGCGCGCGCACAAACTCCAGCTTGGTCCACGCGTCGCTGCGTTGCACCACAATCATACACCTCGCGAAAGCGGCGAATTGACGCATTAAATCTTCATTCACCCTCTTGCGCAGGACTCGGCTCTGATTCACTATCTAGTGGTCGGTCACCGGGGGGTACCCACAAGACCTAGCGAAATACGGCATCCGGACCCATATCGGGCGGGTGCCGCAATCACGCCGGGCCTGTGGGGAAAAAGGGGATAAGTTTCTGCCCCGGAGACCTGCGAAATTGCTAGGCAGGCACTGCGCTTGCCGACTCGGTTGAAACACGAAATCGCAGGCGGGGCGAACAGCCCGCCGGATGACAACGGACGGTGGGGCACACAATGGATTTCAAGAGCGGGGACGAAGCGGCGATGGGACTGGATCTGGACACTCAGGACACCGTCGATGACACCGCGCCCGTCAAGAACAGCGCAAAGGCGCAGAAGGCTGTCGCAATGGAAAACGAAGACAAGGGCAGCGAAGCACTGGTCGCCGAAGCGGCCGGCGCAGCCATGGCCGGCGCAATGGCCGAAGTCGCCAAGGCCGCTTCCGAAAAGGAAGACAGCAAGAAGGTGCTCGACCGCCGTTTCGACGTGAAGACGGATGCCTCGCGCGACGACCTGCTCACCGCTTTCGGCAAGGAAACGCTCGAAGACCGCTATCTCCTGCCCGGCGAAAGCTACCAGGACCTGTTCGCGCGCGTCGCCGATGCCTTTGCCGACGATGGCGACCACGCCCAGCGCCTCTACGACTACATCTCCAAGCTGTGGTTCATGCCCGCAACGCCCGTGCTGTCGAACGGCGGCACCACCCGCGGCCTGCCGATTTCCTGCTACCTCAATTCGGTCAGCGACAGCCTCGACGGCATCGTCAACACCTGGAACGAGAACGTGTGGCTCGCGTCCAAGGGCGGCGGCATCGGCACCTACTGGGGCAATGTGCGCGGCATCGGCGAGCCGGTCGGTTTGAACGGCAAGACCAGCGGCATCATTCCTTTCGTCCGCGTGATGGACAGCCTTACCCTTGCTATCTCGCAGGGTAGCCTGCGCCGCGGTTCGGCTGCCTGCTACATCGACATCACCCACCCGGAAATCGAGGAGTTCCTCGAAATCCGCAAACCCTCGGGTGACTTCAACCGCAAGGCGCTGAACCTGCACCACGGCGTGCTGGTCACCGACGCCTTCATGGAAGCGGTCCGCAACGGCGAGGAATTCGACCTCATCAGCCCGAAGGACGGTTCGGTCCGCAAGACGGTCGACGCGCGCGGCCTGTTCCAGAAGCTGGTTGAAACCCGCCTCGCCACGGGCGAGCCCTACATCGTCTTCTCCGACACGGTGAACCGGATGATGCCCAAGCATCACCGCGAACTCGGCCTCAAGGTCTCGACTTCGAACCTGTGCGCCGAAATCACCCTGCCGACCGGCATCGACCACCTCGGCAACGACCGTACTGCGGTCTGCTGCCTGTCCTCGCTCAACATCGAGAAGTGGGACGAATGGTGCACCGACAAGCAGTTCATCGAGGACGTCATGCGCTTCCTCGACAATGTCCTGCAGAACTACATCGACCGTGCGCCCGACGAGATGGCCCGCGCCAAGTATTCCGCCATGCGCGAACGCTCGGTCGGTCTTGGCGTGATGGGCTTCCACTCCTTCCTCCAGCAGAAGGGCATCGGCTTCGAAAGCCCGATGGCCAAGGTCTGGAACCTGAAGATGTTCAAGCACATCCAGTCGAAGGCCTCCGAAGCCTCGATGGTGCTCGCTCAGGAACGCGGCGCCTGCCCGGACGCGGAAGAAATGGGCGCGATGGAACGTTTCAGCTGCAAGATGGCGATCGCACCGACCGCGTCGATCTCGATCATCTGCGGCGGCACCAGCGCCTGCATCGAGCCGATCCCGGCGAACATCTATACCCACAAGACGCTGTCGGGCAGCTTCGTGGTGAAGAACCCGTATCTTGAAAAGCTGCTCGACAAGAAGAGCAAGAACTCGACCGCGATCTGGAACTCGATCCTCGAGAAGGGCGGCAGCGTCCAGCACCTCGACTTCCTGACGCCGGAGGAAAAGGCGACCTTCAAGACCAGCTTCGAAATCGACCAGCGCTGGCTGCTCGAATTCGCTGCCGACCGCGCGCCCTATATCGACCAGGCCCAGTCGCTGAACCTGTTCATCCCGGCCGACGTCGACAAGTGGGACCTGATGATGCTGCACTTCCAGGCATGGGAGAAGGGCATCAAGTCGCTCTACTACCTGCGCTCCAAGTCGGTGCAGCGCGCCGGTTTCGCCGGCGGGGTGGAAGCGGACAACACCGCCGATGCCGCCAAGTACGAACTGAGCGCGGGCGAGCAGACCGATTACGAGGAGTGCCTCGCCTGCCAGTAAACAATCCCCTGGACGGGACGAACGGGACGGGCCGGCCCACCATGAAGGTGAGCTGGCCCGTCCTGCTTTTCGGCCTGGTGCTGTTCGCCGCGTGGCTCGCGCTGATCCCGGTGCTGCAGGATGCGGCCGGGGTCGATCCGCAGTGTCACGGCAGGGTCTATGGCAAGGCGCGCTTTACCGGGCTGGTCCTCTGCTCGCTCGAGGCGGGCTCGCGCGGCTGGCTGTTCCTCGGCTATCTTGCCTCCTTCCCGGCGCTGACGCTCACATGGCTCAGCGGCAGGTTCCGCGCGATGAGGGCCGGACGGGACAGCTAGAGCGCCCGCGCGGCGCTTAGCGCCTTGCCCTTTCGCGCCTCCCACGGCACCTAGGTTTTCCATGGGTTCGCTGCGCATCCTTTTCATTTCGCCCAATTTCCCGCCCTATGCGCAGGCAGGGGCGGCGCGCACGGGCGCGCTGGCGCGGCACTGGGTCGAACAGGGTCACGAAGTCACCGTGATCGGCGCGCGTATCGGCGCGGCGAACGGCATCCATTCCGGCCTCGACCACGAACACCTCACCGCGATCATGCTCCCGGTCGAGAAGCTGCCCGCCGCCGAAGGGAAGCCCGCGCCTTCCGCCGCGCCGGACAAGCCCGCCAGTCGCCCCAGCCGCCTGCGCCGCTGGCTGTGGCTCTCGCGCCAGATGCCCGACCGCTTCCATCCGCACTGGACCCGCCGTGCGGTCGATACGGCGCGCGGCCTGTGCCTCGCGAAGGGGTTCGACCTCGTCTATTCCTCCGGCCCGCCGCATTCAGCGCATATCGCCGCGCAGAAAATCGCGGCCCAAAGCGGCCTGCCATGGGTGTGCGAGCAGCGCGACCTGTGGGCCGACAATCCCTATATCGACCGCCAGCCGGTGCTGACCACGCTCTACAACCGGTTGGGCCGGCAGGTGCAGCGCCACGCCGACGCCTTCGTCGCCGTCACCGAAACGGCTGCGGGCGAGCTTGCGGCGCAGACGGGCAAGGCAGTGACACTGGCGCGCAACGGCTGGGACGGGGCGGATTTCGCCGAGCTGGAAGATGTGCCCGCGCCGCTCGATCCGGAGCGGCTGACCATCATCCACGCCGGCCTCATCTATGCCGAGCGGCGCGATCCCAAGGCCCTGTTCGAGGCGATCGCCATGCTGGGCGAGGACCGAAGCCGCGTGCGCGCGGTGTTCTATCACGACGAATACGGCTTTCTCGACCAGCGGATCGCAGAATACGGCGTGGCGGACTGTGTCGAGATGCGCGAGTTCCTGCCGCGCAGCGAAATTCTCAGGGTGGAGCGGCAGGCCGACGTGCTGCTGATGTGCCGCTGGCCCGACCCGGCGGAGGACGGGGTGATCCCCGGCAAGCTGTTCGAATATATCGGCGCGCGCCGACCGATCCTGGCGACGGGGCTGGAAAGCGGGGAGGCTGCAGCCATCGTGCGCGAAGGCGGGTTCGGCCTCGCCACGCAGGATGCCGGGCGCATCGCAGAGCAACTCCGCGCATGGATCGAGGCCAAGGACGAAGGCGGCGGGCGCGTGCCCGACCTGCCGGCGGAAACGGCACGCGGCTACACGCGCGACCGGGCCTTTGCCGATATCGACGCAGCGATCGCGCGGACGCTCGGCCGCATATGACAAGACCCCCGCCGGCCGGTGGGCTGGCGGGGGTCTGGCTTGCTCGCGCCGAGGCGCGATAAGTCGGGTCAGGCGCTTTCCATTACCGCCTTGTTGCCAAGGCCTGCGGGGATACGCGCGCCTTCCTTCAGGTAGATGCGGTTGTGGTCGATCTTCTCGACGTCATCCAGCTTGAGGAAGTGGTGGATGTCGTCGGCGCTGTCCGACTTGGTCAGCTTGATCGCGTCGCCATCGACCTCGTCGACGGTGCCGACGTGCAGGCCTTCCGAATTGGCGACTTCCATGTGTTCCTTGATGCGGAGCTTCTCGAACATAAAATTCCCTTTTGTCTGTGTGGGTTACATCTAACCAACGGCCGCAAGGGCGATGCGGTCCACGCTTCGCCGAGGCTCATGCACGGCTCGTTGGATTGGGTCGCAGGGGGCACGAAAAGTTGACGCCCCGACCTCTTGCGAGGCGGGGCGTCGGGGATGCGGAGCCGTAGCCCGCAAAAGGGGAAACCGGACCTGGTCCGCTTAGCCCCGAACCGGCTCGGTGGCCGATTGCTATCCCAACGTCGCATCTGCGCATCGCGTTCCGGCAAATAGTGCTGCGCTAGGAATTTTTTCCCGCGCTTATCCCCGCCGAATCATTCACTCTTGCCTTCGATTCCGGGCTGTGATTCCCTATATGAGTCGTTCACGCGCCAAACCGGAGATCCACAAGATGTCGTTGCTCGAAGCCCGCAAGACCTACAAGCCCTTCGAATACCCCTGGGCTTACGAGTTCTGGAAGCGGCAGCAGCAGATCCACTGGATGCCGGAAGAAGTTCCGCTCGGCGAAGACTGCCGCGACTGGGCGCAGAAGCTGACCGAGCACGAGCGCAATTTGCTCACGCAGATCTTCCGCTTCTTCACGCAGGCCGACGTGGAAGTGCAGGATTGCTATCACGACAAGTACGGCCGCGTGTTCAAGCCGACCGAGATCAAGATGATGCTCACCGCGTTTTCCAACATGGAGACGGTGCACATCGCGGCCTACAGCCACCTGCTCGACACGATCGGCATGCCGGAAAGCGAATATTCCGCCTTCCTCGAATACGAGGAAATGGCCGACAAGCACAATTACATGCAGCAGTTCGGCGTCGACAACGATGAGGACATCGCCCGCACGCTGGCCATGTTCGGCGCGTTTACCGAAGGCATGCAGCTGTTCGCCAGCTTCGCCATGCTGATGAACTTCCCGCGCTTCAACAAGATGAAGGGCATGGGCCAGATCGTCAGCTGGTCGGTGCGCGACGAATCGCTGCACTGCGAAGGCATCATCCGCATGTTCCACGAGTTCGTGCGCGAGCGGGACTGCCTGACCAAGGCGGTGCGCGAAGACATCGTCGACATCTGCCAGAAGACGGTGCGCCTCGAAGACAACTTCATCGACCTCGCCTTCGAGATGGGCCCGGTGTCGGGCATGACGGCGAAGGATATCAAGAAGTACATCCGCTACATCGCCGACTGGCGCCTGGGCCAGCTGGGCATGCAGCCGATCTACATGGTCGACGACCACCCGCTGCCCTGGCTCGCCCCGCTGCTCAACGGTGTGGAGCACGCCAACTTCTTCGAAACCCGCGCGACCGAATATTCCAAGGGCGCAACCCGGGGCAACTGGAACGACGTCTGGGCCAGCTTCGACAAGCGCCAGAGCGCCAAGGCCGCGAACGAGGAAGAAGCCGAAAGCGACGGCCCGGGGCTGTTCGGTGACAGCGAAGGGGCTGTTGCGGCGGAGTGATTTTGAAGTGGCGGTTCGTTCGGGACTGACCTTTGCCAATAGGCAAGCGATAGTAGGTTGCGGGTGGGATGATTGTCCCGCCCGCAATTTTTATCGGCTTGGATTAGCAGGCGCGGATCCCGCTTGGCAGACCGACGCGAATATCCTTCACTCGCCGGTCTTGGCTCCCACCAGCAGGGGCATTGCTCCGAATGTGAATTGACCAACTGTTCCTAAGAGCTGCGGCACTTTCCAGAGTCGTGCGAACCATTCGCTTACGCTCAGTCCCGACAGGCTGGTGGCCAAGACGAGTTCGGCAAGCATCAGAAAGGTGAATGCGCAGACGCCCATTACGGCAGCGCTCGCGAAAGAGTTGATTGAATGCCGGACGCATAGGCTCCGGGCCGACCACCAGCTCGCTATAAGCAGAATCGGCACTTCAAACAGGATGAAGGTCGTCTCGCCCAGCGCCTCGGCGCCCCACAAGGTGCGAACGGTACCCAGCAGAAAGCCGAGCGCAAATATCGTCGCGAAGTAGCTGATGGCGGCGATAACGGTTTTCATGACTGGACTATGCATGACGTTCTCTGCGGCGTCATTACCTCTACCCTAATCGCTCCAATCTCTGCCTTCACCCCAGCCATCGCCCTCGGCGAGGCCAGCTTGCCGCCGCCGCGTCAGTCTGCGCGCAGCACCGGCCAGTAATTTTTCCGCGTACCAGCGGTGGGCGCCTCTCAGGCGGCTCGCGATCGGTCCCTCGTATTCGCGCACGGCGGTGCCGAACCAGATATCGTTCATGCCGGGTTCCGGTTCGGGCAGCGGGCCGCCCACGCCATAAGACACGGCCAGCCAGCAGCAGGTCTTGTCGAGGAAATCGTGCATCAGCAGCTCGTTCGCCTCGCGCACCTCGACCTGCCAGGCGGCGAAGCGTTCGGTCCGGCCTGCGGCCAGCGCGGCGATATCCGCGTGGCTCGCCCCGCGTCCGATGAGGTGGAGCGCCATGCGCTCGGTCAGGAAGACGCGGCTCGAGAAGAACGCCGTGACCAGCTCGCCCAGCGAGACCTCTCCCGGCACGGCGGCGCGAAAGGCGTCGCGGTAGCATTCCGGCCCGCGCTTCCTTGCAAGCAGGCTGTGCGGCGGCAGCGGCGGGGCAGTGATCCGGGTCATCGGCGCAAGCATAGCACAAGGCGGCTTACACGTGGGCGGGACATCATGCGCACCAGTCGCGCCCCTCGCTCCAGCCATCGCCCTCGGCGAGGCCAGCGGCGATCATGTGGTCCGCCAGCGTTTCCTCGCCGCGTGAGGCTGCGCGCAGTTCGCGGCCATAGCGGTCGCGGGGAGGGTCGGTGCCGCCGGTCCAGATGAAGGGGCCATGGGCGAGCCAGGCGTGGAGAGCCGTGCGGGCCGCCTGCGCCTGCGCGCGCTCGGCATTGCAGGCGCCGTCCATTTCCGGCGCGTCGAAGCCGGTCAGGCGCACGCGGCGCTGGCCGATCGCCACCGTGTCGCCGTCGATCACGCAGGCGTTGCCCCCGCGCTGGCCGCACAGGCCGAAGCGGTACGTGACCTCGTCCAGCCGCTCGGGCGGGCCCAGCCTGCCGCCGTTGATGTAAAGCGTCGCCGCCAGCGCTAGCAGCAGCACCAGCCACCACAGGCTGCGCCTGCCCATCCGTCTGCCCCTCTGCCTGCGGCGTGTCGTTCGGAAGCGGATCGGGCGTGCCATTGCCCCCGAACGATAGCGGGCCGGCGCAGGGGTTCAATCCCGCGCCGGCCCGCAATCCGTCCAGCCGTGCAAGCGGCTCAGTAGCGCCGCCGGCGCTCCTCCGCCCCGCGCCGTTCGCCCTCGCGGCGATCGGGCCCGTCGAAAGGAAGCTGCTGCACGCGCCTCTCGCCCGTGCGCCGCTCTTCCCCGTTCCGGTCGTCCATCTTCGTAGCCATGTCGCAACCCCCCAAGTCCTTTCGCGGGACGGTCTATCGGGCCGCGGGTTACTTTTCCGTGTATGTCAAAAAGCATAGCAAAACCGCCCGCGCAGGTATGATTTCCTTAAGTATATGAAGGGCATGCCGCACGCAGCGGCGCCGATGCCGCCCCTGTCCGGACCACGCCTATGCCCTTGCCTTTCAACCCGATGGAGATCGCGACCTATTACCTGATTGCGGTGAATTTCCTCGCTTTCGCCCTGTTCGGTATCGACAAGGCCCGCGCGGAAAACGGCGGCTGGCGGATCAGGGAAGACACGCTGCTCGGCGTTGCCTTCCTCGGCGGGCTACCCGGCGCGCTGGCGGGACGCAGCGCCTTTCGCCACAAGACCCGCAAGCGCAGTTTCAACCAGGGCTTGCTCAGCGTTGCGCTGGTGCAGGGCATCGCCCTTGTTACCGTGTTCTTCATCATGCCTGCCATGCTGGAAACGCCCGAAGAGCGCGCAGCCCGCCATGCCGTGGAACGCTCGGTCACCTACTCCGGCTGCAACGAGGTGCGCGCGGCGGGCAAGGCCCCGCTCCATCGCGGCGAGCCGGGCTACCGATCGAATATGGACGGTGATGGCGACGGGACTGCTTGCGAAGACTACTGAGCAAATTGACCTGCCTCAAAGATGCCGTGACTTCCCCGTATTACCCGATTCCCTGCAACCATTAGGGAAAGGTATCCGCATGTCGCAGCACACGCCCAACGAACTGACCAAGATCTTCGCCCGCGACCGTGAACTGATCACGCAGCTGAAGACGCAGGATGGGCGGTTCGCGCGCCTCGCCGACGACTATCACGAGGTGAACCGCCAGGTGCACCGGATCGAGGCGGAAACCGAAGCGGCCAGCGACGAGCGGACCGAAGCTCTCAAGAAGCAGCGCCTCAGCCTGCTCGACGAGATCACCGCCATCGTCACCAAGGCCCGCAGCGCAGCCTGAACCAAGGAGGCATTACCATGAAGTTCGACCCCGCAAGCCCGATCCGCCTCGCCGCACCCGTGGCCGCAGCCCTGCTGCTGGCCGCCTGCGCGCAGGAAGCGGAGGAAAAGACCTACGCTACGGATGTCGAGGATGCCGGCGGCGGCGAGCTGATCGTCACGCAGGAAGATCCCGACGCGGTGCCGGTCGACACGCCCGACACGCCGATGACGCCGACCGCCGAGGCGGAAGAGGAAGCCCCGGCCGAGTAAGCGCGTCAGGCGCGGCGTGACCACCTCGCTACCTTCGGGAAGCGGGGCCTGAAGGCTTGGCCGGCGCCTGAGGCGCAAAAACAACGATGTCGCCTTTGAACAATACACACGTGTTGCGGTGCAGTATTACTGCGCGCCATAAAGAACACGCGGTGTCGCTGTCTGTACGTCTGCTTTGTGGAGCCACGTCATGTCAGCCCAGTTCGTTGCCCTTGAGTATTTCGTTTATTACCTGATCGCGATCAATCTGTGCGCCTTCCTCGCCTTCGCGGTGGACAAGGCCATGGCCGAAAGCGGCGGGTGGCGCGTTCCCGAAACCAGCCTGCTCGGCTGGGCGATGATCGGGGGCACGCCCGGTGCCTATGCCGCGCGCGCGGCTTTCCATCACAAGGAACGCAAGCAGCCCTTCTCCAACCAGCTCCACGCGCTCGCCTGCGTGCACGTGATCCTGCTGGCGGGAACGCTGCTCTATCTCAGCTTCGCCTGACGAGGCGGCAGGGTTCCCGGGTGCGGTCTGCTTGTTTGCCGCCGTGATCGCACCCCTGTCCCGGCCCGTGTCCCCCAGGGGATGCGGGCCGTTTCACGTAGGCACGCTCCTCCTTACCACCCCCAGGCGGTCGGGGGCGGAGTAACCGGAGACGAGGCGTCGAACTCGACCCGGAACAGGCGGGTGGGATCGTTGCGGCGGGTCAGCTGGTAGGCGAAGCGCGGGGCCTGCGCACCGGCCGGGTCGACCTCGATCCGCCAGACATTGGTGAGCGAGGCGGACAGCCCCTCGCGCTCGAACATGGCGATGGAAAAGGCATCGACGGGGAAGTCCTGCACCCGCGCCGTGCCCGCCGACAGCGTGTCGCCGCCATATTGCGTGACCGCGTCCTCGCTGCCGTCCTCGTGCCGGTGGTCGTGCTTGAGCCTGAGGCCATCTGCCGTGCGCGTGACCAGCCAGGTGCGCGAGCGGTTCCAGCCGCCCGGCGCCTCTGCGTCCTCGACATGGAAGGCGATGGCGACGCGCGTGTCGGAGCAATCCGCCCAGTGCGCCACCATGCGCTTGCCCGCCCAGTCCCCATCGCGCGCGTCGCTGCTGGCGAGCGCGCCCTCGTAAGCTTCGCCGCAATGGCTGGAGAGCGCCTGCCAGAACCGCTCCTGCGTCTCGGGCAGCGGCGGCGCATCGGGGGTGCTGGCACAGGCGGCCAGCGGGAGGAGGGCGGCAAGGGCGAGCGTGCGGTGCATGGTCATGCCGGGCGTGATGGCAGTGCCGCAGGCCGGCGGCAAGCGGTGAGGGGCGCTTTCCCCTTCCCCGCTCGCTGCGCAAAAGCTAAGGCCACCCGCCATGAACGCGAGCGAAACCCAGCCCATGCACGAGGCGAGCACCAAGGCCCAGACGCTGATCGAGGCGCTGCCCTACTTCCAGCGCTATGCCGGCAAGAGCTTCGTGGTGAAATACGGCGGCAACGCCATGGGCGACGAGAACGCCGCACGCGAATTCGCCGAGGACGTCGTGCTGCTGAAGGCAGTCGGCATCAACCCGGTGGTGGTCCATGGCGGCGGCCCGCAGATCGGCCGGATGCTGGAGAAACTGGGCGTCGAGACGCAGTTCATCGACGGGCTGCGCGTCACCGACAAGGCGACCGCCGAGGTGGCGGAGATGGTCCTGTCCGGCGCGATCAACAAGGCGCTGGTTTCCTCCATCGCGCGCGCCGGCGGCAAGGCGGTGGGCATTTCCGGCAAGGATGGCGGCCTCGTCACCGCGCGCAAGGTCGAGCGCACGACCAAGGACCCGGAAAGCAATATCGAGCGCGCGCTCGACCTCGGCTTCGTGGGCGAACCCTGCGCGGTCGACACCACGATCATCGAAACCGCGACGGCGGCCGGCATGATCCCGATCGTCGCCCCGATCGCGGCGGGCGAGGACGGCCACACCTACAATATCAACGCCGACACCATGGCCGGCGCGCTGGCGGCGGCGCTGGGGGCGGCAAGGCTGCTGCTGCTGACCGACGTGCCCGGCGTGCTGGGCAAGGACGGCGCGCTGCTGACCGATCTGACGCCGGCCGACATCGCCGCGTTGCGCGCCGACGGCACGATCAGCGGCGGCATGATTCCCAAGCTCGAAACCTGCGTCTCGGCTGTCGAGGCGGGATGCGAGGCCGCGGTCGTGCTCGACGGGCGCATTCCCCACGCCATGCTGCTCGAATTCTTCACCCAGCGGGGCGCAGGTACGCTGATAAGCGCCCGATAGGGCTTGGCGCGCCGCGTCCGCCACGTGTAGGACGCTGCGACACGGGATTGCTCAGACAGAAACGGGGTTCACCCTAGTGCTTATCACTCTCTACCAGATCCTCGAGATGCTCACGAACGTGTTCGTGATGCTGATCATCATCCAGTTCATCATCGGCCTGCTGTTCGCCTTCAACGTGGTCGGGCGCAACGAATTCCTGATGAGCTTCTACGACGGCATCAACCGCCTGCTGGACCCGGTGTTGAGGCCGATCCGCAACCTGCTGCCGCAGACCGGCATGATCGACTTTTCGCCGCTGGTGCTGATCATCGCGCTCAACATCATCCTTATCGTGCTCGGGAACATCATCTACTCGCTATGACCGCTGAACGGATCGACGGAAAAGCCTTTGCCGCCCTCCTCAGGGAGCGCGTCGGCGCGCTTGCAGGGCAGTTCGAACACAAGGCGGGCCGCAAGGCGGGCCTTGCCGTGGTGCTGGTGGGCGAAGACCCGGCGAGCCAGGTCTATGTCGGCTCGAAGCACAAGGCGACCGTGGCCGCGGGCATGGAAAGCTTCGAGCATCGCCTGCCTGCCGACACGTCCGAGGCGGAATTGCTGGCGCTGGTCGACCAACTCAACAATGACGATGCGGTGGACGGCATCCTCGTCCAGCTGCCGCTGCCCGGTCATCTCGACGAACAGGCCGTCATCGCGAGCATCAGCCCGGACAAGGACGTGGACGGTTTCCATGTCACCAATGCGGGCCGCCTTGCCGTGGGCCAGCACGGCTTCGTGCCCTGCACGCCGCTCGGCTGCATGATGCTGCTGACCGACCGGCTGGGCGACCTCTCCGGCCTCGAGGCCGTGGTGATCGGCCGCTCGAACATCGTCGGCAAGCCGATGGCGCAGCTCTTGCTCGACGCCAATGCCACCGTCACCATCGCGCACAGCCGCACCAAGGACCTGCCCGCAGTGGTAAAGCGCGCGGATATCGTCGTCGCTGCCGTGGGCCGCGCGGAAATGGTCAAGGCAGAATGGCTGAAAGACGGCGCGACCGTGATCGACGTTGGCATCAACCGCCTGCCCCCTGCCGAGGGCGAGGAGAAGGGCAGGCTGGTCGGCGATGTCGACTATGCCGGCGCGCAGAACGTTGCCTCGGCCATCACGCCCGTGCCCGGCGGCGTCGGCCCGATGACTATTGCGGTGCTGCTGCGTAACACACTGGTCGCGGCCTATCGCAATGCAGGGCTGGAAGTGCCGGCTGCGCTGTGACGCTGCGCCTTGCCTTACTCGCCGCGAGCGCGCTGGCTCTCACCGCCTGCTCCACCGCGCCGGGGCCGCGCGATCGCTATGCCCGGTTGCTGACGCCGACCGCCAGCCCCTCCAAGGTCATCGCCACCGAACTCGCCTTCGCCCGCGCCGCGCGCGAAAAGGGACAGTGGACCGCGTTTGCCGAATATGCGGCAGAGGGCGCGCTGCTGTTCGGGCAGAACGGCGCGATCGAGGCCAAGCCCTGGCTCAAGCAGCAGCAGGACCCGCCGCAGGCCGTCGCGTGGGAACCGCACCGCGTGTGGTCGAGCTGCGACGGCTCGATCGCAGTCACGCAGGGGGCTTTCCGCGATCCCGACGGCAAGGTCGGGACGTTCAACACCGTCTGGCAGCGCCAGCGCGATGGCGAATATCTCTACGTCTTCGATTTCGGCATCCCGCAGGACGCCGCGCCGCAAGCGCCGGACATGATCGGAAGCGAAGTGGCTGCCTGCCGCCGCCCGGTCGATGTGGGCGAACCGGATTCCGCCATTCCCCTGCGCGCATCGCGTGACGGTTCGCTGGCATGGGGCTTCCATACGGGTGTCGCGGGCGAGCGGCGATATGTCGTCTGGCTGGCGAAGGAGACCGGCTGGGAGCAGGTCGTGAACGTCACCCTTGGCGCAGGAACGGCCGAATGACCCAGCTCTTCATCTCCGCCTTCATCACGCTGTTCGTGGTGATCGACCCGCCCGGCTGCGCCCCGATCTACGCCGGCCTGACCAAGGGCGCGAGCGCGGCGCAGGCCCGGATGATGGCGATCCGCGCGACGATCATCGCCGGCGTGATCCTGCTCATTTTCGCTCTGTTCGGGCAGGATTTGCTCGGCGCGCTGCATATCGAACTCGACAGCTTCCGCATCGCGGGCGGGCTGATGCTGTTCTGGATCGCCTTCGAGATGGTCTTCGAGAAGCGCACCCAGCGGCGCGAGGAGCGCGCGGAAAAGGTCGCCGCCACGCCCGAGGTGGAGGACGTCTCGGTCTTCCCCATGGCCATGCCCATGCTGGCAGGCCCCGGCGCGATCGCGGCGATCATGCTGCTGATGAACGAGGCGCAAGGGCTGGAGCAGTCGCTGGTCGTGCTCGGCGCGCTGGCCAGCGTGCTGCTGCTCACGATGCTCGCGCTGATTGCCGCCGGCCCCCTGATGCGCCTGTTCGGCGACCGGGTGGAGGCAGTGATCACCCGCCTGCTCGGCGTGCTGCTGGCCGCGCTGGCCGCGCAATACGTGATCGACGGCCTCAAGGGCAGTTTCGGTATCTAGATTTTCGAACCCGCCTCCGCGGGTTCGTCCTCGCTAGACGTGCAGCAAGCTGCACCCGCTGCGGGCGGGCGGTCGCCCTTGCGGTCGGCTGGTCGCCGACCGAAACTTTGCCACATTAAAGGTTCGTTCTTGGCCACGGCAGTCAAAGGCCGACCGGCCGCCCGCAGGGGCCCGTAGCGAAGCGAAGGAATAGCCCCGAGGACGAAGTCGCGGAGGCGACTTCGTAAAGCAATCACTGAAGAGTCACGATCTCGTCGCCGTCGTCGCGCAGGGCGAAGAACTGCATAAGCTGGATCATCAGTTCGCACCGCTCCGACAGGTCGGGGGCCTCGAGCAGGGCCTGCTTGGCCGCCGAATCGAACGGGATGATCTGCGCGACGCCGTTGATCAGCGTCTCGTCGTCCAGCCGCTCGACCGAATCCCAGTCGACCGAATAGCCCTGCATGGCGGCAAAGCGCTTGGCCTCGAATTCGAAGGCGGCGCGCTCGACGCTGGAGAGGACCTCGTCCTCGGGATCGTCGATCAGCTCGGCCTCGATCTGGCGGAAGGCGGTGGTGACGTCGAGTTCGCGCAGCATGCGGAAGCGCGCCTCGCCTTCGAGCACGATATTGTAGCGCCCGTCTTCCAGCGCTTCGACATCGCCGATGCGGCCGACACAGCCGACCTCGTAGAGCGGCGCGTTCTCGCCCCCGCGCTGCGGCTGGATCATGGCGATCAGCCGGTCTTTCGCCAGCGCGCTGCCGACCAGTTCGCGGTAGCGCGGCTCGAAGATGTGCAGCGGCAGCTGCAGCCCCGGGAACAGGATCGCGCCGGGCAGGGGGAAGATGGAGAGACGCTTCGTCAACGGATCATCCGAACAGCAGGCGCGACAGCTTGCGGCGCGTGTCGACCACCCAGGGGTCTTCGAGGCCGACGGCATTGAAGATGTCGATCAGCTTGGCGCGGGCCGCACCCTCGTTCCATTCGCGGTCGGCTTCGACCATGGCGAGCAGTTCGGCTGCAGCCGCATCGCGCTGGCCGGCGGCGAAGGCAGCCTCGGCATAGGCCATGCGCGCGTCCATGTCGGCAGGGTCGGCCGCGGCCTTGTCGCGCAGGGCGGCCAGTTCGCCGTCGTCGACCTTGTTGCCGGCGAGTTCGAGCGCGGCAGCGGCATTCTCGACCAGCGGGTCGGCGGCGAGAGCCGGATTGGCGCGGACGGCCTCGAGGACCTTGCGGGCTTCCTCGACCTGGTCGGCCTGCACCAGCGCGCGGATCAGACCGGCATGGGCCGCGGCGCTTTCGGGTGCCATTTCGGTGACCTGCGCGAAGATACCGGCAGCACGCGGCGCATCGCCATCGGCCAGCACCTGTTCGCCCATGGCGACGAACTGGTCGATCTGCTGGGCGGCCTGCGCTTCCTCGTCACCGCCCGCCTGGACGGGAAGCTGGGCAAGGATCTGGTCGAGCGTCTGCTTTAGCTGCGATTCGCTGCGGGCGTTGGTCAGGTCGGCGACCGGCTGGCCCTGGAACATGGCATAGACGGTCGGGATCGACTGGACCTGGAACTGGGCTGCAATGAACTGTTCCTTGTCGACATCGACCTTCACCAGCACCACGCCCTTGTCGGCATAGTCGGCCGACACCTTTTCCAGCAGCGGGGCCAGCGCCTTGCAGGGCCCGCACCAGTCGGCATAGAAATCGAGGATGACGAGCTTCGTCATCGACGGTTCGACGACGTCCTTCTTGAACCGCTCGACTGCCTTCTGCTCGTCGATGCTCAATCCCATGCTCGCCACTGAAACCGCCTTTCCTGGATGAATTCGTTTCGCCCCATGTGGGCCTTCTTGGCCAAATGTGAAGGACCTGCAGCGCCTGCACAAGGGCGGGCCGGGCAGGGCCAAAAAAGCTGCATTTTTTCTCTTGCGGGACTCAAGAGGCGTTGCTAGTTGCGCGCCTCCCCACCGGGCCTTGCGGTTCGGTAGAGCGCCAGTGAGCGGGCGTAGCTCAGGGGTAGAGCACAACCTTGCCAAGGTTGGGGTCGGGCGTTCGAATCGCCTCGCCCGCTCCATTTTCCCGACATCGATATGTATCCGGACGACACGCAAGTCGTTCGTCGTGCCGCGTGCACATTTGGCGGATTGTGCTTGAAACAGGCGGATCGGGCGCTATGTGGCGCGATATGTTGTATCAGACCAAACGCCCCCTCGCCGCCTCCCTGTCCCTGATCGCGATTGCCGCGGCCCAGCCTGCGCTGGCCCAGGACGCGTCCGCGCCGCCTGCCGATGACCAGGTGACGCAGGAGCAGGTGGAGGACGATCTCCACGACCGCCGCATGGATTCGCGCGGGACCATCGTGGTCACTGCGGCTGGACTGCGCCAGTTCGACCTGCTCGCCGGGACCAGCGTCGTCGAAGGTGCAGCGCTCGACGCCAATCTCGACGGCCAGCTCGGCGAAGTGCTCAATAGCGTGCCCGGCGTTTCCGCCAGCGGCTTTGCCCCCGGCGCCTCGCGCCCCGTGCTGCGCGGTTTTTCGGGCGAGCGCGTCAAGGTGCTGGTCGACGGCATCGGCGCGATCGACGTGTCCAACACTTCGGCCGACCACGCCGTCTCCATCGATCCGCTGACCGCAGAGAGCATCGAAGTCCTGCGCGGCCCCGCCGTCCTCCTTTACGGCAGCCAGGCAATCGGCGGCGCGGTCAACGTGATCGACAAGCGCATTCCGCGCCGCGTCCCGAACGAGGCGTTCCATGTCGATGCCATCGTGCGCGCCGACACGGTCAGCGACCTTCGCGAAGGCGGCGCGTCCTTCGACGTGCCGCTGGGCGGCGGCTTCGTCGCCCATGCCGACGGCTCCTATCGCACTACCGACGATTTGAGCGTGCCCGGCTTCCTCGTGGCGCCCGAACTGCGTGCCGAACTGCTCGCCGAAGCCGACGAGGAAGAGGACGAAGGCAATCTCGGCGAGGCCGAGGAACTGCGCGAACTCGCGCTGGCAGAAGGCAAGCTGTTCAACAGCGGCACGGAAACCTGGACGGCCAATGGCGGCCTTGCCTTCTTCCGTGACCAGTCGAGCCTCGGCGTGTCCTTCGGCATCTACGACACTTTCTACGGCATCCCCATCCGCCCCGGTGCGGGCCACCACGAGGGCGAGGAAGAAGGCAGCGAAGCCGAGGCCGGGGAAGAGGGTCCGGAAACCGTCAACATCGGCCTGCGCCAGTACCGCGCCGACATGCGCGGCGACATCTACCTTGGCGAAGGCCTGTTCGAGAAGCTGAAGATCCGCGCCGGCTATTCCGATTACACACACACCGAGTTCGAAGGTGCCGAAGTCGGCACGACCTTCGACGTGCAGGGTATCGAGGCCCGCGCCGAACTGGTGCAGAACCCGAACGGCCGCTGGCGCGGTTCGATCGGCACGCAGTACTATTTCCGCGACTTCTTCGCCGAGGGCGAGGAAGCCTATGTCGCCCCTAACCGGACCGAGCAGTTCGCCCTGTTCGCCTTGCAGGAATATGGCGACGGCCCGGTCCAGCTCGAAGGCGCGGCGCGGTTCGAGACCACCACGGTCGATTCCACCTTCCTCGGGCTGGAGCGCAATTTCGACACTTTCTCGGGCGCGATCGGCCTTGCCTATGACGGCCCGCAGGCCTTCCGCGCCGGCATCAATTTGTCACGCGTGGCCCGCGCACCGAGCGCGGAGGAACTGTTCTCCGACGGTCCGCACATCGCGACGCAGGCCTTCGAGATCGGCGATCCGGACCTTGGCGTCGAACGCGCCTGGGGTGCGGAATTGTTCGCACGCGGCACCATGGGCGATTTCGAATTCAGCCTCGCCGCGTTCAAGAACTGGTTCGACGATTACATCTACCTGTCCGAAACCGGCGCGGAAGAGGACGATCTGCCGGTCTTCGTCTATCTCCAGCAGGATGCGACTTACCAGGGCCTCGAAGGCGAGCTGATCTGGCGCTTCCTCGACACGGGCTCGCTTGCCCTCGCCGCCGACCTGCGCGGCGAATATGTCGAGGCCGAACTGTCCGACGGCACGCCGGTCCCGCGCATCCCGCCGGTCAGCCTGATGGGTGCGCTCGAAGCGACGAGCGGCGATTTCGAGCTTCGCGGCGAGGTCGAATGGTACGGCGCGCAGCGCAAGGTGGCGCCGTTCGAAACCGAAACCGAGGACTTCACCTTCGTCAACGCGGTTGCCACCTGGCGCCCGCTACGCACCGAGCCGTCGGTCAGCGTGATCCTGAAGGCGGAGAATATCTTCGACGTCAGCGGCCGCCGTCACGCAAGCTTCACCAAGGATTTCGTGCCCCTGCCCGGGCGCAATATCTCGGCGAGCCTGCGCTTCAGCTACTGATCCCGCTCAATCCTCGACGGCAAAGGTCAGGGCGGCGTGCTCGCGCAGCCGCTCGACCAGCGCTTCGCCGAGGAACGAGCCGGGCGTGCCGACCCCGCCTTCGGCCTTGCAGTCGAGCAGCGCCATGCCGGTTTCGCCGAGCATGCGGCTGGTCGAGCCGTAGCCCGGATCGTACTTGCCCTTGACCGCATAGTGCAGCGTCTCGCCGTCGGGCATCTCGGCGATGAACAGCACGTCGTAGAACCCGTTCTCGCGCTCTTCCGGCGTCGGGCCTTCGCCCGGCTTGGGCGGCTTGGCGCCGAAGGGGTTCTTCATCATGTCGGCGAGCGCGCTTGCGGCTGCCTTGCCGGCATCGCCGGGGCTGGTCAGCACCATCTCGTCATAGCGGAAGTCCTCGCCATAGGGGTGGCCGAGCAGGAAGTTCGTCCGGTGGACGTTCTTGGTGTTGATCGGTGCCATGACGAAAGGCGCGGCCCATTTGCCGAGCTTCTCCTCGTAGCGCGGCACGAGGCCCGAGGGCTGGTCGGGTCCTTCGAAGCCGGGCGTCAGGCCGAAGCTGCTCTTGAGGATCGAGATCAGCTTGGGATTGCGCGCCACTGCCTTCATCGTCTCGGTCAGGCTGGCGACCGTGCCGCCCGACGCGCCGCCCGCCATGCCGCGCACGCGCCCCTTGATGCGCGGTGCGGGCTTGCCGAACCGCTCCTTGGCGACCTTCTGCGCCATCAGCACGCCGAGGTCGAAGGGGATGGAATCGAAGCCGGATGAGAAGCAGATCCGCGCGCCGCTGGCCTTGGCGGCTTCCATGTGCTCGTCGATCTTCTGGCGCATCCAGACCGGCTCGCCGCACAAATCGGCATAGTCGGTGCCGGTCTTGACGCAGGCTGCGACCAGCGCGTCGCCATAGAGCTGGTAGGGGCCGACCGTGGTCAGCACGACCTTGGTGCGGTTGCACATGGCCTCGAGGCTTGCCGGATCGTCGGCATCGGCGACCACCAGCGGGGTCGACCCGGGCGCACCGATCTCGTCGCGCACCGCTTCCAGCTTGTCCATGCTGCGGCCGGCCATGGCCCATTTCGGCCCGCCGTCCTTGCCGCCGTATTCGCGCACGAAATGTTCGGCGACGAGGCGGCCGGTATAGCCGGTGGCGCCATAGACGATGATGTCGAATTCGGTGTCAGCCATGGGTTCTCTCCTTTGCCCGCCTGAATGCGCGTGGGCGGCCAGAGAGTCAAAGACGTTAGGGCGCGCGGGGGATTCGCGGCAGCACGCCGGTCTGGCTCGAGATCGCCAGCAGCCGCCCGTCCTCGGCGAAATGGCGGGCCTGCCCGCTCACCGCGCCGCGGTCGAAGGCGGCGAGTTCGGTAACGCTGAGAACCCAGCCCGGCTCGGCGCCTTGAATGAAGCGGAACATGTCGTCGAGGCTCGATCCGCCGCGGGTCGCGGGATGCGCGCCGAGGAAGAAGTCCGACACCATCGCCAGCCAGCACGCGTCGATCGCGAAGCCCGCTTTCGAGCGGCTCCACACAGCCTCGTATCCGCGGTCGGGATTCTCTACGGCAGTCCGCCGCTCCATCTGCCCGACGAGATTGTCGTCGAAGCCGTTGTGGTCCGGCGGTTTTCCTTCGCAGGCATCGGGGCCCGGCACATCGGGCATGACGGCGAAGATGCGCTGCTCGCTCGGTTCGCGCGCGCCGAGTGCGGCATTGATCCGTTGCACCAGCCTGCCGTTAGAGCGAATGTCGGCGAACCACTGCCCCACCGACTGACCGCCGCCGTACTGGTCGCAGGTGATCACCAGCTCCTCGGCATGCTGGGTCGGGGCAAGGAACTGGACCTGCGCCCACAGCAAGGGCTGGTCGCTTTCCAATTGCAGCGCATCGACCGCCGCCGCGAGCGAGGCCCCGCCCATGACGTGCGGCGCGCCTTCGGGACCGACTGTCGCCGGACGGGTGACGGGAAGGATATATTCGCCGCTCCGCTCGCCCGGCACTACGCGCCAGAAGGGGAAGCGGGCAATGCTCACAGCCGCGGCAGGGTCACCCCGCGCTGGCCCATGTATTTGCCCGCGCGGTCGGCATAGGTCACTTCGGGCCGCTCGTTACCCTTGAGGAACAGGAACTGGCACGCGCCTTCGTTGGCGTAGATCTTGGCCGGCAGCGGCGTGGTGTTCGAGAACTCCAGCGTGACATGGCCTTCCCAGCCCGGTTCGAGCGGGGTGACATTCACGATAATGCCGCAGCGCGCATAGGTGCTCTTGCCGAGGCAGATGACCAGCACGTCCTCAGGGATGCGGAAATATTCGACCGTGCGGGCGAGCGCGAAGCTGTTGGGCGGGATCACGCAGACGTCGGTATCGCGATCGACGAAGCTGTTGCTGGCAAAATCCTTGGGATCGACCACCGCGCTGTCGACATTGGTGAAGATCTTGAACTCGGGCGCGACGCGCGCGTCGTAGCCATAGCTCGACAGCCCGTAGGAAATGCAGCCTTCGCGGCGCTGCGCTTCGACGAAAGGCTCGATCATGCCTTCGTTGAGCGCCTTGTCGCGGATCCACTTGTCGGAAAGAATCGCCATGTCAGTGTGATTCCCCACCCGCGCCGCTCGGGCAAGCGGGAGGGGCGTTTAATCCCCTCCCGTGTCGTTTCCGACCACCGCGTGGACCGTGTGGCCCCGCTCCGCCAGCGCTTCCATCAGCCCTGCGCTATAGGGCCCGATGCCGATCGGTTCGGGCGCATAGTTTAGGCCGATGAAAAGGATTCGGCGACTTCGCGCGTTCCCGCTCACGCCGGACGCAGGCCGCTCACGCCGGAGGCACCGCCGTCGGCCGCGGAAAGGCCGGCAAAGAGCGTGTCGATGATGGCGGCGAGCTTGTCCTCGGTCAGCCGCTCGTCGACCGTCTGCAGCAGGTCGGGACTGGTATAGGCCACGGTCATCTGGTTGATCAGCGTGAGCGCGCGGTCGATGTCCAGCCCCGGGAAGTGCCCTTCGGCCTGCGCTTCGGCAATCAGTTCGCACAGGTAATGGTCGGCAAGGTCGACGAAGCTGCGCACGCGTTCGAACCGCCGCGCACCCAGTTCGCACAATACGGCGAAGGCGGACGGGTCGCGCCGGAATTCCGCGCGGTTGCGGCGGAAGCGGCGGACGTAGAATTCGTAGAACTTGCGGTTGGGCGGCAGGTCGCTTGCCAGCACTTCTTCCATGATCGCGACATGGGGTTCGAACCAGAGTTCGACCACCGCATCGAACAGGTCCGATTCCTCGGGGAAGATCGCCTCGATGCGCGCCCGGGAAACGCCGACCTCTGCCGCAAGGATTTCCGGCGTAACCTCGCCCCCGCGCCGACCGGTAAGGTCCATGGCATAGGCGGCAAGGCGCGCCCGTTCCTGCCTGAGGTCGGGCGTGTTCATGCGCGGCGGGCCGGTTGGTCGGTCATTGGCATACAGGATAGTGTCCGCGAGCCGCGGGTGCCAGAGCATTGGTGCGAAAAAGGCGGTTTTTTCAGGCGGCGGAGCGCGGCGGCCACGGAATGAAGGCCGATGTGCGGCGCTTGTATTCCTCGTAACCGGGGCGCGAATGCTTCATGCCCTTTTCCAGCAGCGCCGCGCCCGACCACTTCACCAGCGTGAAGGTGAGGAACAGCGGACCGGCGACGGTCAGCGCCGCCACTTCCCAGGCGATGCTCGCCGCGACCAGCCAGATGCCCCACCAGGCACAGGCATCGCCGAAATAGTTGGGGTGGCGGGTATAGCGCCACAGCCCGCGGTCCATCACCTGGCCCTTGTTGGCCGGATCGGCCTTGAACTTCGCCAGCTGCCAGTCGCCGACCCATTCGAAGAAAATGCCCACTAGGTAGAGGGCGATACCAGCCCAGGCGATGAAGGTGATCGGGGCGGGTTCCGCGCTGCTGAGGATACCCAGCTGTGCTGGGGAGGAGACGAGGAACAGCAGGACTGCCTGCCCCAGCCAGACCTTCGTCAGCGCGGCGATGGCGAAGCGGCCTTTCTCGCGGTCCTTGCGCAGCATGCGTTCATAGCGCTTGTCCTCGCCTTCCGCGCGCCAGCGGCGCAGCAGGTAGATGCCGAGCCTGAGGCCCCAGGCGGCCGTCATCGCCAGCAGCAGGTTGGCAAGGGCGCCCGGCTGGGCAAGCTGCATCCAGCTGGCAAAGGCCATCAGGGCCATGCCTGCGCCCCAGAAGGAATCGATGAAGGACACATCGTCGATCTGGACGGAAATCACCCACAGGATGAGCACCACGCCGACCAGGATCGCGGCATTGGCAAGCAGGGCATCGATCATGCGGTTTTCGCCTCCTCGATCAGGCCCAGCGCCTGGGCCTCCAGAACCTTGTAACGTTCGTAATCCGGCAGTTTCGAGCGCATGAAGCGCGCGATTTCAAGCAGCGTCTCGCCGTAATCGGCGGTCGGCACGATGGCCGGGCCGAAGCCGAGTATGCGTCGCTCGTTGCACACCCAGGCCGGAACGATCGGCACGTTCGCTGCCCGCGCGATGTTGTAGAAACCCGATTTCCATTCGCCGTTCGAGCTGCGCGTGCCCTCTGCCGCGATGACCAGCGCAAGGCGGTCGCGCCGTTCGAATTCGGCGGCGACCTGCTCGACCACATTGCTGCGCTTGGTGCGGTCGATGGGAATGCCGCCCATGTCGAACATGAAATTCCTCATCATCCCCTGGAACAGCGTGTGCTTGCCCATGAAATTGGGCTGCACGCCCTCTTCCGCCGTCGCCCCGATGAAGAAGACGAAATCCCAGTTCGAGGTATGCGGAGCGCCGGCGATGACGAATTTGGGCAGGTCGGGCAGGTGCCCATCCAGCTTCCAGCCCTTCCAGCGGTAGAGCACCATGATGATGCGCCGCACGATGCGGCTCAGAAGCGAAGGCTTCCGGAAAT
The DNA here is from genome assembly GCF_020171365.1 of Qipengyuania gaetbuli. Lineage (NCBI taxonomy): Bacteria > Pseudomonadati > Pseudomonadota > Alphaproteobacteria > Sphingomonadales > Erythrobacteraceae > Qipengyuania > Qipengyuania gaetbuli. The sequence goes on along the minus strand of NZ_JAIUZO010000002.1, from coordinate 1,063,889 downwards.
TGGCTTGCGACATTCTCTCTCCTGCCTGCGAGCCCTAGCAGTTACGTAGCGGAATGCGAGAGGGATGCGAGGATTCCTGCCGACTACATCCGGAACACGCCGAACTGCGGCTTTTCCGGAATCGGTGCTTCCAGAGTGGCTGCGAATGCCAGGCCCAGCACGTCGCGGGTCTGGACCGGGTCGATCACGCCGTCGTCCCACAGGCGGGCGGTGGCGTAATAGGGATTGCCCTCGTCCTCGTATTTCTGGCGGATCGGGGCCTTGAATTCCTCGGCCTGTTCGGGAGTCCAGCTGTCGGCGTCGCGGTGGACAGTCGCCAGGACGCTGGCCGCCTGCTCGCCGCCCATCACGGAAATGCGGGCATTGGGCCAGGTGAACAGGAAGCGCGGCTGGTAGGCGCGGCCGCACATGCCGTAATTGCCCGCGCCGAAGCTGCCGCCGATGACCACGGTGACCTTGGGCACGGTCGCGGTGGCGACGGCAGTGACCAGCTTGGCCCCGTGCTTGGCAATGCCTTCGGCCTCGTACTTGCCGCCGACCATGAAACCGGAAATGTTCTGGAGGAACAGCAACGGGATACGGCGCTGGCAGGCAAGCTCGATGAAATGCGCACCCTTCTGCGCGCTTTCGGAAAACAGCACGCCATTGTTGGCCAGGATCGCCACCGGCATCCCCCAGATATGGGCGAAGCCGCATACCAGCGTGCTGCCGTAATGTGCCTTGAATTCGTGGAACTCTGACCCGTCAACGAGGCGGGCGATAATTTCCTTCACATCGTATGGCGCGCGCACGTCTTCGGGCACGAGCGCATACAGATCTTCCGCGTCGAACTTCGGCGGGCGCGGTTCAACCAATTGTACCCCGTTTGCGGCAGCGTAATTGTCGCCGAGGTGGCTGACGATATCGCGCACGATGGTGAGCGCGTGCTCGTCGTTTTCGGCGAGGTGGTCGACCACGCCCGATTTCTTGGCGTGCAGGTCGCCGCCGCCAAGATCCTCGGCGCTGATTTCCTCGCCGGTGGCTGCCTTCACCAGCGGCGGTCCGGCAAGGAAGATCGTGCCCTGTTCACGCACGATCACAGTCTCGTCCGACATGGCGGGAACATAGGCACCGCCCGCAGTGCAGCTGCCCATGACGCAGGCGATCTGGGGAATGCCAAGCGCGCTCATGTTCGCCTGGTTGAAGAAGATGCGCCCGAAATGGTCGCGGTCGGGGAAGACCTCAGCCTGGTGCGGCAGGTTCGCCCCGCCGCTGTCCACGAGGTAGATGCACGGCAAGCGGTTCTCCTGCGCGATCTCCTGCGCACGCAGGTGCTTCTTGACCGTCATCGGATAGTACGTGCCGCCTTTGACGGTCGCATCGTTGCACACGATCATGACCTGCCGCCCCGACACCCGGCCGATCCCGGCGATCATGCCGGCGCCGCTGATCTCGTCGCCGTAGAGGCCGTTGGCGGCCAACTGGCCGATCTCGAGGAAGGGTGCGCCCGGATCGAGCAGGCGTTCCACCCTTTCGCGGGGCAGCAGCTTGCCGCGGCTGACATGCCGTTCGCGGTGCTTTTCCGGCCCGCCGAGCGCGGCTTCGGCGACATGCTTGCGCAGTTCCTCTGCCAGCGCCTTGTTGTGATCGAACCGCGCCTTGGCGTCGGGCGCCTCGCGGTCCAGCTTCGTGGTGAGAGCGGGTGCTGTCATGCCTGTGGTCTTACCGTTTCTTCACGAATTCGGCACGCAGGACGAGGCCCTTGATGCCGGGATATTTGCAGTCGATTTCCTGCGGGTCGCCGGTGAGGCGGATCGCTTTGATCAGCGTGCCCTGCTTCAATGTCTGGCCCGCGCCCTTGACCTCGAGGTCCTTGATCAGCGTCACCTGGTCGCCATCGGCAAGCAAATTGCCGACCGCATCGCGAACCTCGACCGTCTCGGCCGCCGCCTGTTTGGCAGCCAGTTCGGAAGCCGGCATCCATTCGCCGCTGTCCTCGTCGTAGACGTAGTCCTCGTCTCCGCTCATCCGGCAGCGCCGATCAGTTCGCGGCCGATCAGCATGCGGCGGATTTCATTCGTTCCGGCACCGATGTCGAGCAGCTTGGCATCGCGCATGTAGCGCTCCACCGGCCAGTCGAGCGTGTAGCCTGCGCCGCCCAGCGCCTGCACACTCTCGGCCGCTACGCGGAAGGCGTTTTCCGAGGCCAGCAGGATCGTGCCTGCCGCATCGAAGCGGGTGGTCTGCCCGGCATCGCAGGCCTTGGCGACGGCATAGGTGTAGGCGCGCGCGGATTGCAGCGCGACATACATGTCGGCGACCTTGGCCTGCATCAGCTGGAAAGAGCCAATGGGCTTGCCGAACTGCTGGCGTTCGCGAAGATAGGGAATGACCGTGTCGAGGCAGGCCTGCATCACGCCGAGCTGGAGGCCGGCGAGCACGACGCGCTCGTAGTCGAGGCCGCTCATCAGCACGCCGACGCCGCCGTTTTCGGGGCCCATCACGTTCTCGTCGGGAACGAAGCAATCGTCGAACACCAGCTCTGCAGTGGGCGAGCCGCGCATGCCGACCTTCTCGATCTTCTGCCCGATCGAGAAACCTTCGAAATCCTTTTCGATCAGGAAGGTCGTGATGCCGCGGCTGGCCGCTTCGGGCGAGGTCTTGGCATAGACCACCAGCACGTCCGCATAGGGGGCGTTCGTGATCCAGAACTTGGTGCCGTTGAGGACGTAGCCGCCATCGACCTTGTCCGCCCGGGCCTTCATAGAAACGACGTCCGAACCGGCGCCCGCCTCGCTCATGGCAAGGCTGCCGACGTGTTCGCCGCTGATCAGCTTGGGCAGGTATTTCGCCTTCTGGTCGTCATTCGCCCAGCGCGCGATCTGGTTGACGCACAAGTTGGAGTGCGCGCCGTAGGACAGGCCGACCGAGGCACTGGCGCGGCTGACTTCCTCGACCGCGATCACGTGTTCGAGGTAGCCGAGGCCAAGACCGCCGTCCGCTTCGTGAACGGTGATGCCGTGGAGGCCGAGTTCGCCCATGGCGGGCCACAGTTCCGCCTTGGGAAACCAGTCCTCGCGGTCGACCTTGGCGGCGAGCGGGGCGATCTGTTCGTCGGCGAAGCGCGAAACGCTTTCGCGGATCATGTCCGCATTGTCGCCGAGCTGGAAATCGAAATCGGGGGTGGCGCGCATGATGTCTCCTGCTTGCCCTCTGTTGGGGCATTCTCTTGCCGCGCGCGATAGCGAAGGAATGGCGGTCGGGCAAACCGCTTGGTGCCGCAAGCGGCGGCCCAGTTACCGAACTGGACTCTGGCCCGGATGGCTTTATTTATAACGGCACGGATACAATGGCTTATCGACCCCGCCTTCCCTGGCCCACTGGCGCCAGCCCCAACTCTGCCGTGTGCGGGGAAGAGGACCGGCTTGCCATCATGGCGTCCTACGGGCTCGATGCGCTGGAAGGCGCACCGGAATTGTCGCGCATCGTCCAGTTTGCCGCAACGCTTTGCGAAGCGCCGATCGCGCTGGTTTCACTGGTGGAAGAAGAGCGCCAGCGGTTCCTTGCCAAGCAGGGGCTGGAGGTCGGGGAAACCCCGCGGCCGACCAGTTTCTGCGCCCATGCAATGCTCGGCGATGCGACGATGGTCGTGCCCGATGCAACGCTGGACCCGCGTTTCAGCAGCAACCCGCTGGTCACCGGCGCACCCCATATCCGGTTCTATGCCGGTGCCCCGCTCATCTCGAGCGAGGGTGCGCCGCTCGGCTCGCTCTGTGTCATCGATACAGTTCCGCGCGAAGGGTTGAGCGACCTGCAGCGCGAAGGGCTGGAAGTCCTCGCGACGAGTGTCATGCAGCGGTTGCTGATCCAGCGGCAGGACCGCGCTGCCATTGCGGCGCTCGAGGCGCGGCAGCGCGAATTGCAGCACATGCTCGATTCGGTGCCGGGTATTGCCTGGTCGGTCGATCACGAGGGCAATTTCGACATGTTCAGCGGGCGCTGGAAAGAGGTCACAGGCCGCGACCCGCCGCGCACAGCGGATGCCTGGGCGGACTTCATCCATCCCGATGACTATGCCCGTAGCCGCGCCAGCTGGGACAAGGCCTTCGGCGAGGAACGGCTGTTCAACGACGAGTGGCGGCTGCGGCAGGCGGACGGCAGCTATCGCTGGGTGCTGAGCCGTGCCATGCCGGTCGACGGGGAGCCGGGCGGCCGCCGATGGTTCGGGACAGTCATCGACATCGACGAGGCGCACCGCACCTCCGAAATGCGCGATTTGCTGGCGAAAGAGCTGTCCCACCGGATCAAGAATATCTTCGCTGTGGTCTCCGGCCTCGTGACCCTCCACTCGCGGGGCAAGGAAACCGTGGCGGATTACGCCGAGGCGCTGTCGACGACCATTCGCGCGCTGGGCAAGGCGCACGACTACGTCCAGCCGGCATCGCCGAGCCGCAAGGAGCATCTGGTCGGGTTGCTCGATGCGCTGCTGGCACCCTACCAGGATGGCGCTGCGGCGCGGATCGAGATTTCCGGCGGCGACGTTGCAATCGGCCCGCGCGCGGCGACGCCGCTGGCGCTGATCATTCACGAACTTGCCACCAATGCAGCCAAGTACGGGGCCCTGTCGCGGGACGGCGGCAAGGTCACGGTCGGCGTCAATGCCGATTGCGATGGCGAAGGCACGGTGTGCCTCTCGTGGCGCGAACAATCCGACGGTTTTGCGCAGGCCGAGCAGGCGAGCGAAGGCTTCGGGTCGCGCCTCCTGCGCACGGCTGTCGAAGGTCAGCTGTCGGGCCAGTTCACCCGCGAATTCGAAGACGACGGCCTGAGGGTCGAACTACGGATCCCGTCTGCATCCATCGCCGGATAGGGGCAGGGGTCGCCAGCGGCGGGTACAGGGGTTATGCCGGATACCATGAAATCACTCGTCAGCTCTGCCGTCCTCCTTTCCGCCGCCCTTGCTCTGTCCGCCTGCGCGGCCGAAGAGGATGGAGCTGCAGACGGTCCGGCCGATGTCGCGGCCTCTACCGAAGCGGCCGAAGAGGCGAGGGAGCTGAAGGAATTCGTCGGCACGGCTTGGCGCGTCTCTGCCGAGGACGGTGCCCGCTATGTCACCTATCTGGACGCGGAAGGGCGCTACCGCGACCTGCGCAACGGCGATCCCTGGCAGGAAGGCGGCTGGTCGCTGGAAGCGGCCCCGGACGACGAAGACGGCCAGGTCCTACTCTGTTTCCGGCCCGAAGGGGACAATGTGAGCGAAAGGTGCTGGGAAACGGGCAAGCTCAACGATGACAAGCTCATCGTAACTTCGGGTGGCGGTCGCCGGGTCCAGCTCGAAAAGGTCGCCTACGAGGCGCCGCAGGACGCAGAAACCGCCGAAGCCGCACAGTGAGCGAATCCGGCGAGACGGCGCTTTCATTCGAGGGTGTCTGCAAGCAATTCGGCAATGTGCGGGCGGTCGAATCCGTCACCCTCGCCATCCCCTCAGGCCAGTTCGTCGCGCTGGTCGGTGCCTCGGGTTCGGGCAAGTCGACATTGCTGAAGACCGTCAACCGGCTGGTCGATCCCGATGCCGGGCACGTGGTCCTGCAAGGGCGCGAAGTCGCCTCGGTCCCACTTGCGCGCCTGCGCCGCAGCATCGGCTATGTCTTCCAGTCGGTCGGGCTCTTCCCGCACATGACGGTGGCGGAAAACATCGGGATCGGGCCGCGTATCGCGGGGGAACCGGTGGGCACGGCGCGGATTTCCGCCCTGCTCGAACTCGTCGACCTCGACCCCGGCATGTCCACGCGCATGCCTGACGAACTCAGCGGCGGGCAGCGCCAGCGCGTCGGCGTCGCGCGGGCGCTGGCGAGCGAGCCGTCGATCCTGCTGATGGACGAACCCTTCGGAGCGCTCGATCCCGTTACGCGCGACGCGCTTGGTGAACGGGTGCTCGACCTTCACCGCCGCCTCGGGTTGACCACTGTCATGGTAACGCACGACATGACCGAAGCCCTGCTGCTGGCCGACCGCGTGCTGGTGATGGAGGCGGGTCGCATCGTGGCAGACGAGACCCCGTCTGCCCTCGTTGCGGGTAATGGCGGCGAGGCGGCGCAGGCGCTCGTTGCGGTGCCGCGTCACCAGGCGCAGCGGCTGGCGGAGCTGTCTCGGTGACCGGCCTGCTCGACGCCATCACGGGGCTCGGCGACCAGCTGGCCGCCCATGTCCTCCTGTCGGCTGCGGCCATCGCGCTGGGCATCGCCGTGGCGCTGCCGCTGGCGGTCTGGGCCAGCCGTGCCCCCGCCGTGTCGCGCGCATCGCTGGCCTTTGCCAGCCTCGTCCAGACCATTCCGGCGCTTGCCCTGCTGGCGCTGTTCTTCCCGATCCTGCTGAGCCTTCGTGCGGTTTTCGGGGAAGGGTTGCCGACGCTGGGTTTCCTGCCCGCGCTGCTCGCGCTGGCGCTCTACGCCCTGCTGCCGATCCTGCGCAATGCGGTGACCGCGCAGGCCAATCTCGATCCCGGCGTGATCGAGGCGGCGGAAGGCGTGGGCATGAGTTTCTGGCAGCGCCTGCGCCTGGTGGAGGCCCCGCTGGCCGCGCCCTATGTCATGGCCGGGATCAGGACGGCAGCCGTCTGGACCATCGGTGCAGCCACGCTGGCGACCACCATCGGGCAAAAGAGCCTGGGCGACCCGATCTTTGCCGGCCTGCAGACGCAGAACTGGATCCTTGTCCTTGCCGGGTGCCTTGCCAGCGCCGGCCTCGCCCTCCTGGCGGACACGCTGCTGGGCACGATCGAGCGCGGTTTTCGCGAGCGGCGGCGCGGTCTCTGGCTTGGCGGGGTGCTGGCCGTGGCGCTGGGCGTCGCCGCGGCGCTGGTAGCGCAGTTCGGGGGAGAGAGGGACGAGGGGCGCATCGTGATCGGCGCCAAGGGCTTTTCGGAACAATACATCCTCGCCCGCCTGATCGGCCAATGGCTCGAAGCGGAAGGCTTCGCCGTCGAATATCGCGACGGGCTGGGTTCGGCAGTGGCCCACAGCGCGGCAGCCAGCGGCGAGATCGATATCTATGTCGATTACACGGGTACCATCTGGACCAACCAGATGAAGCGCACCGAGAACCCGCCGCGCGAGCGGATGTATCGCGAGATTGTGGAATGGGAGGAGGCGAATACCGGAATGGAGGTGCTCGGGCGGCTCGGTTTCGAAAACGCCTATGGCCTCGCCATGCAACGCGAAACCGCGACTTTCGGTGAATTCCATTCCATTACAGACGTGGCACGGCGCGGGCAGGCGATGGTGATCGGCGGCGACCCGGAATTTTTCGAGCGGCCCGAATGGATTGCGGTGCGCGATGCTTACGGCCTGCGCTTTGCCGAGCAGCGGAATTTCTCGCCCACCTTCATGTACAATGCGCTGCGATCCGGCGAAGCGGACATCATCGGTGCCTATACGTCAGACGGCCGTATCGTCGCCGACCGGCTCGTCATCCTCGACGATCCGCTAGGGGCATTCCCCAACTACGATGCGGTGTTGCTGCTGAGCCCGCAGGCTGCCGGGAACGGCGCGTTGAGGGCCGCGCTGATGCCGCTGATCGGGGCGATCGACGTGCACATGATGCGCGAGGCGAATTTCTCGGTCGACCGCGAACAGGACAAGCTCGGCTTCGACGAGGCTGCCCGACGGCTGGCCGAAAAGGCCGGCCTCTAGTTCAACGGGCGCGGGTCCAGACCTGCGTCTGGCAGAAGGGCCCGATGCAGCCTTTCACTTCCAGCCGGTTGGCGTCCTTGCGCCTGATTACCGAGCGATAGGTCTTGCCGCTCTTGGGATCGTAGATCTGGCCGCGCCACAGTTCGGCATCTTCGCTGAAGCCGGTGAGGACCGGCATGCCGAGGAGCTTGCGCTGGCGCAGCTTCGCATCGGCATTGTTCACATCGCGCTGGTCGAGGCCCTGCGGCGGTGCGACGAGGAACTTGGTGATCCGGCCGCAGGTCGAACTGCCACACTCGCCGATCGTGATCACCGCGTCTTTTTCGGCCGTGATCCAGCGCCCCTCGATCGGCTGGGCGGCCAGCAGCGGGGTTGCGCAAAGCAGCGCGGCGAGTGCCAGGCTCGTTTTCCTCATGCCATTCTCCATCCGCGCCAAAGCGATTGCCGGTTACAGCTTTTTGGCCGGGTGCATATGAACCTCAGCCGAAGCCGGCGCCCTGCGGCCAGCCGGGTGCTGAAACGGCCATTACCTTGAACAATTCGCCCATCTCGTCTGCTGAAGTCAGGCGGTGGAATGCCTGCGAGACGGCCTGCGCGTGATCGGGGCTGCGCCGGGCAAGCGCCTGTGCCCGAAGGCCCATGCCCATGGCGAGCAACCATTCGCCCTGTGTGGCGGTGGCCACCTGCAGGCCCGCCCCACGTGCGATATCCGCCAAAGTGGCAAAATCGACATGGGCGGTGAGGTCCATCTCGCCCGGATGGTCGAACACGCCGACCTTTTCGTGCGCGCGGAGAGCCTGCAGCGTTTCCCCGTTGCGGGGCTCCAAATGGCCGTAGTCGATGAACAGCGCCGCGCCGCCCTGATCGCGCAGCCGCTCGCCGAGCGCGCTGATCAGAGCGGCAGCTGCGGGACAAGTCTCGATGACGGTGCCCACCGGCACATCGCAGCGGTCCTGCGGAACGGCCTCGTCCATGGGATTGGGGCCGGCAGCGAAAACGAAGCGGTCATCGTCCAGCGCGACCATCCGCTCGCGCCAGCCATCGGGCGTGTTGACCAGCTGGCGGATCGGAAGCGCGTCGATGAATTCATTGGCGACCACGACCAGCGGCCGGTCGTCGGGCAGCGTGTCGATAGTGTCGTGGAAACGGGCGGCGACCAGCGCGTCGGCCTGCTTCTCGCGCAGCGCCGAGGAGCCTTCCACAAGGTGGATTTCGGGCTGGAGGCCCTGGCTGCCCATGGCACGCAGCGCATCGCGCGCGAGCGTGCCGCGTCCCGGGCCCAGCTCCACCCAAGCGATCTCGGGGCGGTCTGCCCGCAGCCACAGGTCGGTGCACCACAGCCCCACCATCTCGCCGAACATCTGGCTGATTTCGGGTGCGGTGGTGAAATCGCCGCCCGCCCCCAGGGGATCGCGGCTGGTGTAATAGCGCGCGTTGCTTTCGCCCATGTAGCGCGACACGGGCATCGGCCCGTGCCGCTCGATCAGCCGCCTGAAGCTTTGCGCAAGCGGCGTTTCGCCGCCGGCTGCGCTCATGCCGATTGCGGCGCGGCGGGTTTGGCCTTGCCGATCGGCTGGCGGGTAAAGGCATAGATCATGACGATCACGCCGACCGCGATCATGGGCAAGCTCAGCCACTGGCCGCGCGACAGGCCGGTTTCCGCCACCACATAGGCAAGGTGCGCATCGGGTTCGCGGAAGAACTCGCTGACGAAGCGGCCGATGCCCATGCCGATGGTGAACAGGCCGACCAGCAGGCCGGGACGGTAGCGCGCCCGGGTTTTCCAGAACAACGCGATGAGGAGGATGCCCAGCAGCAGCCCTTCAAGGCCAGCCTGGTAGAGCTGCGAGGGATGGCGTGCGACATCGCCGCCGCCCGGGAACACCATGGCCCAGGCAATGTCGCCTTCCACCGGGCGGCCGTAAAGCTCGCCGTTGATGAAGTTGGCGATGCGGCCCAGCATGTAGGCGAGCGGCACGTTGACCGAGATATAGTCGCACACCCGCAGCCAGTTGAGGCCGCCACGCAGGGCCACCCAGCTGATCGCCACCAGCACGCCGATGACGCCGCCGTGGAAGCTCATCCCGCCGTCCCACAGGCGCAGCAGGTCCCAGCTCACGAATTCGCCCGCGGTGAAGCCGGTGAACAGTTCGGGCTTATAGAAGGCCGCGTAGCCGAGCCTTCCGCCAAGGATCACGCCGAGCGTGCAGTAAAAGAATAAATCGTCCGCATGGCGCTGCGCCATCGGGCTTCCGGGCGCCTTCACCATCTTCGACAGGTGCCAGTACCCCAGCAGGATGCCGAGCAGGTAGGCGAGCGAATAATAGCGCAGCTGGAAACCGCCGATGTCGAACAGGTAGGGCCTGAGACCCAGTTCGGCCCACTGGATCGGTTCGGCAGAAGCTGCAGTTGCAGCCAATAGTGACAGCAAGGTTTTATCCCCTTAGAGACGTGTCGAAAGCCGCGTGCGCGACCCGTTGCGGGGCGGCTTTTGGCATAGCAGGGGTTTTGGGGAAAGCCTGCGTCGCAACTTCATCGTCCAGCGGGCGATGGGAAGCGATTTGTCGCCTTGCGCGTGAAATGGAGAGAGGAAACCGAACGACCATGCCGACCGAACTCGACAAGGATATCCATCGTTTTACCGCAGCCGTGACCGCCCCGGGTCAGATGTTCGAACTGAAGACGGTCGAACGCCGCGGCGTCGAAATGCCTGCATTCGTCAATGCGCCGCCGAGCCTGGCGCATTACTTCGCCCACTTCTGCAACGAGAAGAAGGACGAACTCTTCCTGGTCGATGGCGACCTGCGCCTGACCTTCGGTGACGTCTACGCCGCCGCGACCAAGGTCGCCCACGGCCTTGCCACTTTCCACGGCGTCAAGAAGGGCGACCGGGTCGGCATCGCCGCCCGCAACTCCGCCAACTGGATGATCGCCTACATGGGCACGCTGATGGCCGGCGGCTGCGCTACGCTGCTCAACGGCTGGTGGACGGGCGAGGAACTCGCTTACGGCATCGACCTGTGCGGCTGTTCGCTGATCCTTGCCGACGCGCCGCGCGCCGCGCGCATGGAAGATGCGGACATCAAGGCCAAGGTCGTCATCTTCGGTCACGGCGAACCCGCCTCCGGCCTGTCCGAGATCTGGGCAGATGGCGATACGGCGATGAAGATGCTTGGCGAACTCGGCCCGTCCGACCTTGCCACCATCCTCTACACCTCGGGTTCGACCGGCCATCCCAAGGGCGCCTATTCGGATCACCTCGGCGTGGTGTCGGGCACGATGAACTATGTCGCGCAGACCGCCATGATCCTGCAGATCCTGACCGAGCGCGGTGAGGCCCCGACCGTCCAGCCGTCCGCGCTGGTCGCCGTGCCGCTGTTCCACGTCACCGGCGAAATCCCGCTGTTCCTCCAGAGCTTCGCCCTGGGGCGCAAGCTGGTGCTGATGCCCAAGTGGGACGCGCGCGAGGCGCTGCGCCTGCTGGACGAGGAAAAGGTCACCTATTTCGTCGGCGTGCCGCTGATGAGCTACGAAATGGCCACCCATCCCGAGCGTGACCAGTTCGACCTGTCGAGCTGCAAGAGCTTTGCTGCCGGCGGTTCGCCGCGCCCGCCCGAACACGTCAAGAAGATCAAGGACGCCTTCCCCGAAGGCTTCCCGCTATTGGGCTACGGCCTCACCGAAACCAATGCGGTGGGCTGCGGCAATCTCAACGAGAACTACATCGCCAAGCCTGGTTCGACCGGCATGGCGTCGAAGCCGTTGGTCGACCTCGCCATCCTCGACGATGACGGCAACAAGCTGGCATCGGGCGCAGTGGGCGAGGTCTGCATCCGCTCGGTGTGCAACTTCCTCGGCTACTGGAAGAACGAGGACGCGACCAAGTCTGCCTATACGGACGATGCCTATTTCCGCACCGGCGACCTCGGTTACGTCGACGAGGACGGATACCTCTTCATCGTCGACCGCAAGAAGGACATCATCATCCGTGGCGGCGAGAACATCTCCTGCATCGAGGTGGAAGAGGCCATCTACGCGCATGAAGCGGTGGCCGAATGCAGCGTCTTCGGCGTGCCGGACGAACGCTTCGGGGAAATCCCGGCGGCGGTCTACATGACCCACCCGGGCAAGGATTTGACGCCCGACGATCTGCGCGAATTCCTTGCCGAGCACATCGCGGCCTTCAAGATCCCCGCGCATGTGTTCCGTTCGACCGACCACCTCCCGCGTCTCGGCACGCAGAAGGTGGACAAGCGCACGGTCAAGGCGACTTTCGCCAAGGAGCTCCTCTAGGCTTGGGCGAGCCCCGGATCCCGGACCAGCGCGCAATCATCGACCGACGGGCGCTAGCCTCGCGGATCGAGGCGCTGGCCGGCGAGCGGGGCGCAAAGGCGCGCGGCGAAGTCGTTGCCGCGCTGAAGGAAGCGCTTGAGGCCGGGCGGGCCGAAATGGAAGCCCGGCTGACGGCACGCCCGTCTGCGGGTCATGCCATCGCGGGCGGGTACTCGTTCCTCGTCGACCAGCTGATCCGCGTCATCCACGAATATGTGACGCGCTTCGTCTACCCGGCACCGAACCGCTCTTCGGGAGAGCGGCTGGCGATCATGGCGGTAGGCGGATACGGTCGCGCCGAAATGGCACCCCATTCCGACGTCGACATCGCCTTCCTCGTGGGCGAACGGCGCAACGCCTGGTGCGAGCAGGTGGTGGAAGCGATGCTCTACCTGCTGTGGGACCTCGGCCTCAAGGTCGGCCATTCGACCCGCACGCTGGACGAGGCGATCCGCCTTGCGAAGGACGACCTCACGATCCGGACCGCGCTTCTCGAAGGGCGCTATGTCTGGGGCGACCGCGACCTCTATGAAGAGGGCGAGCGACGGTTCACCGCCGAGGTGGTGAAGGGAAACGAACGCGCCTTCCTCAGCCAGAAGCTGGAAGAGCGCAACGCTCGCCACCGCCGTATGGGCGACAGCCGCTATGTCGTCGAACCCAACGTCAAGGACGGCAAGGGGGGCTTGCGCGATCTCCAGACGCTCTACTGGATCGGCAAGTTCCTCCACCGTGTGCGCAGTGCGTCGGAACTGGTCGATGTCGGGCTGATGACCGACAATGAATACCGCACCTTCCGCCGGGCAGAGCGGTTCCTGCTCGCCGTGCGCTGCCACATGCACATCCTGACCGGCCGCGCGGACGACCGGCTCACCTTCGACTTGCAGCGGCGCGTGGCGGAGCGGATGAATTTCGCCGACCGCCCGGGCAAGAGCGCGGTCGAGCGGTTCATGCAGTTCTATTTCCTGCAGGCGAAGCGGGTGGGCAGCCTGACCGGCGTCTTCCTCGCCCATATCGAGGACGACCTGGCCCAGCGCGCCGCGCGTAGCGGCTTTTTCGCGACCTTCCGGCAGAAGCCGCGCGTCCTCAAGGGCTACCGCGTCTTCGGCGGGCGTATCGCGGCGCCCTCGGACGACTATTTCCGCAAGGACCCGGTCAGGCTGGTCGAGATCTTCCAGGTCGCCGAGGCGGAAAGTCTCGACATTCATCCGGAGACCATGCGGCAGGCGGCGCGCGATGCGAAGCTGATCGACAATGCCGTGCGCGAAGACCCGCGCGCCAACGCTCTGTTCCTCGACCTGCTGAGCGGCCGTAACGATCCCGAAACGGTCCTGCGGTGGATGAACGAGGCCGGCGTGTTCGGCCGCTTCGTGCCCGATTTCGGCAAGGTCAACGCGCAGATGCAGTTCGACATGTACCACCACTACACGGTGGACGAGCACACCATCCGCGCCATCGGCCTGCTGAGCCAGATCGAAAAGGGCGAGCTGAAAGCGGACCATCCGCGCGCAACCCGCCTCATCCACAAGGTCAACTCGCGCCGTGTCGCCTATGTCGCCGCGCTGCTTCACGACATTGCCAAGGGCCGCAAGGGGGACCATTCCATCCTCGGCGCCGAGGTGGCGCGCGAGCTGTGTCCGCGCTTCGGCCTGAGCGAGAACGAGACCGAACTGGTCGCCTGGCTGGTGCTCAATCACCTGCTGATGAGCCATGTCGCGCAAAAGCGTGACCTCACCGACCCCAAGACGATCGAGGATTTCGTCGGCCAGGTGCAGAGCACGGAGCGCTTGCGCCATCTCGCCATCCTCACCGCGGTCGATATCCGCGCGGTCGGGCCGGGCACGTGGAACAGCTGGAAAGGCCAGCTGCTGGGCGAGCTTTACGACACGGCGTCGGAGCGTTTGCGCCTTGGTCACATGCGTCATGGCCGCAAGGAAAAGGTCGCCGCGAAGAAAGCGCAGGCCGCCGAACTGCTGGGCGACAAGGCCGCCCTGATAGAAGAGTTGTCCGCAACCTTCGACGATTCCTACTGGATTGCAGAACCCGTCGACATCATCGCCCTCAACCTCTTGCACTACGCGGCGGCGCGCGAGCTCGAGCACGCGCTTTCGGTCCATTGCGAGTATTACGAGGCGCGCGGGGCAACGCTCGTCACGGTCATCGCCGCTGACCACCCGGGCCTGTTTTACCGTATTGCCGGCGGAATCCACCTGGCCGGCGGCAATATCATCGATGCCCGCATCCATACGACGCGGAACGGCTGGGCGCTCGACAACTTCCTCGTCCAGGACCCGCATGGCGCGCCTTTCCGGGAAGCTTCGCAGCTGAAAAGGATCGAGACGACCATCGCCGATGCGCTGGCGAACCGCATCGATCTTGCGCCCAAGCTGGCCCAGCGTCCCCTGCCACACAGCCGTTCGCGCGCCTTCGATGTGAGCCCGCGTGTCCTGTTCGACCACAAGGCGTCCAACCGCTTCACCGTGATCGAGGTCAATGCCCGCGACCGTCCGGCGCTGCTCAACCGGCTTGCAAGAGTGTTGTTCGAAAACCGCTTGGTGGTGCATTCCGCACACATCACCAATTACGGCGAACGGGCCGCAGATACCTTCTATGTCACTGATCTTACAGGCGGCAAGCTGGTGGAAGGGGAGCGTTTGAACACTATCGAGGCGCGCCTCGTCGAAGCGGCAAGTGATGCAATGCAGGCACGGTTGGAAGACGCCTGACAGCCGTTTGACGTTTGATAGTTGCGTTTTGCATACCTATTCGCCATCCAAAATTTCGAGAGAAACACAGAGGAGAGGTCTTCCCATGAGGAAAACATCAGTTTCGTTGCGCACGCTCGCTTTCATGGGTGCAGGTCTTGCACTTGCCCCGCAGACGGCTTTTGCCCAATCCGCCGACGCTGCGGACAGCGGCGATGTCGAGGCGGATACGCCGGTCATCATCGTTACCGCCCAGGGCCGTGCCCAGGAACTGGCAGACGTCCCCGTGGCAATTTCGGCAGTTTCGGCCGAAACGCTGGAAAACTCCGGCACCACCGACATCCGCGAGCTGAACCAGGTCGCCCCGTCGCTGCTCGTTTCCTCGACCGGTAACGAAGCCAACGGTTCGGCGCGTATCCGCGGTATCGGCACCGTGGGCGACAACCCGGGCCTCGAAAGCTCGGTTGCCGTGTTCGTCGACGGCGTCTACCGTTCGCGTTCGGGTAACGCCCTGTCGGAACTCGGCCCGCTCGACCGCATCGAAATCCTGCGCGGCCCGCAGGGCACGCTCGGCGGCCGTAACTCCTCGGCCGGCATGCTCAACATCTTCACCGCGCCGCCCAGCTTCGCGTTCGAAGGCCATGCCAGCGCCAGCTTCGGCAACTACAACGCCCTGCGTTTCGAAGGCGGCGTCAACGCCCCGCTGTCGGACAGCGTTGCAGCCCGCATCGACGGTGTCTGGTTCCAGCGTGACGGCTTCTACACCGACGTCACCAATGACACCGACGTCAACAACCGCGATCGTTACCTCGTTCGCGCGCAGGTCCTGTTCGAGCCGAACGACGACGTAAGCTTCCGCCTGATCGGCGACTATTCCAAGAAGGACGAAGCCTGCTGCGCTGCGACCTTCGTGCAGCCCGATTTCGCCCAGTTCGCACGTGTTTCGCCGGGCCTCGACCCGTTCGCGAAGCCGGTCGGAGCATCGCCTGCGCTGACCAGCACGAGCAACCCGATCGTCAACGTGCTACTCGGCCTCGGCCAGGATCCGCGCGCCCTTTCGCAGTCGACCTTCGACCGCAACATCTACCCGACTGCCGGTCGCAGCTATGACGGCGAGACCGAGGATTACGGTATCTCGGGCGAACTCAACTGGTCGCTCGGAAATGTGAACTTCACCTCGATCACCGCCTATCGCGAGTATGCGAATACGCAGGGTTCGGACACCGACTACACGACCGTCGACATCCTGTACCGTGAACCCGGTGACAATGCCGGCGCGCGCGAGTTCGCGACCTTCACGCAGGAATTCCGCCTCAACGGTACGGCGTTCAACGACAAGCTCGACTGGCTGGTCGGCGCCTATTACGCCAACGAAGACCTGCAGACGCGCGACAACCTGCGCTTCGGCAATGACTACGGCACTTTCGTGAGCTGCCGTATCGCGCTCGCCATCAACCCGGCGCTGGTCAACCCGGCGGCACAGGACTGCCTCGGTGCCACCGGCCGCGGTGCGCTGCAGGCTGCAAACGGCGGTGCCGGTGCCTTTGGCGCAGCCACCCCGGCAATCCTGGCCGGCATCACCAACTTGTCGAACGTCAACGATCTCGGCGGTACGGGCGATGTGTACAACCAGACGAGCGAAAACTTCGCCGTCTTCACGCACAACATCTTCCACATCACCGATACGCTCGACCTGACCCTGGGCCTTCGCTACACCAGCGAAACCAAGGACTTCGACGCGACCTTCAGCAACGACAACGTGATCTGCCCGCAGAACCGCGCGCTGCTGTCGAGCTTCCTGACGACGCCGCTTGCTGGCCTTGCCGGCGGCATCATCGCGCTGTCGTGCCAGGGCAACTCGACTGCCGAACTCGACGGCGTGTCGCTTTCGGACTCGCGTGACGAAGACAAGCTCACCGGCACTGCCATCCTGAGCTGGAAGCCGGTCGATGACCTGCTGGTCTACGGTTCGTACTCGCGCGGCTACAAGGCCGGCGGTTTCAACCTCGACCGTTCGGCACTGGGCAACCCGGTGACCCTGCGCGTCGCGAACCTCGACCCTGCGATCCTGCAGTTCGACGAGGAAACCGTAGATGCCTACGAAGTGGGCCTGAAGTACTCGGGTCGTCGCTGGGGCGTCAGCCTTGCCGCGTTCCGCCAGGAGTTCAGCAACTTCCAGCTGAACACCTTCAACGGCTCGGTCTACCTGGTGCAGAACATCAATGGCTGCTCCACCAGCCTGAGTGGCGGTGATCGCGACGCGAGCGCTGCCACCGGTGCCTGCGCTGCGGACGATGTGAGCCCGGGTGTGGTTTCGCAGGGCTTCGAATTCGAAGCCTCGCTCAGCCCGATCCGCGACCTCACCATGACCATGGGCATCACCCACGCCGACACGCGCTTTGCCGACGATGTGGTTGGTAGCGATGCGGGCGCTCCGCTCGATCCGGCGCTGCGCCTGCTGCCCGGCGACAACATGTCGAACGCACCGGCATGGGTCGGCACCAGCTCGCTGACCTGGACCCCGCCGATCGGTGACAGCGGCATGGAGGGCCTGTTCTTCATCAATGCCCGCATGACCAGCGACTACAACACCGGTTCGGACCTGCTCTACGGCAAGGAACAGGACGGCTACATCCTGGTCAACGGCCGCATCGGCCTCACCAATATCGCCGACCGCTTCTCGATCGAGGGCTGGGTGCAGAACATGTTCGACGTCGATTACACGCAGGTCGCGTTCAACACCCCGTTCGTCGCACCGCAGCAGACCTACTCGGCGTTCCTCGCCGAGCCGCGCACCTACGGTGTCACGGTCAAGGCCAAGTTCTAAACTCGGCGCCGGTTACGGCAAGAAAAGGAAGGGCGCTGCCGGAAGGCGGCGCCCTTTCCCTTTGGCAGACTAGGGATTGACGGTCAGCCGCGCGCGCCGAACAGCGCGGTGCCCACGCGCACGTGGGTCGCACCGAGCATGATGGCGGTTTCGAAATCGCCGCTCATCCCCATGGACCGGCCGGGAAGGCCGTTGTCGCGCGCCAGCTTGTCGAGCAGTGCGAAGAAGGGCGCAGGCTCGATATCGGCCGGAGGGATGCACATGAGGCCCGCCAGCGGAATGCCTGCCTCCCGTGCCTCGGCAACCAGTGCCGGCAGGTCGGCAATCGCACAGCCGCCCTTCTGGTCCTCCTCGCCCACGTCGACCTGGATGAAGCATTCGGGACAGCGTCCCGCCTTCTCTTTCGCCTTGGCCAGCGCTTTCACGAGGCTGGAGCGGTCGAGCGAATGGATCACGTCGAACAGTTCGACAGCATCCTCCGCCTTGTTCGACTGCAACTGGCCGACCAGATGCAACACCGCTGCCGGAAAGCGCTCTTTCAGCTCGGGCCACTTGCCTTGCGCTTCCTGCACCCGGTTCTCGCCGAAATGGCGCTGACCTTCGACCAGCAAGGGCTCGATCGCTTCTGCGGGATGCGTCTTGCTGACGGCGACGAGCGTCACCTCGCCCGGATCGCGGCGGGCAATCGTGCAGGCCTTGGCGATTTTCGCCCGGACCTCTTGAAGCGGAGTCTCTGCCTTTTCCATGGCGAGGCGCTATAGCGTCCCCATGCACGCGCGCCAGTCCCTCCCACTGCTTTGGCTCCTTTCGGATGTGCGCAACGATGCCGGGCTGGAGCAGGCGCTCGAGAGATTGCCGCAGGGGTCGGGCATCGTCTTCAGGCATTACCACCTCGATCCCGCCGCCCGCCGCGCGCGTTACGTTACGCTCTGCGCCAAGGCGCGGGTGAGGCGACACCTCGTGATCCTCTCGCGGGCAGACTGGGAAACGGTCGCCGCGTGGGATGCGGACGGCCTATACGGCTCGCCGGAGCACCTCCCGGGCGACCCGCCGCCGGGCAAGTTGTGGCTCGCGACCGCGCACGACAGCGAGGAGATGCAGCAGGCCCTCGCGCTAGGTGCCTCGGGCATCTTTCTCTCGCCCGTCTTCCCCTCGGCCTCGCACCCGGGCGGCGAAACGCTCGGCGTGTTCGGTTTTCGCGTGCTCGCGCAGCAATCCCCGGTGCCGGTGATCGCGCTTGGCGGGATGGACGAGGCGCGCGCAAGGGAACTCGATTGGCCGCGCTGGGGCGCGATCGACGGACTCGCCTCGACGAAGGTCGCTTGACGGGCGACTCCTGCCCGATTCATACTGCAGATTCACGACGGACCAGGGGAAAGACAATGGCATCGCGCGCAGGCGCCAAACCCGATTGGCGGGCGGCTTTCCGCCGTTCGCTGCGCCGTGCCACGCACATGGCGGGCGCCGCCTTCCTGCTGTTCATGCTGGTGTTCCTCGCCCTGTCGCTGGCCAGCTATACGCAAACCGATCCCAGTGCCTCGACTGCTGCGGCCGGTACGCAGGTGGCAAACTGGATGGGAGCAAGCGGCGCCTGGATAGCAGAGCGCGCCTATTTCTATTTCGGTCTTCCGGCCTTGCTTCTGCTGCCGCTGCTGTGGATCTCGGCCCGCCGC
This sequence comes from Qipengyuania gaetbuli, assembly GCF_020171365.1. Lineage (NCBI taxonomy): Bacteria > Pseudomonadati > Pseudomonadota > Alphaproteobacteria > Sphingomonadales > Erythrobacteraceae > Qipengyuania > Qipengyuania gaetbuli. The sequence continues at coordinate 1,044,685 of NZ_JAIUZO010000002.1, read as the reverse complement.
CTCTGGACGGGTGTCGAGAATGCCGACGAGCAGGAAACGCCGGGCAAATGGTGGGGGCCCTTTGCCCTGCTGCTCTTGGCAATGGCTCTGCTGGGAACGGTCGTCGCTCTGTTGTTCGACACCAGCCCCGGGCCCCTTCCGGCTGGCGCGGGCGGGCTTGCCGGCCTGCTGGGCGCAGGCGGTATCGATGCAGTGGCGACCCGCTTCGGCGGCGATTTCAGCGGCTGGATTACGGGCGCGCTCGGTGTCGTGTCGCTGGGTGCCGGACTGGCGCTGGTAACGAAGGTCTTCGCGCTCGACTGGGCGCAATTCTTCACCCTGCCGCGCTTCTTCGACCGGCGCGTCGAACTGTCCGATATCGACCTGCCGCTGGTCCCGAAGAAGGCGCGCCGCGCCCGGCCCAAGGTGGACGAGGACGACGACGATGCGGACGAGGACGTGCCGCAGGAACGCCGCCGCGCGCCCGAAATCGCCGATCCGAAGCCTGCTCCTGCACGCTCGCAACCGGCCAAGGCGAAGCAGCGCGACATGTTCGCCAATTACCAGCTGCCCAGCCACGATTTGCTCGACGATGCGCCGCCGCATTCGGCGCAGAAGCTCGACAAGATCGCGCTGGAGCGCAATGCGCGCCTGCTCGAAAACGTGCTCGACGACTTCAATGTAAAGGGCGAGATCACCGCGGTGCGCGCCGGTCCGGTCGTCACCATGTACGAGCTGGAGCCGGCACCCGGCATCAAGGCCAGCCGCGTGGTCGGGCTTGCCGAAGATATCGCCCGCAACATGAGCGCGATCAGCGCGCGCGTCTCCCCCATTCCGGGCAAGACCGTAATCGGCATCGAACTGCCCAACGCCGACCGCCAGATGGTCAGCTACAAGGAACTGGCGACCTCGGCCGCCTTCGTCGACAGCAAGGGCTCACTGCCGATGATCCTGGGCAAGGACATCGCGGGCGAACCGATCATCGCCGACCTTGCAGCCATGCCGCACCTGCTGGTCGCAGGTACCACGGGGTCGGGCAAATCGGTGGGGCTCAACGCGATCCTGCTGTCGCTGCTCTACCGCTTCACACCCGACGAGTGCCGCCTGATCCTGATCGATCCCAAGGTCCTGGAGCTCAAGACCTACGACGATATCCCGCACCTCCTTTCACCCGTGGTGACCGAGCCGGCGAAGTCGGTCCGCGCGCTGAAGTGGGCGGTCGAGGAAATGGAGCGGCGCTACCGCATGATGAGCAGCGTGAATTCGCGCAACATCGCGGGCTTCAACGAAAAGGTGAAGGCGGCCGCCGCCAAGGGCAAGCCGTTGGGCCGCCGCGTGCAGACGGGCTTCGATGCGGAAACGGGCGAGGAACTCTACGAGGAAGAACAGCTCGATTACCAGCCGCTGCCGCTGATCGTGCTGATCGTGGACGAGCTGGCCGACCTCATGGTCACTGTCGGCAAGGAGATCGAGGTGCTGATCCAGCGCCTGTCGCAAAAATCGCGTGCCGCCGGCATCCACCTGATTATGGCGACGCAGCGCCCCTCGGTCGACGTCATCACCGGCGTGATCAAGGCGAACCTGCCGACACGCATCAGCTTCAAGGTCACCAGCCGCATCGACAGCCGCACGATCCTTGGCGAACAGGGCGCGGAGCAGCTGCTGGGCAAGGGCGACATGCTCTACAAGCCGAACACCGGCGCGATGATCCGCGTCCACGGCCCCTTCGTCGCCGACGAGGAGGTCGAGCGGGTGGCCGATCACTGGCGCGCCCAGGGCAAGCCCGACTATGTCGATGCCGTTACCGAAGAGCCGGAAGACGGCGGCTTCAATTTCGAGGACGATTTCACCGCTTCCGACAATCCGGAAGAGCGCAAGTACCGCCAGGCCTGCCAGATCGTGGTCGAGAACCAGAAGGCGAGCGGCTCGTGGCTGCAGCGCCAGATGGGGGTCGGCTACAACACCGCTGCCAAGTGGATCGAGCGGATGGAAAGCGAAGGGCTGGTCGGGCCCGCAAACCATGTCGGCCGACGCGAGATTTATCGCGACCAGGACGGCAACCCGATCTAGGGAGACACGATGGCCCGTATCGTCACGCCTGAAGCCGAAGAAGCGGACCGCCGCCCCACGCCGGGCTGGGTTCACAGTCCGATCGGCCGGGCGCTGGTCCCGCTGCGCCGGTGGTGGTTCGACAGCGTTATCGAAGGCGTCGACCATACCGCCGTTATCGCCAATGTCGCCGGCGAGAGCGATACCAGCCCGCGCTATATCTTCATGATCATGATGTCGGCGGGCATTGCCATTCTCGGCATGCTGCTATCATCGCCTGCGGTCGTCATCGGCGCCATGCTGCTGTCACCGCTGATGAGCCCGATCATCGGTGCGGGCTTCGCGCTGGCCTCGGGCAAGATCAAGTGGCTCAAGATCAGTATCCGCGCACTCGCCATCGGGACGATTGCGGCGGTCCTGTTCACCGCGCTCATCGTCTTGGTGTCGCCCCTGCAGACCGTCACGCCCGAGATCGCTGCCCGTACGCAACCGAACCTGTTCGACCTGCTGGTGGCATTGTTTTCCTCGCTGGCAGGCTCCTATGCGCTCATTCGCGGACGCGAAGGCACAATCGTCGGCGTCGCCATCGCCACGGCGTTGATGCCGCCGCTTGCCGCTGTCGGTTACGGTCTTGCCACCGCCAACTGGACGGTCTTCGGCGGCGCGCTGGCGCTCTACATCACCAACTTCCTGACCATCGCCCTGTCGGCAACGATCATGGCGCGCCTCTACGGTTTCCGCACCGATCTGTCGGCGCGGCAGGGTTGGTTCCAGAACGTCGGCATCTTCGTGGTCTTCATCGCGCTGGCTATTCCGCTCGGCTTTTCGCTGCGCGACATCGCCTTCGAGGCCACCTCGCAGCGCGTTGTGATCGATACGATTTCCGACAGTTTCCCGGACAAGGCGCGGGTCAGCGACACCGCCATCGACTGGGATTCCGAGCCGCTTCAGATCAGCGCCACGGTCTTCACGCCCCAGTTCAACACCGGCGCGAACGAAGAGATCAAGCGCCGCCTCGAGCGCCGGTTCGAACGCCCCGTGACCGTCGTCATCGAACAGCTGCGCGTGGGCGCCGACCCGGGTGCGGCCGAGCAGGCGGAACTGGTGAAGGCGCGCGCGGAACAGCAGGCCGCGGCGACCGAACGGCAGATCTCCGAAATGGTCGGCGAACTCGCGATGGTCGCAGGCGTCCCCAAGACCGAGGTCACTGTCGACCGCGACAATCGCCGGGCCGTGGTGGAGGCATCGCAGCTGCCGGGCCTGACACTGGACGGCTGGCGCATGCTGGAAGGCCGTGTCGACGCAGGCATGCCGGGATGGACCGTCGAACTGCACCCGCCGATGTTGCCGCTTCCCGCCATCACGCTGATCGACGGTCAGCCGGACGAGGCGGGCAAGGTCGCCATGGACGTCATCGCCTGGGCTGCGGACCGCCGCGGACTGGGTGTCGTTCTGGCCGGGCGGGGCGAGGCCTTCGATTCGGTCGCTACGGCATTGCGGGCCAAGGGCGTGACACTAACGCAAACCGATGGCGGTTCCGCCAGCCGTATCGAAGTGCGCTGGCAGGCGCTTCCGCAATAAGATTTCGCGCGCCCCGCCCGTGCTTGCGGGTGGGGCGTCGCGGGCGTAACGGCTGGTTCCGAGAAGGAGACCCAGGCAATGCGCATCGGCTGCCCCAAGGAAATCAAGAACCACGAATATCGCGTCGGCTTGACGCCCGAAAGCGCGCGCGAGCTGACGGCGCGCGGACACGAGGTGTGGATCGAGACCGGCGCAGGTCTCGGCATCGATGCGACCGATGCGCAGTATCAGGCCGCAGGCGCGAAGATCGTCGAAGGGCCGGACCCCATTTTCGCCGAGTGTGAAATGGTGGTGAAGGTCAAGGAACCGCAGGCGGTCGAACGGGCCAAGCTGCGCGAAGACCAGATCCTCTACACCTATCTCCACCTTGCGCCCGATCCGGAGCAGACCAAGGAACTCGTGGCGAGCGGTGTCACCGCGATCGCCTATGAAACGGTGACCGGTCCCAACCGTACGCTCCCGCTGCTCAAGCCCATGAGCCAAGTGGCAGGCCGCATGAGCGTGCAGGCCGGCGCCACCGCGCTCGAAAAGGCCCATGGCGGGCGCGGCGTGCTGCTGGGCGGCGTTCCGGGCGTGATGCCGGGCAAGGTCGTCGTCATCGGCGGCGGCGTGGTCGGCTTCAATGCCGCCCAGATGGCCGCAGGCCTTGGTGCCGACGTCACCATCCTCGACCGCGATCCCGAAGTGCTGGAGCGTGTCGGCACGCATTTCGAAAGCCGCGCCAAGACGCGCTTCTCCAATGTCGCGAACCTACATGACGCAGTGTGCGGTGCCGACCTCGTCATCGGTGCAGTCCTGATCCCGGGCGCTGCCGCACCCAAGCTGGTCACCCGCGAGATGCTGGGCGACATGCAGAAGGGCGCGGTCCTCGTCGACGTCGCGATCGACCAAGGCGGCTGCTTCGAAACCAGCCGTCCCACGACCCATGCTGAGCCGACCTACGTGGTCGACGACATCGTGCACTATTGCGTCGCCAACATGCCCGGCGCCGTCGCGCGTACCAGCACCTATGCGCTGAACAACGTGACGCTGCCGCACGCGCTGCGCATCGCCGATCTCGGCTGGAAGGAAGCCCTGCGCACCGACCCGCACCTGGCAGAAGGCCTCAATGTCCACGCCGGCGAAGTGACCTACGAAGCCGTCGCGCGCGAACTCGGCTACACCTACCGTCCGACCAGCGAACTCGTCGGCTGATCAGTCCCGGAAGGGTGCCAGCACTTCGCTGCGCACCCTGACGAGGCGCTGGGTTTCCCGGTCGAGCATCGCCCATGTGGTCGATGCCGAAACGATGACCTTGCCCGCCTCGTTGCGGAACTCGACGCGGCGCACGGATGTCGCTCCGCGCGGCTCGCCCTCGATCCAGGTCTGGCCGGTGACCGCCTGGCCTTCGTCGACATTGCCGCGGTAATCGATCTCGTGCCGGGTCACGACCCAGAAACAGGCGGCACGGTCTTCCTCGCGCGCGGTGCTTTCCCAGTGGCTGGTCGCAAGGTCCTGAATCCATTGGACCCAGACGGCATTGTTGACGTGCCCGAGCTCGTCGATGTGCTCGGGCCGGGCGGTGAATTCTTTCGAGAACAGTTTGGTCATGCGGTGCATCCCGGTGCGCGGCGGCCCACGCGCGCCAGCATGGCGCACAGGTCTGCCTGCGGTTCGTCGGACCCGTCGTGGATGAAGCGGCGGACGCGTGCGGCAAGATCCGGGTCCTTGCTCTCGCGGGTCAGCTGGGCGAGCCAGTCGCTTACCGACACGATCCCGTCACCGCCCATGTCGCGACGGTTCGCCTCGATCAGCGAGCGCCAGAAATCGAAGAAGTCGCGCGACCCGTTTTGCTGCGCCGCCCCTTCGGCGATCATGCCGAGCACGGTGCCGCAGGCGTAATTAGCGCGGTAATCGCGGCGGCTGTCGGCCTCGTCGAGCGGTCCCTTGGCCGAAAGCTCGATGCAGTCCTTCCACTCGCGCGCGATATCGAAGCCCGGTTCATGGGCCGGGTCGATCGACTGGATCAGCCGGTAGGCGAGCAGCGAGGCGCCGCCTTCGCTGATCCAGGCCGCTGTCTGGTCGGGATGCCTGACCGTCTGGCCGAGCCAGAAATGCGCCGTCTCGTGCGAGAGGAACCAGCGGACCGGCTGGATTTCGTCCGGCAGCTTTTCGAGCATGCCTTCGCCTTCGAAGCGCAGGGTCACGATCCCAGGCAACACGCTGCCGCCGCGGCTGATGCGGCCCGGCGTCGGTCCGGCCCATGTCGCTATCACCATGGGCTTGCCGCCCAGCGCAGGCGAGCGCAGCCGATCGGTCAGGCCGTCGAGCGCCTGCGGCAGGAAGCTGCCGAGTTCTCCCAGCATCCAGCCCGGGATGGCCGGATCGAGCAGGCCCGTGAAATGCTCGGTGGCGATGAATTCAGGCGACCCGAAAATGACATAGGTATCGCTGTCGTGTGTCGTGACCGAGGAGAATGCGCGCCCCTTGTAGGTGAGGTCGCCGGAGCCGTTCGTGAATGCGAACTCGGCCACAGGCTCTTGCGAAGCTGCGAAGCCCGTCTCGCCCGCCCAGGGCTTGGCAAGGAAGTGGCCGGTAAAGAGCGCCACGGTCCCGTCGCTGAAGACCATCGCCGGATCGTAATCGGCGAACAAATCCTGACCGAAAGGCTCGAAGGCAATCGTCACGCTGTCCGGCATCGCGTCGCCGGTGGTGCGCAGGACGTCGCGTTCCCCTTCGCGGACCAGCTCTACGCCGGGAGTCAGGACCTTCCAGCTGGCGAGGCGCCAGCTCGCATCGAGTTCGCGCGCCCGGTTGGACCGCACGAAAGCCCAGTCCTTCGCGCCCTCGGGGAACGTGAAGGTGGCGCGCCAGTCGTCGCCGGTATGACTGACCTCGACGCGCAGTGTCGGCTCGTCGGCGCGATCCCCGGCTGCAAGCGGCGCTGCGAAAGCAGCGAGGAGGAGGGCGAGCACCCCCCTCACCAGCCTCATTTTGTCATCCCGAGCTGCCACAGGATAAAGGCGTATTCCTCCGCAACCTCATAGATCGAGGCGAAGCGGCCCGACTTGCCGCCGTGGCCTGCACCCATGTTGGTCTTGAGGAGCAGCTCGTTGTCGTCGGTCTTGTATTCGCGCAGCTTGGCGACCCACTTGGCGGGCTCCCAATAGGTGACGCGCGGATCGTTGAGGCCGGCGGTGACCAAGAGCGGCGGATAGTCCTGCGCGATGACCTGGTCGTAAGGCGAGTAGCTGAGGATATAGGCGAAGGCCTGCTTGCTCTCGATCGGGTTGCCCCATTCCGGCCATTCGCCCGGCGTCAGCGGCAGGTCCTTGTCGAGCATGGTGTTGAGCACGTCGACGAAGGGCACATGCGCCACGACCGCGCCCCAAAGGTCGGGATCGGTGTTGAGCACGACGCCCATCAGTTCGCCGCCGGCCGAACCGCCGCTGGCGGAGATCTTGCCCTTCTGCGTGTAGCCCCTGTCGATCAGGCCCTTAGCCACGTCGACGAAGTCGTTGAACGTGTTGGTGCGCTCGTTGAGCTTGCCCTGCAAATACCAGTTGCGGCCCAGATCATCGCCGCCGCGGACATGCGCTATGGCGAAGGCAAAGCCGCGGTCGACCAGGCTGAGGCGCGTGGTCGAGAAGTTCGGCGGATAGGCGAAGCCGTAGGCGCCATAGGCATAAAGGTGCAGCGCGCCGCCCATCGGGCGATCCTTCAGGCTGACGATGCTGACCGGCACCATCGTGCCGTCGCGCGCCTTCACCTCGATCCGCTCGACCTTGTAGAGCGAAGGGTCGTAGCCGCTCGGGATTTCCTGCTGCTTGAGGAGTTCGAGTTCGCCCGTCTTCACATGATAGTCGAACACCGAATCCGGAGTTACCATGCTTTCATAGGCAAGGCGCAGTCTGTCGGTATCGTATTCGGGATTGTTCGACAGGCCGGTCGAAAAACTCGCCTCGGTAAAGGCGACCGGCTTCACGAGGTTCGGGTCCTCGTAGGAACGCAGCTGGATCTGGTCGAGGCCGCGCAGGCGCCCTTCGGTGACGTAGAAGTCCTTGAACAGCTCGAAACCGGACAGGTAGAATTCGTCCGAACCGGGGATCAGCGTCTTCCATTCGCCGGGCTTGTCGAGGCTGGTCGTGGCGAGGCGGAAGTTCACGTGATCGTCGTTGGTGTGCACGTAGAGCACGCCGTCGCGCACATCGACGTCATACTCGCGGCCACGCTTGCGCGGGGCGACGAGGATCTGCTCGCCGGTCGGATTGTCGGCGCGGACAAGGCGGATCTCGCTCGTCTCGTTGTCGCCGGTGGCGATGACCAGCCAGTCTTCCTGCGCGGTCAGGCCGGTAGCGACGCTGAAGCCTTCTTCCTGCGTCTCGCGGTAGAGTTCGACGTCCTCGGACACAGGCGTGCCGAGCACGTGCAGCGTCGCGTCATGGGTGCGCCACTGTTCGGTGCTCTTGCCGTAGACGATGCCCTTGTCGCCCATGACCCAGGTCGGGCCGGAACGCGTGCCGGGGATCTCGTCCGCCAGCATTTCGCCCGTCTCGAGGTCCTTGATCACGATAGTGAAGCGTTCGGACCCATTGGTGTCCGTCGAATAGGCGAGATAGCGACCGTTATTCGACACGGAGAAAGCACCGAGGCGGAAATAGTCGAGCCCTTCGGCAAGCTGGTTCTCGTCGAGGATCAGCACCTTGTCGCCGCCGGCCACCGGCTTGCGGTACCACTTGCGGTATTCCGCGCCTTCCTCGAACTCGGTCCAGTAGAGCCAGTCGCCGTCCTTCTGGGGCACCGTGGAATCGTCTTCCTTGATGCGCGCCTTCATCTCTTCGTAGAGTTCGTCGACGAGCGCCTTCTGCGGCTCCATCCGCGTCTCGAACCAGGCGTTCTCCGCCTTCACATAGGCGAGGATGTCCTCGTCATCGACGACCGGATAACCCTGGTCCTTGAGCCAGTGATAGGGGTCGGAAATCGTGATCCCGTGGTGGGTATAGGAATGGTCGCGCTTCTCTGCAGAGGGCGGCGAGGTCGGTGCAGTCACGGAAGTCCCTTCGGATGTTTGCGCGGCAATCGGGGTGCCGGCGAGAAGTGAGGCAGCAGATAGGCACGCGGCCATTTGCTTCAAAGACATGAATCATTTCTCCCCGGGGCGGCACAAAGGTGGAAAGCCGTGCCGCGAGTGGCTAAGTTGGCAAAGTGACTATGCGGCGGGACGCCTCGCCGCAAGCGCGCTCTCCACCGATGCGGGAGGGCGCCCGACGAACGAATACTGGAAGGATCGCCGCCATGCTTATGCAGACCCACGAAGCGCGTCTCGATGCGCTCAGGACCGAACTCGAAAAGCGGGGCCTCCATGGTTTCGTCGTGCCGATTTCCGACGAGCACATGAGCGAATATGTCGGCTCCTATGCCCAGCGCCTGCACTGGCTGACCGGCTTCGGTGGCAGCGCGGGCAGCGCGGTAGTGCTGAAGGACCGGGCCGCCATGTTCACCGATGGCCGCTACACCGTCCAGGTGCGCGAGCAGGTCGACGGCAAGCTCTACGATTACGAGGACGTGCCCGCGACGAGCCCGGCCAAGTGGATCGCCGCCAATGCGCCGCAGGGCGCGAAGATCGGCTATGACGCATGGCTGCACGGCATCGGCTGGGTGGAAGAGGCAGAAAAGCTGTTCGCCAAGAAGGGCATCGAACTGGTCGCGGTCGACGGCAATCCGATCGACGCGGTCTGGGGCGACCGGCCCGAGCCGAGCAAGGCGGCGGCCGTCCCGCACGACGACCGCTTCGCCGGCCGCTCCAGCGCCGACAAGCGCGCCGAGATCGCCGACTGGCTGAAGCGCGAAGGATACGACGCGACCGTGATCAGCGCGCTCGATTCGGTGGCATGGCTGCTCAACATGCGCGGCACCGACGTCGACAACACGCCGGTGGCGCTGTCCTATGTGCTGGCCCATGCCGACGGCACGGCCGAGCTGTTCATCGCGCCGGACAAGGTCACGCCGGAACTCTCGCAGCACCTCGGCAATGCCGTGCGCATTCGTGACCGCGACCAGTTCGAGCCTGCGCTGGCAGAACTCGCGGGCAAGACCGTGGCGGTCGATCCCAAGCATGCCGTCGCCGGTATCTTCCACGCGCTCCAGGCGGGCGGGGCGAAGGTCGTGCGCGACGACGATCCGACAGTCCTGCCCAAGGCAATCAAGAACGAGGCCGAACGCCAGGGCCACCGCGATGCGCAGGCGCGCGACGGCGCGGCCATGGTCAAGTACCTGCGCTGGATCGAAGAGAATGCGCCTTCGGGCGAAATCGATGAACTGGGTGCAGCAGCCAAGCTGCGCGAACTGCGCGGCCTCAGCCCCGATATGAAGGATACCAGCTTCGACACCATCAGTGCTGCAGCCGGCCACGCGGCCCTGCCGCATTACAAGGTGGACGAGGACAGCAATATCCCGATCCCGCCGTCCAGCATCTACCTGTGCGATTCGGGCGGCCAGTATCCCGACGGCACGACCGACATCACCCGCACCGTGTGGGTCGGCCCGGGCGAGCCGACGGCGGAAATGATCGACCGCAACACCCGCGTGCTGAAAGGCCATATCGAGCTCGATCTTGCCCGCTTCCCCGACGGGACACCCGGCGGTGCGCTGGACGTGCTGGCGCGCATGCACCTGTGGCAGGCGGGCATGGACTACGGGCACGGCACCGGCCATGGCGTCGGCAGCTACCTGTCGGTCCATGAAGGCCCGCAGCGCATTTCCAAGCCGGGCGGCGCATTTCCCGGGACAGAAACCCCGCTGCGCGAAGGCATGATCCTGTCGAACGAGCCGGGCTACTACAAGCCGGGTGCCTACGGCATCCGCATCGAGAACCTCGTGCTGGTGGTCGATGCGCAGATCGAGGGTAGCGAAGGCAAGTACCTCACTTTCGAGACGCTCACGCACGTGCCGCTCGACCGCAGGCTCGTCGACAAATCGCTTCTGACCGAGCGCGAGATTGCATGGTGGAACGCTTACCATGCCAAGACCCGCGACATCCTTGCGCCGCAGCTCGAAGGCGATGACCTCGCTTGGCTCGAACGGGAATGCCGCCCCTTGTAGCACGCCAGATGTTCCCGTAATGTTCCGACGGTCGCGAGTCGTTTTGGAAGGAGCAGGCTGATGATCGGTTACGTTACACTGGGGACCAATGACCTCGCGCGCGCGGCGAAGTTCTATGACGCTATCGCCGCCGAAATGGGCGTCGGGCGCATGATGGATTTCGACACCTTCATCGCCTGGGGCACATGGGACGGCGGGGCCGGCATCGCTGCCACCAAGCCGTTCGACGGCGAAGCGGCCAGCGTTGGCAACGGCACGATGGTGGCGCTTGAAGCGAAGGACCGCGACCAGGTCCAGCGGCTCTACGACATTGCGCTCAGCCACGGCGGGTCCGATGAAGGCGCGCCCGGCCCCCGCGGCGAGCCGGACGAGAACGGCATGGTGTTCTACGCTGCCTATTTCCGCGATCCGGATGGCAACAAGCTCAACGCCTTCCTCATGGACAAGGTGGCCTGATGTCCGAGGCGCGCCGTCTCGCCGACAGCTTCCTCCATTTGGGGCTGGGCGCGACGGCAGTACCTCAGCCGCCCTTCGACGGCTACGAGTGGTACGAGGGCTATGGGCGGCGTCACGGCGACGATGGTGGGGAGGGCCGACTGGTCAGCCAGCACAGCTTTACCGAGGACTGGCCTGCGTGGGAAATGCATCCGCACGGATCGGAAGTCGTGATCTGTACCGCCGGCTCTATAGTGCTGCACCAGGAACATCCTGACGGCGTGCGGGAAAGCGTGACGCTGGAAGCGGGTGAATATGCCGTCAATCCGCCCGGCGTCTGGCACATCGCCGATATCGAGGCTGCGGCCACGGCCATCTTCATCACTGCCGGGGAAGGAACCCAGCACCGCCCGCGTTGATCTTGCGGCCATGTGAACGGCGCATCCCTGCCGCGACAAAGCGATACAATTCTTCCCGATTGCGGCATAAAGCTGCGACATGGCGTGCCTAGACAAGGGGGCATGAGCTGCGGCGTTGTCCCGACATACCCTCCCCCCAGACCCCGGCGCGTCGCAGCTCTCCCGTTTTCAGGAGATTGAACCATGAAGAAGATCGCCCTTTCGCTTTCAGCAGCAGCCCTTGCCCTGACCGGCACCGCCGCGCTCGCCAACCATCACGGTCAGCGGCCCAATCCCGATGCCAATGGCGACGGTAACGTGACCCGCGCCGAAATGACCGCCCATGCCGACAAGGCCTTTGCCCGCATGGATGCGAATGGCGACGGCGCCATCAATGCGCAGGACCGTGCCGGACACCGTCAGGAGATGTTCGCCAAGGCGGATGCCAATGGCGATGGCGAACTCTCGCAGGCCGAGCTGAAGGCCATGCACGAAGCGCGCAAGGAACGCCGCGAACAGCGCCGCGAAGCGCGCGCGCCCCAGCGCGAAGCCCGCATGGCCGAACATTTCGCTCGCATGGACACCGACAAGTCGGGCGGCCTCTCGCAAGAAGAGCTGAAGGCCATGCACGAGGCGCGCGGCGAACGCGGCAAGGAAGCGCGCAAGGGTCGCCGCGGCGGACGTGGCGGCGGCATGCAGATGCTGCGCACGGCCGATGCCAATGGCGACAAGAGCGTGACCCGCGCCGAATTCGACGCGGCTCTCAAAGCGCATTTCGCCAAGGCGGATGCGGACGGCAACGGTGTCATCACCGCGGAGGAACGCGAGGCCATGCACGAGGCGCGCAAGGAGCGCCGCATGGAACGCCGCGGCCAGTAAGGCGCTTGCTCCACCCTCTGCCCGCACGGTAGGCGCAGTGACGAGACATGACCGAAACTGCCCCCACCAAGCTCCTGCTCGTCGATGACGAGCGCACCCTGCGCGAACCCCTGGCCGAATATCTGACCGGCCAGGGGTTCGTGGTGCAGGAAGCCGAAAGCGCTGCTGCCGCGCGCAGCCTGCTGATGCGCGAGACGCCCGATCTTGTCCTGCTCGACATCATGATGCCGGGCGAGGACGGCCTGTCGCTCTGCCGCCACCTCGTCGAGAGCCGCGGCCTGCCGGTTATCCTGCTGACCGCCAAGGGCGAGGCGATGGACCGGATCATCGGCCTCGAAATCGGTGCCGACGACTATGTCACCAAGCCTTTCGAACCGCGTGAACTGGTTGCCCGCATCCGTTCGGTCCTGCGCCGCGCCGACCGCGCGCCCGACCAGGCCGACGAGGAAATGCTCTATTCCTTCGAGGGCTGGCAGCTCGATCCGCTGAAGCGCCGCCTGACCGATCCTGAAGGGACGCTTGTGCCCATCTCGACCGCCGAGTTCCGCATGCTGCGCGCCTTCTGCGACCACCCCCGCCAGGTCCTCGACCGCGACCGCCTGCTCGACATGGTGCAGGGACGCGAGGCGCAATTGTTCGATCGTGCGGTCGACAACCAGGTCTCCCGCCTGCGCCGCAAGATCGAAGCGGACAGCCGCGACCCGCAACTCATCCAGACTGTGCGCGGCGGCGGTTACCGGCTCGCGGCCGATGTCGTGCGCATTCAGGGCGGGAAGGGCTGATGCGCCTGATGCCGCGCAGCCTGCTGGGCCAGGTGATGCTGGCGCTCGCCGTCGCACTGCTCGCCGCGCAGGCGATTTCGGCAACGCTGCTCTACCGTGCGTCCGAACAGCGGCGCGAACTCGCGCTCATGCATGCGGCGGCCTTCCAGCTACTCGCCGGCTCGCAGCGTAGCGAGGGGGGGCGGGACTTTCGCGCCATCGATCGCGAGATGGCACGCCCCCTTCGCCCCCGCGGCGATGGTCGCACACGCCTGCCGCGCCGCTTGCGCTACACAGAAAGCGCCGCCAGCCCCCTGAAGCCCGGCGAAAACCGCATGACCGAGCGCGAGGAAATGCTGGCAGGCCTGCTCGAGACGCAGGGCATTCCCGTCGACCGGGTCGAAATGACCATCCGCCCGATGCGCGAGGACGAGCGGGTCCTTCAACTTATGCGCGAGCGGCCCCGCCTGCGCCGGCGGCACGGTGATATGCCATCGGACCTGCTGGTCGTCGGTCTGCGCCAGCAGGGCAGCGACACCTGGCAGGTCGCGCGCCTGCCCGTCCCGCAGCGCGACCGCGCCCCGGTCCGCACGCTGGTCATGCAGAGCATCATCATGTTCGTGCTGCTGGTAGGCATCCTCTACCTCGTCCTGCGCCGCATCACGCGCCCGCTCAATGCACTGGCCGAGCGCACGGCGCGCTTCGGCACTTCGGGCGTGGCTGCGGAGCCGCTCGAACCGACGGGCCCGGATGACGTCAGTCGACTGATCACCGCCCACAACGCGATGGAGGCGCGGATCGGCGCCATGCTCGATGAAAAGGACGTGATGCTGGGTGCCATAGGGCACGATCTCAAGACGCCGCTCGCCGCCTTGCGGGTGCGGGTCGAAGGAGTGGAGGATGCAACCGCGCGCGAACGCATGGCGGAAAGCATCGAGGACATTACCCGCACGCTCGACGACATCCTTTCGCTGGCGCGCCTCGGCAGGGCGAACGGGGACGCGGAGCGCACCGACCTTTCCGCGCTGGCCGCCTCCGTGGTCGAGGAATTCGAGGATATGGGCGAGCCTGTCAGCCTGGCCGAGGGGGAACGGCTGGTCGCCCCGGTCCATGTCACATGGCTCAAGCGAGGGCTCAGGAACCTCGTCACCAATGCGCTGCGATACGCAGGGTCCGCCCGCGTGGCAGTGCTGCGCGGCGAGGGCGGCATTGTCCTGCGGGTCGATGACGAAGGGCCGGGCATTCCGCCCGACCGCATTGCCGACATGCTCGAACCCTTCGCCCGCGGAGAGGCCAGCCGCAACCGAGCGACCGGCGGTGCCGGCCTCGGCCTCACGCTGGCGCGCGCGGTGGCCGAACAGCACGGTGGCAAGCTGGTGCTGGCAAACCGCCCGGAAGGCGGGTTGAGAGCGGAAATCCGCCTGCCGGCCTAGCGCATCAACCCGCCGACGATATTGCGCACGAAGGCATTGAGCCCGGTGCGTACCGGGTCGGCGCTCGACTTCTTGCCCAGCACCGTCGCCACCGCGATCGAGGTGAGCGAGCCTGCCGCAGCAGTGGCAGCGGCCTTGCCGGCCTTGCCCCACATGGACGTCGTCTTGCGGCTGCGCTTGGCAACTTCCTCGCGGCCCTGCTCCTCGACTTCGGCAGCGGTGGCGGAGGCATCCGCGGCCTTGGCGGCCAGCACTTCCTCAGCGCTCTCGCGGTCGACCGCTTCGTCGTATTTCCCGTCGATGTCGCTCACCGAATTGATAATCGCCCGCTCTTTCTCGGTAACCGGGCCGAGGCGGGAATGGGGCGGCTTGATCAGCGTGCGCTGGACGATGGAAGGCGCGCCGTCCTCGTCGAGCGTGGACACCAGGGCCTCGCCCACCTTCAGCTGGGTGATCGCCTCGGCGACATCGAGGTCGGGATTGATGCGGAAGGTTTCGGCGGCCGCCTTAATTGCCCGCTGGTCGCGCGGGGTGAAGGCGCGCAGCGCGTGCTGAACGCGGTTGCCCAGCTGGCCGGCAATCTTTTCGGGAATGTCGATCGGGTTCTGGGTGACGAAATAGACACCCACGCCTTTGGACCGGATCAGGCGCACGACCTGTTCGACCTTGTCTTCGAGGGCGTCGGGAGCATCGTCGAACAGCAGGTGCGCCTCGTCGAAGAAGAACACCAGCTTGGGTTTCTCCGGATCGCCTACTTCGGGCAGGGTTTCGAACAGTTCGGCCAGCAGCCACAGCAGGAAGGTCGCGTAGAGCTTGGGGCTGCGCATCAGCGTGTCGGCGGCGAGTACGTTGATGACGCCGCGCCCCTGGTCGTCGACCTTGAGGAAATCGTCGATCTCCAGCGCCGGCTCGCCGAAGAAGCGGTCGGCCCCTTGCGATTCGAAGCTCAGCAACTGGCGCTGGATCGCACCGACCGTGGCGCGTGCGACATTGCCGTACTTGCCCGACATCTCGCTCGCATTCTCGCTCGCGAAAGCCAGCATCGACTGCAAGTCGCCGAGGTCGAGCAGCAACAGGCCGTTGTCGTCGGCATAGCGGAAGATGATGTTGAGGACGCCTTCCTGCGTCTCGTTGAGGTCGAGCAGGCGGGCGAGCAGCAGGGGCCCCATCTCCGACACCGTGGTGCGGATCGGGAAGCCTTTCTCGCCATAGAGGTCCCAGAAGACGGCGGCGTTATCGGCATAGGCATAGTCGTCCATGCCCAGTTCCTTCGCGCGGCCTTCCAGCTTGTCGGCGTGCTTGAACTGGGGCGAACCGGCCATGGAGATGCCGGAGAGGTCGCCCTTCACGTCGGCCACGAAGACCGGCACGCCGCGCGCGGAGAAGCTTTCCGCAAGACCTTGCAGCGTGACCGTCTTGCCGGTGCCCGTCGCACCCGCGATCAGGCCGTGGCGATTGGCCTGCGCCAGCCGCAGGAACTGGTTCTCGCCATTTGCGCCCAGACCCAGGAAAATATCGTCCATCGACCCTCTGTCCCTCTCGTCAACTGTCGCCTTCGGTGTGGCGCAGGGGGAGCGGCAAGGTCAAGCAATCCCTCGACATGAGCGGCGGCTGCGGTAAAGGCTTGGCCCATGGCGGGCCGCGAACCTTTCGTACTTCTCGACGATGCACGCGATCATGGTGCAGCCGATGCGCTGCTCTATTCCGGCCCGCGCCAGCTGTTCATTGCCACGCGCCCTGACGAGGTCGCCGGAGCGCTGGCAGCAGCCGATGCCGCGCGCCGCGAAGGCGGGGAACTGGCTGGCTATATCGCATATGAAGCGGGGCTTGCGCTGGAGGATCGGCTGTCGGGCCTTGCCGCGGAAAAGTGCGGCGGGGCGGGGCCGCTGGTCTGGCTCGGCCTGTTCGACGAGCCGGAGCGGATCCCGGCCGGCGAGGTGGAAGGCTGGCTGCAGCAAAGGGCGGAAGGGACCGGAAGCGTCGGCCCGCTCGAACCGCAGCTTTCGCCAGGCGGATATGCCGCTGCCTTCGAGCGGCTGCAGGAAGCCATCCGCGCAGGCGATATCTACCAGGCCAACCTGACCTTCCCGCTGGCGGGCAATTTCACCGGCGATCCCATGGGCCTATATGCCGCGCTGCGCCCGGCTGCTCAGGCGGGCTATGGCGGCGTGATTTTCGACGGGTCGCACTGGCTGCTCAGCCTCAGCCCCGAACTATTCGTCTCGCTGAAAGGGCGCGAAGCCAAAGCCAAGCCGATGAAGGGCACCCGCCCGCGCTCGGCAGACCCGGAGCAGGATGCGGCGCAGGCCGCGGAGCTGGCGGGTTCGGTCAAGGACAAGGCCGAAAACCTGATGATCGTCGACCTGATGCGCAACGACCTCGCCCGCGTGGCCGAGGCCGGCAGCGTGCGGGTGGACGAACCCTTTGCCGTCGAAAGCTATCCGACGGTGCACCAGATGGTCAGCGTCGTGCGCGCAAGGCTGAACGAGGATGCCGGCGCCACCGACCTGGTGCGCGCTCTGTTTCCCTGCGGCTCGATCACCGGCGCACCCAAGATCCGCGCGATGGAACTGATCCACGAGGTCGAGCGCGATCCCCGCGGGCCCTATTGCGGGGCGATCGGACGGATCGGCGCGGACGGCGATGCCGCATTCAACGTCGCCATCCGCACGCTGCGCCTGACCGAGATCGAGAACAGTCGCGGCAAGGCCGTGCTGGGCGTCGGCGGGGCAATCGTGGCCGACAGCGATGCACGCAGCGAATGGCGCGAGGCCGTGCTCAAGGGGGCCTTCGCCCGCGCGTCCTCGCCTGCCCATAGGGCAGCCCAGTTCGACCTGATCGAAACCATGCGTTTCACCCCGGAAGAAGGCATCGCCTTCCTGGAAGAGCACCTGCTGCGCATGAAGAACAGCGCAGCAGAGCTCGGCTTTGCCTTCGATCGCCACGAAGCGCGCAACCAGCTCCATGCGCTGTGTTTCGTAGTCGAGAAGGCCAGCCGGATCAGGCTGATGGCCGCCCGCTCGGGCGCTCTTGCGCTCGCGGTGGAGGACATGCCGCCTGCCTGGAGCGAACCTGCCGAATGCGTGCTGCTGCCGCTGCCGGTCGATCCGGGCGACTGGCGCCTGCGGCACAAGACCAGCGACCGCGGCTTTTACGAGGACGCGCAGGGCGTGGCGCGCGCCAACGGGGCTCAGGAAGCGCTCTTCGTGCGCGAGGACGGGCTTGTGACCGAAGGATGCGTCACCAATATCTTCGTCGAGCGCGATGGCGTATTGCTGACGCCGAGGGCCGAAAGCGGCCTGCTTACGGGCATCCTGCGCCAGCACCTCCTCGAAACGGGAGAGGCGCGGGAAGCCGACCTTACCATCGCCGACCTGGAAGCAGGGTTCTTCCTCGGCAATTCCCTGCGCGGCATGATGCGCGCAAGACTGAAAGACTAGATGACCGACATTTCCATCCTGTTCGAAGACGGCGAAGCCCTTGTCATCGACAAGCCCGGCGGCCTGCCGATCGAACGCCCGCGCAAGGGTGGCCGCAGCCTCGAGGACCATTTCGCGCAGCTGCGCCTCGGTTTCCAGCGCGACCCCGTGCCGGTCCACCGGATCGACACCGATACCAGCGGCTGCCTGCTGCTGGCCCGCAATCCCAAGGCGCTCAAACGCTTCGCCAAGGCTTTCGAGGACCGGCTGGTCGAGAAGCGCTATCTCGGCATTCTGGCGGGCATCCCGGCTGACGCGGAAGGCACGATCGAACTGTCGCTCTCCAAGATCAGCAGCGCGGAAAAGGGCTGGCGGATGATCGCGGCGAAGAAAGGCAAGCCCTCGGTGACGCACTGGAAGGTCTTGGGCGAAAAGGACGGTCGCGCACTGGTCGAATTCCGCCCGGAGACGGGGCGCACCCACCAGATCCGTATCCACTGCCAGGCCGGCCTCGGCCTGCCGCTGCTGGGCGACCCGGTCTATGGCGATGGCAAGGGCGCACCGCGCACCATGCTTCACGCCGCAGGGCTGGTCGTGCCGCGGGAAAAGAAGGATCCCATCGAGGCGAACGCGCCCTTGCCGCGCGATTTCGCGGCGCTCGGATTTTCGGATGGGTAGGATCGTCGACAAGGCGATGGAAATTGCCGAGGAGAAGTTCATCGCTTCTTCCGGCCCGGGCGGCCAGAACGTCAACAAGGTCGCCACCGCAGTGCAGCTGCGGGTAGATGTCTACCAGCTGGACCTGCCGCCCGACGCTTTCGAGCGGCTGAAGGAGCTGGCCGGCAGCCGGTTCACGCAGGATGGTGAGATCGTGCTGACCGCCAACGAGCACCGAACGCAGGAACGCAACCGCGAGGCGGCGCGCGCACGGCTGACCGCAATGCTCACCGAAGCGCTGACACCTCCGCGCAAACGGGCCAAGAGCCGCGTCAACCGCGTCGGCAAGGTCAAGCGGCTGAAGGCGAAGAAAGCCCGCGGCGAGGTGAAGGCGAACAGGGGCAAGGTGCAGGTCTAGCCGCACGGCGCTGCACGCTTGACTTTCGCCCGTGAATCGCCCAATGGGCGCGCCGGACGGCGGTGCAGCTCGCGCCGCCCTTATTTTTTCGGCCCTGAAACGGCCCATCTTTAGATCTTTAGGAACACGCCATGGCGAAGCCCGCAACCGTCAAGATCAAGCTCGTCTCGACCGCCGACACGGGCTTCTATTACGTGACCAAGAAGAACCCCCGTAACCACACGGAAAAGTTCACCTTCCGCAAGTACGATCCCGTCGCGCGCAAGCACGTCGAGTTCAAGGAAGCCAAGATCAAGTAATCGGCCGCGGGCAGATGCCCGGGCTAGCTGAACGGCGGGAACGCATCGAGTTCAGTGACAGTTCAATGCTCCGACGCTAAATCCCGGAGCATGAACACCTTGACCATCTTCAAGACCAAGCCTTTCGCATCGGCCATCGCTCTCGCGGTGGCCGCAGCGATTCCTGCATCCTTTATCGCTGCGCCCGCCCCTGTCGAAGCGGCTGCCGGCGATCTCGACCGTGCGGTCGAGGCCCTGCGCGGCATCAGCACGATGAAGGCCGATTTCGTCCAGACCGACCGCAATGGCCAGTCGGTGTCGGGCGTCATGACGCTCAAGCGCCCCGGCAAGATCCGCTTCGAATACGAAAAGTCGGTTCCCCTGCTCGTCGTCTCGAACGGCAAGTCGATGTACATGGTCGACTACGAGGTGAACCAGGTCCAGCGCTGGCCGATCAAGAATTCGCCGCTCGGCGCGCTGCTCGATCCCAGCCGCGACGTGAAGCAGTACGGCAAGCTGATCCCGACCGGCCACAGCGATGTCATCAGCATCGAGGTGCGCGATCCCAAGCGGCCCGAATTCGGCGCGATCACGCTGATTTTCTCCCGCGATGCAGCCTCGCCCGGCGGTCTCAGGCTGACCCATTGGGTGGCCCTCGATTCGCAGAATCATCGCACCACGGTGCGCCTGCGCAACCATCGCTACGGCGTGACGGTGGCCGACAGCGCATTCACCTTCCGCGACCCGCGCAAATCGTCCCGTCGCCCGGGGTAAACGCTCTGGCGACGAACCGTTCGCCTGATGCGATTTTCCGCTGCGCAATGTTCATTGAGCAGCAAGCCGCGGACGCCTATTTATGAGTCTACGAAGCGACGGAAGGCAATTTCCCCCCTGTTGATTGCCACCCCTCAAAATCGCTTCGTTCCAAGCGTGACGAACGCTCACAAGGAACCCTCGAGCCATTTGCCCCCGGCTCGAGGGTTTTTTGTTGTGCGCGGCAGGGTGGACCGGTCGGCATTGCGGCCCTATCTCCGCCCGCATGGTCTCAGTTGCTTCCTGGAACATTAATTCCGTCCGCCTCCGCATGCCGATCGTCGAGCGATTCCTTAAGGAACAGGCGCCCGACATCCTCTGCCTGCAGGAAATCAAGTGCCAGGAGCACCAGTTTCCCTTCGAAGCCTTTCGCGCGCTCGGTTACGAGCATTTCGCGATCCACGGGCAAAAGGGTTATCACGGCGTCGCCACGGTGGGGAAAGTACCGTTCCGCGATTTTTCCAGGCACGACTGGCAGGACAATGGCGAGGCGCGCCATGTCGGCGTGGAGCTGACCGACCCGCAGCACCAGGGCATGATCGTCGAGAATGTCTACGTGCCTGCAGGCGGCGACGAGCCCGACCGCGAGATCAATCCCAAGTTCGGCCAGAAGCTCGATTTTCTCGAGCGCATGACCCGCTGGGCGGACAAGGTGGATCGCCCGACGCTGATCGTGGGCGACTTCAACATCGCGCCGCTCGAAAGCGACGTGTGGAATCACAAGCAGCTGCTCAAGGTGGTCAGCCACACGCCGATCGAGGTGGAGGCCCTGCAGCGCTTCATGGACGCGCACGGCTGGGCCGATATCGGGCGCGAGCACATTCCCGCCCCTGAACGCTATTACAGCTGGTGGAGCTACCGCGCGAAGGACTGGCAAGCGAACGATCGCGGGCGGCGCCTCGACCACATGTGGGCCAGCCCGGAACTCGCCAAGCAGGCGACCGGACATAGCGTGTACGAGGATGCGCGCGGCTGGGAAAAGCCGTCGGACCACGTCCCGCTGGTGACGGAGTTCACGTTCTGAACGCAGCCTCGCCTTCCCGCCGTGCGGCGCAGGCAGTGGACGCGCTCCGCCATGGCTGGCCGCTGGCGATCGCGGGTGCGCCGCTGCTCCAGCCGGTGGAGACGGCGTTTGGCGAAGTGTCGGGCGACACCATGCTGATTTCCGCGAGCCGGGCGGCAACGCTCAAGCTGGCGAACCAGCGCGAAGCGGCAGTTCCGCGCCAGCCCGTGCTGCTGCGCGGGGCGGAAGGTTTCGACCTGTCGCACGCATTGGCCGTTGCGGACCCGGCGCTCGACCTCAATGCGCCGATGAAAGGCCCGTTCAAGGCCCTGCCTCTGGAATGGGAAGAACAGGCACGCGCGGCGCTGGAACTGGCTCGCATTGCCGGAATCCTGCCCGCCTTCCTGGTGGATCCGGTCGGGGCGGGAGAACCGGTCGCGCTCGAAGCGGCCGACCTTGCGGAATTCTCGGACGCGCAGGCACTGCGGATCGCCTCGCGTGCGCACTTGCCGGTTGAGGCTGCTCCCGAAGCGAAGATCGTCGCATTCCGCAGTCCGGACGATACGCGCGAACACGTGGCGCTCGTCATCGGGAAGGAGCGGTCGGACCGTCCGCCGCTGGTGCGGCTGCATTCCGAATGCCTGACCGGTGACGTGCTCGGCAGCCTGAAGTGCGACTGCGGCCCGCAGCTCGATGCAGCGCTTCACGCCATGGCCCATGAAGCGAGCGAGGGCGGCTGGGGCGTCTTGCTCTACATGCGCCAGGAAGGGCGCGGCATCGGGTTGATCAACAAGCTGCGCGCCTACCGCCTGCAGGACCAGGGCTTCGACACGGTCGATGCGAACACCCGGCTCGGCCTGCCGGACGAGGCGCGCGATTTTCCCACCGCAGCGCGCATGCTCGACTTGCTCGGCGTGCGCGATATCCGGCTGATGACGAACAATCCTGCCAAGGTCGATGCGCTCGCCGGCCACGGGGTCAGCATTGCCGAGCGTGTGCCCCACGCCCTGCCGGACAACCCGCACAATGCCCGCTATCTTGCGACCAAGCGCGACCGGGCGGGCCATTTGCTGCCGTGAGCGCGATCACCATCCGGCCGGAGCGCGCCGGTGACGAGGCGGTGATTCACGAACTCACCGAAGCGGCCTTTCGCGACATGCCGTTCAGCGAGGGGGACGAGCAGGACCTCGTCGATGCGCTGCGGAACGAGGGAGACCTGACCCTGTCGCTGGTTGCCGAGGACGGGACGCGGATCGTCGGCCACATCGCTTTCTCGCCGGTCGCGATTTCGGACGGCACGCGGGACTGGTACGGCCTCGGCCCCGTCAGCGTCTGGCCCGAACTACACGGGCAGGGCATAGGCTCGGCGCTCGTCAGGCGCGGCATCGCCGACATTCGGGCAAAGGGGGCGAAAGGCATCGTCCTGCTTGGCAGCCCGGACTATTACGGCCGCTTCGGGTTCGAGCACGACCCGCAGTTGCAGTATCCAGGGCCGCCGGCGGAATACTTCCAGCGGCTGGTACTGGATGGCCCTGCGGCGACCGGTGTCGTGCGCTACGTGCCCGCCTTCGGTTAGAGACGCCGCCCCAGCGCCTGTCCCATGCGGACGGCGTCGCCGGGCTTGAATTCCGCCAGCCATTCGACCTTGCCAGGTTCGAACAGCAGCACCACGGTGGAGCCGAGGATGAAGCGCCCCATCTCGTCTCCGGCGGAGAACGCATGCTCGCCCGCTCCGAAATCGCGGCGTTTGAGGTGAGGCGAATGGGTTTCCTCTAGGCCAGACCACACGGTCTCGATCCCGGCCACGATCATCGCGCCGACCATTACGCTGGCGAAGCTGCCGTCGGGCCCGTTGAACAGGCAGGCAAGCCGCTCGTTACGGGCGAACAGGCCGTCGACATTCTCCGCCGTGACCTGGTTCACCGAAAACAGTTCGCCCGGTACATAGGTTGCGGAGGTTAGCGTTCCGGCAGCAGGCATGTGCACGCGGTGATAGTCGCGCGGGCTAAGATAGATGGTGGCAAAAGCGCCGCCTTCGAAGCGTGCTGCCGCCTCGGCATCGCCGCCCAGGAGCTGCGCTGCAGTGAAGTGCCTGCCTTTGGCCTGGAAGATGCGCCCGTCTTCGACGCGCCCGATCTGGCTGATCGCGCCATCGGCGGGAGACAGGATGAACTCTTCCGCATCCGCCAGCGGGCGGGCGCCTGGCTTCAGTTCGCGGGTGAAGAAGTCGTTGAAGCTGCGGTATTCATCGATGCCGCGCGCGGCCTCTCCCATGTCGACGTCATAGGCGTCGATGAAGCGGCGGATCATCAGGTCTTTCAGCCAGGGCATCTCGCTGGAGGCGAGCGCCCCCGCCGAACGCGATACCGCATGATGCGGCAGGATATGCTGGAGCCAGATGAAGGGTGAGGACATGGGGGAGCGCCGTGAACGCAATCGCGCCTCAGCGCAACTGGCTGTCCTTGCTGCCGCGCCGGTTTATCGCCGAATGGCGAACCGCTGCATCGCGGCCCGACTGGCACGCCACGCAGGTTCGCACACCCGGCAGGGCGGCGCGGCGCTTCTCGGGGATTTCCTCGCCGCATTCGTCGCAATATTCGGCGCTTTCCCCGCGCGGCATTCGCGCGCGCGCCGCGCTCACCGCGTCGCTTACCGTGTCGTCGATCTGGTCCTGAACCGCGCCGTCGCGCGCCCATCCGCCTGCCATTGTCCTAGCTCCTCGACCCAAGAACGGGTGTAGGGGCAGACGCGTTCCTCAGCGCGTTTCGAACGGCTTGAGATTGGGGCCGAGCGCGTTCCTGCCGATAGCCAGCCGGTCGCCCGTCCAATCTGCTACGAATACCGGTTGGCGGGTGATGCCGGGCGCAAGGCGAGCATCATTGCCCTCGATCACGAGGCCGTCGGAGGAATATTTCGCGCCTTCGGCACCGACGGCGATCAGGGTCGACCAGTTTTCCTTGTCCTTGCCCTGCACGAACCAGTTGCCGGTGATCGATCCCGCACCGCCGGAGGGCAGGTCGATCATGTAATTGGTGCCGCGACCGCTGGTATCGTCGAAGCTGTTGTCGGAAATCGTGTTCCGCGAGGCGCGCGACTTCACGTAATGGCCGCCGCGCCCTTCCTCGAACCGGCTGCGGGTGACGACCAGTTCGCCATAATCGCCGATGTAGATCGAATGTGCGCAGCCGCCCCGTCCTTCGCAGGTGCCGAGACGGGTGAAGGTCGACTTGTCGATGGTGATGCGGCTCTGCTTGCCGTTGACGGTCAGGATGCCTTGTTCGCTGTCGCGGAACCAGCTCTGGCTCACGTCGAGCGTGCCGTTTTCGAGCCTTATGCCTGCACCGTTCTTCTCGGGCACGCGCATATTGGTGAAAGTGAGGCCCGTGACCCGCGCCGCTTCACCGCGCAGGACCAGCGCGGCCTTGCCTTCGCAGATCGTGCCGTTGAGCACCGTCCGGCCCGGTTCCTGCGCGCGGTATTCGATGCGGCCCGAGCGCTGGATAGCGCATTGTTCGTGGATGCCGGGTGCGATGAGGATCGTGCCGCTGCCCTGGCCGATGGCGTCGACTGCCGCTTGCAGGCTGGAGAAGCCCTGGCCTGTTCCCGCGATAGTAAAACTCGAGGACACCGGCTGCGCCATGACCGCGGCCAGCGGGATCACCGCGACCGCAAAGGCCGCGACGCCGCCGACGATCCAGCGCGGCAGGCGTTCGGCGGCAAGGGCGAAGGGCGAAACCATCGCTTTTGCATAGGAGACAATGGTTAACATCGCGGAAAGACTGCCCTCCGCAGGCTTCGGGATCAATCCTTCTTGCCCCAGCGCCATTTCCACCCGCCGCGGGTCTTCGCCTTGGCAATGAAGGTGAGGGCCATGGTCGCGACGAAGAAGATCGCGATACCGACAGGCGCGCCGACTTCAGCGTCCCACTCGATGAGCAGGCCCGCTGCAAGCATGATCGCAACATAGCCGACAAGCACGACCCAGCCCTGCCAGGCGACGGGCAAGCCCGAGCCATAGCCATGGCTCTTTGCAGCGAACCAGGCTCCGTCGTCTTCGCTCATCATTCACCTCCTTCGACGAAGCCGGCAATGGCATCGACCAGCCCTTGCGCGAGCGGCAGGGAAGGATCGCCATAGGCGGCGAGGTTCGCCGCGCGATCGTCGCCCGGTACGTCCTTGAGCACGTGGTTCATGTCGGGGAGCAGGGCATACCGCGCAGAAGGTTGCGATGTGCGGAACAGCTCTCCGTCGGTTTGCGGGACCTGGATGTCCTTGCCGCCCTGGACAATGAGGATGGGCAAGCTGCTCTTCGCAGCCATGGCCGCCGGATCGTAACGCATGGCATCGATCAGGAAGCTCTGCACCTGCGGCGCGAACAGTCCTTGTAGCGCGGGATGCATGCCCGACACGTCGACCTTGTCGCCCGCTTCCAGCGCATCGATTGCCGATAAAGCATCGGCAAGGATCGGAGAGTTGGCGGGATTGGCTGTCAGTTGTTCGCGCAAGAGAGTGCCGAAACTGCGGGCAGGCGCTGCGACCAGAACGACGCCGCAGATATTCTCGAGCCGCTCCTGTGCTGCGAGAGCGACCAGCCCGCCCTCGCTATGGCCGAGCAGCCAGACGCATTCGCGCCCCGTGACCGCGCGGGCGAGCGTGGACCAGGCGAGCACATCGTCGACATAGTCGGAGATGGTGACCGCATTCGGATCGGCGACAGCCGCCTTGCTGGCGAACAGGCCGCGCTTGTCGGCACGCAGGGTACCGATACCGCGTTCGGCAAGGTCCTCGGCCAGCAGCTTGTAGGGGGCTGCAGTCACACCCATAGGATTGTTGCCGTCCTGGTCGGTCGGCCCCGATCCGGGGATGACCAGCACCACCGGCTTGCCTTCGGCCGGAGCGACGAAGGTCCCGGCAAGCGAGCCTTCCGGCCCCGGTGCCTCAACCGCGACCTGTGCTGCAGCGGGCGCGGCGCCCGTTGCGAGCACGGCCGCTGCGATTGCTGTCTTCATAGTTGCGACCATACTCAATCCTCCCTGGCAGGCCGTCCGCGCTGGGGCTGCGGACTGGTCTTCACCCTGATCCCGCGCCGCTCCAGCGCTTCGCGCAGCAGCATCTCGATCTGCGCATTGGCGCTCCTGAGTTCGTCCGCCGCCAAGCGCTCGATCGCGGCATGGACTGCCGGATCGAGGCGCAAGGCGAAGGCTTTCTTTGCTGGTGCTCTGGCCACGAGGCCTCTCCGTCAGGCGCCGATCAGTAGATCGAACCGGCGTTCACGACCGGATGGGCGTCCTTCTCGCCGCACAGCACGACGAGCAGGTTCGAGACCATGGCGGCCCGGCGTTCGTCGTCGAGATGGACGATATCGTCCTGCGCAAGCTTGGTCAGCGCATCCTCGACCATGCCCACCGCGCCGAGCACGATCTTGGCACGGGCGGCGATCACCGCGTCGGCCTGCTGGCGCTTGAGCATCGCGCTGGCGATCTCGCTGGCATAGGCGAGGTGGGTAAGGCCCGCCTCGTCGACTACGACGCCGGCGACCTTGAGCCGGTCGTTCAGCTCTTCCAGCAGCTCGCGGTTCACGGTTTCCGCGCCGCCGCGCAGCGTCACTTCCTCGCCTTCGAAATCATCATAGGGGTGGCGCGAACCGACCGTGCGGAGGCCCGCCTCGATCTGGATGTTCACGAACTCCTTGTAATCGTCGACGTCGAAGCTGGCCTGCGCGGTGTCGCGCACGCGCCATACGACGTTACAGGCGATCTCGATCGGGTTGCCGCGCAGGTCGTTGATCTTCACGCGTTCCGAATGGACGTTGTGCGCGCGGGCGGAGATCTTGTTGCGCCCCATCCACGGCCAGATCCAGCGCAGGCCTTCGGTCCGCTCCGATCCCTTGTATTCGCCGAACAGCGTGATCACCACGGCCTGGTTCGGCTGGATCATGAAGAAGCCGGCCGAAATGACCAGCACCGCCGTGACCGAGAACACCAGCGAGCCCACGAAGAGGATCTTCGCGCCCTTCGATGCCCCGCTTTCGGGCGCCATGCCCGGCAATACGAATGCCAGCAATGCGATCAGTGCAACCAGCACCAGCAGCATCACATAGCCGTTGTAACTCGTGGCCACGCTTTCGCGGCTCGTCTTCATCCCTGCTAGTTCGACGGACATCTCACACTCCTCCGATATAATTATGATATCATGATTATATCAAAAGATGCGGGTCGTCAATGATTCGCGATTTCTCTCAGGAATCGCTCGCCATAGGCATCGAGCTTCTTCGCGCCCACGCCGCCGAGCCGCCCCATTTCGGCAAGGCTCGACGGGCGCGATGTGGCCATTTCGCGCAGGGTCGAATCGTGGAAAATCACATAGGGCGGGACCTGTGCTTCCTGCGCCAGTTCGCGGCGCAAATCGCGCAGCGCCTCGAACAGCGGGTCGCCCACGGGGTTCGCTGCCGCATCGCCCCGGCGGGAACGCGAACGGCGCGGCGGCACGACGATTTCAACCCCGCGCTCGCCTTTCAGGATTTCGCGCGCGGCACCGCCCAGTGCCAGCCCGCCGTGTTCGGTCGGGACGAGGTCGCCGCGAGCCTGCAGCGCGCGGCCGAGCGGCTGGAGCAGGCGCGCCTCTTCGCCCTCGACGATGCCGAAGACGCTCAAGCGGTCGTGCCCGCGTTGCCGCACGCGTTCGTCGTCCGCGCCGACGAGCACCTTCTGGAGATGGCCCATGCCGAAGCTCTGCCCGGTGCGGTAGACTGCCGACAGCAGCTTGCGCGCCAGCTCGGTGGCATCGGTCACGGCAGGCGGGTCGAGACAATTGTCGCAATTGCCGCAAGTCCCGGGCGGATCTTCCCCGAAATGGCGCAGCAACACGGCCCTGCGGCACTGCGGTGTCTCGACCAGTCCGGCTAGCGCATCGAGCCTGGCGCGTTCGGCGTTACGGCGGTCTTCGGGCACCTCGGCCAGCCGCTGGCGTGCCGTGGCGAAATCGCCCGCGCCCCAGAACAGGGTCGCCAGCGAAGGATCGCCGTCGCGACCCGCACGGCCCGTTTCCTGGTAATAGCCCTCGATCGACTTGGGCACGCCGACATGGGCGACGAAGCGCACGTCGGGCTTGTCGATGCCCATGCCGAAGGCGATGGTCGCCACGATCACCATGTCCTCGCTGGCGACGAAGGCGGCCTGGTTGGCCGCGCGTGTCTCTGCCGGCAGGCCCGCGTGATAGGGCATGACGCTGCGACCCGTCGCGGCGGCGAGCTTTTCGGCGAGCTCTTCCACCTTGCGGCGCGTCTGCGCGTAGACGATGCCCGGACCCGGCTGGCTTGCCATGAGGTCGGCGATCTGGCGCACCGGGTTGTCGCGCGGGCGGATCGCGTAGCGGATGTTCGGCCGGTCGAACCCTGCTAGAACCAGCCCGTCATCGGGGATGCCGAGCTGCGCCATGACGTCGCGGCGAGTCTGGCTGTCCGCCGTCGCGGTCAGGGCAAGGCGCGCAACCTGCGGGAACTGGTCCATCAGCGGGCGCAGCATGCGATAGTCGGGACGGAAGTCGTGACCCCATTCCGAAACGCAATGCGCCTCGTCCACGGCGAACAGCGCGATGGGTGCCGCGGTCAGGAAGTCGCGGAAGCCCTGCTGGCTGGCCCGTTCGGGTGCGACGTAGAGCAGGTCTAGCTCGCCGGCGCGGAAGGCGTCCTGCGTCTCGCGCCAGTCGGCATCGGCGCTGGTCAGCGTGGCGGCGCGGATGCCGTTGGCCCGCGCGCTGCGCAACTGGTCGTGCATCAGCGCGATCAGCGGGCTGATGACCACGCAGGTCCCTTCCAGCATGACCGCGGGAAGCTGGTAGGTGAGCGACTTGCCAGCCCCTGTCGGCATGACCGCCAGGGTGGACTGTCCGTGCAGCACCCGCTCGACGACGTCTTCCTGCCGGCCGCGGAACCCGTCGAAGCCGAAAGTCGCGCGCAGGGCCGTGCGGGCGCGTTCGAGTTCGGAAGTCGCAAGCGGGGACATGCCACCCCTCTTGCGGCACGCTTCGCGCGGCGCAACCGGCGCAGATGCATTTTCCCCTTGGACCTTGGGCGCAGGGCATATTAACCACCCTCCGCCCGCGCCGACGTGCGCGATCGAAAGGAGATACAGATGAAGTTCCGCATTCTTGCCGCCGCCACTGCCTCGCTCGCCCTTGCCGCCTGCGGCAGCGCCGACGACGCATCGACGGAAGCCGAAGCCGACACCGTCGAAATCGCTGCCGACGAAGCGCTCGAAGAAGTGACGGAAGAGCCGGTGGCCGATGCTTCTGCCAACGACGTTTCGGAAACCGCTGCCGCAGCGGAAGCCGCCGAAGCCGCCTCGATCGAGGAAGCCGGCGACAATGCCGCCGCCACCGCCGAAGCGGCGATGGACGCCATGGCCGAGGAAGGCCAGTAATGGGCTGGCGGGCGGACCCGTTCGCAGGGTCCGCCCGCTCCCTTGCCGTAGGGGATTTTGCGCAGGCGCGGCGCGGCGATAGGTTCGCCGCCATGACCCGACTCGCGATCCCCTGCGCACCCGCCCTCCTGCTGCTCGCCGCCTGCGGCGATGCCGGTGACGAGGGGCCCGAGCCTGTCAGCGTCGAAGAGGCGCAGGCGCTCGAAGATGCCGCCAGCATGCTCGACGAGCAGCGGCTGGAAACCGAGGTCGCACCAGAGAAAAACGAAACAGAATTACCGGAAGAGGAGTGAGCCCCATGTCGACCGTCAACCCGGGCATGGATTCCGACGTTTTCGACCAGTTCCTCGACCAGCTTGAACGTTATGTCCGCGAACGGCTGATCCCCGCCGAGGCGGAAGTGATCGAGACCGACAAGGTCCCCGACGATATCCTCGCCGAAATGAAGGACATGGGCCTGTTCGGCCTGACCGTGCCAGAGGAATACGGCGGCGCAGGGCTGAACGTGACGCAATATGCGCGAGTGGTGCAGACCATGGCTTATGCCGCGCCGGCCTACCGCTCGATCTTCTCGATCAATGTCGGCATGTTCAATTCCGCGATCAAGAACGGCGGTACCGACGCGCAGAAAGCCGAGTGGTGGCCGAAGATCGCCAGCGGATCGATCGCCTGCTTCGGCCTGACCGAACCGGGCTCCGGCAGCGACAGCGCTGCGATGCAGACCTTCGCCAAGCCCGACCCGGACGGCAATGGCTGGATCCTCAACGGCACCAAGCGTTACATCACCAACGCGCCCCACGCCGACGTCGCGCTGATCATGGCGCGCACCGAGAAGGAGGCGCTGCCCAAGAACGCGCATGTATCGGCCTTCATCGTGCCGATGGACACGCCGGGCATCTCGACCGGCAGCCCGGACAAGAAGATGGGCCAGTCGGGCAGCCATATCTCCGACGTCATGCTCGACGACGTACACGTTCCCGGCGAGGCGCTGCTGGGCGGCGAGACGGGGCAGGGCTTCCGCTTTGCCATGATGAGCCTCGACAATGGCCGCATATCGGTGGGCGCGGCCAGCACGGGCTATGCGCGCCGCGCGCTCGACAGCGCGATCCGCTATGCCAACGAGCGGCAGGCGTTCGGCGAACCGATCGCCAATTTCCAGCTGATCCAGCAGATGCTGGCGGAAAGCTGGACCGAGATCTACGCCGCCGAGGCGATGATGGCGGACGTGACCGCACGCGTCGATCGCGGCGAGAACGCGATCAAGCAGGCTGCCGCCTTCAAGGTCTTCGCTTCGGAAATGTGCGGCCGCGTGGTCGACCGCGTGGTGCAGATCTACGGCGGCGCGGGCTATCTTGCCGAATATGATGCGGAGCGGTTCTTCCGCGATGCGCGCATCTACCGCATCTACGAGGGTACGACGCAGATCCTCCAGCTGCAGATCGCCAAGCACATGCTGCGCGATTACGCTGCGGGCCTGTAAGGGGTGTACAAGCTCCTCAGCGATCTCTCGATCATCGAGACATCGAGCTTCGTCGCCTCGCCCACGGCCGGCCTCTACTGCGCGCAGATGGGGGCCGAGGTGATCCGCGTCGACCACAAGGAAGGCGGGCTCGACTACGACCGCTACATGCTCACCAAAGAGGGGCGCAGCTTAAGCTGGGAGAACCTCAACCGGGCGAAAAAGTCGGTCGCGCTCGACCTGCGCAGCGCGGAAGGGCGCGAACTGCTGGTCGAACTGGCGGCGAAGACCGGCAATCTCATCACCAATTTGCCGGAGAAGAGCTTCCTGTCGCACGAAGCCGTAGCGGCGAAGCGCAACGACCTCGTCAGCGTGCGCATCATGGGCTGGCACGACGGGCGGCAGGCGATGGACTTCACGGTCAATGCGGCAAGCGGCTACCCGCTGATGTGCGGGCCGGAAGACTGGGACCCGGCCACCGCCCCTCCGGTCAACCAGGTGCTGCCCGCCTGGGACTTCATCACCGGCGCCTATTGCGCTTTCGCCATGATCGCCGCGATCCGCCACCGCGACCAGACGGGCGAGGGCAGCGAACTGCGCGTGCCGCTGGGCGACGTTGCCATCGGCACGGTTGCGAACAGCGGGGCGATGGCCGAAATGCTCTATCGCGGGGCGGACCGCGAACGGCTCGGCAATGCGATCTGGGGCGCATTCGGACGCGATTTCCGCAGCAAGGACGGCACGCGTTTCATGGTCGCCGCGCTGACGCCCAAGCAGTGGGACGGCCTCGTCACCGCTTTCGGAGTGGAGGCGGAGATTGCTGCGCTGGAGCAGGAATGCGGAGTGCGCTTCGCCGATGGCGACCGCCCACGGTTCGAGCATCGCCACGCCCTGTTCGACCTGTTCCAGTCCCGCGCCGATGCGCTGTCGTGGGACGATCTCGCTGCGCGAATGGGCGCGCAAGGGTGCACTTTCGAGCGTTACCGCACCATGCACGAGGCGGCGAACGATCCTGTGCTGGTGGACGGAAACCCGCTGTTCACGCGCACAAGCGCCAATCCTTCGGGCTTCGAATATCCGGCCACCCGCAGCTTTGCGAATATCCCGGGACGCGAGGCAGCGCCTCCCGCACCGGCGCCCTATCTGGGGCAGCATACGGAGGAGGTCCTCGCGACACGGCTCGGCCTGTCCTCCGGCGCGATCGGCGACCTGATCGACCGCGACATCGCCCGCCTTTCCGATGCCTGATTTCTTGAGGGATTAGACCATGAACCAGCTTCGCCGCGTCGCCATCTGCAAGCCCTTGCGCACGCCCGTGGGCAAGTATCTCGGGAGCCTCGCCCCGCTGGAAGCGGGCGCACTGGGTGCGGTCATCATCAAGGCGCTGGTCGATCGCTCGGGCATCGACCCTGAGCGCGTCGATGATGTCGTCTTCAGCCAGGGCTACGGCAGCGGCGAGGCCCCGGCCATCGGGCGCTGGAGCTGGCTCGCCGCAGGACTGCCCATCGAAGTGCCCGGCATGCAGCTCGACCGGCGCTGTGGCTCGGGCCTGCAAGCGGTCGCTACGGCGGCGATGATGGTCCAGACCGGCATGGCCGACTGCGTGCTGGCCGGCGGCGTCGAGAGCATGAGCAATGTCGAGCACTACACGACCAAGGCCCGCCACGGTGCGCGTCTTGGCGACATGGTGCTGTGGGACCGTCTCACGCGCGGCCGACTGATGAGCCAGCCGATCGAGCGCTTCGGCATCATCACCGGCATGATCGAGACCGCCGAGAACCTCGCCAAGGATTACGGCATTTCGCGCGAGGCATCGGACGAGTTTGCCGTGCGCAGCCACATGAACGCAGCGAGAGCATGGGCCGAGGGCAAGTTCGATGAACAGCTCGTGCCGGTCGAGATACCCTCGCGCAGGGGCGATCCGGTCGTCTTCGCCAGGGACGAGGGCTTCCGCGAGGATGCCAGCATGGAAACGCTCTCGGCGCTGCGTCCCATCGATATCAAGCGTGATCCCGATGCGGTCGTGACGGCGGGCAATGCCAGCCAGCAGAACGATGCCGCCGCAGCCTGCCTCGTGGTGGCGGAAGACAAGGTCGAGGAACTAGGGCTCGAGCCGATCCTGTGGTTCCATTCGTGGAGCGCGGCAGGCTGCGATCCCAGCCGCATGGGCATCGGTCCGGTTCCGGCGGTCGAACGGCTGTTCGCGCGAAACGGTCTTGGCTGGGACGATCTCGGCCTCATCGAACTCAACGAGGCATTCGCCCCGCAGGCGCTTGCCGTCTTGAAGGGCTGGGGCTTTGCCGAAGACGACAGCCGCCGCGAGATCGTCAATGTCAACGGTTCGGGCATTTCGCTCGGCCACCCGATCGGCGCGACGGGCATCCGTATCCTCGCTGACATGGCGCACGAGATGCAGCGCCGCGAGGTACGCTACGGGCTGGAAACCATGTGCATCGGCGGCGGGCAGGGCATGGCCGCCGTGTTCGAGCTGGCCGCCTGATGCCGGACTGGCAGGAATGGGTGGGCCGCGAGATGCGCGCCCGCGACGCGCTGGGGCCCCGGCTGGCGGCGCAATGGTGCGCGACCTTCGACCGCGATGCGCCGCCCGATACCGCCATGCCGCAGGGCATCCACCTGTGCCTCTGCACGCCCGATGCGCGCACGGGAGATCTGGCGCCCGACGGGCACCCGGTCCGCGACGACGACATGGCGAGCTTCCTGCCGCCCGTGCCCCTGCCGCGCAGGATGTGGGCATCGAGCGCGATGCGCTTCCATGCGCCCGTGACCATCGGTGCCGCCATCGAGCGGACCAGCAGGGTCGCCTCGGTCACGCCCAAATCGGGCAGCCGCGGCGAGATGGTCTTCGTCGAGGTCGATCACGAAACCCGCGCCGACGGCGTGCTGGCGGTGAGCGAGCGGCAGAGCATCGTCTATCTCGAAGGGCTGGCTCCCGACGCGCCGCTATCGCCGCCAGAAACGGAAGGAGGCAGCTTCGATCCGGCGGGCTGGGACGCACACCGCGAAGTCCTGCCCGACGAACGGCTGCTGTTCCGCTATTCGGCGCTGACCTTCAACACGCACCGGATCCACTATGACGCGCCCTATGCGCAGCGGGTGGAGCGGTATCGCGGCCTCGTGGTCCACGGTCCGCTCAGCACCAGCCTGCTGCTCCAGCTCGCCGGCGCGCATTGCGGCGAGAATCGCCTGGCGAGCTTCACCTTCCGCGGGGTCAGCCCGGCGATCTGCGACGAGCCGCTGCACCTCGTCCTGCGCGGCA
The DNA here is from genome assembly GCF_020171365.1 of Qipengyuania gaetbuli. Taxonomy (NCBI): domain Bacteria; kingdom Pseudomonadati; phylum Pseudomonadota; class Alphaproteobacteria; order Sphingomonadales; family Erythrobacteraceae; genus Qipengyuania; species Qipengyuania gaetbuli. Next base: position 1,010,346 of record NZ_JAIUZO010000002.1, on the reverse strand, counting down.
CGGGCGAGGATATCGAGATGGGCGCCTTTGCCGCCGATGGCCGGCAGGTCGTGAAGGCGAGTGCGACGCTCGCCTAGGTGACCGGGTAGCCGGGCAGCGGCTGGATCTGCGCATAGGTCTCCACCGCAGGTTCGTGGCCTAGGTCGGGAAACTCGATCGCGGGCGCTTCAACCTTCGTATCCGGCAAGCGGTCGAGCAGGTCGCGTACCAGCGTCAGCCGTCCGCGCTTCTGGTCGTTGAAATCGACCAGCGTCCACGGCGCCCATTCGGTGTTTGTCGCGGCCAACATGGCCTCGCGAGCCTGCGTATAGGCATCGTATTTGTCGCGCGCGGCGAGGTCGACGGGCGACAGCTTCCAGCGTTTCAGCGGATCTTCAAGGCGCTCGCGCAGGCGTTCTTCCTGCTGCGCCTGGTCGGTCCCGAGCCAGTATTTGAACAGCAGGATGCCGTCATCGACCAGCATCCTTTCGAACGTCGGGACCTGGCGGAGGAAATCCTCAACCTGTTCCTCGTCGGCATAGCCCATGACCTTCTCGACCCCGGCACGGTTGTACCAGCTTCGGTCGAACAGGACGATCTCGCCCGCGCTCGGCAGGTGGGCGACATAGCGCTGGAAATACCACTGCGTCAGTTCGGCCTCGGTCGGTTTCGACAGAGCCACTACCCGGCACTGGCGCGGGTTCAGCTGTTCGCGCACCGCCTTGATCGCACCGCCCTTGCCGGCGGTATCGCGCCCCTCGAAAATCACCACGATGCGCTGCCCGGTCGTGCGCGCCCAGCGTGCCATTCCGACCAGTTCGGCCTGCATCGGCTCGATCGCGTCTTCGTATTCGTCCTTTTTCAAAGGCATCCCCCCGCCTGCGGTTTGTATCGGGCCGCCAAAGGTAGTATCAATGGCAACTATGGCGACTCTAGCAGAACCCGAACATGACTTCAGCCGTTTGCCCGACCTTCCGGCAGATGTCTTCACCGCACCGCTGAAAAAGCCCGCCCACGTGGGCGACGACTGGCTGGAACCGGCGCAGACGCAGTATTCCTCGGAAGACGATGCGATCTGGAACGACCTGTTCGCTCGCCAGATGGAAGTGCTGCCCGGCCGCGCGGCGAGCGCGTTCATGGCGGGCCTCGAAAAGCTCAATCTCAACCGCGGGGGCGTGCCCGAATTCGGCAGGCTCTCGGAAGACCTCGACGCGCTGACCGGGTGGACGGTCGTGCCGGTGCCGATGCTGATCCCCGATCACGTGTTCTTCTGGCACCTTGCCAACCGCCGTTTCCCGGCTGGCAATTTCATCCGCACGCGCGAGACCTTCGACTACATCCAGGAGCCGGACGTCTTCCACGACGTGTTCGGCCACGTGCCGATGCTGACCGACCCGGTCTATGCTGATTACATGCAGGAATACGGCCGCGCCGGGTGGAAGGCGATGCGCTACAACCGGCTGAAGGCGCTGGGCTCGCTTTACTGGTACACGGTCGAATTCGGCCTGATCCAGGAACAGGACGGCATCAAGGCCTATGGCGCGGGCATACTCTCGGGACCGACCGAAGTCGTCTACGCGACCGAGGCGAAAAGTCCCAATCGCATCATGCTCAACGTCGACCGCGTCATGCGCACCGATTACGTGATCAGCGACCTGCAGCCGACCTATTTCGTGATCGAGAGCTTCGAGGACCTCTACCGCCAGACGGTGGAGCGCGATTTCGACAAGCTCTACCGCCATCTCGGCCCCGGTTTCACCTACGCCAACACGGCAGTGATCGATGTCGATTACGTGGTGAACGAAGGCACGCTGGAATACACGCTGCGCGGCGGGCGCGGCAGCGGCGCGAAGCCCGTATAGCAAAGCGGCCCCGGATCGCTCCGGGGCCGCTCCGTTTTTTCCGATTGGAAAAGCGTCTTAGTTGACGGCTTCTTCCGCGCCTTCGGTCAGCGCATCGGTGTCGCCTTCGGCAGCGTCTTCGATGTTGTCGGCTTCAGCTTCCATGGCGTCGGCCTGTTCGTCGGTGATCGCGCCGGCGTCTTCCATGGCATCGGCCTGGTCTTCGATGGCTTCAGCCTGCTCTTCAGCAGCTTCTTCGGTCGGGCTGTCGCATGCAGCGAGGCCGAGGCTCAGCGCGGCGGCCGAAGCGACGATGGCAGCTTTGTTGAACTTCATTTCAGTCTTCCCCTTTTAAGATCGGGAGCAGCCGGGATGACGGCCCCCTGCTGGTAATCAGTTGATGGAAGGGACCGCCGGTCAGCGGACAGCCCGCTGACGGACGAAGTTGTAGAGCCCGATCGCGACGACGGCGCCCAGCACGGCCCACAGCAGGGTGCTTCCACGGATCGCTCCGAGGAACACGCCGCCAGAGGTCGCGATCCCCACCACGAGCGAACCGGCGATGCCGGCAAGCACGTTGCGGAGAATGGCACGGCCATCTTCGATTTTGAGTGCGATCGTTCCCAGCCAGCCCAGGAGGGCACCGGTTACGACCAGAATGATCAGACCCATCGGTCAGTCCTTGCGGTTACTTCGTGACCAGTAAAACCGCATTGCCACGAATGGTTCCGCGATTGTGACGAAAAGAAGGCTAAAAAGGGGGCGGGGCCTAGAGGAAGATCAGCAAGGCCGCGCCCAGCGCAACGCGGTAGAGGACGAAGACCATCATCGATGCTTTCTTCAGGAAATTCATGAGGAAGATCATCGTCGCGAGCGCTGTGAAGAAGGTGAGCGTTCCGGCCACCAGCGCATCCTGCTGCATCTGCGCTGTCGCCTCGGCCAGGTCGAGCGCTGCCAACAGGCCCGCTCCGGCGACGGCAGGAATGGCCAGCAGAAACGAGAAGCGGGCAGATTCGACGCGCGAATATCCGAGCGCGCGCGCTGCGGTCATCGTCGCACCGGAACGGCTGGTGCCGGGGATCAGCGCCATCGCCTGAGCAAGACCGACGAGGATCGCATCGCGCAGGCTCATGTCCTCGTATGCCTTGGTCTCGCGCCCGAAGCGGTCGGCGATGCCGAGCAGGATACCGAAGACGATCAGGTTGGTCGCCACGAGCTGGGTCGAGCGGAAGCCTTCGAGATAGTCGCCCATCTTCAGGAACAGGCCCAGCGCGACCGCCGGGATCGTGCCGATGGCGACGAACCAGAACAGGCGGCGCTGCGGGTCGTCCTTGCCGATTCCCACGCTGGCGAAGCCGCCCCGCGCCAGGCCCATCACGTCCTTGCGGAAGTAAAGGATGATCGCGAGCAGCGAACCGACATGGACCGCGACATCGATCAGCGGCCCCTGGTCGGGGAAATCGGTCAGCTTGGGAATGAGGATCAGGTGCCCCGACGACGAAATCGGGAGGAATTCGGTGATCCCCTGCACCAGCGCGATCAGCAGTTCTTGGAAGAAGGTCATGGCTTCAGCCCCATGGACAAAGGGCGGAGCAAGTCAAGCGACCTGCTCCGCCCCAATGCATTTCTGCGCCGGAATGCGCTTACCAGATGGAGATGCGCTGCTCCGGAGGCAGGTAGAGTGCATCGTCCGGACCCACGTCGAAGGCGTCGTACCACGCATCGATGTGGCGCACGGCGTTGTTGAGGCGGAATTCGCCCGGCGGGTGGTTGGCAGTCATCACGCGGTTGCGCAGCGATTCCTCGCGCTCCATCCCGCGCCAGATCTGCGCGAAGCCGAGGAAGAAGCGCTGGTCGCCGGTCAGCCCGTCGATCACCGGCGCTTCGGCTCCGTTCAGCGACAGCTTGTAGGCGCGGTAGGCCATCTGCAGGCCGACCACGTCGCCCAGCGTTTCGCCCATCGACTGGCGGCCGCGCAGGCAGACCGGGCCTTCGGGGCTGTCGACCGGGCAATAGGCCTCGATGAATTCCGCCATGCGGGCGGTGTACTGCTCGAAGCCCTTGCGGTCGTTGTCCTGCCACCAGTTCCTGAGCGTGCCCTTGGCATCGTACTGCGAGCCCTGATCGTCATAGCCGTGGCCGATCTCGTGACCGATCACCGCCCCGATGCCGCCGTAGTTCACGGCCGGGTCGGCGCTGGCATTGAAGAAGGGCGGCTGCAGGATCGCGGCCGGGAAGACGATGCGGTTGGTCAGCGGCGAATAATAGGCATTCACCGTCTGCGGGGTCATGCCCCATTCGCTCGGGTCGACTTCGGTGCCGAGGCGCGCGCGCGAATCTTCCACGTTCCAGCGGATCGTGTTGAGGCGGTTGCCCAGCGGGTCTGCCGGATCGATCTCGAGGCCGTCATAGGTCTCGAACTCGTCGGGATAGCCGATCATCGGGACGAAGCCGTTCAGCTTTTCGCGCGCCTGGGTGATCGTGTCGGGCGTCATCCAGTCGTTCTTGTCGAGCGCCATGCCCATCGAACGCGACAGGTTTGCGACGAGCTCGTCCATCGCGGCCTTGCTCTCGGGCGGGAAGTGGCGTTCGACGTAGAGCTTGCCCAGCTGTTCGCCCAGCGCACCCTCGACCGCGCTGATCGCGCGCTTCCAGCGGTCCTGCTGCTTTTCCTGGCCGTTGATGGTGCGGCCGTAGAAGTCGAACACCGCATCATCGAGTTCGGTCGAGAGGACCGAGGCGCTCGAGGACAGGAAGCTCTTGGCCATATAGGCCTTGAGCGTGGCGAGCGGGGTGTCCTGCAGCAGCTTCATCATCGCCGGGAGGCCGCCGCCGATCATGGCGAGCTGTTCGCTCGTCAGGCCGAGCTGCTCGATTTCCTCCGCGGTCGGCGGGATCTGGCGCACGAGGTAACGCTCCTGCCCGCCGAGCTGTGCGGATTCGAGCAGTGCGTCGATCGGGAAGTCGCCGGCCATTGCGGAGACGTCGGCCGGGGTCAGCTCGTTATAGGTGAGGGTCGGCATGCGCAGGACCTGGCGGGCCCATTCGAGTTCGGCGACCTTGTGCTCGAAGGCGTAGACCGCTTCCGCTGCAGCCGCCGGATCGGCGTATCCGGCCTTGCCCAGCAGGGTGGCCAGCAGTTCCTTGTAGGCAGCGCGGATCTTCAGATTGCTTTCCGAATCCACGAGGTAATAGTCGCGGTCGGGAAGGCCCGTGCCGTTGAAGTTCAGCCCCACCGCATACTGGGTGGGGTTGCGGGCATCGATGGTCACGCCCGCGCTTACCAGCGAGGGGTATTCGGGCTGGCCGAACAGGCGCACCAGCGCCTCGAGGTCAGGCGCGCCGGCGATCTCGTCGAGATAGGGCTGGGCGGGCGCGATGCCGCTCGCATCGATCGCCTCCACGTTCATGAAGGAATTGTAGGCATCGACGATGCGGCGGGCCTGCGTGCCCGGAGCCGGGTTCGAGGCCACGAGGTCGTTGACCAGCTTCTGCACGTCGCGGACCGAACCTTCGCGCAGCATGTCGAAGGCGCCATAACGCTGGCGGTCGGCGGGAATTTCGTTTTCCGCGACCCACTTGCCGTTGACGTAGGCGTTGAAGTCGTCGCCCGGATCGACGGTCTTGTCGATCAGGTCGGTGCCGACACCCCAGGTGCCGAAATCCATGGTCGGGGCTTCTGCCTCCTCGGCGGCAGCAGGCACCGCCATCATCAGTGCAAGCGCGGATGCGCCGGCAGCGAGAATAGTCCTGGTCATGTGTGTTGTCCTTTCCTCCCGGCCTCGCGTGCTCCCCCGCGCGCGTAGGGCCGTGCGCAGCCTTGCTAGCAGCAGGCGCGCGGCGCGGTCGCCTTTCGTCGTTCCCGCAAGGGGATTGGTCGATTTTCGCACCTGAAAGGGCGGTTCGTCAGGCGCTTTCGAGCGTGAACTGCAGGGATGCGAGGCGGGCATAGAGGCCGCCTGCGGATGCCAGCTGGTCGTGCGTACCCTGCTCGACGATGCGCCCTTCTTCCATCACCACGATGCGGTCGGCGGCGCGCACAGTGGCGAGGCGGTGGGCGATGACCAGCGTGGTGCGGTCTTCCATCAACCGTTCGAGCGCATCCTGCACCAGCCGCTCGCTCTCGGCATCGAGCGCGCTCGTCGCCTCGTCCAGCAGCAGGATCGGGGCATCGCGCAGCAGCGCACGCGCAATCGCGACACGCTGGCGCTGGCCGCCCGACAGCTGGGTCCCGTTCTCGCCCAGATAGGTTTCGAGGCCCTGGGGAAGCTTTTCGAGGAATTCGGCGGCATTGGCGGCGCGTGCGGCGGTCCAGATGTCCTCTTCCGACGCGTCCCAATTGCCGTAGCGCAGATTGTCGCGCGCACTCGCTGAAAACAGCACGCCTTCCTGCGGCACGAAAGCGATGCGGCGGCGGATTTCGGCCGGGTCGGCACTGGTCAGCGGAATGCCGTCGATACGCACGCTGCCGGCCTGGGGGTCGTAAAAGCGCTCCGCCAGCTGGAAGATGGTCGACTTGCCGCCGCCCGAAGGGCCGACAATGGCGACCGTTTCGCCCGGCTCGATCTCGAGGCTGAAATCGGCGAGCGCCGGGGTTTCCAGCCGCGTCGGATAACGGAAGGTCACGTTGCGGAACGACAGGCTTCCGCGCGGCGGCTCGGGCAGGGCCTCAGGCCGCGCAGGCGGGGCGATGGTCGGCTTTTCCTCCAGCAGCTCGGTCAGGCGGCTGGCTGCGCCCGAGGCGCGAAGGAGATCGCCGTAAACTTCCGTCAGGGCACCGAAGGCCCCGGCGACGAGGCCGGCCGTCAGCACGAAGGCGAAGATGGTGCCGTAGCTGATCGTGCCGGCATTGGCGGCTTCCGCGCCGCGCCAGACCAGCATGGTGATGCCGCCGAAAATGAACAGGATGATGCAGGCCGTCAGGACCGCGCGGATGAGGATGCGGCGCTTGGCGACCGAGAAGGTCCGCTCGACCGCGGCGCCGAAGCGTTCGTGCTCGCGCGCTTCCTGGTTGAAGCCCTGCACGATCTTCATCGCCGACAGCACTTCGGTCACCATCGCGCCGATGTCGGCCACGCGGTCCTGGCTGGTACGGCTGACCGTGCGCAGGCGGCGTCCGAAGACGGTGATGGGGATGGTGATCGCAGGGATGATCAGGAACAGGCCCAGCGTCAGGCTGGGGACCAGCGTGAAGAGATAGATCGTGCCGCCCACCGCAACGAGGAAATTGCGCAGTGCGACAGATATGGTCGTGCCCACGACCTGCTCGATCAGCGCGGTGTCGCTGGTCATGCGGCTGGAAATTTCCTTGGGGCTGTTCTCTTCGTAGAAGCCCGGCGCCAGGCGCAGGAGGTTGGCCTGCACCCGCATGCGCACGTCGGCGACCACGCGTTCGCCCAGCCAGCTGACGAAATAGAACCGCGCCGCCGTGCCCATGGCGAGCACGCCGACGATCAGCAGCAGGTACTGGAACCAGCGCCCGATATCGCTGCCGTCACCGGCAAAGCCGCGGTCGACCACCAGCTTGAAGCCGGCCGGAATGGCCAGCGTGGCGGCCGCCGTCACGACCAGCGCCACCAGCGCCATCGCCACGTGGCCGGGATATTTGCGCGCTTCCTCGAACACCATGCGCAGCGGCTTGAGGCTGCGCGGTTCCGCGTCCTTGTCGCGGCGGAACAGCTTGCGGCGCTTCTTTTCGTTCGAACCCGTCTCGTCCATGCCGGTCAACTAGGCTCGCTGCGGCGCAAAATCCACAGGCGAGGCGCAATTCGGGCACTTTTGCACGTTTTGTGCATTGCACAACGACCGATCGCTCGGCAGACTGCCCTTTTTCAAGGAGTGCCCGCAGCGATAACACAACAGCGCGGGCAGCAGGGGACGCCGATGCTTTACCAAGCCTATGAATTGCAGCGCAGCTGGTTGTCGAGTGCCAGCGCCTGGGCCTCGATCGGGGCCGAGATGCTGTCCAATCCCGCCATGCCCTTCGGCTACATGGGGATGGGGCCCGTCGCTGCGAGCGCGCTGGAAGTCTTCGCCCATGCCACCGCCACCTATGGCAAGCCGGCCTGGGGCATCGAAAATGTCGAGGCGGGCGGCAAGCACTGGCCGGTGGTCGAGGCGACCGTGGTCAACAAGCCGTTCGGCGATCTGAAGCGCTTCCACCGCGAAAACCTGCCCGAAGACGCTCCGCGCCTACTGGTCGTCGCACCGATGAGCGGACACTATGCCACGCTGCTGCGCGGCACGGTCGAGCGCATGCTCGAAAACTACGTCGTCTACGTTACCGACTGGGCCGATGCGCGCAACGTGCCGCTGCACGAGGGGCATTTCGACCTCGACGACTACATGGATTACGTCATCGAGTTCCTAGACCATATCGGTCCGGGCGCGCACGCCATGGCCGTGTGCCAGCCCTCGGTCCCCGTCTTTGCTGCGACTGCGATCATGAACCGCGACAAGCACCCCTGCACGCCGAAGACGCTGACCATGATGGGGGGCCCGATCGACACGCGCTGTTCGCCGACCAGCGTCAACGACCTTGCCATGGAACGCCCGATCGAGTGGTTCCGCCACAATGTCATCGCCACCGTGCCGATGCAGTATCGCGGCGCCGGGCGCGACGTGTACCCCGGCTTCATGCAGCTGGCCGGCTTCATGAGCATGAACCTCGGCAATCACATGATGAGCCACTACGAGATGTTCAAACACCTCACCGTGGGCGACGAGGCGAGCGCGCAGGCGACCAAGGACTTCTACGACGAATACCGTAGCGTCTGCGACATGACGGCGGAATTCTACCTCCAGACGGTGAAAGAGGTGTTCCAGGACCACGCGATCCCCAACGGCACCTTCATGCACCGCGGCAAGCTGATCGACCTCGGCGACATCACCCAGACCGCGCTGCTGGCCATCGAGGGCGAGCGCGACGACATCTCCGGCCTCGGCCAGACCAAGGCCGCGCTCGACCTGACGCCCAATCTCAAGGCGTCGAAGAAGCGCTATTACATGGCCGAGGGCGCCGGGCATTACGGCATCTTCAACGGCAGCAGGTGGCGCACGAAGATCGCCCCGGTGGTCGAGGATTTCATCGCCAAGCACGGCTGAGCGGCCGGGGTCTTCGCGCCCCTGTGCCACTTGGACTAAAGTCGATGCGACGAAGCGGCACCAAAGGTGCTAGGCTTCGCGCATGGCCAGCGAGCTGAGCGAGATCCGGTCCTTCCTAGGCGATTTGTCGCCCTTCGACAGGCTGGACGCGGACCGCATCGCCGCGATCGCGCGGCGGGTGACGGTGCGCTATTTCCGGGCCGGGGACACGATCCTCGAGGCGGGCTCGCACAACGACCAGCTCTTCATCGTTCGCTCCGGCTCGGTCGAATTGCGCCTCGCGGGGGAGGAGCTGACCATGCGGCTGGGGCGGGGCGGCAGCTTCGCTTTCCCGTCGCTCCTGCGCGGGGGAGAGGTGCGCAACACCACCACGGCGCTGGAAGACACGCTGGTCTATTGCCTGCCGGGCGAGGAATTCCACCGGCTGCGCAGCGAATGCGATGCCGTGCGCGACTATTTCAACGAAAGCGAGACGGAACGCATCCGCAGCGCCGTGCGCGACTTGCGCCTGAAGCGACCGAGCACGCTCCAGCATGCGACCATCGAACAGCTGCTGGTCCACAAGCAGCCGGTGTCCTGCGAACCCGGCCTCAGCATTGCCGATGCCGCCACGCTGATGAGCGAACGGGACGTGAGCACGCTGGCGATCTGCGAGGACGGCCGGCTGGTCGGCATCTTCACCGACAAGGATTTGCGCAAGCGCGTGGTCGCCGCGCGGACCGATTTCGACAGGCCGATCCGCGAGGTCATGACCGCCGCGCCGCGCACCTTGCCGCGCCACGCCACTGCGGCAGAGGCGATGGCGCTGATGGCGGCTGGCGGCTTCCGCCATATTCCCGTGCTGGGTTCGGCAGGGGAACTGGTCGCCATCCTCAGCGCGACAGACATCCTCGCCTATCTCGGCGACAGCGCCATCGATACCGGCATGCTGGTGGCGAAGGCCGCCGGCCCGCAGGCGCTGGTCGCAGCGGCGCGCCAGATACCCGAAGGCTTCGCTCGGATGGATGCGGGCGGTTTCCATGCCGAACACACGATGCGGTTCACCTCGGCACTGGGCGAGGCGGTCCACCGCCGTGCGGCAGAGCTGGCCGAGGCGGAACTGGGCCCGCCGCCGGTTCCCTATGCGCTGCTGGTCTTCGGCTCGCTCGCGCGGGGGGAGCAGCTGGTCGGTTCGGACCAGGACAACGGCATCGTCATGGACGACCGCGTGGACGAAAGCGGGCGCGAGTATTTCGCGGCGCTGGGCGCGCGCATATCCGACCTGCTCGACGAATGCGGCTTCGTCTATTGCAAGGGCGGCATCATGGCGAAGAACGCCGAACAGCGCCTCACCCGCAGCGAATGGAGCGAGCGTTACGGCCGCTGGATCGCCAATCCGGACGAGGACCGCATCCTTCGCGCAACGATCTGTTTCGACATGCGCGCAGTTCACGGCGATCCGGTGATGGCACAGGCCCTGCACGAGGACGTAGTCGACAAGGCACGCGGTTCGGGCCTGTTCCTCAGCTTCCTTGCCCGCGATGCGCAGCGCAGCAAGGTGCCGCTGGGCTTCTTCCGCAACCTGGTCCTGGAAAAGTCGGAGGACGGGCAGAAAGTCTTCGATGCCAAGGCGCAGGCCATCCTGCCGGTGATCGACATCGCCCGCACTTTCGCGCTGGCGGAGGGGCTGGCTGCGGTCGGCACGATCGAGCGGCTGGAGGCTCTGGCCGCCGCCGGGCGCATGGCGCGCGGCGATGCCGAAAGCCTGAAGGACGCCTTCCTGCTGGTGAGCGAGTTGCGCATCGCACACCAGGCCGCGCAAGTCCGCGCGGGCACCGCGCCCGACAACGCGATTGCCCCTGCGGCCTTGTCCCCGCTCGAGCGGGATTACCTGAAGGATGCGTTCTCGGTCATCAGCGGCGGGCTGGATTCGCTCAAGCGCAATCTGGCAGGCGGGATTGCGTGAGCGCATAGCCGACTGGCGCTTCCGGCGCCGTCTCGCAGCGCTCGGTAAGAGCGGGCAGGAGTTGCTTAGCGCGTATGCCGGTGCCCGGTGGCCCGCCCCCGACCTGCCGCTGCGCGAAGCGGCGCTGCTGGCGCTTGATTTCGAGCTCGACGGGCTCGCGCGCGATGCGCACGTCCTCCAGGCGGGATGGCTTGCATTCGATACCGCCGGCATCGCCCTGGAGGGGGCCGTGTCGCTCGACATCCGCAGCGCGCGACGTCTCGACGATGGCGCGGTCACCGTGCACGGCATCGGCGAGGAACGCGCACGCGAAGGCCAGCCGCTGCGGCAGGTCCTCGAACCGCTCGTTTCGGCGCTGTCGGGCCGCGTGCTCGTCGCTCATGGCGCCGCGATCGAGGTTGAGGTCATCGAGCGGACAACGCGCGCCTGCTTCGGCGAGGCGCTGCCGGTGCGCGCCATCTGCACGCTGGAACTGGAGCGCAGGCTGCACCCCAATCTTGTGGGCACCGATGCTTATCGCCTCGCCTCAGTGCGGGCGCGCTACAGCCTTCCCGCCTACGACCAGCACGATGCCCTGTCGGACGCGCTGGCGGCAGCGGAATTGCTGCTGGCCCAAGCGCGCAGGCTGCCTGCCGACGTGCGGCTGGGTTCGGTCCTGCGGGGCTGAGGCCCTATTAGACTTATGTCGCTCTCGCCGCGGGGGCCACGCTCCCATAGCCTTCCCGTGATGCTCCCGTTTCTGCGGGCGGCAGACACCACAAGACGACGCCAAAAGAATACGAGGGGGAGGCCATGTCAGACGATACCGATACCCACCAGACCAGCGAGGCAGAGGGCGCCTACTGGCGTGACAATGTCCGCCTGCTGGTCACGCTCATGGCGATCTGGTTCGCCTGTTCCTTCGGGGCAGGCATCCTGTTCCGCGAGTTCCTCGACCAGTTCATGATCGGCGGATACCCGCTCGGCTTCTGGTTCGCCCAGCAGGGATCGATCTACATCTTCATCGCGCTGATCTTCTACTACGTCGTCAAGATGCGGAAGCTCGAGCGCAAGTACGATCTCGACGACTGAGGGAGGGGACGATGGACACGCAAACTCTGATCTACCTCTTCGTCGGCGCCAGCTTCGCACTCTACATCGGCATCGCCCTGTGGAGCAGGGCAGGTTCGACGAAGGAATTCTACGTCGCCGGCGGCGGGGTGAACCCGGTCGTCAACGGCATGGCCACCGCAGCCGACTGGATGAGCGCGGCCAGCTTCATTTCGATGGCAGGCCTGATCGCCTTTCTCGGCTATGACGGTTCGGTCTACCTGATGGGCTGGACCGGCGGATACGTCATGCTGGCGCTCCTGCTGGCGCCCTACCTGCGCAAGTTCGGCCAGTTCACCGTGCCCGATTTCATCGGCACGCGGTACTATTCCAAGACCGCGCGCGTGGTCGCGGTGATCTGCCTGATCTTCATCAGCTTCACCTATATCGCCGGCCAGATGCGCGGCGTGGGGATCGTGTTCTCGCGCTTCCTCGACGTCGACATCACCATGGGCGTGATCATCGGCATGGGCATCGTCTTCGTCTATGCCGTGCTCGGCGGGATGAAGGGCATCACCTACACGCAGGTCGCGCAATATTGCGTGCTGATCTTCGCCTACATGGTGCCGGCCTTCTTCCTGAGCTTCATGCTCACGGGCAACCCGATCCCGCAGATCGGCCTGGGCAGCCAGGTCAACGACGGGTCGGGGCTGTACGTGCTGCAGAAACTCAACCTGGTGCTCACCGACCTGGGGTTCGGGGAATATACCGACGGGTCCAAGAGCATGATCGACGTGTTCTGCATCACGCTGGCCCTGATGGTCGGGACCGCGGGACTGCCGCACGTGATCGTGCGCTTCTTCACCGTTCCCAAGGCATCCGATGCCCGCAAGTCGGCCGGCTGGGCGCTGATCTTCATCGCCCTGCTCTACACGACCGCACCGGCCGTGGGCGCCTTTGCCCGCCTCAACTTCATCGATACGGTGAACGAGACGAGCTATTCGGAAGCACCGGGCTGGTTCAAGAACTGGGAGCGCAACGATCTCATCGCCTTCCAGGACAAGAACGGCGACGGCGTGATGCAGGTACGCAGCGGCGACCCGTTCGAAGGCGCACCGGCCTTCGCCGAAGGCACGGGTCCTTCGGGTGAGCGTCTCGTCACCAACGCACCGGTCGCGGACAGCGAGAACGAGGTCTACCTCGACCGTGACATCATGGTCCTCGCCAACCCGGAAATCGGCAATCTGCCGGGCTGGGTGATCGCGCTGGTCGCCGCCGGCGGGCTTGCCGCGGCATTGTCGACCGCTGCCGGCCTGCTGCTGGTGATTTCCAGCTCGGTCAGTCACGATTTGCTCAAGTCGACCTTCAAACCCGATATATCGGAGAAGGGCGAATTGCTGGCGGCGCGTCTTGCGGCAACGGCAGCGATCGTGGTGGCCGGCTATCTCGGCATCTACCCGCCGGGCTGGGTGGCACAGGTGGTTGCATTCGCCTTCGGCCTTGCCGCAGCCAGCCTGTTCCCCGCCATCTTCATGGGCATCTTCTCGAAGCGCATGAACAAGGAAGGGGCGATTGCGGGAATGGTGACGGGCCTGGCCTTCACCTTCGGCTACATCTTCTACTTCAAGCTGGCGAACCCGGCAGCGAACGTAGCGGACAACTGGCTCTTCGGCATCTCGCCCGAAGGGATCGGCGTGGTCGGAATGGTGCTGAACTTCGCCGTCGCCATCGCGGTGTCGAAGATGACTGCCAGCCCGCCGGTCGAAATCCGCAAGCTGGTGGATTCGATCCGCGTGCCCCGCGGCGCGGGCGATGCCCACGCACACTGACGCCCTTCGGGACAGTCGCAGAGGAAGGGCGGTGCCGCGCGGCGCCGCCCTTTCTTGCATGATGCGGCAGTTTCGATAGGCTGCACGCGGGGGAAGGGAGAGGTCCATGCTGTTCGGCACGGCGATCGTTACGGCGACGCTATACCTGGCACTGCTGTTCTGGCTGGCGTCGCGGCAGGACCGGCTGGCCGAGACCGGCCGCCCTGTCTCCGCCCGCCGGCGCGACTGGATCTACGGCCTCAGCCTGGCGGTCTATTGCACCAGCTGGACCTTCTTCGGCGGGGTCGGTTCGGCGGCAAGTTCGGGCTGGCATTACCTGCCGATTTACCTCGGGCCGGTGCTGGTCTTCTCGCTCGGCTATCCGCTGGTGCGGCGCATCCTTGCGCAGGCCAAGGCCCAGCATTCCACCTCGATCGCCGACTTCCTCTCGGCACGTTACGGCAAGAGCGCGCTGGTCGCCGCGCTGGTGACGATCTTCGCGACAGTCGGCTCGCTGCCCTACATGGCGCTGCAGCTGCAATCAGTCGGCACATCGCTGCTCGCGCTTGATCCCGAACTCGAAGCGAGCGTCTCGCCCGACGAGCTGGTCCTGCTGGTTGCAGGCAGCATGGCGCTGTTCGCCATCCTGTTCGGTTCGCGCAGGGCCGACCGCGCCGGGGACAATGCCGGGCTGGTGCTCACCATCGCGGTGGAATCGGCAGTGAAGCTGTTCGCGCTGCTGGCGCTGGCGGCATTCGCGATGGTGCTGCTTGCGGGGCAACCTGGCGGTGCTGGCGCAGCGGTCTCGCCCTTTTCCGCGCAGCAGTTCGATGCCCGCTTTGCGGTGCTGACGCTTATCGCGGCCTGCGCGGCGCTGTGCCTGCCGCGCCAGTTCCACATGACCTTCGTCGAGGCGCAGACCGACCGCGCCAGCGCGGCGATGCGCTGGGTCTTCCCGGCCTATCTTGCGGTCACCTCGCTCGTCATCGTACCGATCGTGCTGGCGGGCCTGTCCGCGCTTCCGGCAGAGACGCCGGGCGACATGATCGTGATGGCCCTGCCGCTGTCCTCGGGAAGCGAGCTGCTGGCCCTGCTCGTCTTCATCGGCGGGTTCGCGGCATCGACCGGCATGATCGTGGTCGCCAGCGTGGCGCTTTCGACGATGATCACCAATGACCTCGTGCTGCCTGTGGTCTTCCGGCGCGAACTGCGCGGCGGAGGCGATCGCACCCGGCTCGCGCTGCGCCTGCTGATGGTGCGCCGCCTCGTCATCGGCGGCCTGCTGTTCTTCGCCTATCTCTTCTATCTCGGCTTCGGGGCAGCGGCGGAGCTCGCCGGCCTCGGAACGCTGGCCTTTGCCGCCATGGCGCAATTCGCGCCCGGCCTCGTGCTCGGCATGATGACGCGCCACGGCAACAAGACCGGCATGACCAGCGGCCTGCTGGCCGGGTTCGCCTGCTGGGCGGTGCTGCTGATCCTGCCCGCCGCGACGAACCAGCCGCCGGTTTTCGCCATCCATCCCGATCCGCTGGTGTCGGGCGTGCTGCTCAGCCTCGGCTTCAATGTCGCGGCTTATTGGGCAGGCTCTGCCTTCGGGCGCGAGACGCTGGTCGATGCCGCGCAGGCGGCGGCTTTCGTCGGCACCGCACCGCCCGGCGCACGGCCGGGTTTCGTTACTGCCAAGCGCATTGCGGACATCCGCCTGCTGCTGGCCCAGTTCATCGGCCAGCGGCGCGCGGCAGAGGCGCTGGGCGAAGGTTACCGCGACAGCGACCCGGCCGATGAGCAGGTGCTCGCCATGGCGGAACGGCTGATCGCGGGCGTGGTCGGCACGTCGTCCGCGCGCATGCTCACCGCCAGCTGGGCGCAGGGCGATGCCGTCCCGCTCGAACAGGTCGTGGCCATGTTCGACGAGACCAGCCGCCGCCTGACCTTCAGCGGCGACCTGCTGCAACTGGCCATCGAGAACATCGACCAGGGCGTGGCGCTGGTCGACAGCGACATGAACCTCGTGGCGTGGAACAGCCGCTACCAGGAAATGTTCGCGCTGCCCGACGCGCTTGCCAGCGTGGGCACGCCGATTGCCGATCTCATCCGCTTCAACCTGCGCCAGGGCGGCGTGCCGCATGCCGAGATCGAGGAGCAGGTCGCCCGCCGGCTCGAACACATGCGCGCCGGACGCACCCACCGGATGGAACGCGAGCAGCACGACGGGCGGATCATGCGCATCGTCGGCAACCCCGCGCCGGGCGGCGGCTACGTCACCAGCTACAGCGACGTGACGGCGGACCGGCGGGCGGAACAGGCGCTCGAACAGAAGGTCGCCGAACGCACGCAGCAGCTGAGCGAGGCGAACAGCGCGCTCGAAGCGGCCACGCGCTCGAAGACGCGGTTCCTTGCCGCGGCCAGCCACGACCTGATCCAGCCGCTCAATGCGGCGCGCCTGTTCGCCTCGGCGCTGGGCGAGGAAGTGCGCGGGCGCGACCAGCTCGAACGGCTGGTGCGCGATCTCGACGGGTCGATTACCTCGGCCGACCGGCTGATCCGCACACTGCTCGACATTTCGAAACTCGATGGCGGCGGTATCGAACCGCGCCCCGAGCCGGTCGCGCTCGACGAGATTTTCGACGAGATGATGCGCGAGTTTTCGGTGCAGGCAGAAAGCAAGGGGCTGGCGCTGAAACGCGTGCCCACCAGCGTGTGGATCGATACCGACCGCGCCCTGCTTGGCAGCGTGGTGCGCAATCTCCTCAGCAATGCCATCCGCTATACCGACAGGGGCGGCGTGCTGCTCGGCGTGCGGCGTGCGGGAGCCGACGTGGACCTGTGCGTCTACGATACCGGCGCAGGCATCGCGGACGAGGATATCGAGCGGATGTTCGGCGAATTCCAGCGCGGCAGGACGCAGGACCGCGAAGGCCTCGGCCTCGGCCTCGCCATCGTCCGGCGCATCACCGCCCTGCTCGGAGTGGAGGTGGAGACGCGCTCCGTCGTCGGGCGCGGCAGCCGGTTCGCGGTGCGCCTGCCGGTGCTGCGCTGGGGCGCGCGGGTGCAGCCCGAGCGGCGGCGAGCGGCATCCTCGCTGGCGGGCGCGCGTATCCTCGTGGTCGACAATGATCCCGCCGCGCTCAGCGCGACGGCGGCGCTGCTGGGCAAATGGGGATTGGCCGTGACCTGCGCGCATGGCCTGTCGCAGGCGCTGGAGGTGGCCGGAACACCGCCCGACGTCGCCATCATGGACTTCCGCCTCGACGAGGACGAGCGCGGCGACGGGGTCTACGAGGCGCTATGCGCGGCCTGGGGCAAGCGTCCTCCGGCCATCCTCCTGACCGCAGAGGCGGGCGAGGAAACCGAGCGGGCGGCAGCGCGCATGGGCGCCCAGCGACTGCTCAAGCCGTCATCGCCCGCAGCCCTGCGCGCACTGATTTCGGATTGCGTGGCGCGGGGAACCGGCGGCGATCAGCCGGCCGCGGGGTCCGCCACCGCCTGATCGACATCCAGCTTGCCGGCCAGCAGCACGGCCTGCGTCCGGTTGACCACGCCCAGCTTGCGGAAGATCGCGGTGATATGCGCCTTCACGGTCGCTTCGCTGATATCGAGTTCATAGGCGATCTGCTTGTTCAGCAGGCCTTCGCTGAGCTGGCCGAGGATACGGCGCTGGGCGGGGGTGAGGCTGGCGATCTTCGCCAAATCCTCGTCCGGTCCGCTGCCGGTCTCGGGAAACCAGTTCTCGCCCTCGCGCACGCAGGCCAGCGCCTCGCGCATGGTCTCGAGGCTGGCGGACTTGGGAATGAAGGCGGCTGCGCCCAGCTGGCTGGCGGCGGCGTAGACCCGCGCTTCCTCGCTCGCCGAGACGATCACGACCGGCAGTGCAGGGAAATCCTGGCGGAAGTCCATCAGCGCCGACAGCCCGTTCGAATCCTCCATATGGAGGTCGAGCAACAGGGCTTCGGCCCCCGCCTCCACCGCCTCGCGCGCGCCCTTGGCCGACGATGTCTCGACGATTTCGGCCTCGGGCCACACCCGGCCCACCGCATGGCCCAGCGCCGTGCGGAAGAGCGGGTGGTCGTCGGCGATGATGATGCGCTGTGCCATGCCTGTCAGCGGTTCTGCCGTCCTTCGATCAAACGATCAACCAGGCTTGGATCGGCCAGCGTGGAGGTATCCCCGAGCGAGCCGTAATCGTTCTCCGCGATCTTCCTCAGGATGCGCCGCATGATCTTGCCGCTGCGCGTCTTGGGCAGGCCGTCGGTGAACTGGATGTGGTCGGGCGAGGCAATCGGGCCGATCTCCTTGCGCACATGGCCGCGCAGTTCGGCATAGAGGGCATCGGAGCCTTCCTCGCCTGCATTGAGCGTGACGTAGCAATAGATGCCCTGGCCCTTGATGTCGTGCGGGTAACCGACGACCGCGGCCTCGCTCACCTTGGCATGGCTGACCAGTGCGCTTTCGACTTCGGCCGTGCCCATGCGGTGGCCGGAGACGTTGATGACATCGTCCACACGACCGGTGATCCAGTAGTACCCGTCCTCGTCGCGCTTGCAGCCGTCGCCGGTGAAGTACTTGCCCTTGTAGGTGCTGAAATAGGTCTGCTCGAAGCGTTCGTGATCGCCGTAGACCGTTCGCGCCTGCCCCGGCCAGCTGTGCGTGATGCACAGATTGCCCTCGGTCGCGCCCTCCAGCACCGCGCCGTCATTGTCGACCAGCTGCGGACGAATGCCGAAGAAGGGCTTGCCCGCGCTGCCCGGCTTCATGTCGTGCGCATTGGGAAGCGTCGTGATCATCACGCCGCCGGTTTCGGTCTGCCACCAGGTGTCGACGATCGGGCAGCGCTTCTCGCCGACCACGTCGAAATACCAGCGCCAGGCTTCGGGATTGATCGGCTCGCCCACCGTGCCGAGCAGGCGGAGCGACGAACGATTTCGGTTGGTCACGTAGGCGTCGCCTTCGCGCATCAGCGCGCGGATCGCGGTGGGGGCGGTGTAGAGGATGTTGACCTGGTGCTTGTCCACCACGTCCCAGAACCGGCCGTGGTCGGGGTAGTTGGGGACGCCCTCGAACACCACCTGCGTTGCCCCGTTCAGCAGCGGGCCGTAGGCGATGTAGCTGTGGCCGGTGATCCAGCCGATATCGGCGGTGCACCAGAACACCTCGCCCGGGCGATAGTCGAAGACATAGCTGAAGGTGGTCGCCGTCCACACGCCGTAACCGCCGGTGGTGTGCACCACGCCCTTGGGCTTGCCGGTCGAACCGGAGGTGTAGAGGATGAACAGCGGGTCTTCCGCGCCCATCGGTTCGCACGGGCATTCCTCGTCGCTGGCAAGCTCGTGATACCAGTGGTCGCGCCCCTCGATCATGGCGACCTCCGTGCCGGTGTGGCGCACGACCAGCATGCCGTCGATCGGCGTGTCGTGATCGGGTTCGGCCAGCGCGGCATCGACATTTGCCTTCAGCGGCACGCGTTTCGAACCGCGCAGGCCCTCGTCGGCGGTGACGACGAAGCGGCTGGCACAGCCTTCGATGCGGCCGGCCAGCGCCTCGGGAGAGAAGCCGCCGAAGACCACCGAATGGATCGCGCCGAGGCGGGCGCAGGCCAGCATGGCGAGCACGCCTTCGACGATCATCGGCATGTAGATGGTCACGCGGTCGCCGCGCTTGACGCCCATCCCCTTGAGCGCATTCGCCATGCGCACGACCTCGCCCTTCAGCTCCACATAGGTCAGGCTGCGGCCCGGGGTGGCCGGATCGTCCGGCTCGAAGATCAGCGCGGTGGCATCGCCGCGGCCCGCCTCGACGTGGCGGTCGACGGCGTTGTGGCACAGGTTGAGCGTGCCGTCGGCAAACCATTCGATGCCGACCGGGTCATAGGACCAATCGCCGCCCCTGGTCGGGGGCGTGACCCAGTCGAGGCGCCTGGCCTGTTCGAGCCAGAAGCCGTCCGGATCCTCTACCGAGCGGCGGTAGAGCTGCTCGTACATTTCCGGCGTGCAGTTGGTTTCGCGGGCCGTATCGAGGCGTTGGACGGCATTGAGCATGGGTCGTCTCCCTTCGCCTTCGTGATAGCAGCACAAGGCCCCTTCGCGCTTTCAGACGAAGGTCTTACGACCATCCGCTCATACCCTTTGCGGTGTCTTGCAGCCCATACTTGCCTGAAATGACAGCGAGGGAGGCTGCGATGGCGATGAGGGGAATGAGGACCGTACTGCGTGCAGGCCTGCTGGCAGGCACGTGCATGGCAGCTGCACCGGCAGCGGCGCAGGATGCGGATGTCGAGCAGCGGCTCGACCGGCTGGAAGCGCTGGTGATGCAACTGGTCGAACGGCTCGATGCGCAAAAGGGGCAGATGGACAGCCAGCAGGCAGAAGCCGTCGCCGCCACGCAGCAGGCGCTTGCCGAAACGAAGGCGCTGCAGGCGCGTCAGGCCGAACTCGCCGCCGAGATCGACGAGCCCAAGAAGCAGGAAGACAAGGGCTTCCGCGTGGGCAACACTACCATTTCCTATGCCGGCTACGTCAAGTTCGACGCCATCTCGCAGCGCACCAGCGGCGGGCAGGTCGACAGCGGCAATATCGTGCGCGATTTCCTCATTCCCGGGGCGATCCCCGTGGGCGGGGACGGGTCCGGCTGGGACACCGACTACAACGCCCGCCAGTCGCGCCTGATCTTCAAGACCGCGACCGACGTCGGCGCGGAGCACACGCTCAATTCGCAGATCGAGCTCGACTTCATGGTCACGCCGGGCGGGGACGAGCGGATTTCCAACAGCTACGAGCCGCGCCTGCGGCAGGCATTCATCACTTACGACAACTGGCTGTTCGGCCAGGCCTGGTCGACCTTCCAGAACGTGGGCGCGCTGCCGGACAGCCTCGACTTCATCGGCACGACGCCGGGCACGGTCTTCGTGCGCCAGCCGATGATCCGCTACACCAGCGGCGGCCTGATGCTTGCCGCAGAGCAGCCCGAGACGACCGTGACCACGCCGGCGGGCGGGCGCGTGCTGGGCGGGGACGACACGCTGCCAGATTTCGTGGCGCGCTATAACCTGTCGGGCGACTGGGGCAGCGTGACCGCCGCCGGCATCCTGCGCAATCTGCGCATTTCCGACGACGACCTCGGCTCCGATGGCGACAGCGCGATCGGCTACGGCCTCAGCGTGTCGGGCAAGCTGGCGCTGGGCGAGCGGGACGATCTGCGCTTCATGGGCACGGTCGGCGACGGCCTTGGCCGCTACATCGGGCTCAACATCGTCAACGATGCCGCGCTCGACCTCGACGGGGACCTCGACCCGATCTTCACCTATTCGGGCTTTGCCGCCTACCGGCACCTGTGGTCGGACAAGCTGCGCTCCAGCGTGGCGGGGTCCTATTTCAAGGCCGACAACCCGGTCCTGCTGACCACCGGCGCAGTGACCGACGAGAGCTGGAACGTGTTCGCCAACATCATCTACTCGCCCGTGCGACCGGTCGATATCGGGCTGGAGTACATGTACGCCGAACGCACGCTCGAAAACGGCACCTCGGGCAATCTGCAGAAGCTGCAGCTGTCGGCGAAATATTCCTTCTAGGAAGCCTCAGCCCAGCCGTGCCGCGTGCCAGGCGATGTGGTCGGCCATGAAGCTGGAGATGAAGTAGTAGGAGTGGTCGTACCCCTCCTGCATCCTGATCTCCGGCGCCATGCCGGCCTTGGCGCAGGCGAGCGAGAGCGCGCCGGTTTTCAGCTGTTCCTCGAGGAACTGGTCCGCAGTGCCCTGGTCCACCAGGATATGGTCGTGCCGCGCGCCGTCCTCGATCAGAGCGACCGCGTCATAGGCGCGCCAGGCATCGCGGTCGTCGCCCAGATAGCGTGACAGCGCCTTCTCGCCCCACGGCACCCGGCTGGGCGAGACGATCGGGCTGAAGGCACTGATGGAGCGAAAGCGCCCCGGATCACGCAGGCCGATGGTGAGCGCGCCATGCCCGCCCATCGAGTGGCCGGTGATCGCCTGGCGCGACAAGTCGACCGGGAACTCGCTCGCGACCACCTGCGGCAGTTCGATCTCGATATAGCTGCGCATGCGGTAATGGCGGCTCCAGGGGTCTTGCGTCGCATCGACATAGAAGCCCGCGCCCTTGCCGAAGTCGTATTCGTCCGGCGCATCGGGCACGTCCTCCCCGCGCGGAGAGGTGTCCGGGGCCACGAAGACGATGCCGTGTTCGGCACACGCACGGCGATACTCGCCCTTTTCGGTCACGTTGGCATGGGTGCAGGTGAGGCCGGAAAGATACCACAGCACCGGCAGCTTCACGCCGGGCAGGTGCGGCGGGACATAGACCGAGAAGGTCATTTCCGTCCCCGTAGCCTCGGAATGGTGCGAGAGGACGAACTGGTCGCCGTCGAAGGCCCGGTTCTGCGATAGGTATTCGAGCGTCATGCGGACTCCTGCACCGGGATTTCGGCGACGCGCGGCGCATGGCCCCAATGTCCGATCAGCCGCAAGACGTCAGCGCCGGACAGCCCCAGCGTCGCGGTGTTGCGAAGCGGATGGACATTGATGCGGGGCGCTGCGGCAAGTCCTGCCTCGATCACGCAGGTCACGCTGCCGGGCGCTGCATTGATCATGGCGAGCGGGGTGACCGAGCCGGGGGCAATGCCGATCAGCCGCTCCATGTCGTCCGCCTTGCCGAAGCTCACCCGCTTGCAGCCGATCGCACCGGGCAGGGCCTTGAGGTCGACGCGCGCCTCGGCCGGCACGGTGACCAGCCAGAAGGCACCCTTGGCGTCTTTCAGGAACAGGTTCTTGGTATGCGCGCCGGGTATCTCGGCATCGACATGGCGGCTCTGCTCGACGGTAAAGACCGCTTCGTGCTCGTGCTCGGCGAAGGGGATTGCGAGCGCCGCGAGGTCGGTACGCAGGCCTTCTTCCCCGCGCATCACAGCCAGCATACTCCGCACAGCTTGTGCCCGTCGGGATCGCGCAGGTAGGCAAGGTACATCTCGCCAAAGGGGCTGGAACGGGGCCCCGGCGGGTCCTCGACCGTCATGCCGCCATTGGCGCATCCCGCTTCGTGCCAGGCGTCCACCATTTGCGCGCTGGCGACCCTGAAGCCGATGGTATTGCCATTCGCCACCGTAGGCGGCTCGCCGTTGATCGGCTTGCCTATGACCAGCACGCCGCCGTCATGGCGATAGACCAGCCGGCCCTTGGGATCGTCCTGCGCTGCAGGGCCGCCGATTGCGGCGAAGGTCGCATCATAGAAACGGCGCGAGCGCTCGATGTCGCTCGCGCCGATGGTCAGGTGATTGAACACCGAAGCCCGCTCAACCCATCCGGTGCAGCGCGCACAGCTTGTTGCCGTCCGGATCGCGCAGGTAGGCGAGATACATGGCATTGGGCGTGCCTTCGCCGCGAACGCCCGGCGGGTCTTCGATCGCGGTGCCGCCTGCTGCGACGCCGGCCGCGTGCCAGGCATCGGCCTGTTCGGGGGTCATACCGATGCCGACGGTGCAGCCGTTACCGGCCGTGGCCGGTTCGCCGTCGATCGGCTTGGTGACGAGGAACGCGCCGCCATTGTGGAGGTAGATCAGGCGACCCTTTTCATCGACGATGCCTTCGCGGCCGCCGATGGCCTTGAAGGTCGCATCGTAGAACTTCTTCGACCGGTCGATGTCGTTCGAACCGACCATCATGTGACTGTACATGGGCTCTCTCCCTTAGGTTTCGATTCGCCACCTTAAGCGCGGTGGCAGGGCGCGCAAGCGCTCAGATGTCGACCGCGACCTTTGCCGTGGCATGATCTCCCGAATTGGGCGTGCCCTCGGTGTCCATGACGAAGAGCTTCGCCTCGCCATGCGGTGCGCGCGGGCGGTGTTCGGTGCCGCGCGGAACGACGATCATCTCGCCGGGGCCGAGCGTTTCGGTCCGGTCGCGAAAGTCGATTTCCAGCGCGCCCTCGATCACCAGGAACAGCTCGTCCGTGTCGGGGTGGCTATGCCAGTGATACTCGCCCTCGACCTTGCACAGGCGCACCTCGTTGCCGTTGAAACGCGCCGCGATGCGGGGCGCCCACTGCTCGGTGAACTGCCCGAACTTGTCGTCGAGATTGACCTTGGCGGGCATCAATAGACCACGACTGCGCGGATGCTTTCGCCCGCGTGCATCAGGTCGAAGCCCTTGTTGATTTCTTCCAGGCTCAGGCGGTGGGTGATCATCGGGTCGATGGCGATCTTGCCGTTCATGTACCAGTCGACGATCTTGGGCACGTCGGTGCGGCCCTTGGCCCCGCCGAAGGCAGTGCCGCGCCAGTTGCGGCCCGTCACCAGCTGGAAGGGGCGGGTCTCGATCGTCTTGCCCGCTTCCGCCACGCCGATGATGATGCTGGTGCCCCAGCCCTTGTGGCAGCATTCCAGCGCATCGCGCATGACCGCGGTATTGCCGGTGCAGTCGAAGCTGTAATCCGCCCCGCCGTCGAGCATGTTGACCAGCGTTTCGACGACATTGCCGACGTCCTTGGGATTGACGAAGTCGGTCATGCCGAACTTGCGGCCCCATTCTTCCTTCGACGAATTGATGTCGACCCCCACGATGCGGTCGGCCCCGGCCAGCTTCGCGCCCTGGATGACGTTGAGGCCGATCCCGCCGAGGCCGAAGACCACGACATTGTCGCCCGGCTTGACCTGCGCGGTGTTGACCACCGCGCCCACGCCCGTGGTGACGCCGCAGCCGATGTAGCAGGTGGTGTCGAAGGGCGCGTCCTCGCGGATCTTGGCGACCGCGATTTCAGGCAGGACGGTGAAGTTCGAGAAGGTCGAACAGCCCATGTAATGGTAGATCGGCTTGCCGTTGTAGGAAAAGCGCGTCGTGCCGTCGGGCATCAGGCCCTTGCCCTGTGTTTCGCGGATCGCGCTGCACAGGTTCGTCTTGCCCGAGAGGCACATTTTGCACTGGCGGCATTCCGGCGTGTAGAGCGGAATGACGTGATCGCCCGGTTTTACCGAGGTTACCCCTGCGCCGACTTCGCGCACCACGCCGCAGCCTTCGTGGCCCAGCACGCTGGGGAAGATCCCCTCGCTGTCCAGCCCGTCGAGCGTATAGGCGTCGGTGTGGCAGATGCCGGTCGCCATGATTTCCACCAGCACCTCGCCAGGCTTGGGGCCTTCGAGGTCGAGTTCGACGATCTCGAGCGGCTGCTTGGCTTCGAAGGCGACGGCGGCACGGGTTTTCATGGATCGAATCTCCTCTTTGCCCGCGTGGGTAGGAGCGGGGCGCACCCGCTGCAAGCCAAGTTGCTTGCGGTTCATTGGCAAGCAGGTAGGGCGGCGGGCATGAACAAGCTCGCCCTTATCGCCGCCCTCGGCCTTGCCACCCCGCTTGCCGCGCAGGATGCGCCCGCACCGCCGCAGCTCGACGCCGCGCAGCAGGCCTCGGTACGCTGCGGAGCCGCCTTCGCCATCGTCGCGCGCGGACAGGCCGACGGGGACGAGGCCATGGCCCGCTATCCGGACCTGAAAGAGCGCGGGCTGGAATTCTTCGTGCGCTCGACCGCGCGGCTGATGGACGAGACCGGCGCCGACCGCGAGGCGATGCGCTCGCTGGTGATGGCGGAAGGCGCGGCGCTGGGCAGCGATCCTGCCTCGCTCCACGCGGTCATGCCCGCCTGCCTGCTGATGCTCGACGCCTCGGGCCTTTAAGGGCACGCGTTCAGCTTTCGCTCAGCGCGGCGCGCCTACCACGCCCGCGTCGCAGAACCACGGGGACACTCCATGCGCCTTATTCCGATTGCCATCCTTGCCGCTGCCATGCCGCTGCCCGCCCTTGCGCAGGATGCGCAGCTGCTGACGCCCGAAGAGGCGGAAGAGACCTCGCTTGCACAGATGTCGGACAAGCTGTCGGACCCCGTGCGCCAGCAGGAACTGGCGATGATGGCGCGCGCCATGGGTGAAGTGCTGCTCGACCTGCCGATCGCCCCGCTAACCGAGGCACTGGCCGATATCGCGGGCGAGGAAGCCCCGGCGATGGACAAGGGCATGACGATCCGCTCGCTCGCGCCCGGCTCTTCGCGCGTTCCGGCAGAGATCGAGAAAAACCTGCCCCGCGCCATGGAAGCCATGGGCGCGCTGGCCGGCGCAATGGAGGCGATGGCCCCCGAATTGCGCGCCATGGCCAAGCGCTTCGAACAGGCTCTCCCGCCCCAGCGCTGATCCACGGGTAAATTTCCGCCAAAATGCGCCTGCCCGGTGGACGGGCGCGCGCTGCTGTCGCATAGGCGGTGAAGCATGTGGCAGCTCCACCAATTTCCCCTGTGTCCCTTCAGCCGCAAGCTGCGTTTGCTGATGGGCGAAAAGTCGATCGCTTACGAACTCGTGCGGGAAAACCCGTGGGAGGCGCGCGATGCCTTGTGGCATCTCAATCCCGCCGGACGCACGCCGGTGCTCCATGACCCGGGCCGCCGTGTTGCGCTGAGCGACAGCCAGGCGATCTGCGAATTCTTCGAGGAAACGGTCGATCGCAATCCGATGATCTCGGGCAATGCCCTCCAGCGCGCGGAAATCCGCCGGCTGGTGAGCCTGTTCGACGAGAACCTTTATGGCGACGTTACCGCGCCCGCGCTGCACGAGAAGATGAAGAAGCGCCTCGTCCTGCGCCAGTCGCCCGACGGGCGCGTGTTGCGCGAAATGGGCAAGCTGCTGCACGGCCACCTCGACTATATCGACTGGCTGGTCGACACGCGGCAATGGCTGGCCGGACCTACGCTGAGCCTCGCCGACCTCGCCTGCGCAGCGCAGCTATCGGTGGTCGACTACCTCGGCGCGATCGACTGGAAAGGCCACGACCAGGCGCATGACTGGTACATGGTCATGAAGAGCCGCCCGAGCTTCCGCCCGCTGCTGAGCGAGAAGATGGAAGGCCTGCCCCCGCCCCGCGAATACGCGGCGCTGGATTTGTGAGGCGGACAAGCATGGAGACCGACGCTCAACGGCGCCATCGATCGATCGGCACTTTCGGCAAGTTCTTCATTCCGGCGTGGATCGCTCTGGCCGCCATATTTGCCATGGCGGCGGCAAGTGATTTCCTGTTCGGTTTCGGGTGGGGTTATACCAAAAAAGACGCGCTCGGTGGCCTGGGAATGGTCGCGTTTGGTTTTCTATTTTGGTTCGTTTGGAAGGTGTTCCACGGTTTTCTCGGCGAACTAACCGATATTTTCTTCGGCAGTCCTCGTGGTGACGAAGAGATCCCCGACGAGGCTCCCCCCAAAATTTAGCGCCCCACGAAGGCTTTCACCTCTGACAGACCGGGCAGAACCACGTGCTCCGCCCGCCCTGCACGATGCGGCGGATGGTGCCGCCGTCCTCGCGGTGGCAGGGCTCGCCCTCGCGGCCGTAGACGCTGAAGCGGGTGGCGAAATAGCCGAGGTTTCCGTCGGGCTGGGCGAAATCGCGCAAGGTGCTGCCGCCGTCGCGGATCGACTGTTCGAGCACCTCGCGAATGGCGGGGACGAGGCGCCTCAGCTGCGGCATGGTCACCTTGCCGCCTGCCTTCCCCGGATGGATGCCGCTGCGCCACAGCGCCTCGCAGACGTAGATATTGCCGAGGCCCGCCACGATCCGCTGGTCCAGTAACAGCAGCTTGATCGCCTGTTTTCGTCCGCGCGTTTCTTCGCGCAAATGTTCGGCGGTCAGCGCATCGCCCAGCGGTTCCGGCCCCAGCGCAGCGAAGGGTTTCCACGTTACCAGCTCGCTATTGGTCATCAGGTCCACCGAGCCGAAACGGCGCGGGTCGTTTAGCGCAAAGCGGTGACCAGCCGTCTCGAGAACGAGATGGTCGTGCTTGTCGTCCTCGCCCGGATCGATCCGCCAGCGCCCGCTCATGCCGAGGTGAAACACCATCGCATGGTCGCGGCTGGTATGGACGAGGCCGTATTTCGCCCGGCGCGACAGGTGCGTCACGCTCGCGCCGGTCAGCGCCTGCACCAGATCGGCGGGGAAGGGGCGGCGCATGTCGGGGCGGTTGACCACCACGCGGGTGATCGTCTCGCCCTCGAGGAACCGCGCAAGGCCGCGCACCGTTGTTTCGACTTCAGGTAACTCGGGCATGAAAACCCCTCTAACACCCTTTGCGCTCCGCTCAATTCCCCCTAAGGCACGCCCCCATGAACGACACCGTTTCCTTCGGCTACGAAGACATCGACGCCAGCGAGAAGACCGGCCGCGTGGGCGAGGTCTTTTCCAATGTCGCCGCCAAATACGACATCATGAACGACGCGATGAGCGCGGGCATGCACCGGTTGTGGAAGGACCGCTTCGTCAAGCGCGTCAAGCCGCAGCCGGGCGAAGCGATCCTCGACATGGCGGGCGGCACGGGCGACATCGCCTTCCGCATGGCTGCCAAGGGTGCCAGCGTGACCGTGTCCGACATCAACCAGGACATGCTGGACGTCGGCATCGAACGCGCGATGGAGCGCGGGATCGACGGCCTCGTCTGGAGCCGGCAGAACGCCGAGGAACTGACCTTCTCCAGCCGGATCTTCGATGCCTATACCATCGCCTTCGGTATCCGGAACGTGACGCACATCGACAAGGCGCTGAAAGAGGCGCACCGCGTGCTGAAATACGGCGGTCGCTTTTACTGCCTCGAATTCTCGACCGTCGAATGGCCGGGCTTCAAGGAAGCCTACGACCTCTATTCGCACAAGCTGGTGCCGCAGATCGGCAAGGCCATCGCGGGCGACGAGGACAGCTACCGCTACCTCATCGAATCGATCCGCCGCTTCCCTGACATGCCCGCTTTCGAAGGCATGATCCGTGACGCCGGTTTCGTGAACACGCGGGTCGAGCCGATCATGGGCGGCCTCGTCGCGATCCATTCGGGGTGGAAAGTCTAAGGGTGGCACGCCCCGCAACGCATATCTGGCGACTAGGTCGTTGGGCGCGCATCCTCGCGCGCCATGGTGCCCTGCGCGGAATCCAGAACGATCCGAACACCCCGCCTCCGGTGAAGCGCCTGATTGCCCTGTTCAGCATCGGCACGATCAAATCGCGCCAGCCGGACTACGCAGGCGCCTTCCGCGACATCGGCCCGGCTGCGATCAAGCTCGGCCAGACGCTCGCGACACGTCCCGATCTCGTGGGCGAGGATGCCGCGCGCAATTTGCTGAAACTGCAGGACGACCTGCCGCCGGTCGGCTTCGACAAGATCAAGGCGAGCATCGAGGCAAGCTTCGAGCAGCCGCTTGAAAGCCTCTATTCCGAATTCGACCCCGTGCCCGTGGGTGCGGCTTCGATCGCGCAGGTCCACCGCGCGGTCACAACCGAAGGCCGGCAGGTCGCGGTCAAGGTGCTGCGCCCGGGCGTGCGCGAACAGTTCGCCAAGGACATCGACACCTACGAATGGGCTGCCGCCCATGTCGAGGCGATGGGCGGCGAGGCCGCGCGCCTGCGGCCGCGCCTCGTCATCGCCAACTTCAAGCGTTGGACCAATCGCGAACTAGACCTGCGGCGCGAGGCGGCAAGCGCGTCGGAACTGGCCGAACACATGGTCGGTACCGAAGGCTACGAGATCCCGGGCATCGACTGGGATCGCACCAACGGCCGCGTGATGACGGTCGACTGGATCGACGGCATCAAGATCAGCAATGTCGAGGCGTTGAAGGCCGCAGGTCATAATACCGAAGAACTCGCCAGCCGCCTCGTCCTCGCCTTCCTGAAGCAGGCGATCGCGGCCGGTTTCTTCCATGCCGACATGCACCAGGGGAACCTGTTCGTGAAACCGGACGGGACCATCGCGGCGATCGATTTCGGGATCATGGGCCGCATCGACCGGCAGGCGCGGATGTGGCTGGCGGAAATCCTCTACGGCCTGACGACGGGCAATTACAAACGCGTCGCCGAAATCCATTTTGAGGCGCAATACGTGCCGAGCTATCACAATGTCGACGAGTTCGCGACGGCGCTGAGGGCGGTGGGCGAACCCATGCGCGGCAAGCCGGTGAGCGAATTGTCGGTCGGCCAGATGCTCGACGGCCTGTTCGCCATCACCCGCGATTTCGACATGCAGACGCAGCCGCACTTGCTGCTGCTGCAGAAAACCATGGTGATGGTCGAAGGGATCGCCACCCAGCTCAACCCGCAGATCAACATGTGGGACACCAGCGCGCCTTACGTGCGCAGCTGGATCCGCGACGAGCTTGGGCCGGAAGCGGCGATTGCCGACCGTATCAGGACCGATACGGAAACGCTGCTGCGCATTCCGGAACTCGTGCGCCGGATAGAGGAACGCTACCCGCCCAAGGGCGGCGCGCCCGAACCGCCCCCGCTGCCCGAGGTCGAGCTGATGTGGGAACGGCGCGCGCGCCGCGAACGCAGCCGCGGACTGCTGGGCTACCTGGTGGTGGCGGCAGGCGCCGGGCTGGCCGGCTGGCTGGCCGCCGCGCAGGGCTGGATCGGCTAGGCCGGATTGCCCCGCCACTGCAGCATGGCGAAAGCCAGCACTGCAACGTGGAGCGCCTCGACCGTTATCGGCTGCCACCAGCCGTCATACGTCCCGACCACAAAAAGATTCACCAGCCGGCCGGTGAAGGCGATGGCAAACAACATCAGTGCCGGCAGCAGCACGTCGCCGCGCCGCTTCCATGCCCCCCAGCCCATGAAGATGGCCGAGACGAGGAAGAAAGCGGTGAAATCGCCGCGCATGGCGGACAATCCCATCGCGCCTGTTGCCGTCAGGCCGAAGTCGACGCCGGCCAGCGCCGGGTCGACGAGAAAGCTGACGCCCAGCACCAGGTCGAGCAATGCGCCCAGCGCAATCAGCGATGCGAGAATGAAATTCATCTGCGAAACCCCTCCGTTTCCTTTTTTTAAACCATAGGGTGCCATGGGTATTCGGGCAATCGCGCGCGTTTTGCGTGCTGGCAATGACGGACAGGGGGCGCTAGCAAGCGCAACGATGACGCAATGGGAATGCACCAGCCGATCAGCGCGGACGCCGCGCAGGACCATCGTGACGGGGAAGGGCGCGTGAGCGGGCCCCGGATCCTGCTCGTCATCGGCGGCGGTATCGCGGCCTACAAGTCGTGCGAACTCGTGCGCCTGATCCGCAAGGCGGGCGGCGAAGTGACCTGCGTGCTGACCGAAGGCGGCCAGCAGTTCGTCACGCCGATGGCGCTCGCCGCGCTGTCGGGCAAGAAGGTCTACACCTCGCTCTTCGATCTCAAGGACGAGGTCGAGATGGGCCATATCCAGCTTTCGCGCGATGCCGACCTCGTGGTCGTGTGTCCCGCCACGGCGGACCTGCTCGCCAAGATGGCGGCAGGCATTGCCGACGATCTGGCCACCACGCTGATCCTCGCGACCGACAAGCCGGTGCTGACCGTGCCCGCGATGAACGTGAAGATGTGGGAGCATTCCGCCACCCAGCGCAATGCCGACTGGCTGCGCCAGGCAGGCGTGCGCGTGATGGACCCGGACGAAGGCCCGATGGCCTGCGGTGAATTCGGCCCCGGCCGCCTGCCCGAACCGGTCGCCATCCTGCAGAAGATCGCGGCCGAACTCGAAATAGACATCGACCTGCCCGAACTCGCCGCGCCCGCGCCGCAGCTCGCCCCGCCCGCTTCCAAGAAGAAGAAAGCGGAAGCCGAGCCCGAGGTGGAGGCGCTGGAGCCGGAAGAAGAGGAAGAGCTGGAGAAGACCGGCGGCGGCCTTGGCGGCCTGTTGTCGATGATCATCCCGCGTTCCACCGCCAAGCGCACGCACGAGGAAATCGAGCAGGAATACGAAGAGCTCGAGGACCTGCCCGAACCCGAAATGCTCGATGCCGAGGCGCTGGTCGAGAATACCGAGATCGATCCCGACCTCGCCGGACCGCTGCTCGCAAAGAAGGGCGGGGCCGCAGCCGCACCACCGATCGATCCCGAGGCGCTCAATCACACGGTTGCGCGCAAGGATGCCCGCGCCATGCCGCAGCCGGTCGCGGACGACGTGCAGACGCAGGAGGTCGATTTCGACGACTCCCCGCTTGCCGGCCAGCCCGAATTCGATCCCGATCCCGAACACCGCCCGCTTTACGGCAAGCACGTGCTGGTCACAGCGGGCCCGACGCGTGAGCCGATCGACCCGGTCCGCTACATCGCCAACCGGTCCAGCGGGAAGCAGGGCTTTGCGATTGCCGCCATGGCTGCCGCCGCTGGCGCGCGCGTCACGCTGGTCGCCGGGCCGGTGCACCTGCCGACCCCTCCGGGCGTCGACCGCATCGATGTCGAAACGGCAGAGGACATGGCCGAGGAAGTGCGC
This sequence comes from Qipengyuania gaetbuli, assembly GCF_020171365.1. Lineage (NCBI taxonomy): Bacteria > Pseudomonadati > Pseudomonadota > Alphaproteobacteria > Sphingomonadales > Erythrobacteraceae > Qipengyuania > Qipengyuania gaetbuli. Next base: position 978,379 of record NZ_JAIUZO010000002.1, on the reverse strand, counting down.
AATGCGCTGCCCGCGGATGCCGCCTTCATGGTCGCCGCCGTGGCCGACTGGAAGAGCAAGCACGTCGCCAACGAGAAGATGAAGAAGCGCGGCTCCGCCCCGCCGGCGCTCATCCTTGCCGAAAACCCCGATATCCTCGCCGCCGTGGCTGCGGGTCGCAAGCGTCCGCACCTGCTCATCGGTTTTGCGGCCGAGACGGAAAACGTGGTCGAGAACGCCAAGACCAAGCGCAAGCGCAAGGGCGCGGACTGGATCATCGCCAACAACGTGTCGGGCGCCGTGGGCGAAAGCGTGATGGGCGGCGATCTCAACCAGGTCCACATCGTCACCAGCAAGGGCGTCGAAAGCCTGCCCGAGATGGCCAAGGACGACGTCGCCCGCGAACTGGTGCGCCGCGCCGCCGAAGCACTGGTCGAAACGCCGGAAGAGGACGAGCATGACTGATCCGGTCGGCGTGAAGGTGAAGCGCCTGCCCCACGGGCACGGCCTCGACCTTCCGCATTACGCAACCGGCGGGGCAGCGGGCATGGACGTGCTCTCTGCCGAAGCGGTGACGCTCAAGCCGGGCCAGCGCCATGCGGTCGCGACCGGTCTTGCTATGGCGATTCCCGAAGGCTTCGAAATCCAGGTCCGCCCGCGCTCGGGCCTTGCGCTCAAGCATGGCATCACCGTGCCCAATACGCCGGGCACGATCGACAGCGACTATCGCGGCGAGCTGAAGGTCATCCTGATCAACCACGGGCCGGACAATTTCGCCATCGCGCGCGGTGATCGCATCGCGCAGCTGGTGCTCGCCCCAGTAGTGCAGGCCGCCTGGGACGAGGTCGAGGAACTCGACGATACCAGCCGCGGTGCCGGCGGTTTCGGCTCTACCGGCGGACACGCGAAGCTCGTCTGACGGGCCTTACTCGCGCGAAGCGAGATGGAGCAGTAAGGCAGGCACCGACCACACTGCCACGAAGAATAGCACCGGGCCCCAGTCCGGCTGCGATGTGTATTCGGCCGCAAGGCCTACTGCCAGCACGCCTGTCGCCATGGCCATGCACACCCGCATCATCGGGCGCGCCCGCAGCCGCATGGCGAGGCTGGCGACTAGCGCGATGAGGGTCATGACGGGGAAGGCGGCATTGATCGCTCCCTCTCCGATGATGCCGACTGCGGCATTGATCCAGACGGTTGCAAAACCGGCCAGCGCGGCCGCGATCAGGCCGGCCCGGTGCCATGCGCCCTTGCCCATGCGCACCGCAAGTTCGACGCCCCCTCCAAGGGCACATAGCAGGATGGTCGCAAATACGAAGTCGGTCCCCGTCCACCGGACTTCGGCGGTGAATTGCATCGCGATGGCGGGTAGGGCGAGCAGCGCCAGCAGCGCGCCCCATCCGGCAATGCGCCAGCCGTTCAGCCAGCCGCGGTTCGAAATCCTGTCTTGGGTCATGGTCCTGCGTCCTCGTGTAGCAATGGACGCGGCCTGCCCGAAACGGTGATAAGCGGCATGAGCAATTCGTGAGCAATCACTGAAACCCTTCATCACGCCCGCCTCATCGCCTAAGCGTCTGGCGATGGGAGACACACCCGACATCCTGCGGTTCGACGCCTTCACGCTCGACCTGGCGAACCGCCGGCTGGCGCGCGCGGGCGAGCCGGTGGAGCTGGGCAGCCGCTATTTCGATGCGCTGGTGCTGCTGGTCGAGGCGCGCGGCGCGCTCGTCACCAAGGACCGCTTCATGGACGAGGTGTGGCAGGGCATTCCCGTCACCGACGAGGCGCTGACCCAGTGCGTGCGCACGCTGCGCCGCGCGCTGGAGGACGAGGCATCGGCCCCGCGTTTCATCCAGACGGTGCCCAAGCACGGCTACCGCTTCCTGTGCGAGGTCGATGACGGCGCACCGTCGCATGAGCAGCCTACGCTCACGCCAGCACGCAGCGCTGCCGGCCGCCTTGCCGGGGCGACGACGCTGGGCGGCGGGGCAGCGGGGATGGTCGGCGGCCTCGTCTACGGCATCGCGGCAAGCGGGAGCGGGCAGGCGGCGCTGCTCCTCGCACTTCTGGCCGCCTGCCTCGGCGTGCTGGGCGGGGCGGGCATCGGGCTGGGCATGGCAGCCGCGCGCACGCTTGCGCCCCAAACGCCGCTCTGGCTGGTCGCTGGGGCAGGACTCGGCGGTCTCGTCGTCGGCGGTTTCGGCAAGGTGCTCAGCCTCGACGGAGTGGCCTTGTTGACCGGCCAGTCACTGGGGCAGGTCACGGGTCTGTTCGAAGGTCTGGTGCTGGGGCTGGCCGCCGGGACGGGCGCGGCGCTGGCAAGGTCACGGGCGAGCGCAATAGGCAGATCGGCAGGCACGCTCGCCGCGGGACTTGCGGCAGGCACACTCATCGCGATTGCCGGGGGACGCCTGTTTGCCGGAAGCCTCCACGAACTGCAGGGCCGCTTCCCCGATTCGCGCCTGCTGCTCGACGGTCTGGGTTCATTCGCGCTCGGCACGGGGACCATCCTGTTCGAAGCCGTCTTGTTCACCACCTCTATCGCCGCTGCCCACCGGATCGCGGCGCGCGGCTGAAGGGGATACGAAAAGGGCGGCCCGATCCATGGCCGCCCTTCGTGTGCCTCCCCGCGGGGAGGCGATATCGGTCCGCTCACATGGAGCGGCGGACTGTTACTTTTCCGGCTTGATCGAGATGCGCACCGTCTCGCCCGAATTGCCCGGGAAGTCGGTGAACATGGCCTCGACCAGGTTCGGGACAAGGTACTGCAGGCGGTTCGAGGTCGACAGGGCCTGCGCCTTGCCTTCGAACAGCCGCTCGCCTGTGGCGGCGCGGTCGATCTTCATGTCGATACCGCTGGTATAGACGGTGTAGCTGGTCACCTCCGGGCTGCCGAACCACGGGTCGTAGAAGCCGAAGCCCCAGCGGCTACCGAGATAGCGCGGCCGGTAGAAGCCCGAGCGGGTGCGATAGTAGCGCGAGCCGTAATAGCCGCGATAGCCGTACCACGGGTCGTAGAACGGGTCGGCAAAGCCGGTCGTGCGCACGCGCTCACGGCCCTTGTCGACGCCGTAATCGAACCGGACCAGCAGGGTGGCGGCATCGGCCGATGCGGCCTGCGCATAGCCGAGACGCTCCATCTGCGCTTCGACCTGGTCGGCGTACATGGAAAATTCGAGACCGCCGGCCAGTGCCGGATCGTCGGCCACCACGAAGAAGCTTTCGCCCGTGGGGGCGGGAAGCTGCGTTTCGAAACGGGTCACGTCGGCCTTGAACGGCGTAGCGCAAGCGGCGAGGCTTGCGAGGATTACGGGTACGGAGGCCAGCTTGAGCGTGCGCCCCAAACCCTGCTTGCGGGTAGTCATGGCTCGGTCCTTTCGCGTCTTGGCGATGAGCTTACACGATTTGGTTTTCATGGTGCAGCCTGCCCTTTCCCCAAGACAATCTGCCAGCGAATGTCATGACTTGTACAGCTTTGGCCATGAACCGGCATTGAATAGGCGGATTCACAAATGATGTGCCTGTCCGCAAGGCTTGTCGGCGCGGTGCGACAAGGGCTAAGGGACGCGGCGATTCAACCCATTCCCAAGCAAGGCAGATCGTCAGCCATGGCCGGCCATTCCAAATTCAAGAACATCATGCATCGCAAGGGTGCGCAGGACAAGAAGCGCTCCAACCTGTTTTCCAAGCTCAGTCGCGAAATCACCGTGGCCGCGAAGATGGGAATGCCCGACCCTGACATGAACCCGCGCCTGCGTCTCGCGGTGAACGCGGCCAAGGCCCAGTCGATGCCGAAGGACAATATCCAGCGCGCGATCGACAAGGCATCGGCCACCGACGGCGAGAACTACGAGGAAGTGCGCTACGAAGGCTACGGCCCGGCAGGCGTTGCCCTGATCGTCGAGGCGCTGACCGACAACCGCAATCGCACCGCCACTGCCGTGCGCACCGCCTTCAGCAAGAACGGCGGTAACCTCGGCACCGAAGGCAGCGTGCAGCACGGCTTCGAACGGCTCGGCCTGATCGAATACCCGGCGAGCGCGGGCGACGAGGAAAAGGTCCTCGAAGCCGCCATCGAAGCCGGGGCGCAGGACGTGGAAAGCAGCGAGGACGGCCACACGATCTGGACCGCCGCCGACGACCTCCACCAGGTCGCCTCGGACCTCGAGAAGGCGCTGGGCGAGGCGGAGAACGTCAAGCTCGCATGGAAGCCGAACATCACCGTCGACATGGACGAAGGCAGCGCCGGCACGCTGCTGAAGCTGGTCGACGCGCTCGACGACGATGACGACGTCCAGACCGTCTGGGGCAATTACGAGATCTCCGACGAGATCATGGAGAAGCTCGGCGGTTGAGCCCGGCACGGTGCTGATCCTCGGCCTCGACCCTTCGCTCTCCTGCACCGGCTGGGGCGTGATCCGGGCCGAGGGCAGCCGCATTTCGCACATCGCCAACGGGCAGGTGTCGACCGATGCGAAGGCGCCGATGGCCCAGCGGCTCGCCGCGCTGCAGGGGGCGCTGGCAGGCGTGATCGCCGAATACCGGCCCGACCGTGCGGCAGCGGAAGAGGTCTTCGTCAACAAGAACCCGCAATCGACGCTCAAGCTGGCGCAGGCCCGCGGGGCTGTGCTGGCGGCCTGCGGGGTAGCAGGGCTCGCCGTCAACGAACACGCCGCGCGGCTGGTCAAGAAAGCGGTGGTGGGAACGGGCGGGGCCGACAAGGCCCAGGTCCAGGCCATGCTCAAGGTGCTGCTGCCCGGCGCGCAGATCGCCGGGGCCGATGCTGCCGATGCGCTCGCCGTGGCGATAGCGGACGCGCACCTTTCCTACACGCCGCAGCCCCGCTAGGCAGGCCGCGCAATCGCCCTTGAACGGCCCGCAACGGCCGGAAACGGGCGGTTTTCCGGGTCCGCGAGATTTTCGCCCTGGACCGTGTTCCAAGTGTTCCACCCTGTAGGAAGGGGCTTATGACCATCCAGCTCTACGGCATTCCCAATTGCGACACCGTCAAGAAGGCCCGCAAGTGGCTGGAGGAGGCGGGCATCGACTACGCCTTCCACGACTACAAGAAGGAAGGCGCGGATCCTGCCCGGCTGGCGCGATGGGTCGATACGGCGGGGTGGGAAGTGCTGCTCAACCGGCGCGGCACCACTTTCCGCAAGCTGCCCGACGACCGGAAGGACGGCATCGACCGGGACCGCGCGATCGCACTGATGGTGGAGCATCCCAGCATGATCAAGCGACCCGTCGTGGAACACGATGGCGGGCTGCTGGTTGGCTTTTCGCAAGGCGATTGGGCGGCGGCGCTTCAGTAGCCGCTCTCGTTGCCCCAATTGCCATTGCTGCCCTGCGTCACCGCGCGCGCATTGTCGTTGGCGGCGCTGGTGATCTGCCGTTTGACGGCGCCCAGATTGCTGCCGGACCCGTAAAGCAGGCCCAGGGCGATCGCGGCGCACAGGAGAAGCTTCTTGAGCATGACCGGGTTAGCCTACGCAGATATCCTCAATAGCCGGTTAACACCCTTGGTTGGCGGGCCTTCATCATGAAGAGCGACGCGGACTGGATGCGCGCCGCGCGCGATCATGCGGTGGCGGAAAAGGGCACCGATCCTGCCGATACGCCGATTGCCGCCATCCTGGTGCTGGACGGCAAGGAAATTGCCCGCGGGGTCAACCGGACTGCCGAATGCTGCGATGCCACGGCCCATGCCGAAGTGGTCACGCTACGCGCGGCCGGGAAAGCGCACGGCGACATGCGGATCGAGGGCGCGACGCTCTATTCGACGCTCCAGCCCTGCGGCATGTGCACCTTTGCCAGCATCTGGGCAGGGGTGAGCCGCATCGTCTACGGCGCAGGCCGCGAGGAGGTCCACGAGATGTATTTCGAGGACCGTCATCTCTCGACGCTCGACTTCGTGGCCGATGCCTACAAGGACGATCTCGAACTGGTCGGCGGCGTGCTGGCCGGGGAATGCGCGCAGCTCTACTACCGCCCCTGGGACGACGTGCCCGAGGAAGACCAGGCCAACGACTAGGCCGCGCGCGCGGTCACGATGTAATTGAGCGAGAGGTCGCCTGACAGGTGCAGGCCCTTCAGCGGCGAAAAAGCGATGCCGCGCGGTTCGCCCATCACGAGGCCGACGCTCTCGAGAAGCTCGGCCAACTCCTCGGGCGTGACGAAATCGTCCCAGTGGTGGGTGCCCTTGGGGATGAGCCGCACACCTTCCGCCGCCCCGATCATTAGGAGGCGCGATTGCGGGGTGCGGTTGGGCGTGGACAGGACCATAAGCCCGCCGGGCGCAAGCCGCGTGGCAAGCTGGGCGAGAAAGGCGCGCTTGTCGGCAACGTGTTCGACCACCTCCATCGAGGTGACGAGATCGAAGGTCCCCAGGTCCTGCGCGCCGATCTCCCCGGCGATGTAGCGGATGTCGAGGCCCACGCCTTCGGCATGGATCGCAGCGGCGGCCACGTTCTCGGGCGCGGCATCCACGCCGGTCACTGCCGCTCCCATGCGCGCCAGCGGTTCGCACAGGAGGCCCGCGCCGCAGCCGACGTCGAGCGCGCTCTTGCCGTCGAGCGGGCGGGTATTGCGCACGTCGCCTGCCCAGTGGATGTCGATCGCTTCGCGCAGGAAGCCGAGGCGGACGGGATTGAGCTTGTGGAGCATGGCGGAAGACCCCTTCGGGTCCCACCAGTCCTTCGCCAGCTTGCCGAAGTGGGCGGCCTCTTCGGGCCGGATCGTTTGGCCGCCTGAAGTATTGCTTGGCGTGACGGTTGTTGCATCGCTCATGAGGGGTGGCTAGCAGCCTGTTCTCGAGCATTCCAGCACGGAGACTATCGGCTTGGCCCGTATCGTGATGAAATTCGGCGGCACCTCCATGGCGGGGACCGAACGCATCCGGCGCGTGGCCAACCTCGTGCGCAAGCAGGCGGCGGGCGGCAATCAGGTCGCGGTGGTCGTCAGCGCGATGGCGGGCGAGACCGACCGGCTGGTCAACTTCTGCCGCGAGGCGAACGCGCTGTACGACCCGGCCGAATACGACGTGGTCGTCGCCAGCGGCGAACAGGTGACGAGCGGGTTGCTCGCGCTCACGCTGCAATCGCTGGGCTGCAAGGCGCGCAGCTGGCTCGGCTGGCAGCTGCCGATCCGCACGATCGAGGCGCATGCCAAGGCGCGCATCGACGGCATCGACGCGGACGAAGTCGTCGCCTCGATGGAGCGCGGCGAGATTGCCGTCATTCCCGGCTTCCAGGGCCTGGCCGAAACCGGCCGCGTGACCACCCTGGGTCGCGGCGGTTCGGACACCTCGGCGGTTGCCGTGGCAGCGGCGGTCAAGGCGGATCGCTGCGACATCTATACGGACGTTGACGGCGTCTACACCACCGACCCCCGCATCGTCGCCAAGGCGAGGAAGCTGAAGGCGGTGACCTACGAAGAAATGCTCGAACTGGCGAGCGTGGGGGCCAAGGTGCTCCAGACGCGCTCCGTCGGCCTCGCGATGAAGGAAGGCGTGCGCGTGCAGGTCCTCTCCAGCTTCGTGGGCGACGACGCCATCCCTGCAGACGAGCTTCCGGGCACGATGATCGTGTCGGAAGAGGAAATGAACGAACTGGTGGAGAAGGGCGAAATGGAACGCCAGCACGTGACCGGCATCGCGCATGACAAGAACGAGGCCAAGGTGATCCTCACCCGCGTGCCCGACAAGCCCGGCGCGGTCGCCCATATCTTCGACCCGTTGGCCAAGGCCGGCATCAATGTCGACATGATCATCCAGAACGTAGGCCGCGACAAGGGCGAGACCGACGTGACCTTCACCGTGCCCCAGGCGGACCTTGCCCGCGCACAGGCGCTGCTCGAGGACAAGCGCGACGAGATCGGCTACAACCGCCTCATCACCGACAGCAAGATCGCCAAGATCAGCGTTGTCGGCGTGGGCATGAAGAGCCACGCCGGTGTCGCCGCGACCATGTTCCAGGCGCTGGCCGACCGCGGCATCAACATCCAGGCCATCACCACCTCGGAAATCAAGGTCAGCGTGATGATCGACGAGGACGAGACCGAACTCGCCGTGCGCGTGCTCCACACCGCCTACGGGCTGGATGCCGCGGATGAGGCTGCGTGAGTGGGTTGGCTTAAAGAATCGTCTGTTTCGCTTCGATTTTTTGGTGACGATTTAGTCCCTGAAGAAGTGACAGCTCTACTGGGCTGTGATCCGACTGTCAGCGCGACGAAAGGGTCGACGTTTACGACTTCCGCAGGCAAATCGATGACTGCCCAAACAGGTATGTGGAGGTTGCAGCAAGAACGAAACGTCCCAGGTGATATTGAGGCGCAGATCGTCGGTCTGTTCGCCAAATTGACCGACGATTTAAACGTTTGGCAGTTTCTCACTTCTCGCTTCGAGAGCGACCTTTTCTGTGGGCTTTGGCTTGACGGTTTCAATAGCGGACAGCCTTTGCATGCAAGGACGATCTCAATGATCTCAGATCGATCGCTGAAGGTTGATCTGGACATCTATGGTGATCCCGAACAGGAAATTGACTGAGATGGCACACACCGCAAAGATCCTGCTTCTCGGTTCGGGCGAGCTGGGGCGCGAATTCGTCATCTCGGCCAAGCGGCTCGGGGCCTATGTCATCGCCTGCGATGCCTACGACGATGCGCCGGCCATGCAGCTTGCCGATGCGCGCGAGGTCTTCTCCATGCTCGATGGCGAGCGGCTGCGTGAAGTGGCCGAACTGCACCGGCCCGACTACATCGTGCCCGAGATCGAGGCGATCCGCACCGAGGTGCTGGCCGAACTGGAAAGCGAAGGCTTTACCGTCGTTCCTTCGGCCCGTGCAGCCCAGCTGACCATGAACCGCGATGCCATCCGCGACCTTGCGGCAAACGAACTCGGCCTCGTGACGTCGAAATACCGCTACGCCAAGAACCTCGACGAGGTGCACGCAGCCGCCGCGCACACGGGCTTCCCCTGCGTGATCAAGCCCGTCATGTCCTCTTCGGGCAAAGGCCAGAGCACGGTCCGCAGCGAGGAGGCACTGGAAGGGGCATGGGACTATGCCTGCGCCAACATGCGCGGCGACCGCCAGCGCGTCATCGTCGAGCAATTCATCGATTTCGATTACGAGATCACCCTCTTGACCGTCCGGCACGCAGGCGGCGTCACCTTCTGTCCGCCCATCGGCCACCGTCAGGAGCGCGGCGATTACCAGGAAAGCTGGCAGCCGACCCCGATGTCGGACGGCGCCATCGCCAAGGCGCAGGACATGGCGCGCAAGGTCGTCGACGATCTGGGCGGTTTCGGCCTGTTCGGGGTGGAATTCTTCGTCAGGGGCGAGGAGGTCATCTTCTCCGAACTCTCGCCGCGACCGCATGACACGGGGATGGTCACGCTGGTCAGCCAGAACCTCACTGAATTCGACCTTCACGCCCGCGCAGTACTAGGCCTGCCGATTCCCGACCGGATGCTGGCGCGCCCTTCGGCCTCTGCCGTCATCCTCGCCGATCGCGACAGCGAGCAGCTCGGCTACGAAGGCCTCGCCGATGCCATGGCGCAGGGCGCCGACATCCGCATTTTCGCCAAGCCGACCAGCCGGCCATACCGCCGCATGGGTGTCGCACTGGCGACGGGCAGCGACACGGACGAGGCGCGCAGCAAGGCGCGCGACGCTGCCCACAGGGTCCGGATCGTCTACGGCGACTGACTTACCAGAAAAGCCAGACATTCATGAGCCGGCCCGGGAGCGCGAAGGCGAACACGCCCGGGATCGTCAGGGCCCCCAGATAGAGGCCGAGAATTTCGTTGCGGTGGTTCTTGAAATCGCGGCGGCGCGCGCTGGCGATCACCTTGTAGCTCGACCATAGCGTCAGCGGCACGAAGAGATGGATGAAGCTGAAACTGCCGCCGGTCCTGATGAAGATCGCGGACAGGGCCGTAGTTACCATGAACGCGATCCAGATCTTGCCTAGCTGCTTGTGCCGCGCGCCGCCCTTGCGGGAAAGCAGGAGATAGCTTCCCAGGGGAATGGCCGGCAGCACCGTGCTGACATGAATGACGATGGCCAGTTCGCGGATGTTGGGATGCGCGGGCGCCAGTCCGGTCAGTCCGCGGAACAGGGCAATGAACGCGAAGGAAGTCAGGGCAGCGGCGACCAGCATTACGGCGAACCTCGTGCGCGTTCCGATGTCGAAGCCTGCAGCGGGCATTGCCTTGTTCCTGTCGGCCGGGATTGCAAGCGAGGTCATTCAGGGGTCCTTTCGAAGTCGTCTGCCCCCTTTGCTGGCAGCTTGCCGTTCGCGTTCAACGCGCCCTTCGCCGACTGCACACCGACTTCGCGAAATGCGCGTAATTCCGCGTGCTTGCCACTTTACGATGCGCGAATGGGCGCTACTTTGGACCGGATGACGGGATCGACCCAAGCAGGCAGAAAGCACATCGTTCGCAAGATCGTGATCGATTTGGCGATCATGACCGTGATCGGCGTGATCCTGGCCCTCATCGGACCGTTCGGCAGTTTCGAACTACCGATTGCAGTGCGGCTGGTCAGCTGGGTGGCCTTTGCCTGGATCGGATATGCGATCTACTCGCCTGTCAGCCTGCTTGTCACACGGCTGCATGACTGGCTCGACCTGCCGACAGCGGGCTTGTGGTTCACCGGCGCCATGCTGGCGACCGTCCCCATGACGGCGGTGGTATGGGTCATGAACCATATCGGCGGCCCGATCCCGTGGCCATCGCTTGAGCGGTTTTTCGAACTCTACCTCTATGTGTTCGTGATCGGCGGAGGGATTACCGGCTTTTTCGTCCTGACCGACCGGGATGGTGGCAATCCCGCTCCCCTTCCGGATACGGCGCCATCGCCGGATGCGCAGGACGGGCCGCGCTTTCTCGACCGCCTGCCGCCGCATCTCGGCACGCAGCTCCTCGCGCTGGAGATGGAGGACCACTATGTCCGCGCCCACACCGCGCTGGGTAGCGAGCTTGTGCTGATGCGCCTTGGCGATGCCATTGCCGAATTGACGACAATCGAGGGCATGCAGGTTCATCGCAGCTGGTGGGTCGCGCGCGACGCGGTGGAGGATGTCAGGCGCGAGGATCGCAATCTCCGCCTGTTGCTGTCCAACGGGATCGAGGCGCCGGTTTCGCGCAACCGTGCAAACGATCTCAGGGATGCAGGCTGGCTGTAGCCGCTTGCCGTAAGGTCCGGCCCGCCGTAAGCGGCCCCATATGACGACTTATCCCAAGACAGCGCGCCTGATGCAGCGCGGCGCTGAGTTCCTCGGCAGCGAAACCGCCATCCTGTGCGGTGCGATGAGCTGGGTATCCGAACGCAACCTCGTGTCGGCCATTTCCAATGCCGGCGGCTTCGGCGTGATCGCCTGCGGCGCGATGACGCCCGAACTGCTCGAGACCGAGATCGCCGAGACGCAGAAGCTGACCGACAAGCCTTTCGGCGTGAACCTCATCACCATGCATCCGCAGCTGTTCGAACTGATCGACGTGTGCGACCGCGCCGGGGTCAGCCATGTGGTGCTGGCAGGCGGCATCCCGCCCAAGGGCAGCGTCGAGGCCATCAAGGGCGGGGCCAATCCGGCTAAGGTCATCTGCTTTGCGCCGACGCTGGCGCTGGCCAAGAAGCTGCTGCGTTCAGGTGCGGACGCGCTCGTCATCGAAGGGATGGAGGCGGGCGGCCATATCGGCCCCGTCTCGACCAGCGTGCTGGCGCAGGAAATGCTGCCGGAACTGGCGGAAGAACACCTTATCTTCGTCGCCGGCGGGATCGGCCGCGGCCAGGCGATTGCCGGATACCTCGAAATGGGCGCAGCCGGTGTGCAGCTGGGCACGCGCTTCGCAGCGGCCAAGGAAAGCATCGCGCACGAAAACTTCAAAAAGGCCTTCTTCCGCGCGAGCGCCCGCGATGCCGTGGCCAGCGTCCAGGTCGATCCGCGCCTGCCGGTAATTCCGGTGCGCGCGCTGAAGAACAAGGGCACGGAAGAATTCACCGCCAAGCAAATCGAGGTGGCCGGACGGCTCGACCGCGAAGAGGTGGCGATGGACGAGGCCCAGCTGCAGATCGAGCATTACTGGGCCGGCGCCCTGCGGCGCGCGGTCATCGACGGTGATGTAGAGAACGGCAGCCTGATGGCCGGTCAGTCGGTCGGCATGCTCAAGGAAGAAGAGCCGGTGGCGGACATCATCGCCAAGCTCATGGCGCAGAGCGAGGAAGCGCTCAGCCGCCGCTGACCAGTAAGGGAAAAGCCGTCAGGCGAGCTCGTCCAGCTTGCGCGTCGCGTCGTGCTGGGTGAGCTTGATCCGGCGCGCGCGCCGGTCGTGCGGGTCGAGTTCCGAGGTGACGATACCCTTGGCCTTCAGCCGTTCCAGCGCGAGGTAGAACCCGCGGTAGGAAGAGCCGGACGCCAGAAGTAATTCCTTAATCCTCGATTCACCGTGAGAAATAAGGTGGATGATGATCCGCCCTTCCACGGTGAATACCTGTATGCCCGCCTGCCCGAAGGCGGCGGCGAATTGTGACAAAATCTTCTTCACTTGCCCCGACCAAACAATAGCTGCGCGATTAAACGCGCAGTATAAATCATATCCCCAGTTTACTCTCGGTCGACGACTTGAAGGCGTAGAGACCAATAGCGCTTACCGGTTATTTTATGAATAATCCGGTATCAAGTGCATCTTGTATATCTAATATAGGACCTCAAAACAAATATCAATAGTAAATCAAATCGCGTAGCCCCTCTCCAACTGGGCCCTAGGGTCGCCTAGTTTTAAACAAATGACATATTACCTTTTGAGGGGTTTTACTTATGCGTACTATGAATAATGCGGGTCGCGCTATCTGCGCAGGCCTGATGACCAGCGTCGCAGGGGGCGCGCTGATCGTCGCAGTCCCGGCTTCGGCGCAGTCTGCTGAAACCTGCTTCCGTGACAGTGGCGGCAACGTGTATTGCGACGAGCCGAACGATTTCGACTACCTCGCCAGCACCTATGGCTACGCGGGGATCAACGACGGCGCATACGACAACCTCGACAGCAAGATCGAACAGACCGCTCCGAGCGAAGCCGAAGTCGAAGCTGCCCAAGCCGAACTCGACGCTGCCAACGAGAACGCAACGACCCTGACCGACGCGCAGTCGGCTGTCGAAGCGTCGCTGACCGACGAAAATCTCGAAGCATTCGCCGATGTTGACACGGCAGAAGCAGCCCTCGCAAGCGCGCAGGGTGCCGAAGCCGCTGCGGGTAACGACCTCAACGACGCGCAGGTCGCTTTCGACGTTGCTGCGGATGACCTGACCGATGCCAACCAGGGTGTCACCGCTGCCCAGGTCGCGATTTCGGACGCACAGGACGCCGTCGACGCTGCCCAGGCCGCTTACGACGCCGACCAGACGCCGGAAAACCTGGCTGCCCTGAACGCAGCGCTCGCCGATCGTGCCGATGCCCAGCTGGCCCTCGTGGACGCGGAAGAAGCTCGCGCCGACGCGCTTGCCGCTGCAAACGCCGCTTCGGCAGACCTTACGGCTGCCCAGACCGCGTTCAACGACGCAGTCGACGCACGCGTTGCCGCTGCCGACGACCTGTCGGATGCGCTGACCGCACTCGACACCTCGCTCGCTTCGAACGACGACTTCGTCGATGCGATCACCGACGCCGGTTACACGGCTGACGCTGCGGGCCTGACCACGCTGACCGGCGATGCCGAAGCAGCGACGGTTGCCGCTGCGGTCGAGCAGCAGCAGTTCGACGCTCTCGACGATGCGACCAACACCTACATCCGTGCCCAGGAAGTGCTGGTTGCAGCTGCCGAAAACGAAAACGCTGCCATCGCAGCCGCTTCGCAGGCTCTCCTTGGCGACCCGCGTGCCGACGAAACCAATTCGGAAGTCGAAGTGATCGCCGCCCTCGTCGACCACGAAGGCCGTATCACCGCCAACGAAGCGACCCTCGTCGACCACGAAGGCCGTATCACCGCCAACGAAGCGACTCTCGTCGACCACGAGACCCGTATCACGGCGAACGAAGCGACCCTCGTCGACCACGAAGGCCGCATCACCACCAACGAAGCCAACATCGCCAGCAACACTGCGCGTATCACGGTGGCGGAAGCGACCCTCGTTGAGCATGATGCTCGCATCACGACCAACGCGACCAACATCGCCAGCAACACCGCCCGTATCGTGGTGGCAGAAGCGACCCTCGTCGAGCATGACGAGCGTATCACGGCCAACTCGGCTGCGATCGTCGCTGAAGCCGAAACCCGCGCTGCTGCCGACGCGCAGCTGCTCGAGCGTATCACGGCTGAAGAAAACGCCCGCATCGCTGCAGACAATGCGATAATGGCACAGATCACCGACCTGGGTGGCCGCGTCGGCGCGATCGAAACCCGTATCGACCAGCTCGATGACCGCATTTCGAGCTCGACCGCTACGGCGATTGCCCTTGGTGGCATGGGCTTCCTGCCCGACACCAAGTTCAATCTCTCGGTGGCCGGCGGCTTCTATGAAGGCGCCAATGCCATCGCCGCCAACGCGGGTATCCGCGTCAGCAACAACATTGCCATCACTGCCGGTATCGGCGGTGGCCTGAACAAGGACGGCAAGGTTGGCGGCCGCGTCGGTGTGATCTTCGGCTGGTAATCTCCGACCAGACGGACGATCCGTCCAGGGAAAGCGGCCCGGGTACTATCCCCGGGCCGCTTTTTCGTTTGCCCGGCAGGCTGCAGGGGTAAGAACCCCGCCTGTGCGCCCCTAAAGCCAATAGCGCTTGCCTTGGCGCCGCCCGCGCCCGACCAAGGCGCCATGTCACAGCCCCTTGTCCTGACCCTGTCCTGCGCCGACCGTCCCGGCATCACCGCGCGCGTCGCCTCCTTCCTGTTCGAGCGGGGCGGCAACATCCTCGAAGCGCAGCAGTTCAACGACCGACAGTCCGATGCCTTCTTCATGCGCGTGGAGTTCGATCCGGGACAAACCTCGCGGGAGAGCATCCGGGAAGACTTCACCCCGCTCGCCGACGAACTGGGCATGCAGTGGAAGCTCGCCCTGCGCGACCGCCCGCGCCGCGTCCTCATCATGGTCAGCAAGTTCGACCACTGCCTTGCCGACCTGCTCTATCGCTGGCGGATCGGAGAATTGCCGATGGACCCGGTGGCCATCGTATCGAACCATCCGCGCGAGGCGATCGAGCACACGCACCTCGGCGACATCCCGTTCCACCATTTGCCGATCACGCGCGACACGAAGGCACAGCAGGAAGCGCAGGTGCGAGCGATTGCCGAGGAAACCGGCGCGGAACTGGTGGTGCTGGCGCGCTACATGCAGATCCTGTCGGACGAGCAGGCGGCGCATTTCGCAGGCCGCTGCATCAACATCCACCATTCCTTCCTGCCTGGCTTCAAGGGTGCCAAGCCCTATCACCAGGCGTACGAGCGCGGGGTGAAGATGATCGGGGCGAGCGCCCATTACGTGACCGCCGATCTCGACGAAGGACCGATCATCCATCAGGCGGCCGAACCGATCAGCCATGCCGACAGCCCCGACGAACTGGTCCGCAAGGGCCGCGAGATAGAAAGCAGGGTGCTGGCCGAAGCAGTGCGGCTTCACCTCGAGGAACGGGTGCTCCTCAACGGCAAGCGCACGGTGGTCTTCAGGGGCTGAGCAATTCCCGCCATGGCCGTGCCCGCGGATCGTCGCTGGCCAGCGGATCCCATTGCCGTGCCATCAGCGCGCGCGCCTCGCTTTCCTCCATGCCCTGTTCGCGGTGGAGCAGGTAGAAGAAGGCCGAGACGCGCCAGTTCATGATGCAATGGACGTGGACCGGCCCCTGCGCCGCCGCGAGCGCCTGCTTGAAGACCTCGAAGTGGTCGGCCTCCGGACGGTCGAACGGTATCGGTATGTGCGTGTAGGCGATGCCCTCGGCCGCCATCAGCGCAGCCTCGCCGGCAAGAGCTTCGGGATGATCGTCCAGCGCCAGGTTGATGACGTCGCTCACGCCGAGGGCGGCAAGGCGCGCGGGGTCTTCCGGTCCGAGCCGGCCCGAGGTCGATATCCGCGCCGACAATCGCTGCCAGCCACGGATATCGACCGGGTCGGTCACCTCAGCGCCGGGCCACGCGGCCCTTTGCCTCCAGCGCTACATCCTCGTTGGCGCGCTGGAGGACGTAAAGCCTGATCGCCTCGATCTCCTCGCGGCTGAACTGCTTGTTCCATGCAACCATGCCGTTCTCGGCCAACAGTCCATCGTGGACGACCTGCTGCCACAGGTCCTTCTTGCCCAGCGATGACGCGTGGCGGAGGTCGGGATTGAGGCTGCCCGCGACCGCCGAGACGCCGTGGCAGACGCTGCAGCTGTTGGCGTAGAGCTTCGCGCCCAGCGCCACCTGCTCGGGCGTGCCTGCCGGAGCCGGCGGGTCGAGCACCAGCGCAGGCGTCGGCTTGAGCGGCGGCAATTCGCCGGTTGCCCCCAGCTTGAACACGAGAAGCCGGCTGACATTGGGCGTAATCCCGCCACCGAGAGCGCCGGCAGACACGTCCCACACGCCGCCCCAGCCGACCAGCACGGCGACATATTGCTCGCCATCGATCGCATAGGTCATCGGCGCTGCCAGAACGCCGGTTTGCGTTTCGAACGACCACAGCTGGTCGCCAGTGTCCGCCGTATAGGCACGGAATTCGCCGGTGGAGGTCCCCTGGAAGACGAGGTTGCCCGCTGTTGCCAACGTACCGCCATTGGTCGGGCTCGACTGCGGCACCTTCCATTTCACTTCGCCCGCGACCGGATCGAAGGCGACGAGCGCGCCATTGAGTGCGGCCTTGGTCGCATCGCGGATCGCCTGGTCGGCCGGGATTGCCCCGCCGCTGACATCGATGCCGAGCTGGAAGCCCGTTTCGCCCGGCTCCCAGTTCGGATCGTGCGCGTAATACTGCGGTGTGTTGTTGGTCGGGATGTAGACGAGGCCTGTGTCGGGGCTGTAGCTCATCGGCGACCAGCTATGCGCGCCGACCGCCCCGGGCACGCCGACGAACGGTTTCCCGGTCCGCTCGTATTCCGCTTCCGGATTGACGTTCGGCTTGCCCGTCACAGGATCGAGCCCGCTCGCCCAGTTGATCCCGTCGACGAAGGGCTTGCCCGAGATGAACTCCCCCGTTGCCGCGTCGAGCACGTAGAAGAAGCCGTTCTTCGGCGCATGCATAACCACGTGGCGCGTCTTGCCGTCGATGGTCAGGTCGGTCACGGTGATCTGCTGGTTGGAATCGAAGTCCCAGCGATCCTCCGGTGTCTCCTGGAAGTGCCAGACATACTCGCCCGTGTCCGGCTTCACGGCCACGATCGAGGCGGTGTAGAGGCTGTCCCCGGCACCGTCGGTGTTGCGATAGGCCGGGTTCCACGGCTCGGCATTGGCGGTGCCGAAATAGACGAGGTCGGTGGCCGGGTCGTAGGTGATCGAATCCCACACGGTGCCGCCGCCGCCCAGCTTCCACCACTCGCCGCTCCAGGTCTTGGCGGCCCGCTCCATCGCCTCGTTCTCGAAACCGTCGGCCGGGTTTCCGGGTACGGTGTAGAAGCGCCACAACTCGTCGCCGGTATTGGCATCGAAGGCCGCGAGATAGCCGCGGGTGAAATATTCCGCCCCGGCCGAACCGATCAGCACGCGCCCCTTCACGATCCGCGGCGCGCCGGTGATGGCCATCTTCGAGCCTTTGGGGATGGTAAGCTTGTCCCACACCACAGCGCCGGTCTTCTGGTCGAGCGCAACCAAGCGGCCGTCGAGCGTCGCGACATAGGCCTTGTCGCCATAGAGCGCGATGCCGCGATTGACCGCGTCGCAGCACACTTCGACCAGCTTGGAGCGCGGCACTTCGGGGTCGTATTCCCATTTGAGAGCGCCGGTCTTCGCGTCGTAAGCCTTCACTTTGCTCCACGCGGTAGTGATGTAGAGCGTCCCGTCATGCATCAGCGGGGTGGCTTCCTGCCCGCGCGCCGTGTCGAGATCGGCCGACCAGGCGAGGCCGAGCTCGCCGACATTGTCCGCGTTGATCTGGGTCAGCGGGGAGAAGCGGCGCTCGTCGTAGTCGCCGCCATAGGTCAGCCATTCCTCGCCATTCCCGGCGGCAAGCATGGCGTCGGTCACGCCTTCCGTGGCCAGCGTCGGCTCGCTGCTGCTCATGTTGCAGGCGGACAGCGAAAGCGCGGCCAGCGCCGCAATCGCGATATGTCGCATTACCCTCTCCCCATTGGCGACGTTCGGTCGCTCTATGAAACCTATCCTGCCGTGCCCTTGCGGGCTTGTCCATCGCCCAATCGCCTCTAGGATGCGCGGCGGGCGGGGCAGAGGAGACTGAAAGCATGTGCGATGAGAAGCAGCTGGCCCGGTGGGCCCGCCAACCCTTGAACCGCCGCACCTTCGGGGCAGGCGCCCTTGCCACCGCCGCAGCAGCCTGCACGTCGATGGACGGGGCCACGGAAAGCGCCGCCGATGCCCCGGCGCTGGTCGAAAACACAGTCAGTTTCCGCACGCCCGACGGGGTGATGGACGGCTTCTTCGTCCATCCCGGCGAAGGCAGCCATCCGGGCGTGATCTTCTGGCCGGATGTCGCGGGGCTGAGGGAATCGAAGCGGCAGATGGCCCGCCGGCTCGCTGGCGAGGGTTATGCCGCCCTCGTCATCAATCCCTACTACCGCGATGTCGCAGGGCAGCAATATGCCGACTTCGCCAGCTTTGCCGCGGACAACGGCTTCCAGAAAGTGCGCCCGTGGCGCCAGAGGCTCGATTCGGCGGCAGTCGGATCGGATGCGAAGGCTGCTGCGTCGTGGCTCTTCGGGCAGGCCGCGGTCGACAGCAGCCGCGGCATCGGCACCGAAGGCTATTGCATGGGCGGCCCCTTCACCGTGTGGAGCGTTGCAGCCGACCAGCGCATCCGCGCAGCCGCCAGCTTCCACGGCGGCGGGCTCGTTCGCGATGCCGATACCAGCCCGCACAAGATGCTGCGCGGCGATGCGCATTACCTGATCGCGATCGCGCAGGACGACGATGCCGAAGCGCCCACGCACAAGGACACGCTGCGCATGGCGATGCGCGAGGCGGGGGCCAACGCCAAGGTCGACGTCTATGCCGGGGACCACGGCTGGTGCGTGCCCGACAGTCCGGCCTATGCGCCCGAGGCCGCCGAACGCGCCTATACCGACAAGCTCGCCCTCTACCGGGCGGCGCTCTGACGGGTAACCGCTACCTCAGGCGCTGAGCCGTTCAGCGAAGCGGCCGTGCTTGCGGTAGCGGGTCATCCACTTGTCGAGGAACAGGCCCACCGGCTTGGGCTCGATACCGAACTTATCGAAGCCCGGATGCTCGCCCGAGACGGTGTTGCCCTGCGCCAGCAGGTCCCACTGGTCGCGGCTCATCGGCGTGCCGGGCAGGGCGGCGAAGGTGGCCGACAGCGCGTCAGGCATGGGCAGGAACGTCCGCTTGCGGCGCTGCGCTTCGGCAATGCGCTCGTTGATTTCGAGCATGGTCACTTCCTCGGGGCCGCCGAGTTCGAAAGTCTTGCCGCCGAATTGCGCGGGATCTTCGAGCGAGCGGGCGACCGCCTCGGCGACATCGTCGACATAGACCAGCTGCAGCTTCTTGTCGGGCCCGAACACCGGCAGGACCGGCAAGGTCGAGATCAGGCCGGCAAACATGTTGAGGAAATTGTCGTCCTTCCCGAACAGGATCGACGGACGCAGGATGGTCGCTTCGGGGAACGCCTCGCGCACGCGCTTCTCGCCAAGGCACTTGGCCGAGGCGTATTCGTTGCGCGTGTCTTCGTCCGGCTCGGCAGCGATCGCGCTGACATGCACGAAGGACATGGCACCGGCCTTTTTCGCTGCCTCTGCCATCCAGCCCGGCGCTTCGCCCATGAGCCTGCGCAAATTGCCCTCGAACGATCCGACGAGGTTCACCACGGCATCCGCGCCTGCGATGCACCGTTCCACGCTGGCGCGGTCGGTCGCATCGCAGCGGGCGAACTGCATCTGGCCGAGATTGGCGAGCGGCTTCAGCTTGAACGCCTTTTCCGGATTGCGGCTGGCGATCCGCAGGCGCGCACCGCGTTCGAGCAGGGCCTGCGCCACGTAATTGCCGATGAATCCGCTGCCGCCCATGAGCACCACGAGCTTGCCGTTCAAAGCGCTGTCTTTCGCCATCGAAATTGCCTGTCTTTCCTGGTCTGGAACTGTCGCTGCGCCCCTAGCCGTAACCCTTGCGCTCCTGCAAGCGTTCCTGCCTTTCGCCGCGACGCGATTGCAGTTGACAAGAATCGTCCCCCTTCGCTAGTGGCGCGCTCCTACCCGCGGACCGGCGCAGATGACCGGCCCCGCAAAGTGTGCCCAGATGGCGGAATTGGTAGACGCACCGTCTTCAGGTGGCGGCGCTCGCAAGGGCGTGGAGGTTCGAGTCCTCTTCTGGGCACCATTTGTTCTTCTCACGTTCTCCCAAATAATCTATAAAACCCGCAGAAATCCTAGGGATTTGGCCCTTGGATCGTCCCGGAACGTCCCGCGAAATCTCGGGGGTTCCCGACATTTTTGCGGGCCTTTTGCGGGCCTTTGCGAAAACCACATTGGGAAAGGGCCCGCACATGCCTCTGACCGAAACCCGGCTTCGCGCCCTCAAGGTAAAAGACAAGTCCTACAAGGTTGCTGACCAGCGAGGTCTCTACGTTGAGGTCACGCCCGCTGGCAGCAAGCTGTGGCGATTCCGATACCGGGTCGGCAAGATCGAGAAGAAGCTCTCGATCGGCAGCTACCCCGAAGTCAGCCTCAAGCAAGCGCGCGATGCCACCTACGAGGCGCGCCAGGCTGTCGCTTCAGGCGGCGATCCCGCGCTGGAAAAGCGCAAGCGGAAGATTCGGGAGGAGTTTCTCACCGCGCAGACATTTGCGACGGTCGCGCGCGAGTACATCGAACAGTTCATGGTCCAGAATGGTCGGGCCGAAGCCACGATCATCAAGGCCAACTACTTTCTCGATCAGCTTGCACCTGCCATCGGCAACCGACCCATCAATGATATCGAGCCATTCGAAGTGCTCGCCCCGCTCAAGCGGCTGGAGGCAACCGGTAAGCACGAGACTGCCAAGAAGTGCCGCTCATTCGCTGGCCGAGTATTTCGCTACGGTGTCGCAACCACCCGCTGCAAGGCCGATCCGACCAGCATGTTGAAAGGCGCACTCGTCACGCCGAGAGCGACACACTACGCGGCGATCCTTGAACCCAGAGAGCTGGGCGGGCTGCTGCGCGCCATCGACGATTATACCGGTTACATCGTCACGAAGTTCGCCTTGCAGATCGCCCCGCATGTCTTTGTGCGCCCCGGCGAACTCCGGCACGCCGAATGGCATGAGTTCGACCTGATCGACGGTGTCTGGAAGATCCCAGCCGGCAAGATGAAAGCGCGCCGACCGCACGCGGTCCCACTTTCGAAGCAGGTTGTCGGCTATCTCACCGACCTGGCCGAACTGCTTGGCTACGAGGGATATGTGTTTCCGTCTGCTCGAAGCTCCAAACGTCCTATGAGCGAGAATACGCTCAACGCCGCCTTTCGTCGCATGGGCTTTTCGAAGGAAGAAGTCACCGCACATGGCCTGCGGGCGACAGCATCAACGCTCCTGAATGAGTCTGGCCTTTGGAATCCGGATGCGATTGAACGTGCCCTGTCGCATGGCGACAGCAATGCAGTGCGCGGCATCTACCACCGCGGCAAGCACTGGGACGAACGAGTTCGCATGGCTCAGTGGTGGAGCGATCACCTCGATGAGCTCAGGGCGGGAGGCAAAGTCATTAAAGCCAGGTTTGGGTAGGTGACAGGCGACGAAATATGCCTCAATCTCGCAGTCCACTGACAAGCAGAAGAAGACGAATTTCCCTGAGGCGCGTCGAAGCTCGGCAGGTTTCGATCTGCACAGGTTTGCCTTCGGAATGTTTCATTCCAATCCAGGTGTGTCTAACGATGCCTGCAATGGAAAACGATGTGCCCGACATGATAAAGAGAAGACTGCCTAGGGCCCTGCGCGAGAAGCTTGCTCTTTGCCATGAACAACCAGAGCGAGTGATGTTCCTCGATATCGAGACCACCGGTCTAAGCCACTACTATGATGAAATCACCGTTGTTGGCTGGGCGATGGATGGGCGTTCAGGAACCTTCATAAAGGGAGATGATCCAAAGCCAATGCTCGAAGCCGTCGAGCAGGCCGTTTCGCTGGTCACGTTTAACGGAATACGTTTCGATGCGAAATTCCTTGAACAGGAATTTCCGACTATCCAGTTACCAGAGCCTCATATCGACCTCATGTACCTTTGCCGCCGGGTCGGTCTGAAAGGTGGTCAGAAGGCAATTGAGCAAGAACTTGGCGTCAATTTCAGAGATGACATTGAAGGCGTTGATGGTTTCGCAGCAGTGCTTCTTTGGCACCGGTATCTCAGAGGTGAACTGGACGCGCTTCGGACCTTGATTACCTATAACCGGGCGGACATCGCCGCGATGGGAGCCCTGTTTGATCATGCCTTAAAAAGGCTCGGTTTCGAAGCCGATCTCCTGAGCGAACCTATCGATTTTGTGGACTTGTCCGCTCCGCAAGATCGGCATGTTTTGCCTGAAATTACAGGGGTATCTGGTAGTGAATTGGCGAGGGCGCCCACCTTTCGCGAGCTGTTCAGTGGGATGAAAGCCGAGTTTTCGCGAGTCGTCGGAATTGATCTGACTGGCTCAGAGAAGCGCCCATCAGGCTGGTGTGTTTTAAACGGGCATCGGGCTGAGACGGCAACCTTATCAAGCGATGAAGAGATTATTGCTGCAACGGTTGCAGCTAACCCTGAGCTAATCTCGATAGACTCGCCCCTTTGCCTCCCAACCGGACGCTTGTCCGTTTTTGACGACGATCCTGGTCGTGATCGATATGGAATCATGAGGGTTTGCGAACGCGAGCTGAAACGCAGGGGGGTCAACGTCTACCCCTGCCTACTTCCGAGTATGCAGAAGCTTACGGCTAGGGGGATCAAACTTGCCCAAGAGTTTCGCAAGCTCGGCTTCCCAGTGATCGAGAGTTATCCAGGTGCCGCGCAAGACATCATGAGAATTCCCCGGAAGGGGGCAGGTGAGGAATGGCTAAAGTTGGGGCTGAGCGAGTTCGGCATTGATGGTAGATACGTGCGCCAACGGGTGACCCACGACGAGCTTGATGCGATTACGTCTGCGCTCGTTGGGACCTTTCACCTTGCTGGCTTGTCAGAGTCGCTCGGTACGGAAACAGAGCCGCCCTTAATAATCCCACGCCTTCAGCGAGAAGAACTGCCTTTCGTAGTGGGTGTGAGTGGGCCGATCGCAGCAGGAAAGACGACGCTCGCGAAGGGGCTAGAAGAACTTGGGTTTGCCTACACGCGCTTCAGCCTAGTGATTGACGATCTGTTGCGGGAGTGTGGCCAACCGCTAGATCGCAGGCATCGACAGGAAATGGGAGCAGAGATCAATCGCAGTGGACGCCAACGAGAATTGGCGGAGAAAACGATTGCCAGGGTTTCAACGGCTGAACGGATTGTTGTGGACGGTTTGAGGTTTCCAGAGGATCATGCCTTCTTGAGGGAGCAATTTGGTTATCGCTTCTTCCATATTTTCGTCGATGCTGATGAGGAAAGTCGGCGAAGCCGCTACTCCAAGCGAGACGGTGGGAGCCCCACGGTCGTTGGATCAGTGTTCGACGAGGCTTCTGCGTCAGATGTTGAGCAGAAAGTTTCGGTGATGCGACCTCTCGCCGAACTCACTATATACAATAATGGACGCGAGCGAGATATGCTTTCAAAAGTGACTCGATTGCTCGAGGCCCGGGAAGCGGAGATTTAAATGCCAGTATCCATTGTCGTAGGCGGCCAATTTGGCTCGGAGGGCAAGGGTAAGGTATCTCTTGAACTGGTACGAATGGCGACTGCCCCACGGGTCGCGGTCGTAAGGGTTGGCGGCCCGAATTCGGGCCATACAGCATATGATCGGTCAGGGCAGAAATTTGCATTAAGGCAGCTGCCTGCAGGAGCAGTTGATCGCAACGTTGACGTGGTGTTCCCTGCCGGATCGTTCATCGACCTTGATGTTCTTCAGGACGAAATCGAACTCCTAGACTACCCGCGTGATCGAATTCTCATAAGCCCATACGCGAACATCATCACTCCTGAGCAGAAGGCCTGGGAAGTCGATGCTGGCTTGGTTACAGGAATTGGATCGACCGGGAGTGGTGTTGGAGCTGCGATTATGGCCTCGGTGGCTCGCGAGGCTGCCAACTTCCCACTCCAGAGGCATGAAGCTCAGCATTGTGAGCCACTGGAGCAGTATCTCTGCGACACAACCTTGAAAATGCGTCAATGGTTGAACGGCAAAGCTCGCATTGTAATTGAAGGAACTCAGGGATTTGGCCTGTCGCTCTATGATGGTGGGTTTTGGCCGAAGGCAACTTCCAGATGCACGACAGCAGCGTCAGCTCTCACAGAGACTGGGTTAAGTCCGATCGACGTTGATGAGGTCGTTCTCGTTTTAAGATCATTCCCTATTCGAGTCGCAGGGATGTCTGGCCCATTGCCTAATGAGACTAGCTGGGAAGAAATTGCGAAATCAGCTGGAATTGACCGGAGCATCCGAGAGTTCACAACTGTCACCAAAAATCTGCGTCGCGTGGGAGAGTTTGATCCTGATGTGGTCAAGTCAGCGATTTCTGCGAACAATCCGACTGCGATCGTGTTAAACCATATGGATTACATTGGTGATGAAAGAGAAATAGTCGATCAATCATCAAAAGTGACAGAATTCATTTCAAGGGTAGAGGACGAGGTAGCGGCGAGGATTGCTTATGTGGGCTTTTCTGGGAAAGCTATTATCGATCTTCGTTCGGCAAAGTGCGCCGCGGCTATCAGAGCGTAGCAAAGTGCCTTTCAAGCTAGCAGAGAACGATGCGGAGCGGCTCGCCGCTCCATTTAAGATGAGGGCGGGCCAGAAGGCAGCCCCGGACCCTTGCGGCGATATTCCAGAGGCGCTCCTTTCGGCCGATCATATCATTGAGTATGTAGAGAAGACCGGAATGATCGCTCCGTTTGATGGAGAGAATTTTAGAAAATCTCCTCTTAAAGCAGCTTCATATGAGAGCAAGATAGGGAAGTGTGCCTATCAGTTCGAAAAAGGTAAAAATTACCCTACAACGATATTTGATGGAACTCAGCAATTTCTAACGGTTCCAGCCAATTCCATCGTTTTTGTGGAATCGGAGATTTTCTTTAGGCTTCCACCATTCATTGCTGTCCGTTTTAACCTTCAGATTAATCACGTTCATCGTGGGCTGCTTCTAGGCACTGGGCCGCTGGTCGATCCTGGATTCTGGGGCAGGCTTTGCATTCCGCTCCACAATCTTACCAATGAAGACTATCTCATACCTAAAGAAGACGGACTGATATGGATTGAATTTACAAAGACCTCCTCCAACCCGGAGCATGGGCGACCGCCTTCCAATACCGAATTTCCCGAAATCAAGGATTTTATCCTGAAGGCCGCAAAGCCACAGATCCCATCGGATGCGCAGCCAATCTCAATCCGTAGTTCTATCCCCGACATGGTGGAGAAAGCAGACCAAAAATCGCAGGCAGCAGCTGACTCCGCCAAAAAGTCGGAGCAGAGCGCTCAAACAATGCGTAACTATAGTGTCGGCGGTGTGATCGCAGGCGCAATCGCGGTCGTGACCTTGGCGGCAACGGTATTTGGAATATCTATCGACTACTTTACAGGAAACCGCTCTCAAATCAGAGAATTACAGGGAATCGTGGCTGAGAACGGTGAGCAATTTGATGACCACGTGGAAGCTGTCGACGCATTCGGGGGAGCTGAATTGGAGGCGAGGGCAACCACGTCAGCGCTTCGGGCCCAGATCGAATCTCAGGAAAATGAAATCGAAACACTGAGAGCCGAAATCGACCTTCTTCAATCACAAGTTAGGCGCCTAGCTCCTTCAAACCCTGAAGGCAGCGAGAACCCGAACTAGAGAGTTAGCGACGCTCCGTTCAGCCTTAGCCACTCCTTTCGCAGCCTGAAGTTTGGCAGTACCTTGTCAACCTCATTCCAGAATGCATCGGAATGGTCACGATGCCGCAAGTGGCAGAGCTCGTGGACCACGATATAATCAATGACGGTTTGCGGAGCCATCAGCGTTTTCCAGTGGAAGTTGAGTGCTCCTCCTTTGCCGCATGATGCCCAGTGATATCCTAATTCCTTCACTGCGATTTCACCAGGAGAGACGCCAACCTTCGGCGCGAAGAGAGCAACCCTCTCGCCAAAGACTTTTCGCCCTTTCACTATGTAGAAGTCCCGAAAGGCCTTCCGCGCCCCCGCTTCCCCGGCATCCGCAGCGAACTTTTCGCAAAGCTCCCAGCGCCCATTCTTCAAGGTAAGCGGTGCCTTGGCATTGTCGACAAATTTAAGTCGATAAGATCGGCCAAGATAAGCAAAGCCCTGCCCCTGGGCGATAGGTCTCGTCCGTCTGCTGGAATTCAAGCTTTCCCACTCGGCGAGCGATCGATGGACCCAGAGCGCTCGATCAGCGACCGCTTGGCGGACCCTTCCATCGTCGATTTCGTTCGGCGCTCTTACGATAACATCGCCGGACCGCTCGATTACGATGTCCGCGGTTTTTCGGTCGCTGCGAATGAGTGTGAACTCGATGTCTTGCGCACACATCTTCATGACCGCAACAACTCCGCGTGACGTTTTTCCGCGAGCTTCGTTAGCTCGACTGCAATCCGCAGGTGATTGTCTTGCACCGGAGCAATTCCTGAAACCATGACCTCCGTATCGATGTCGGCTCTCAAACGACGAACCTGATCCGGCTTCCTCCAGAAATCGACGATGGCGATAGCCTCTTGGACAATTTCGACGATGCGCGTTGCCAGAGCATCAAGCAGAACCGCGTCCTCGTTGGAAAGCGTCATGCCGTCGCCGATCAGGTCCAACAAGTTCGCCCGGAATACTTGCACTTCGGCAGGCTGCTCAACGCCTTCGTCCCCTCGACCAGCCCTGATTTCCGCCCGAAGCTCTTCATAGTGTTCCGCCAGAGCTTTCCAATCGTCGCCATGCTTGGCGATGAGGGTATCGAGCTTTTCGCTCATCCGCTTGAAGAAAGCAGGGTCTTCATCGAAGTGTATGGTGCAGTGCTTGCGGATGGCGTGCTCCATCTCGCTCGCTTTCGCCCGCGTACTCTTTCCGGCATGTCCAGTGACATGATCGACAAACTCCGGGTCGAGAAGTTCGATCGGCGGTATTTGCGGATCGATGCCCAATTCGACGAGGTGGCGGTTGATCAGTGCTGCGACCTTCTCACCAACGCCCGCGAAGTTGATGGAATCGTCCTTGTACCGTTCTTTCGCCATGCGCATCAGATAGCCAAGGCGCCTGGCCGGGCCGCGATACTCATGTGCCGCCTTGCCTGGCAAAACCAGATCGAGACTCATCAGGAACTTCTTGAGGAATACCTCAAAGTCGGCCCGTGCCTTGATGTTCTCAAGCGCATCGACCGCTTTGTGAATGACCGATGCCTCCTCCTCGGCGCCAGCTAGAGACGCCGTCAGAAACCTTTCAATCTCATTCACACCGAGGCCCTGAAAATGCTGAAGCAATCGGCGATAGCGCTCTTCTAGGATCGGCAACTCTGAGCTGACATTCTGCAACCCGGCCTGAAGATCTTCGAGTTCTTCGTCCGCATAGATCTTGAGCGCATCGGTCAAATGATTTGCAAGACCGATATAGTCGACGATGAATCCTCGCCGCTTCCCGTGTGTTACACGGTTCACGCGGGCGATCGCCTGGAGCAGATTGTGCTCTTTCAGCTTCTTGTCGATATACATGACTTGCTCGATTGGAGCG
Organism: Qipengyuania gaetbuli; assembly: GCF_020171365.1. Taxonomy (NCBI): domain Bacteria; kingdom Pseudomonadati; phylum Pseudomonadota; class Alphaproteobacteria; order Sphingomonadales; family Erythrobacteraceae; genus Qipengyuania; species Qipengyuania gaetbuli. The sequence continues at coordinate 950,471 of NZ_JAIUZO010000002.1, read as the reverse complement.
TCGAACCCGGTCAGCAGCATGTCGCAGACGACGAGAAATGCGACGCCGGTGTTAGTCTTTTCGTAGTCGTCGGGCTCAAAAGGCTTGCAGAAATTCTCGACAGCATTTGCCGCCTTTGCCTCCTTCCGCGCATTGGTGATCTCAGCCGATTCATTCGTTCCGTCGGAGGATATGACCACCGCCACCTTCAGAAATGCGATGCGCTTGATCGCTTCGTCATCTGGTTCCGTTTTGGCCCGCTCAACCTCTAGCCGTTCATTCAATGCTTCGCGGAGAGCCTTCTGGTATCGCACGGCGGCAAGCTTTGAATTGCAGACCACTTGCGCCTTGAAGCCATTGGGCAGGATGTTGTCGATATAGTGATTGACGATATCGCGAGCGATTGCAGCGATCCGGCCTTCTGCTTCCAGGATATCTCCAGTCGCGCCATACTTCTTCTTGATCGCCAGCAATTCCTCGGGCGTGCGATCCGCAAAGAGATCTTCGAACGCCTCATCGAACTCGGCCTTGTCCCGCAGCGCAGTGTTGGCAGTGCGGCCTTCGTAGAGGATCTTGAGTGTCGCTCCGTCCTCGACCGCATCCATTAATTTATAGGTGTCGATGTACTCGCCGAAGCGCTTGACGGTCTTCCTGCCTGCATGGCGGTCGGTAATCAGAGGCGTACCGGTGAAGGCCACGCGCGCGGCATTGGGGAAGGCTTCGAACAGATTGTCACCCATGTCGCTGCCCTGCGTGCGGTGGGCTTCGTCGACCATGATGAGGATACGGTCTGACTCGTTCACCGTGCCGAAGTTTTCGGCGCTCGGTGGCGGGGCATAACGACCCAGCTTTTCGCGCAGACCGTCGGAAAGCTCTTCCTTCGCCTCTAGGAATTTGTGGACCATCACCATGTTGATGTCGGAAGCGGGCGAGGCGAGTTGGCCGCGCACATCGGCGCGGCTTTCGATCACATTCACCTTGCCGCCGATCAGCTTTGCGGTGGCGGAGAGCTGGTCTTCCAGATCAGCCCTGTCGACCACCATTAGAATCTTGAAGTCGCTTAGATCGCTGGATGCGCGGAGCATCCGTCCGACGAAGACCATCGTGAGCGATTTGCCCGAACCCTGAGTGTGCCAGACAACGCCGCTGCGCTCTTCGCGCGATTGTCCATTGCGTAGCCGCTCGACAATCTTCCGCGCAGCGCGGTGCTGTTGATAGCGGGCGAGTACCTTGATCCGCTTGCCGTTTGGCAAGTCCATGAAGACCGAGCAGGTGCGCAGCATGTCAAGAAGGGCGTGAGGGTTGAACAGGCCTTGAGCCAGTTCTTCCTGCGAACGCACGACACCGAGCGGTGGATCGATCTCGGAATATTGTTCAGGCCAGATATTGCGCCAGCTGTAGAAATGCTCAGGCGCGCTGGTGATCGATCCGAATTCCGCCGCTTCCCCGCAGGTGCGCACGACCGCCAGGTTGGTGTAGAACAGCTTTGGCTCGCCTTCGCGCAGGCCAGCCGCCTCGGTTTCGGGCCGTGCGCCGCGATAGCGTTGCAGTTGGACGAAGGCCTCGTGCATCGGGTTGGCAGTGTTGGCATCGCCAATCTTTCCCTCGATCACCACGAGCGGCAGGCCGTTCACGAACAGCACCACGTCTGGAATGATGAAGCCCTTCACGCAGCCCGGCGTATCGACGCGGAACTGGTTGATTGCGTGGAAGGTGTTGCGGGCGGGATCGGCGAAATCGATCAGGCGGACAGTCGGGTCTTCCTCGCCCGTCACTTCGTTACGATCGACCTGCGCCTTGAACAGCAGGGCCTGGACCGTCTCGTTTGCTTCCAACAGGCTGCGATTGGGCTGGCGGTAGATGTCGTCGATCAGCATATCGAGCTGACGGTCGGTCAGCCATTCCCCGCCGTCCTTGGTGCGGTTGAGCGCGCGGATCGATTGGCGAAAGGCGTCGGGCAAGTGCAGCTGGAGGAAATTGGTGCGGAGCGATTTTGCCGGATTGGTCGGGATACCACTACCCTGGTCGATCGCCGTCCAGCCCAGCCCTTCGAGCTGGTCCAACAGCGGCTTTTCGACATGGGCATATTCGCTCATGCTGGCTCCTTCTCCAGAAGAGGCTCGACGGAGACAGCGCCGGTCAGGAGATTTTGCATTAGGCCAGCTTTTTTGAGCCGAAGCTTAGCCAACTCATCCCGCATTGAAGCCAAAGCGCCACTTGAGGAATTATAGCACTGAAGTATCCGCTCCTGCTCAGGCAAGGTGGGACGTGGCAGTCGGAGGCGTTTCAAGGTCGATGACTGAATGGCATCCATAATCCCCCCCTGTGATTGCTGGCGAAACCACGAAAGCACCCACGGAGCGAAGTTAAGCTGCCAACAAACCAATTCAGGAATGACTTTGGACTTATCGAAGGTCATGGTCCATAAGTGTTTGGACGATAAAAGATCGCCATGGCCATCAGGAATGATGCAGCATCTGCCCACCGTGCCCATTATTGTGATAACAACATCGCCAGGGAGTGCGCGATAGCGTGAAAGCTCCAGAAACTTTCTTGGCGTGACAAAGCGCGAGAAGCTGGCCTCGAAACGCTCTGCATGGATGTTGTCGATGCCGAGTAGCGGGATGCCGATCTCGACCAGTTCGTGCTTAAGGAGCGCACTTCCGAATGGCCCGCTTCTCATAGGTGTAGGGCCGTCGGCCAAAAGAGATTGCACCTCGGGTGCAGACCATTCTTTGGGCAACCACCCAAGTTCGGTTTCGTGGAAGAGATGTGGGGCAACGTCGCGAGGCGGGCGCAGTTCGCCGTTTTCGTCCACGCCGCGCGTGAACAGGTCTTGCATCAACCCTGCTCGCAGTCGCTCCTGCTTCGCAATCAACGCGTTCGTCGCCTCAATCTGGGTGTCGATGCAATCAAGAACGTCGCAGATTGCCGTCTGTTCGATTTCGTCCTTAGGATATCGGAGTTCCAAAATCCGTCCGAGATCTTTTGGGACGTGCGGGACACCTGTCCCAGTACGCCTTGCCTGGATCCAGTCGAAATTTTGCCGAAGCAAGTGGACCAAGTAAGCGCCGCTCATGTCGCTCTCTGGGCGTAAGCGCATAACTGTCGAAGAGATGACGCCATCTCGACCAGGACCGACAAGGCCGCTCCGTTCACCGTCCCATAGCATCAGCGCATCACTGGAAAGACAATCGATGCCCTCCTGCGGCTTTGCCCAGCCGTCTGAGCCGCCGGTGAGTGATGAAGCACCTAAGTATGGAATATAGCCGTCGAGCGGAAATTCCGAAGTGTCGACCTTCTTGCCCTTCTTGAAAGAGGCCAACTTGCCGAGAGGCTTCTCAACCCACTCAGACATATCCAAGGGCCTTCAAATACCCGTCCAGCTCACTCGCCGCGTTAGCGCGCTGGCCTTCGATATCGCGCAGCGTCACCGCATATTTGTCGTGCAAGTTCTCGATGGCCGCTGTCACCGCGCGGCGGTCTGCCTCCAGATAACGGCGATAGGTGTCCTGAACGATCCGGTGGAAGCGCTTGAGGATTTCATCGCGCGCTTCCTCGCGGCTGATCTTTTCGCGGGCCTTTTCGACCAGCTCGTCCTTCTTCTTCTCCGCCGTGCGAAGTTCTGCCTTCAGCTCCTTCGCTTCATCCTCCAACGCCTTGTGCGCGGCCAGAGATGCCTGTGTGTGTTGCAATCGCGCGACGAGTGCTTCTCCATCCTCAACCAAGGCTGCCACGGGATTAGCAAATAGACTTTCGACATTGCCCGCGACGACAATCTGCAAGGTTCGTCGAGCGCTATCGAAATCGGGCGCTGACTGGGTTCCACCGATCTTCACGTCCCCTTTTTTGACCCCCTTGGGCCAAGCGTCGCGAACATCGAGATCGATCTTAATGAGCTTTACCTGGTCCTTCGCCTTCTTCACCAGGCCCTTCAAGGCCGCCTTGGCAACCTTCTCGTCCTCCCTAAGAGCAGAGACGTTTTCACTACCCAGAACGCCGGTATCGTCTTCGTCCTCGAAATCCTCCTCATCTGCGGCGGAGAAGAGCGCATTGAGCTCGTCGATCCGCGCCCGTTTTACCGCCATTTCCTCGATCAATTCGGGGAACATCCTCTCAAGGATTTCATTGTCCGGGATCAACTCAGGCCCCCAGCCGCTGGCGGCAATGGACTTCAAATCGACCTTCAGGCCGTCGATTGCCTTGGCCATCGCGCCCCGCAACTGGAAATCATTGAGCAGCGTCTGGTCGCCAAATGCCTGATCGATCGACGCCACCAACGCGCGGCGCACGGCATAGACATTGCCACCGCTCTGTTTCCCATCGCCCGGTTCGATCTGCTGAATTGTCGGCAGGTTCTCGGACCACCACGCGTCCAGCCGTTTCATGAATGCCGCGTGCGTCGAGGTGATGCTTTGGTGCTCGCGAACCAGCATGGCAATGTCCCGCCGCGTCCCGATGGCACCGGCGAAGTCGCAATACTTCGGATCACCCGCGCGGGGAATGAAACAGCTTTCCCGTAGGTCGGGATAGTTGCGCCAATAACGCTCCAGTCCATCGACCTCTGCCGTCGGTACGCCGCCATGAATATGGGCCCGCACGTCCTGCGGTTCGGGCGGCGGCGCGTTGTCGACATAGCGGCGAATGTTACAGTTGTAGTCTTCGCCCTTGATCTCGCTCCGCGGCACCACGCGGGCATAGCCGGGTACATCCTTGCGCTCGCGATAAACGTGAACGATTTTCGCCATATCTTCCGGGCGGAGGAAGTTTTGCGCCTTGCCTTCGCGGTATTCGCGGTCGGCATTGATAAACAAGACATCGTCTCGCTCGGCAGCGTGCTCTTTGTTCATGACCAGGATGCAGGCGGGGATGCCGGTGCCGTAAAACAGCGAAGGCGGCAGGCCGATCACTGCATCGAGCCAGCCTTTGTCGATGAACTGCTTGCGCGCCTCCTTCTCTTCTCCGCCACGGAACAGGACGCCATGCGGCATGACGCTAGCCATTCGACCGTTCGCCTTCAGCACCGCAAGCATGTGCTGGACGAACATCATGTCCGCTTTCTTGCCCTTCTCAGGCATCCAGACGGAGAAGCGACCGGGCGCTTCCATGTCCTTCTTGCTGTAGTTCTGGCTGAACGGCGGGTTGGCGAGGATGCGGTCGAAGCGCATCAGTTCGCCTTCCCCGTCACGGTGCTGCGGGTGCTGAATTGTGTCTTCCTGCCTGATATCCGCCGATTGGATATCGTGCAGGATCATGTTCATTTTGCAGATCGACCAAGTCGTGCCGATCTTCTCCTGCCCGGCCAGCGTAAGGTCTGTTGGATTTCCGCCAGTGTCACGAATATAGTCGCGCGACTGGATCAGCATGCCGCCCGAACCAACCGTTGGGTCATAGACCGACATGCCGGGTTGAGGGGCGACAATCTCGACCATGGTGCGCACGACATCGGCGGGCGTGTAGAACTCGCCTGCTTTCTTCCCGGCGGAGTCAGCGAAGTACTTGATGAGGTATTCGTAGGCCGCTCCGAGGAGGTCGGGGAACTCAAAGTTTTCGTCACGCAAAGGGATCTTTTCGAAGACCTGGATGAAGTCGACCAGCGTGTCGTCGCTTAGCGTCCGCTGGCCGATCTTGCGGTTGAAATTGATATGTTCGAGGACGTCTTCGAGCTGGTCTTTGTTGTGGCGCTCAAGCTCGCCGAGCGCTGTGTTGAGGCCGTTGCCGACATCATCCTTAAGGTGACGAACCGTCTCCCATCGCGCTTCTGGCGGGACGAAAAAGGTATACTGATCGGGGTTGTTTAGCGCGGCCTCCAACCGGTCGCCTTTAAGCCCGCGGTCGCGAAGTTCCTTCGCAAGCCTTTCGCGCTGCTGATCGAACAGGTCGCTGCACCTTTTCAGGAACAAAACGCCAAAAATGTACTCCTTGTATTCGGAGGCATCCATGTTGCCTCGAAGCTCATCGCAGGCTTTGAACAGCAGGCCGGTAAGTTGTGATAGGGTCAGCTTGGTCATGGCTGATCTATGGCATGAGGAAGACTCACTGGCTACGCCCTCATACCTGAATTCAATGGCCATTCCGGCTCTTATTCCAGCGGACAGTCGCAGGATAATATCGCGCGAATTTGTACCGCATAGACACAGGAAACACCTTGCGCACATTGGAACTTGACAGGCACACCGTACGCATCGCTGATGCAGAAAGATATTGTTTACCAATATCTTGCTCGACCTTGATCCTCAAAAACGAGGAGAAGATCGATGGACCGGAATGGCCATGTGTTACCGCAAAAATCAAGCCCGAATCATGCGCTTTCCGAAGTGCGGCGTGTGCGCGAGGATAAGGGTGAGCAGAGCATCCAGCATGTAAGATTGAACGGCAATATCGTACGGCGCAGGCTTGGCAAACGGATGATTGAATATTGGGATAGCGAGCTGCCCGGGTTCGGGCTGCGGGTGCATCCTTCGGGGCGCAGAACCTGGTTCGTGATGTTCCGCCAGCGCGGCAAGCAACGCCGTGTCTCTCTCGGAACATCGAAGCAAAAGACAGCAATTGAAGCGCGGCGACTTGCGCGAGAGAAGCTGGCGGAAGTGGCGCTCGATGGACTGCCTTCGCGCAAGACCACGAAATCTCGCGCGAAGGAAGCGCCGCTGATGCGTGAGTATGCCGAGCTATTCTGGGCTGACTATGCGCACCACTGGAAACCGAGCACGCGCAATCGGAACCGCACCGGGATCGATCGGGACATCCTCCCAACCTTCGGTGATCGCCGTGTCGACGAAATCACCAAGGCCGATATTTCGTTCTGGCGTGATGGCTTCGCCGAGCGCACAGGTGCCTTCAACCGGACCATCCCGATCCTTTCGGTTATGATGGGCTACGCAGAGAAGCTCGGATATCGCCGCCGTGGTTCGAACCCTTGCAGAGGGACGCCACGCTACAAGCGCAAACGGATGGAACGCTTCCTTTCCGCCCGTGAGTACGGCCAGCTCGCGACTGCGTTGAACCACTTTGAAACCGAGTGTCCGGCTGTCGTCGCCGCGATACGCTTGCTGATCTACACAGGCGCGCGCTGCGGAGAGATAGAAAACCTGCGCTGGGAATGGGTGCAGGAGCCGCGTATCATGCTGCCTGACAGTAAGACCGGCGCTAAAATCATCTATCTCAATCGCCAGGCTGTCGAAGTGATCGCGTCGATCCCGGATCGCACGCCGACGGGGTTGGTTTTTCCATCGGTTCGCGATCCAGAGAGGCCGATCAAGCTGGGCATGTACTGGCCAGAAATTCGCAACCGTGCTGCGCTGCCTGACGTCCGCCTACATGACCTTCGGCACAGCTTCGCTTCTACCGCGATCCGCGACAACATCTCGTTAATGGTGATCGGCAAACTGCTCGGTCATGCTCTGGCAGAGACGACTTCGCGCTATGCGCATTTGTCCGATGAGGTAATCGCCGATGCTGCCGAGCGCGTGTCGGGTTCAATCGCAAGCCTGATTGGAGTGAGCCGATGAACGCGCTTACCCTCCAGACCATCGTCACCGAAGAACTTGGCACGGCGCGTATCGGCACGGTCGGCAAGACCAAGGGCGACAGTAAATTACGACGAATAGTGTGGTCGAGACAATTGCCGGGATTCGGGACGCGCTACTACGCGAGTGGACGCACGATCTACATTGTCCAGGCGGCGATGCAGGGACGCACGCGAACCGTAACGATTGGCAACGCCAAGATACTAAGCGAAGCACAGGCGATGGATGTTGCGCGGCGCGTACTCTTGCGTGCCCAAGTCGGTCAGAATCCGGCAGAGAGGCGCAAAAAGCGCCGCAAGGTGCCGCTCTATTCTGACTATCTCGATACCTACTGGCGCAAAGTTTCGCCAACCTGGAAGACATCGACCCTGCACACGCATGGACTGTATCGGCAAAACTATCTCCAATCGGCGTTTGCGGGCATGTTTCTTGATGAGATCGAGCAGTCCGATGTGCAAGAGTGGTTTAACCGAGTAACCGAAGTTGGAGGTCCTGGCGCGGCAAACCGGTCATGCGAGATACTGCGCGCTATGATGAACAAGGCCGAGGAGTGGGGCATCAAGCCAGAAGGCTCGAACCCTTCCACTTCGATCCGAATGAACAAGCGGCGCAAGTGCGAACGATTCCTCTCCGATCAGGAGTTTCGGCGCCTTGGTGCGGCGATAGACAAACACCGTAGATCGAGACCGGTTCATTGCGCGGCATTGCAGCTCTTGATCCTGACTGGATGTCGACGATCCGAAATCACTGGACTGACATGGAGCGAGGTCAAAGGCCGCCGGCTGCTCCTGACCGACAGCAAAACCGGACCGCGGACCGTCTGGCTGGGTGAAGCCGCTTGGACCATCATCAAATGCCTTCCACGTCACAAGCGCCGCCCGGAAGTGTTCTACAATCCGAAAACGCGAAAGAGCGTTGATCTGACTTGCCTTTGGAGAGACGTTCGCGAAGAGGCGGGTCTGCATGGTGTGCGCCTTCACGATCTGCGACATAGCTTCGCCAGCCACGCGGCCGCGCGCTCGGAAACACTCCCGATGATCGGCAAACTGTTGGGACACAGGCATGTGACTACCACGGCTCGATACGCTCATCTGGATGATGGGCCGGTGATCGAAGCCGGGCAGCGCATCGGTGACCTGATCGAAGAAATGATGGGTTCGAACCGTTCATTGAACCATAATACTATGTGTGATAGATCGGCGCTGCTGTATGACTAGGAACCGGCGCACACGCATTTTTGCCAATCGCTGGTTCGCCAAGTTCGCAGCGAAGGAAAAGATCAGCGATGCAACGCTTGCTGATGCCGTGCATCGGGCTGATAGCAGCCTGATTGATGCCGACCTCGGCAGCGGTCTCATCAAGCAGCGCATCGCGCGCCAGGGCGGAGGCAAATCGGGCGGATATCGCTCGATCCTGATCTTCCGCTCGGGCGAGCGGGCGATATTCGTGTTTGCCTTCGCCAAGAGCGCCAAGGCAAACCTGAGTGCGGCCGAACTGAAGGTCTATCGCAAGGCCGCCAGGATCATGCTGGAGCTTGGTGATGGCGAGATCGAAACGGAAATTGAAGCAGGCCGATTGGTCGAGGTGAAAGACGATGAGCAAGGCTAAGGCAAAGACCTACAAGAGCGAGGCGATGGCCGCCGTCCACGAAATGATGGAAGGCCTTCACGATGCAGGCAGCATAGACAAGCGCACCATGCGCGAGTTCGATGAAGCGTGCCTTGCGCCTGCTCCGGTCCTTGCACCGGAAGAGATCAAAGCGATCCGCGAGGCAGAGCATGTCTCGCAGCCGGTGTTCGCGCGCTATCTCAACGTGTCGAAGAACCTTGTGTCCGACTGGGAACGTGGCGCAAAGAAGCCGGGCGGTCCAGCGCTACGGTTGCTGTCGATTATTGAACGCAAAGGATTGGACGCGGTGGCTTGATCTGCGCCGGTAATGGACGGTCAGGTTTAAGGCTCGAAGATATCAAGAGAAGTCATTCCCCTTGCGACCCAGTATGGGCTCTGATGCGCGATTGAGAAACGCTTCGTCTTGGCTCAGCCTTTGACGTAAGCCCCCGAAAGCTGCGAACAGACGCTCCCGCGCCTATTCCTGCACTTCAGGACTGGTTGCCACCTTTCTGGATCGTAGGTTTGCGATCATATTAGCAAAACTCTGGCGCGCGCGGCGAATGTCAGACGTTGCTGAATACGCAGCCGGGATTACCAACAAGGTGAGGAGCGTGGATGTCGTCAGACCACCGATGATGATGTAGCCCATTGCGTTACGCCATTCGGCTGCGTCGGATTGCGCGAGCGCGACCGGCATCATCCCAAAAACAGCCGCGAGCGCTGTCATCAAGACCGGTCGCAGTCGCTCCGGCGCTGCTTTGCGCATGGCGCTAGCCGCGTCCATCCCCGCCTCACGATACTGGTTGGCCAAATCAACAAGCAGGATGCCGTTTTTCATGACGATCCCCATCAGGGCGATAAGTCCGATCTGGGCAAACAGGCTCATTTCCTGCCCCGCCGCCCACATCAGGAAGTAGGCACCGGAGAAAGACAGGGGCGCGGTCAACATGATGATGATCGGCTGGCCAAAGCTGTTGAATTGGCTCGCGAGCACAATATAGAGCGCGACGATTGCGAGTAGAAAGGCGAACGCAATTGCCTCTCCGGTCTCTGCCAGACGGCGTGCGGTCCCCTCCATTTGGGTTGAAAGCTCGGTCGGGGGTGGGTTCGCCGCGATCAGCTCTTCAACCTCGGCCACCGCCACACTAAGTGCGACACCGGGCGCAGTATCCGCGAGGACAGAAACCTGTCTTGAGCGATTGATACGCTCGATCTCGGCGGCGCTGAATGCGACGTCAACTTCAGCGATCGCCGCAAGGTCCACAAGTGTCCCTTGCCCTGTCCTGAGCGGAAGCGTCTCTATATCGGCGAGACTTTGTCTTGAACCCTCGTCGAGCCGTACGCGGACATCATATCGCCTGCCATCGGACTCGAAAGTGCCCGCCTCACTTCCGCCAATTAGCGTTCGGCTCGATGCTGCCAAGCTCTGTGCCGTAATGCCGAGGTCGGCTGCGCGATCACGGTCGAGCTTAACCTGTAGCTCGGGGCGTCCCCCTTGGTAGGTTGTGCGAACGTCGACAAAATCCGGACGCGCTGCCAATTCGCCCTCAAGCCATTGAGCGTATTCGTTGATCGCATTCGTATCTGACCCGGTGACGATCAGCTCGATGGCGGTTTGTCCGACACCGGCCCCCGATACCCAGGGCACCTCAGAGACCGAGGAGTCTTGGACCTGAGCGTCACTTTCGGCGAGAACTTCGCGCGCGAATGACATTACATCGTCTTGAGAATCCTCTCGCGATCGTTTCGGTGTCAGGCCAACATAGACGTCCAATTCGTTGATCTTCGGGTTGGTCCCGCCTCCTGCGCTTATGAACACAAGTTCGACTTCGGGATTTGTCCGCAAGGCTGCATCGACACGCTGAGCGGCATCCTTGGCCCCGGCGATGCCCGTTCCGAGCTCAAGTTCCACAGTGGCCAGAAATTCTGAACGGTCCGTCGTCGACATGAAGGTGCTGGGAACGAGCGCTGCAAAGAACCCGCCCACGAAGACGCTGGCCAGCGCCCCTCCAAGAACAAGATATCGACGCCGTATGGCCCAAGCCACCAGCCCGACATAACGTTCGCGCATGCCAACATGAAATCGTTCAACGCGAGAAAGCCACCCGTCCTCGGGTTGCTCCGGTCGAAGCAGCCGGGCGGACAGCGCAGGTGTAAGGGTGAATGCAACCAGCATTGATACGCTCACCGAGAAGACGATCGCGAGACCATACTGAAAGAAGAACCGGCCAACGATCCCCTCCATGAAGGCAATCGGAACAAAGACCGCCAATGTAGCGAAGGTTCCAGCCAATACGGCGAGCGCAACGCGCTTGGTCGCAGCATGGGCAGCTTCGGTCCTGTCGGCCCCTTCGTCGACGTCGTTCTGGACAGCCTCAACCACGACAATGGCATCATCGACCAGCAACCCAATAGCGACCGTCAGGGCAAGCAAGGTAACCATGTTAATGGTGAAGTCGAATGCAGCGAAGGCGGCAAACGTCGCGACGATCGAGGTCGGTATGGCGAGCAGCACGATAATTGTCGCTCGCCAGCTCAGCAGGAATAGAAAGGTCACAGCGACGACGAGCAGCACGGCGATGAAGAGATCAAATAGGACGTCACCGATCGCCTGTTCGATAAAACGCGATGTATCCCGTGAGATAACGAAGTTTAGGCCCTCAGGCGCTGATGCCTGAACAGCTTCTATCTCTGCCCGGATTTGCTCAGCGACCGCGACCGTGTTTTCACCGCTTTGCTTGCGCACTTCGAGCACTACGCCTGGAACACCGTCCAGCTGGGCATAAGTCGTCTCGTCCTCGATCGAATCTTCTACCCGCCCAACATCTCCGATGCGCACCGTCTGGCCATTTGGCCGATAGACGATGGGAATGGCGGTGAACTCCGACGCCGTAGCTGCTTCAGCCATTGTGCGGATACCGAACTGGCGGGTCCGACCGTCTGTCACCAACTGCCCGCCGGGTAATTCGGCGTTTTCGCGCTGTAGGGCGGCCAGGACGTCATCGGCCGTCACACCGCGGGCGCGCATTGCGGATGGGTCGAGCCAGATGCGCATTTCTCGCTCGCGCCCCCCCACCAACTCGACCGAGCCGACGCCCGGTACGCGCTGTAGCCGCTCCTTCACCACCTCGTCGGCAAACGCCGTAAGTTCGCTAATCGGCATGTCGCCAGAGAGCAGGATCGAGAGGATCGGAGCTGCATCCGGATCCACCTTTTCGATCACCGGGGGTTCGGCATCCACAGGCAGGTCGGCACCCAATCGGGACATTTTGTCCCGCACCTCTTGCGCCTTGAGATCGGCATCCTCTTCAAGCTCGAACTCGAGATTGACGATGCTGACGCCTTCAGCACTGATCGAACGCATTTGGCGAAGCCCGGCGATCGTATTGAGCTGCTCCTCAATGATGTCGGTGACCTCGGTCTCGACCGTTCCAGGGGAAGCGCCGGGCAGTGCGGTCGTGACCGAAACATATGGAAATTCGACTTCAGGAAAGAGGTCCACTCCAAGCCGGTTGAACGAGACGATACCCAGGACAACCAGCGATGCGATGAGCATAGCAGCAAAGACCGGCCTGCGGATCGATACGTCAGCAAGCCACATGCTAGTCTCGGCGTGTTTGTGATTGCACGGTCACTGTTTCGCCGTCACGCAGAGTGGCGGGCGGATCGAGAACAACCTGCTCGCCATCACTCAGTCCAGAACGGATAAGAACGCGGTCTAGATCGATGCTCTCGAATGTGACGTCGCGACGCCGGACTTTGCCATCTTCAACCACGAACACATTGGCAGTGGCGCTGTCCCCCACGACAGCCGTTCTTGGCAGAACAATGGCAAGGGAGGGTGGCACCGAAATCTCGGCCCGTACGCCCAGACCGGAGCTAATTCTGTAGTCCGGATTGGCAATAGGCAGACGCAGCTCGACCATTCGTGTTTGCGGATCGACACGATCGTTGATGATATAGACGGTGCTATCGAAGGGCTCATCAAAGCCCTCGATAAAGACGCGTGCAGGCATGTTGCGACGAAATGCGTCGACGTGCTCCTGGGGCGCGTTGACGATGGCAGCTACGATGCCGAGTTCCTGAAGCTGAAGCGCAGCAGACTGCCCACCCATCGAGAATCGGTTATTGAGATAGACCCCTTCGTCCACCAAACGGGCGGTAACGACGCCATCGTAAGGCGCGCGCGTAATCGTATCCTCCAATGCCTGCCTTGCGGTGCCTAGCGCAGCTTGCGCCTGCGACCGTTGAGCCCGCGCAACCGCCAGCTCGGTCTCGACGGCATCGACATGCGCCTTCGACACGAAACCTTTGGGCGCCAGAGCCATGACCCGTTCGTAGCGTCGTTCGGCCTCGATGGCCTGCGCATTGGCTAGATCGACAGCCGCCTGGGCCTCGACTACGCGACGCCGATAGTCGGCTTGCCGCACGCGGAAAAGCGGGTCTCCTCGTGAGACACGGTCTCCGACTTTCACGAATATCCGTTCCACCGGGCCTTCTACCAGAGCTCCGATGGCACTGCTTTGTTTTGCAGCGATCGTGCCGAAAGCTTTCACCGGCTCGGCGACCGGCTCAGAGCTGACGCTGATCGTTTGGACCGTTCGCGGACCTTCTTGGTTCGCCTGGGCTGCGTCAGCGTCAGGTTTTTCGGTTGAGCACGCCTGCAGGGCGATCGGTAGAACGACTAGAAAGAAAAGAGAGAACCTTCTCAGCATGCATAGGCACCCCTGCCGCTGGCGACCAACTTGTCGTCGGGTCCCGTAATTTGGGTGTCCGCAACCGAGATCTGCCGCCCGATCTTGACCACCGTTGCGCTGGCGAGAAGGGGACCCTGCGTCGCAGGGCGGTGATAGTCCACCCTCAGATCTACGGTCGCCTTGGCCTTGTGCCCCATAGCAAGCAGCACATAAAGGCCACTAAGATCGATCAAAGAAGCGAGCACGCCGCCATGAGCGGAGCCGATCACCGGATTGGAAACGATCTCATCACGCCACGGCATTTCGAGTTGGAGTTTCCCCGGCTCAAAGTGTTTGACAGTTAAGCCGAGCCATTGATGAAACGGCGCAATAGCGAGCATGTGTTCCAGTCGATCTCGATCGATCATTGATGTCGCGTCGTTCACGATCCGGCCTCCGTGCTCTGATGGTGGCGCTTGAGGAACTTTAGGATTGTTGCGGAAAATACATCGTTCAAATCTCCGACGACCATATGTGTCGCGTCCGCAATGTCGGTGTATTCGGCATGCGGCACCAGTCCACGCAGATGGGCAACCGCCTCTTCAGAAACGAGATCGCTCGACCGCCCGCGAATGAGGTGCAGCGGAAGCTTTAGCTTGGCAGCGGCCTGGCTCAGCTTCTCGAACTGCTGTTCGTGCCGCTCAGGATCGAGCCGGTTCGATCCCATAATATTGCGGATGAAGCGCGGGTCCCAATGCCAGTAGAAGCGTCCATCGTCTGATTTGCGTAGATAATGACGCAGATTTCCTCCTGCGCTCCGCTTGCGCCGGTGTGGCATATAGTGTGCAATCACATCGGCCGCTTCCTGGGGTGACGCAAAGCCAGTCTCGACGTGCTGGTCCATGAAGCCGACCACGCGCATTACGCCGCTCTGCTCCATGCGAGGGGCAATATCGACCAAGGTCAAGGAAGCGAAACTTCCGGGAGCAAGCTCACCTTCTGCGATCATCCCGGCGAGCCCGCCCAGCGAGGCACCGACCACTGCTGGCTTGCTATCCAAACATGCTGCAATCGCAACGAGGTCTGAGGCGAAATCTGCTAGTTCGTAGGCACCGTCGGCAGACCATGCGCTTTCACCATGGCCGCGCATGTCAATCGCGATAACGCAGAAGCCGACTTCGGCCAGGTCGTGCGTGACACGCTTCCATGCTCGCCGAGTCTGGCCCCCGCCGTGAGCGAGTAGGACTGGCATGGCTTTCCCATCACCGAGCATCTCTGCAGCGAGCTTTAGCCCTCCAGCTCCTTCTATCGTGATTTGATCGCATTTCATACGTGTGCCAGTATATTGTAATCCACTTTACAGTAAATAGGTTTAATTAGACTCGGGTTTTGATAAGGGAAGGCATGTCAATGCAGATCGAACAAGATGCCGACGCAGCGGCAGCGAGCTTCCTGAACGATACGGATCGTGTCGTGTTTTTGATGGAAGAGGTGACGAGACGCCTGCGAAAAACGTTTGACGCTTCGGTAGAGCAGTTCGGTCTCACCCGCACACAGTGGCGAGCGCTTGCCTATCTTTATCGGACCCCTGGTCTGACGCAGACCGAACTCGCCAGAAAGCTGGAACTTGAACGCGCGGGCGTGGGTCAAGCGATCGATAAGCTCGAAGACCTTGGCCTCGTCGAAAGGCGCAGCGCCAAAGATGATCGACGCGTTTGGAAAATTCATTTGCTCCCAGCTGCGATCGATCTTCTGCCTCAATTACGGAAGGAGGCTGATGCGGTCTATGACCAGTTACTCAAGGGCATTCCGGCCCGTGACATTCGCACCCTGCAAGAGGTGATTAACGCTATGCAGGCCAATTTGGCAGTCGAATGATAAGATCAAAGCGAAGTCTGCTTTCATCTCCAGAGGCGGACGCTGGCAAAGTCTAGGCCAACGCCCAACTCCTGTCAGCTTTCGGTCTTTTCAGCCAGCTTGAGAGCGACTTCTATATCGACGCCAAGGTATCGCACCGTGTTTTTGATCTTGGGGCGGCGAAGCAGAATTTGGATCGCTCGTATGCGTGCTTCGTGATCAAAGAGAAAGGGGATCGCCAAAACCTGCTTTTGATTGAAGGTGCGCTTGGGTCCGATCTTCACGCCAAAATTCCAAGGGACGCAGTTTCGTACCTCTGGATTAGATTCTGAGTAAGTTATGGTCATTCTCCTTGGCCGGAATGGCCTCGGAAAATGTCTGCTTTCAGGACCTAAGATATTGAATGACTACGTCTTGGATTGCGGCACGGAGGCATCCGATTGAGTCCGATACTTGATCACGCCACCCTTCAGACCCGCACCCGATACCCATCCGGCTTTCTTCGCGAACAGTCCTGAATCAGGTCAGCTGAGGAGCCGCAACCCGTTCCTTTGACGGCCGTGTTGTCGCGCTTCGCGCGCCTGCCCGCACCACCCGTCATGAACAGGTTTCCCTTCGGCCTTTCAGGCCTGAGGTGCAGTCCTCCCATGCCCTGCTTCTTTCAGATGTTCGCAAGCCGGAGATGGTCTCCGGTTTGAGGAACTGAAGGAATACAACCATGACCAATATCGCAATCCTCACTGGCCGCATCGCCCGCGATCCGGAATCCCGCGAGACGAAGGGCGGCACCAATGTCACCGGGATCACCGTCGTCACCGATCGCCCCGCACGCGACAAGGATGGCAAGACCTACAAAGACGAGAACGGCTACACTGCCAAGGAAAGCGAGTTCCACCGGGTGACCTGCTTCAACGGCCTCGCCAAGACCGTCGGCCAGTACTGCACCAAGGGCCAGCTGGTCAGCTTCCAGGGCCGCATCCACTACACCCAGTGGGAGGACAAGGACGGGGTCACCCGCTACGGCACCGAGATCCTCGCCGACAAGGTCGACTTCCTCTCACGCGGCAACGGCTCGAGCGACGAAAACGACAACAAGGACGCTCCCGAGATCGACTGATATCCATCATCATCGATCCCCATCAGAGGGGCGCTGTCCGGACCGGACAGCGCCCCTCTCTGCATGGTCCAAACCCTATGACGGGGGAGGGGTCCTGGCTCACGGTTGTCCCATTCTGATGGGCGCGCAACCGCCGCGTCAAGGACGGCAGGGTCCCACCATTTTGCCTCCCCTTCGCTTCGCTGCAGTCCGACAAAATCGTTTCCCCTACCGCCGCTTCGCGGTCGCCCTACAGGGCGATCCCTGACCCGCCGGTCGCACGCCCATCCGTTTTGCTCCTGCCGTCAACGGCAGTCATCAGGAGGATATTATGGCTACGCAATTTCAATCTACTTCGACTTCGGATTCCTACTTTGCTGCACTGGCTGCGGCAGCGCGTCGGGCGCTGCACAGCTTCTTCGATCAGCACATCATAGAGGATCGCGAACTGGGATACTTCGCGCTGGATGAGGGCGACTACCACGCACTTCCGGCACACCTTGCAGCGCGCGTCGTCCATACGGTGCAGGGGGCAATGTCAGACGAGTTCTGACCGCATGAGCAGGGCAGGGGCGGGTAACGGTCCTGCTCTTTTTTCATGTTCGCAAACATACGTTCGATGCCCGCAGAGTTGGGCAGGACAGTACTCTTTTCGGGGCGGTATTGGTCGAGGGAAGTCATGCGCAGTTTGGCTTTCAGAAATGGCTATTTGTTACCAAACTGACGTTCAATGAGAACAAATCCCCTCTCCGACCTCTTCCCCTCAAGCCCGGTTTGGGCTAGGAAACCCGCGTGAAACCAGTGCCTTTGTCGCCATTGGACAGTCTGGGTGGTGGGGGATCATACCATGCACATATGGGGAACGACTTCGTGCACACCGTACGCAGCGGTGCCGCTCTATAACCAGATGGATTTACGCGAGAAATCGGTGTTCGCAACTTCTGGACCGGTTGCGGCACAGCGTTCTTGTGAGTGTGCCGAACTGGTCCACTTCGCCTCAAGCGACTGACAAAGAACAGAATCTTTTCGTTTTCCTACAACCCCACCCCCGGCCTAGAGTGGCACTTGCCTTTCGAAGGGTGGGCCAGGTTCCTGCAAACAAGGAACTTGGAATTATGAATAAAAGTCACTGCCTACAGACCTGCGTTACCGCACAGGTCGATAACCGGATAATGGCCAACACGCGTGAGCGCGAGGTCAGCATTAGCGGTGTGTTTGGCGACCGCATCCATGATAAATGGTCGCGCAAAACCGGAGCTGGCAGCCGCACACCTGCCACCGATCCGGTGTGCCAGAACCTTTTGATGACGGTCGCTCTGGATGCGCTACTCACATACTATCCCAAGGCTCATCTGCGTGAGCGAACGATCGCAGCATATCATGATCGACTAGTCCGTCTTGGCCTTGTCTCTCCCTGTCCAGAGGGAGGCGAACATGGCGAATGACGTGAGGCAATTGGCCATGCCATTCTTAGCCGAGGGCGACGGCGATCTGACCTCGAAACAGAGGATCGCGCGCGTCATTCGGTTGAAGGAAGTCATCCATCGTACCGGTTTGGGAAGGTCCACAATTTACCGCTGGATGGGTGAGGGGAAGTTCCCAAAGGCGGTCAAGCTCGGTGGACATACCGTTGCCTGGGTAGAGCAGGAGATCGACCGCTGGCTAACGGAACGCTGCAGATAGGAGAGCGGAACCTACAGGCTTGTCGGCCGGAAATCCCGATCATCATCGGGGCCAAACAGGTTCAGTTCGGAGAAGCGTCCTTCGAGGCCAGCTGGTGTCAGCAGCGCGCGGGTTTCATCGACCTGCCCCCGCAACCAACGTCGGAACTCTTGGACACGGCTATTGATCGTTTCTCCCGGTTGGGCGTGCGCCAACGCCAGCAGCGTTTCCAGTTTCTGGAGGCGTGACTGGGTGTCGAGAAGTAGGGCGAGTTCATCGGACCGGCGCTCCTCGATATACTTGAGTCTTGCTTCCCTTTCCCGGCGCTGGCGCTGCTCTTTGTACAGCCTCGCCTGCTCATCATCCTTCCGTTTCCGCTCGGCCTTGGCAGCGGCGACGACCGCGATTCCGATCGCAATCTTGTCCGCGAGGTCTTCAAGGCGCTGGCGCTTGCCGTCGTTGAAAGAGCGGCGCGGTGTGGGCTGACGATAATACCAGACGGGCTCGAAGGAGATCGAAAGTCGACCGGTCGGATGGTAGTCCCAGTCAGCGAAGATGGGGTGACTATCGCCATGCACATAGCGCCAACCCCGCCTCTCACTCCGCTTCTCCCAGGCGGCCCGTTCAGCTTTCTCTTTGCGGGTGAGCTCGTGTTTCTCGCGTGTGTAACCTTCCGTGATTTCAAATTGGACCGTCTGCGCTCCGTCTGAAAAACGAATGGGTTTCTCGTCCGCCGTGAGTGTGAACCCCTGGACCTCTGCCGCCATCTCAAGTCTGGGCAGGAATTCAGCGACGCGGCCTATCGATTGCTTCGCTATGCTGCAGGGCACCAGCCCGGCCTCGCGAATGCAGATCAGTCCCTGCTCATTCGCCTCTCCGCGTCGCAAGGCAGCTAGCGTGTTCCGCACGATGACGCTGCCCCGTTTCGGTATTGCTGCCGACGATTGCGGCGCAGACTTGGCCTTTCGCTCGGCCACCTCGATCGCCTGTGTCTTCCAGTCTGCTGCGGGCGCATTGCGAATGAAGATCGCGGCGGGCCGGTCGCTCTCAATCTCAGGTAAGGGGATCTGCTCAACGGCCTTTCCCGCGGCCTTCCTGGCCCACCAGCCGAGCGGAGGGTTTGGGATGTCGTGCTTTCGGCAGATTTTGTGGAGCGCGACATCGGAGACACCGAGTTCCTTCGCGAGGTGGATCATGGGTGTCGACCAGACGAGGTCGTAAATCTCGCGGCGGGTGAAGCTCAGGCTCATCAGTTTCCCTCAATTGATTTCGTCGCTTATCGCCCCTCTGGCGTCCTTGACCGCTCTGAAGCGCAGCGATTTATCCCGCATTTTCCGTTTTTCCGGTTTTGCGGGATAAGACCGGACAGGTCGGCTCAGATCTCGATGCGGCCAAGGGCATTCTTGGAACCGCCCGATATGCTCGCTACACTGACGAATCGAAGGCTCTAGCAGAAAGCGCGAATTTGAGTTTCGAGTCCTCAAAAGGCATCGAACCAATAGCTTAAATGGAAAATCGGGCCTTTGTGCGGGCCTCGTGATTTTCTGAACTGCATAAACATCGGAAAATGAACGGAAAAAGAGGCTGAATGTGATGCCTCTTCTGGCACCACTACTTTTCGAAAAATTCAAGAAATGCGGACGGAATGTTCGTTTCCAATCCGGGGTCGGGTTGGGTTTGCGTTGCACCGCGCAGCGGGCCTAGAGGGCTCGCAGCCGGTCGCGAGCGATTCCTGACGCGGCTGTGCCAGGAGAGAGAATTCGATGAAGTCACTGGTCAAGGCCAAGGCCGAACCCGGCCTGTGGATGCAGGACAGCCCGAAGCCCGAGATGGGCATCAACGACGTCCTCATCAAAGTGCGCCGCACTGCCATCTGCGGCACCGACATGCATATCTGGAAATGGGACGAATGGGCGCAGAAGACCATTCCGGTGCCCATGATCGTCGGCCATGAATTCGTCGGCGAGATCGTCGATGTCGGCGACAATGCCGGTGACTTCCAGGTCGGCCAGATCGTGTCGGGCGAAGGTCACGTGGTCTGCGGCCGCTGCCGCAACTGCATGGCGGGGCGCCGCCACATGTGCGCCCATGCGCAGGGCATCGGCGTGAACCGCCCGGGTGCCTTTGCCGAATATCTCTCGCTTCCGGCGGCCAATGTCTGGGTCCACGATCCCAAGATCGACCTCGACGTCGCCTCGCTGTTCGACCCCTATGGCAATGCCGTCCACACCGCGCTGCAGTTCGACGTGCTGGGCGAGGACGTGCTTGTCGTCGGCGCCGGCCCGATTGGCATCATGGCCGCGGCGGTCTGCCGCCACGCAGGCGCGCGCCATGTGGTCGTGACCGACCTCAACGACGAGCGCCTGGCCCTTGCCAAGCGCATGGGCGCAACGCGCACTGTCAACGTGACCCGCGAGAAACTGGAAGACGTGCAGGCCGAACTCGGCATGACCGAAGGCTTCGACGTGGGCCTCGAGATGTCGGGCAGCGAGCCGGGCTTTGCCTCCATGGTCGACAACATGGCGCATGGCGGCAAGATCGCCATCCTCGGCCTGCCCGCCGGCGACGTGCGGATCGACTGGCACAAGGTCATCTTCAACATGCTGACGCTGAAGGGCGTCTACGGCCGCGAGATTTTCGAGACCTGGTACAAGATGCAGGTCTTCGTGCAGAGCGGGCTCGACCTCTCGCCCATCATCACCCACCGCCTGCCGGCGGACGATTTCGAGCAGGGCTTCGAGGCGATGCTTTCGGGCGAAGCCTGCAAGGTCGTGCTGAACTGGGAATAGGAACGCGACATGTACGGTGAATTCCAGGCCCATCTGCAGGCCGAACTCGATTCCATCGAAGCGCAGAACCTGACCAAGAACGAGCGGTTCATCGCCTCGCAGCAGTCTGCGCGGGTGGAAGTGAACGGGCGCGAGCTGATCAACCTGTGCGCCAACAACTACCTCGGCCTCGCCAACAATCCCGAGATCATGGCGGCCGCGCGCGAAGGCCTCGACGAGCGCGGCTTCGGCATGGCCTCGGTGCGGTTCATCTGCGGCACGCAGGACATCCACAAGCAACTGGAAGCGGAACTGTCCGACTTTCTCGGGATGGAGGACACGATTCTTTACCCCTCCTGCTTCGATGCCAATGGCGGCCTGTTCGAAACCCTGCTCGGCCCGGAAGACGCAGTCATTTCGGACGAGCTGAACCATGCCAGCATCATCGACGGCATCCGCCTGTCGAAGGCCATGCGCTATCGTTACAAGAACAACGACATGGCCGACTTCGAAGCGCAGCTGAAGGCTGCCGACGAGGCCGGAGCGCGCTTCAAGCTGATCACCACCGACGGCGTGTTCTCGATGGACGGGCACATCGCCCAGCTCGACAAGATCTGCGACCTCGCTGAAAAATACGGCGCGCTGGTCCATTTCGACGATTGCCACGCCACCGGCTTCCTCGGCGAAACCGGCCGCGGCACGCATGAATATCGCGGCTGCATGGACCGGGTGGACATCACCACCGGCACGCTCGGCAAGGCGCTGGGCGGGGCGAGCGGCGGCTACACTTCCGCGAAGAAGGAAATCGTCGCCCTGCTGCGCCAGCGCTCGCGCCCCTACCTGTTTTCCAACACCGTGGCCCCGCCGGTCGTTGCCGGCAGCCTCAAGGCGATGGAACTGGTCCGCGAAGGTGCGGCGCTCGAACGGCTGCGCCGCAATACGGCCCGCTTCCGTGAAGGGCTTGAAAAGCTCGGCTTCGACCTTATCCCGGGCGAACACCCGATCATCCCGATCATGTTCTACGATGCCGAGATCGCGCAGCGTTTCGCGGCCGAAGCCATGGTCGAGGGCGTCTACGTGACCGCCTTCTCCTACCCCGTGGTGCCCAAGGGCAAGGCGCGCATCCGCACGCAGATGTCCTCTGCCCTGAGCGAAGCGGACGTCGACGAGACGCTGGCCGCCTTCGCGCGGGTCAAGGAGCGGCTCTAGCCCTTACGCCTCGGCCCGAGATAGCCGAACAGGTAGGCGGCGACCTTCCGCATCTGGATCTCCTCCGCGCCTTCCGTGATGCGGTAGCGGCGGTGGTGGCGATAGATGTGCTCGAAGGGCTTGTGCCGTGAATAGCCGATCCCGCCGTGCACCTGCATAGCGCGGTCGGCAGCCTGGCACACGAGGCGGTTCGCCCAGTAATTGCACATGGACACCTTGTCGGAGATGGTCCGCTCGATCTCCTCGTGGGGCATGTTGTCCATCTCCCACGCGGTCTTGTAGATCAGCAGGCGGAGCATTTCGCATTGGGTCGCCAGTTCGACCAGCGGGAACTGGATTGCCTGGTTGCGCGCCAGTTCCTCGCCGAAGGGCTTGCGTTCGCGGGCGTATTTCACGCTCTCCTCGACGCAATACTGTGCCGCGCCGAGCGAGGAGGCGGCCTGGCGGATGCGGTTCTGGTGCACGAAGCTCTGCGCCAGCGCGAGGCCGCGGCCTTCCTGCCCCAGGATCGCGCTGTCGGGCACCCAGACATTGTTCAATGACAGGCGCGGGTGGTCGGTGGGCATGTTGAAGGTCCACAGCCACTCTTCGATCTCCAGCCCCTCCGTCGGGTTGGGGACGAGGAAGCAGGTAATGCCGCGGGCCGAGCCGTCCTCGCCGTCGGTGCGGGCGAAGAGCGCGCAGTGGGTGGCGACATGCATGCCGGTGATCCACATCTTCTCGCCGTCGATCCGCCAGCCTGCTACCCCGTCACGCGTTTCGCGGACCGCGCGGGTTTCCATGTGGGTGGCGTCGGAGCCGTGATGCGGTTCGGTCAGGCCGAAGGCGACGCGGCGCGTGCCTTCGAAACCGCCGAGGATGAATTCCTGCTTCTGTTCTTCGGTGCCGAAAGTCTCAAACATGGCGACGAAGGGGAAATTGCCGACGATCGAATGTTCGTTCTGGAGGTCGTTGTGCAGGCCAAGGCCGCGCTGGGCGAAACGGTCGCGGATGACCGCCATCCACAGGTTCGACCCGTCCTTGCCGCCGTATTTCTTCGGCGCGGAAAAGCGCCAGTGCCCGGCCTCGTCGGCCACCTTGCGCGCCTGCCGCAACAGGTCTTCCCATTCGTGGCGCGGCAGTCCGCCTTCCTCGAAATTGGTCCGCGCATATTCGCGGCGGTGGTCGAAGAAGCGGATGTTGTCGTCCTTCGCGACCAGCGGCTCGATCTCGGCTTCGATTAAGGCGACGAGTTCGGCGTAATAGTCCTCGAGGTCCTGCGGGATCGTGAAGTCCATCAATCTGCTCCGGTCCAGAGTTTGCGGGCAACCGCCAGCGCGGGATATTTGGGCACGTCGGCGGCCAACTTGGCAAGCGCGGCGCTTTTCAGTTCGGCCAGCAGCCCCGGCGAGGACAAATCGACCTCGCCGTCCAGCAAGGCGCCGGAAAGTGCCGGGTCGTCGTTCCTGATGCGGGATGCCTGGCTGCGCGCGATCATGCCCAATGCATTGCGGGCTACGGCCAGCTGGAACCGGTCATGCCCTTCCATCCGGTCCTTGATCGTGCCGAGCCATTCGGAGATCGCTGTGGCGATTTCGCCGTCGCTCGCCTCGCCGGTTTCCTCTGCCAATTCGGGCAGTGCGATCGGGCGGGCGCGTTCTTCCTCCGGCGCGTCCTGTTCGAGCAGCAGGAGCAGGTCGACCTCCTGCTCGCTGGTCCGGCGCGAGATGACGGTGCGTTCGAGCATCCGGTCCTCGCCGCTGCGCCAGTAGGAGGCCATGCGCAGGCAGCCGATGGCCCACCAGACGGTGCGGTAGATCGTCCAGAAGCGGTACCGGGCACGGTCCACCTGCCGCCCGCCGCTTGCCTCGTAGGCATCGAGGTAATGCTCCATGCTGCCGAGGCCGAGGCCAGGGCGGTCGTATCGGGCAAAGCGCCAGACCGCCATGCAGCCGAAGGCGAGATCCTCGTGCCAGTCGCCGAGGTGGGCGAGCTCCCAGTCGAGCACGCCGGTCAGCCTGCCATCCTTGGCCAGCAGATTGCCGAGCCGGAAATCACCGTGATTGAGCACGGGCTCGACCGGATCGGGGCAATTGTCCTCCAGCCAGCGCAGGCCCAGCGCGATCACCGGGCGGTCCGCGCCCGCTTCCTCGAACTGGTCGCGCAGGCGGGCGATCGCCTCGCGGTAATCCATCACCGGGACATCGGCAGGCAGGTCGCTTGCGCCCAGCGAATGGATCCGGGCAAGCTGCGAAGCGCATTCGGCCAGCAGCGCGTCCTGCCCTTCCATCGCCTGGATGGCGCGCGGGTCGGGCGTTCCGGGAAGCGCGCGCATGACGAAACCGCTGCCGATGCCGTCGGCCTCTTCCAGCACGCAAACCACTTCGGGTGCGGTAACCCCGGCACCGCGGGCAGCCTCGATCACGGCCGCTTCGGTCGCATGGCCGAAGGGGCGGTCCTTCATGAATTCGAGGCTGGGTGCACGGCGCAGGACGAAATCCTCGCCTCCGGCCGAGAAGCGCCAGCTTTCCATCGTCGCGCCGCCTGTAAGGCGTTCTGGTGTGCCGGGGCGGGGAAGCCCGGCGCGAGCGATCGCGCGGGCCAGCCCTTCAGCCAGCTCTATCGAAGAATCTCCCATCACCCCGGCTTGTGCATCAAGGCGGGGTCCCTCTCAAGTCCCGCCTCGACTTCCCGCGAACTGGCCTTATCCTTGCCGGCATGAGCGCAGCCCCTTCCATGGTCGACAGCTTCGGGCGCCGGATCGATTACGTCCGGTTGTCGGTCACGGACCGCTGCAACCTTCGTTGCACCTATTGTATGGCCGAAGAGATGGAGTTTCTCCCGCGCCGCGATCTGCTGACGCTGGAGGAAATCTCGCAGCTTGCCGCGCATCTCGTCGCGCGCGGCGTGAAACGCATCAGGCTGACCGGTGGCGAACCGCTGGTCCGAAAGGGGTTCACGGACCTGGCGCGGATGCTGGGGCGCTTGCTCGACAGCGGCCTCGAGGAACTGACGCTGACGACCAACGGGACGCGCCTGCCTGCGATGGCGCGGGAATTGCGCGCTGCCGGGATCGCCCGCATCAATGTTAGCCTCGACACGCTCGATCCCGATACTTTCGCGCGCATCACCCGCGGCGGCGACGTTGCGAAAGTGGTCGCAGGCATCGATGCCGCACTTGCTGCGGGAATGGCGGTGAAGATCAACATGGTCGCCCTGCGCGGTGTCAACGATGGCGAGATCGTCACCATGGCACGCTGGTGCGGCGCGCGCGGCTGCGACCTCTCGCTGATCGAGACGATGCCGCTGGGCCATGTCGAGGGGGAGCGCGGCGACACCTACCTGCCGCTCTCCGAAGCGCGCGAGCTGCTGGAGAGAGAGCTGACGCTGACCCCTTCGTTCCACCGGACGGGCGGCCCCTCGCGCTATGTCGATGTGGCCGAAACCGGCCGGAAAATCGGGTTCATCACCCCGCTGAGCGACAATTTCTGCGCGGGGTGCAATCGCATCCGCATCGCGGCCACCGGGACTGTCTACGGTTGCCTCGGCCATGACCAGAAGGTCGAATTGCGCGATATCATGCGGTCGGCGGGAGCAGGCGCGCTCGACGATGCGCTCGACCTCTTGCTGCTGGGAAAGCCGCAGCGTCACCAGTTCGATATCGCCCGTCCCGAACCTGCCACGCACAGGCACATGAGCGTCACCGGCGGCTGACCGCATCGAAAAGCGTTGCAATTGCGAACCGTTTCGCCTTGTTTCCCAGCCGGAAACGAGGAGAGAATCATGGGCGAACACGCCGCCAACGGACCGCTTACCGGCCTCAGGGTCGTCGAATTCCAGGGCATCGGACCCGGACCCCACGTGGCGATGATGCTTGCCGACCTGGGCGCGGAAGTCGTGCGGATCGAACGGCCCGGCCACCAGCCCATGAACCCTGTCGTCGAACGTGCCCGCCACCGCGCGGCGGTCGATCTCAAGAGCGAGGAAGGGCAGAAATTCGTCCGTGCGGCACTGGCCCATGCCGACGTGCTTATCGAAGGCTTCCGCCCCGGCGTGATGGAGCGGCTGGGGCTGGGTCCCGATGTCCTGCTCGAGACCAACCCGCGGCTCGTCTATGCCCGCATGACCGGCTGGGGACAGGACGGGCCTCTGGCGCAGGCCGCCGGGCACGACCTCAACTATATCGCGATCACCGGCGCGCTCGATTCCATCGGCGCGAAGGGCGAATTGCCGATCCCGCCGCAGAACCTCGTCGGCGATTTCGGCGGCGGTTCGATGTACTGCGCCATGGGCATCCTCGCCGCGCTCTACGAGCGCGAGCGCAGCGGCAAGGGGCAGGTCGTCGACGCCGCAATCGTCGACGGCGTGACCAGCCTGATGAGCTTCTTCTTCGGCCAGCCGCACAGCGCCCTGCGCACGACGGAACGCGGCGCGGGCCTGCTTGGCGGGGCGGCGCATTTCTATCGCTGCTACGAATGTGCCGACGGCAAGGAAGTCAGCGTCGGGGCGATCGAACCGCAGTTCTATGCCGAGCTGCTCCAGCGTGCCGATGCACCCGAGGAATTGCGCGAAGGCCAGATGAACCCAGCCAATTGGGACGACTACACCGATCGCCTCGCGGCCATGTTCAAGACCAAGACGCAGGCCGAATGGATCGTCCTGCTCGAAGGCACCGATGCCTGCTTCGCTCCTGTCGTCCCGCTGGACGAGGCGAAGGACCATCCGCACATGAAGGCGCGCGGCGCTTTCGTCGAACATGGCGGGCGCTGGCACACCGCGCCCGCCCCGCGCTTCGACCGCACGCCGGGCACGATCCGCGACAGTGCGCAGGACGGCGAAGAGGTGGTGGCGCGCTGGAGCGAAGGGGGCTAGTGGAGCGCGCATAAGGAGAGATTTTCCATGCGCGATTGCACCAAGTTCTACATCGACGGCCAGTGGGTCGACCCGGTCACCGCCAACACCCAGCCGGTCGAAAATCCCGCCACCGAAGAGACCATCGGTCACATCAGTTTCGGCAGCGCTGCCGACGTCGACAAGGCGGTCAAGGCCGCGCGCCGTGCGTTCGAGACCTTCAGCCAGACGAGCAAGGAGGAACGCCTCCGGCTGCTGCGCGCGATCCAGGCCGAGATCGCCAATCGCAAGGACGATCTCGCGCTCGCCGTGAGCGAGGAAATGGGCGCGCCGATGAGCCTTGCGAACGGTCCGCACACCGGCCTGCTCGCAGGGCACTGCCAGACCGCCATCGAGGTGCTCGAGAAGTTCGAGTTCGAACGGCAGGACGGCCCGACGCTGCACGTGTGGGAGCCGATCGGCGTGGTCGGCATGATCACTCCGTGGAACTGGCCGCTGAACCAGATCGCCTGCAAGGTCTTCCCGGCACTGGCGACGGGCTGCACCATGGTGCTCAAGCCCAGCGAGATCGCGCCGTTCGACGCCTATATCTTTGCCGAAATCCTCGATGCGGCAGGCGTGCCGGCGGGTGTCTTCAACCTCGTCAACGGCGACGGGCCGGGTGTCGGCGAGGCGATTTCGGGCCATCCCGACATCGACATGGTCAGCTTTACCGGCTCGACCCGTGCAGGCGTGCTGATCGCCAAGAATGCGGCCGACACGGTCAAACGCGTGGCGCAGGAACTGGGCGGGAAGAGCCCGAACATCATCCTCGACGACAGCGCCTTCACTAAGTCGGTCATGCGCGGCACCACCGCGATGATGGGCAATTCGGGTCAGACCTGCACCGCGCCTAGCCGCATGCTCGTGCCGCACAAGCGCATGGAAGAAGCCAAGGTCGCCGCGAGGGAGGCTGCCGAGGGTGTCATCCCCGGCGATCCCAAGGGCAATGCCACCATCGGTCCGGTCGTTTCCAAGGCCCAGTGGGACAAGATCCAGGGCCTCATCGAAAAGGGCATCGAGGAAGGCGCGACGCTGGTCGCCGGCGGTCCGGGCAAGCCCGAGGGGCTGGAGACCGGCCATTACGTCAAGCCGACCGTCTTTGCCGATGTCACCAACGACATGACCATCGCGCGCGAGGAAATCTTCGGGCCGGTGCTCTGCATCCTCGGCTACGAGGATTACGACGATGCGATCCGCATCTCGAACGATACCGAATACGGGCTCGCCAGCCACATCATGGGCGAGGATATCGAGACCGCGAAAAACCTCGCCAAGCGCATTCGCGCAGGCCGCGTGGCGATCAACGGCGGTTACGACATGAATGCAGCTTTCGGCGGCTACAAGAAGTCGGGCAATGGCCGTGAATGGGGCGAGTGGGGCTTCCACGACTTCCTCGAGGTCAAGGCCGTCATGGGGTTCGACGCGTAATGGCGGGCCGATATTTCGATGAATGGCAGGTCGGCGACAAGCTGACCCACGAGATCCGGCGCACGGTGACCGAAGCGGACAACCTCTTCTTCACCGTGATGACCCACAATCCGCAGCCGCTCCACCTCGACGTGGAAGCAGCGAAGGCAAGCGAGTTTGGGCAGATCCTCGTCAACGGGACCTATACCTTCTCGCTGATGGTGGGCCTCTCGGTGGGCGACACGACCCTCGGCACGCTGGTGGCGAACCTCGGTTACGACAAGCTGGTCATGCCCAAGCCGGTCTTCATCGGGGACACGCTCCATGCGACGAGCGAGGTCGTGGACCTGCGCGAAAGCAAGTCACGGCCCGACACCGGCATCGTGACCTTCCTCCACGAGGCGGTGAACCAGCGGGGCGAGGTGGTTTGCCGGTGCGAGCGTTCGGCGCTGCTGAAGAAGGCACCTGCCGGCGCCGCGTAGCCTTTTTGGCAGTTCGTGCGTTCTGACCGCTTGAGGAGAGGCGCATGAGCGATCACGAACCCGAAGGCGTCGAGGACGTACTGGGCGAACTCGACGACCTTGCCGCCAAGGGCGAGAAGGTGCGTATCGGCGATGTGCTCGACGATTTCGGCGGGCGCAGCTTCGGGCCGTTCATCATGCTGCCCGCGCTGCTCGAGATAACGCCGGTCGGCGGTATTCCCGGCGTGCCGACGTTTCTTGCCGTGGTGATCGGCCTGGTCGCGGTACAACTGCTGTTCGGCAAGGACCACATCTGGATGCCGCAATGGCTGCAGGACCGCGCGGTCGAAAGCCGCAAGCTGCACAAGGGCATCGGCAAGTTGCGCGGTATTGCCCACTGGCTCGACGAACACAGCCACGGCCGGCTCGAGGCACTGACCAAGGGTATCTGGGTGCGGATTGCGGCTGCGGTCGTGATCCTGCTCTGCCTGACCGTACCGCCGCTCGAATTCCTGCCCTTTGCCAGCAGTGGACCTATGCTGGCGATTGCCGCCATCGGGCTCGCGCTGACCGTCCGCGACGGGGCCATCATGCTGCTGTCCATGCTGCTCGCCGTCGCTGCACTGGGCGGCGGCACCTACTATTATTCCACTTCGGAAGAGGGTGGTGACGGGGGCATGGCGCGGCTCGAATGGGTTTCAAACAGCATACCTGCTTGACCTGATCCCCTGCGCTCCGGCACATTCGCCGGCGGAGAGGGGAATTTGGGATGATCAAACGCTTCGGGTTGCTTGCTGCACCCGTCCTGCTCGCATCCTGCGGCATGCCCGGTGCGGGCGGTGCAGACGAGGCGAAGAGCGGGGACGGGACGAACACTATCGAACTCGCCGAGTTCCCCGACCGGCCCTATTGGGGCGACACCCATTTGCATACGGACGTGTCGGTCGATGCCTTCGGTTTCGGCGTCAGGCTGGGCGCGGAAGACGCGCTGAAATTCGCGCGCGGCGAGGAGGTGATCGCTACCACCGGCACGGCGGCGAGGCTCGACCGGCCGCTCGATTTCCTCGTCATTGCCGACCACTCGGACGCAATGGGCGCAACCCGCCGCCTTTATGACGCACCGCGCATGATGGTGCGCGACCCCACGCTGCGGCGCTGGCGCGACATGATGCACGAGAGCCCGGAGCAGTCGACCCGGGCCGTGGCAGAACTCATCACGGCAGCTGCAAATGACGAGATTCCCGAGGCGCTGCGCGATCCGGAACGGCAGGCAAAGGCGACACGCGACCTGTGGGACCGGCACCTTGCGCTGCTCGACCGGTACAACGACCCGGGCACGTTCACAGCCTTTGCGGGCTTCGAATGGACGCTTATGCCGGGCGGCAACAATCTGCACCGCGTCGTCATGTTCCGCGACGGTAGCGCGAAGACCGGCGAGGTCGTGCCCTATCCCGGGCTCGACGGCGACGTCACCGGCCTGTGGGACTACATGGAAGCCTACGAGGAGAAGACCGCGGGCAAGGTCCTCGCCATCCCGCATAATTCGAACCTGTCGAACGGCATGATGTTCGAACTGATTGGCCCTGATGGCGGCCCGATGAGCGCGGACTATGCACGGCGCCGCGCGGCCCGCGAACCGGTCGTCGAGGTGACCCAGATCAAGGGCGATAGCGAGACCCATTCCTTCCTGTCGCCGAACGACGAATTCGCCGGTTTCGGAGATGCCGGATGGGACCTTGGCAACTTGCCGCTGACGGCCAAGACGACGCCGGACATGTTCGCGGGAAGCTACGTGCGTTCGGCCCTGTTGCGCGGGTTGACGCTGGAGCAACGGATGGGCGCCAATCCTTACGCTTTCGGTCTGATCGGTTCGACCGACAGTCACACGGCGCTCGCAACTGCCGACGAGGACAATTTCTTCGGCAAGCACACGGGCAACGAACCCAAGAGCGATCGGGCCATGCTGCCGCAGAACCTCGGCACACGGCAGGGGCGTTTCGGCTGGCACTACCTCGCCAGCGGCTACGCAGCCGCTTGGGCGCGCGGCAACACGCGGGCGGAAATCTTCGACGCCTTCATGCGGCGCGAAGTCTATGCGACCACGGGCTCGCGCATGGTCGTGCGGCTCTTTGCCGGCTTCGATTTCAGCGAGAGCGACTGGGAAGGAGACTGGGTCCGCTCCGGCTACACACGCGGCGTGCCCATGGGCGGCGATCTTGTCGATGCGGGCAAGGCGCCCGTGTTCCTCGTGAGCGCGCTCAAGGATCCGGACGGTGCAAATCTTGACCGGGTCCAGATCGTGAAGGGCTGGCTCGATGCCGACGGGACCCAGCGCGAGAAGGTATACAATATCGCCTGGAGCGGCCGTGAAGGAGCCAGTGCCGATGCCTTGCCGCCGGTCGGCGATACGGTTGACCGTGCACAGGCGAGCTATGCCAACTCCATCGGTGCGGCGGAATTGCGGGCCACCTGGTCCGACCCTGACTACCGTGCGGGTCAGCGGGCCTTCTATTATGTCCGCGTGCTCGAGATCCCGACGCCGAACTGGGTGCTTTTTGATGCCAAGCGCTTCGGGCTGAAGCTGCCCTCGGAAGTGGTGGAAGCGAGCGTAACGCAGGAGCGTGCCTACTCTTCGCCCGTATGGCTCCGGCCCCGAAAGACGCCCGGCGATGCCCCGCCGATCATGAAATGATCCGCAAGGCCTTGCGCGACCCACTCGCGCATTTCCTTCTTGCGGGGGCCGTCATCTGGGGGCTGCTCGCGCTCAGGGGCGAGCCGGTCGATCCTGCCGAACGCACGATCGTGCTTTCGCGCGAGGAACAGGCGGCGCTTGCTCTCGGGTTCGAACGGACCATGGGCAGGCCGCCGACCGATGGCGAGCTTGCGGCCCAGATCGATCGCTGGGTGCGCGAGGAAATCCTCTACCGCGAAGCGCTGCGCCTCGGCCTCGACCAGGGCGACCCGGCAGTCCGTCGCCGCCTGGCCGCCAAGATGGACGAGTTGGCGGGCGCCGAGGTCGAAACCTCCAGTCCTTCGGAAGAGGTGCTGCGCCAGTGGCATTCCGCCAATGCGGAAAGGTTCGGCGGCGGCGGTGAGGTAACCTTCGAACAGCTCTATTTCGACAGTGAGAAGGGTGCACTCGATGCTCTCGACGAGCCCCGACCGCGTGGAATGGCGATCAGCCTCCCGCGCGGGATGGACGGCGTGACAATCGACGAAGCCTCGCGCGTGTTCGGTACGCAATTTGTCGGCGAGATTTCCCAATTGCCCGTGTCGCACGAATGGCAAGGGCCCTTGCCTTCGGGCTTCGGCTGGCATCTCGTGCGCCTGATGAAGCGTAGCGGTGTCGCGACACAGCCCTTCGAGAGCGTGCGCGACAAGGTCGAGGCCGACTGGCGCAACGGGACGCTGGCAAACCGGCGAGCCGAGGCCTACCGGCTGCTGCGCGACGCCTACACCGTGGAAATCGAATGATCCGCCTGCTGGCGCTCCTGCTGGGCGTGTTCCTATCGTCGCCGGCGCTGGCCGACGAGCTTCGGCCCATATCCATCCAGTTCGAACAGGTTGACGAGACGCGCTGGACCATCGGCTGGCGCGAACCCATGTCCAGGCCCAATGCGGCCAGTCAGGCGCGGCCGCAATTGCCCGAGGGTTGCAGGTTCGATGGTGAACCGGTGCTCGACAAAGCTGCCCTTGCGGTGACCGGGCGCGCGGCCGTTCGCTGCGATGGGCCGGTAGCGGGCAAGGCGATGGGCTGGCCCGCGCTGGTCGGCCAATCGGACGCTGTCCTGCGTGTCGCACCGCTGGATCGTCCTGTACAGGTCCACCGGCTGACCGCTGCAGAGCCGCTGGCACTTGTCTCGACAGTTCCATCCAGCACGCAGGTCTGGCGCAGCTACTTCGTGATCGGCGTCGAACACATACTGGCCGGCTGGGATCATTTGCTCTTCGTGATTGCGCTGGTCCTGCTCGTCGGCCGCGGCTGGGCTGTCGTGAAGTCGGCCACGGCATTTACCGTGGCGCATTCGCTGACGCTGGCAGCGACCACGCTCGGCTTCGCCGGGCTGCCCCAGCGCCCGGTCGAGGCCCTGATCGCGCTGTCGATCGTATTCCTCGCCGTGGAGATCGCACGCGGCACGCGCGAAACGCTGACGCGCCGTCTGCCCTGGCTGGTCGCGTTCCTGTTCGGCCTGCTCCACGGCTTCGGCTTTGCCGGGGCGTTGCGCGAAATCGGCCTGCCCGAAGGCGAGGTGCCGGCAGCGCTGGTAAGCTTCAACCTCGGCGTAGAGGCCGGGCAGCTTCTCGTAATCGCGGTCGTGATGGGCCTGCTGGCGCTGCTCGGGCGCGTTCGCCCGGGCGTCGAGGCACCCGCCTTGCGGCTCGCCTCCTACGCCATCGGCATCACCGGGGCTTACTGGCTGGTCGACCGCGTGATCGGCTGAGTATCGCCGCCGAGCGCCTGCCACAGGATGACCCGCGCCCGTGCTGCACGGCCGGCTACAGCCGCTGCGCGCTCGCCGCTCGCATCGGCGGCCCGGCGCGCTTCGAGCACCGTCAGGAAATCAGCGAGACCGGCGCGCTGGCGGGTTTCGGCAAGCGCTGCCGCGCGCGACAGGCTGGCTGCCTCCTGCGCTGCGGCCGAGGCCTCGAGATCCGCAGCAGCGACGAGCCCGTACGCCGCCTCCGCATCGCCAAGCGCGGTATAGACCGCACCGCGATACGCCTCGAAGGCGGCCCGCTTTTCTGCAGCGGCGCCGTCGATCTCGGCCTCGATGCGACCGAAGTCGAGCAGCGGTCCCGCAATGCCGGCAGCCAGCGAACCGACGATCGAATCCTCGTCGAACAGGTCGCCCGGGCTGAAGGCTAGCAGGCCGATGACGCCCGACAGGTCGAAAGTCGGGAAGCGGCGGCGGGCGGTTGCCGCCAGTTCGGCATCGGCCGCTGCCAGATTGGCTGCGGCAGCCAGGACGTCGGGGCGGTTGGCGAGCAATTCGCTCGGCAGGCTTGCGGGTGCATTCGCAAAGCCTGCATCCGGCGCATCAGCGGCGAGAGCCGCACGGACCTGCGCACCGCCCTGGGCGGTCAGCGTGACCAGTCGCCCGATGATCCGGGCACGCTCGCTCTCGACGGCAGCAAGGCGGCTGCGCGAGGCATTCGCTGCGCTTTCGGCCCGCACCCGGTCGAAACCGGGAGCTAGGCCAGCCCTTTCACGCACGCCTGCCAGCCTTGCCAATTCGGTGGCTGCGGCGAGGTCCTCCTCTATCGCAGCCTTGCGGGCGTCGAGCGTACGCCAGTCGATCACGCTCGCCGCGATTTCGGCCAGCAGCGCATTGCGCACGCCGCGGGCCGAGGCGTCGGCGGCGTCGATGCGGGCCAGCGCTGCGCGTTCTTGCGCCCGGAGGCGGCCGAATAGGTCGAGATCCCATCGGGCCGTGACATTCGCGGCATAGGCGATCTGTTCGGTGTCGAAGGAGATGGCGGCGGGCAGATTGCCGCCGAACTGCGCCGGATTGCTGCGCCTGCCTTCGACACTCGCATTGGCACCGACACTGGGCAGGCGTTCGGCACCTGCACGGTCGGCGCCTGCGCGTGCCTGGTCTATCCTGGCGAGCGCCTCACCAAGCGTCGGGGAGCCGGCGAGCGCCTGTGCAGCCAGCGTGTCGAATGCGGGATCGCTGGCAGGCAGCAACGTGGTGAGTGCCGTGTCCGTCGCCGTATCGGGTGCGTAAAGATATTGCGCAGGCAGGACCGGCTCGGGCGTTGCCACTTCGGGCGGCGGACCGCCCGCACAGGCGCCCAGCGCAAGGGTGGAGGCCGCGATCAGGAACGCGCGCCTCATCGTGCCTTCACCGCCGGGATATAGGCATCGACCTGCTGTCCCACGCGGAACAGGCGTTCCTCCTCGCTGTTTGCGTCGGGCAGGGCATAGAGGACCTGCAACACGCGCACATCGACGCGCTCTGCAGCAGAATTGGTGAGCGAGCGCTTGGGAACAACCAGCGGCTCGGCGCGCACGAAGCGTGCCTGGACCTGGCGATCGGACGCGCCGCGCGAGCTGACGGTGGCAGGAGCGCCCAGCTTCAATCGTGCGGCCTGCTCTTCGTCGATGTCGATCCGCACGAACAGCGGCTGGGTCTGACCCATCTCGATGAAGGGCTGGGAGCCACCGCCGCCCATGGTCGAAACATATTCGCCCTTGCGGATGTTCACCGCCAGGATTTCGCCCGCAATCGGCGCTCGGATGCTCAGGCGGCCGATTTCGGTGCGGGCGCTGGCTGCGCGGGCCTGCGCAGCTTCGAGGCGGGCACGGGCAAGCGAGAGCCGTTCGCCTGCAGCGCTCGCTTCGCCTTCTGCGCGGATGACTTCCGAGCGGCTGACCGCTGCCGGATCGTCGACGCCGCGATAGAGATCGAGCTGGCGAAGGGCCGTGCTGCGGGCGGTCTGCGCCTCTGCGATTGCCGCCCGCGCCTCGCCGATCGCTGCTTCCGCTTCGCGCAGGCCGGCGCGCGCGGCACGGTCGTCGACGGTGAAGAGCAGCTGGCCCTGGCTTACCCGGTCACCCGGCTGGACATAAAGGCCGGTAACGAGGCCCGACAGTGCAGAGCCGATCTGGATGAGTTCGCTCGACGGCTCGACCACGCCCGACCCGGCGACGCGCGGGGCATCGGCAAGCTCTTCGGGGGCACGGGGCGGATCGCGTTCCGGCTCACTCAATGTCCGGTCGGGAAGACCGCTTACGATGAAGATAGCCGCCAGCAACAGCGCGACAATCGCGATGACAGGGAGGAACTGCCTCGAAAAGCTGAGATTGCGGAGATTGAAAGCCATGTCAGTGGTCCTCGGGCATTTCGCTGCCGTCATGGATGATCTTGCCGTCCTCGAGCATGAGGATGCGGTCGGCGAGGTCGAAAACGCGGTTGTCGTGGGTAACGATGATGCAGGCGCGGTCTTCGGCCACGGCCACTTCGCGCAGGAGGTCCATCACGCGACGGCCGGATGCCGCATCGAGCGCTGCGGTCGGCTCGTCGCAGACCACGAGGCGCGGTTCATGGACCAGCGCGCGGGCGATGGCGACGCGCTGCTGCTGGCCGCCCGACAGCTGGCTGGGCAGTTTGTCGGCCTGGTCGCGGATGTTGAGCTTGGCCATCATCTCTACCGCCCGCTTGCGCGCTTCGTGCCGGTCCATGCCCTGCGCGATGAGGGGGACGGCGGCATTGCTGGCAGCGTCGATCGACGGGATCAGATTGTACTGCTGGAAGATGAAGCCGATGTTGTTGAGGCGGAATTCGACCAGCGCCGTATCGTCGAGATCGTAGATGTCGGTGCCGAACACCTTCACTTCGCCAAGGGTCGGCCAGAGAATGCCGCACATGATCGAAATGAGCGTCGTCTTGCCCGATCCGCTCTCGCCCACGAGGAACGTCATTTCGCCTGCACGAATGTCGAGGTCGATGCCGTGCAATACGGTGATGGTCTGCTGGCCGGCGGTGAAATCGCGCGTGACGCCGCGCGTGCAGATCGCGGAGTCCGGCTTGCAGCCACCGATGGCGCTGGTGTCGAGCATACGTCCCATCAGCGGAACACCGCCGCAGGTTCGGTCTTGAGCACGTTGCGCAGCGCCAGCCAGCCGGTCAGCGCGAGGATGAGCGCGACTGCCGCAAGGCTGATGAGCGGGATCTGCCAGGGGATGTAAAAACCCTTGAAGGTCGGATTGGCGGAGAAGCTCCAGATGAAAGCAATCGTGCCGAGGACCCCGAGGCCGTAGCCGGTGATCCCGACCAACCCTGCCTGCGCAATGACCATCCGCCGGATCTTCCGGTTCGTGACGCCGATCGCCTTGAGCGCGCCAAACTGCTTGATGTTGTCGCGGATGAACAGGCTGAAGGTGAGGCCGACAATCGCCACGCCGACGATGAAGCCGAGCGCCACCGTAATACCGAAGTTCAGCGGGATGCCGGTGTTTTCGATGATGAACTGCACCCCGTCGCGCGCAAATTCGTCGCGGGTCTGGGCCTTGAGGCCGGTCTCGCGCTCGATCCGTTCGGACAGGGCCTTGGCCTGCGCGGGGTCCTCTGCGCCGACGAGCACGAAGGACAGGCGGTTGCGCGTGCCGGGTACGAAATTCAGCGCCCTGCTGTACTTTGTGTAGAGCACCACCGTGCTGGTGAAGCTGGGTATCGCATCAGCAATCCCGCGAACCACCGCGCGCTGGTCGTTGAGTTCGAGCCTCTCGCCGATCGGCGACTGGTCGGGGAACATGCGCGTGGTGCCAACGTCGTCTATAATGACACTGTCGGGCTGCGACAGCACGTCGGGCGAACCTTCGACCATGGCCTTGGGAAGACCGATCAGCGTCGCGTCGTCGACGCCGATAACCGCCACGCCTTCAAGGTCCCCATCCTTGGTGCGCACGCTTGCCTGTGCCCTGAGATGCGGCACCGCCCATTCGACACCGGGTACGCCCCGCACCTTGTCGAGCGCAGTCGATGGCATCGCATAGGCAACGTCCGTCGTGCGGCTGACGGGGTCCATGACCCACACGTCGGCACTCGACACGTTGTAGACGCCGCTGGCACCGCGTTCGATCAGATTGACGAAGATGGTCAGCTGCTGGGTGATGAGCAGGGTCGAGAAGGCAATCCCGAAGACCAGTCCGTAGAACTTCTGCGCGTCCCCGGTCAGCATGCGGATGGCAATCCAGATCACGGCGCTTTCTTGCCTTCCTGCTGCGACTCGTCCATTAGTGAACGCAGGCGTTCAACTGAACGGGACCGTTCATTTTGTCAACTGCGAAGGCGAAGAAGGCAGGCCGGCCTGTAAGCACGGCCAAGCGCGAGGCGATTCTCGCGGCCGCGACGCGCGCCTTTTTCGAACATGGCTATGCCGCAACCGCGATCGAGCACGTGGCTGCCGAAGCCGACGTGTCCAAGGTCACCATCTACAACCAGTTCGGCGACAAACGCGGCCTTTTCACTGCAGCAGTAGAGGCCGAATGTGAACGTATGCGGTCAGCCTTTGCAGTGCAGCCGTCGC
Organism: Qipengyuania gaetbuli; assembly: GCF_020171365.1. Classification (NCBI taxonomy): domain Bacteria; kingdom Pseudomonadati; phylum Pseudomonadota; class Alphaproteobacteria; order Sphingomonadales; family Erythrobacteraceae; genus Qipengyuania; species Qipengyuania gaetbuli. The sequence goes on along the minus strand of NZ_JAIUZO010000002.1, from coordinate 912,314 downwards.
CGTCTGGCACGCTGCGCCAGCGCCTCACTGCAATTGGCGAAGCGATGATGGCCTTCCTCTCGAGGCCGGAGATGGTCCAGTTCGAGCGGCGTATCGCTGCCGAAACCGAGCACGAACCGGCGATCGGTGCGGCCTTCCTTGCTGCCGGCCCGCACCGGATGAAGGCAGCCTTTTCCGGCCTGCTCGGCGTGATGAAAGAGGCGGGCGAGGTGGAGATCGAGGATATCGACCTCGCGGTCGAGCAGTTCGCATCCATGTGCAAGGGCATGGGCGACCTCGAACGGCGGTTTGGTTTCCCGGCCGATCCGGTGCGCGATCGCCAGCGGATCGACGGCGCGGTGGAGGTCTTTTGCAGGGCCTACGCAGTCGAAGAGTGTAATCGAAATTAGGCGCTGCCCGGCAGATGGTCTAAACTTGCCATTCACCAGCGCCATCCTACATTCCGGGATACGTTGAAAGGAATGCCGCCAATGCGCGATCAGAATCAGGACCAGCAGCCGGATCCGGAGGGCAACGGCCCCAATCCGTGGATCAAGAGCCTCTTCGTCTGGGGCGGCGTGTTCCTCGGCCTGTTGCTGGTCGTCTCGATGTTCGGCAATTCGAGCGGCGGCAGCGGTACGCCCCTGCTCTATTCCGACTTCAAGGAGCGCGTGGCCGCGGGCGACGTGAAGTCGGTCGAGATTTCCGAAGAACAGATCGTCGGCGTGACCAAGGAAGGCGAGGCTTTCAGCACCATTCCAGTCGCCAGCGATACCTCGTTGCCCAAGCTGCTCGATGAAAACGGGGTCCAGTATTCGGGCCGCGATTCCGGCAGCCAGAACATTCTCCTTTACGCGCTTATCCAGATGCTGCCGTTCGTCCTGATCCTCGGCATCGCGATCTTCGCGCTGCGCCAGGTGCAGAAGGGCGGCGGGGCAGGCGGCGCTATGGGCTTCGGCAAGTCGAAGGCCAAGATGCTCACCGAAAAGCAGGGCCGTGTCACGTTCGACGACGTGGCCGGCATCGACGAGGCACGCGAAGAGCTGGAAGAGATCGTCGAGTTCCTCAAGGACCCCAGCCGCTTCTCCAAGCTGGGCGGACAGATTCCCAAGGGCGCGCTGCTGGTCGGTTCGCCCGGTACCGGCAAAACCTTGCTGGCCCGCGCGATCGCGGGCGAGGCGGGCGTGCCCTTCTTCACTATTTCGGGCTCGGACTTCGTTGAAATGTTCGTCGGCGTCGGCGCAAGCCGTGTGCGCGACATGTTCGAACAGGCCAAGAAGAACGCTCCCTGCATTGTCTTCATCGACGAAATCGACGCTGTCGGTCGCAGCCGTGGCCACGGTCTCGGCAATTCGAACGACGAGCGCGAGCAGACGCTGAACCAGCTGCTGGTCGAGATGGACGGTTTTGAGGCCAACGAAGGCATCATCATCATCGCGGCAACCAACCGTCCCGATGTGCTCGACCCCGCTCTGCTGCGTCCGGGCCGCTTCGACCGCCAGGTCGTGGTCCCTGTCCCCGACATCGATGGACGCGAGAAGATCCTTGCTGTCCATATGCGCAAGCTTCCGCTCGCACCCGACGTGAACCCGCGCACCATCGCGCGCGGCACGCCCGGCTTCTCGGGCGCCGATCTTGCGAACCTGTGCAACGAGGCAGCCCTGCTGGCCGCACGCCGCAACAAGCGCCTCGTCGCGATGCAGGAATTCGAGGACGCCAAGGACAAGGTCATGATGGGCGCGGAACGCCGGTCCATGGTCATGACCGAGGACGAGAAGAAGATGACCGCCTATCACGAGGCCGGCCACGCGCTCGTCTCGATCAACGAGCCGGCATCCGATCCCATCCACAAGGCCACCATCATCCCGCGCGGCCGTGCGCTGGGCATGGTGATGCGCCTGCCGGAACGCGACAACTACTCGTACCACCGCGACAAGATGCACGCGAACCTTGCGGTCGCCATGGGTGGCCGTGTCGCTGAAGAAATCATCTTCGGACACGACAAGGTCTCGAGCGGCGCGAGCGGAGACATCCAGTATGCCACCGACCTTGCCCGCAACATGGTCACCAAGTGGGGCATGAGCGACAAGCTCGGACCCTTGCAGTACGAAGCGAGCCAGGAAGGCTATCTCGGCATGGGCTCGACCCAGCGGACGATGGCCGGCGCGGAGACCAACAAGCTGATCGACGCAGAGATCAAGTCGCTGGTCGAAGGCGGCCTGAAGCGCGCGCAGGAAGTGCTCACCACGCAGGAAGACAAGCTTCACCTGCTGGCCCAGGCCCTGCTCGAATACGAGACGCTTACGGGCGAGGAAATCGACCAGCTAATGAAGGACGGCAAGATCGACCGCCCCGACCAGCCGAGCGGTCCGGTCAAGGTCGCTCCGGTTGCCGGCAGCGCGATCCCCAAGGCCGGCAAGAAGTTCGGTGGCGGCACGGCACCCCAGGGCGCCTGACAGGACCAGTCAACATTCAAACCGACAGCGCCCTTCCGTCACCTGACGGGAGGGCGTTTTTTTTGCGGGGTAGCTAATTTCTTTTCGCTCTTGCGGCGCAGGCCATGACGGTTCCGCCGGCTGCCGGCGTCAGAGTGCTCCGAGCAACAGCAGGAGCTGGAGGAAGATCAGCAGCACGACCATGATGAACAGCGAGAGCACGGAGAGCCGCCACAAGGCGCTGAACCGTGACAGGCCGTAGGCTCCGCGCAGGTGCTTGTAGATGTGGATCGGCGGGATCAGCAGGCTGCCCGCGATTATCAGGGCCTGCGGGGCGCCGGCTAATCCCAGCAATGTGACCGTGAGCGTCAGCAAGGTCATGAAGCTGAGCGAATAGGTCACGAAGATCGCATGATCGTAGGCTCCGAAGCGCCATTTCCATGCAAACAGCAGCCAGACGAAGGGCACTGACAGCGGGATCAGCAGCCAGCTGAACTTGTAGAAATTCGTCTGCAGCTTGTAGAGCATGAGGCCCGGGTTGGTGCGCCACTTGTCGAGCGCATTGTCGATCCACTCGATGTCCGAGACACCGACGTTCATCCTGAGGTCCTCGTCCTCGTTCAGCATGACGTCGGTCGAACCGTCCGGTTTTGCAGCGACGGACGGACCCGCGGCAGCAGCCTTATCGCTATCCGGCCCTGCTGCCTTCTTCAGGAACGGGACCTGCTCTTCCGCGAGGTGGATGGCGTCGAGTTGCTCCTTCGTCTCCACCAGTTGTTGCTGGATGCGCTGCCGTTCCGCGGGGTCGAGGTCCGGCTGCCCGAGATCCTGTTCGAGCGAAGCTTGCCGTTCTTCCACCTTGGCAATTTCCGACGCCGCAAGTTCGCGCATCTGGGCGCCGGTATCGCCCTGGATATCCGTGGGCGTGCTGATGCCGGCGAGCTGGAAAACCGCAAACATCAGGAAGATCGAGAAGAGGAACAGTCCCATGGGCGAAACGAAGCGCGCGCGTTCGCCCTCGATGTAGCGGCGGGTGAGTTCGCCGGGCTTGAACAGGAGCATCGGCAGGGTGCGCCAGGTCTTGCCGTCGAAATGCAGCGCGCCGTGCAGCAGGTCATGGAGGAAAGCGCCGATGGTCCGGTGGAGGTGGGCCTGCTGCCCGCAGCTGTGGCAATGCGTGCCGACCAGCGCGGTGCCGCAATTGAGGCAGGCATCCTCGGCGAAATGGCCCTTCTCGAGCGGCTGGCCTTCCTTGGGGCCGTTACCCTTGCCGCCGCCAACCACGCGCGCGAACAGCCCGCCCTCCACGGCCGTCCCCAGCGCTTCCCCGATCTCGCTCATAGGCCCTCCTGTCACAGGCGCCTTATTGTGGCGCGTCAGGGCCTGCAACGCAAAAGGCCGCCCCGAAAGGCGGCCTTTCAACCTGTTTCCGCCAATGTTCCAGTCGGTTAGCCGTCGTAGTCGGCGCCGATGGAGGTCGAGCGGGTCGGAGCCGAGGCGGTGATGCGCAGGGCTTCTGCCGACTGGCTGAGCGAACCGATTTCATCCATTTCGTCGTCATCGTCCGGCAGGATCTTCTGCAGATTGGTGACGGCGGCTTCCTGGAGGTCCTTGGGCTTGATCGTCTGTTCGGCGATTTCGCGCAGGGCGACGACCGGGTTCTTGTCGCGATCGCGATCGATGGTCAGTTCCGCACCGCCCGAAATTTCACGCGCACGCTGGGCAGCGAGCAGCACGAGATCAAAACGGTTGGGGATCTTGTCTACGCAGTCTTCGACGGTAACGCGCGCCATTGGGCACTCCGATGTAAATCAAGTGATTCCGGGAAAGCGGGCCAGATAGGCTGCCGAGGACGAAAGGTCAAGAATTTGCGCCGGGCGCGACCCGCGCTAAGGCTGGCGCTGCATGGCCGACCAAGCGATAGAGCCCGCTGCGAGCGGATATTCCGACCCACCGCCCTTTTCGGCCGAGGCGCAGGGCCAGTCGCTGACCTTTTTTCCCGCCGGCAGGGATCGCCGCGACGCGCTGCTCGAACTCGTTGCGTCCGCGCGCGAAACGCTCGACGTCTGCTTCTACATCTTTGCCGAGGACGAGGTTTCTACCAGCCTGCGCGATGCCTTGTGCGAAGCCGCCTCGCGCGGGGTCGACGTCACGCTGATCATCGACCGGTTCGGCGCTTCGGCCAAGGACGAGTTCCTGAAACCGTTGAGCGAGGCGGGCGGCCGCTATCAATATTTCAGTCCGCGCCTCGGCTTCCGCTATCTCATCCGCAACCATCAGAAGATGGTCATCGCCGACGGAAAGCGCGCCATGTTCGGCGGCTTCAATATCGAGGACGACTATTTCGCCCCACCCGAGGCCAATGGCTGGAACGACCTTGCCATCCTGCTCGAAGGCGACGCGGTGGAAGGGCTGTCGCGGTGGTTTGCCAAGCTGCGCGGCTGGACCGAGAACGAGCACGCCCATTTCCGGGCGATCCGGCACACGGTGCGCGACTGGTCGTGGAAGTCGGAGGACGGAGAGGCGCGCTGGCTGGTCGGCGGACCTACCCGCGGCCTGTCTACCTGGGCGCGGTCCGTCACGCGCGACCTGGTCGAAGGCGAGAAGCTCGACATCTTCATGGCCTATTTCTCGCCGCCTTACACGTTGCTGCGCCGCATCGCGCGGGTGGCGCGAAAAGGGCAGACGCGCCTGCTGATGGCCGCAAAGAGCGATAACGGTGCCACGCTGGGGGCGACGCGGTCGCTCTATAAGTACCTGCTGAAGCGCGGCGCGAAGATCTGGGAGTTCAGCCCGTGCAAGCTGCACACGAAACTGATCGTGCTCGACGACGCGGTCTATCTCGGCAGCGCCAATTTCGACATGCGCAGCCTATATCTCAACCTGGAGATCATGCTCCGGCTGGAGGACAAGGCGCTCGCCGACAGGATGCGCGCGTTCCTCGAAACGCACTACGCCGCATCGGAACGCATCACGCCCGAGTTGCACCGCAAGCGCGCCACTATCTGGAACCGCATCCGCTGGTCGGCAGGCTGGGTGCTGGTGTCGGTGATCGACTACACTGTAACCCGGCGCCTCAACCTCGGCATCTAGCCGCTATTCGTAGTCGTCGTAGCCACCGCGCAGTTCGGGCGAGGTGAACTTGGTGAACTCGCTCTGGAACAGCAGCGGCACGTTGCCGGTCGAACCGTGACGCTGCTTGGCGACGATCAGCGTCGCGCGGTTCACCAGTTCGAGATGCCGCGCTTCCCAGTCGGCATATTTCTGGCGCACGTCCTCGCTGCTGGTTTCGTCCGGCGTGTCGGGCTTCAGCGCGTTGTGGTAATATTCGGCGCGGAAGATGAACCACACCATGTCGGCGTCCTGCTCGATCGAGCCGGATTCGCGCAGGTCTGAAAGCTGGGGGCGCTTGTCCTCGCGCTGTTCCACCGCACGGCTCAGCTGCGAAAGCGCGATGACGGGAACGTTGAGTTCCTTGGCCAGCGTCTTCAATCCGCGGCTGATCTCCGAAATTTCGTTCACGCGGTTGTCGTTCGCGCGGCCCGAACCCTGCAGCAGCTGCAAATAGTCGACAATGACGAGCCCGATGTCGTGGCGGCGCTTCAACCGGCGGGCGCGGGTGCGCAGCGCGCCGATGGTGAGGCCGGGCGTGTCGTCGATGTAGAGCGGCAGCTCGTTGAGTTCCTGGCTGGCGAAGGACAGGCGCTGGAATTCCTCGCGGCTGAGCTTGCCCGAGCGCAGCTTCTCGCTGGAGATTTCGGCAGTTTCGGCAAGGATACGCGTGGCCAGCTGGTCGGCGCTCATTTCGAGGCTGAAGAAGGCGGTGGCGGCACCGGGGGATTCGCTGCGCGCGATACCCAGCTTCTCGTCGTCCATCAGGCGCCGTGCGGCATTGAACGCAATGTTGGTCGCAAGCGAGGTCTTGCCCATGCCCGGACGTCCGGCGAGGATGATGAGGTCGGAATTGTGCAGGCCGCTGGTCTTGTCGTTGACCGTGTCGAGGCCCGTCGTTTTGCCCGAGAAGCGCCCGCCAGAATTGATCGCCGCCTCGACCATCTTGAGCGCGCCGAGCGCGGCGGTGCGGAAATCCTGTGCCTCGCTGCCCGATGTCGCGCCTTCGGCGACCTTGTAGAGATCGGCTTCGGCCTGGCTGATGCGATCCATCGGCGCGACCTCGTCCGAGGTGTCGAGCGCGCCTTCGACGAGATTGCGACCGACGTGGACCAGTTCGCGCAGCAGCGCGAGGTCGTAGATCTGTTCGGCCAGCTTGCCGGTTGCGAGCAGGCCCTGTCCGTCCTGCGTCAGCCTGGCGAGATAGGTGACGCCGCCCAGCTGCTTGAGCGCCTCGTCGCTCTCGAAATAGGGCTTCAAGGTAACGGGCGTGGCGATCGAATTGCGGTCGAGCAGCTTGTGGATGCGCTCGTAGATCCGCTGGTGCACCGGCTCGTAGAAATGGTGCGGCTGCAGCGGCGTGTTGAGTTCCTGCACGACCTGGTTGTCGATCAGCACGGCGCCGAGGAATGCGGCTTCCGCCTCGATGTTGCTGGGCAGGGCCTGCCCCTGCTTTTCGGGAGCTGGAGTCGAATCATCGGGACGGAAAAGGAGATCGGTGTCGGCCATGTGCGGCACCATGGGCGAGGGGCGGATTCGCCACAAGCGCAGTGTGACCGCAAGACGACTGCCGCCCTTGTGGATAGCGGGAATAAAGAAGAGGCCTTGCCCCGATGTGTCGCAGTTGCGAAAGCGGGCCTGCAAGTCATGACCGAATCCGCCAGCACCTCCACCGATTATCGCATCGCCCAGATCGATCTCGACGAAGAGACGATCATCTGGCGCAATGCGGATATCGAGCAGGAACGCCGGATCGCCATCTTCGACCTGATCGAGGACAATACCTTCAAGCCGCTGCGCGCGGTCGAGCGCGGCGCGACGGGCCCCTACCACCTCAAGCTGGCGGTGCGCGACGGGCGGTTGCTGATGACCGTGGCCAATACCGATGGCGTAATGGTGGAAGAGCTTCTGCTCGGCCTTGCGCGCTTCCGCCGTCCGATCCGCGAATACTTCGCCATTTGCGACAGCTATTATCAGGCGATCCGCAAGGCGACCGCGATGGAGATCGAGACGATCGACATGGCCCGGCGCGGAGTCCACAACCGCGCAGCCGAACTCCTGCTTGAACGGCTCGAAGGCAAGGTGGAAACCGACTTCGCCACCGCGCGCCGGCTGTTCACCCTCATCTGCGTCCTGCACATCAAGGGCTGAGCATGATGGCGCGGCGCAAGAAAAAGGCCTCACGCGGCTGGGCATTCAAGCTGGTGCTGTTTCTCGCCGTGGCTGGCGCGGCCGCAGCCACGTGGAAGTGGAACGAGGATCGCAACTGGCGACCCGACGAAGAGGCCTACCCCGACCAGGGTGCGCTGGTGGGCGAAGAGGACGCGAACGTCGATTTCACCGTGCTCAAGGGGCTGGGCGCAAGCTTCGTCTACCTCGAGGCCAGCAAGGGTGCGCGAGACAAGGACGCGGCCTTCTCCGACCACCTCGCCGCCGCGCGCGAGGCGGGGCTTCAGGTCGGCGCGACCCATGAATTCGACCCCTGCGTCACGGCCGACGGGCAAAGCGCGAATTTCGTGACCATCGTGCCCCGCGACACGCAGCTCCTGCCGCCCGTCATCCGCCTGGCGCGAACGGCTGACGACTGTCCCGAGCGCGTGTCCGATGCTGCGGTACAAAGCGAGCTCCTGACGCTCGTCAACCAGATCGAAGCGCATACGGGCGCCCCGGTCATCCTTGCGCCGAGCGAGAGTTTCGAGGAGCGCTATCGTCCGGCGGCAAGGCTGGAGCGCGCGCTGTGGCTGGAAGGCGACCTGGACGAGCCCGACTACGCAGGGCGTCCCTGGACCATCTGGACAGCCAATGCCGCCCACACCAGCGAGGCCGCGGACACGCCGCTGCGCTGGCTGGTCGTCCAGCCCTGATCACGCTAAGCGGTGCGCATGAGTGACGACGACCTGATCGCCGCCGCCCGAGGGGCCGCCGCGAACTCCTATTCGCCCTATTCCAATTTCGCCGTGGGGGCCGCCCTGCTGTTTGCCGATGGCAGCGTGGTGACGGGCACCAATATCGAGAACGCCAGCTATGGCCTCGCGCTGTGTGCAGAGACGGTGGCGGTGTCCAAGGCCATGGCCGACGGTGTGCGCGGAGGCCTTGTGGCAGTTGCCGTGACCGGGCCGGGCGAAATGCCGATCACGCCATGCGGCCGCTGTCGCCAGGTGCTCAATGAACTGGCGCAGCTGGGCGGTACCGACCCGGCAATCCTGTGCGTGGGGCCCGATGAAGTGCGGCGCACCACTTTGACCGCACTGCTACCCGATGCTTTCGGCCCGGCGAGCCTCGTGTGACCACGCGCCGTGCCGCACTCGGCGGCATGGCAGCCGCATTGGGGGCGCTGGCCGCACCTTTCCCCGCGCTGGCAAAATCGCGCCGTATCGCGCCGCGCCTCAGGCAGGGCGACACCGTGGCACTGGTCGCCCCGGCAAGCGCAGCCTCGGAACGCGAAATCGCCAATTCGGAATTCACGCTGTGCGGCATGGGCCTCATTCCCAAGACCGGTGCCAATGTGGCCGCGAGGTCCGGCTACCTCGCCGGGACCGATGCCCAGCGCGCAGCCGACATCAACGCAGCCTTCGCGGACGAGACCGTGAAGGCTATCTTCGCCGTTCGCGGGGGTTGGGGCGGGGCACGGCTCCTTCCCTTGCTCGACTGGGAGATGATCCGGCGTAATCCCAAGCTGTTCGTGGGCTATAGCGACAATACCGCGCTGCACCTCGCCATCGCGGAGAAGGCCGGATTTCCCACTCTGCACTCGCCCAATGCAGCCAGCCCGTGGCCGCGGAGCAGTTGGGAGAGCCTGTGGCACCTCGCCTTTGCAGGTGCTGTCCCGGTACTTGGCGGTGCAGGAGAGGAGCCCGAATTGGCCCAAGGTCCGCAGGGACGGACTATCAGGGAGGGCACGGCTCGGGGCAGGCTGCTCGGCGGCAATCTCACCGTGCTTTCCACTTTGATGGGCACGCCATGGGTGCCGGATTTCGACGGTGCAATCCTGTTCCTGGAGGACGTGAACGAGGCGGAATACCGGATCGACCGGATGCTCCAGCAATTGCAGCTGGCGGGGGTTCTGGGCCGGTTGTCGGGTGTCGTCTTCGGCCGGTGCCGCAGCTGTGCGAGCGACGAGCCGGACTATGCCGGTTTCACGCTGGACGAAGTGCTCGACCAGCACCTAACTCCGCTCGGTATTCCGGCGTTCGTCGGATCCAACATCGGCCACCACCGCGGGCAGCTGGCGCTGCCGCACGGTGCTAAAGTGGAAATCGATGCCGGGGCGCGGACGATCCGGCTGCTCGAACCGATCGTCGCCTGACCTACTTGTCCAGCGCTTCCAGCCATTCGAGCAGGCTGGCAAGGCAATCGCGCGCCAGCATCTTGCAGCGTTCCGGCGACCAGCCCTGTTCCGGCTCGGGGCTTGCGGGATTGTCCTTGTAGGGCATCTCCAGCGTCATCGCGACCGCGCCGAACCGCTCGGCCACCTGGTTGGTGCTCATGGTGAGGTTGGCCTGGCCCGGCTTGGACTTCACATAGCCCTGCTCGGTCTGGAAATCGGGCGTGCGGCGGTCGAGGATCTTCTCGAAGCTGTAATAGCCCTCGCCCTGCTCGTCCTTCCAGCTCGGGATGCCTTCGAAGCCAGCAATGAAAGCTACGGGGATCGCCTCGTCGCCGTGGACGTCCATGGCGAAGTCGACGCCCGTTTCATCCATCCGGTTGCGGATGGCGAGAACCTCGGGGCTCTTTTCGGCAGTCGGTTCGGCCCATTCGCGGTTGAGGTTGATGCCTGCCGCGTTGACCCGCAGGTTGCCGCGGCGCGATCCATCGGGATTGCAGTTGGGCACGACATGGAGACGGCACCGCTGGCGCAGCAGGCGCCCGACGCTGTCGGCAGGATCGGTGAGGACCTCGAGCGCGCCTTCCATCCACCATTCGGCCTGCGTTTCGCCCGGGTGCTGGCGGGCGTAGAGCCAGACCTTGAATTCGCCTTCGCCCATTTCGAGGCAGTCGATCGGCTGGCCGTCGAGCGTGGTGCCGAGGCAGCGGTAGTCCACTCCTTCGCTCGACGCGGCTTCTGCGACGAGGTCGTGGTGGCGCTCCATCGAATAGGGCGCAAAGTAAGCGAACCACACCACGTCGCTTGCCGGCGTGTAGCGGATGGTCAGCGTGCCGCCGTCCTCGTCCTTGTCATAGGAAGAGGCGGCGCGGCCCCAGTAATCGCGGTCTTCCGAAACGCAGGCATCGTAGCCCGGCCAGCCGCCCGGATAGGCGCTGGTTTCGAGATCGCGGATCTTCAGCACGAGTTCGCGCCCCGCCGCGCCGGTCACGCGGAAATGGAACCACTGCTTGAACTCGCTCTTGGTATCGAGCGGGATCGCCAGTTTCGCACTGGCACCGTCGATCGACAGCACTTCGATATTGCCGCTGTCGAATTCGGCATCGATCCGGATATCGCTCACTTGGGAACCTCTACTTCTATCGTTTCGCCATTGTTGCCGGGAAAATCGCTGAACAGCGCGGCGGCGAGGGTCTGTGCGTTTGCTTGCGCTTGCGCAAGGGGCGAGTTGTCGGGAACGCGCAGGTCGGCGCGGCCTTCCCACATATTGGCTTGCGATGCGGCATCGCGGATGGTGACGGACAGTTCGCTGCCCAGCTTGTCGCGCTCGCCGCCGCCCAGGTTTATGCCGATGCCGACACCGACGCCGGAGCCATAGCTGCCGGTGCGCCCGCCGACGCCGACAGTAACCGGCGAGCGCCTGCCTTCCGCGCTCTGCACGTATCGTTCGAGGGTAACCGTGGCGATCTGGCGGGCGGAAGCCCGGTCGGTCTCGGTGTAGCCCAATGCCCGAAGCTGGGCAGCGACGGCGGACTTGTATGGCATCAAGGCGAGGCTGTCCGTGTCCTGTGTGCCGGATCCTTCCAAGAAGATCGTGCCTTCGCCGAGGCGAGCGCTCGCTTCCGGTGCGACGAATCGCGTGACCTGCACGGGGCCCGGCGCGGTGGCGCAGGCCGAGAGTGCAAGTGTGCCGAGGGCAGCGAATGTCAGGGCGATCCGGTTCATTTTGGGGGCTCTTTCGACGATGGGCGTTAAAGAAAGAAGAACGCGTGACAGGCGGCAAAGGCTCCGGACCGGAGTTTCCGGCCGCACCGATTGCGCCGCTCACGCGATCTGCTAGGCGCGGGCGAATGGATAGCATAACGAAAATTCCGGTCCTTGTGACCGGCGGCGCCGGCTACATCGGAAGCCACGCAGTGCTTGCCTTGCGCGATGCCGGCTGGCCGGTGGCAGTCATCGACAACCTGTCGACCGGGTTCAAATTCGCCGTGCCCGACGACGTCCCGCTTTATGAAGGCGATATTGCCGACTGCGACCTGCTGGCACAAATCATCGCCGAGCAAGGCATCAAGGCGATCATGCATTTTGCCGGTTCGATCATCGTGCCTGAATCGGTGGAGAACCCGCTCAAATATTACGACAACAACACGGTGAAGAGCCGGACCCTGATCGAGGCAGCGGTAAAGGGAGGGGTGGAGCACTTCATTTTCTCGTCGACCGCCGCGACCTACGGCACGCCGGAAACATCGCCGGTATCCGAGGACAGCCCCAGGGAACCCATCAATCCGTACGGCTGGTCGAAACTGATGACAGAGCAGATGCTGGCCGACGCCAGTGCCGCGCACGGGTTCAACTTCTGCGCGCTGCGGTACTTCAATGTGGCAGGTGCCGATCCGCAGGCGCGAAGCGGCCAGTCGACGGCCGGCGCGACCCATCTGATCAAGGTCGCCTGCGAGGCGGCGACGGGCAAGCGCGACGGGGTCTCGGTTTTCGGCACCGATTTCGAAACGCCCGACGGCACCGGGGTGCGCGATTACATCCATGTCAGCGACCTTGCGGCGGCCCATGTTCTCGCGCTCGAGGCGCTGATCGACCAGCCAGCCCGTTCGCTGACCATGAACTGCGGTTATGGCCGGGGCTTCTCGGTCCTCGAGGTGCTGGATGCCGTCGACCGGGTGACCAATTCGCGCATCGAGCGGCGGATGGAGCCGCGCCGCGCGGGCGACCCGGGCGAGCTGGTGTCCGATCCATCGCGCATCAAGGCTACGCTTCCATGGCAGCCCAAATACGCCGATCTCGACCAGATCATCGGCCATGCGGTACAGTGGGAGCGCAAACTCGGCGAAATTCGCGGAGATGCTTGACGGGAATCACCCCCGTCGCTAACGGGCGCGCTTGAATTTGGCGCGTCGGGGCACCAACTCCGGCGCGTATTTATTTGCTAGACGAGATATACCATGAAGATCCGCAACAGCCTCAAGTCGCTCAAGAGCCGGCACCGCGATTGCCGCGTGATCCGTCGTCGCGGGCGGACCTACGTCATCAACAAGACCAACCGTCGCTTCAAGGCTCGCCAGGGCTAAGCACCCGGCGTGCGGCGCCGCTGGCGTCGCGACTGGTTTTTCGACCGGCCCGGCTCCCTAGGGAGTGCGGGCCGTTCGCATTCGGGAAGGGGCGACAATGGCCGCCAGCGTGGAAGCCGTAGTGTTCGACGTGGGGCGCGTGCTCTACCAGTGGCAGATCGCCTCGCTGTTCGAGAAGATCGTCGATGACAAGGCTCGGCTGCGCAAGCTGCTCGACGAGGTCGTTACCGAGGAATGGCATTTCCAGCACGATCATGGCCGGCCGCTTGCGGAAATGGTGCCCGAACGCATCGCGCTCTATCCCGATTTCGCCGACGAGATCCGCGCCTATGCGACGCGGTTCAACGAGACGATCCCCGGCCCGGTAGAAGGTAGCCACGAGCTGGTCGAAAGGCTCGATGCAAGGGGCGTCCCGCTATTCGCGATCACCAATTTCGGCGCCGAATTCTGGGCCGGCTTCCGCCCGACCGCACCGATCTTCGACCGCTTTCGCGATATCGTGGTCTCCGGCGAGGAATGTCTCGCCAAGCCTGACCACGCGATCTTCGCGCTGGCCGAGGAGCGATTCGCCCTGCACCCGTCCGCGATGCTGTTCATCGACGATAACGAGGCGAACATCGAAGCCGCGCAAGGATGCGGTTGGCAGGTCCACCATTTCACTGATGCAGCCGGACTCGAAGCCGATCTCTCCGCACGCGGGCTGATCTGAAAAAAGGCCCCAGCGTTTCCGCCGGGGCCTTGGAGGTCCACCCTGATGGAGAGGGGGTGGGGGGTCCGGTTGGACGGCCTTAGCCGTTGCACTTAGCCAGCTTGTCGGCTTCCAGCGCTTCGCCCTTGGCGGTGAAGGAAACCACTTCGCCGAGGTCGCGGTTCAGTTCGCGGCACACGCGCAGCGGGCGCGAGGTGCCCTTGGTGCCGACGCAGCTGGTGTCGGCGCAGGTCCATGCAACGCCGCCGGCAATCACGGTACGCTCGGCAGCAGGCTGCGCGAGCTCGGCAGTGTAGAACGGGCCGCTCGACGACTTGGCTTCGGCAACCGTCGGGGTGACGAGCGCGCCGAAGGTCAGCGTGGTGTAAGCGAAAGCGGTGGCGAGAACGCCCAGGTGGGCGGTGCGGTTCAGGGAGAGGGTCATGGTCAAGCTCCGATACTTCATTGCAATTTTCTCAACTGGCCTTGCGAAAACTGCAATCTAGGTTTTCATTTGCAACTGGTTGCGAATCGCTACCTATGCCGATAGGTTTCGTGATGCAACCCATTTTTTGAAATATTTGGCTTTGGCGAAAACTGCGCTAAATAGGTTTCACGGGAAGGACTGATTTTATGGGCGATATCCGCGAACCACTGCGCGAACTGACCGAATGCGGCTTGCCGCAGGCTCTCGAAGTCATGGGCGAACGCTGGAGTTTCATGATCTTGCGAGCCAGCTTCAATGGCCTGCACCACTTCGAGGAATTCCTGAGCGAGCTGGGCATTGCCCGCAACATCCTCTCAAACCGGCTGGCCAAGCTGGTCGAGCATGGCATCCTCAAACGCGACCCGTGCCCGGATGACCGTCGCAAGATCGAGTACCGACTGACCGATAAGGGCTTCGACCTGCTCCCAGCCATGGTGGCTCTGCGCCAGTGGGGCCAGAAATACGGTGCCGAAGTGGTCGAGAACCCGGTGCTGGTGGACGAGCGCGATCGGCTGCCCATCGGCCCGACCTCGATCCTCAGCCATGACGGGCGCCTTCTCGGCCCGGCGGATCTCGCACTTGTCGAACGCAAGAACCTCGGCATCCGCGCCGACGGGACCAAGGCAGAGCCGCATGCCATCATGAAGAACGGCTCGGTCGTCGACATTGCGTCCGCTCGCAAGGCCAAGGACGCCGCCTGAGAGAAGAGATCGAACGCACGCCCGACGGCCGCTACATCATCGTGCGCGGTCGCCTGTGGCGGGCTGCCAATCCGAACCTGCCGGATATTGACCGCCAAAAGCTGGTAGACCGGCTGATGGCCGCACGCCGCGCCGTGGCGGCAGCGCGCCGTTCGGGCGACGGCGAGGCGGAAAAACAAGCTCGCCAGGAAGTGCATGCCGCCAAGCTGGGCCTCGGCGAACGCGGGCCGGTCTGGTGGGACGACGGCGCGCCCGATTTCAACCGGCACCTGCTGAAGAACACGCCCTACGCGGAAAAATGACGTCATGGCGCGGCTGGCACCGTGACGTCATCGTTAAAACCATCTCAACAGGTTCATGTCAGGAGAATCGCGAAGTCGGGCCTCAAGTCCCGCCGGAGCCGGGCCGTATTGTGATCGAAATCGAAGTTCAGAACGAAACCCATCAGACCGTCTTCCGCATCAAGACGGTTGCCGTGCCGCGCATCGGCGAAGGTATTCGCCTGCGCGAACCGAACGGTTCATGGGCTTCCTATGACGTGCTCGACGTCTGGTACCAGCAAGCCGAGTTCGGCGAGGTCTGGATGCCCTATGTCCACGTGCGCATGACACCGGACGAACTCCGCGCCGTCGAAATGGCCAAGTCGAACCCGATGGTCGACAAGGCGCAGGCGATCCCGATCGAGGATTTCCTCAAGAAATTCGAAGGCGACGTGGAGCACGAAACGGTCAAGCTCAACCTCGACATGGGCGAGGGTAACTAGGGCTGACGATCTCTGCCAATTCAAGCGCGCGGCGGCTGCCTGCGGTAGCTGAGCGCCTCCGCGATATGGATGCGGCCGACCTGGTCCGATCCAGCGAGGTCGGCGATCGTGCGCGCGACGCGTAGCATCCTCGTATAGCTGCGGGCGGAAAGTCGCATCGCACTGGCCGCTTGCATAAGCAGCTGGCGACCCGGCTCGTCCGGGCCGGCGAAACGTTCGAGCGCATCGCCCTGAAGTTCGGAATTGGTGCGCACCCCGCTTTCGGCTTCGCGCGCGGTCTGGCGGGCGCGGGCGGCCGCAACACGGGCGGCGACCTCGGCGCTACCCTCGGCAGGCGGCGGGAGCGCAAGATCGGCCGCGCTGACCGGATCGACTTCCACGTGGAGATCAATCCGGTCGAGCGTCGGGCCTGAAACCTTGCTCTGGTAATCGGCGGCACATTTCGGCGCGCGGCTACAGGCAAGCGCGGGGTCGCCAAGATGGCCGCACCGGCACGGGTTCATCGCGGCAATCAGCTGGACGTTGGCGGGAAAGGTCACGTGGGCGTTCGCGCGCGCCACGTCCACCGTGTTGGTTTCGAGCGGCTGACGCAGCGAATCGAGCACCGCCCGCTGGAATTCGGGCAGTTCGTCGAGGAAGAGGACGCCGAGGTGCGCCAGGCTCACCTCGCCCGGCTTCACGCGCAGCCCTCCACCGGTGAGCGCAGCCATGCTGGCGGAGTGGTGCGGCGCGCGGAAGGGGCGTGCGCGGCTGATGCGACCGTCTTCCAGCAGACCAGCGACCGATTGCACCATGCTCACTTCGAGCGCCTCGGGCGGGGTCAGCGGCGGCAGGATTCCGGGCAGGCAGCTTGCAAGGAGCGACTTGCCGGCACCGGGCGGTCCGATCATCAGGAGATTGTGACTGCCAGCGGCGGCAATCTCGAGCGCGCGCTTGGCGGTTTCCTGCCCTTTTACCTGCCTGAGGTCGGCGCCATGGACCGGTTCGTCGACCAGTCCTCTTTCGGGTTCGGCGAGCTGCCCCGTCCCCTTGAGATGGTTGAGCAGGCTGGCAAGGTCGGGCGCGGCAAGGACCGGCACTTCGCTGGCCCACTTGGCTTCCGAGCCCTGCGCCGCGGGGCAGATCAGGCCCTTGCCCGTTTCGCTGGCATGCATCGCGGCGAGGAGCACGCCCGGCGATGGCGCTACCCGTGCATCGAGCGCCAACTCGCCCACCACGACCCAGTCCTCCAACTGCTCGGCATCGGTGACGGCCATCGCGGCGAGCACTGCCAGCGCGATCGGCAGGTCGTAATGCGACCCTTCCTTGGGGAGGTCCGCAGGTGACAGGTTGATGGTGATCCGCTTTGGCGGCAGGGCCAGTCCCATGGAGGACAGGGCGGCGCGCACCCGTTCCTTGCTTTCGCCGACGGCCTTGTCCGCCAGCCCGACGATGTTGAAGTTCGGCAGGCCAGGCGCGAGCGAGCATTGCACCTCCACCGCGCGCGCTTCCAGCCCGAGATAGGCCACCGTCCGGACCAGTGCGACCACCCTTATCCCCCGTCTCTGTATTCGTCCTGAGGCAGTGACGAAAAACCCTTTTGTTGTCGAGACTTGGCGAGCAAAATGTTCGGGAAAGACATGGCGTTAACGCCGCGTTGACCATGCCCTTTGGTAAGCCGGTAAGAGGGGCGGGCGCAGTGCGGCTGCATGCTTCGCGCGGTCCTTCTCCTGCTTGCCACACTGGCCACCGGATTTGCCTCCCCGGTGGCGGCGCAGTCGATGGGCCTCGTGAAGCTCCCCATTGCCTTCGTCAGCCAGCCAGTCGTGCAGCAGGTCCATGCGGGTCGCCCGATCCCCGCGATCGAAGCGCCGCGCGCGCCGGTGTCCGTCACCGTGCAGACGATTGTCTACGCGCCCGTCCCCGCTGCGCCGCAGTTCGTGCCGCGACCGGTACATCAGCCGACCTATTCCGCCGTTCGCGCCCGCTTCCCCGGTATCGACCGCAGCCTGCGCAATTACAGCGCCGGGATTGCCCAGTACGGGCCCTTCCGCGTGCTCGACGAAGGGCGCGTGGCGCTGGTGGGCGAAACCGATGCGGACAGTCCGCGCTGGTTTCGCGTCATGATGCGCCGCCACCCGAATCTGGCACAGCTCGACATGGTCGAATGCCCGGGCACCAGTGACGACCTGGCCAACATGAAACTCGGCCGGATGATCCGTACTGCAGGGCTCGCGACCTATGTTCCGCGTCGCGGCTCGGTGCGTTCGGGTGCGGTCGAGCTCTTCCTCGCAGGTGCTGCCCGCGACATCGCCGACGGGGCGGAGTTCGCCGTGCACAGCTGGATGGACGAACACGGCAACGAAGCGCAGGATTACGAGGAGGATGCGCCGGAAAATCGTCGCTACCTTACCTATTACCGTGAAATGGGCATGAACGAGCGCGATGCGCGTGCATTCTACCGCTTCACCAACTCTGTCCCTCACCGCTCGGCCCGCTGGCTCGATGCGCACGAAATGCGGCGCTGGGTAGGCGGCGGAGCCGGCACCGGTGAGCGTGCCCAGCAGATTGCCTATGCCGCATATTGACGCTGCGCGGAGGGCTTGACCGACCACATCGTTTCGCCTAAGCGCCCCTCCACCAATGCGGTCGCCGGCAGCGGCGGCCCTTTTTGTTGGCGCGATTCGCCCGACAGACAACGAATTTTTGAAGGACTATCCGATGAAGCGGACTTTCCAGCCCTCGAACCTCGTGCGCGCCCGTCGCCACGGTTTCTTCGCGCGCAAGGCGACCCCGGGTGGCCGCAAGGTGCTTCGCGCCCGTCGCGCTCGCGGCCGCAAGAACCTCTGCGCCTAATCGCCTGATCCGCCGCGCCCTGTGCGCGGCCATGATCGCGATAATCAAACGGGCTCCCATCGGGGGCCCGTTTTGCGTATCTGCCTACCATGCCGCACGGCCTATCAGTCATTCGCAAGCGCAGCGACTTCCTCGCCGCTAACAAGGGGCTGCGCAATGCACGGCCCGGTTTCGTGCTGCTGACGCGCCCGAACGAGGGGCAGGGCAAGCGCTACGGCATCACCGTGACGAAGAAGATCGGCAACGCCGTCGTGCGCAACCGGATGAAGCGCCGCTTCCGCGAGCTGCTCTGGGCGGGCCTTCCCGAACTCGGCCTTCCGGACCACGACCATATCCTGATCGGCCGCGAAGGCGGGGTCGAGCGTGACTATGCGATGCTGGCCGAGGAACTTGCCGCCGCGCTGGAGCGGGCAAAGGACGGCAAGGGCGACCGCCCGCGCGGACCCCGCCGCCCGCGGAGCCCGCGCGCATGAAGCATGTCCTGATCCTGATTGCCCGCGCCTGGCAGCTGGGCCCCAGCCGCATCCTGCCGCCGACCTGCCGCTATTCTCCCTCGTGCAGCCAGTACGCCATAGAGGCGCTGGGAAAATATGGGGCGATCAAGGGTGGATGGCTGGCGCTGAAGCGGCTATTGCGCTGCCAACCGTGGGGGGGCTGCGGACACGACCCCGTTCCGTAGCTGTCTTGACGATCTAACACACCATTCCCATCTGAACCGAAACCTGAACCGGGATCGACCTTGGAAAATTCGCGCAACATCATTCTCGTCGTCGTGCTGTCGATGGCCCTATTGCTGGGCTGGGACGCTGCGATGAACTATCTCTATCCGCAGCCCGACGAACCGGTGGTGGCCGCCGAAACCGCCGCCGCATCCGACTCCGCCGCGGAGGTCAAGCATTCGCGGACTGGCGGGCTGACCGATCCGGCTGCGCTGGCTCAGGAAGTGGCAGACCTCGAAACTGCCTTGGCATCGCCCGACCGGGTGCGTATCGATTCGCCCAAGGTCGCCGGCTCGATCAACCTGATCGGCGCCGTGATCGACGACGTGGTGCTCAAGGATTACGCCGACACGACCGACAAGGACAGCGGCCCGGTTCGCCTGTTCTCGCCGCGCGGCACGCCTGCGCAGCACTTCGCCCAGCTCGGCTTTATCGTGAATGGCCAGAAGCTGCCCGATGCAACCGTGTGGCAGGCCGATGGCGATCTGCTGACAGTCGACAAGCCCGTCACGCTGACGCACGACGCCGGCAACGGGCTGGAACTCCAGCTGCGCTATGCCATCGACGAAAATTACATGGTCACGGTCGAGCAGAGCATTGCCAACCGCTCTGCCGTGCCCGCAGTTGTCCAGCCGTTCGGCCTCGTCAGCCGTACTTCCGACACCGCCAGCGCGGACTTCTTCATCGCGCATTCCGGACCCATCGGCGTGTTCGGCGACAGCGCGAATTACGATACGGACTACAGCGATCTCGACGATGACGGTCCGGTCAGTCCGCAGGGGCGTGCCGAATGGCTCGGCTTCACCGACATCTACTGGCTGTCCGCGCTCGTACCGCAGGACGGTTCGGCCCCGGATGCGACCTTCCGCGCGCTCGGCGGCAATGCCTACCGCGCCGACATGATATACGACCCGGTGACCGTGCCGGCCGGCCGCAAGTACACGACAACTTCGCGGCTTTACGCCGGTGCCAAGGATTCCACGATCCTCGACGCCTACCAGGATGCCGGCCTTGCGCAGTTCGGTCTGGCGATCGACTGGGGCTGGTTCCGCTGGTTCGAAAAGCCGCTGCTGTGGTTGCTCAAGACGCTGTTCGATCTCGTCGGCAATTTCGGCGTGGCGATCATCTGCCTCACCATCATCGTTCGCGGCGTGATGTTCCCCATCGCGCAGAAGCAGTTTTCTTCGATGGCCTCGATGAAGGCGATCCAGCCGCGGATGAAGGCGATCCAAGAGAAGTACAAGGACGACCGCCTCCAGCAGCAGCAGGAAATGCAGAAGCTGTTCCGCGAGGAAAAGGTCAATCCGCTGGCAGGCTGCCTGCCGCTGATCCTGCAGATTCCTATCTTCTTCGCGCTCTACAAGGTGCTGTATCTCGCCATCGAGATGCGTCACCGCAACTTCCTCTGGATCGAGGATCTTTCCGCGCCCGATCCGGCGACCATCCTGAACCTGTTCGGCTTGCTGCCGTTCACGCCGCCCAGCTTCCTCGCCATCGGCGTGCTGGCGGTGCTGCTCGGCGTCACCATGTGGCTGACCTTCAAGCTGAACCCGTCGGCGATGGACCCCGTCCAGCAGCAGGTCTTCGCGATCATGCCGTGGGTCCTCATGTTCATCATGGCACCCTTCGCGGCCGGCCTGCTGCTCTACTGGGTAACCTCGAACATCCTGACGCTGGCGCAGCAGAAGTATCTCTATTCCAAGCATCCGCAATTGAAGGCGGCTGCGGAGAAGGAGAAGGCCGAAAAGGCGGCCGAGGCGGCAAAGGCCAAAGGATGACCGAAGGAGAAGCCGCCGAACTGGCACAGCTGGAACGGCGGGCCAACAAGCTGTTTTCGGGCCGGGTGGAGTTCCTTCTCTCGGCCCCACAGCTCAAGTTCCTGCCCGAGCCGACCGTCCCCGAAATCGCCTTCGCGGGCCGTTCGAACGTGGGCAAGAGCTCGCTGCTGAACGCGCTGACTGGCCGCAAGGCCATCGCACGTGCTTCGGTGACGCCCGGCCGCACACAGGAGCTAAACTTCTTCGAGGTTGGCGAGCCGACGCTGTTCCGCCTCGTCGACATGCCGGGCTATGGCTTTGCCAAGGCGCCGGTGAAGGTCGTCGAGAAGTGGAAGAGCCTCGTGAAGACCTATCTTCGCGGGCGCCAGGTGCTGGTGCGCAACCTTGTCCTCGTCGACAGCCGGCACGGCCTCAAGGATGTCGACCGCGACATGATGAAGATGCTGGACGAAGCTGCCGTCGGCTACCGCATCGTGCTGACCAAGGCGGACAAGGTGAAAGCTAGCGATCTCGAAAAGGTCGTTGCCGCGACCGAGGCCGAGGCAAGGAAGCACATCGCCGCCTATCCGCAGATCCACGTCACTTCGAGCGAGAAGGGCATGGGCATCGCGGAACTACGCGCTGCCGTCCTGAGCGACGTCGGCGTCTGATCGGCGATCGGGCGGGTGCGGTCCGCCCCGTTCAGCTCATCAATTCGCGTACGAAGGGGATGAGACCCGTCTGGCGCTGGCGCTTCATGCGTTCGGCGTCGAGGATTTCGCGCACCTTGCCAAAGCACAGGTTCACGTCCTCGTTGATCACGACATAGTCGTAAGCGTCCCAGTGGCTGATTTCCGCACGGGCCCGTTCCATGCGGGCATCGATCACGTCCTTTTCGTCCTGCGCGCGCGCTTCGAGGCGGCGACGCAGTTCGGCGATGCTGGGCGGCAGGATGAACACCCGGACCACGTCCTGCTGGTCCTTCTGGTACAGCTGCTGCGTGCCCTGCCAGTCGATGTCGAACAGGAAATCCTGCCCGTCCTTCAACGCTGCGCGGATGCGGCCCTTGGGCGTGCCATAGCGATGGCCGAAGACATGCGCCCATTCGTAGAAGTCGTCTTCCTCGACCATGCGGTCGAATTCGGCATCGTCGACGAAGTAGTAGTGAACCCCGTCGACCTCGCCCGGACGCGGCGGACGAGTGGTGACGCTGACCGACAGCTTGATCTCGTCATCGGCCTCCAAGAGCATGCGCGATATGGTCGTCTTGCCCGCCCCGCTGGGCGAGGACAGGATGAACATTAGCCCGCGGCGGGCGAGTGCGGCTTGCGAAGAGGAGGATTCGGCCATGCGCGCTGTTGGCGCATGGGGCGGGTGCGAATCAACCCCGCGCTTGCTTCAGTTCACACTCAGGCGTCGCCCTTGGTCTGCTTGCGCAGCGTTCGATCACCCTTGCGACGAGCCGTGCGGCGCGACTGGCTGCGGTCGAACAGGACCTTGAGCGCGAGGCCAGCACCGACCGCCAGCGCGCCCGGCACCGAGCGGGTCGCGACCTTGGTCACGCCATAAGCGGCCAGCGTGTGCACGATGGAGCGGTTCTCGACCGCATCCTTGGCGAACTGCTTGCCGTACTGGCGGCCGAGCAGCATCTTTTCGACCGTCTGGCGCGAAATGCGCCCCACGCTGCGCAGCATGATCTCGTTGATCAGCAGGTTGGTGGCGGGATTGGTGCTGGGTCCGGGCACGGGGTCCGGGATGCCGGGATTCGGATCGGTTGCCTGTTCGAGCGCGTCTGCAGCCCGGTCGGTCAAGTGAGTCGGCTTCTTCTTGCGTGCCACGCCCGTGTCCTGCCCCGTTTGCGGCGCTGGTGAGGAACCGCGCCGTTTACTTCTTGCGGCCGAAATCGACCGTGACGACGTTCGAGCCGTCTTCCGCCCCTTCAACGGGTGCGGGGTCTGCCTGTTCCTCGTCATTGCCGGCCGGATCGGTTGCGGCGGGCGCCATGTCGGCGACGGTAGCCTGGAACTGGAGGCCGAAATCGACCGCCGGATCGACGAACTGGGTGATCGCCGAATAGGGAATGTCGAGCTGGGCAGGGATCTGGTTGAACGATAGGCCGACGCTGAAGCCGTCTTCGCGCACGTTCAGGTCCCAGAACTTGTTCTGCAGGACGATCGTCATCTCATCCGGAAACCGCTCGCGCAGGTTTGCGGGGATGGAAACGCCCGGGGCATGGGTCTTGAACGTGATGTAGAAATGATGCGCGCCCGGCAGTTCGCTGCCGCTTGCCTCGATTTCGCCGAGAACGCGGCCGACCACGGCACGCAGCGCTTCCTGCACGATCGTGTCGTAGGGGATCAGGCTGTCGGGCGTATCGTCGCTCATGGCGCACTAGGTGGAACCGCGCGGCGTGCGGGTCAAGCGCTTTAAGCCTGACTTTACCGTGCGAATAGCCGCATTTTCTTGCGCCTAGCGCCCGCTCGCCTATAGCGCGGGCCATGCGTACAGGCCGTATCGAGAGAAACACCGCCGAAACGAAAATCCTGGTCGAGGTCGATCTCGACGGGATCGGCACCTACGACGTCGCAACGGGTATCGGCTTCCTCGACCATATGGTCGAACAGTTCGCCAAGCACTCGCTTATCGACGTGACCATGAAGGTCGATGGCGACCTGCATGTCGACCAGCACCACACGACCGAAGACAGCGCCCTCGCGCTCGGCCAGGCGTTGGCGCAGGCGCTCGGCGACAAGGGCGGGATCGCGCGCTACGGCAGCGCCTATTCGCCGATGGACGAGACGCTGGCGCGCGTGGCGCTCGATATCTCGGGCCGCCCATACCTCGTGTGGAAGGCCGGGTTCAGCCAGGAAAAGCTGGGAGAATGGGACACAGAGCTGATCGAGCACTGGTTCCATTCGGTTGCCCAGACCTGTGGCCTGACGCTGCATGTCGAGCTGCTTTACGGCACCAACAACCACCACATCTGCGAGGCGATCTACAAGGGCTTTGCTCGTGCGATGCGCGTCGCAGTGGAGATCGATCCGCGCAAGGGCGGGGCCATTCCGTCGACCAAGGGACAGCTCGGTGGCTGAAGTCATTGCCCTCGTCGATTACGGCGCGGGGAACCTGCATTCGGTCGAGAACGCGCTGAGGAAGGTCGGGGCGGCGGTCAAAGTCACTGCCGATCCCGATGTGCTGCGCGCGGCCGACCGCATTGTACTGCCGGGCGTCGGCAGCTTCGGTGCCTGCGCTGCGGGCCTGCGCGCCGAGAAGGGCGTAATCGAGGCGATGCACGAACGCGTTTTCGTCGGGGGCGCGCCGTTCCTCGGCATTTGTGTGGGCATGCAACTGCTTGCCACGCGCGGGCTCGAACATGGCGAGACCCCGGGGCTCGACTGGATCCCCGGCGAGGTGCGTCTCATCCGCCCGCGCGATGAAAGCGTGAAGGTCCCGCACATGGGCTGGAACGATGTCGCCCCGACGCACCAGGCGGAAGACCACCCCGTGATCGAGGATGGCGAGGCCTATTTCCTCCATTCCTACCATTTCCATGCCGACAAGGGCCGCGACGTGCTGGCCATGACCGACCATGGCGGCGGCCTTGTCGCGGCTGTCGGTCGCGACAACTTGCTTGGTGTGCAATTCCATCCGGAAAAGAGCCAGGCCTACGGGCTCGGTCTCCTTTCCCGCTTTCTCGAGTGGAAGCCATGATCGTTTTCCCCGCCATTGATCTGAAGGCCGGCCAGGTCGTGCGCCTCGCCGAAGGCGATATGGACCGTGCGACGGTCTACGGTGACAATCCGGCTGCGCAGGCGACACTGTTTGCCGACGCGGGTGCGCAGCATCTCCATGTTGTCGATCTCGACGGCTCTTTCGCAGGGTCGGCGCAGAACCGCGACGCGGTGGAGAGCATCGTCGCGGCTTTCCCGGGGCATGTGCAGCTGGGTGGCGGCATCCGCCGGCGCGAAGACGTCGAGGGCTGGTTCGATGCAGGCGTCTCGCGCATCGTCATGGGCTCGGCGGCCTTGAAGGACCCCGAATTCGTCAAGGACATGGCGCGCGAATTCGAGGGCGGTATCGTCGTCGCGGTCGATGCGAAGGACGGCATGGTCGCGACCGAGGGCTGGGCCGAGGTGTCCGACGTGTCAGTGGTCGCCCTTGCCCGCCGGTTCGAGGACGCGGGCGTTGCTGCGCTGCTCTTCACCGACATCGGGCGTGACGGACTGCTTAAGGGCGTCAACCTCGATGCGACGGTCGATCTTGCACGGCAGGTCGACATCCCCGTGATCGCCAGTGGCGGGGTAAAAGGCATCGATGACATCCACGTGCTCTCGCTCCACGCGAAGGAAGGCATCGAAGGCGTGATTACTGGCCGTGCGCTTTATGACGGGCGGCTGGACCTTGCAGCGGCGCTGGCAGTGGCGGCGCGGGCATGATGGCCGCAGTCTATCTAATCACGACAGCAATCGCCGTGTATGCTCTGTTCTCGGGTTTTCGTTCGAAGGAAATGTCCGCGATGGGCGTGCCATACGGAAATTGGCAACGCGTCGATAACCCCGGTATGTTTTGGTTCGCTGCGTTGTTCAATATCCTCGTGCTTTTTGGGGGAATTCTCCTCCTCGCTGACGAGTTGATGCCATGACCGTCCGCATCCGCGTCATTCCCTGTCTTGATGTGGCCGACGGGCGCGTGGTGAAGGGCGTGAATTTCGTCGACCTGAAGGACGCGGGCGATCCGGTCGAACAGGCGCAGGCCTATGACAGGGCGGGCGCGGACGAGCTGTGCTTCCTCGACATCTCGGCCAGCCACGAAGGGCGCGGCACGCTGCTCGACATGGTGAGGCGCACGGCTGCGGTGTGCTTCATGCCGCTGACCGTGGGCGGTGGGGTGCGCAGCGTCGAGGATGCGCGTGCGCTGCTGCTCGCCGGAGCCGACAAGGTGGCGGTCAATTCTGCCGCCGTCTCGCGGCCCGAACTCGTGCGCGAGATCGCCGAGAAATTTGGCAGCCAGTGCGTCGTCGCCAGCGTCGATGCGCGCGCCAAGACCGAGGGCGAGGGCTTTCGCGGCTGGGAAATCTACACCCATGGCGGTCGCAAGCCGACCGGGATCGACGCGGTCGAACACGCCCAGCGGCTGGCAGATCTGGGCGCGGGCGAACTGCTCGTCACTTCGATGGACGGCGACGGGACCAAGCAGGGCTACGACCTCGAGCTGACCCGCGCGATTGCCGACAGCGTTTCGGTGCCCGTGATCGCCAGCGGCGGTGTCGGCACGCTCCAGCATCTCGTCGACGGCGTGACCGAAGGCCATGCCAGCGCCGTTCTGGCCGCCTCGATCTTCCATTTCGGCGAATATTCCATCGCCGAGGCGCACACAGCCCTGCGCGCGGCGGGCTTGCCTGCGCGCGGCTGATCGGTGCAGGAGAAGCACATGGATACGCTCGCCCGTCTCGAACAGACCATCGCCCAGCGTCTCGGCGCCTCGCCCGATGAAAGCTATGTCGCGAGCCTCCATCACAAGGGTCTTGCCAAGATCGCCCAGAAGGTCGGCGAGGAAGCGGTCGAAGCCGTAATCGCAGCCGTCGGCGACGACCGTGACGGACTGGTCGCCGAAAGCGCGGATCTCCTCATGCACCTTCTCGTGCTGCTGCAGGCCAAAGGCGTATCGCTGGCCGAGGTGCTGGCCGAACTCGACCGGCGCGAGGGCGTCTCGGGCCTGGAAGAAAAAGCCAGCAGGAGCAAATGACGATGCCGATCGATCCCATGCAACCCTACGACGACAACAACATCTTCGCGAAGATCCTGCGCGGCGAGATCCCCTCGACCAAGGTGTACGAGGACGAGTGGGCCTATGCCTTCGAGGACATCAATCCGCAGGCGCAGGTGCACACGCTGGTCGTACCCAAGGGGCGCTATGTCAGCTGGGACGATTTCAGCGACAAGGCGAGCGCGGAAGAAATCGCCGGCTTCGTGCGCGCGGTCGGCAAGGTCGCCCGCGACAAGGGGTTGGTGGAGCCGGGCTACCGGATGATGGCCAATATCGGTGCCCACGGCGGTCAGGAAGTGCCGCATCTGCACGTCCACATCTTCGGCGGACAGTTCCTGGGGCCGATGATCGCAAGATAAGCACGTGTCGGCGACGGGTCGCGCAGGCGTAAAAATCCCGTGCTTGCCGCGCGAGTCGGCGCTGGGCTAGAGGAACCGCGGCCATGACCATGCCCACTTTCCCCGACGGTATCATCGACAAGGACCGGCATCTTTATGCCGTGCGCGCCTATTACGAGGACACGGACCTGTCGGGCATCGTCTATCACGCGAATTACCTGCGCTGGTTCGAGCGCGCGCGTTCCGACCTGCTGCGCCGGCTGGAGATCGACCAGCGCGCCGCCATCGAGGCTGGCGAGGGCGCCTATGCGGTGTCGGAGATCAATCTCAAGTACCTGCGCCCCGCGAAGCTCGACGACGATGTGCTGATCGAAACGCGGTGCACCGAACTGAAGGCCGCGTCCTGCCGGATGCACCAGAAGGCGTTTCGCGGAGACGAACTGCTGGCCGAGGCACATTTGCGCGTCGGCTTCATTTCACTTGATGGGCGGCCCCGCCGGCAGCCCGAGGATTGGCGCGCATCCTTCGCGCGCTTCGCCAGCTCGACAGAGGCATAATGACGACACTTTCCCTCCTCGCCGTAACCGCTCCGACCAGGGTCGATCCCGTCCAGCTGTTCATGGACGCCGACATTGTCGTCCAGCTGGTCATGCTCGGCCTCGTCCTTGCCAGCATCTGGGTGTGGACGATCATCGTCTCCTTCTCGCTGCGCATGGGCAAGCTCAAGACACGTACCCGCAAGTACGAAGAAGATTTCTGGCAGGCGGAGAACTTCGACCGCTTTATGGCCGAACGCGGCACCCGCGATGTGCCGTCCGCCCGGGTGGCACAGGCCGCCGTCGTCGAATGGCGCAAGTCGACCAAGGGCGAGATCCGCGACCGCGAGGGCCTTCGCAGTCGCCTTGCCTCCGCCATGGAAAGCCAAGTCGCCATGGAAGCCGACGACATTGCCGAGCGCCTGAACTTCCTCGCCACCGTCGGCGCTGTCGCTCCCTTCGTCGGCCTGTTCGGCACTGTTTGGGGCATCATGAACAGCTTCTTCCAGATCGGCGCTCAGGAAAGCTCCTCGCTCGCCGTCGTGGCACCCGGCATTTCGGAAGCGCTCTTCGCCACTGCCATCGGCCTGTTCGCGGCCATTCCCGCCGTTATCGCCTACAACCGGTTCAGCCACTCGGTCGAACGGTTCGAGGCCGGCCTTCACCGTTTCGCCGACCGGCTGCACGCGACCTTCAGCCGCCAGCTGGAGCAGCGCTGACATGGCGATGAACCTCGCCTCTGCCAAAGGCACGCGCCGCCGTCGCGGGCGCGGCGGGCGGCGGCCCATGTCCGAAATCAACGTGACGCCCTTCGTCGACGTGATGCTGGTGCTGCTGATCATCTTCATGGTCACCGCTCCGCTGCTTACCGCAGGCGTGCCGATCCAGCTGCCCGACAGCAGGGCCAATGCCCTGCCGCAGGAAGCGCAGCAGGTATCAATCAGCATCGATGCGGAAGGCTATGTCTATATCGACGACCAGCAGGTGCCTGTCGGGGGATTGCCGCAGGCGCTCGAGAACCTGCCGCGCACGGGCGAGGGGCCGGACATTACCCTGCGCGCCGACCGCGCGCTCGATTACGGCCACGTGATGGCGGTGATGGGCGAGCTCAACCGGGCCGGTCTCAATCGCATCTCGCTGGTGACGAATGGCGGCCAGTCGGCCCCGCCGGTCAATTCCGGTTCATCCGACGAGGAATAGCCACAAGCTCATGGAGAGAACCGCAATCAGGGCAGAGGAGCGTACCGGGCTGATCGTCGCGGTCGCGCTGCACCTGCTGGTGCTTGCCGCGCTGGTGATCCAGGCCTTCTTCGAAGGTGACAAGGCACCGCCGCGTACAGAGCGCATGACGGTGAGCTTGGCCGAAGACGTCGGGATGGAAGCGACCGCGCCCGATCCGGTGCCGGAAAGCCGGGCGGCGATCGCGCCCGAACTGTCGGACGTACCGGCACCAGCACCCGAAATCCTGCCTGCACCGACGACGCCGCAAGTCGATCGCCCGACGCCGCGCGTACAGTCGCCTGTTCCGGCTCCTGCACGAGAGACGCGTCAGCAACCCCGCCGCGACCAGCCGCGCCAGCAGGCGCAGCCGCGACCGGCAGAGCGGGGCGGCGGCTCGCGGATCGGCGATAATTTCCTTGCCGGTGCAGGCGACAGCACCACGACCAACGAGACCCGCGTCCCCGCCTCGCAGATTGGCGCGAGCGCGAAGGCTTCGCTGGTCCAGGCGATCTCGCGAGAGATCAAGCCGCATTGGAAACCACCCAGCGGCCCGGAAGTGGAGGAGATCACGACCTTTTTGCGGTTCCGCCTCAATCCCGATGGCAGCCTTGCCGGTCGGCCAGAGGTCGTGCGTCAGACCGGTGTGAACGACACGAACCGCGCACAGGCGGGGCGCCATGGCGAACAGGCCATCCGCGCGGTGCAACTGGCTGCCCCGTTCGACTTGCCAGAACAGTATTATGAAGCCTGGAAGGTGGTTGGACCCTTCGGCTTCGACTGGAGACTTGCCCAATGAAATACCTGATAGCTGCAACCCTCGCCTTCGTGGCAGCGCCGCTCGCCGCGCAGAACCAGGATCTTGGGGAACCGATCCCCGAAGGCCAGGACGTGGAAACGATCGAGGAAGAGGGTGGCCTGACCGGTTCGGTCAGCTTCGAGGGCAATCTCGACGATCTCGGCATCGCCATCCCCGCATTTGCGACCGACCGCAATGTCGCCACCCCTGCCAATGCGCAGGGCACCGCGGCGCTTGGCGTTGAGTTGGCCCGGGTGATCACTTCTGACCTGCGCAACAATGGGCTGTTCAAGCCGACCGGCCCTGATGCGCTGCCCAAGCCTAGTTTTGCCAATATTAATGCGCCGTCCTGGGCGACCTGGTCCAACCGCGGGGCCGAGATGCTGGTCCACGGATACGTCCGTGCGCGCAGCGACGACCGGCTCACCGTGGGCTGCTATCTCTACGACATGGCGCTGCAGAGCCGCCTCGTCGCAGAAGGCTGGGTGGTATCGCCCGCAGATTGGCGGCGTGCCGCACACAAGTGCGCCGACCTCATCTATTCGCGCCTGACCGGCGAAAGTCCGTTCTTCGACAGCCGCATCGCCTACATTGCCGAAACCGGCCCCAAGGATAACCGCGTCAAGCGGCTTGCCATCATGGACAGCGACGGGGCGAACCACCGCTTCATCACGACCGGCCGTTCAACCGCACTGACGCCGCGCTATTCGCCCGACTACAAGCAGCTGGTCTATCTCAGCTACGTCGACGGCAACCCGCGCATCTATGTCTACGACATCGGAACCGGCCGCCAGACGCTGGTGACGCAGAGCGAGAACCCGACCTTCGCGCCCCGCTGGAGCCCGGACGGCCGCTACATCCTCTATTCGATGGCGGTCGGCGGAAATACCGACATCTACCGCGTCTCCGCGCAGGGCGGGCGCAGCGAGCGGCTGACCGATGCGCCCGGCATCGACATCGGCGGCTCCTTCTCGCCAGATGGCCGCCAGATCGTGTTCGAAAGCGACCGGTCGGGAAGCCAGCAGATCTACATCATGAATGCCGACGGATCGAACCAGCGCCGCCTGTCGTTCTTCGGTGGCCGGTCCGCGACGCCCGAATGGAGCCCGCGCGGCGACCAGATCGCGTTCACCCATATTGCCGGCGACTTCAACGTGGCGGTCATGAACCCCAATGGTCGCGGCTTCCGCAAGCTGACCAGCGGCTGGCAGGACGAGGCGCCGACCTGGGCGCCCAATGGCCGCATCATCCAGTTCTTCCGCACCGAGCGGAACACTGGCAAGACCTCGCTGTGGCAGGTTGACCTCACCGGCGAGAACGAGCGCCGCCTGCCGACGCCGGTCGACGCATCGGATCCGGCATGGGGACCGATCCTGCCGTAAGTGCATTGAGAGTTTCGTGGGGACGAAAAACCGATCGGGGGCAAACCGATTGAAAACCGCTGTTTTACAAGGGGACAGCCTATGAATACCCGTTTCGCTACTGTCGCTGTGCTGACCTCCGCGCTGGCCCTGGCCGCGTGCTCGAAGAAGGCTCCGGAAGAGCTTCCGCCGCCGCCGGAAGATGTCGTTACGCCGACCCCGACGCCGACGTCCACCGGACCTGCGGTGGGTTCGATGCAGCACTTCATCGCTGCCGTCGGCCAGTCGAACACGGTCATCTATTTCGAAACCGACCGCTACAATATCGACGCCGAAGACAGCGCCAAGCTGCAGACGCAGGCGCAGTATTTCAGCCAGTACCCGCAGATCAATTTCACGATCGAAGGCCATGCCGACGAACGCGGAACGCGCGAATACAACCTTGCTCTTGGCGAGCGCCGCGCCAATGCGGCGAAGAATTATCTCGTCAGCATCGGCATTCCGGCCAACCGCATCCGCACTGTCAGCTACGGCAAGGAACGACCCGTGGCGCTCGGTTCGAACGAATCCGCATGGGCGCTCAACCGCCGCGCCGCGACGATTACGATCAACTGATGACGAAGGAACGGGTCCCGGCCAGACCGGGGCCCGTTTCGCTCAGAAGCGCGCGTTCAGGTCGAACAGCGGCGCATGACCGGCAAGCTGGCTGCCGGCCGGAATATCGAAAAAGCCCGCGCTCGCCGACAGGGCGAAAAGGCCCATGGTCAGTGCGGCGGCGATGGCAGAAAGCGTAAGCTGCTTGCTCATGACATGGCCCCTAGGCTGGAAACGTGAAGCAATCGTTGCAATGCAACATTTCGAATTGAAACTGGTTCCCATGTCCTTGCCAAGTTCGCCAGTGCTCCTAGATTGACGACCATGCCAGCCCGACAAACGACTTCCGGAAAGAGCCACCGTGCCTAAGGCGCGGCGCTCCAACGACTGGGGATTTCCCCGCTGGCGCGGCTACGATGCCAGCCGCGAGGCTGCGCCTGTTCGCCTTTGCGACCGGCATGGCTGCGAGGAAGTTGGCGATTGCCCCGCCCCCAAAGCGCCCAACAGCCCCGAGCGCTGGATGTTCTGCCAGGCCCATGCCGCAGAGTACAATCGGGGGTGGGATTATTTCGAAGGCCTCGACAAGGCCGAGAAAGAGGCCCGCGCCAAGGCCGAGCGCACCGAGAATGCCGGCTATGCCGAGGCGCAGCATTACGGCTGGGCAGGCAGCGGAGACGGATCGCGAAGTGCCGACGAGATGCGCGCGCTCGAGGTGCTCGACTTAGAAGTCGATGCCGATTTCGCAGCCGTGAAGAAAGCCTTCCGCGCCCGGGCCAAGGAAGTGCATCCAGACGTCAAGCCGGGCGACAAGGAGGCAGCGGCACAGTTCCAGAAATATTCGCTCGCCTACGAAATCCTAAAATCTGCCGAGGAACGGCGCGAATGGAAGGGCTGATGCCTGCCTAAGCCACTGTTTTTACGCTTCGCCATAGTAAAGACCGCGTTTACGATTTCTTGCCCTGTGCCTGCTACAAAAGGTCCTGGAACGGACCATGACGATACAGCAGCGCCTTTCTCCCCGACACGCTACCAACGTCGTGCTCGACTGCCTTGTCGGCCGACAACGCGCGCAGGCGATCTTGTGCGACGTGTCGCCGAGCGGATGCCGCGTCGAATTGTTCGACGCCTCGGCGGAACCGGGCGCCATGCTTATCTTCGAAATCGACGATCGCCTCGCCTTCGCGGGACAGGTCGTCTGGGTCCAAGGCGCGGAGGCGGGCGTGCAATTCACTCGCCCGCTCCTGCCGCAAATCCTCGCCGCGCTGGACGTGAAGCCTAGCTAGCCCAGCCTGCCGAGGATGGCTTCGGCCATCCGTTTGCCCAGTTCCGGCCCTTGCTGCGGATAGAGGTAGGGCTCGATCATCTCTGCTTCCATCACCGCAAGGTCACCCGAAGGCAGGCGCGCCATGTCGATGCGACAGTAGAGCGGCCGGTCGAACGGCAGCGAGGCGACCACCGACTGTGCCTTGGCGAGGTCGGCAGTATCGGGCTCGAAATCGCATTCGTAGCCGCCATAAAGCGACTGGATGCGGTATTCCCCCTCCGCCGCGCGTTTCAGCACGCCGTGGCTGAAGGCGCCATCGATGAAGAGGAAGGTGTACTCGCCCTCTTCGACAACGCTCGGCAGGAACGGTTGGGCCATGCAGGGGCGACCCATTCGCCAGCCCTGTGCGGGCAGCTGGGCGCGCGAGAAGCTGTGCTGCCCGAGGCCCCCTGCGCCCACTTGCCGCTTCACCACGATGCGGTCGCAGCCGAAGCCGTCCATCGCTCCCAGCACGCCGGCAGTGTCGAGATCGTCGAGCCAGAGCGTGGGCACGGTGGTCACCCCGCGCTGTTCCAGCTCGCGAAGGTAGCGCTTGTCCGCATTCCACCGCACGACCTCCGGCGGATTGCAGACATCTACGCCCATTCCGGCCAGGGCTTCCAGCTTGTCGAGGAATTCGTCCGGATGGTCCTGATAGTCCCAGGCCGTGCCGAGCAGGACCAAGGCCATGCCCTCGAATTCGCCCAGCGGTGCACGCCAGTCGATCTCAACCAGCTCAAGCCCTGCCGCGGCGAATGCCGGGCGCAGGGCCGCGGTTTCGAGATCATGCTCGAAAGCGTCCCCGCGCCGCTCGTCCGCCACGCCTTCGGGTGGCGGAAGCGTGTCGGCACAGGCGAGGAAGCCGATCCTTGTCGTCACCTCAGACCTGTTCCAGCGCCTGTTCGAAGTCTGCGATGAGGTCGTCAGCGTCCTCGATCCCGATCGAGATGCGAATGAGGTTGTCACCGATGCCCAGCGCCGCCTTGCGCTCGTCCGGCACTGACAGGTGCGTCATCGAAGCCGGGTGGCTGGCGAGCGTTTCGGTCCCGCCGAGGCTGACCGCCAGCTTGGCGATCTTGAGGCTGTCGAGGAAGCGGAAGCATTCCGCCTCGCCGCCCTTGAGCAGCAGCGAAAAGGTCGAACCTGCGCCGAGGCAATGGCGGTCGTAGATGTCCTGCTGGCGCGCATCCTTGATCATGCCGAGATAGCCGAGGCCTTCGACCTTGGGGTGCTTGGCAAGGAAGGCGCAGACCTTCTCCGCATTCTCGCCCGCGCGCTGCATGCGCAGTTCGACGGTTTCGAGGCTGCGGCAAAGCATCCATGCGGTGTTCGGGTCGCAGATGCCGCCCATCGTGTTGCGCAGCATGCGCACCGGATCCATCCACTTCTTGGCCCCGGCGATGCTGCCCGCGACGAGGTCGGAATGGCCGCCCACGTACTTGGTCAGCGAATAGACCACGATGTCCGCACCATGTTCGAGCGGGCGCTGCCACAGCGGGCCGAGGAAGGTGTTGTCGATCGCGATCGGGCATTCCAGCCCCGCTGCGTCGACCGCGGCGCGCACGGCCTGGACGTCGACCAGCGCATTGGTCGGATTGCCCGGGCTTTCAAGGTAGACCATGCAGACCTTGCCTCCCTGTTCGGCGGCCTTGGCCTTGCCCTGTTCAAGCACGGCATCGATCTCTTCGCGCGTCGCGCCTGCCGGGAAGTCGATGTAGCTGACACCGAACTTGCTCAGCCACTTGGCGACGAAGCCTTCGGTCGCGGCATAGAGCGGGCCCGAATGGACGATCACGTCGCCCTGGCTCGCATAGGTCAGCAGCAGGACGCAGATCGCGGACATGCCGCTGGAGAAGGACAGGGCGTCTTCCGCGCCGTCCCAGATGGACAGGCGGTCTTCGAGGATTTCCTGGTTCGGCGCGTTGAAGCGCGAATAGACGAGGCCGTCCGCGCCGCCCGGACGCTTGCCGGTGATGCCTTCGAAATGGCGCTTGCCGTCGGCCGCGCTGGGGAAGGCGAAAGTGCTGGTGAGGAACAGCGGCTGCTTGAGGCTGCCTTCGGACAGCACGGGGTCGTAACCGTGGCCCATCATCAGCGTGCTGGGTTTCAGGGGGCGGCCGTTGATCTTGGTGACGTCGCTCATGGTCGCGAGCATCCTTCCTGTATCTTCGCCCCCAGGAAGGCGGGGGCCGATGAGGCTGCCGGGGCACCCGTTCCTAACCTCCGCAGGAACGCCTCTCCGCCGACAGCCGCTGTG
Source organism: Qipengyuania gaetbuli (assembly GCF_020171365.1). Lineage (NCBI taxonomy): Bacteria > Pseudomonadati > Pseudomonadota > Alphaproteobacteria > Sphingomonadales > Erythrobacteraceae > Qipengyuania > Qipengyuania gaetbuli. Next base: position 877,260 of record NZ_JAIUZO010000002.1, on the reverse strand, counting down.
GGCCATGTCTTATGTTGGAGCGATGTTGGTTTCAACTGCGACCGGTCCCACAGGATGGAACGCTTGGAACACAGTCCACAGGAGAAAATCCCGGACCCGAGACGACGCACATGGGGCAGGGGTGGAGCAGAGGGTTTTCGGTGCCATCGGGGGAGCGATAGCAAGCCGCCCGATGGTAGGAAAACGCCCCGTCAGAGCAGTGCGTTCATGCCCCACACCACGGCCACGATCATCACGATGCCGAAGAGGTCGAGCAGCAGGCCTGCCTTGACCATCCGTTCGATGCGGATGCGACCGGTCGACCAGGCGATGGCATTGGGACCGGTTCCGGCCGGCAGCATGAAACCCCAGCTTGCCGCCAGCGCGGCGGGCATGGCGAGCAGGACCGGATCGGCCCCCAGCGCCACGACGAGGCTGGCGACGACCGGGATGATGCCGCTGGCCGTGGCAACGTTACTGGCGAATTCGGTGATCAGCACGACCATCGCGACCACGGCAATCGCGACGAGCACCAGCGGCCAGGCTTCCAGCGGCAACAGCGCCTGCCCCAGCCAGTCGGCAAGGCCGCTTGCCGCCATGCCGGCCGCCAGCGCCAGCCCGCCGCCGAACATCATGATGACACCCCAGGGTGCGCGATTCGCCTCGTCCCAGGTCAGCAGCGGCCTGCCCGTGCCATCGGGCAGGAGGAACAGCGTCAGGCTCATCAGGATGGCGATGGTGCCGTCGGTCAGCGATCCGTCCGGCAAATAGGGCGCGATCCACATCTGCCCCATCCACAGAAGGAAGGTCACAGCGACGACCGGAACCAGCCGCTTCTCCGCGCTCGACCAGGCGGAATGTGTGTCGATCGCCGCGCGTGCGGCGCGCGCATCGAAAGGATGCGCAGCGACCTTCTGCACCCGCGCGACCAGGAAGGCGGCGAGCGGCACGCCGATCACGACCACCGGCAACCCATAGAAAGCCCACTGCGCGAAAGTGATCCGCGTACCGGTCAGCGTGTCGAGCAGGCCAACCGCAATCGCGTTAGTTGGCGAGCCGACCAGCGTGCCGAGCCCGCCGATGCTGGCCGCAAAGGCGATGCCCATGGGCAGCGCACCCGACAGGCCCTCAGTATCCTGGTCGGCAATGCCTCCGCCCGCCAGCACGGCGACGGCCATGGGCATCATGATCAGCGCGGTGGAGGTGTTGGAGATCAGCATCGACAGGATTGCCGCCGTCGCCATGAAGGCCAGCAGTACGCCGGCCTGACCGCCGCGCCCGCCGACCATGCGCAGCAGCGCGAGCGCCAGGCGCTTGTGCAATCCCGTGCGCTCGATGGCGAGGGCGATGAAGGCGCCGCCCAGCAGCAGGAACAGGATCGGCGAATAATAGGCCGACGCCGTGGTCTTTGCGTCCATCACCCCGGCAAAGGGCAGGACGAGGAAGGGCATCAGCGCGGTCGCCGTCAGCGGCAGCGCCTCGGTCATCCACCATGCGGCCATGAGGACGACGAGGCCGGCAACGATCCCGGCCCCGCGTTCCATCCCCGCGGGCAAGGGCGCGAAAATGCCTGCCAGCAGGGCAAGGATGCCGATTACCAGTCCGATGCGTTGTGCGCTCACTGCGTCTCTCCCGCTGCCCTGCTAACGGGCAGGGGTGGGAGGGAGCAAGGCTTCACGTGGCGCCTATGCCGCTTTCATCGCGGCAGCAGGGCTTATTCCTCGGGCTGGGCGGGTTCGCCGGTCTCTTCCGCAGGTTCGATCGTCTCGCCGGGATTGGGCAGCAGGATCACGCGGCCGAGGCGGCCCTGTTCCTGCAGCACGCGGTATTTCTGCGCGCGTTCGCCGAGCAAGCGCAGGATCGAGGGCGTGAACTTGGCAGAGGCGTATTCGCCGTTCGACTGGAGTTCGTAGAAGAGCGGTTCCTTTTCGCCCCCGGCAAGGTCGGCGACCGTGTCGACATAGGTGTTGACCTTGATCGACTTGCCTTCGGCGAGCAGCGCCGAGACGTCTTCCTCGGCGAGCGTGGCGAGGTGCGCCTTGAGGTCATCGTCCATGCGCGGGAAGAAGAACGGGGCCGCTTCCTCGAAGATTTCGGAGACCAGCAGCTTGCCGCCGATGCTTTCCACGCCGCGCAGCGAATTGACGAATTCGTTGCCGTTTTCGGCCAGCAGCGCATCGACATTGGCCGCGGTATAGGCTTCGCGCGGGATGGTGGGGCCGCCCAGCTCGCCGCGGAAGAAGCCGTAGATCACCTTGGGGTCGTCCCAGTGGGGGAAGACGATCTTGGTGCGGATGTCTTTCGGGCTCATCGCGACGCCTGCGATGGTGATGAACTTCGTCTCGTCGAGCGGCTTGTCGCTGCCGTCGAGCCGGATGAGCGAGGGCGATGTGACGGGATAGTTGAGCGCGATCTTCTCGATAACGGCGACATTGTGGAGGTTGATCCAGAAGGCCAGCTGCTGGTTCTTCGGCAGGCTGGCGATGTCGATTTCGCCGGCGATGCGCTGCAGATCCTCGCGGTATTCGGTCAGCGGGGCGATCGCCTCCTCGCTCAGCATCGAGAAGGGAATGCGGTTGCCTTCGAGGCGGATGCGCGAATCGTGCCCGTAGACGAAGCGCGTGCCGGTCAGCGGCAGGACGGTGTTCGCACCGAGGCGCGTGGACGGCCCCATGCGCAGGACCATGTAGCGCAGCGCGTCCTGCCAGACCGAGAAATCGAGCTGGAGGTTCTTCGACGGGCGCGGCGCGAAGCGGGCGAATTCGGCGTCCGCCGATGCGGCCTGCGCAGCCGCCAGCGGCGCGGCATCCTGCGCGAGGGCAGGTGTTGCGGGCAGCGCGAGAAGCGATGCGATGGCTGCCGAAGCGAGAAGTCGTTTGCCCATGTTGCGATACCTGCCTGGTGAAGTCGTTACGGGGCCTTGTGTCGCAGCCCCAAGAAAATCGCCGACCTTATACTTGAGAACTCGTGGCAGGGGCAGAGCAGCCTGCCGATTATGGCAAGCACTTGGTCGATAGATGGGGCGGCTATTCGCCCTTCGTCGATGGAGCGGGACGTGCCAAGCCCATGAAAAAGCGGGGCTGGTGCCATGGCACCGCCCCGCTCTTGTCCGGTCGATCCGTTGCCGGCAGACGCTTACTTGGGTGCGAGCACCATCAGCATCTGGCGCCCTTCGAGGCGCGGGAAGCTTTCCACCTTGGCGATTTCCTCGACGTCGTCGCGCACGCGGTTAAGCAGGTCCATGCCGAGCTGCTGGTGCGCCATTTCGCGACCGCGGAAGCGCAGGGTGACCTTCACCTTGTCGCCATGCTCGATGAACTTGTTCACGTTGCGCATCTTCACGTCGTAATCGTGATCGTCGATGTTGGGACGCATCTTGATCTCTTTGATCTCCTGCGTCTTTTGGGTCTTGCGTGCGAGGTTCGCCTTCTTCTGCGCCTCGTAGCGATACTTGCCGACATCCAGGAACTTGCACACCGGCGGGTCCGCATTGGGGGACACTTCGACGAGGTTGAGACCCAGTTCGTTGGCCTGCTCTACCGCTTCGCGGGTGTACATCACCCCCAGGTTTTCTCCTTCGTGATCGATCACGCGGACCTTGGGGACGTTGATCATGTTATCGTAGCGCGGGCCGCTTTTCACGGGCATTTGCATGCTGCGCCGGGGTGGACGGGCTATGGGGCAATCTCCTGATTCTGCCGTTTGGTGTGCGCGCTATGTAGGGAGAAACGCGCCTTTTCGCTAGGGCGAAACTCAGGCGGTGCGATGCCACAGGTTGAAACGCGCCAGCTTGCCCGCCGCAGGCACCACAGCATCGATCCGATCGGCGGGCTGGAGCGCCTTGAGGATGGCCGGATCCGCCGCGTTCATGCCGCCGGTATAGGCCCCGAAAGCAGGCAGGATCATGCGCCCGCTGGGCCGCCCGTCCGCGCCCTCGTTCGCGCTGACGACGGCGCAGGGCCGCCGGATCATGCGCTGGCGGACCTTGAGCTGGAGGCGCGGGTGATAGTGGCCCGAAAGTTCGGGCCTTGTCTCGCCCTTCTGCGCACGGTGGCGCAGGATGACACCGCCGATTTCGAGTTCTTCTGCCAGCGTGCCGCCGCAGCGCGCGTCCATGTCGGGGTCGTGATTGCCCGTGATCCACACCCAGTCGACCGCCTTGGTCAGCGCCTCCAGCATGCCGTAGGCGTGGGGTTCGAGCCGTGCCGACCCGTCCGAATCGTGGAAATTGTCGCCCAGCGTGATGACTCGTCGCGCCCCTGTCTCACGGATGGCGAGCGCGACGCGTTCCAGCGTCTCGCGGCTGTCGTATGGCGGGACCATCTGTCCGTGCTTGGCGAAAAAGCTGCCTTTTTCGAGGTGCAGGTCGGCGACCAGCAGCGCCTGCTCGCGCGGCCAGTACAGTGCGCGGCCCTCTGTCAGGAGCCATTCCTCGCCTGCGAACGAAAGGGGAACCATGCGGCGCTATTGCCGTAGGGAAATCGGGATGGCAAGGCCCCTTGCATGACCGACTGGACACAACAGACCCAAGCAGCGCGCACCTGGTTCGAAACCCTGCGCGACCGCATCTGCGCCGAATTCGAGGCAATCGAGCGCGAAGCGGGCTCGGATGCCGCTTTCGCCTACACGCCGTGGCAGCGCGAGGAAGCGGGCAATGACGATCCGGGTGGCGGCGTCCAGGGCCTGATGAAGGGCAAGGTGTTCGAGAAGGTCGGGGTCAACGTGTCGACCGTGCGCGGTAATTTCGCGCCTGAATTCGCCGCCTCGATCAACGGGGCGAGCGCGGAAAGTCCCGGCTTCACCGCCACCGGCATCAGCCTGGTCGCGCATATGGCGAACCCGCACGTGCCCGCCGTGCACATGAACACGCGCTTCCTCACCACGCAGGCCGCCTGGTTCGGCGGCGGGGCGGACCTCAACCCGCCGCTGCCCTATGACGAGGACACGAACGACTTCCACGCCCGTTTCCGCGCGGCCTGTTCGGCCCACAATCCGACCTATTACGAGCGGTTCAAGAAGTGGGCGGACGATTATTTCTTCATCCCCCACCGCGGCGTGCACCGCGGCGTCGGCGGGATCTTCTACGACCATCTGGAATGTACGGACGAAGCCGCATTCGAGCGCAATTTCGCCTTCACCCGCGACGTGGGCGAGGCCTTTCTCGACGTCTTCCCCAAGCTGGTGCGCCGCCGCATGGAAAGCGAATTCACGCCCGAGGATAAGCTGACCCAGCTCGAATGGCGCGGGCGCTATGCCGAATTCAACCTCGTCTACGACCGCGGCACGCTGTTCGGCCTCAAGACCGGCGGCAATATCGACGCGATCCTCATGAGCCTGCCGCCCGAGGCCGTGTGGAGCTGAGCGCGGCCGATCGGGCGGTCTTCGCCGGCAGGTCCGACCGGATCGACCGGGCGCGCCTCGATGACCTCCACTGCCTTGGCACCTACGAGCGCAAGCTGCCGGTGAACCTGCAGCGGATGATGGAAAACGCCTACGACTGGGAACACCTGCCCTTCGTCCATCCGACCTCGTTTGGCGATATCGCGCTGGTCGAACAGGGCAGCTGGGGCTGGCGGTGCAAGGCATCGCTTCCGGGCTTTGCGGGCAGCCAGTTCATCGAATTGCTCGTCGACGCGGCGAAGCATTACTGGGCCACCTGCGTGGTCGAGGGGTTCGGGCAGGGCGTGGAAATCCATACCCAGGCGACTGCCGTACCCGAAGGAGGGATCACGGTACGCGTGGGATTCTACCTCCCGCAGCCGCCGGAAAGCGAAGCACAGGCCCGGTTCCTGCTCGCCGCGCTCCAGCAGCAATATGCCACGCTCTATGACGAGGATGAACAGCTGATGAGCGGGCGCCAGGCGGCTATCGCGCTCAAGTCATCGGGTGGCCATGCGCGGCCGGAGGCGGGTACCGCGCTGGGCGCCTCGTCCGGTTTCGACAAGACCTGCGCCAATATCGTCTCCGCAGGCGGGGGCGAGATGGTCCTGCGTTTCCACGAGGGCCGCTGGCTGGCGCATCGCGCGACCTGCCCCCACCTGCTGGGGCCGCTGTCGGGTCACGAGGTCGCCGATGGCCGGGTGACATGCCCCTGGCACGGCTATCGCTTCTCGCTGGAAGACGGCCACGAGGAAGGCGGGCGCTGCCCGGCGCTGGAGATCTTCGGCGTCGCGGAAGATGACCGCGGCCGACTGGTCCTGCAGGGGCCGATCTAGGCTACTTCTTCTCCGGACCCCAGACCCGCACCCAGTCGACCAGCATGGCGACCTCGCCGGTCTTCACCTTCTCGACCGTTTCCGCCGGCACGCCGTTGTACGGTTCCTTGATGCCGTTGGTCTTGAACGGATAGGCGCCGCCCATTGCGAAATTCAGGATGAGGTACTTCGGATTGTCGAAGCGCCACTTGCCGTAGTTTTCGACCATCGGGCGCGTGACGCGGTAAATCACGCGGTCGTCGATGAGGAACTCGATCCTGTCTTCGCTCCACTCGACGGCATAGTTGTGCCAGTCGGTCACATCGATGCCTTCGGGGAAGAAGTACTTGTTCACCAGCGGGGTCTCGCCCGAATAGCCGGGGCCGTGCAGGGCGACGCCGATCCAGTCCTTCTCGCCGACATATTCCATGATGTCGATTTCGCCGGTGTCGGGCCACTTGCCGTTGCCCAGCAGCCAGAAGGCCGGCCAGACGCCTTCGGCATCGGGCATGCGGATGCGCGCCTCGGCGCGGCCATAGGTGAAGTCGAACTTGCCCTTGCTCTCGATCCGGCCCGACACAAAGGGCGCGTTGCGGTCCTTCTTGGGGTCGATGCCCGGGCTGAAAACGGGCCGCAGCATCAGGACGCCGTCGTCCGCGCCCGGGATGTCCTGCAGGAAATTGATCACGCCGGGATCGTCGACATAGGCCTGCTGTTCGTTGTTGACCCAGAAATCAGGGCCGATCGTGATCCACTTTTCCCGATCGAGCGAACCTGCATCGAACTCGTCGGCGAAAAGCAGCTCCCGCCCGTTCATGTCATGCGCCGAAGCGGCGGCAGGGATGGCGACAAGGGCGGCGGCAAGCGACAGCAGGATCGATTTCATCGGGGACCTCTCGGTTCTTGATAACGTTCTCATTGCCGATCCAGGCCGGTTTGGCGAGTCCTGCGGGTACGATTTCATGGCCGCTCTGGCCAGAGCCTCCCGAATTTGCGAGACGGCGGGCAATTTCACAGATCAACCGTTTCCGGAGTCGCCCATGCGCCGTTTTGTCGCCCCGCTTTCCCTGCTGCTTGCCAGTGCTGCCTGCACGTCGATCCCGGCCGAGACGGGCGGCTATCCGGAGCCGCTGGTCGCGCCGATCCTGACCTCTCCCGAAGCGCTCGACAGCTCGACCTATGCCCGGCCGCAGGAAGCACGGGTCACCCATGTCGAGCTCGACCTCGACCTCGACTTTGCCGCGCAGCGGGTCGGCGGCGTGGCCGAACTCAGGCTGCTGGTCGCTCCGGGCGAAGAGCGGCTGGTGCTCGACAGCTACGGGCTGGAAATCGAGAAGATCACCGACAGCCGCGGCGCCGAGCTTCCCTATTCGGTGGGCGAGCTGGTCGAGGCCGGCGGGAAGGGCGCGCCGCTGACGATTTCGCTGAACGGCGCGCGCACCATCCGCATCGCCTACAAGGCGCCTGCCGATGCCAGCGCGCTGCAATGGCTGAGCCCCGAACAGACCGCGGGCAAGGTCCACCCCTTCCTGTTCAGCCAGGGACAGGCGATCCGCAATCGCACCTGGATCCCGACGCAGGACAGCCCCGGCATCCGCCAGACCTGGGCCGCGCGCATCACCGCGCCAAAGCCGCTCGACGTGGTGATGAGCGGCGTGCGCCAGGGCGAGCCCGAAGACCTCGGCGATGGCCGCCGCGCCTTCCGTTTCGTGATGGACAAGCCGGTGCCGCCCTACCTTATCGCGCTCGCTGCCGGTGACATCGATTTCGCCCCGATCGGGCCGCGCACCGGCGTCTGGGCCGAACCCTCGGTCCTGCCCCGCGCCCGGGCCGAGGTGGCCGATACCGAGGAGATGGTGGTCGCTGCAGAACGGCTCTACGGCGCCTATCGCTGGGGCCGCTACGACATGATCGTGCTGCCGCCCGCCTTCCCCTTCGGCGGGATGGAAAACCCGGTGATGACCTTCCTCACCCCCACTTTCATCGCGGGCGACCGGTCGAATAACGGTCTCGTCGCGCACGAGCTGGCACATAGCTGGTCGGGCAATCTGGTGACCAATGCGACCTGGGGCGACAGCTGGCTCAACGAAGGCGTGACGACCTATTTCGAGAACCGCATCGTCGAGGAAGTCTACGGCAAGAAGCGCGCCGAACAGGAAGCGGCGCTGATGTATGCCAATATACAGGAAGTGCTGGCCGAAGTGGGTGCGGACGAACCGGGCACAGCGCTCAGCACCGATGGCGAGTATGAGCTCGGCAGCGCGATTGCCTATGACAAGGGCGCCTTCTTCCTGCGCACGGTGGAGCGGATCGTGGGCCGCGAGCGGTTCGATGCCTGGCTGCGCCAGTGGTTCGACGGCCACGCTTTCCAGCCCGCCACCAGCGAGATGTTCCTCGCCGACATGATGGAAAACCTCGTCGCCTCGCCGGCCGAGGCCGAGGCGCTGATGCTGCGCGACTGGATCTTCGCGCCGGGCCTGCCCGCCAATGTCGCGAAGCCCGATCCGGCAGCCTTCGCCGAAGTCGATGCCGCCGTTGCTTCCTACACAGCATCGGGTGCCATCCCGGCGACCTATGCCGGCTGGACCGCGGCGGAACAGATGCGCTTCGTCGACAACATTCCCAAGGATCGCACCGCCGCGCAGCTCGCCGCACTCGACACGGCGCTGGGCCTGTCGAAGACGGGGAACAACGAGATCCTGTTCCTTTGGCTCGAACTGGCGCTGATGAACCGCTACGAACCGGCCGTCCCTCAGGTCGAGGCGTTCCTTGCCGAAGTCGGCCGCGCCAAGTTCGTCCGCCCGCTGTTCGCGGTGTTGTGGAACGAGGGCGACTGGGGCCAGCCGATCGCCAAACGCATCTATGCGAGAACTCGCGGCAGCTACCATGCTGCGACGCGCGCAGGCGTGGACCGCGTGCTCGGCTGGACGGAGTAAAAATCTTCGAAAGGCCGCAAGACTTCGGGCTGAATCCGCATTTCCCGTTGCATTGCAGCACGATTTGCCCACATCGTGGCTAAGAAATGCTGCGCCAGTACGAACTCGTAGAGAGGGTCAAGGAGTACGACCCGGACGCCGACGAGGCGATGCTGAACCGTGCCTATGTCTACACGGTGCAGAAGCACGGCACCCAGACGCGCGCCAGCGGCGACCCCTATTTCTCGCACCCGGTCGAGGTCGCGGGCCTGATGACCGACCTCAAGCTCGACCAGGAGACTATCGCCACCGCGCTGCTCCACGACACGGTCGAGGATACGCTGGCCACGATCGAGGATATCGAGCTCAATTTCGGGACCGATGTCGCACGGCTGGTCGACGGCGTGACCAAGCTGTCGAAGATCGAGCAGATGCCCGAGAACGAGCGCGCGGCCGAGAACCTGCGCAAGTTCCTCCTCGCCATGAGCGAGGACATCCGCGTTCTGCTGGTGAAGCTGGGCGACCGGCTGCACAACATGCGCACGCTGGGCTTCATCAAGAACCCGGAAAAGCGCCAGCGCATCGCGCGCGAGACGATGGATATCTACGCTCCGCTGGCAGAGCGGGTGGGCATGTACGAATACATGCGCGAGATGCAGATGCTCGCCTTCGAGCAATTGGAGCCCGAAGCCTTCGAGACGATCACCCAGCGCCTCGACCAGATCCGCCAGCAGGACGGCGGGCAGGTCGATGCCATTGCGCTCGACATGAAGCACGCGCTGGCCGAAGCCGGTCTTACGGTCGAGGTGTCGGGCCGCGAGAAGCACCCGTATTCGATCTGGCGCAAGATGGCCGAACGCCACGTGTCCTTCGAACAGGTGACGGACATCATGGCCTTCCGCATCATCACCGAAAGCGTCGACGACTGCTACCGCGCGATGGGGTTGCTGCACACGACCTGGCAGTTCCTGCCCGGGCGTTTCAAGGACTACATCTCGACGCCCAAGACGAACGGCTACCGCAGCCTCCACACCTCGCTGATCTACGGCAAGTCGATGCGCGTCGAGGTGCAGATCCGCACGCGCGAGATGCACCGCACCAACGAGTTCGGGCTGGCAGCGCACTGGGCCTACAAGCAGGGCGACCGCCCCGACGGGCAGGTCGGCTGGCTGCGCGACCTGATCGAGATCGTGGATGCCAGCCACGATCCGGAAGAACTGCTCGAACACACGCGCATGGCGATCTACCAGGATCGCATCTTCGCCTTCACCCCCAAGGGCGCGCTGTTCCAGCTGCCCAAGGGCTCTACCGCGGTCGACTTCGCCTTTGCGGTGCATACCGATCTCGGGGCGCAGACGGTCGGGGCCAAGATCAACGGGCGCCACATGCCCCTGCGCACGCAATTGCATAATGGCGACGTGGTCGAGATCCTGAAGGGCAAGAATGCCGAGCCGCAGATGAGCTGGCTGGGCTTCGTCGTCACCGGCAAGGCGCGGGCCGCCATCCGCCGCGCCGTCCGCCTCAAGGAGCGCGCGGAAGTCGCCGAAATCGGTACCAAGCTGTTCGACGAAATAGCCAGCCGTGTGCCTGCCAAGATCGGCAAGAAGGCGGTCCGCGATGCGTTGAAGCGACTGGAGATGGAGGAAGAGGACGACCTCTATTACGCCATCGGCGCGGCCAATATCGCCGACCGCGAGGTGATGGAGGCGCTGGTGCCCGGCTGCACCGAAGGCATGGCGGAAGACGATGCCGAATGGCTGCGCAGCGGCAAGTCGCTGTCGATCCGCGGGCTGACGCCGGGTGTCGGCTACCAGCTGGCCGAATGCTGCCACCCGGTGCCGGGCGACCGCATCGTGGGCGTTCGCAAACCGAGTTCGGGAGTGGAAGTCCACGCGATCGATTGCCACGAACTGGCGAGCGGGATCGATACCGACTGGCTCGATCTGTCATGGGGCAAGAGCTCGCGCGGCGCGGTCGGGCGGCTCAGGGTGACACTTTACGACCGGCCCGGTACGCTGGCCGAGATGGCCGGTATCTTCGCCAAGAACGTCGTGAACGTGAAAAGCCTGGAACAGGTCCAGCTCGACCACCCCTTCACCACTTACGAGGTCGATCTCGAAGTGCAGGACCTTGCCCACCTCACCCGCATCCTCAGCGCGCTGCGCGCCAGCGATGCCGTAGCGCAGGCGGAGCGCGCATGAGCCTGCTCGTCGGTATCGACCATGTGCAGCTGGCCATGCCCCACGGGGGCGAACCGCATGCGCGCAAGTTCTGGGCCGACCTGATGGGGCTGGAAGAGGTCGCCAAGCCTGCACACCTTGCGGTCAATGGCGGCTGCTGGTTCGAAGGCGAGGGCATCACCATCCACTGCGGCGTGGAGGATGCCTTCCTCCCCGCCCGCCGCGCGCATCCTGCCTTGCTGGTCGAGAACCTCGGCGCGATGGTCGCCAAGCTGGAAGCGGCAGGCATCCCGTTCAAGCCGGGCAAGAAGCTCGACGGCTACCGCCGCGGCGACATTGCCGACCCCTTCGGCAACCGCATCGAACTGATGGAAAAGCTCTAGAGCAGCTGGAGTTCGACCGCGAGGGGGTCGCCCTCGGCAAGGTCCTCAGCCTTCACCACTTTTTTCGACACGAGCAGCACCCATTCCGATTTCCGGTCTTGCGGAAACACCGAAGTCTTCCAACGGGTTCCGCCGATGCCTGCCATGACCTTCACCGAACCGAAGCCGCGGCGGCTGCCGAATTCGAGCCGCGAAAGGCGCTCGTGCATGGCGATGGCCTCGGCCTCTTCGCCGGTAATCGTGACGAGGTGATAGGTGCCCCGTTCCCCGCGCCATTGGCGCAAGCGGAGGGTGCAGGTGATAGTATCGCTCACTCGCCCGCGCGGCGGATAGGCACTGGGATGTTGCAGATGTCCGCACCGCCCGCCGGGACGATGAAGAAGGGATCGCGGCGATTGGCGCGCGCCTCGGCATAGCGGACGAAGGTCTCGCCTTCGGTCGAGAGGTATTCGAATGCCGGTCTCTCGCCTGCTGGAAGGTCGCTCGCCACGCGGACCGAAAGGATCGGGGTGCGCTTGGCTTCTTCCCCGGTCGCATAGAAGCCGAGCGCGCCGGTGCCGCGCGGCAGTGAGGAGAGGTGCTCCATCCCCTCCACGATCCGGCCCACGAGCGCAATATTGCGGTCGAGGTGACGCGGCGCATGGCCGATCACGGTGTAGAGTTCGGCCCCCGAACCTGTATCCGGCGAGTAGTTCCGCCCAACCCCGACCATGCCGTAGCAATGGACAGGCCAGACACTGTCAGGGCGCGAGTAGTCATAGGCGCTGTCTATTGACCTGCGCTTCTCGGAGGGCACTGCGGAGTTGGTGCCGGCCACCGGCCATCCTGCCGAAAAGCCGTTGTAGCCGGCGTAATTGCCGAACAAATAGGCCATCGTAAGGTGCGGGTTGGAGCGGTTCTCATGCACCCGCTTGCCGCTGTTTCCGTAGAAGCGATAATGCCGCGCCGGTGCGGCGTAATCGCTTTCGTCCATCACCTTCAGCCCATCGGGCAGCGGTTTGGCAGCACCTTCGCTTTCGGGATTGTCGTAATTGGGATCGCCCCACTGGACGACGTAATTGTCCTGCACCCGGTTCACCGCGATATTGTCGTACCATTTCGCGCGGGCGAGAGTGCGAATGTTCTCGACCCAGCCCTGGCTGAAGGGCGCGGGCATGAGCTGGATGACGACCTTGCGCGCAGAGCCGTCGGCGGCAGGGGCGAGGGTCATGACCAGCAGGTCTTCGGCGGGAATGGCGATCCACTCCTTTGCATCAGCCTGCGCGACAATTTCGTTCGGAGACGGGGCGCCTTGCGGTTCTTCCTGCGCGGCGAGAGGGGCGGCAAGGGCGAGCATCGCGGCGAGCGAAATCAGGTGCTTGGTCATGCGCGCCAGCGTGCCACCTGTCGGCCCAAACAAAAAGCCCCTTTCCGCGCGTTTTGCCGGGCGGAAAGGGGCTCTGTAGTGGAGGTCGCAGGGAATGCTATTCCGCGCACCGCCACGACTTGGGGGGTGGTATTTCCGAAACGGGGAAGGATTTGCCCGGTTCCCTCAACTCGTCGCAAAAATCCTAGCGGTTCTGGCGCCCGTCGATCAGGCTTTCGACTACGGAAGGATCGGCCAGCGTCGAGGTGTCGCCGAGCGCGCCGAACTCGTTCTCCGCGATCTTCCTCAGGATGCGCCGCATGATCTTGCCGCTGCGCGTCTTGGGCAGGGCCGGGGTGAAATGCAGGTGGTCGGGCGTGGCGATCGGGCCGATTTCCTTGCGCACCCACTGGCGCAGTTCGGCGGCGAGGTCCTCCGACGGCTGCTCGCCCTCCATCAGCGTAACATAGCAATAGATGCCCTGGCCCTTGATGTCGTGCGGATAGCCCACGACCGCCGCCTCGCTGACCTTGGGGTGGAGCACCAGCGCGCTTTCCACTTCGGCGGTCCCCATGCGGTGGCCCGATACGTTGATCACATCGTCCACCCGCCCGGTGATCCAGTAGTAATCGTCGGCATCGCGGCGGCATCCGTCACCGGTGAAATACTTGCCCTTGTAGGTGCTGAAATAGGTCTGCACGAAGCGGTCGTGGTCGCCGTAGACCGTGCGCGCCTGACCCGGCCAGCTGCGCGTGATGCATAGATTGCCGCTGGTCGCGCCCTCCAGCACGCCGCCCTCGTTATCGACCAGTTGCGGGCAGATGCCGAAGAAGGGCTTGCCCGCGCTGCCCGGTTTCATGTCGTGCGCGCCGGGCAGGGTGGTGATCATCACGCCGCCCGTCTCGGTCTGCCACCAGGTGTCGATGACGGGCACCGCACCCTTGCCGACCGTGTCGGAATACCAGCGCCAGGCTTCCGGATTGATCGGCTCGCCCACGCTGCCGAGCAGGCGCAGGCTGGACAGGTCATGCTTCGTCACGTGCCCGTCGCCTTCGCGCATCAGCGCGCGGATGGCGGTGGGGGCGGTGTAGAAGATGTTGACCTTGTGCTTCTCGCATACGGCCCAGAAGCGGTCGTGGCCGGGCCAGTTGGGCACGCCTTCGAACATCAGTGCCGTGGCCCCGTTCAGCAGCGGGCCGTAGACGATGTAGCTGTGGCCCGTGACCCAGCCGATGTCGGCGGTGCACCAGTAGATTTCGCCCGGGCGGTAATCGAAGACATAGCGGAAGGTCGTCTCGGTCCAGACGGCATAGCCGCCGGTGGTGTGGAGCACACCCTTGGGCTTGCCGGTCGAGCCCGAGGTGTAGAGAATGAACAGCGGGTCTTCCGCTTTCATGGGCTCGCAGGGGCAATCCCCGGACACGTCTTGCGAGAATTCGTGATACCAGTGGTCGCGGCCCTCGTGCATGGCGACATCGCCGCCGGTGTGCCTGAGGACCAGCACGCCCTTGGCCGGCACCTTTTCCAGCGCGGCGTCGACATTGGCCTTGAGCGGAATGCGCTTGCCGCCGCGCAGGCCTTCGTCAGCGGTGACGATCCAGTCGCTGCGGCAATCCTCGACGCGGCCCGCAATGGCCTCGGGCGAGAAGCCGCCGAAGATGACCGAGTGGATCGCCCCGATGCGCGCGCAGGCGAGCATGGCGAAGGCGCCTTCGGGCACCATGGGCATGTAGATGGTCACCCGGTCGCCCTTGGCGACGCCGAGCTTCTTGAGCGCATTGGCCATGCGCACGACTTCGGCCTGGAGTTGGCCGTAAGTGATGCGGCGCACCTCGCCTGCCGGATCGTCGGGTTCGAAGATCAGCGCGACGGTGTCGGCGCGTCCTGCCTCGACATGGCGGTCGACGGCATTGTGGCAGATGTTTAGCACGCCGTCTTCGAACCACTTGATCGCGACCGGATCGAAGCTCCAGTCGGCGATGGTTCTCGGCGCTTGAACCCAGTCGAGCCGCTCAGCCTGCTCGGCCCAGAAACCGTCCGGATCGGACAGGCTGCGGGCGTAGTGTTCTTCATATTGCGCGGCAGTGCAGATGGTGCCTTGCGCGGCATTGGCCGGCATGCGGACCCATTCGGCGGCGGTATCGGTATCGCTCATCGGCATCTCTCCTGGCAGTGTCCCTAACACTGCCGGGAAGGCTTATGCCAGAGACTAGTTGCCCAGGATGCCAGGCAGGCGCAGCCCCTTTTCGCGAGCGCAGTCGAGCGCCTCGTCATAGCCTGCATCGGCATGGCGCATGACGCCGGTGGCTGGGTCGTTCCACAGCACGCGCTCCAGCCTGCGGGCCGCGTCCTCGGTCCCGTCGGCAACGATCACCATGCCCGCGTGCTGCGAGAAGCCCATGCCCACGCCGCCGCCATGGTGGAGGCTGACCCAGGTCGCGCCCGAGGCGGTGTTGAGCAGGGCATTGAGCAGCGGCCAGTCGCTGACCGCGTCCGATCCGTCCCGCATCGCCTCGGTTTCGCGGTTGGGGCTGGCGACGGAGCCGGAATCGAGGTGATCCCGCCCGATCACTACGGGAGCCTTCAACTCGCCATTCGCGACCATCTCGTTGAACGCCATGCCGAGCCGGTGGCGGTCGCCGAGGCCGACCCAGCAGATACGCGCGGGCAGGCCCTGGAAGGCGATCCGCTCGCGCGCCATGTCGAGCCAGTTGTGCAGGTGATGGTTGTCGGGCAGCAGCTCCTTCACCTTGGCATCGGTCTTGTAGATGTCCTCTGGATCGCCCGACAGCGCGGCCCAACGGAACGGGCCGACGCCGCGGCAGAACAGCGGGCGGATGTAGGCGGGCACGAAGCCGGGGAAGGCGAAGGCGTTCTCCAGCCCCTCTTCCAGCGCGACTTGGCGGATGTTGTTGCCGTAGTCGAGCGTCGGCACGCCGGCGTCCCAGAAGGCGAGCATGGCTTCGACCTGCTTGCGCATGGATGCGCGCGCGGCCTTCTCGACCGCCTTGGGGTCGCTTTCGCGCTTCTCGCGCCATTCGGCCATGGTCCAGCCTTCGGGCAGATAGCCGTTGACCGGATCGTGCGCGGAGGTCTGGTCGGTGACGATATCGGGCCGCACGCCGCGGCGGACCAGTTCGGGGAAGATTTCGGCGGCATTGCCCAGCAGACCGACCGATTTCGCCTCGCCTGCGGCAGTCCAGCGCTCGATCAGCGCCAGCGCCTCGTCCAGCGTCTCGGCCTTCTCGTCGACGTATCTCGTGCGCAGGCGGAAATCGATACTCTCGGGATTGCACTCGACCGCCAGGCAGCAGGCCCCGGCCATGACCGCGGCGAGCGGCTGCGCGCCGCCCATGCCGCCCAGCCCGCCGGTGAGGATCCACTTGCCCGTGAGGTCGCCGCCGTAATGCTTGCGTCCGGCCTCGACGAAGGTCTCGTACGTGCCTTGGACGATGCCCTGCGTGCCGATGTAGATCCACGATCCGGCCGTCATCTGGCCGTACATCATCAGGCCCTTCCTATCGAGCTCGCTGAAATGCTCCCAGTTCGCCCAGTGGGGGACGATGTTAGAGTTCGCGATCAGCACGCGCGGCGCATCGGCATGGGTGCGGAAGACGCCGACGGGACGGCCCGACTGGACCAGCAGCGTCTCGTCGTCGGACAGCGTCTTGAGGCTGTCGAGGATGCGGTCGAAATCGCTCCACGTGCGTGCCGCCTTGCCGATGCCGCCATAGACGACCAGCTCGTCGGGGTTCTCCGCGACCGTGCGATCGAGGTTGTTCTGGATCATGCGGAACGGCGCTTCCGTCTGCCAGCTTCCGCAGGTCAGTTCGGGGCCGGTCGGGCTCTTCACGTCCCGCGCGTTCCTGATCTGGTGGCTCATGCAATCTCTCCAAAACTGTCTTCGATGGCAGCGAATACGCGGGCGAGAACCGCGCGCAGGCGTGCCGATTTTTCATGCGAAAGGGCAAAGGGCGGGGCTTCGGTTTCCAGATAGGCGCTCTGCGCGATCTCCATCTGGACCGCGTGCACGCCCTTGTCCGGCTGGCCATAATGGCGCGTCGTCCAGCCGCCCTTGAACCTTCCGTTGAGGACCGAGGTGAAGCCTTCCACCTCCTCGCAGGTACGCGCGACCGCGCGCTCAATCGCAGGCGAGCAGGAGGCTCCGGAATTCGTGCCGATATTGAGGTCGGGCAGCCTGCCGTCGAACAGGTATGGCGCCTCGGACCGGATCGAGTGGCAATCGTAGAGGACAGCGAAACCGTGCTGCGATCTCACTCGCTCCAGTTCTCCGCGCAGCGCCTCGTGATAGGGGGCATGGTAGAGGGCGAGCCTGCGCGCAGTCTCTGCCTCGTCGGGCGCGTTGCGCCAGATCGGGCGGGCATCGAAATCATGCAGCGGAACGAGGCCCGTGGTGTTCTGGCCCGGGTAGAGCGAGGTATCGTCCGGGGGGCGGTTCGCGTCGATCACATAGCGGTTGAACTCGGCGCGCACGACCGTCGCATCGGGCAGCAGCCCCTCGTAGAGTTCGGGGATGCGCCAGTCGGTATCGACCAGCGCGCGAGCTGACGGTTCGAGCGCCGCTGTCACCTCGTCCGGCAGCCAGGTCCCCGAATGGGGCTGGGCAAGGACCATGGGCGACGTACCCCTGACAAGTGTGACCGGTGTCACGCCAGCGCCTCGCCGATCGAGGCCCCCTCGACCTCGGGTGCGAGCGGGCCGGAGGCGAGCAGTTCTGCCGTCGCCGCGATGTCGCCGTCGACCTGCCGGTCGCTGTCGAGCGTGGGCGAGGCTTCTCTTACGCGGGCGATGACTTCCTGCAGCGCGTCGCTGGTGCGCAGCGGGGCGCGGTACTCGATGCCTTGCACGGCCGACAGCGCCTCGATGCCGAGGATGGCGGCGAGGTTCTCGTTCATCTCGAGCAGGCGGCGCCCGGCATGGCAGGCCATGGAGACATGGTCTTCCTGGTTGGCCGAGGTCGGCGTCGAATCCACCGTGCGCGGATTGGCGAGCGCGCGGTTCTCGCTCATTATCGCGGCCGAGGTGACTTCCGCGATCATCAGGCCGGACTGGAGGCCCGGATCGGCGGAGAGGAAGGCAGGCAGGCCGAAGCTGAGCGAAGGATCGACCAGCAGTGCGACACGCCGCTGCGCGATGCTGCCGACTTCGGAAATGGCGAGCGCGATGGCATCGGCGGCAAGGCCAACGGGTTCGGCGTGGAAATTACCGCCCGACACGACCTCTCCACAGGACAGGACCAGCGGGTTGTCGGTCACCGCATTGGCTTCTGTCGTCAGGACCTGCGCACAATGGCGCAGCTGGTCGAGGCAGGCGCCCACGACCTGCGGGGCGCAGCGCAGGCAATAGGGGTCCTGAACGCGCAAATCGTCTTCGAGATGGCTCTCGCGGATTTCCGATCCTTCGAGCAGGCCGCGCACGATCCGCGCCGCGTCGACCTGCCCGCGGTGACCGCGCAGCGTGTGGATTTCGTCGCGGAATGGCGCCGAAGAACCCATCGCGGCATCGACCGACAGGGCCGTCGTCACCAGGGAATTGATCGACAGGCGCCAGGCATCGAACAGCCCCGCCAGCGCGAGCGCGGTCGAAACCTGCGTGCCGTTGAGGAGCGCGAGACCTTCCTTGGCCTGCAGTTCCACCGGCGCGAGGCCGGCCGCCTGCATTGCCTTGCCCGCGGCCATCCGCTCGCCCTTGTAGAAGGCCTCGCCTTCCCCGATCAGGACGGCGGCGATATGCGCGAGCGGGGCAAGATCGCCCGATGCGCCGACCGATCCCTTTTCCGGGACGACCGGGATGACGTCGCAGGCGACCATCTGTTGCAGGCGTTCGATCACCACCGGCCTTACCGCCGAAGCGCCGCGGCCTAGCGAGATGCACTTCAGCGCGATGACGAGGCGGACGATTTCCGGCGAGAGCGGTTTGCCGAAGCCTGCGCTGTGCGAGAGCACGATATTGCGCTGGAGCGTGGCGAGGTCGCCATCGGCGATGCGCACGCTGGCCAGTTTGCCGAAGCCGGTATTCACTCCGTACAGCGCGCCGCCCGTCGCGACAGCTTTCTCCAGCCGCTCGACCGCAGCCGAGACATCGGCCATCGCCTCGCCCGAGACATGGAAGGCCGATCCGGTGCGGAACAGGTGTTCGAGTTCGGCCAGGCTGACCGCACCGGGCGCGAGTTCAACGCTCATGGAATTCTCCGTGGATGATCCGGCCGCGCAGGAGATCGCCGCCGAGCCAGTAGCTGAGGAAGTCGGGGCCGGGTGCGTCCCACACGGCAAGCTCGGTGCGCTTGCCGAGTTCGATCGTCCCGTAATCCTTTTCGAGGCCGAGCGCGGCGGCGGCATTGCGCGTGGCACCGGCCAGCGCCTCTTCCGGCGTCAGGCGGAACTGCGTGCAGGCCATGCCCATCGCGAGGCGCAGGGAGGACAGCGGCGAACTGCCGGGGTTGGCATCGGTTGCGACTGCCATGCGCACGCCGTGTTCGCGCAGCGCCTCGACAGGCGGCAGTTTCGTTTCGCGCAGCGCGAAGTATGCCCCCGGCAGCAGGACGGCGACCGTGCCGCTGCGGGCAAGGTGATGCGCATCCTCGGGCGCGAGATATTCGAGATGGTCAGCGGAAAGCGCGCCGAATTCGGCAGCCAGAACCGCGCCCTTGAGATCGCTCAGCTGTTCGGCATGCAGCTTGACCGGCAGGCCCAGCTCGCGTGCCGCCTCGAACACACGGCGCATCTGCTGGGGTGTGAAGCCGATGCCTTCGCAAAAGCCGTCGACGGCATCGACAAGCCCTTCCTCGTGCGCGCGCTTCAGCCCCTCGATAGCGACGTCGGCGATATAGTCGTCGGCCCGATCGGCATATTCGGCGGGCACGGCATGCGCGGCGAGCCAGGTGGTGCGGATGCGGACCGGGCGATGCTGTTCGATCCGACGCGCGACGCGCAGCATGCGCAATTCGTCCTCGATCGTCAGGCCGTAGCCCGATTTCACTTCGATGACCGCAACCCCGTCGGCCTGCAGATCGTCCACCCGGCGCAGCGCGCCTGCGAGCAATTCGTCATCGCTGGCGGCGCGCGTGGCGCCGACGGTCGAACGGATACCGCCGCCCGCCCGAGCGATTTCCTCGTAGGTGGCGCCCGACAGGCGCATGGCGAACTCCTTCGACCGGTCGCCGCCGAACACGAGATGCGTGTGGCAATCGATAAGTGCGGGAGTGACCAGCCCACCGCCGAGGCCGATGTTCGGAATATGCGCGCACCAGCCCGGCAAGTCCCGGTTGCGGCCGACCCACACGATGCGTCCCGCGCTGGTGACGATCGCTGCGTCCTCGATCAGGCCGTAGGGCGTATCCCCGACCATGGTCGCTGCCGTGCAGCCCGAATAGACTCGTTCGCTCATGGCCTTGCCAATACCTTCCCTTCGTGATTATGTATGCACATAATAGCGAAAAGGCGCAAGGTGCGATGACCGGCAGATTGTCAGCGCGGCAGATTCTCACGCCATCCGGCTGGGTGGCGGACGGCGTGGTGAGCTGGGACGATGCGGGGCGCATTACGGGCGTTTCGCAGGAAGGCTTCGATGCGGCGTCCGCCGTGGGCACGCTGGTACCGGGCCTAGCCAATCTCCACACGCACAGTTTCCAGCGCGCGATGGCGGGACTGGCCGAGCGGCGCGGCCCGAGCGGGACGGACGATTTCTGGACCTGGCGGCAGGTCATGTACCGCTTCCTCGACGTACTTGCGCCGGAGGATATCGAGGCAATCGCGGCGCTGGTGCAGGTGAAGATGGCAGAAGCCGGTTACACCGCCTCGGCGGAATTCCATTATGTCCACCATCGCCCGGGCGGCGCGCGGTACGACGATCGGGCGCAAACCTCGCTCGGCATCTTTGCAGCTGCAAACGAAACCGGCATCGGCCTTACGCATTTGCCGGTGCTCTATACGCATGGCGGGCTGGATCGCCGCCCTTTGAACCAAGGACAGTCCCGGTTCGGCTGCGACGTGGCACAGTTCGAGGCGCTCTATGCAAGGATCGCCGATGCGGCGGCCACAATGCCGTCCGACTTCCGCCTCGGCGTTGCGCCCCATTCGCTGCGGGCGGTCGACCGCGAGGGGCTGGAGGCCTGCCTGGAGCTCTGTCCTTCGGGGCCGGTCCACATCCATGCTGCCGAACAGGTCAAGGAGGTCGAGGAGGTCGAACAGTTCCTCGGCGCGCGGCCGGTTCGCTGGCTGCTCGATTCCATGCCGGTCGACGAGCGCTGGTGCCTGATCCACGCGACCCATATCGACGCTGGCGAAGTGCGCGACCTCGCCGCCTCACGCGCGGTTGCCGGACTTTGCCCGACGACCGAGGCAAACCTTGGCGACGGCATCTTCCCGGCCCGCGACTATCTGCAGCACGGCGGACGGTTCGGACTGGGTTCGGATTCGAACATCCGCCTATCGGTGAGCGAGGAATTGCGGATGCTCGAAGTCTCGCAACGCCTGCTCCACCGCCAGCGGACCGTGCTGGCGAGCGACGATGTGCGCTCGAACGGGCGCAACCTCATTGAACGCGCGGCAAACGGCGGGGCGCAGGCGATCGGGCGGCCGGCTGGCGCAATCGAGGCAGGCCGGCTGGCCGATCTGGTGGCGCTGCGCGACGACATTCCCTTCCTCGACTGGGCGGACGCTGACACGCGCCTAGACAGCTGGATATTCGGGGCGGAGGAACGCGCCGTCAGCGACGTGTGGTCCGCAGGGCGTCACATCGTCACAGGCGGGCAGCACATCTGCGCGGATCGCGTCCGCGAACGTTTCCACAGGACCATGACCCGCCTGAGGCAAGCCCTGTGAACAGCGCGACCCATTCCGGCATTCGCGAGGCAATCAGGAACCGGATCGTCGCCGGCGAATGGAAACTGGGTGAACTGATCCCCGGCGAGGTCGAATTCGCCGAGGAATACGGCTGTTCGCGCACCACAGTGAACCGTGCGCTACAGGCCCTTGCCGAGGAAGGCATTGTCGAGCGCAAGCGCAAGGGCGGGACCCGCGTTCGCCCGCTCCCGGCAAGGCAGGCGCAGGTGAGCATTCCGATCCTGCGCGAGCAGGTCGAGGGAGCAGGGCAGGAATACGCACACCGCGTCCTGCGGCGCGAACAGCGCAAGCCGCCTGCCGCCTTGCGCGAAAGGATGCGGCTTGACCCCGACCAGCGCTGTGCCTTTCTCGAGAGCCTTCACCTCGCCGACGGTAAGGCCTTTGCCTTCGAACGGCGCTGGGTGAACCTCGAAACGGTGCCCGAATTTGCCGATGCCGACCTTGCCGCAACGAGCGCGAACGAATGGCTGGTGCGCACGGTGCCCTTTTCCCGCGGCGAAGTCGCCCTGTCTGCCAGCGTGGCCGACGAGCGGCTTGCCGAACTGTTCGGGACGGATGCCGGCGAAGCGCTGTTCACCATGGACCGCACGACGTGGTTCGGCGACCGTTCGGTGACCGACATCATGCTCGTCTACCGGCCGGGCTACCGCCTCAATTTCGAGATCTGAGCGTTCACGCAGCTAGCCGGCGGCAGGCGCGGCGCGTTCGTCGCGCAGCGTCACGACACGTTGCGGGAAGGGGATTTCGATGCCTTCCTGCGCAAACCGTTTTGCGACGGCAAAGCGCAGCTCCGACCTGACCCCTGCCCCGGTCGTCACGTCGCGGACGAAGGCCAGCAGCTTGAGGTTGATCGAATTGTCGCCGAAATCCTCGACTGCAACGGACGGCGCGGGATCGTCGAGCACCAGCTCGTTCGCTGCCGCGACCTCCAGCAATGTCGTGCGCGCTTTCTCTAGGTCGGTATCGTAAGCGACCCCGATCGGCACGATGATCCGCGCGGCATCGCCCGCAAAGCTGAGATTCTTCACGCTCTCCGTGATGAGCTGTGAATTGGGCACGATGATCTGGTGATGGTCAAAGGTTTCGATCCGGGTGGAGCGGACGGAAATCTTGCGCACGATGCCGGAGTAGGGACCCACTTCAATCCAGTCCCCTTCGCGGACCGGCCTTTCCAGCAGCAGGATGATGCCGCTGACGAAATTCTCCACCACCGATTGGAGGCCGAAGCCGAGGCCGACCGACAGCGCGCCTGCGACGAAGGCAAGGCTCGACAGGTCGAGGCCGGTGGAAGTGATGGCGATGATGGCCGCCAGCACGATGCCGACATAGCCGACGATGGTGACGATCGCCGAGCGCGCGCCGAGATCGAGCGCGAATTGCGGCAAAATCGAAAGGCGCAGGATGCGCTGCACCCACCGGGTGACGACGAAGCCGAGGAAGAAGACCAGCGCGAAGGCGAACACGTCCCCGGCCGAAATCGTGATGTCTCCCAGCGATACGCCGTTGCGCAGGGCAATGATGCCGTCGATGATTTCCTGACCGTTATAGCCCCAGATGATCGCCAGCAGCGGGACCGAAGCCAGCGCTATTGCGAAGCCTGTGAATACCGGCAGGAGGTGGATGATGCCGCGGAACCGGCGCAGCGGCCCTTCGGCCAGCACCACCATGATGAACCGCAGGGTGCGCTGGAGGAGATAGGCCAGCGCGATAACGGCCAGCGTGCCGACGATATCGAAGAAGATTTCCCGCGCCAGGTAAATGAAGCCCACGATCGCCGCTCCTGCGGCTACCAGTGCAACAACCTTGACGACGCGGCTCAGCGGGCCGGCGAAATCGATTGCCTCGTGGATCTCGACTTCGGTCGAGGTCTGGTCTGCCAGCGGATCGGGTTCGGGGGGCTTGCGTTCGCGCCGCGCGATGACGCCGGCAAGGCGGAACACCAGCCAGCTTCCCCACAGCACCAGCAAGGCCGAGAGAAGGTTTGCGACGGTCGTCGCAATGATACCGTCGTTCTCAACCACCTCCAGCCATGCCTCCGCCGCGACAGTGATACCGATCAGGCCGGTCAGGCGGGACGCGTGACGCGCATCGGCATCGGTCAGGTGGACGATCAGGAGGCTGTCGATTGGCGAGCGGAAGATGCTGCGCCCCAGCCAACGCGCGATGGCGACCATCATGATGCTGACGAAGGCCATGACGGAAATCTGCAGCAGCATGGCCTGCGAAACGGCACCCCAGATCAGCGCGGCAAGTCCGCAAGCCATCGATCCGGCGATGAACAGGGCAACCAGCAGGCCCGCGAAATCGTTCATCAGCAAAATCGCCATGCTTCGGGCATCGCTGGATGTGTTGCGCGCGCGGCTGCGCACTGCCGCCATCCATCTCTTGCCGAGCCATAGGATGCCGGCCGGGACGAGGAATAGCAGCACGAGCGCGATACCGAGCATCCCGAGACTCGGATTGCCGAGATACTCGCCAAGCGTCGCACCGGTTGCGGCAAGGGCGCTGACCCACATCGCGGGATTGAGCGGCGTGCCGTTGAAGCTGAGGAGGCGGTCCTCCTGGATCGCACCGATCCGATCGTCGATTTCGGTGATCAAAGTCGCTGCACGCACCTGATGTTCGCGCAGCACCAGCAGCGGGGCGAGCTCTTCCGAAAGCCGCCGGTAGAGGATTTCGCGTCGCTTCGAGGTGGCGGCCGGTTCGGTTTCCCCCTCTGAGGGCGCGGGGCCGAGTGTTTCGATCTGGGCTTCGATGATGCGCGAATCCAGCGTCCCCGTATCGGCAATCTCGCGCGCTTCTTCCCTCCGTTCGCCCAGGGCTGCGCGCAACTGATGCAGTTTGGCGAGGCGTCCGAGACTGTATTCGCCGGGCGGTGTCGACAGGATTTCGGTAGCAATCCCGACCGGGTCGGCCTCGATCTGCTCTGCGGAAATATCCTCGATATCGCGGGCAGACTGCGTCGATGCTGCGGGTTCCTGTGCCGCGGGCTGAGCATCCTGCGCAATCAGCGCCGGATTGCCGAGCGCTGAAGCGGCAAAGACGAACAGGATCGCCCAGACTAGTTTTCGCACCCGGCGCACCCCCGCTGCCTCACCCGATCACAGGTGCGACATTAAACACGGCAAACCATGGCGGGCAAGCGGCGACGCAGCGCAGCCAGCGAAGCGCGGTTCGGCCTTAGCCGATGAATTCAGGGGTAAAGTGGCGGAGCAGGAGGGATTCGAACCCTCGATACGGGGTTACCGTATACACACTTTCCAGGCGTGCGCCTTCGACCACTCGGCCACTGCTCCGCATGCCGGCTAGGGCAAGGGCGCGCCTCTAGCGGGGTTGCCCAAGCAGCGCAAGACGGCTGCAGCGCTAGTGAGTGAGCTTGCGGCGCATCCGGTAGCGCCCGTGTTCGAAATGCTGGAAATACTGGTGCACGTCGGGATGCGAGACGGGCCCCGCCAGCGCATCGCCGATGAGGTTCTGCTGGCTGACGTAGGCGACGTAATCGCTCTCGTCGCTTTCGGCGAGCAAGTGGTAGAAGGGCTGGTTGCGATCCGGCCTTATGTCTTCGGGAATCGCCGAATACCATTCCTCGCTATTGGCGAAGACGGGGTCGATATCGAAGATCACGCCCCTGAAATCGAACACCTTGTGCCGGACGACGTCGCCGATCGCGAAGCGGGTGCGGATACGGCGGGGCGCCTCGAGAGTACGGCCTGCCTGCGGAGAGAAAAACAAAGTCCTGTCCATGTCGGCGGAGAATATGGGATCGATGGGGCGAGGGACAAGCTCCCGGTCGCTCTCGTCCCCCGATTTCGCACGCGAAAGGGCTTGGCAATGCCCGCGGCGTGGGCTAACGGGCGCGCTCGCTTCGACCGGGGCCCATGGCCCGATAAGCGCACCCGACATGCGGAGAGGTGGCAGAGTGGTCGAATGCGCCGCACTCGAAATGCGGTATACGGGCAACCGTATCGAGGGTTCGAATCCCTCCCTCTCCGCCAGTCACTTGTCTCCAGAACCGAACGAAACTGCTGTTCGCTGGCAAGCGACAGGCGTTTGGCGTCAGATCGCCGCCCGAAGCTTCCGCCCAACTTTTTCGGTCTTATAAGAGCGCCATGGACTGCATCGGGATCGCGGCTGGGGACTACAGGCTCGAACTTGCTCCGCATCGGGGCGGGAGCATCGTGGCTTTTTCCTGGCGCGGGCAGGATCTCCTTCGCCCTGCGGCGGGCGACGGGGTGCTGGACAGCAGCTGTTTCCCGCTGGTGCCGTTTTCCAACCGCATCGCCGGTTCGCGCTTCGTTTTCGAAGGGCGCGAAGTCCGTCTTGAACCGAACCACCCGGCAGCGGTTGGAGAACCGGTCCTCCACGGCTTCGGCTGGCTCGCCGACTGGTCGGTGGCCGAACTTTCGCCGGACCGGGCGGTGCTGGTGCACGAGAATGCGGGAGGGGCATGGCCTTGGCCTTATCGCGCTACCGCCGGTTTTGTGCTCGACGAGGGAGGCTTGCTCACCTCGCTGGAGCTGGAGAACCTGTCAGCCGACCCGATGCCAGCGGGGCTCGGCTTCCATCCCTATTTCCCGCGCACCGGACACACGCTCTACCGCGGCCTTCATCGCGGCGAATGGCAGGTCGGACCGGATTGCCTTCCGCGTAACCTCGACCATAGGGACGAGGCCCGCGACTGGTGGAACGGCAGGCCAGTCGAGACCCGTGAAGTCGATACGGTCTATACCGGCAGGGACGGACTGCTCGAAATCGAATGGCCCGAACGTGCGCTGAGGACGATAATCGACCCTTGCGGGGATCTTGCCTTCACGACCGTCTATGTACCTGCAGGCGAGGATTTCTTCTGCGTCGAACCGGTCAGCCATGCGACCGATGTGTTTAACGAGCCAGTCCCTGAAAACGGGATGCGAGTACTACAACGGGGCGAGCGGTGGAGCGTGTCCATGCGGATCAGGGCGGAAGCGACCGGTTAGAAAGCCAGCCTGACCGGGCGCGCGAGAAGGGCGGGAAGTCCCCCTATCGCATCGCGCTCGCCGACGACCACGATCGATCCGCCGAACCCGGCGCCGGTCATGCGCGCGGCGCCTGCATCTCCGAGCAAAGCGTCGATCCGCTCAACCAGTTCGTCGACGGCAGGAACGCTCACTTCGAAGAGGTCGCGCAAGGAGGCATGGCCTTCGCGCAATACCGTGCACATGGCTGGAAGGTCGCCCGCGGCAATGGCGCGGGCAGCGCTGCCGACGCGAGCAATTTCCTCGACCACGTGGAGGGCGCGCTTCCGCTCGAGCGGATCGAGGTCGCCGGACTCCACCATGGCGAGGTCGGCATCGCGCAAGCTCGCCACGCCGAGCTTGGCAGCGGCGCTTTCGCATTGCGCGCGGCGCGCGTTGTATTCGCCGTCGACCAGCCCGCGGGTGACGCCGGAATCGACGATGCCCACGGCCCAATCATGCGGAAGGGCGACCTGCTGGCGCGACAGGTCGCGGCAGTCGAGCATCAGTGCCTTGCCCGGCTCTCCGGCAGCGACAGCCATCTGGTCCATGATCCCGCAGGCAACGCCCACCCATTCGTGCTCGGTCCGCTGCGCCGCTTGCGCAAGCGCGACGGA
Organism: Qipengyuania gaetbuli; assembly: GCF_020171365.1. Lineage (NCBI taxonomy): Bacteria > Pseudomonadati > Pseudomonadota > Alphaproteobacteria > Sphingomonadales > Erythrobacteraceae > Qipengyuania > Qipengyuania gaetbuli. Next base: position 849,789 of record NZ_JAIUZO010000002.1, on the reverse strand, counting down.
ATCGGCCTCATCGTCTGCGGCCTCGGCCAGCGCCTTTCCTACTCCCACGCAGAGCGAGGCCGAGGAGGACAAGCCGGAACCGCGTGGCAAGTTGCCGGTGATCAGGAGCTGCAAGCCTGACACTGGACGAACGGGGGCAAGGGCGCACATGCCACGCACATAGGCGCGCCAGTCGGTTGCCTCTGGCTTCTCGGGCAGGGAAAGGTCGAACCTGTCCTCGCTGCCGAAATCGGCGGCTTTCACATGGATCTCGCCGCCCGGTGCCGAGCGCCACGCGATCGCCGTGCCTTCCCGTACCGGCATGGGCAGGACCAGCCCGTCGTTATAGTCGACGTGTTCGCCGATGAGATTGACCCTGCCGGGCACGAACACGACACCCTGCGGCGCGTGGCCAAAGGCGGCGGCAAATTGCTCCTGCGCCGAGGCGGCCAGTCCTTCGCTCACTTCATCACCTCTCGCAGGCGCTGCGCCGCGGCTTCGGGCGTCAGGTCGCGCTGTGTTTCGGCCATCAGTTCGAAGCCGACCATGTGCTTGCGGATTTCGGCAGAGCGCAGCAGCGGCGGGTAGAAATGCGCATGGAGCCGCCAGTGCGCGCAGTCATCGCCGGCCCCGTGCGGCGCGCCGTGCCACCCCATTGAATAGGGGAAATCGGTATCGAACAGCGCGTCATAACCAGCGAGCAGCTTGCCCAGCAGCGCGGCAAGCGCATCGCGCGCGTCATCCGACAAATCCTCGAGACGCGCCACATCGTCCCGCACAATCACCAGCGTTTCGAACGGCCAGGCGGCCCAGTGGGGCACGACTGCGAGCCAGTGGGTGTTATCCGCGATGACACGCTCGCCGTCCTGTTCTTCGGCAGATAGGACATCTTCCAGCAGGACGGACCCGTGCCAGTCGCGGTGCTCTTTCTGGTAGGCGTCCTCGCGCGCGACCAGTGTGGGCACGAAGTCGCCGGCCCAGACCTGGCCGTGCGGGTGCGGGGACGATGCCCCCATCATCGCGCCCTTGTTCTCGAATATCTGCACGTGCTCCCACCGGCTGCCGAGGTCGCGCGAGAGTTCGCACCAGCCCTCTATCACCTTGCGCCGCGCGGCATTGTCGATGCGTGCGAGCGTGGCGGAATGGTCGGGCGAATAGCAGATGACCCGCGCCTCGCCTGCCGCCGGTTCCTCGCGAAGGAGGCCGGTCCGGGGGCTTCCCTCGCGTTCGTCCAGCAGGGCCGGAAAATCGTTGGGAAAGACGAAGGCGCCTTCATAGTGCGGATTGCGGAGGCCGCCGACGCGCTCGTTGCCGGGGCACAGGTAGCAGGACGCGTCATGCGCCGGGCCGTCTTCGCTGGCGGCAGGCTTCGTCTCGCCCTGCCACGGGCGCTTCATGCGCTGCGGGCTGACGAGCACCCATTCGCCCGTCAGGCGGTTGAGGCGGCGGTGAGGGTGGTCGGGATGGCTCATCGTATGGCCTTGAGGTGATAGATCAGAGCGCTTTCTGCGGCCAGAGCCGGCACCGGCAAGCCTGCGTTGGCTAGCCAGCTGCCAGCGAAGTGATGCGGCGTCTCGCGCATGGCCTTAATGGCAGGGGCCGCCCGCGGGGTCAGTACGCCGTGTTTTCCGGCGTGGCGGAGCAGCTGGACGTCCCACTCTCCCCCGCAGGCAAAGGGCAGCGTGACCGGCTGGGCGCGGCGATCCTCGCCATGATCGCGGCGGATGACCCACAGCAGCATCTCTTCCGTGGTGCCCTGCGCCTGCCAGACGATCCCGTCGGCTCCCTCGCCCAAGAGGGTCCGGCCGCCGTGGATCACGCCGCGCCATTCCTTCCAGAACTCGATCCAGCCAGCGAGGCGCCGGCGCTCGTCACCCGCCATGGCAGCAGGGTCGAGTTCCACCCCGAGATGGCCCTGGCAAGCGATGGCGGCGCGGAAATCGAGCGACTGGCTGCGGCCTGTCGCATGGCTAGGGCTGGCGCCGACGTGCGAACCCATGACCTCGGGCGGCATGAAGGCGAGGAAGCCGCGCTGCATCGGCACGCGCGCGACCGCGTCGATATTGTCGCTGGTCCAGAAGCGGTGGGTATAGGCGGCGATCCCCGCATCGATCCGTCCGCCGCCGCCCGCGCAGCTCTCGATCTCGACCTCGGGATGGGCGGCGCGCAGGCGTTCCAGCAAGGCGTAGGAGCCACGGGTCTGCGCCGCTCCGCCAGACGGGGCATGGTCGCGGTTGTGGTCCCACTTGAGATACGAAACCCTTGCTCCGGACAGCAGCGTGTCGAGTGCGTCGAACAGGTAGTCGCGCACGTCTTCGCGCCGCAGGTCGAGTACGAGCTGGTTGCGTGCGGTCGGCCGCTCGCGCCCGTTCTCGGCAAGCACCCAGTCGGGGTGCGCGCGGTAGAGGTCACTGTCGGGGTTGACCATTTCCGGCTCCACCCAGAGCCCGAATTCCATGCCGAGGCTGCGTACCGTGTCGGCCAGTGGGGCGATGCCATGAGGGTATTTCCGCGCATCGGGCGTCCAGTCGCCAAGGCCTGCGCGGTCATGGTCCCGGCCCCTGAACCAGCCATCGTCGAGGATGAAGCGTTCGGCCCCGATCTCCGCAGCGGCCTTTGCGAGGGCCACAATCCGCGCCTCGTCATGCGAGAAATAGACCGCTTCCCAGCTGTTGAGATGCACCGGGCGCGAGCTCATTGCGCCGCCCGGCCATGCGATCCGGTCACGCACGGCGCCGTGCATCTGCGCCATCGCGCCGTTGCGGCCGCCGGTCGATATGGCGACGAGCAGCGGCGGGACCGTGAAGCTCTCGCCCGGTTGCAAGACCGTCTCGCCCGGCTGGAACGAGGCTTCTGCCGAGGCGACCCAGAACCCTTCGTCGTCGCGCTCTACTGCCAGCCTTGCATCGCCCGACCAGCCAAGCTGCATCGAGATGACGAGGCCGGTGTGCCAGCCTGCTCCTTCGGCCAGAATGTAGGCGCCGCAAGGGCCCCCGTGGCCGGTCAGCCCGCGCCGCGTCTCGCGTTGCCAGCCATGCGCGGGCATAGGTTCGCGGCATTCGACCAGTTCGGCATTGTGGCGCCCGCGCCAGGAGACGATCTCGCGCGCCGATGCGGGAAGGGGCAGGACTGCACTCGCCAGCCGGTCGATTTTGACGGCACCCTGCGACCGGTTCTCGAGATGATGGGCGATTTCCAGCCCACCACCGGGAAGGACGCGGTAAGTCGAGGTAACGCAGATGCCGCTTATGCTGTCGGCCGCTTGGAGGACGAGGGAGCCCGTTGTGCTGCTGGCCTCGCATGTATCGAAGTGAACCGGTAGCGCCTTCCCCGAGGCATCGCGCAGCGACAGGAGCGCCGGGCCGAACCAGCCGAGGCCGGCAACGGGCAACGCATCCATCGCATGGTCGCCTTCGAGCGAGAAGGTCGCGGGTCCGCGCAGCTCCCCCAGCTTCGGGAGCGTACCTGGCTCCACCCTTGCGCCCAGATGGCGCCACAAGGGCACGGCTCGCTCGCCCCGTTCGAGGACGAGGCTCCATTCGTCCCCGTGAAGCGCCAGCAGCTCGGCCGTGCTCATGCGGCGGCTTTGTCCTCGCCGCGGAAGAGGGCAAAGCCGATCCATTCGGCCCGGCGGCCCAGCGCGAAGCGGTTGAATGCCAGCGCGGCCGCGACCGACGTGAACAGCGTCACGACCATGAAGTCGATGTAATGGATGCCCACGCTCGCCGCGAAGCCCTCGTTGAAGGTGAAGAGGCCGTAGAGAGCGATGCCCCACACGACCCCGGCGATGGCCGAGCGCGCGGCGACGTTGCGGAACAGCAGGCCGACGATGAAGGCCGACAGGATCGGCATGGAAGACAGGCCATTAAGCTGCTGGAGCAGGTTGATGATGCTTTCCGCGTTCTGGAACACGGGGACCATCACGATGGCCAATGCGGTCGCCAGCACGCTCATGATCGCGCCGAGCTTCCAGTGGTTCTTCACCTCGCCCACGAAACGCTCGTGGAAGTCGACCGAATAGAGCGCGACGGTGGAGTTCAGTACGGCACTGAAAGTCGTGATCACGGCAGCGGCGACCATGGCTGCGAAAGCGCCCGAGAGCCATGACGGCAGGACTTCCGCAACGAGCCTGCCGTAAGCCGCATCGCCGACATCGCCGAACAACTTGTAGGCGACCACGCCGGGCACGACCACGATCGGAGGGACCACGAGGATGCGCACGGCAGCTGCGGCGAAGACGCCCTTCTGCGCCTCGCGCACGGTGGGGGCGGCCATCGCCTTTTGCGTGATGTTCTGGTTGGTCGACCAGTAGAAGATCTGGATGAAGGCCATGCCGGTGAACAGCGTGTGGAAGGGGATCGGACTGTCCGCCGCGCCCACCATGCTCAGCCGTTCGGCCGGCACGCCGGTGACGATGTCGAAATCGACCGCGGCCAGCGCCAAGAACACGATCACCAGCGCCAGGAACAGGATGCCGATGCCGGAAAAGGTGTCCATCACCGCCACGGCCCTGAGGCCCCCGAACACGGTATAGGCCGCGCCGACCAGCGCTAGCCCGAGCGAGAAGGCCAGCAGCGGTATTCCTTCGCCGAACAACGACTGCAGGAACAGCCCGCCCGAATAGAGCGCCGCCGGGAGGTAGATGAGCAGGTTTCCGAGGATGAAGATCGCCGAGATCAGCGTCCGGATCGACCGCCCGTCATAGCGCCGTTCCAGCAGCTCGGTCACGGTCGTGCAGTTGTAGCGATAGTAGAGGGGCACGAAAACGAAGGCCAGGGCCATCAGCCCGACGAAACCGGCGATTTCCCACCAGGCGAGCAACAGCATCTGGTTGCCGTTCATTCCGACCAGCTGGTCGGTCGACAGGTTGGTCAGGGTGATCGAACCGGCAACGAAGAACCAGGTCAGTCCCTTGCCGCCGAGGTAGACGTCCTTTTCCGACCCGTCGCGCGCCGCGCCGCGCACCTTCAGCCAGGTCAGCAGGCCCACCAGTGCGGTCAGTCCGGCGAACACGCCGACCTGGACCAGGCTGCCGAATTCGGCCGTATCGTACATGGTTCGCGTCCCTCCCTTTTCCCGCTGGCATCCATCGCGACAAACGGCGATAGACGCAAGCGCATGGACATCGGCGTTTGCTACTATCCGGAACATTGGCCCGAAGCCCGCTGGGCGGCGGATGCTGCCCTGATGCGCGAGACGGGCCTCACCCGCGTGCGGATCGGCGAATTCGCGTGGAGCCGGATCGAACCCGAACCCGGCCGCTTCGACTGGGGCTGGCTCGACCGCGCGGTGGAGACACTTCATGCAGCAGGGCTCGGCATCATCATGGGGACGCCCACGGCGACGCCGCCCAAGTGGCTGGTCGACCGGATGCCCGACATGGTCGCGCTCGATCGCGATGGCAGGCCGCGCGGCTTCGGTTCGCGGCGGCATTATTGCTTCAGCCACGTGGGCTACCGCGAAGAAGCAGCGCGGATCACGCGCGCGATTGTCGAACGGTATGGCCGGCACCCCGGCGTCGTCAGTTGGCAGACCGATAATGAATATGGCTGCCACGACACGGTGCAGAGCTTCTCGCCCGCCGCGCGCGATGCCTTCCGCATCTGGCTGGCCGCCCGCTACGGGTCCGTCGAGGCGCTGAACGAGGCCTGGGGCAATGTCTTCTGGTCGATGGAGTACCGGTCCTTCGACGAGGTGGATCTGCCGAACCTCACCGTGACGGAGGCAAATCCGGCGCACTGGCTCGCCTTCCGGCGCTTTTCTTCCGACCAGGTGGTTCGCTTCAACCGCGTGCAGGTCGACATCCTGCGCGAGTTGTCGCCGGGGCGGGACATCACGCACAATGCGATGGGTTTCTATACCGGCTACGACCATCACGACCTGGCCGCCGATCTCGACGTGCTGGGGTGGGACAGTTACCCGCTCGGCTTCCTCGAGATGTTCCGCTTTTCCGAGGAGGAGAAGCGGAAATACTCGCGGCAGGGGCATCCCGACATCGCCGCCTTCCATCACGACCTTTATCGCGGCTGCGCGAAAAACGGACGGTGGTCGGTGCTCGAACAGCAGCCGGGTCCGGTCAACTGGGCGCGGCACAATCCCGCGCCGCTGCCCGGCATGGTGCGGCTGTGGACGCTCGAAGCCTTCGCTCACGGAGCCGAGCTGGTTAGCTATTTCCGCTGGCGGCAGTTTCCCAAGGCGCAGGAACAGATGCACGCAGGGTTGCTTCGCCCCGATGCAACGCCTGCGCCCGCGCTGGCAGAAGCTCGCATGGCGGCGGACGACCTCGCGAGGATCGGCGATGCGGGCGAGGCCCCGAAACAGGCGGCGCTCGTGTTCGCCTATGACGCCGAATGGATGACGCAGATCCAGCCGCAGGGAGAAGGGCGCTCGGCGCTGTGGGCGGCATTTGCGGCCTACTCGTCACTCCGGCGTTTGGGGCTGAACGTCGACATCGTCTCGCCTTCGGCTTCGCTCGATGGCTATGCGCTGGTCGTCGTCCCCTGCCTTCCGATCGTGCCGGATGAATTGGTCGCCAAGCTGGCGGCGAGCGAGGCGCAGGTCGTCATCGGACCGCGCACCGGCACGCGGGACCTCGACTTCGGCATTCCCGATGCGCTCCTTCATGAAGGGCTAGCCGAGTTCATTGGCGGCCGGGTGGTGCGCAGCGAAAGTCTGTCGGACCGGCTGGTGATGGCGGGCGATGGCTGGGAAGCGCGCGGCTGGCTCGACCATTACAAAGGCGAAGCAGTGCCCGAGATGGTTGCGAAGGGCGGCGAAACTGTCGCGCTGCGCCATGGCCGCGCCTGGATCGCCGCGGCCTGGCCGCAGGGCAGTTTCCTCGATACGCTGGTCCAGCGCGCCGCCAATGCAGCAGGCCTGGAAGCGGAGCCGCTGCCCGAAGGGATACGCCGGCGCAGGCGCGGCGATACGCTGTTCGAGTTCGACTACAACGCTGGCGAAGTCCGCTTCGAGCGATAGCGCATTGTCGCGGGACCGCGCGCCATATAGGGTCTCGATAAGCAACCGATTCTTGCGGCTTGAGGAGAGAGAACCATGACCAAGACCTATGCGAACCTGATCGACGGGGAGATGGTCACCACCTCCGACACGTTCGAGGTCGTGAACCCGGCCAACGAGGAAGTCGTCGGCCTCGTCCCGTCCTGCGGTAAGGAAGAGCTCGACCGTGCCGTCGCCGCTGCGCGCCGCGCCTTCAAGAGCTGGCGCAAGACCAGTGCAGAGGAGCGCCAGAAGGTGGTCCAGGGCATTGCCGCTGCGATCAAGGACAATGGCGATGAACTGTTCCGCCTGCTCACCACCGAGCAGGGCAAGCCGCACGCGCAGGCGCAGATGGAAATCTTCGGCGCGGCCGGCCTTGCCGCCGCCCAGTCGACGTTGACGCTCGACGACGTGATCAACCAGGACGACGACACCCGCCTGTCGCGAACCCGCCGCGTGCCGGTGGGCGTGGTCGGCGGCATCGTGCCGTGGAACTTCCCGGTCATGATGGCGATCCAGAAAATCGTCCCTGCGCTGGTTTCGGGCTGCACCATCGTGCTCAAGCCCTCGCCCTTCACCCCGCTGACCACGCTGCGGATCGCGGAACTGATCAAGGACGTGGTGCCCGCGGGCACGGTGAACATCATCACCGGCCCCGACGAGCTCGGCCCGCTGATCACCGAGCATCCGGACATCGACAAGATCACCTTCACCGGCTCCACCGCGACCGGCAAGAAGATCATGGAAGGCGCCAGCCGCGACCTGAAGCGCATCACGCTGGAACTGGGCGGTAACGACGCGTCGATCGTCCTGCCCGACGCCGATGTCGAGAAGGTGGCCGAACAGCTGTTCTGGTCGAGCTTCTCCAACGCCGGCCAGATCTGCGTCGCGGCCAAGCGCATCTACATCCACGAGGACATTTACGACGACCTGTCCAAGGCGATCGCCGAATATGCCAAGGGCGTGGTCGTGGGCGACGGTTCGCAGCAGGGCACGGGCGTCGGCCCGATCCAGAACAAGAAGCAGTTCGACCGCGTGTGCGAGCTGATTCAGGACGCCAAGGACCAGGGCTACCAGTTCCTGACCGGCGGCGACGTCGATCCTTCCGGCACCGGCTATTACGTGCCGATCACCATCCTCGACAATCCGCCCGAGGACGCGCGCATCGTGGCCGAGGAACAGTTCGGCCCGGTCATGCCGCTGATGAAGTTCTCCAGCGTCGAGGAAGCGATCGAGCGCGCCAACAATTCCGAATACGGCCTCGCCGGTGCGGTCTGGACCAAGGACGCCGACAAGGGCGTCGAGATTGCCGAACAGCTGGAAACCGGCACGGTGTGGGTGAATGAATACCTCCACATCTCGCCGCTGGCGCCCTTCGGCGGGCACAAGCAATCCGGCTTCGGCGCGGAATACGGCATCGATGGCCTCAAGGAGTTCACCTATCCGCAGGTCATCACGGTGAAACGCGACGCGGATATCTGACCTCTGCGCTTGCATGAGCATCGCGCGCGCCTAGGGTGCGCGCGATGACCGACCGTTCTGCCGCATGGCGCTTCGCGATCGATCGCGGGGGGACCTTTACCGATGTCGTCGCCACCACGCCCGACGGGCGGCTGGTGACCGACAAGCTGCTGAGCGAAAATCCCGGCCATTATGCTGATGCGGCGAGCGAGGCGGTGCGCCGGCTCATGGCACGTCACGGGCCGGGGCCGATTGCCGAATTGCGTGTCGGGACGACAGTTGCGACCAATGCTCTGCTCGAACGCAAGGGAGAGCGGCTGGCCCTGCTGATCACGCGCGGGTTTGGCGACGCGCTGCGCATCGGGACGCAGGCGCGGCCGGAAATCTTCGCCCGTCATATCGTCCTGCCCGAACAATTGCCTGCGCGCGTGGTCGAGGTGACCGAACGCGTCGGGGTGAATGGCGAAGTCCTCCAATCGCTCGACGAGGCGCAGGTCCGCGCCGATCTCGCACAACTTCGTAGGGAGGGCTTCGATGCCCTTGCCATCGTGCTGGTGCATGGATGGAAATATCGTGACCACGAGAGCCAAATCGCTTCGATCGCGCGCGACATGGGCTTCGCGCAGGTCAGCGTCAGCCACGAGGTCAGCCCGCTGATCAAGCTCGTCCCGCGCGGCGATACGACCGTGGTGGATGCCTACCTCTCGCCCGTTCTGAGGCGCTACACCGTCGGCTTGCAGGCGGAGCTACCCGAGGCCGAGAGGCTGCGCTTCATGCAGTCGAACGGCGGCCTCGCCGAAGTCGGCGCATTTCGCGGCAAGGACGCGATTCTGTCCGGTCCGGCCGGCGGCGTGGTCGGCATGGTCGCGGCCAGCGCTCCTTTGGGGCATTACCGGATCATCGGCTTCGACATGGGCGGGACCAGCACCGACGTCGCGCATTATTCGGGCGAGTACGAACTGACCGGCGACAGCGTGGTGGCCGGCGTGCGCGTGGCCGCGCCCATGATGCAGATACACACGGTGGCTGCCGGGGGTGGCTCGATCTGCCGTTTCGATGGCTCGCGCTTCCGCGTCGGACCGGAAAGCGCAGGCGCGGATCCCGGGCCGGCCTGTTACCGCAAGGGCGGGCCGCTGACGGTGACCGATTGCAACTTGTTCCTCGGCAGGCTCGATCCGGCCTTCTTCCCGAGCGTCTTCGGGCCCGCAGGCGACGAACCGCTCGATCCGGAAGCAGCCCGCCGGCGGCTGGAGGAAGTGGCGGCATTGCTGCCACAGGCGAGACCGCTGGAGGAAATCGCCGAAGGCTTCCTCGCCATCGCGGTCGATTCCATGGCCAATGCGATCCGCAAGATATCGGTCGCGCGCGGACATGACGTCACCGCTTACGCGCTCGCCTGTTTCGGAGGGGCGGGCGGGCAGCACGCCTGCAAGGTGGCCGACGAACTGGGCATCGAGACCGTCCTCGTGCATCCGCTAGCCGGTATCCTGTCCGCCTATGGCATCGGCCTTGCGCCCGTGAAGACGATCCGCGAGGTCAGCCTGGTGCGCGCGCTTGGCGAGGATTATTCGGCCGATCTGGCCGCGCTGGAAGCCGAGGCGCGCGAAGCTCTTGTCGCGCAGGGTGTCGAGGATATCCGCATCGATACGAGCGCGCGGCTACGCTTTGCGGGCAGCGATTCCATGCTGGCAGTCCCCTGCGGCGAGACGCGCGAAATGGACGCCGCCTTCCGCAAGCTGCACCGCCAGCGCTTCGGTTATTCGGATGAGACTGCGCCAATCGTAGTGGAGGCGCTGAGCGTCGAAGCCAGCGGCACGTCGGGCGGGCTCGGCGCGGTCGAGGCCGAGCCGCAGGAGGCAAAAGGCAGCGCCAGCGGCACTTGGCCAACAGTGGAACGCAGCGCCATGCTGGCAGGGGAGGAAATTGCCGGACCGGCGCTGGTCATCGACCCGGGCTCTACCACGGTGGTCGAACGCGGATGGCAAGCGCGGCTCGCCGAGGAGGGAAGCCTCGTCCTCACTCGGACCGAGGCGCTCGAACGCGACCGTGCGGCCGGAACTGTGGTCGATCCCGTCCGTCTCGAAATATTCAACAACCTCTTCATGGCCATTGCCGAGGAAATGGGCGTGGTCCTCCAGTCGACCGCGACTTCGGTGAACATCAAGGAGAGGCTCGATTTCTCCTGCGCGCTGTTCGATGCGAGCGGCGCGCTTATCGCCAATGCACCGCATATCCCCGTGCACCTCGGTTCGATGGGCGACAGCATCGCCCGCGTGATCGAGGCGCGCGGTGAAGGACGCGACGGGCGCGGCTTCCGGCGGGGCGATGCCTATGTCCTGAACGATCCCTATCGCGGCGGAACGCATTTGCCCGACATCACGGTCATCGTGCCGGTGTTCTATGGCGATGCAGGGGAGGAACCTGATGCTTTCGTTGCGGCCCGCGGTCACCACGCGGACATTGGCGGCATTGCGCCGGGTTCCATGCCGCCCGAAAGTGCCACGATCGAGGAAGAGGGCGTCCTCATCGACAACCTCCTGATGGTGGACGAGGGGCATTTCCGCGAGGACGCGGTGCGCGAAGTCCTTGCATCGGCCCGCTATCCGGCGCGCAATCCCGACCGCAATCTGTCCGATTTGCGCGCACAACTGGCCGCCTGCACCCGGGGGAGCGAGCTGCTCGTCCAGTCGGCGCGCGAGCAGGGCGAAGCGGTGGTCGCCGCCTATATGGGCCACGTCCTCGCCAATGCGGAGGAAAGCGTGCGGCGGCTGCTGGACCGTCTGGACGACGGCAGCTTCGCCTATCCGATGGACAATGGCGCCGAAGTCAGGGTGGCCATGCGCATCGACCGCGAAAGCCGCAGCGCCGTGTTCGATTTCACCGGGACAAGCATGCAGCTGCCCGACAATTTCAACGCGCCGCGCTCCATCACGCGCGCAGCGGCGCTCTATGTCCTGCGCACACTGATCGACGATGCCATCCCGATGAACGACGGGTGCCTGCGACCGGTCGAACTGGTCGTGCCCGAAGGTTCGATGCTCGACCCAGAGCCGGGCGCAGCGGTCGTGGCGGGCAATGTCGAAACCAGCCAGGTCGTGACCGACGCGCTGTTCGCTGCGACCGGCAAGCTTGCGCCCTCGCAGGGCACTATGAACAATTTCACCTTCGGGAACGAGCGGCACCAGTATTACGAGACCATCGCCGGCGGCTCCGGTGCAGGCCCGGATCACGAGGGGACCAGCGCGGTGCAGACCCACATGACCAATTCGCGCTTGACCGATCCCGAAATCCTGGAAACCCGCCTGCCGGTGCGGCTCGACCGCTTTGCCATCAGGCGCGGCTCGGGAGGCAGGGGCGCGCATCGCGGCGGCGACGGGGTGGAGCGGCGCGTGACGTTCCTCGAACCCATGCGCGCGAACATGCTCGCCAACCGGCGTACAATCGCGCCGCGCGGGATTTGCGGCGGCGGCGATGCACAGCCGGGGCGCAACTGGGTCGAACGCACCGATGGCCGCATCGAGGAACTGGGCGCGACCGGGCATGCAGAGATGCAGCCGGGCGACGCCTTCGTCATTCTGACGCCCGGCGGGGGCGGATACGGGGAGGAACGGGAATGAACTACTGGCCGCTGGCCGGCATCGCCATCGTGGTGGCGGGCTTTGCGCTGCGCTTCAATCCGCTGCTGGTAGTCGTCACGGCGGCGCTGGCCACCGGCGTCCTTGCAGGCCTTGACCTCGTCGCGGTGATCGAGGCGCTGGGCAAGGCTTTCAACGACAACCGCTACATCTCGGTCACCTGGATCATCCTGCCGGTAATCGGCCTGCTCGAACGCTATGGCCTGCAGCAACGCGCCCGCGCGGTTATCGAGGGCATTCGCGGTGCGACCATGGGCAAGCTGCTGACGATCTACCTCCTGTTCCGGCAGATTACCGCGGCGCTCGGCCTGACCAGCCTTGGCGGCCACCCGCAGACGGTCCGCCCGCTGGTCGCCCCGATGGCGGAAGCGGCGGCGGAAAAATCGCACGGCGAACTGGCCGATGAAGATCGCGAAAAGGTCAAGGCCATGTCGGCGGCGACCGACAATGTCGGCCTGTTCTTCGGCGAGGACATCTTCTTCGCGATCGCTTCCATCCTGCTGATCCAGGGCGTGTTCGAAAGCTACGGCTATCCGCTTACCCCGCTGCAATTGTCGGTCTGGGCGATCCCCACGGCGATCTGCGCCTTCATCATCCACGGCTGGCGGATCCGTTCGCTCGACCGGCGTCTGGGGAGGACAGCGGCATGATCACCTATGAATGGCTCTACATCCTGACGGGCGGTTTCTTTCTCGTCTGGTCGCTCCTGTCCTCGCGCGACGCGAAATGGGGCAATGCGGCCTTCTGGGGACTCCTCTCGGCGAGCTTCCTGTTCGGCAGCCATTTGTCTGATTTCGCGAATGGCGTGCTCGTGCTCGCGCTTGTGGGCATCGCGGGGCTCGGTCTCCTCAAGCGCAGTGACCCGGCCACGACGACGCTGGAGGAGCGGCAGGCGCATTCCGGGAGGCTGGGTAACAGGCTGTTCCTTCCTGCCCTGATCGTGCCCCTGACGGCTGTCGCCGGCACACTGCTCTACAATTACACGCCGCTCAGCGAGAGCGGCCTGCTGGCCGAACGTCGCGAGACGCTGATCCTCTTCAGCCTCGGCACGCTCATCGCGCTCACTGCCGCAATGCTCTGGTTGAAGCCGCCGGTGCTGGCAGCCGCGGAAGAGGGGCGGCGCCTGCTCGATTCGATCGGATGGGCCGGTATCCTGCCGCAAATGCTCGCGGCGCTGGGAGCCGTCTTTGCACTCGCCGGAGTTGGAGACATCATCGGTGGCATTGCGGGCGAGATCATTCCCGACGGCAGCATATTCCTTACCGTTGTGGTGTTCGCGCTGGGCATGGCGCTCTTCACGATGATCATGGGCAATGCCTTTGCCGCCTTCCCGGTCATGGCTGCGGCCATCGGCATCCCGCTGCTGGTCGAAGGCTATGGCGGCAATCCGGCGGTGATCGGCGCGGTCGGCATGCTGGCGGGCTTCTGCGGGACGCTGATGACGCCGATGGCGGCCAACTTCAACATCGTGCCGGCCGCCCTGCTCGAACTGAAGGACCAGAACGCCGTCATCCGCCAGCAGGTCGGCACCGCATTGCCGCTGTGGGTTTGCAATGTCGTGATCATCTATGTCGGAGCATTCCTGTTGTGGACCTGACCGAAGACATCGCCCGCCATTTCGCCCGCATCGCGCTGGGCCACGTGGCGCGGCCCTATCCCTACAAGGAGGATCACGTGTTCGAGGGCGACCATGACGTGCGCCCCCCGCGCGAGGCGCACCCTGTCTTCTTCGGCAGTTTCGACTGGCATAGCTGCGTTCACGGCTGGTGGACCCTGCTCACCTTGCGCCGGCTCTATCCTGACATGCCCGAAGCGACGCAGATTGCCGCGCTGGCGGACAGCACATTCACCGAGGAGAAGCTGGCAGTCGAACTGGCCTATCTGGACCGGACCTATTCGCGCGCTTTCGAGCGGCCCTATGGCTGGGCGTGGCTGCTCTATCTCCACCACGAGGCTGCGCGGCATGGCGACAGGGACTGGGGCGCGAGGCTGGAGCCGCTTGCCCGTGCCTTTGCCGGACAATTTCGCGATTACCTGCGCATCCTGACCTATCCGATAACTGTGGGCTCTCACTACAACTCCGCCTTCGCGCTGACGCTGGCGCGCGAATGGGCGCAGGAGCGCGATTCCGTGCTGGTTGCGACGATCGACGAATGGGCGCTGGTGGCATACGGCCAGCGGCGGGACTATGCGGGTTGGGAACCGGGCGGCGATGAATTCCTCTCGCCCGTCCTGTCGGTCGCGATGCTGATGAGCCGGGTCATGCCGCAGCTCCAGTACGCGCCTTGGCTCGACGAGCTGGTCCTGTCGAACGGCTGGGTGGAGCGCGAGTGCAGGCCCGTAACGGTGTCGGACCGCAGCGATGGCAAGATCGCCCATCTCGACGGGCTCAACCTCAGCCGGGCGTGGAACCTGCGCGCAGCCTCGCGCGCGTTGGGCGACCATCCGGCGCAGGAGTTACTGGAGGCAAGGGCGCAGGAGCACCTCGAGGCTGCCATGCCCCACGTGGCAGGCGATTACATGGGCGAGCATTGGCTGGCGAGCTTCGCCCTCCTGGCGCTGCTCGAAAAAAGCTGAGGTCAGGCGCGGCGGCGGCTGTCTGCGGCACTACCGGGCAGGCCCTTGACGAAGCCGCCCATGGCGCGCGCGACGGCTTCGGGCAGTTCGATCTCTCCGCCGAGCGTACGGCCCGCCGAAAGGCCGATGCGAATGTCCAGCGTGCCACCTTCGGCGACCAGCCGTCCGTCCTCGCGGAACTCCCCGACCTCTTCCTTCCCGAGTTCGAAACGGACGGTCTGTCGCTCTCCGGGCGCAAGCGTGACGCGCTCGAAATCGCGCAGGTCCATGCGGCTGGGCAGGTGGCGGCCACGATAACGGCGCACGAACAGCTGGACTGTCTCGGTCCCTGAGATTTCGCCCGTGTTGCGCAGCTGGGCGCTGGCGACGATGTGGTCGGTCGCAAGGCCGAGCGTGAGGTCGGTCAACGCGAAATCGGCGTAATTGAGGCCATGTCCGAAGGGCAATCCGCGATTGTGCTCGCTGGCCGGAATAGCCACGGGCAGCTTTCCGCAGGGTGCAGCCTCGCCGGTCAGGATTTCCGCAATGGCATGACCGCTCATGGTCCCCAGCTGCCCTGCATGTAGTACGGCCGGCAAGGGGTTGCCGGACACGACCGGATCGAGCGGCAGCGTGCCGAGCGTGACCAGGACGATATGCTCCGTGACCGAACGCAGCGAGGCCAGCAGCTGCTGTTCCGCCTCTGACAGCCTCGCGTTCTTGCACTCACCCAGTACCACCACGACAGTGCGCGATCGCTTGGCCGCTTCGCACGCCATGCCGATCGCCATGCTGTCGGCCTCGACCAATCGGCCAACGGTCCCGTTCTCGCGTCGCAGGGCGAGGCCGGGTGCGAACTTGTAGGGAATGCCGAGCTGTTCCAGCCCATCGATCACGCTTGCGCCCGGTCCGCCGCGCCCAGCGACCGGAAGGGACCTGTCGTTGGCGGCGTTGCCGATGACGAGGATATCTCCCGAATCTACGCCGAGCGGCAGCATCGCCGGTTCGTTGCGCAAGAGCACGCAGCACTTCTTGGCGAGGTCCAGTGCCGCCTGGCGGTTCTGGATCGGCGTGGGAAGCGACCCCCGGCGGCGCACCGCCTCGCGTCCCAGTGGCTGGCTGAACAGGCCGAGCGCGTATTTGGCGCGCAGGACGCGGGCGGCCGCATCGTCCAGCCGCGAGAGCGGGATTTCGCGCTTCTCGACGGCTGCGGCGATAGCGTCGATGGGCATGTAGTCCCCGATCTCCACGTGTTCGCTGTCACGCGCGGCTGCGGCCAGCGCCTGCCATTCGGACAACACGATGCCTTCGAAAGCTCCCGGTCCCTGCAGGAACGCGAAGGCGCGCTGCAGCGCTCCGCGGTGGCGGGTGTCGGCGCCGCCAAACGAGATCGAGCCGAGGTAGCCCTGCTGCGAAACATGAGCAGCGATGCGCAGGGCATCGGCGATTTCCTGTCGTCCGCCGGTGCTCGCAGGGGCCAGGATGCGCGACAAGTCGAGGCAGGCAAGCACGCCTTCGCGCGCCGTGTCGCCCGCTGCCTGCAGTCCCCTGACACGGGCTGCAGCGATCCGGGCTGCGAGGTGGACCTGCTCTGCGGAGGAAGGATGGCCGGTCCCGCTGCTTGGCCGCAGGTATCCCGCTTCCGGTCCCAGCGCCCAGTTGACACCCCGGGAATGGGCTTCGTCCGCAACCACCCCTTCCGCAGCGGCGATTGCGTCCATATCGAAACTGGCCGCGGCAGCGAGCGGTGCGGGAAAGATGGTGTCGATCCCCGTCGCCGTCTCGGCCGGGAAAAGCAAGGGAATGCCCAGCCGCGATTCTTCGATCGCAATCTGCTGGAAGGCTTCTGCCTGGAGCTTGGAACCGATCCCCTCTACCGCAGTGACGCGTCCATCGCGAATGGCGCGCGCGAAGGCTTCTGTTTCCGCACGGTCCTGGGGATCAGGAGCTTGGACGACGGCGAGTTGCCCCGCCTTCTCCTCGACCGTCATGTAGGCGAGCAGGTCCGAAACGACACGTTCGCAATCGCTGTCGGGCGGCAGATGGATCATGCGCGCGCCTCCGCCCGCCTGCCTGCATCGGGCAGTCGCGCCGGCATCGGCCGGGAGCGGGAGCGCTTCGCCATCTGTCCCTCCGCAGGAACGGGGTGGGTACGGGGGACGGCCCCCCGCGAACGGTTCGCGGACAGTTGTGAAGGCTGGTGGTAAATTTCCCGTTAGCGCCAAGGGCTTGCCGGTCGCATGGAGAGCAGCTTTCGGCGGCCGTGGCTTTGCTACGTTTACAGATATAAAAATATCTTTATATGTTTCCGCATGCGAACCGAGGCCATCTTCCGCGCGCTTGCCGATCCGACGCGCCTTCGCATCTTGCGGGTGCTCGGTTCGATGGAGCTTGCAGTGGGTGAGGTCGCGCAGATCCTAGGCCAAAGCCAACCGCGCGTATCGCGCCATATCGGCATCCTGTGCGATGCCGGCCTTGCAGAGCGGCGCCGCGAGGGAAGCTGGATATTCCTGCGCGCCCGCGCCGACGGGGCGTTATGCAGCGAAGTGCTCAAATTGCTTGAGGCCGCCGAACGCTCCGATCACGAATTCGCAGGCCTTTGCGAGGACGATCGCCGCAAACTGGCGGAAATCCGCTCGGCACGCGAAGAACAGGCCGAACAGTATTTCGCCGACCATGCGCACGACTGGGACGAACTGCGCCGCCTGCATTCCTCCGACGCGGAGGTGGAGACGGCACTACGCGGGGCGCTCGGCGACAACCGGCTGGGCAGGCTGCTCGATATCGGTACCGGGACGGGCCGCATGGCGGAGCTTTTCGCAGAAGGGGCGGATCATATCGTTGCGCTCGACAAGAGCCTGGCGATGTTGCGCGTTGCCCGCGCGAAGCTCCAGCACCTGCCGACCGAGCGGGTCGAGCTGGTGCAGGGCGATTTCGCCCAGCTGCCATTTGCCCCGTCGAGCTTCGATACCGTGCTGTTCCACCAGGTGCTGCATTTCGCGCAAAATCCGGCGACGGTCCTCGCCGAGGCCGCCCGCGTCACGCGCAACGGCGGACGTGTCGCGATCGTCGACTTCGCCGCTCACCAGCGCGAGGAGCTGCGCGAACGCCATGCCCATGCCCGCCTCGGCTTTTCCGACGAGCAGATGGCAGGGCTGCTGGCCGATGCAGGGTTCGACCCTGAAGCCCCGATTGCCCTTGCAGACGGCGAACTGGCCGTGAAGATTTGGGTCGCGCAGCGCTGCGTGGCCGCAGGAAGGAAAGCCTCGTGAGCCCCACGCTCGACCAGATGCGCGAAGCCCAGCGCGCGCTCGAAACGCCGCTCTTCTCCGGCCTGCCCGGCGATATCGACGTCAGCTTCGAGTTCTTCCCCCCGAAGACCGAGGCGATGGCGCAAACGCTGTGGCACAGCGTCGAAACCCTTGCCCCGCTCGGTCCGCGCTTCGTGTCGGTGACCTATGGCGCGGGCGGCTCCACGCGCGAGCGGACCCATGCCGCCGTACGCCGGATCGTCAACGAAACTGCGATGCCCGCCGCTGCCCACCTGACCTGCGTCAACGCCACGCGCGAGGAGGTCGATGCCGTGGCACGCGAATACTGGGAAGAGGGAGTGCGGCACATTGTCGCCCTGCGCGGCGATCCGCCCGACGGCAGTTCCGCCTACACACCCCATCCCGGCGGCTATGCCAATGCGGCCGAGCTGATCGCGGGCCTCAAGAAGGTGGCAGACTTCGAAATCTCCGTCGCCGCCTATCCCGAGGTGCATCCGGATTCGCCTGATCGCCAGGCCGATCTCGACAATCTCAAGCGCAAGTTCGATGCTGGCGCGACCCGCGCCATCACCCAGTTCTTCTTTGATCCGCAGTGTTTCTTCGAATTCCGCGACCGCGCGGCCGCGGCCGGGATCGAGGGCGAGATCGTCCCGGGCATAATGCCGGTGCTCAGCTTCGCGGCCGTCCAGCGCATGTCGGGCCTGTGCGGCACGGCAATCCCTCACTGGATGGAAGGGCTTTTCGATGGTCTCGACGACCGTCCCGAGGCGCGCCAGCTGGTAAGCGCCACCATCGCTGCAGAACTGTGCCGCCGCCTCTATGCGGGCGGGGTTCGCCAGTTCCACTTTTACACCCTCAATCGCGCCGAGCTGAGCTATGCGATCTGCCACATGCTCGGCCTGCGTCCGAAGGCCTGACATGTCTAAGCGTAGAGAATTCGAAGCTGCCGCCGCGCAGCGTATCCTTATCAACGACGGTGGTTTCGGGACTGAAATCCAGGCCTTCAGGCTGAGCGAAGAGCAATTCGCCGGTTCGCTGGGCCTGTCGTATGACCAGAAGGGCAACAACGATATCCTCGCGCTGACCGCGCCGCACGTGCCGGAAAGCATCCACCGCGCCTATTTCGAGGCAGGGGCCGATATCGCCTCGGTGAACACGTTTTCGGCCAACCGGATCAGCCAGGCCGACTATGGTGCCGAACATTTGGTTCGCGAAATCAATGTCGAGAGCGCGCGGATCGCTCGCCGCGTGGCGGACGAGTTTGCGGCGAGAGATGGCCGCCCACGCTTTGTCGCCGGATCGGTCGGGCCGACCAACAAGACCCTGTCGCTCAGCCCCGATGTCGAGGATCCCGGGTTTCGCGAGATCGACTGGGATTTTCTGGTCGATGTCTATCGCGAGCAGATGGCTGCTCTGGTCGAGGGTGGGGCCGACTTCATCCTGATCGAGACCGTGTTCGACACGCTAAATTGCAAGGCCGCGATCATGGCCGCACGGATACTCGAGCGCCAGCTTGGCCGCGAGGTTCCGTTGATGATCTCGCTCACACTGACCGATCTTTCGGGTCGCAATCTCTCGGGCCATACCGTTGAGGCGTTCTGGTATGCGGTGCGCCATGCCCGTCCACTCACGATCGGGCTCAACTGTTCGTTCGGGGCTGCCCAGCTTCGCCCGCACGTCCGCTCGCTCAGCGCCATCGCCAATGCGCTGGTGATGGTCTATCCCAATGCCGGTCTGCCGAACGATCTCGGCGAATATGACGAGCTACCTGAAGAAACCGCGGGAATGATTGAGGAATGGGCCCAGGGCGGGCTCGTCAATGTAATCGGCGGGTGCTGCGGCTCCACGCCCGCTCACATCGCGGCCATGGCCAAAGCGGTGAAGGGACTGCCCCCCCGGCAGATCCCGGAGATTTCGCCGGACATGCGCCTTGCGGGCCTCGAACCTTTCACGATTGCCGCCTGATGACCCAGAGCAGTACCACCGCCCGCTTCGTCAATATCGGCGAGCGCACCAACGTCACCGGTTCGGCGGCGTTCAAGAAGCTGATCCTTGCCGACGATTACGAAAAGGCGGTCGAGGTCGCGCGCCAGCAGGTCGAGAACGGCGCGCAGGTCATCGACGTCAACATGGACGAGGGCCTGCTCGATGCCGAGCGGGCGATGACCACCTTCCTCAAGCTCATCGCTGCCGAGCCCGATATCGCCCGAGTGCCGGTGATGATCGACAGCTCCAAGTGGGAGGTAATCGAGGCAGGCCTCAAATGCGTGTCGGGCAAGCCGATCGTCAATTCGATCAGCATGAAGGAAGGCGAGGAGGCATTCCTCGACCATGCGAGGCTGTGCATGGACTACGGCGCTGCCGTGGTCGTCATGGCCTTCGACGAAGAGGGGCAGGCCGATACGAAGGACCGCAAAGTAGAAATCTGCGCGCGCGCCTATGACTTGCTGACCAGCATCGGCTTCCCGCCCGAAGACATCATCTTCGATCCCAATATCTTCGCCGTCGCGACGGGGATCGAGGAGCACGACCGCTACGGTCTCGATTTCATCGAGGCGGTGCGCGAGATCAAGGCGCGCTGTCCCCATGCGCGGACCAGCGGCGGCCTGTCGAACCTCTCGTTCAGCTTCCGCGGCAACGAGACGGTGCGCCGGGCGATGCACTCGGTCTTCCTTTACCATGCGATCCCCGCCGGCCTCGACATGGCTATCGTCAATGCGGGCCAGCTCGACGTCTACGACCAGATCGACCCCGAACTTCGCGAAGCGTGCGAGGACGTGATCCTCATGCGTCGCCACGATGCGACCGAGCGCCTGATTGCGCTTGCCGAAAGCTATCGCGGCAAGAGCGCGGCCGACGAGAAGGCCGAAGAAGAATGGCGCGGCTGGCCGGTTGCGCGCCGCCTCGAGCACGCTCTGGTCAAGGGCATCGACGCCCATGTCGTCGACGATACGGAAGAAGCGCGCCAGCAGTTCGATCGCCCGATCGAAGTCATCGAAGGCCCGCTGATGGACGGCATGAACGTCGTCGGCGATCTGTTCGGAAGCGGTAAGATGTTCCTGCCGCAGGTGGTGAAATCCGCGCGTGTCATGAAGAAGGCGGTCTCCCACCTCATCCCCTTCATCGAAGCGGAGAAGGAAGAAGGCGCCAAGGCCAAGGGCCGGATCGTCATGGCCACGGTGAAGGGCGACGTCCACGATATCGGCAAGAACATCGTCGGCGTGGTCCTGCAGTGCAATGGCTACGAAGTGATCGATCTGGGCGTGATGGTCCCGTGGTCGCAGATCCTCGCTGCCGCGAACGAAAACGATGCCGACATGATTGGTCTGTCTGGCCTCATCACCCCCTCCCTCGACGAGATGGTCACCGTCGCCGAGGAGATGAACCGTGCGGGCATGACCATGCCGCTGCTCATCGGCGGTGCGACCACCAGCAAGGTCCACACGGCCCTGCGCATCGACCCTGCCTACGACGGGCCCGTGATCCACGTGCTCGATGCGAGCCGCGCAGTCGGTGTAGCCAGCCGCCTGCTCTCGGACACGCAGCGTGACGAATTCGTGGACGCTACCGCCGCCGAATACGAGAAGGTCCGCGATGCGCGAGCGGGCAAGGGCCAGAGCGTACTGCTGAGCCTGGAAGAAGCGCGGGCCAATTTCTACGACGCCTTTCTGTCGGACAAGGCCGCCCCGCCGCTGAAGCCGGGGTTGCACACGTTCAAGGACTGGGATCTTTCCCATCTTCGCGAGTATATCGACTGGACCCCGTTCTTCCGCGCCTGGGAATTGCACGGCACCTATCCCGCCATCCTCAAGGACGAGGTGGTGGGCGAAACGGCGCAGCAATTGTTCGCCGATGCCAATGCGATGCTCGACCGGATCATCGAGGGCAAATGGCTGACCGCACGCGGCGTCGCCGGCTTCTGGCCCTGCGCGCGTGACGGGGACGACGTGACCATCCACGATCCGGAAGGCGAAACGCATACGGTCCTGCCTTTCCTGCGCCAGCAGGTGAAGAAAAGCCGCGACCGCGCGAACATGTGCCTTGCAGATTTCATCGATCCGGCCGGTGACTGGCTCGGCGGATTTGCCGTCGGCATCCACGGTATCGAGGAGCATTCGAAGCGCTTCATCGAGGACAAGGACGATTACTCCGACATCCTGTTGAAGGCGCTGGCCGACCGGTTCGCGGAAGCCTTTGCTGAAGCGCTGCACCAGCATGTGCGCACCGACCTGTGGGGTTATGCGCCGCAGGAACAGCTGACCAACGAGGCGCTGATCAAGGAGGAATACCGCGGCATCCGCCCGGCGCCGGGCTATCCCGCCTGCCCCGACCACAGCCTGAAACCGGTCCTGTTCGACCTGCTGGAGGCGGAAGCGCGCACCGGCATCACGCTGACCGAGAATTTCGCCATGTATCCGACTGCGGCAGTCAGCGGGTTCTACTTCGGCCATCCCGAAAGCCAGTATTTCGGCGTCGCCCGCATCGGGCGCGACCAATTGGAAGACTATGCGCGCCGCCGGGGCATCGATATGGCGACGGCCGAGAGATGGCTGCGACCCAATCTGGACTGAGCGCGCTGCCCCAAGGGCGGCTGGTGGTGATCGGCGGCTGCGTGCTGCTGGTCGCCTATGCCCTGCTATTGCTCTCCGTTCCGTTCGATCCGGAGCTGATGGCGCGGCTGTGGTTCCTGCCCGGCATCGGCGTCATCGGAGCGATTATCGCGAACACCTCGGGCACGGGAGGGGGCGTCGTATTCGTGCCGGTCTTCAACGCGCTGCGCGAATGGAGCGTGATGGACCTGCAGCCGCTGCAGGTAGTCGGCGTCTCCATGTGTATCCAGAGCTTCGGTATGACGATGGGCGCGCTGCGCTGGACCGATCGACTTTATCACCAGCCCGATCCGGAGCCGCTGCACGCGCAGGTGTCGCCCCGCGACTTCTTCACCGTCGCGCTTGCCGTCCTCGCCCTGTCGTTGCCCGCAATGCTGCTGACGCAGCGGCTGACGTCGTTCGACCAGCATGCAGTGCTGATGGGCTACAAGGGTTTCTCGATCCTGCTCGGCATTGCGCTGATTGCTTCCACCTGGACGGTCAATCTCACGCGGCCCGAGAAAGACCGGCTCGAACGCTTCGACCTGATGGTGCTGCTACTCCTGGCGATCCCGGGCGGCGTGCTCACTGCCCTGTTCTCCGTCGGGATCGGCGAACTGGTCGCGCTCTATCTCTTCATTCGGCATTATCCGGTGCTGCTGTGTACCGGTGCCGCCTGCCTGATTTCCTCGGTCAGCGTCATTGCTGGCGCGATCTGGCATATCGATGCGGGCACCATCCAGTGGGAGGTCGTACTGCTTGCCGCCCCCGGTGCGGCACTTGGCGGCTTCCTTGCGCGCCCTATCGCACTATGGCTCGGCGCACGGCGGCTGAAGACGCTGGATGGCGGATGGATCGTGCTGTCCGCACTCTATCTCCTCTGGCTCAACCGCGGCTGATTGACAGGCGCGCAGGGTGCGGCAATCGTCCCCTTCCATGCGGATTGTCCCTGCCATCGCCGCCCTCCTGATGCTGCCGGCCTGCGCCAGCCTGCCGGCGCAGCAACGGCCCGCTTCGGTTGCCGTGGTCTTCGATGCCAAGAGCGCGGAGCCGGTCATCGTGGAGGGGCTGGCCGACCGCGAAAGCGGCAGGGCGGTCCAAGCGAACGATCCCGTTCGGATTGCGAGCATTTCGAAACTGGTGATGGCGCTCGCCGCAATGAAGCTGGCGGACGAGGGCAAGTTCGATCCCTATGCCGACGTGTCGCGCTATCTCGGGTGGAAACTGCGCAATCCCGCTTTTCCCGACGCGCCGGTTACTGTCGCGCAGATCCTGTCCCACCGTTCCGGCCTGCGCGACGATGCAGGTTATGTCATCCCGCTCGGCGAAAGCCTCGAGGCTAGGCTTTCGGAACCCGGCGCATGGTATGCCGAGGCACCCCCGGGCGAAGCGCCGTTCGAATATGCCAATCTCGGCTCGCCGGTGGTGGCAACTGTGCTCGAGGCGGCAAGCGGGGAGCGGTACGATCGCCTCGTCGACCGGCTGGTCTTCGCCCCGCTGGGCATCGATGCCTGTCTCAACTGGATCGGCTGCGAGCCGGAAACCATTGCGCGAGCCGTTACGCTCTATCGCAGCACGGGCGATGTCGCGCGCGACGACGCTGCCGACCTGCCGCCCAATTGCACCATCCCTGTTGCCGAAGGTACCGCCTGTTCGCTCGACGGCTATGTGCCGGGCACCAACGCCTCGATCTTCTCGCCGCAGGGCGGGTTGAGGATCGGGATGCTCGATCTCGCACGGCTCGGCCAGGCGCTGGTCAAGGTGGACGAGCGGGTGGTCTCGGCGCGCCGCTGGGGCCAGATCGGCACCTCCCTCGGCCTTGTCGCCGCCAACGAGGAAGATTTCTTCTGCGCTTATGCGCTGGGCTTCCAGGCAATCCAGATGCGGCCCGCGCCCTGTGCGGACACTCTCGTCGGCGACGGCAAGGCCTATGTCGGCCATGCGGGAGAGGCCTACGGCCTGCGCTCGGGCCTGTGGTTCGATCCGGTCGGCGGGCGCGGCATCGCCTATTTCACCTCCTCCGTGCCCGACCGCACCGCGCCCGACGAAGGCGGTTTTGCGCCCGAAGAGGTCAGGCTGGTCCGCCGTGCGATGGAAAAGGCCGCGAGAGCGGGGAAATAGGCGCATTTCGGCTGCCTTGGGGAATTGACCGCGCCCCGCTTATCGCGCAGGGCGTTTCGCGTCGGCCACGGAAGCGATTCTACGGCAGGCGCGCATGGGAGAGCTGGTCCGGGGACACCCGCCAGCGCCGAAGGAGCAACCGCCCCGGAAACTCTCAGGCCTCAGGACCGTGCGCTGCCATCGACACTCTGGAAAGCGCGCTTCGTGCCAGTCGCGATGCGCCACCGAAGGGGTAAACCTGCTCATTTGCAGGCCAGTCTCTCAGGTCACCCGACAGAGGGGGCATGGGTTGTAACGGCGTCCGCTCCGGGCGCTGCCATGCTTGGCTTTGAGGACGGGTCTTGAGCGACGATAACGACGACATTCCGCAGGAAATCGAGAAGCTGCCGCTCGACGCGTGGCATCGCGGCAAGGGCGCGCGCATGGTGCCCTTTGCCGGCTATGAAATGCCGATCCAGTTCGACGGCATCGTCGCCGAACACGAATGGACCCGCACGCAGGCGGGCCTGTTCGATGTGAGCCACATGGGCCAGCTCATGCTGACCGGCGAAAACGTGGCCGAAGAGCTCGAGAAGCTGCTGCCCGGCGCAATCGCCTCGCTGAAGCCGGGCAAGGTGCGCTATTCGCTGCTGATCGACGAGAACGGCGGCATCATCGACGATCTCATGGTCACCAATGCCACGCCCTGGATCGACGCCGACGAAGAGGCCGGGACCGAAGGGCACTGGGGCGATCCGGCCTATTACCTCGTCGTCAACGGTGCGACCAAGTGGGACGACATCGCCCATCTGCGCGAGCACCTGCCCGACGAAATCACCCTGACCCATCTCGACGAACAGGCGCTGATCGCCCTTCAGGGTCCGAATGCCGCGACCGCGCTCAACCGCGTCATGCGCAACGTCATCGACGACATGGTCTTCATGGAAAGCGTGACGTACGACTTCGGCGAATGGCCGCTGCGGATCACGCGCGCCGGCTATACCGGCGAAGACGGTTTCGAGATTTCCGTGCCCGCCGAGTTCGCCGAGAGCCTGTGCGATCGCCTGTGCGCCGAAATCGAGGTTCGCCCGGTCGGCCTTGGCGCGCGCGATTCTCTGCGCCTCGAAGCGGGCCTCCCGCTCTACGGCCATGACATCACCACCGAAACCGATCCGGTATCCGCCGATCTCGTCTTCGCGCTGACCAAGAAGCGCCGCGAGGAAGGCGGCTGGATGGGTCATGAGGCCGTGATGAAGGTCTTCAACGAAGGTCCGGCCGAAAAGCGCGTCGGCCTTTCGCTCGATGGGCGCCTGCCCGCCCGCGAGGGTGCGCTGGTGTTCGACGGCGACAAGCAGATCGGCCGCATCACCAGCGGCGGCTTCTCGCCCACGCTCGGCGCGCCCATCGCCATGGGCTATCTGGCGCAAAGCCATACCGAACCGGGAACCGCGGTCGAGATCGAGGTTCGTAACAAGAGACTGCCGGCGAAGGTCGTACCCATGCCCTTCGTCCCCCATCGCTATCACAGAGGGAACTGACACATGGCCCGTTACTTCACCGACGAACACGAATGGATCGACCTCGAAGGCGACACCGCCACGGTCGGCATTACCGATTACGCACAGGGCCAGCTCGGCGACATCGTCTTCGTCGAACTGCCGAGCGTGGGCACCATGCTCGAAAAGGGCAAGGACGCCGCCGTGGTCGAAAGCGTTAAGGCGGCCAGCGACGTCTATGCGCCGATCAGCGGAGAAGTGACCGAGGCCAACGGCGCGCTGGAAGACGATCCGGCGCTGGTCAACAGCTCGCCTGAAGAGGACGGCTGGTTCTTCCGCATGACCGTCTCCGACAAGTCGCAGCTCGAAGGCCTGATGGACCAGGCTGCCTACAAGAGCTTCTGCGACGGTCTCTGATCTGACTGCCCGCAAAGGGCACTAGGGGTTTTTCCAAGATGCGTTACCTGCCGCTTACCGATGCCGACCGTTCGGCCATGCTGGAAAAGATCGGCGCTCCCGATGTGGATGCGCTGTTCGTCGACGTGCCGGAAGCGGCACGCCTGTCCGGCCCGATCGAAGGCCTGCCGATGCACGCCAGCGAAATGGCGGTCGAAAAGCACATGCGGCGACTGTCGAAGAAGAACCTCGCGGCTGCGGATGCGGCCTTCTTCCTCGGGGCGGGGGCCTATCGCCACCACGTGCCGGCCAGCGTCGACCACATCATCCAGCGCGGCGAGTTCCTTACTGCCTACACGCCCTACCAGCCGGAAATCGCGCAGGGCACGCTGCAGATGCTGTTCGAATTCCAGACGCAGGTGGCACGCCTTTACGGCTGCGCGGTCGCCAACGCCTCGATGTACGACGGTTCGACCGCGTGCTGGGAAGCGGTCGCGATGGCGGGGCGCGTAACGCGCAAGAAGCGCGTCGTGCTCTCGGGCGCGCTGCACCCGCATTATGCCGAGGTCGTGAAGACCATGGCAAAGTTCACCGAGGACGAGATCGCCCACGCGCGCCCGGCACTGCAGGCGCAGCCCGACAATGACGGGCTGATTGCGCGGATAGACGACCAGACGTCCTGCGTCGTGGTCCAGTATCCCGACATCCTCGGCCGCCTGCCCGATCTCCAGCAGATCGCCGATGCCGCGCATGAAAAGGGCGCGCTGCTGATCGTCGTCAACACCGAGCCGGTGGCGCTGGGCGCGATCAAGTCGCCGGGTGAACAGGGTGCGGATATCGTCGTGGGCGAAGGCCAGTCGATTGGCGTGGGCCTCCAGTTCGGCGGCCCCTACCTCGGTCTCTTTGCGGTGCGCGATCCCAAACACGTGCGCCAGATGCCCGGCCGCCTGTGCGGCGAGACTGTCGACGCCGAGGGCAAGCGCGGCTTCGTGCTGACGTTGTCCACGCGCGAACAGCATATCCGCCGCGAGAAGGCGACGAGCAATATCTGCACCAACTCGGGGCTCTGCGCACTTGCCTTCAGCGTCCACATGACGCTGCTCGGCGAGAAGGGCCTGCGCCGCCTGGCGATGGAAAACCACCGCCTCGCCTGCCACGCCGCCGACCGGCTGGCCAAGGTCCCCGGCGTGAGCGTGCTCAACGACAGCTTCTTCAACGAATTCACCGTCCGCCTCGGCCAGGACGCGCGCAAGGTCGTGCGCAAGCTGGCCGACCGGGGCATTCTCGGCGGCGTGTCGCTGGGCCGGCTTTATCCGGACAATGAGGAACTGGCCGACGGCCTGCTGGTCGCGGTCACCGAAACCACCACGGAGGAGGATGTCGAAACCCTTGCCTCCGCACTCGAGGAGGTGCTGGCATGAGCGCGCCCAACCAGTCCGGCTGGAAGCCCGGCACTCCCGTTCAGGACCACAATGCGATGAGCGGCCCCGATACCGTGACCGGCAACCGTGCGCTGATGCTCGAAGAGCCGCTGCTGTTCGAGATCGGCCATGTCGAGACGACCGGCGTTGACCTCCCCGAACCTTCCGGCGCTGCCACGCGCCTCGGCGGCATGGAGCGTGCAGCTGCGATCGGCCTGCCCGGCCTGTCCGAGCCTGAAACCGTGCGTCACTACACGCGCCTCTCGCGCCAGAACTACGCGATCGATCTCGGCCTCTTCCCGCTCGGAAGCTGCACGATGAAGCACAATCCGCGCCTCAACGAGAAGGTCGCGCGGATGCCCGGCTTCGCCGATGTCCACCCGCTCCAGCCGGTGCAGACCGTGCCCGGTGCGCTGGAAGTCATCAACGAGCTCGCTCACTGGCTGATCGAGCTGACCGGCATGCACGGCGTCGCGATGAGCCCCAAGGCAGGCGCGCATGGCGAACTGTGCGGCATCCTGTGCATTCGCGCCGCACTCGAAGCGCGCGGCGATGCGCGCAAGGTCGTGCTGGTGCCCGAAAGCGCTCATGGCACCAATCCCGCCACCGCCGCATTCGCCGGCTACGAGGTGGAGGACATCCCCGCGACCCCGGAAGGGCGCGTCGACCTGGAGGCTCTGAAGGCCCGCCTTGGTCCCGACGTTGCGGCGGTGATGATCACCAACCCCAACACCTGCGGCCTGTTCGAGCGCGACATGAAGGCGATCTCCGATGCGGTCCACGCGGCCGGCGGTTTCGTCTATTGCGACGGCGCGAACTTCAACGCCATCGTCGGCAAGGTCCGCCCGGGCGACCTCGGCGTCGATGCGATGCACATCAATTTGCACAAGACCTTCTCCACCCCGCATGGCGGCGGCGGCCCGGGTTCGGGCCCGGTAGTGCTGTCCGAGGCCCTGTCGCCCTTCGGTCCGCTGCCCTTCACGGCGCGCACCGCCGACGGTGTGGTCCACCTCGTCGAGGAAGAGAACGCCGCCGATTACGGCCATGTGCAGGCTTTCGGCCGCATGACCGCCTTCCACGGGCAGATGGGCATGTTCACCCGCGCGCTGACCTATATCCTCAGCCACGGCGCGGACGGCCTCAAGCAGGTGGCGGAAGACGCAGTCCTCAACGCCAACTACATCCTGCGCAGCCTGGAAGACGTGCTCGACGCACCCTTCGGACCGAGCGGCCCGTGCATGCACGAGGCGCTGTTCTCGGACGACGGATTCGCAGAAGGCCTCTCCACCCTCGATCTCGCCAAGGCGCTGATCGACGAGGGCTACCACCCGATGACCATGTACTTCCCGCTGGTGGTGCACGGAGCGATGCTGGTGGAGCCGACCGAGACCGAGAGCAAGGCGGCGCTCGACCAGTTCATCATGGCGCTGCGCAGCGTTGCAGAGCGGGCGAAGGCGGGTGACGAGACGATGAAGACCGCGCCGCATTACGCGCCGCGTCGCCGCCTCGATGAAACCCAGGCCGCCCGCAAGCCGGTGCTCGCCTGGAACGACGCGAACATGGCCTGACCGGTCAGCTGCGTTCGCGCAGCAACCGGTCGGTGACCTCCCAGGTGCGCCGGTTGTCGACGTCGATAGCGCAATTGCCGTTCGACATGACGACCGGCTCCATCTTCAACCCCATGCGGCGGCCAACCTGGCCGAACAGCTTCTCGCGCGTGCCGTTGCCGAGGTAGAAGCGGATAAGGTTCATGAAGCCGAAGGCCTGCGCGATGCGCAGCGGGTGCTTCACGAACTGCCCGCCGCCGCGCATGACTTCGGCGGCTTTCAGGGCTTTCTCGCTGCCGACCCAGTAGGTGTTACAGTTGGAAAAGCCGCCATCGGCGAACTGGTAGAACTTCGCCTGCCCACGCGGATCGGCGGCCTGCACATCTTCCTTGCGGGCGAGCGCTGCACCGGCGTCGGCGCCGGCCGACAGCGCCTTGGCGATGAATTCGGAATAATCTTCGGCCCGCCACAGGCAATTGTCGGCGGTGGTGACAATCAGCGGGAACGAGGCTCCTTCCGCGCCTGCAAAGATGCTGTCGACGAGATTGTGCGCGCCCTCGTAGAAGGTCATGCGGCCTTGCGCGACAAGCGCCGCGACCGCATCGATTGCAGCGATCTCGTCAGGCTCGTGCGCGACCACGCGGATGCTGCTCACTTCGGGGCAATCTGCCAAGGCGGTGACGACGTGTTCGACCAGCGGTTTTCCCGCCACTGGGACGACGCATTTTTGCGTAACGCCCGAAGCCTCGGCTAAAGGATCGAGCGCCCCGGAGCGCTTGCCGGCCAGGACCAGAGCAGTGACTTTTTGGTTCTCGTTCAGGCTCATAATGCGGCTCTAGCCAGCAACAGGCCTCTTGTCATGACCTGTGCCGACGGGCAGCGAGAGCGTCATGAGGATCATCTTCAGCAGGAAGGGCTTTGACAGCGCGGCGGGTGGCGGACCGTCGCCTATCGTGAACGGCGCGCCTGTCAGCCTGCCGATCCCCGCCGGCGCCGCATCGCGCACGACCTATGGCGATCTCGGTCTTGGCGACCATGCCCATTCGGCAAGCCGCGGCCGGTATGGCGCGCAGGAGGCCTGCCACCATGATCCCATGTTCGTCGAGGAAGACCGCTGCCTGTTCGGGCAGGTCGGGGCGGCGCAAACCCATCTCGAGAACCGCGGCGTGGGGGTTGGCGATGTATTCCTCTTCTTCGGCCTGTTCCGCGAAAATGGCGACGATCCGCACCACCGGATTTTCGGGTTTCTCGAGATCGAGGAGATCATCCCGCTCGCTGGGGGAGCGCCCGATTGGCTGGTCGAGCGCGGCCATCCGCACGCGCTTGCCATGCACGGCAGCAACGACACGGTCTATGCGGGACGCGGGCAGGTAGCGGCGCGGGCTAGCGATGGCCTGCGGCTGACCGTTCCCGACGGACCGCCGTCGATCTGGCAGCGGCCGGCATGGCTGAAGCCCGGCGGCTTGAGCTATCACGACAGGCCCGATCGCTGGCTGCGCGACAAGCGCCTGCGCAGCGTCGCACGCGGGCAGGAATTCGTCGCCGATATCGGACGCCGGAAAGCGCCGCGAGAGTGGCTCGCGGCGATCATCGAGGAAATCAGAGGGTCTTGATCACCGCCGAGAAATCGAGTGCGCCATTCTGCTCGGCAAAAGCCTCGTAGATCTCCGCAGCCTGCGAACCCAGCACGGTCGTCGCATCGACGCTGGCAGCGGCCTCCATCGCGAGCCGCAGGTCCTTGAGCATCAGCGCGGTGGCAAAGCCGCCCTGGTAGTCATTGTCGGCCGGGCTCTGCACGCCGACGCCGGGTAGGGGCGTGTAGGCGTTCAAGGACCAGTTGTAGCCGCTCGACACGCTCGAAATCTCGTAGAACTTCTGCGGGTCGAGGCCGAGCTTCTTCGCCATGGTCATGGCCTCGGCAGTACCGATCATGGTGATGGCGAGCAGCATGTTGTTGCAGATCTTTGCGGTCTGGCCCGCACCTGCATCGCCTGCGTGGATCACGGCCTTGCCCATGGGGTCGAGCACTTCGCTGGCGCGCTGGAAAGCCTTGTCGGTGCCGCCGACCATGAAGGTGAGCGTGCCGCCATTGGCTGCCGCGATACCGCCGGAAACGGGCGCGTCGACCATGTCGTATCCGGCCGCCTCGGCCTTCGCGATGACTTCCTTTGCGGTGGCGACATCGATGGTCGAGCAGTCGAGAAGGACCGCGCCTGCCGGAGCCTTGCCGATAACGCTGCCTTCGTAGACCGATTTCACGATCCCGCCGTTGGGCAGCATGGTCACCACGCCGTCGACGCCCTGCACCGCCTCGGAGGCATCGGTGAAGGTCGCGCAGCCGTTTTCCTTGGCGGCCGCAAGCGCCGCTTCGGACAGGTCGAATGCGTTCACCTCGTGCCCCGCCTTGACGAGGTTCGCG
The DNA here is from genome assembly GCF_020171365.1 of Qipengyuania gaetbuli. Taxonomy (NCBI): domain Bacteria; kingdom Pseudomonadati; phylum Pseudomonadota; class Alphaproteobacteria; order Sphingomonadales; family Erythrobacteraceae; genus Qipengyuania; species Qipengyuania gaetbuli. The sequence continues at coordinate 817,922 of NZ_JAIUZO010000002.1, read as the reverse complement.
GCCATCCCGCCGCCCATGTTGCCGAGGCCGATGAAGGCGATTTTCATTGGACTAATCCTTAAATGACTGGAGCCATTTCGCAGCAAACCAGAAGGGGACCGTGACCGCAGCGAATGCTATGATCATCCACCATGGTGCCGCGGGTGCACCGGCAGATACATTCCGGATGGCAATGATACCCACCAAGAACCAAAACAGGATCACCAATACGCGAAGGTATGTCCCAATTCCGGCAAAATAGTTGCGCACCCTCAAAGCCTTACCTACCCTTCCACTTGCCCTCGCGCTTTTCGATGAAGGCGGCCATGCCTTCCTGCTTGTCTTCACTCGCGGTGAGAATCTGGAAAATGCGGCGCTCGATGATCAGGCCCTGGTCGAGGCTGGTCTCGAAGGCGGCATTGACCATTTCCTTGTTCGCGATGGCTGCCATCGGAGGCATGCTTGCGATCTGTGCGGCGGTCTTTATGGCTTCGTCGAGCAGGTTTTCATGCGGCACGACGCGCGCGACGAGGTTGCTGCGCTCTGCTTCCTCGGCGCCCATCATGCGGCCGGTGAGGCACATTTCCATCGCCTTCGACTTGCCGATGGCGCGGGTCAAGCGCTGGCTGCCACCCATGCCGGGGGCAACGCCAAGCTTGATTTCGGGCTGGCCGAACTTGGCGTTCTCGCTGGCGATGATGAGGTCGGCCATCATGGCGAGCTCGCACCCGCCGCCCAGCGCGAAGCCGTTGACCGCGGCGATCCACGGCTTGCGGGTCTTCTTCACGATCTCGCTCGTCCACGGGCTGAAGAAATCGTCGAGGTAGAAGTCGGCCGCGGCCTTCTCGCTCATTTCCTTGATGTCGGCACCGGCGGCAAAGGCCTTGTCGCCCGAACCGGTGAGGACCGCGCAAAGCTGGCTGGCATCGGCTTGGTAGGCGGCGAAAGCCTCGATCAGTTCTTCGAGCACCTTGCTGTTGAGTGCATTGAGTGCCTGCGGACGATTCAAGGTGATCAGCGTGACGGCGTCGCGCTGTTCGACGGTGATGGTCTCGAAGCTCATAGGGGTTTCCATTCCTCGTCTGCGGGAAGCGGGGCGAAGATCTGTTCGAGCAGTTCCTCGCTCACGCCCTCGGGCGTTGCCGGATCCCATTTGGGGTCGTTCGTCTTGTCCACGATCACCGCGCGCACGCCCTCGGCAAAATCGGGGCGAGTCAGGACGCGGGACGCGATGCGGTACTCCATCGCCATGTTGTCGGCGAAATTGTCGAGATTTTGACTTTCGGCCAATTGGCGCAGCGCAACCTTGCAGGTTTGCGGGCTTTTCGTGCCCAGCGTCGCCAGTTCCTTGGCCGCCCAGTCGCTGTCGTCAGCCTCGAGGCTGGCGAGGATGTCCTCGTAGCGGTCGGAGGCGAAATGCTTGGCGATCTTGTCGGCATTGCCCTCGATCCGGGCCGGCGGGGGCGTTACCGAAAGCTCCGAAAGGATGCCGGCGATGCGGCCCGGATGCTCGATGATGCGGGCCTTCGCCTCGGGCAGCTTCTCGGCCGGGAGGTAGTGCGTGGCGATGCCAGCCCACAGGCATTCGGCCCCGTCGAGCCGCGCGCCGGTCAGCGCGAGGAACTGGCCGAGCCTCCCGCCGAGGCGCGACAAGTGCCAGCCGCCGCCCACGTCGGGGAACAGGCCGATGCCCGTTTCCGGCATGGCGAAGCGCGTGTGTTCGGTCGCGACGCGGTATTTGGCCGGCAGGGCGATGCCCACGCCGCCGCCCATGGTGATGCCGTCCATGAAAGCCACGATCGGCTTGTCATAGGTCATCATCTGGTGGTTGAGCTGGTACTCGTCGTGGAAGAAGGCGCGGCCCGATGCGCCGCCGTCGTTCAGCGCAGAATTGCGCAGCAGGTTGATGTCCCCGCCTGCGCAGAAGCCGCGTCCCTCTGCATGGTCGAGCACCACGGCCTCGACGCTTTCGTCACCAGCCCATTCGCTCAGCGCCGCGCTCATCGCGTGGCACATGTCGAGGGTCAGCGCGTGCAGCGCCTTGGGGCGGTTCAGCGAAAGGTGGCCGACCGCGCCGTGGCGGTGGATGTTGATGTCGTCGGTCATTGGCGAAGCAGGTCCCGTCCCACGATCATGCGCATCACCTGGTTGGTGCCTTCGAGGATCGAATGCACGCGCAGGTCGCGCCAGAAGCGCTCGATCGGATATTCGCGCAGGTAACCGTAGCCTCCGAACAGCTGGAGCGCGTTGTTGACCACATTCGATCCGCTGTCGGTCGCAAGGCGCTTGGCCATGGCGGAGAACTTGCTCTTGTCGGGCGCGCCGTCGGTCACCTTGGCCGCGGCGAGGTAGAGCAGGGCGCGGGCTGCCTCCAGCTCGGTCGCCATGTCGGCGAGCATGAACTGCGTGTTCTGGAAGTCGGCGATCGGCGTGTCGAACTGCTTGCGGTCCTTGGTGTAGGCTACTGCCTCGTCGAGGCAGCGCTGCGCCCCGCCCAATGAACAGGCGCCGATGTTCAGGCGGCCGCCGTCGAGGCCCATCATGGCAAAGCGGAAGCCTTCGCCCTCGTCACCCACGCGGTTGGCGACGGGCACGCGCGCATCCTCGAAAATGACCTGCGCGGTGGGCGAGGCATTCCAGCCAAGCTTCTTCTCCGGCTTGCCGAAGGACACGCCGGGCGTGTCCTTGTCGATCACGAGGCAGGTGATGCCCTTGGTCTTGTGGTCGGAGGTGCGGACCATCGTCACGTAGACGTCGTTGAAACCGCCGCCCGAAATGAACTGCTTGGTGCCGTTGAGGACATAGTGGTCCCCGTCGAGCCGAGCGCTCGTCTTGAGGCCTGCCGCGTCCGAGCCGCTACCCGGTTCGGTGAGCGCGTAGCTGGCGATCTTGTCCATGGTGACGAGGTCGGGAAGGTATTTCGCCTTCACCTCTGCGCCGCCGAACTGGTCGATCATCCAGGCAGCCATGTTATGGATCGAGATATAGGCGCTGGTCGCCGGGCAGCCATAGGCCATGGCTTCCATGATCAGTGCCGCCTCGAGCCGGCCGAGGCCGATGCCGCCGCTTTCTTCCGACACGTAGATCGCCCCGAAGCCGAGCTCGGCGCTCTGCTGGATCACGTCGCGCGGGAAATGCGATTTCTCGTCCCATTCCGCAGCGTGGGGAGTGATGTTGTCGGCGGTGAAACGCTGCGCCATCTCCTGGATCGCGAGCTGTTCTTCGGTGAGCTGGAATTGTCCTGTCATGGCCCGCGCTCTAGCGCTGCTGGAGGCCCGAGGGAAGGGGCGCGCCACCTCGCGCGCGAACGATTGCCGGGCGGTGCGGCGCGGCTTTCCAATCACTGCTTCGCGCCTTCGGACAAACTAGCTTTGTTGCCCACGCATTTCGGACCGGTTCCCGGCGTTCGATATTGCGCCAGATCAATGTCGCAGCCCGGTTTGCGCCTAGTCTGGACAGGCTCCCCCGACGATGGGGGCGCCAGCGAGGATTGGCCCCAAGGAGAACTAGTGATGCGCAAGAATATGGGATCGCTCGACAAGACCGTCCGCCTGATTGCCGCGGTCGTGCTCATAGTGCTTGCAGCGACCGGAACGGTGACCGGCCTGTTCGCCACCATCGCTTACGTGGTCGCGGCGATTTTCGTGGTGACGAGCCTCGTCTCGTTCTGTCCGGCCTACCTGCCTTTCGGCATCAGCACCTGCAAGACCGGCTAGGCGCCGCCCGAAGTTCCCTCGCCTAGCACCGCTTCGGCCTCGATCTCGACGCGCCATTCGCTGCGGCAGAGCCACGCGGCGCCGACCATCGTCGCTGCAGGGCTCGCAGCGCCGAAAAAGCGGGCGTGGACCTCTCCGACCGCGTCCTGGTCGGCCGGGTCGGTCAGGAACATCCGCGTGCGGACGACGTCAGCTGCCGTTCCGCCCAGATCCTCGATGGCGCGCAGGATCAGCGAACAACAGCGTGCGGCCTGGTCAGCAGCGCCGCCTTTCGTCGAGGAGCCGTCGTCCTCGACCGGTCCGGTGCCTGCGACGATGATGCGGTTGCCGGCGCGCACCGCGCGCGCGAACCCGAACTGTGCTTCGTAGGGCGAGCCGGTGAAGGCGTGCCGCCGCTCGCTCACCCGCAGGTGACTTCGGTGATCTTCATGTCGCGGTCGTAGCGCACGTTCACCCGGTCCGGGCGGTAATCCATCGTCCATGCCGATTCGGGCGGACCCCAGCGCAGCGACTGCGCGCCGCTGTCCTTGAGGATTGCCGCGCCCATGGCCTGGCTGGCGGTGTGGCCGATGTGGCCCTGTGCGGCGGCCGCGTTGCATGTGCCTTCTGCGCGAGCGGGCGGGAGATCTCCGTCAGCCACGGTTGTGGTGGCACAGGCGGCGAGGGGCAGGGCGGTCAGGACGGCAAGCATGGCGCGCATGAAATTCTCCTCAGCTCTCGCATCGTTTGAGCGGTACCGGCTTGAACTGCTCTTCATTGACCGAGCGCGGGGTCAGTATGGTCCCGTTTTCGGTGAGCGTAAACTGGCGGGCCATTTCCCATTTTTCGCCTTCGCCCTCCATCGCGAGCGAGACCACGATGCGGTCCGGATTGTCGATCTCGACCCGCGTGACCTCGCCGCGCGATTCGTAGAAACCGATGGCCTTGGGCGATATCTCGATGCGCAAATCGGATGCGGCGTCGCATGTCCCCTGAACGCTGTCCCAGACGCCGCGGAACGCGACCGGAATTTCGTCTGTCACAACCGGTTCGGGCATCGGCGCTGCGCCATCGCCGGGGCCGCCACCGGGTTCGACCGGCATGGCAGCATCCCCGCCATCCTGCCTGTCCGCATCCCGAACGGGGTCCGAGCAGGCCGCCAAAAGCAGAAGCGGGGCGGCGGAGAGCAGGAAGCGCATGGATATCTCCTTGAAAACGCTTCCTTCCAACGCCCCGAAGCCTGTTCTTATCCCATGGTCGGGATGACGAAGGCGTTCGACCCGTCGCCGCCGCCGTCTGGCCAGCGCTGGGTGACCTTCTTCGCCTTGGTCCAGAACTTCAGGCCTTCCATGCCGTACTGGTCGATGTCGCCGAATCCTGAACGCTTCCAGCCTCCGAAGCTGTGGTAGCTCACGGGGACCGGGATCGGCACGTTGATGCCGACCATGCCGACATTGACGCGGCTCGCGAATTCGCGAGCGGCGTGGCCGTTGCGGGTGAAGATGGCGACGCCGTTGCCGTACTGGTGCTCGCTAGGCAGGCGGACGGCGTCCTCGAAATCCTTGGCACGCACGATCTGGAGCACGGGGCCGAAGATTTCTTCCTTGTAGCTGTCCATGTCGGTGGTGACACGGTCGAGCAGCGTCGGGCCGACGAAGAAGCCGTTCTCGTGGCCCTGCAGGCTGAAGCCGCGACCGTCGATGACGACTTCGGCGCCTTCCTTTTCGGCCGTGTCGATCCAGCCTTCGACGCGCGCCTTGTGTTCGGGCGTGACGACCGGTCCGTAATGCGCATCGGGATCGTTGGAGACGCCGACGCGCAGCGCATTGATCGCGGGGATCAGCTTTTCGCGCAGACGGTTCGCCGTATCCTCGCCCACCGGCACCACGACGGGTAGCGCCATGCAGCGCTCGCCAGCCGAGCCGAAGGCCGCGCCGGCCAGGTCGTTCACCACCTGGTCGAGATCGGCATCGGGCATCACGATGCCGTGATTCTTCGCGCCGCCGAAGGCCTGCACGCGCTTCGCATTGGCCGCGCCGCGCGAGTAGATATACTGCGCGATGTCGGACGAGCCGACGAAACTGATCGCCGGGATATCGGGATGGTCGAGGATCGCATCGACCATTTCCTTGTCGCCGTGGACGACCTGCAGCAGCCCCTCGGGCGCGCCTGCCTCGAGCATCAGTTCGGCAAGGCGCACCGGTACGCTGGGGTCGCGTTCGGACGGCTTGAGGATGAAGGCGTTGCCCGCCGCGATCGCCATGCCGAACATCCACATCGGGATCATCGCCGGGAAGTTGAACGGGGTGATGCCCGCCCCGATGCCGAGCGGCTGGCGCATCGAATAGACGTCGATGCCGGGGCCTGCGCCTTGCGTGTATTCGCCCTTCAGCGCCTGCGGGATGCCGCAGGCGAACTCGATGACCTCGAGACCGCGCTGCACGTCGCCGTGCGCATCTTCCACGACCTTGCCGTGTTCGCTCGAGAGCAGTTCGGCGAGTTCCTGCTTGTTCGCTTCGACCAGCCGCTTGAATTCGAACATGACGCGCGCGCGCTTCTGCGGGTTGGTCGCGGCCCAGGCGGGCTGGACCTTCTTCGCCGCATCGATGGCCTGCTGCAGGAGGGCAGCATCGCCAAGCGCAACCTCGGCCTGAACCTCGCCAGTGGAGGGGTTCCAGATCTGGTGCTTGCGGGTGGCGGCGGGGCTGTCGCCGACGATGAAATGGTCAACCTGACGCATGGGGGAATCCTCTCTCTTCTTGCCAGCGGCCTTGGCAAGGAGAGGCTTCGAAATCAACCGGTATCAAATGAAACCGGGCCGATTTGCGCCTAACCGACCGCTGCCATCATCTGCGCGCACAGGATCGCGCCGTATGTGCCCAAGGCATAACCCAGAACCGCGAGCAACACACCCACCGGCGCAAGCGCCGGATGGAATGCCGCTGCCACGACCGGTGCCGACGCCGCGCCGCCCACGTTCGCCTTGCTGCCGACGGCCACGAAGAAGAACGGCGCCTTGATAAGCTTTGCCACGGCCAGCAGCAGGATGACGTGGAACACCATCCAGATGAGGCCGACGGCCATGAAGCCGGGCGCTTCGCCGAGCTGGGTCACGTCCATCTTCGTGCCGATGATCGCGACGAGGAGGAAGATGAACAGCGTGCCGAACTTGCTCGCGCCGACGCCTTCGAGTTCGCGGGCGCGGGTGAAGCTTGCGAGAAGGCCGAAGGTCGTCGCAATGACCACGACCCAGAAGAACCCGCTTGCCAAAGTCGCTTCCTCGCCCTGCAATTCGGCGAAGAAGCCGCCCAGCGCATTGCCGACGAGGTGGCACAGGCCGACCACTGCCAGCGTCACACCGAACAGGAGGACGTAGTCGTTGGCCTTGGCCACACGTTCCACCGAGCTTGTGTAATCCGCCATCTTGTCACGCAGCGCGTCGATCGCGCTGCTGTCCGCGCCGAGCCAGCGGTCGACCTTTTCGCTCGCCCCGGCGCCGTAGAGCAGGAAGATCATCCAGATGTTCGCCACGATGATGTCGACCGCGATGAGCGCCGAATAGCGCTCGATATTGTAGCCGTAGACTTCGAGCATGGCCGTCTGGTTGGCACCGCCGCCAATCCAGCTGCCGGCCAGCGTGGCCAGCCCGCGCCAGGCGGCATTGTCACCCGCGCCGATGATCGAGGGGTCGAACTGCGCGACGATGAACAGCGCGACCGGACCGCCCAGTACGATGCCGAGCGTGGCGGTCAGGAACATGATGATCGCCTTGCTGCCGAGGCCGAGGATGCCCTTCAGGTCGATGCTGAGCGTCATCAGGAACAGGGCGGCTGGCAGGAAGAAGTCCTTGGCCACGGCCCACAGATTGCTTTCCGTGACATCGATCAGGCCGAACGTGACCATCAGCGAGGGGACGAGATAACAGACGAGGATGATCGGTACGAACGTGTAGAATTTCTGCCAGCCCGGCCGGTCGCGAGTGGCGAAGACGAATGCCAGGACGACGCCCAGCAGGCCCAGGATGATCCGGTCGTCGGTAATCACGTATTGCTCTCCTCGGAGGAAATCCGGTCAGCCGGCTGCGAAAGTGCCGGTCTCGAAGAAATGGGCGATCTTCTTGCGCTGGGGCGTGATGTCGAAGCCCTTCTGCGCCAGCCAGCCATCGTCGAAGATCGTGTCGGCATAGCGCGCCCCGTCATCGCACAGGATGGACACGATGGAGCCCTTGAGGCCGCGTTCGGCCATGTCGGTTGCAATCTTGGCGCAGGCCCAGACATTTGTCCCGGTCGATCCGCCGCAGCGCCGCCCGAGCCGTTCGCTCACCTCGTGGGCGGCGGCGATGGAACATTCGTCGCTGACCGCTTCCATCCGGTCGACCACGTCGGGCAGGAAGCTCGGTTCGACGCGCTGGCGGCCGATGCCCTCGATGCAGCCCGAAGGATGATCGACGCGCTCGATCGAACGGTCGGCCCAGTGGCGATGGAAGACCGAGCCTTCCGGATCGGCAACGCATACACGCGTGTCGTGACGGTTGTAGCGGGCGAAGCGGCCGATGGTGGCCGAGGTGCCGCCGGTGCCTGCACCGCAGACAATCCAGCGCGGCACCGGATGGGGTTCGCGCGCCATCTGGGCGAAAATCGATTCGGCAATATTGTTGTTGCTGCGCCAGTCGGTTGCCCGTTCGGCGAAAGTGAACTGGTCGATGTAGTGGCCGCCAAGCTCGTCGGCGAGCGACTGGGCCGCGTCGTACATCTCGCAAGGATTGTCGACGAAGTGGCACTTGCCGCCATGGAAGGCGATGGCGTCGATCTTGGCCTGCGCAGTCGACTTGGGGACCACGGCGATGAAGGGCAGGCCCAGCATTCGCGCGAAATAGGCTTCGGACACCGCGGTCGACCCGCTCGATGCCTCGACGATGGGCGTGCCTTCGCAGATCCAGCCGTTACACAGGCCGTAGAGAAACAGCGAGCGCGCCAGCCGGTGCTTGAGACTGCCGGTCGGATGGCTCGATTCGTCCTTCAGGTAGATGGCGATATCGGGCAGCGCGGGCACAGGCAGCGGGATCAGGTGCGTGTCGGCCGACCGGTTAAAGTCCGCCTCGATCCGCCCGATCGCCCAGTTCACCCATTCACGCTTGGTTGCCATGGGCCCCCTTCTATCGGCTAAACCGCGAAGGTGAACCCGCGCCGGCCCCTTTTTCCGCCGCTGCCGGAATCGATTGACCGCGCCGCGCCATCCGTGGCAAGCGCCGCGCCGCCTCGCGGGTGTAGCTCAATGGTAGAGCAGCAGCTTCCCAAGCTGACGACGAGGGTTCGATTCCCTTCACCCGCTCCAGCTTCCCGAAAGACCGGAATTCTCAGTCGTTGGCGGCCATCACCGTCAGCGGCACGGCAGTCGTGTTCGCGTTTACGCTGGCATGGGTCAGCAGGACGTGCGTCCCCGCGGTCATCTGCTCGCGCAGCCGGGTGATCATGCCATGCGGCATCCGCAACCGGTTGAGCACGCTCGGGTCGATCGGGTGGCCGGTCGCGTCGTGATGGCCGGGCAGGGGCACCATCGACCAGTGCAGGGTCCCGTCGGGATCGAAGGACAGGGTCGCCACGATCGTCTCGCTCGGCGCGCCGTCCAGCTCGATGCGGGAACGGGCGATTTCCTTGCCCGAACGCATCACCACCATCTTGTTGTCCGAGGTCGAGATGACCACCGAAAGCGGGCCGGGCTCTGCCGCCTCGTCGTCCCAGCGGAAGGTTTCGTCCGCGGCGAGCGGGCGGTAATTCTCGGGCAGGCCCGACGCCGTTGCCGGGGAAAGCACACCGCCCGCCGGATACTTGATCGGCGCCCCGGCGCGGCCCTGCACGATCACCGTGCCTCCCATCGAGGTGGAGCCGAACAGCTGCTCGGCGAACTTGTAGGGCAGGTGCACACAGCCATGGCTTTCCGGATAACCGGGCAGGCCGCCTGCATGCAGCGCCACCCCGTCCCAGGTCAACCGCTGCTGGAAGGGCATGGGCGCATTGTTATAGGTCGAGGAGTGGTGGTTGCGGTCCTTCTGCAGGATCGCGAACACGCCGGTCGGTGTCTCGTGACCGGGCTTGCCGGTGGAGACGGTCGACACCCCTATGCGCACGCCGTTGCGGTAGATGTCGGCGATCTGGCGGGTGAGGTCGACATAGACCACCACCGGACCTTCGGGCGAAATCTCGGGGGCCCAGACCCATTGGCCGGGCTTGAGCGTCTCTGCCTTCTGGGCAAGCTCCACGACGGAGCTGACCTTCTCCCCTTGCGCAAGCGCCGGCTGGGCGGCTGCAAGGGCGGTGAAAGCGGCAAAGACGGCAAGCGAACGCATGGCAAATTCCCCCGAAAACGGCTCCGCCTGCAGGTTCTCCCGCAAAGGCGATGCCAGTCAAGCCTTCCCGCGACGGGCGGAACGATGGCCCGCTATTTCGGCGGCATCCTGATCGCGCCGTCGAGCCGGAACTGGTGTCCGTTAATGTAGCTGTTGCGGGCGATTTCGCAGATCAGCGAGGCGAATTCCTCCGGGTGGCCGAGCCGTTTGGGAAAGGGCACGCTGGCATTGAGCTGGTCCCACATCTGCGGGTTGCGGTCCTTCATGCCCAGCATCAGCGGCGTCGCGAAAATGCCCGGCATGACCGAGTTCACCCTGATGCCGAGTTCCATGAGATCGCGTGCCATCGGCAGGACGAGGCCGTTCACGCCCGCCTTGCAGCTGCCGTAGATGACCTGACCTATCTGGCCGTCCTGCGCTGCCACGCTGGCGGTCAGCGTGATGCAGCCGCGCTCCCCGTCCTCGTTCAGCGGTTCGGAGTTCGCCATGCCGAGCGCCGAATGGCTGGCGATGCGATAGGACGAGACGAGGATGCCTTCCGCCCCGAACGCGTAATCTTCGGTCGAGAGGCGCTTGTAGCCGCCTGTTTCCTTGTCCCAGCCCAGCGTCTTGCCTCGGCGGCTGGTCATGGCGCAGTGGACCGTCACGCGTTCCTGTCCGTGCGCCGCGCGGGCCGAGGCGAAACCGTCGACCACCGATTGTTCGTCGGTGATGTCGACGTAGGCGAAATGGCCGCCGATGGCCTCTGCATGGGCCTGGCCTGCCTCCTCGTTGACGTCGAAGATCGTCACCTTGAGGCCCAGGTCCGCCAGCGCCGATGCGCTCGCCTTACCCAGTCCCGATGCGCCGCCGGTCACCACTGCGGCCATACCTTCGGTTAATTTCATCCGCCTCTCCTCTCGTGCTGTCATTTGCGAGTCACCCTGCTATCGCATGGCGAGGCCAGTCGGCCAATGGAGAGACTTTCGATGACCGCCCAGTTGCACCGCCGCCAGTTCCTGTCCGCCACTGCCACCGCTTTCGGAGCGCTCACGCTCAGCGGCTGCATGACCCGCGGTGCGGCGCAGGCGGTGGGATACGGCCCGCTCGTGCCCGATCCGGCGGGCCTTATCGACCTGCCGCAGGGCTTCACCTACCGGCTGCTCTCCAGCTTCGACGATGCGATGAGCGACGGGGGCACAGTGCCGGATAAGGCCGATGGCATGGGCTGTCTGCCGCTGCCCAACGGCGAGATCGCGCTGGTGCGCAACCATGAGCTTGTCCCAACCGACGGGTCGGGAGGCACCATCCTCAGCGGCTATGACAAGGCGGCGGGTCAGTTCGTCCTGCCGGGCGGAACGACCACGCTGGTGCTCGATGCGAAGACGCTGGAAAAGAAGCGCGAATACCGCTCGCTTGCAGGGACGATCCGCAATTGCGCCGGCGGGATCACGCCCTGGGGCAGCTGGTTGACCTGCGAGGAATTCGTCAGCAAGCCCGACCAGATCGCGCCCGACAAGCTGGGCCGCGACCATGGCTGGGTGTTCGAAGTGCCCGCCGATGCCGAAGGTCTGGTCGATGCCGTACCGCTGAAGGCCATGGGCCGCTTCAACCACGAAGCTGCCTGTGTCGATCCCGTCACCGGCTACGTCTACCTGACCGAAGACCGGCCGGATTCGGTGCTCTACCGCTTCATTCCCAAGGTCGCGGGCAAGCTGGCCGAAGGCGGCAAGCTGCAGGCCATGGTCGTCGATGGCATCGCCGATACGCGCAATTTCGATACGCCGGTCATGCCGGTGGGCCGCGATTTCGCGGTGCGGTGGATCGATCTCGACGATGTGGAGGCGCCCGAAGACGACCTGCGCACCCGCGCCGCCCGCATGGGCGCTGCCGTGATCGCGCGGGGCGAGGGCATCCACATGGGCGAGAACGAACTCTACGTCTGCTCGACCAGCGGCGGGCTCGCCAAGTTCGGCCAGGTCTTCCGCCTCACGCCGGGCCGCGGAAAGGGCGAGGACCGTTTTTCGCTGTTCTTCGAGAGCGAGAGCCAGCACCAGTTCAATTACGGCGACAACCTGACGGTCGGACCCAACGGCCATCTGATCGTGTGCGAGGATCAGTACACGCCGGTCGTCGACAACCATTTGCGCGGTATCACGCCCGACGGCCAGCCCTACGACTTCGGGCGCCTGAATATGCAGACGGAACTGGCGGGAGGCTGCTTCTCTCCCGATGGCAAGTGGTTCTTCGTCAACGCCTATTCGCCGACCCGCACGATCGCGATTACCGGTCCCTGGGTCGCCTGACGGGCCGGGAATGAGCGCGTTCTTCTTCGCCCTTGTCACCAGCTTCGTGCTGTCGGCGGGCGCACGCGACCAGCTGCTGGTGGCGTATTTGCGTGCCGAACTGGGACCCTCGACCGGCCTCCTCGCGACCGCGCTCGCCTGCGCGGCGCTGACCGGCGCACTGGCCGGATGGGCCGGCGGCCGGTTTGCCCAAATGCTATCGGTCAATGCGTCGCAGATGTTCGTCGCGCTGGCCCTGCTGCTGTCGGCAGCCGAGCTGGCATGGCCCATTCGAGGCCGGATGCCGGAAGAGCCCACACGCTCGCTCGGCGCGGCTGCGCTCACGCTGATCCTGCGACAGGCGACCGATGCCGCGCGCTTCGTCGTTTTTGCACTGGCGGCGGCGCTCGCCCTCCCGCACATGGCTGCAGGGGGCGGGGCAATGGGCGGTATGGCCGCCATGGTAGCCGGCTATGCCTTGGGGCCGAAGCTTGCAAAATTGCCGTTGAGGGGCCTGCGACTTGGCCTTGCTTTCATGCTCGCAGTGATGGCTGTAACAATCGGATTATCCGTTCGTGGATTGATATCTTAATCGCCTGAAGCGATTAAACCGACCTAGATAGACCATGAAACCCCCCGCTTGCCCGACCGTTGGTTGGACAAGACAGAAATCCGACCAAGGGGAAAAATCATGGCCGAACTCGGCAACAATTCGAAAGCCGGTCTGGTGACCGCTCTGAACGGCGCACTGGCCGACACGCTGGCGCTCTACATGAAGACCAAGAACTTCCACTGGCACGTCGCAGGCCCGCGTTTCCGCGACCTGCACCTGCTGTTCGACGAACAGGCCGCCCAGCTGATCGGGACGGTCGACGCCATCGGCGAACGCGTGCGCAAGAACGACGAATACACGCTTACCTCGATCGGGACGATCGCGAGCGAGACCAAGATTGCCGACCAGGACGACGTCACGATCACAGCCGATGCGATGGTGGCCGAACTGCGCGACGACAATCGCAAGCTTCACGACCGCTTGGCCAAGGTGAAGGAAGAAGCCGAGGCAGTAGGCGACAACGCCACCAGCGGCATCGTCGATGACTGGATCGACCAGACGGAGGAGCGCATCTGGTTCCTCAACCAGACCGCCAAGTAAGGCCTTCGAAAAAAATACCAATTCAGGCCCGTTCGTACCTTGGGTGCGGACGGGTTTGCTGTATGTGACGGGCATGGCTGACGTAACGATCATCGAGAATGCGGACGACGGCGCGATCGCCGATTGGCTGGCGGCCCGCATCGGAGAGGCACTGGCATCCACCGAAGGCCCGGTGACAATCACCGTGCCGGGCGGCTCGACCCCGTTCCCCATCATCGGCAGGCTGCTGGAAAGCGATCTCGACTTCGCGCGGCTGGTCGTCTGGCCGAATGATGACCGGATCGTGCCGGAAGACCATGCAGCCTCGAATACGGGAAAGCTGCGCGCCCTGTTCGAACCCGCCGGTGCCGAAGTCGTGACGCTGACCGAGATGGAAGCCGTGCCGCGTTTCGACCTTGCCTGGCTCGGAATGGGGGCGGACGGGCACATCGCCTCGCTCTTCCCCAATACCGACCCGCAGCTCGATGAAGCGCATCGGATCGTGCGCCTGACCCCAGATCCGCTGCCGCCCGAAGCGCCCTTCGACCGCATCAGCCTGACGCTGCCGGCCCTGCTCGATTCCGCGCAGGTCGCTTTCGTGATCCGCGGCGAGGACAAGCGCGCCGTCTTCGATGCCGCCGCTGCCGGTGCCAGCGACCTTCCAGTCGCCCGTTTCCTGTCGGGCGCGAGCCAGCCGGTGACATGCTTCACCTGATCCCGGTTCCGGCCCACCGGTTCGCCCTTCGCATCGCCTATCGCATCCGTGCCATCGTCCGGCAGCGCACCGGCGTGAGCCGTGACGGTGTCAGCGTGATCGCGCGCGACTTCGACGGGCAAATCCTGCTCGTGCGGCACAGCTACGGGCCCGATTTCTGGTACTTCGTCGGCGGCGGTATCGACCGGGGCGAGACGCCTGAAGAGGCCGCTCGGCGCGAACTGCGCGAGGAAGTGGCCTGCGAAATCAGCGCGCTCAAGCAGATCGGCACGATCGACGAAACACTGTCGGGCGCAGCGCACACGGCGCATATCTTCTCGGGCGTGGTGAACGACGTGCCGAAGGCCGACGGGCGCGAAATCGTCGAAGCGCGCTTCTTCCCCACGCATTCGCTGCCCGAACCGCTCAGCCCGCGCACGCGCGCGCGGCTGGCGCTGTGGCGCCAGCGCGCAGGCTAGAGCAGGCTGAGCTGCGCGTCGGGGCGGGAGGGCTCGTCCTCGCCGTCGCGCTGCAGTTTCGACAGGGTCAGGCCCATCAGCCGGATCGGCATGGGCAGCGGCAGGACCTCTTCCAGCAAAGCGCGGCCGATGGCGGCGAATTCTTCCTTGCTCTCGATCGGCCTGTCGACCGTCTTTGCGCGGCTGAAGATCTGGAAGTCGGTGTACTTCATCTTTAGCGTGACCGTGCGGCCCTTCGCCTCGGCCCGTTCGATATAGCCCCAGACGATGTCGATGATGTCCTCCATCGTCTCGCGCAATTCGCTGCCCGATGACAGGTCGCGGCTGAAGGTGCGCTCCCCGCCGACAGACTTGCGGATGCGGCTGGAGCGGACGGGCCTCAGGTCGATGCCCCGCGCCGCACGGTAGAGATAGTCGGCGAAACTGCCGAAATGGGCGCGCAGCCACTCGATGTCCTTGGCGGCAAGGTCCGCACCGGTCTCGATGCCCAGCCGGTCCATCTTCTCCGCGCCCTTGGGCCCCACGCCGTGAAAGCGCCTGACCGGCAGCGACTGGACGAATTCCGCCCCTTCGCCGGGGCGAATCACGCACAGGCCGTCGGGCTTGTTCTGGTCGCTCGCAAGCTTGGCGAGGAACTTGTTGTAGGACACGCCCGCGCTCGCGGTCAGTTTCGTCTTGGCGCGGATTTCCTGCCGGATAAGTTCGGCAATGCGCGTTGCACTGCCGATACCGAGCTTGTCCTCGGTCACATCGAGATAGGCCTCGTCGAGGCTCAGCGGTTCGACAAGATCGGTGTGGTGGCGGAAGATCGCGCGGATCTGCTGGCTGACCTCGCGATAGACATCGAAGCGCGATTTGCAGAAGATGAGGTCGGGGCACAGCCGTTTGGCCGTGACCGAGGGCATCGCGCTCCGCACGCCGAACTTGCGCGCTTCGTAGCTGGCGGCGGCGACCACGCCGCGTCCGCTCGATCCGCCGACCGCCACGGGCTTGCCGCGCAGCTCCGGATTGTCGCGCTGCTCGACGCTGGCGAAGAAGGCATCCATGTCGACATGGATGATTTTCCTGAGGCCGTCGGCCTCCTCCTCATCGCTGCCTTCCGTGTCGCTCATGCAACATCAGATAGCGACACGCCTTGCAAAGCGGAACCTTGTGCGCCACCCGCCATTTTGTGCAAATGCGAAACGACCAGCTTGCCAGCGGGGAACGACCCCCGGCCGCCGCCGCGAGGCGTACGCCGATAGGCGAGCGTGAACTCATCTGGATGATGGCGCTGCTGATGGCGCTGAATGCGTTCGGCATCGACGCCATCCTGCCCGCACTCGACGTGTTGGCCGGCGATCTGGGTGCGAAGGGCAATCGCCGCCAGTTCGTGGTCGGTGCCTACCTGCTCGCCGCCGGCATCGGTACGCTGGTGCCGGGAGCTTTTGCCGACCGCTACGGCCGCCGGCCCGTGCTGTTCGTCGCGCTGTTCCTCTACATCGTGCTGTCTATCGCCTGCGCGCTGGTGACAAGCTTCGACGGGTTGGTGGCCCTGCGCGCCGCACAGGGCTTCTTCGCGGCGGGCATCATTGCCCTGCCGCCCGCCATCATCCGCGACCGCGTGGGCGGCGACCGCATGGCGCGCATGATGAGCCTGATCTTCGTGATCTTCCTGCTCGTGCCTGCCGTCGCGCCCAGTGTCGGGCAAGGCGTGCTTGTGCTGATGGGCGACTGGCGCTGGATCTTCGTGTCGATGGCCGTGGCCGGCGTGGCGATGAGCGCATGGGTCTATTTCCGCCTGCCCGAGACGCTGCACGAAGAAGACCGGCAGGAAATCCGCATTCCGGTGATCGCGCGCAACATGAAGGCCGCGCTGACCTTGCGCGAGACCATCGGCTACACGCTCGGGAGCGCGCTGGTTTTCGGTGGATTGTTCGGCTTCATCAATTCGAGCCAGCAGTTGATCGGCGAGGCCTTCGGCGCGGGCGACCGCTTCCCGCTGATCTTCGCGATCTGCGCGGGCTGCATGGCGCTGGCCAATTGGTCGAACAGCCGCATCGTGGAACGGTTCGGCGCGCGCAAGGTCAGCCATGCCGCGCTGTTCGCCTTCATCGCGATTGCGGCAGCCCAGTATTATTTCGCCAACCAGCCCGACGAGACGCTGTGGACCTTCGTCCCGCTGATGGCGGCTAACATGAGTCTGCTGGGCTTCATCGGGGCCAATTTCGGCTCGATCGCCTTGCAGCCATTCCGCCATATCGCGGGTGCCGCCTCAAGCGCGCAGGGCTTCCTGCGCATGACCAGCGGCGCTCTGCTCGGTGCCTTCGTCGGCTTTGCCTATGACGGGACCGCGCGTCCACTGGCGCTGGCGCT
Source organism: Qipengyuania gaetbuli (assembly GCF_020171365.1). Taxonomy (NCBI): domain Bacteria; kingdom Pseudomonadati; phylum Pseudomonadota; class Alphaproteobacteria; order Sphingomonadales; family Erythrobacteraceae; genus Qipengyuania; species Qipengyuania gaetbuli. The sequence continues at coordinate 800,978 of NZ_JAIUZO010000002.1, read as the reverse complement.
GCTGGTGACGGCGGTGCTCAGCCTTGCCTTCGTGCTGTTTTCCGAACGCGGCTCGCTGTTCGGCGACAAGCTGGAAGACGACGCCTAGCTTTCCGCTTCCAACCTGCGCCAGGCAAGCGAGGCGAATTCGCACAGCAGGGGCCGCGTGTCGCGCGGGTCGATGATGTCCTCGACATTGAAGCGCTCGGCACTGCGGAAGGGGCTGGTGACCTTTTCCAGCCGCGCCCGGATGGCTTCCAGTTCGGCGGCCGGATCGTCCGCGGCTTCGAGTTCCGACTTGTAGGCGACCTCCAGCCCGCCCGCGATGGGCAGGCTGCCCCAGTCGCCCGAAGGCCAGCAGTATCGGTACTGGTAAGTCTCGGCATTGCTCATGGCGCTGCCGGCGATGCCATATGCGCGGCGCAGGACCACGGAGGCGAGCGGGACGCTGGCCTTGTAGATCGCGTTCATCGCCTGCACGCCGTAACGGATGGTCCCCGCCATCTCCGCTTCGCGCCCGATCATGAAGCCGGGGTTGTCGACCAAGTGGACGATCGGCAGGCGGAACTGGTCGGCCAGCTTGACGAAGCGTTCGACCTTCTCGCTGGTCTTGGCTTCCCACGAACCGCCAAGGTAGCTGGGGTCGCTTGCCAGAACCATCACCGGCCAGCCGTCGAGGCGGGCGAGCGCGGTGATGCAGGCGCGGCCCCACATCCGTCCGATCTCGAACACCGTGCCCTGGTCGAACACCATCTCCATGCAGCGGCGCATCGAATAGACTGCCTTGGGATCGCGCGGGACGAGGCCGGACAGCGCATCTTCACGCCGGTGGACCGGGTCGGTGCAAAGCGAGCGGCGGGCAAGCTGGCCGACGTGCTCGGGCATGAAGGAGAGGAAGTGGCGGGCACGGGCGAAGGCCTCGGCCTCGCTTCCCACCTCGTCGTCGACCACGCCGTTGCGGGTGTGGATTTCCGAACCGCCGAGGTCTTCCTTGGCCTGCTGGTGGTCGGCCGAGCCCTTGTAGGCTTCACCCAGCCCGTCGACCACGGCAGGCCCGGCGGCGAAGATCTGGCTGAGGCCCTTCACCATGACCGAGTAATGGCTGGCCACCGTACGCGCCGCGCCGAGGCCCGCCGTCGGGCCGAGCGCGAGGGCAACGACCGGCACCGTGTCGAGGTTCTTCACCACGTCCGACCAGCCGGGAACGGCGGGGATATAGGTCGCGCCGATCTGTTCGAGCGTCTTCACGCTTCCGCCGCCGCCGGTGCCGTCGATCATGCGGATGATGGGCAGCTTGAGCTCGTGCGCCATCTTTTCGGCCTGCACCATCTTGCGGCTGATGCCTGCGTCGGCCGCCCCGCCGCGAATGGTGAAATCGTCGGCCGTCGCCACGACCGGGCGGCCGTTCACCAGCGCCTTGCCGAACAGGAAGGGAGCGGGAAGGACGCCGGCGAGATTGCCGTCCTCGTCATAGGAACCGCGTCCTGCGATCTTGCCGATCTCGCGGAAAGAACCTTCGTCGCACAGCGCCGCGAGGCGGGCGCGCGCGTCCATCTTGCCGCGTGAATGCTGGCGGGCGACCTTGTCCGCGCCGCCCATCTGCTCGGCCAGCGCCTCGCGGTGGCGCAGTTCTTCCAGTTCCTTGTCCCAGCCCATGCGCGTGTTCTCTCCTCAGGGAAGGCACGCTTGCAAGGGATGGGCCGAAAGGAAAGCCCTATTCTTCTACGGGCTCCACAACCGCCAGCACGGCCTCGACCTGCACCTGGCTGCCGGCGCTGACCGACAGGCCGGTGACGGTCCCGTCGAACGGCGCGGTGAGGGCGTGTTCCATCTTCATCGCTTCGAGCACCATCAGGCGCTGGCCCACGGTGACGGTGTCGCCGTCTGCCACATCGACCGCGATGACCTTGCCCGGCATGGGGGCGATGATGTCGCCGTCGTGGGCATGGTGATGGCCGCCGCCGCGCGTCGACAGCGCGAAGTCGTAGGCCATGCCCTCGTCGAACACGATAACGCTTTCCGCATCGAGCAGGCCGGTCGCCTCGGGCAGCGCGCCATCGCCCGACAGGGTGCGGGTCTCGCCGCCATTGGCCAGCGCGACGCTGCGGCGCGGTTCGGCGTTGAGACGGAATCCGGACAGCGAGCTGCCTTCGGTGTCCTCGTCCTCGTCGAACAGCGCGAAGGCAGCTGCGGTCTGCCAGACCTCCTCGTCCGGTTCGCCCGTCGGAACGAGGCTGTCGAGCCGTTCGCCGATGAAGCCCGTGTCGAGATTGCCCATGACGAAGTCGGGATCGTTGAGCGCGCGGTTGAGGAAACCGGCATTGGTGCGCACGGGCCAGACTTCGACGCCTGCAGTCATTGCATCGAGACCTTCGATGGCCTCGTCGCGGGTTTCGCCCCAGCTGACCAGCTTGGCCACCATCGGGTCGTAGAAGGGCGAGATCGCATCGCCTTCCTCGACGCCGGTTTCCACGCGACCTTCCTCGACGAATTCGAGATGGTCGAGACGGCCGGTACTCGGCAGGAAGCCCTTGGCCGGGTCTTCCGCATAAAGGCGCGCCTCGATAGCCCAGCCGTCGATGACGAGGTCTTCCTGGCTGAGCGGGATCGGCTCGCCGCTTGCGACGCGCAGCTGCCATTCGACCAGGTCCACACCGGTGATCTCCTCTGTCACCGGATGCTCCACCTGCAGGCGGGTATTCATTTCCATGAAGAAAATGCGGTCGGCGCGCAGGCCTTCGCTGGCATCGGCGATGAATTCGATCGTGCCCGCACCCTCGTAATCGACCGCCTTGGCGGCGCGCACGGCGGCGGCGCAGATCTCTTCGCGGGTGGCCTCGTCCATGCCGGGAGCGGGGGCTTCCTCGATCACCTTCTGGTGGCGGCGCTGCAATGAGCAGTCGCGTTCGAACAGGTGGACGACGTTGCCGTGGCTATCGCCGAAGACCTGCACCTCGATGTGGCGGGGCGAGGTGATCCACTTTTCGAGCAGCACCTCGTCGTTGGAGAAGCTGGCCTTGGCCTCGCGCCGGCAGCTTTCCAGCGCGGCCTCGAAATCGGCTGCGGCATCGACCTTGCGCATCCCCTTACCGCCGCCGCCAGCGACTGCCTTGATCAGCACGGGATAACCGATCCCGTCGGCTTCCTTCTTCAGGCGTTCGACCGACTGGTCCTCGCCGAGATAGCCCGGCGTCACCGGCACCCCCGCAGCGATCATGCGCTCTTTGGCGGCGTCCTTCAGGCCCATCGCTTCGATGCTGGCAGGCTTCGGTCCGACCCAGATCAGCCCCGCGTCGATCACGGACTGCGCGAAACCGGCGTTTTCGGAGAGGAATCCGTAGCCCGGATGGATCGCCTCGGCGCCCGTCTGCTTCGCGGCGGCGATGATCTTTTCGCCCACCAGATAGCTTTCGGCAGCGGGCGAGGGGCCGATGTGGACCGCCTCGTCGGCGCTGCGGACATGCAGCGCCTTCGCATCGGCATCCGAATAGACCGCGACAGTGGCGATGCCCATTTCACGCGCGGTGCGGATGATGCGGCAGGCGATCTCGCCGCGATTGGCGATGAGGAGCTTTTGGATCATGGACGCTCGCTAGACGTAGCGTCGCGCAGCTTCAAGCTACCAGCCTGCAACAGGGCGGAAATCGTGGCGCGTCCAGATGATCGGTTCGGCAGGACCGGAGGGACGGTTCCGCAGTGCTTCGAAGAAGGCGGTGGCGACGTGCCAGAGCTTCTCGGGGCCACTCACGCGCACGCGGCGGTCCCACGCCTTCTGCCCGCGGGAGAGGACCTTGCGCCCGATGGCGCCGTAGATATTGGCCGCGGCCAGCACCGCCCAGCGCTGGCGGAACCGCAGCTTCTTCGCGCCGAGTTTCGATGCAGCCTCGTGCTTTTCCATCAGCGCGATCAGGCGCGGCATCAGGCTGGCGAGGGCGAAACGGTTGTCCGGATGCGCGTGTTCGCCTGCCTGCCAGCCCCTTTCGGCCAGCCAGGTGGCAGGCAGGTAGCAGCGCCCCGCCTCGGCATCCTCGACGATATCGCGCGTGATATTCGCCATCTGGAAGGCCAGGCCGAGATCGCAGGCCCGGTCGAGCGTTTCGCCGTCGTCCGTGCTCACGCCCATCACCACGGCCATCATCACGCCGACGGAACCTGCCACGTGATAGCAATAGCGCAGCATGTCGGCCTCGGTCCTGGGCTGCCAGCGCGTCGCGTCGAGCGCGAAGCCGCCGATCATGTCGTTGGCCATTTCCCAGGTGAGACCCGTCTCGTCGGCGACCAGCCCGAAGGCGTCGAAGGCGAAATCGGCCGTGGGCTGTTCGTCGAGCGCGCGCTTCGTCAGCACGCGGATCGCCTGCACGCGGTCTTCCGCGTTCTTGAGATCACCCTGGTCGCCCAGTGGCCCGCCCTTGTCCTGATTGTCTGCGATGTCGTCGCAGCGGCGGCACCAGGCATAAAGCAGCCATGCCCGCTCGCGCGTTCCGCGATCGAACAGCTTGGAAGCGGCGGCGAAGCTGTGCGAGCCTTCCTCGATCGCCACGCGCGCCTTGTCGACCAGGAAGTGCCGCTCGCGCCCGCCGCCAGCCCGGGCCGGCGTCTGGCGCAGGTTCTGGGTGGTGAGGGGGCGCGGCTTGTTCAGAGGTCGTCGGCCTTCATCTGGAAAATCGGCGTATGCGGCACGTAGTTTTCCATCTGGTCGAGCAAGCCGCCCAGCGTCGTGTCGTGCACGAGGATGCCCTGGTGCACGGGCCGCACGAAGCCGACCTCGGCCATCTTGCGGTTGAAGGCGATCAGCTCGTCATAGAAGCCGAAAGCATTGAGCAGGCCGACCGGATTGTCGTGATAGCCGAGCTGCGCCCAGCTCATCGCTTCCCACAATTCGTCCATCGTGCCGACCCCGCCGGGGATGGTCACGAAACCGTCGGACAGATCGGTGAAGCGCTGCTTGCGCTCGTGCATGCCGGAGACGGTGTAGAGTTCGGTGCAGTCGTGATTGGCGACTTCGGAATTGGCGAGCGCGTCGGGAATGACGCCGATCACCTCGCCGCCCGCATCGAGCGCGCCGCGCGCGGTCGCGCCCATCAGACCGAGGCGGCCACCGCCGTAGACGACACCGATGCCGCGTTTCGCAAGGCCGGCTCCGACATCATAGGCAAGCTGGATATAGCGCGGATCTTCGGGCGATGCCGAACCGCAGTAGACGGCAAGACGTTTCATCAGGCGAGCAAATCCTCAAGCATGAGCCCCGCGGTCGCCTTGGCGCTGCCAACGACGCCGGGGATGCCGGCGCCCGGGTGCGTGCCCGCGCCCACGAGGTAGAAATTGTCGATCACGTCGTCGCGATTGTGCCCGCGGAAGAATGCGCTTTGTGTCAGCACCGGTTCGAGGCTGAAGGCGCTGCCCATATGGGCATTCAGATCCATCGCGAAATCGCGCGGCGCGTAGTGGAACTTGGTCTTGATCCGGCCATGGAGGCCCGGGATCAGGCGCCGCTCGACCTCGTCGAGAATGCGCTTTTCCAGGATCGGGCCCATTTCCTGCCAGTCCACCGACAGCTTGCCCATGTGGGCGACCGGCACCAGCGCGTAGAAGGTACTCATGCCTTCAGGCGCCATGCCCGGGTCGGTCACGCTGGGGTGGTGGAGGTAGATCGAGAAATCCTGCGGCAGGACGCCGTGGTCGTAGATGTCCTCGAGCAGGCCCTTGTAGCGCGGGCCGAACAGGATCATGTGGTGCGGGATGCCCGGCCATGTGCCCTCGATGCCGAAATGGACGACGAAGAGGCTGGGCGAAAAGCTCTTGCGCGACAGCGACTTGGCGTAGGTCTTGCCCCGTTTGGAACCGGCCAGCAGGTCCTTGTAGCTGTGCATGATGTCGGCATTGCTGGCGACCGCGTCGAAACGCTGCTTCCAGCCGGAATGGGTTTCGACCTCGCTCGCCTTGCTGCCGAGCGTGTGTACCTGCACCACCGGGTCGTGCAGGCGGACGGTGCCGCCGATCCGTTCGAAATGGGTGACCATGGCCGCGATGAGCCGGTTGGTGCCGCCCTTGGCCCACCAGACACCGCCGTCCTTCTCCAGCTTGTGAATGAGGGCGTAGATGCTGCTGGTCTTCATCGGGTTGCCGCCGACCAGCAGCGTGTGGAACGACAGCGCCTCGCGCAGTTTCTCGTTCTCGACGTAGCTTGAAACCATCGAATAGACGCTGCGCCACGCCTGCTTTTTGGCGAGAGCCGGAGCCGCCTTCAGCATCGACTTGAAGTCGAGGAAGGGCTTGTGCCCCAGCTTGACGTAGCCTTCCTCGTAGACACCGGCGGAATAGTCGAGAAACCGCTGGTATCCGGCAACGTCCGCGGGGTTGAGCTTGGCGATCTCGCCGAACAGTTCTTCCTCGTCGTTCGAATAGTCGAAATTCGTGCCGTCAGGCCAGTTGAGCCGGTAGAACGGCATCACCGGCATGATCTCGATATCCTCGGCCATGTCGTGGCCGGTCAGGCCCCAAAGTTCGCGCAGGCAGTCTGGATCGGTGATGACGGTGGGGCCGGCATCGAAGGTGAAGCCGTCCTTTTCCCAGTAATAGGCCCGACCGCCCGGCTTGTCCCGCGCTTCCACGACCGTCGTCGCGATGCCTGCGGACTGCAGGCGGATGGCAAGCGCAAGGCCGCCGAAACCAGAGCCGATCACGCAGGCGGTGCGGCCGGTCTGGGGAATCTCGGTGGCGGAGGAAATATCGGGAGGCGTTACATCGGCGTTCATCGTCGATCCTCTTGGACGAGCGGCGCTCCCTTGCCAAGCAGGGCTGCGACCGCACGCGAAATTGGTACCGGCGGCTTTCCTGACAGGATCCGCATTTTGTCGAGGGCGCTGGAACGCGCGGCATAGAACCGTTCGATCAGGGGTTCGCCCAAGCGGTAGAAGCGCTCGAACACCCGATATCGTTCCTCGGGGATCGCTGCTTCGAACAGCATCTTGCCGAGCAGGCGATAGAAGCCCGTGCGGCGCCAGTGTTCATGCGCGCGCCGGTCGACCAGGCGGGCAAGCTCGTCGCGCGGAAAGGCGGCGGCATCGGCGATGGCGAGCGCGTTCTCGACCGCCACCGGGATGGTGTAGCTGGTCAGCGGATGCACGAAGCCGCCGCGTGCGCCGGCCAGCACCACTTCGGGTTCTTCCAGCGAAGCGCGGTAGGCCGCGAAATCGCCCCCGGTGATGACCGGAAGCACGCCGGTTTCCTCGTGCAGCACCGTGGCTTCCCAGCCCTTGTCCGCGGCATAGGCGGCGATGCGTTCGCGCAGGGCCGGCGCATCGAGCGTGGCGCTGTCGGCGTAATAGGTGTCCTCTACGAAGATCTCGTCCGGCCCCATCGGCAGGAGATAGACGAAACGATAGGCGCCGTGCTGCCGGACCGTCGCATCCATGATCACGGGGCGTTCGATCCCGTGGGGGCTGGCGGTACGCAGGTGCTGGCCGAGGAAAACCTGCCAGCCGCCCGTCAGGTGCTTGCTGGGCCCGGCATCGCGGCAGTCGATGACGGTGCGCGCTTCCACGCGCTCTCCGGAAGCAAGCTCGATCCCCGAGGCATAGAGGCGCGCCACCCGCGAGCCGAGCTGCTGGGCTTCCTGCGGCAATTCGCGGCGCAGCGTGCGATCGAAATCGCGGCTGTCGAGCGAGCGGTAATTGGCCGAAAGCACGCGCCGGTGCGCGGGAAAGCGGACCTCGTTTCCGCCGGTCCATTCGGTCCGGGCGAAAGGCGCGAGCAGTGCCTCGCCCTGCTGCGACAAATCGCTTTCGAACCAGCTCCAGCGGTGGTTGCCGCCGAAGCTGTCGCCCGCCTCGAACAGGGCGAGCGAGAGCGAGGGATGCGCGCGGCGGATCGCCAGCGCGGCAAGTCCGCCGGCAAGCCCTCCTCCTACGATCGCGATGTCGAACCTGCGGCCCATGGGGAAAGTCGCTTAAGGGTGCAGGGCCAGCGCGGCAATCGCTTTGCGCGATTTCAGCTTCGCTGATACGGAACACGCAGGCCGCTTGTCCGTTGGCGGATGAAGGGCAAGACGAGGGAATCCCCGATGAAATATGCAGTTTTCGTGGCCGCCGGCCTGCTTGCAGGCACTGCGGCGACACCGCTCGCGGCGCAGGATGCCGATGTAAACGTGTCGCCGCCAGCCGGGCCGCCGACCACGGTATTCGACGGCGATTACCTCAGCGTGGGCGTGGGTGTGGCCTACAATGCCAGCTATTCGGGGTCGGACGACTACCAGCTCAGCGCGCTGCCGATCGTCCAGGGTTCGCTCGGCGGCGTGGCGATCAATCCGCGCCCTGCCGGCCTCGCACTCGATTTCATTCCCGATCCCGACGACGGCATCGCCTTTTCCGCCGGTCCGCTGCTGCGCATCAACCGCGACCGCGCCGATATCGACGACATCGACGACGATATCGTGGCGGCCTATGGCGAGCTGGAAACCGCGATCGAGGTGGGGGCAAGTCTCGGGGTCAAGCTGCCCAAGCTGCTCAACCCCTTCGACAGCCTGAGCTTCAACGTCGATGCCGGCTGGGACGTGAACGGCGCGCATGGCGGAATGACCGTCTCACCGAGCGTGACCTATTTCACCCCGCTCAGCCGCGCGATGGCCGCCTCGCTCAGCGTCAGCACGAATTGGGTCGATGACGATTTCGCCGACTATTACTATTCAGTCCCCGCGACCAATTCCGCGCTCACTGCAGCCGATGTGCTGCCGGGCTTCCAGGCGGAAGGCGGGTTCGAAAGCGTCGGGGTGAACCTGCTGCTGGCTTACGACCTTAGCGGCGATGTGACCGACGGCGGATTGTCGCTGATCGGGCTGGGCGGCTATTCGAAATTGCTCGGCGATGCGGCGGACACGCCCTTTACCAGCATTCGCGGCAGCTCGAACCAGTATTTCGTCGCGCTGGGCATCGGCTATACTTTCTAGCGGATAGAATTCGCGGACCACTTGTCGGGGTGGGGCTGTGCGCGCAGTCTCGCCCCTATGACTGCGAACCCACTGAGACCGCACCGCGCGGCGATCATCGCCGGCCTCGTCATAACGGCCGCCACGCTTGCCGTGCTCTTCGCCATGAACCGGCCGCCGATCTGTACCTGCGGCTATGTCGCGCTGTGGTACGGGGACATCAACGCTTCGGGCAACAGCCAGCACCTGTCCGACTGGTACACGCCCAGCCACATCATCCACGGAATGCTGTTCTACGCGCTCGGCTGGCTGCTGTTCTCGAGGGCAGGCATCGGCGGCAAGCAGGCGGCCCGGTACAGCTTCACACTCGCGGTTTTCCTAGAAGCGGCATGGGAGATCATCGAGAACACGCCCATGGTCATCGACCGCTATCGTTCGGTCACGGTGAACTGGGGCTATTCGGGCGACAGCATCATCAATTCCATGGCCGATATCGGCTGGATGAGCCTTGGGTTCTTCCTCGCGCTCAAGCTGCCCGTGCGGGTGACGGTATTGCTGGCGATCATCATGGAGGTCGTCGCGGCCCTGGTGGTGCGCGACAATCTGACGCTCAACGTCATCATGCTGGCCTATCCGTTCGAATTCATCCGCGAATGGCAGGCGCTGGGCTAGGCGGTCACTCCTTCGCCGCCTTAGCGGCCCATTCGGTCTTCTTGCGCTCTGCCCATTCCATGCGACTGCGCAGCTTGCCCTCGTAGGGCACGCCGGGCGAAATCGGCAGGGCTTTCACCGTTCCGATATCAAGGCCGTAGATACGGTCATCCTCGCCGAGATAAGCCTTGGCCGGCACACCTTGGGAAAGCTGGTCCCTGACTGTCTTGAGACTGCCGAGATCGACGGTGAGCATCCATTCGGAATGGCTGTTGGCGAACAGCAGGACGGCCGTGTCACTATCTTCGCCGAGCGGGCTGAATAGCCTCACCGTACCCTTGCGCTCGCGCCCGCCGGCATAGGCCGCGCGCCGTTTCATTCGCAGGCGCAGGTGGGAAATGCCGGCCAGCAGGGTGAGGCCGCCCATCATGCCAATGATCCACATCATGACTGCAGGCGGCTCGTCCTCGCCCAGCGGGATGAACCCCAATGCAAGCGCAAGGAAGAATGCGCCAACGGCTATGGCCAGCAGTGCCCGCAAAAAACCCGCCTCCCGAAAGTGTCCGGAAGGCGGGTCTTTAGCAGGCAGGGCTTAAGAAATCGCCCCGTCAGTCGTCCTTCTTGGCCGTTCCGGCCGTACCCTCGGCGAGGTCGGGGCGCGGATCGGGCAGTTTCGCGTCGCGGTCGCCCGTCTTCAGGTAGGTGTCGAACCATTCCATCATGCGCAGATTGTAATCATAGCGCGCGGCGGCCTTCTGGTTGCCGTGGCCTTCGCCCGGGTACAGCACGAGGCGAACCGGAGTCTCCGGCTTGCGCACCTTGATCGAGCGGTAGAGCTCGTAGCTCTGGCTCGGCGCGACGCGGGTGTCTTCCGCACCGTGCATGATCAGCAGCGGGGTTTCGGCCTTGTCGACATGGTAGATCGGCGAGACTTCGAGCATTTTCTGCCAATTGTCCCACGGCCATGCGCGGCTGTGCACATTGTACATCTCGTAAGGAATGTCGGTGGTGCCGAACTTCGAGATCTGGTTCGAAATGCCGACGAACATCACACCGGCAGCGAATTCGTCACTGTAATAGGTGCTGGTCCACGCCGTCGCATAGCCGCCGTAGGACCCGCCCGTCACGCCGACGCGGTCGGCATCGGCCACGCCCGCCTCGACCAGCGCGCGCTTGGCATCGACGAGGTCACGGAATTCGGGATCGGTGTAACGGCCCTGGTGCTGCTTCGAGAACGCCGTGCCGTAGCCGGTCGACCCGCGATAGTTCGGCAGGAAGACGGCATAGCCCTTGCCCGCGGCCACCTGGCCCGGCTTGGAATAGGCGGTCTGCCAGCCATTGCTGTCATGCGCTTCGGGGCCGCCATGGACGTTGAGGATCAGCGGGGCGCCGCCCTTCGGCACGCCGCCGACCGGCTCGATCAGCACGCCTTCGACCTGCTGTCCGTCGGTCGCGGTGAAAGTGAAGGCGCGCTGTTTGCCGAAGTCGATTTCGGACAACCACGGATTGTGCTGCGTCCAGCGGGCGAAGGCGCCGTTGTTCCACACGAACAGTTCGGTCGGGTGCTGCGGGCTGCTCGCCTCGACGGCGATGGTGTTGCCGCCCGTTTCCACGTTGGAGAGGATGAGTTCGCCGCCGTCATGCTCTTCGGCGACGCTGCCGTCGGCATTGTAGATGCGCAGCGCCGACTGCACGCCCTTATGGATCACTGCAGCAAGACGGCCGTCGGCCAGCCATGCGGCATCGACCGCAGCTTCGGGCGCGCCTGCGTTCAGCGCGCGGAAGCTGCCGCTTGCCACGTCGACGAGGTGCAGCGTCGTATCGGCGGGGTCGTTCATGTCGACGCCCGCGATCATCGACAGCTGCTTGCCGTCGGGCGAAACCTCGATGTCGCCCAGCTTGCCGGGCGTTTCGACCACGGCCAACACCTTGCCGGTGCCAAGGTCGATCACGTGGGCACGCTTGGAGGTATATTCATCGTCGATCTGCGGCGTGGGCGCGCTGTCGACCACGGCGGTCTTGCCGCCCGGCGCGACCTTGAAGCCGCTGACATAGCCGGGGATGGTCACGGCCTTGGGAGATGCATCCACTTCCGTGCCAACCTTGGCGGAGAACAGGCGGTTGAGACGGGCTTCCTCTTCATAGACGATGGCGTTGAAGCCGGCCTTCGACTGCTTTTCGCGGTCCTTGTCCTTTTCGGCAGAGGCCAGCATCCAGATGGCCGAACCGTCGGGTGCCCAGGCGTAGGAGCGCACGCTCGCATCCTTGACCGCCGCCAGCTTGCGATGCGCGCCGCCGTCGACCGGAATGCCCCAGACGGCGCGGTCGCCGTCCTTTTCGGTCCACAGGAAGCTGATGGTGCGGCCATCGGGCGAATACTGGATGGCGGAGACGTTCATGCTGTCGGGCAGGAAGTCGCGTGCATTCATCGGGCCATAGGCGAGCTTCAATTGCTGTTCGGTCGAACCGTTTTCCTCGCCCTCGGTCACGTCGGGGAGGGCGGCAGTGGTGTAGGCGATGCTGCGGCCATCGGGCGAGACGGCCACGGTGCCCACGCTTTCGAGCGCGGCGACGTCTTCGGGCGTCATCGGGCGGGCCTGCGCCTGCGCGGCAATCGATGCGGTGGCCAGCAGGCCTGCGGCAAGGACGGTACGGCGAATTCGGGTCAAGGTTCTCTCCTCTGGGAATCGTCTGGCGGTCTCATAGCGACCTCGCGCCTGAGGGCAAACCGGGGCTTGCGGGCGGCGGGCGGTGCAGGCATCAGGCGGCCAAGGGACAAGAGGAGATTCCATGCGCAAACTGATCGCCGGGCTGACTGCCAGCCTGCTCGCCGCCACTTCGCCGCTGGCCGCAGAGACGACCATCATCCATGCCGACGGCCTCGTGGTCGATGCCGCCAGCACGCCGATGGGCAAGGCGACCGTCACCGTGAGGGACGGCGTGATCGTCAGCGTGGAGGAAGGCTGGAAGGGCGTCCCCGACGGCGCGAACATGGTCCACCTCGAAGGGCGTACACTGGCACCTGGCCTTATCGACCTGCACACCCATCTGACCGGTGATCCGGGCGGCGACTTCTGGAAAGCGACGACCGAGCCGACCGAATGGGACGTGGTGATCGGGGCCAAGAACGCGCGCCTCACAGCCAAGGCCGGCTTCACCACCGTGCGCGAGGCGGGCAGCGCCCAGCATACTGCCTTCTCGCTGCGCCGCGCGACCGCGGAAGGGCTGGTTGCCGGACCGCGCATCGTTGCTGCCGGACCCTCGCTCGCCATCGTCGGCGGGCATGGCGACACCAACGGTTTCCTGCCCGAAGTGAACGCGCTGCTCGATGACGGCTACAACTGCACCGGCGCGGTCGAGTGTGCCGAGAAGGTACGGCTCGCCAGCCAGAACGGCGCCGACATCATCAAGATCACCGCGACCGGCGGCGTGCTGAGCCAGCAGGGCCGCGGGCTGGAGGCGCATTTCACCGATGCCGAGATGAAGAGCATCGTCGATACGGCCCGCTCGCTCGGCCTCAAGGTCATGGCCCATGCGCACGGCGCGCGCGGTATCGAGGCCGCGGCCCGCGCCGGCGTGACCTCGATCGAACACGGCACCTATATTGACGAGGCCGCCGCCAAGGCGATGCGCGAGAACGGGACCGTGCTGGTGCCCACGCTCATGGCCTTCCAGGGGATCAAGGGCAATCTGGGCAAGGGCGTCTACACGCCGGTCGTGGAAGACAAGGTCCGCGCCGTCGCCGCCTATGCCGAAAGTATCGTCGAGCGTGCCCGCAAATGGGGCGTGACCATCGCCTTCGGCACCGATGCCGGCGTGTTCGAGCACGGCGACAATGCCAAGGAGCTCGGCCTCATGCGCAAGGGCGGCATGTCAGACCGCGAAGTGCTCGCCAGCGCGACGACAGGCGCGGCCAAGGTGCTGGGCATGGAAAACCAGATCGGCCGCATCGCGCCGGGCTATTCGGCGGATATCATCGCGGTGCCGGGCAACCCGCTCGACGATGTGACCGTGATCGAGAAGACCGACTGGGTGATGGTGCGCGGCCGCATCATGGAATGAGGGCGATCCTCGCGCTCATTGCCGCGCTCGGCCTCGCAGTTCCGGCTGCCGGGGAAGAGGGCGGCATATGCGAGCGCGAGCTCGTCGTCCTCGGCGCAGGACAGGACGCAGGGGCGCCGCAGATCGGCAATGCGGATGACGCGGGAGAGCGTCTGCTGCCCTCGTCTCTTGCGCTAATCGATCGCGGTTCGAACAAGCGCTATCTGTTCGACGCCTCGCCCACGATCACCGAGCAACTGGCGTTGCTGGACGGGATCGAGCCACCGGCTGAAGGGCTTGGTGTGGACGGCATCTTCCTGACCCATGCGCATATCGGCCACTATCTCGGCCTTGCCTGGCTCGGGCGCGAGGCGGCCGGCGCGAAAGACGTGCCGGTCTATGCCCTGCCGCGCATGGCGGAGTTCCTGCGCGCCAACGGCCCGTGGAGCCAGCTGGTCGAGCTCGGCAATATCGAGGTCAGGTTGCTGGCGAACGGGGGCATTACGCCGCTCGACCTCGGGCGCCTGCGCGTGCTGCCCTACGCCGTGCCCCACCGCGACGAATATTCGGAGACGGCAGGCTTCATGGTCTTCGCGGGCAAAACCGCCTTCCATTACGTGCCCGACATCGACAGCTGGACGCAGTTCACGCGCGGCGATCGCTCGGCCCTGTTCGAACTGGTCGAGACGGGCCGCTATGTGTTCATCGATGCGACCTTCTGGGACGACAACGAATTGCCCGGCCGCGACATGAGCGAGATCCCCCATCCGCGCGTGAAGGCGACGATGGACATGCTGCAGCACCTGCCTGCCGACCAGCGCGCCAAGGTGCGCTTCATCCATTACAACCACACCAACCCGATCCGCGATCCGGCGTCGGCCGAGGCGCGCGAGGTGGAAGCGCGCGGCTTCGGTATCGCGCGGCGCGGCGACCGTTTCTGCCTCGATTGAGCGGCATTGATCGACGCGGGTAGGCCGCCTGTCCGCTTTGCCGCTTGCAGGGCCTGCCGGTGCGCCATAGGCGCTGGCACATCAAAACAGGGATAGAGCCAATGAAACCGATCCGCCTCGCGCTGGCCTGCGCCTCCGCCATCACGCTTGCCGCCTGCGCGGCGACCCCGCCGGTCGCAGACAGCGTGCCGGTTGTGCAATCCGACGAGGCCAGCGAACACGACAAGCTGTTCGGCCTGTTCGAGGATGCGGACGAGCGCAGCCTCAAGCTCAACCCGATCTCCGCTCTGTTCCGCGGCGACATGCGCTATGCCGACCGGCTGGGCGATTACATGACCGACGAGTTCAACGACGCGACCCGCGCAGATGCGCAGCTCAATCTTGCCAAGCTGGCCGAGATCGACCGTTCGAAGCTGTCGGCGACGGACCAGCTTGCCTATGACGTATTCGCCTACAACCAGCGCGAGGTGCTGGCCGGGCTGACCCCTGAAATCCTCGCTGCCACCAGCGTGCGTCCGGTCAACCATTTCGCAGGCTTCCACACTTTCTATCCCAGCTTCGCCAGCGGGCAGAGCGCGGCGCCCTTCGAAACGGTCGAGGATTACGAGAACAATTTGTCGCGCCACCGCGACTACGTTGCCTTGACCGATCGCTCGATCGCGCGCTTCCGCGAAGGCATGGCCAGCGGGGTGCTGGAAACCAAGCTGACCATCGGCAATGTCATCAGCCAGCTCGACACGCAGCTGGCGATGGATATCGAGGGATCGCCCTTCTTCATGCCGGTGAAGAACTTCCCCGACAGCTTCTCCGCTGCGGACAAGGCGCGGCTGGAGGCGGACTATCGCACCGGTATCGCGGACATCTACGCTGCCCATGCGCGCCTGCGCGATTTCCTGCGCGATGAATATTACGCCGCTGCGCGGGGCACCGTGGGCCTGTCCCAGATGAAGGGCGGCGAAGCGCTCTATCGCCGCCTGGTCGAGGATACGACCACCCTGCCGCTCGAGCCCGATTACCTTCACAACCTCGGCCTGTCCGAAGTCGCGCGCATCAAGGGCGAGCTGGAAAAGGTGAAGGCGGAGGTCGGCTTTGCCGGCACGCTCAACGAGTTCTTCGACTATGTCCGCACCGATCCCAAGTTCCAGCCGAAGAGCCGCGAGGCACTGACGCAGACCTATTACGATATCGGCAAGGAGGTCGATGCGAAGATCCCGCAGTATTTCTCGCTGACGCCCAAGACCCCGCTCGAGATCAAGCCTTACGAGGAATATCGCGAGAAGTTCGAGGCCGGCGGTTCCTACCAGGGCGGATCGCCCGACGGATCGCGCCCGGGCACCTTCTATTTCAACGCCTACGACCTGCCCAGCCGCCTGACGACGGGCAATGTCACGCTCTACCTCCACGAAGGCGCGCCGGGGCACCATTTCCAGATCAGCCTCGCGCAGGAAAACGAGGCGCTCCCCGCCTTCATGCGCTTCGGCGGGACTACCGCCTATGTCGAGGGCTGGGCGCTCTATGCCGAGACGCTGGGCTACGAGATGGGCTTCTTCGAGGACCCGTGGAACCGCTATGGCACGCTGCAGGACGAACAGCTGCGCGCAATGCGGCTGGTGGTCGACACGGGCCTTCATTCCAAGGGCTGGACGCGCGACCAGGCGATCGACTTTATGCTGGAAAACTCGGGCATGACCCGCACCGAGGTCGTGGCCGAGGTGGAACGCTATATCGCCATTCCCAGCCAGGCGCTGGCCTACAAGGTGGGCGCGCTGAAGATCCAGGAACTGCGCCGCAAGGCAGAAGCCGCGCTGGGCGATGATTTCGACATTCGCGCCTTCCATGCGCAGGTGCTCGACACCGGCGGCCTGCCGCTCCCGGTGCTGGAAGGAAAGATCGACCGCTGGATTGCAGCCGGCGGCAAGTAAGCTCGCAAGGGGACCGAGGAGAGACGATGATGAAGACTTTCGCAGCGAAGACCGCGATGGCGCTGGTTCTGGCAACCGGACTTGGCGCCTGTTCGACCGTCGGCACTTATGCCGAAGCTCCGGTGGCGGCAGCGAAGCAGGCTACGGCAGCAGCGGCGCTCGATGCCCTCCTCGACCGCAGCGAGGCGGCCTATCTCGATCGCAATCCTACCGCCGCCTTCTTCCGCGGCGATTTCTCCGATGCGGACACGCTGGGCGATTTCTCGCCGGCCTATTACGCGAAGGAACGCGCCGCCGCGCAGGCGGACCTTGCCGCGCTGCGCCTGATCGATCGCAATGCGCTGAGCGAGACGGGCCGCATCGTCTACGACACCTTCGAATACACGATGCAGCGCCGCATCGCCGAGACCGATCCGGCCGTATTGCCGACCGTCCTGGCAACGCCGATCGACCATTTCCGCGGCTTCCATGTGTTCTATCCGCGCCTCTCGGCCCCCGGTGCGCTGATGCCGTTCGACACGGTCGCCGATTACGAGAACAACCTCGCCCGCCACCGGTCCGCAGCGAAGGGCGTGGACGACATGATCGCGCGCATGCGCACCGGCATGGCGCAGGGCATCACCCTGCCGCGCCTGACGGTCGAGATCATGGTCCAGCAGTTCGACACGCAGCTGGGCGCGCCCGATGCGTCGAACCCCTATTACGCGCCGCTGGGCGCCTTTCCCGCCAGCTTCTCGCAGGGCGAGAAGGACCGCCTGACGGCAGCCTACCGCGAAACCGTGCAGGGCACGTTGTTCCCGGCAATGAAGCGGATGCGCGATTTCCTCGCCAGTGAATACCTGCCGAAGGCTCGCGCCAACATCGCGGCGACCGACGGTCCGGGGGGCGATGACTATTACGCCTTCCGCATCGAGGAAATGACCACGTTGCCGCTGACGGCAGAGGAAATCCACCAGACCGGCCTTGCCGAAGTGGCGCGTATCAACCGTGCATTGGCGCAAGCCCGCGCCGAGGCCGGGGATCGCAAGCAGCAGACCTACACCACCAAGGCGGACCTGCAGGCTGCCTGGTACGAGGTCGGCCGCAAGGTCGATCCGCTGATGGACCGCCTGTTCCTCAACCAGCCCAAGACGCCGCTGCAGATCGAGCCCTACGAGGAATATCGCGAGGCCTTCAACCTCGCCGCCTCCTACTATCCCGGCAAGATCGACGGGTCGCGTCCCGGCACCTTCTACTTCAGCGGCTACAACGTGGCGGAGCGCAAGCTCGGCACCTCGGTCGCGCTCTACATGCACGAAGGCAATCCGGGCCATCACTTCGAGACCATGCTGGCCTACGAGAACGAGGAATTGCCCGACTTCATGCGCTACAACGGCTTTACCGCCTATGGCGAGGGCTGGGGCCTTTATGCCGAAAGCCTCGGCTACGAGCTGGGCCTTTATGACGACCCGCTCGACCGGATCGGCGCGCTTGCGGGCGGCGAACTGCTGCGCGCAGTGCGCCTCGTCGTCGATACCGGCATGCACGCCAAGGGCTGGAGCCGCGAGAAGGCGATCGAATATATGGTCGCCAACGGCCAGCCGCGCGATTTCGCCGAAAGCGAGACGGCGCGCTACATCGTGATGCCGGCGCAGGCGCTGGCCTACAAGACGGGCGAGCTGAAGATTAAGGCCCTGCGCGCCAAGGCCGAGAAGGCGCTGGGCAAGGATTTCGACGTCCGCCGCTTCCACGACCAGGTGCTCTCGACGGGCAATATCCCGCTGTCGGTGCTGGAAGCCAAGATCGACGCCTGGATCGCCGCTGGGGGCAAGTAACCCGCCACGCGTGACAGCAAAGCGCCGCGCGCCCTAGACGGGGCCTCTCGAAGTTCCGGGGAGGGCGCGCGTGCTCACACATCTTCGCGAGGCGGACTGGCTGACCGCAAGGCGCGTGCGCGGCTATGCGGTGCTGATCGCGATCGCCTCGCTTGCGCTGCTGGCGAACAGCTACATCAAGGCGATGCAGCCCGCCGGAACCGATTTCCTCGCCTTCTGGGGCGCAGGCCATGTCGCTGCCGCCGGCAATCCGGCGGCGGCCTACGACCTTGCCGTGCAGGAAAGTGTGCAGACCGCCACGGGAAGCGAAGGCTGGTTCGTCTTCGTCAATCCGCCGCCCTTCCTGTTCGCCGTGACGCCGTTCGGCGCGCTGCCGTTCCCGCTTGCGTGGATCGCGTGGGTGGCTGTGACCTACGCGCTGTGGGCCTGGGCGAGCAGCCGCGCCTTCCCGCGCCTGTGGCCGCTCGTCCTCGCCTATCCGGGCGCATTGCTGGCCGCTGGCCATGCGCAGACGGGGCTGCTGACGGGCGCGCTCCTGGTACTGGCGGTGCATTCGCTGGCGCAGCGTCCTGCGCTGTCGGGCGCGGCCATTGGCGCGCTGGTGGTGAAGCCGCACCTTGCCGTGCTCACCCCGTTCTGGCTGGCGATGGGCGGCAAGTGGCGCGCAATTGTCGCTGCGGGCGCGAGCGTGCTCGGCCTGCTGGCCGCTTCGTGGCTGGTGTTCGGCACGGACACGATGGCCGGCTACACCACCAGCTGGGAAGCCAGCCGCGCCATCATGGGCGAGCGCAGCGACGACTTCTTCCTGCGCATGGTGACCTTCTATTCGCAGGTCCGCCACTGGACGGGCGAGGGACCGGCGATGGTCGCAGGCGCGCTGAGCGGGCTTGCCGCACTGGCGGTGGCCATGCTGGCCTGGCGCAAATCCGGCGGAGACGTGCGGGCAAGCGCATCGGCCATGCTGGCGGCAACCGCGCTCGCATCGCCCTACCTGTTCAATTACGACCTGCCCTTCCTGATCTTCCCGACGCTGTGGCTGGTGGAGCAGGGGCTGGAGCGCGGTTTCAGGCCTTACGAGAAACTCGGCCTCGTCGCCTTGTGGTTCGCGCCCTACGCCACCCGCGCGGCGGCGCTCCCGCTGGACGTCAACTTCATGCCGCTGTGCTCGCTTGCTCTGCTGTGGCTCGTCTGGACGCGCGCCGGACAGCGCTGAAACCCTTCGGTCCCGATACGGGACAAGCACCCGCCCGCCGCCGATTTTCGCGGGAACCCGATGGCCGCATAGGGGGTTTTACGCGGCAGGACGGTGGGAAAGTATTTCATGGAGGAACCCCATGTCGAGCTTGTCCTTCCATAGCAGCCGCCCCGATCGGTGGGTGAAGCCGAAGCCCTATAGCGACGCGTCCCTGCGCTACAGGCAACACGGCAAGATCCTCCCGATGGAAGAGCCGGGTTTCTTCGCCCGCCTGTTCGGGGCTCGCTGAACGGTTCAGTCGGTTAGGACACCCTGAAAAGGGAAGGGGCCGGAGGTCGAAAGACCCCCGGCCCCTGATCTTTTGTGCCGTGTATGGCCGAAGAGGCTCAGTATTCCTCCGGCTCTTCCGGCGTATCGGCCATGTGCGTGGGCCCGGCATCCTTGATGCCCTTGGCCAGCTTGAACACCACACCGCTCAGCAGCGCGAGCGCCAGCAGGTTGGGCAGGGCCATGGCCGCGTTGGAAATGTCGCCGAGGCGCCAGACCAGTTCGGACGGCTGTGCCGCGCCGAGGAAGATCACCACGCACCACAGCACGCGCCATGCCATGTGCAGCTTCTTCTCGCCCGCCCGGTTGGACCCCTTCATCCTGTCGTAGAGGAAGGTGATCGCCCGCTCGCCGTAATAGGACCACGTCAGGAGCGTGGTGAAGACGAACAGGATCAGCGCGATCGAGGCGACCAGCGTACCGATCGGCACGCCGCCCAGCATCATCGGGAAAGCCGCGGCAAAGGCGCCGCTGGTCATCTCGAAGCCGACCTTGTCGGATTGCCAGGCGTGCAGCACCGCCTCGCCGCCAGCGGTGAAGTCGCCGCGCACGGTAAGGATGACCAGCGCCGTCATGGTGCAGATCACGATGGTGTCGATGAAAGTGCCCAGCATCGCCATGCGGCCCTGCTGTTCGGGATCGTTGGTCTGCGCCACGGCGTGGGCGATGGCGGTCGAACCCTGGCCGGCCTCGTTGGAGAACAGGCCGCGCGCGACACCGGCGCGGATCGCGATGATCATCGCCGCGCCGACGAAGCCGCCGCTCGCCGCCTGCGGGTTGAACGCCCCGTGGAAGATCAGCGCGAAGGTTTCGCCGAGGTCCCCGAAGTTCAGGATCAGCGCGATCACCGCCATGACGATGTAGGCCGCGGCCATGAAGGGCACGACTTTCTCGGCCACGTTACCGATCGACTTGATGCCGCCGATGATGACGATGAACACGAGGATCGCGACGATGAGGCCGCCGAGCCATTCCTCGATACCGAACAGTTCATTGAGGCCGTCCGCCACGGCATTGGCCTGGATCGAATTGCCCGTGACCAGTGCAGAGAACAGCGTGCCGAGGCAGAAGACCACGGCAAGCCAAGTCCATTTCTTGCCCAGGCCCATCATGATGTAGGTCATCGGACCCCCGCGCAGCACACCGTCGCTGGTGCGCTCGCGGTAGCGGATGGCGAGGCTGCCTTCGGCAAAGGCGAGCGCCATGCCGAACAGCGCGGTGATCCACATCCAAAAGATGGCGCCGGGTCCGCCCAGCGCAATCGCAGTGGCGACACCGGCAAGATTGCCCGTGCCGACCTGCCCGGACAGCGCGGTCGACAGCGCCGCGAAGGGCGAGATCTCGCCTTCGCCGGCGCTCTTGCGGCCTGCGAACAGGCCCTTGATCGCCGTGCCCAGCTTCAGGATCGGATAGAATTTCAGGCCGACCATGATCCACAGGCCCATGCCCAGCAGAACGATGGTCATGGGCGGGAAAGGCAGGACTTCCGCCCCGTTCCACGTCCCTACCCAGATGAAATCGGAAACATTGGTGACCGGCTCTACCAGCCGTTCTCCCAAGCTCGGTGCCTGGCTTGTTGCCATTGTCAGGTAACCCCTCTGTGCGTCCCTTGGATGTCAGGCGTGGCACGCTAGAGAGCGATGGCTCGCTTGAAAACCCGCAATTCCCCCGCTCTCCCCCGCTTGCGTTTTGCGAAGGCGCGGCCTACATGGCTGCCTGTCTTCCGACATCGACGATGGAAACCTGCCCCTCCCGGACTTGAACCGGGGCGGCGAAACCCCCATCCCGGAAGACAAGAGCAGTTCTATTGCGAGAGTGACGGGCCATGGCCGACAAAGACAGCAAGACCTCCCCCGCCGAATTCATCCGGCAGGTGCAGACCGAAGGCCGCAAGGTCGTCTGGCCGACGCGTGAAGAGACGATCCGTATCTCGATCTTCGTCTTCATCATGATGGTCATTCTCTCGCTCTTCTTCCTCGGCGTCGATTCGGTGTTCGGTGCCCTCGTGCGCTGGCTGATGACGCTGGCCTGATCCGCTAACGGGAAAACGAAAACACATGGCACGCTGGTACATCATCCACGCCTATTCCGGCTTCGAGAACAAGGTCCGCGATTCGATCATCGCCGAGGCCGAACGCCTGGGCCTGTCCGAAGGCGTCGAAGAAGTCGAAGTCCCGACCGAGACCGTCACCGAAGTGAAGCGCGGCAAGAAGGTCCAGGTCGAACGCAAGTTCATGCCGGGCTACGTGCTCGCCAAGCTGAACATGACCGACGACATCTACCACCTGGTCAAGAACACGCCCAAGGTGACCGGCTTCCTCGGCACCAACAACAAGCCGCAGGCGATCTCCGAAAAGGAAGCCGCGCGCTATTTCGGCGGCGTGGAAGAAGCCAAGGCAGCACCCAAGAAGCAGGTCGATGTCGATTACGAAATCGGCGACCAGGTCAAGGTGCTCGACGGCCCCTTCGCCAGCTTCAACGGCCTTGTCGAAGAACTCGATTTCGACAAGCAGAAGGTCAAGGTTTCGGTCTCGATCTTCGGCCGCGCCACCCCGGTGGAACTCGACTTCGAACAGGTCGAACTGGTCAAGTAACCGTCCGCCCGATGGCGGCATGAAAAAGGGGCGCTCCTCGGATCGAGGGGCGCCCCTTTTCGTTGTCGTCAGTAATCAGCCCGCGACGGGCAGCATTCCCATCTTCCCGGCATAGGCCGTGCCCATCATCAGCGTGTCGACCATCGCGTGGGCGATCACGCAGGCCCACAGATTGCCGCCGCTATGGACGCGCAGGTAACCGAGGCCGAAGCCGACGACGCCGGTGATCAGCACGCCCGCAAGGCTCTGGTAGCCGTGGGAAATGCCGAACAGCACGGCCTGGATGAAGATCACCAGCCACATCTTGCCGGCTAGGCCCGGCAGGCGATTGAGGCGGTCCATCAGGAACCCGCGATAAAGCAGTTCTTCGCCAAGTCCGGCGGTGAACCACGCCACCACGACGATCCACAGGAGCAGGCTGGCCGGGCTTTCGGTCACGAAGTCGAGCACGGCGGCCACTTCCGGCGCGCCGAGGCCGAGCTGGCGCGTCATCAGCGTGCCGACCTGGAACCACGCGATGATGAGGCCTGCCCACAATGCGCCAACGGCAAGCGTGCGGCCCCAGCCGATCGCGGGCCTGCCCATGTCCCACGCCTCGGCCAGCGCGCCGTCCTTGCGCAGCCAGAACCAGCACAGCAGCAGGGCAGCGGCCATGCTTCCCGCGACCGAGCCGAGCAGGCCGGGCGAGGTCATGCCGAACATGATGACGGCCGGCGCCGATGCGGCCAGGAATACGAGTGTGACGGTGACGAACTGGAGAATGAAGCGTCCCCAGCCGAGTGTTGCGACCTTGTTATCTACCATGCGTGTGAGGCCTCCCCGCCTGTGAACCGGCAATCGCCCGGCTGCGGCGGGGCTTCAACTCCCAATTGCCTGCCAATCCCCGGAAACCGGGGTGGCATGGCGGAGCCTGTCAGGCGGCCTTGCTGCTCTTGCCGGCCTTTTTCGGCTTGGCGGGCGCGGCGCCGCGCATGGCGGCGAGTTCATCGTCGACGAGGCGTTCGCGGCGCATTTCCTCGATCTCGCGGTCGACCGAGGCATTGCCGCGGCCCACGGCGTCGTCTTCGGTCGCAAAGGCGGTGCGCTTTTCGAGGTCGGCGATGTGGTCCATCCGCCGCTCGGTCCGGCTGGCAAAGCCGCCGCGCTGGGCCGAGCCGGAGGCATTGCCATCGGAGGCGAGCTGGTCGGCGAGGCGCTTGCGCACATCGTCGCGCTTCGCCTCGAGCTGGATCTCCGCTTCCTGCATCTCGGTCATGTCGGCATCGAGGCGCGCGATGTCCTGCTTGAGCTGTGCGATCTTGCCGCGGCTGTCCTCGCGGGCAAGCAGCGCCTGGCGGGCGAGATCCTCGCGGCCGTTATCCATGGCGACGCGGGCCTTGGCGCCCCAGTCGGCCTCCTGCGCATTGGCCTGCACGAGTTCTGCCTTGAGCCGGTCCTGCTGGCGGCGCGCCTTGGTGGTTTCGCCCGCAAGGCCGATCAGCGCTTCCTCGATTTCCCGCTGGAGCCGGGCGAGCAGCTTGGCCGGATTGGACGCACCGTCGAGCGCGCTGGTCACGTTGCTGGAAATGAGCTCCCGCACCTGGATGGCGATACGAAACATTACAGTCCCC
This sequence comes from Qipengyuania gaetbuli, assembly GCF_020171365.1. Classification (NCBI taxonomy): domain Bacteria; kingdom Pseudomonadati; phylum Pseudomonadota; class Alphaproteobacteria; order Sphingomonadales; family Erythrobacteraceae; genus Qipengyuania; species Qipengyuania gaetbuli. Next base: position 776,972 of record NZ_JAIUZO010000002.1, on the reverse strand, counting down.
CTGAATTCCTGCCCCGTCTAATAGTATTCAATTCTTAATGGAAGAATATTGACGCCGATAACCGGAATTAACCTTCACGGGGACATTTACTTTCCTACTTGGCCGCCAAAGACTAGCTGCCGCGAGATGCTGGTAACGCCGAAAGTCAGCAAAGACACGAAGAAGGAGCAGCACGCGGCGGGGCGGAAATTTCCAGCCAGGACCGTGTTCCATCCGTTCCATCCTGTCGGGGTGCAGCAGGAGGCTTTCCAACTCGCGTCCAACAGGGCGCTTCGCGCTTGCAATCTGCGCCCAGATCGCTATGTGCGCGCCTTCCCAAGCGACAGCGAAGGAAACCCGTGCGGGAGAAGGCTGTAAAGCCTTCGCTCGACCGCTCAACATGAGGCGGCGTTCGAAAGAGCACCGCCGACAGTGTGAAAGGAGGCCATCATGGCCAAGAAAATCGAAGGCTATATCAAGCTGCAGGTGCCCGCCGGCACTGCAAACCCGTCGCCCCCGATCGGCCCGGCACTGGGTCAGCGCGGCGTGAACATCATGGAATTCTGCAAGGCGTTCAATGCTGCCACGCAGGACCTCGAAAAGAACGCTCCGATCCCGACGGTCATCACCGTCTATGCCGACCGTTCGTTCAGCTTCGTCACCAAGACGCCGCCGGCATCGTTCTACCTGAAGAAGGCTGCCAAGCTGAAGTCGGGCTCGAAGGAGCCGGGCAAGGTTTCGGCCGGGACCATCAAGCGCAGCGCCGTCAAGGAAATCGCTGAAGCCAAGATGGCCGACCTCAACGCGAACGATATCGACCAGGCCATGAAGATCATCGAAGGCTCCGCGCGTTCGATGGGCCTCGAAGTGGTGGAGGGCTAAGGACATGGCAAAGCAGACGAAGAACCAGCAGGTCCGCGCGAAGCTGGACGCTGAGAAGCTCTACACCGTGGACGAAGCCATCGCCACGCTGCGCGAGCACAAGGCCAAGTTCGACGAAACAGTCGAAGTCGCCATGAACCTCGGCGTCGATCCGCGCCACGCCGACCAGATGGTCCGCGGCATGGTCTCGCTGCCCTCGGGCACGGGCAAGGACGTCAAGGTCGCTGTCTTCGCCCGCGGTGACAACGCCGACAAGGCGCTGGCCGCCGGTGCCGACAAGGTCGGTGCCGAAGACCTCATGGAAGACATGCAGAACGGCAACCTCGACTATGACCGCGTGATCGCCACGCCGGACATGATGGGCGTCGTCGGCCGTCTCGGTAAGGTGCTGGGTCCCAAGGGCCTGATGCCGAACCCGAAGCTGGGCACCGTGACCCCGAACGTGGAACAGGCCGTGAAGGACGCCAAGAGCGGCCAGGTCGAATTCCGCGTCGAAAAGCAGGGCATCATCCACAGCGGCATCGGCAAGCTGTCGTTCAAGGACGAGGACCTGAAGGCGAACTTCAAGGCCCTGACCGACGCGATCGTCAAGTCGAAGCCCTCGGGCGCCAAGGGCAAGTACGTCCGCAAGGTCACGCTGACCTCGTCGATGGGCCCGGGCCTCAAGGTCGACCTCGGCGAAGTCGAAGGCGCGTAATAGCGCTCAGGCGATAAGCCGCTTTCCTACTTCGGTGGGATATGACTATCCCTGCGCTCATGCAGCGAAGCGATAGCGCAAACAAGAAACGGGCCGGGGGGAAACCTCCGGCCCTTTCTCATTGTTGTGACGGCTCGCTGCGCAATTGGCGCGAATAGAACCAGCCGATGCCGATCAGGCTAGCTCCCAGCGCCACGAAGCTGGCGATGCGCACCAGGCCTTCGAGGCCGGCGGTATCGAAGACGAACACCTTGATCGCGGTGCCGGTCATCAGGACCAGCGATCCGACCCGCCAGCTGCGCTCTGCCCGGCGGCTGCCGATGAGCAGGAATGCGACGGCCAGCACGATGCCGACCAGCGAACGCAGCAGGTCCTCGGCCTGCGACATGGGCAGCTGGGGCAAATAGCTCCCGGCAAACGCCTGCCGCAGCAGGGTGATCGCCCCCAGCGTCGCGGTCGCCATGACCAGCGCGTCGATCCATACCCGCCAGCGCGGATGCCACAGGCGGAGAGACAGCAGGCCGGCGATTGCGACGGCGAAAGCGGCCAGCGCGAGGTTCGCAAGAGGGACCGGGCCGACGGCCTGCAGCGCGAAGAGCGGGTTGTGCCAGAACAGCGTGAAGACCGCGAAATGCGCCAAGGCTAGGACCGCGAGGCCCGTCGCGACACGCTTGTCGGCGGGGATTCGACCGATACCCTTCGCCGCGCCCCAGCCGAGCGAAAGCAGGAGGGCTTCGAAGACGGTCCGCTCTGCCAGGCCTGCCGCGCGGAAACCGGTCATCGTCTCGATCGCGAAGACCTGCTTGAACAGGACGTGGAGCACGACGAACCCTACCGGCAGTGCGGCCCAGCCCAGCGCCACGGGCGACTTCAGGAAACCCCGCTCCGAAACTCGCACTGCGGCAAGGGCAACGGCGAACGGGAGGATGTGTCCCAGCGTGCTGCGAAGCGATGGCAGCGAGGCAAGGAGGAAGGGATCCCCTGCAAGCGATACGGCCCCCGCTCCTGTCCAGTCGACCAGCGGCAGGAACGCCCACAGGCCGATGGCGGCGGCCAGCGCTAGCATGGCCATGTCGCGCCCCGGCATGCGCCAGCGCAAGGCCAGCACGCCTGCGGTTGCGGTCCACACGAGGGCGATCGGCGGCAGCACCTGCGCCAGCGCGGCAAAGGCAGCGAGGGCGGCGACGGCCTCGGCAATACCGCGGCGAAGGCCGTCACGCTCCAAATGGGCGAGGAGGGCGAAGGGCGCAGCACCAGCCAGCCAGCGGAGCATGCCGGCAATGTTGGTGTGGCCGGTCCCGGTCACCAGCGCATCCATCTCTCGCATCAGGGCGTCGCTGGCAGGAACGCTCGTCAGCGCGGCAAGCGCGGCCGCCCATGCGACGGCGGCGAGCGGCAGGGTTTCCTGCAACCGGGGCCGGAGCAGCAGGCAGAGGCCGGCAGCGATAGCGCCCAAGAGGAAGGGTGTCGCCATGGCCGGCAACACGCACAGTCCGGCAAGCACGGCGAGGACGGCAGCGGAGGCAAGGTTGGCCGCAAGGCTCACCGCGTCCTCGCGGTTCCAGAGCAGCCAGGCGGCCGCTCCCGGCAGGGCGGCAAGCGCAAGGCAGGCCAGCGCTTCCACGATACGGAGGCTGTCGTGGTCGAGCGTCCCGAAGGTCAACAGCATGGTGATGCCGAGCGCGAGCGGGACGAGTGCTGCACTCAGCCGATCGACCAGTTGGTCGGCTCTCGTGTGAAGGTGGAACAGGGGCACACCGGCGAAGATCGCGGCCAGCGCGGCGGCGACTGTCGCGAACCCCGCTTCGGGCGGGGCAGGCCAGAGACCGAGCAGCAGGACCCCGATGGTCGCTGCCATGGCACTGGCAGGGCGGACCTCGTGCTTGCGCCATCCGAACCATGCCAGCGCACCGCCGAGCAGCAGGTAGAGGCCCCAGGCAAGCGCCGAATAGCCGCCCTCGTCGACCAGCACGGCGAGTTGCAGGCTGGCAATCGCGGCCGATGCGAGGCGGAGCGGCCGCTCGAGCTTCTCGGTCGCGAGAAGCGCGGGGAGGACTGCGCCGAGGAGAACGAAGTAGAGCCCCAGCGCGAGGACATCGACACCCGACATCGCCCCCGTGGTCAGCAGCAGCCCGCCCCAGCCGAGGCCGCCGATAAGCGCGCCGAGGCCGAGCCACGGGCGCTGCTGGCGATTGCCGGTCTGGGTCAGCCCGCCCGTGACGAGCGCAAGGTAAAGCGCGAGCAGCGGCAGGTTCGCTTCTTCCCCGCCGACCAGGGCAGGCGCTGCGAAACCGCCGACCAGGCCCAGTACGGCGCTTGGCAGGCCGAAGCGGTAGGACAGGCCGATCGCCGCCGCGGTCACGACCGCAAGGCCGAGGAAAGCGACGGTCTGGCCGATCAGGTCGTACTGGCTGCCCGCAAGGTAGAAGCCTGCATAGAGCGTGGCGAGGCCGGCCCCGGCGAGTGCCTGGCACACGCGTTCGTCCCCGACGCGGTCGGCATTGCGATAGGCGGCTTCCGCGCCGCCGAGCAGGCCGAGCCCGAAGAGGAAGGAGAGTACCACCCGCACGCTGGGCGTAAGCAGGCCCGCTTCGATAGAGTACCGGACCAGCAATACACCCGCCACGGCAAGCGTGACGCCGCCCGCCCAGATCGGGAGTCGGCGACCGAAGAGTTCCTCGAAGTCGAAGGCGAACCGGCGCGCTTGTTCTTCAGGCTGTTGCTCCGGCTCCGGCTCCGGCGCGAGGGGCTGTGGCGGAAGGTCGGCAATCGGCTCCGCGGCCGGTTCGCTGGATCGCTTGACCACCACCGGGACCGATGCGGTTTTCGCTTTCGCCGGTTCCGGAGGGACTACGGCCTCTGTCGCATCGGTGCCCTTGCCTTCCCGCAGCAAGGCAAGGACGTGGTCGATCGCACCTTCCAGGCTTTCGACCCGGTACTGCAAGGTGCGCAGTTTCTCGCGCTGGTGTAACGCCAGAGCGAACAGGACGAGAGCCAGAAACCATTCCATCGCGACACCCCTTCCGCCCGAAGGCTAGCGCAAGCGCTAGGCGAGGCAAGGCGCGATCAGATTCCCCCGTGGGTAAAGGCAAAGCCCTGTCGCTCCAGCCCGTCGCACAGCGCGGCCATACAAGCATCGAGCGCGGCGCGGTCGGTCGAGCGGACCACAAAGTTCGACCCGACCTTGCCTTCGCGGAAGAAGGGGTAGCTGCCGATCTGGCAGTTCTCGTGCGCCTTCTCGACATCGCGAAGCATCACTGCGACCTCGCTTTCGGGAATGAACCCGCCGACTGTTTCGCTCAGCAACGGGTCGCCTCCCTCGAGCGTGCCGGTCAGCGCATCGAGCATTCCGGCCGTGATGTGCGGTACGCCGGCCATGAGGTGGAGATTGCCGATGCGGATGCCGGGTGCGCCCGACATGCGGTTGGGGATCAATTCCCCGCCTTCCGGCACGCGGGCCATGCGCAGGCGGCCTTCGTTGAGGCCGCCCTTGTCGGCATAATAGCGTTCCAGGATCGCGCGGGCTTCGGGGTGGATGACCACCTCCACGCCCAGCGCCTTCGCCACGGCATCGACCGTGATGTCGTCATGTGTCGGGCCGATGCCGCCGGTGGTGAAGAGATAGTCATTGTCTGCGCGCAGCGCGTTCACCGCTTCCACAATCTTCTCGATCACGTCGGGCACCACCCGCACTTCGGCAAGCCGGATGTTCTGGACCTGCAGCCAGCTGGCGACCTGCGCGATGTTCTTGTCGTGCGTGCGTCCGGACAGGATCTCGTCGCCGATGACGACGAGACCGGCGGTATAGATGCGCTTGTTCATGCGGCCACAGTTAGGGGCGCCGCGCGCGAAATGCTACTCCGCAGCTTCGAGTGCCTCGTCCGTGCGCCGGGCATTGGCGCCCTTGCGGTAGAAGGTGAGGATGCCGTCATCGACCGGTTGTTCGCGCATGAGCTTGCGATCGGAGATGTATTCCTGGTTGAGACGCCAGGGGAAGGCGACGGCATTCTTCGGCATGATCGACTTGCCGCGCTGGATGTAGCCGGACGAGAAATCGAAGATGTCGTCCTCTTCCAACCCGTGGTTTTCCGGCAGGTTCGGCACGGCGATGTCGACGCCCATGCCTTCCATGAGGTTGAGCACGCGGCACACGTAATCGGAATTGACGTCCGCCCGCAGCGTCCAGCTGGCATTGAGATAGCCGAACACCACCGCAAGGTTCGGGATGTTCGAGAACATGCAGCCCTTGTAGTAAAAGCGCTGGGCGAAATCGACCTGCTCCCCCTCGACAGACACCTTGATCTTGCCGGCGACCGCCAGCTTGAGGCCGGTCGCCGTGACGATGATGTCGGCTGGCAGGAAGCCGTCGTCGGTCAGGCGTACGCCGCCCTTTTCGAAGGCCTTGATGTGGCCCGTGACGACATCGGCCTTGCCGCTCTTGAGCGCTTCGAACAGATCATCGTCCGGCACGAGGCACAGGCGCTGTTCCCACGGCTTGTACGGCGGAGTGAAGTGCTTCAGATCGTAATCCGCGCCCATCGACTTGCGGATCCGCTTGTGCAGCCCCTCGCCCATTTTCTCGGGCTTGGTGCGTGCGCGCTTGAAGCCGAAATCCTGCAGCTTGATGTTCTTCCAGCGAGTGATCTTGTAGGCGGTCTTTTCCGGCAGGACCTTGCGCAGGAAGTTTGCCAGCGCATCCTTGGCCGGGCGCGAGAACATCCATGTCGGCGTGCGCTGGAGCATGGTGACCTTGGCCGCCTTGTCCGCCATCGACGGGACGATGGTAACCGCAGTCGCGCCCGATCCGATCACGACGACATTCTTGCCGGTATAGTCGAGGTCCTTGGGCCAAAACTGGGGATGGATGACCTGCCCCTCGAACTCGCCGAAATCGAAGCCCGGATCATAGGGTTCGTCGTAGTCGTAGTAACCCGACCCGAGATAGAGCCAGTTGGCGGTGAGGTGCTTGCGCTCGCCGTTCTCGCCTTCGACGGTGACGTGCCAGCGAGCGTCCGCGCCGCGCCAGTCGGCCGAGACGACCTTGTGGTTGAAGCGGATGTGGCGGCGGATATCGCGTTCATCGACGATGCGGTCGAGATATTCGAGGATGGCCGGACCATCGGCGATCGATTTCTCGTGCTTCCAGGGTTCGAAATCGAAGCCCAGCGTGTGCATGTCGCTGTCGGAACGGATGCCGGGATAGCGGAACAGGTCCCAGGTCCCGCCCAGGTTCTCGCGGCGTTCGACGATGGCGAAGCTGCGGTTGGGCGACTTCTCCTTCATATGCGCGGCCATCCCGATGCCGGAAATGCCTGCGCCAACAATCAGGACGTCAAAATCGGTCGCGCGATCGCTCATTGGTCTCTCTCCCATCCGGGCAGCGTAACCCAACATTCAGCAGTGCGCCAGCCTCGGTTGCGATGTGAAACTCGATTTCATCGTGCAGGCGTATTAGGGCGGTTTTACGCAAGGGGAGCAGCCGCGCTTGGCACCGCATTTTCATGGATTGCTGATCGTGCCGGAGGAAGGCGAACGCACGGCGAAGCTGCCGCCGGGCGAATCGCCGCTCGACGTCTACCTGCGCTGTGCGGCGCTGAGTGCGCGCTCGTTCAGGCATTTCGGCTGCGATTGGACGCTGGTAATAACCTTTCTCTAGACCGGCATGGGCGGCAATCCCCTTGCGTATGCGGGCTTGCGAGGTCAGCGTCCTGTCTCCTGCGTCGGCGCATGGTCGGGCATGGCCGACCGGAGCAGCCTCAGCCAGCGTCTTGCGACATGAACTTGGTGATATGTCCCAGCACGCTGGGATGCAGCGGCTGGTCGAATTCCGCGCCGACGATGCTGCCCTCGCGCCAGCGAATGCGCGCCTCTAGGGGGCCGATATTTCCGAGTTTCAGGAGAACTTCGGTGCCGACCCGCAGGACGGAAAACTTGTCGAAGAAGCGGCAGCCATATTCCGACACGTCCTTGATCCAGATTTGGCGCGAACCGCTTTGCCGGGCGCGATAGGCGCCCGCGACATGAACGAGATGGCGATCTTCCCGGCGTGTCTCGATGGTAGCCCCCTGTTTAAGCGCGATTAAAATCCTCTCATGCCTTGGCGGGCAGCGCAAGCACCCCCCGCGTCTTTACTGGACGGGCATATCGGCTAGCTATAGGGGCAAGTGCCGAGGGAGCGCGCGCAGAGCCATGACGACAAACAGGCCGCACAGGGTAACGTCGATCGACGTGGCCGAACGGGCAGGGGTAAGCCAGTCCACCGTGAGCCGGGCGCTGTCCGGGTCCGAAACCATCACCGAGGCTACCAGGCGTCGGGTCGAACAGGCCGCAGCGGAACTCGGCTATCACGTCAACATGCGCGCCGCCGGCCTGCGCAAGGGCGAGACGGGCAGCATCGCCATCGTGGTGATCGGCCGCGACGGGCAGGGGCCTGCCGCGATCAACCCGTTCTACTACAGCCTGCTGGGCAGCACCTGCGCCGCGGCCGCGGAACGGGGCTACGAGGCGCTTGTCTCTTTCCAGGCGAAGGAAGACGAGCTGTTCGGCCATTATGTCGCGCGGCGGCAGGCCGACGCGGTCGTCGTCATCGGCACGGCGACCAATTCTGCTGCATGGGATTATTTCCGCTCGGTTGCGGATGACAATAAGGCCATCGCCTTCTGGGGCTCGCCCTTCGACGATGCCGTGTGGGTGCGCTCCGACAACCGCGAAGGCGGCCGGCTAGCAGTCGAACGGCTGGTGAAGGGCGGGGCGAAGGACATCGTCTTTGTGGGCGATCCCAATTCCTCGCAGAAGCAATTCCGCGAACGGTTCGAAGGCTACCAGGCGGCGATGGAAAGCGCAGGGCTGGAAGCGCGGCCGGCATTCGTGTCGATCGGTTCGGACCGCGTTTCGCAAGGCCGCAATGCGATAATCCGCCTGACCGAGAGCGGGACCAGCTTCGACGGGCTGTTCTTCGCCTGCGACGCCATGGCGCTGGGTGCACTGGAAGAACTGGCGCTGCGCGACGTGAGCGTGCCTGCTGCCGTCGGGGTGGTCGGTTTCGACGGCCTCGGCTCGGGCGAATTCAGCAATCCGCCGCTCACGACAGTGGAGCCGGACTTTGCCGAAGCAGGCCGCATGCTGGTCGAAACCGCGCTTGCCGGGGGCGAGGAGCAGGCGGAACGCCGGGTCCCCGTGCGCCTGGTGGAACGCGCCAGCGTCGCTTGATTACCGTCGTTCGTCGAACAGGCGTTTGCATTCGCGCTTGAGGCACGTCTAAGCCGCTCCCGACTGTCAGGGAGAGATACATGAAGTCGAGCATTGCTTCCGCCCTCGCGCTGGTCCTGTGCGCGTCCGCCGCACACGCGCAGCAGGAAGAGCCCGCGCCCAGCCCCAACCCGGTCGAGGAGCAGGAAGTCGACGCCTCGCAGGCCGACCTGCCGCGTGAAGGCACCGGCCAGCAGGTGCAGGCCGCCCCGGCAACCGTACCGATCGCCGGCGAGGAAAAGAGCGATGAGAAATGGGACGTGACCGCACCGCGCGGCGCCCAGCTCAAGGAAGTGCCGATCCGCACCGATGAAGGGACGTGGATCGATGTCGACGTATCGCCCGACGGGCGCACCATCGCTTTCGCCCTGCTCGGCGATATCTACACCATGCCGATCACCGGCGGCACGCCGACGCGCATTGCCGAGGGGCTCGCATGGGAAGTGCACCCGCAATTCTCGCCTGATGGCAGCAAGATCGCCTTCACCTCGGATCGCGGGGGCGGCGACAATATCTGGGTCATGAACCGTGACGGTTCGAACAAGCAGCAGGTCACCAAGGAAGACTTCCGCCTGATCAACCACCCCAGCTGGTCCCCAGATGGCCGCTACATCGTGGCGAAGAAGCATTTTACCACGCAGCGCAGCCTGGGAACGGGCGAAGTGTGGCTCTACCACGCATCGGGCGGCGGGGGTGTCCAGCTGGTCAAGCGCGCCAGCGAAGCCCTGCAGAAGGAACTGGGCGAGCCGGTCTACGCTCCCGACGGCAACGCGATTTACTACACGCGTAACGTCACCTCCGGCCCGATCTTCGAATATGCGCAGGATTCCAACGCCGGAATCTTCCGCGTCGAACGCTATGACATCGACACCGGCGAAGTGACCACTGCCATCGGCGGCTTTGGCGGCGCGGTGCGCCCCACGCCTTCGCCCGATGGCAAGAGCATCGCCTTCGTGCGGCGCGACAAGGACCAGTCCCAGCTGTGGGTCAAGGACATCGCCAGTGGGCGCGAGCGCATGGTCTACGGCCAGCTCGATCTCGACATGCAGGAGACCTGGGCAGTCTACGGCGTCTACCCGATGATGGACTGGACGCCGGACGGTGCCAGCATCGTCGCCTGGGCCGGCGGCAAGATCATGCGCATCGCTGCCGACGGGTCGGGTGCCAGCGAAATCCCCTTCCGCATCGACGATACGCGGGCCGTGGCCTCGGCGCCGCATCCGGTTATCGATGTCGCGCCGGACAGCTTCACGGCAAAAATCCCGCGTTTCGCCACCGTGTCGCCCGATGGCCGCACCGTGGTCTTCGAAAGCCTTGGCAAGCTCTACACCAAGCCGGTCGGCGGCGATGCCGCGCCGCGTCGCCTGACCAGCGGCGACGATGCCAGCCTCGAGCTGTGGCCGACCTGGTCGCGCGACGGTTCGCGCCTTGCCTTCGTGCGCTGGACAGATGCCGGGCTCGGGCGGATCGTCACCATCGACAGCCGCGGTCGCGACGAACGCGCTGTGACCCGCGAGCCGGGACACTATGCGGTGCCGCAGTTCTCGCCCGACGGCAGCACCATCGTGTTCGAGAAGCGGGGTGGCGGTTACCTCACCACGCCTGATTTCTCGGAGAACGAGGGCGTTTACGCTGTCTCCGCGTCGGGCGGTCTGGCCCGCCTCGTCACCCGTGACGGATCGGACCCGCAGTTCGGCGCATATGGCGACCGGCTGTTCATGCTCGCGCGCTCGAGCGGCAAGCTGCAACTCATTTCCAGCGATCTCGACGGCGAGGCGCGCCGCGTCCACGCCGAGGGCGAACTGGCCAATGATTTCCGCGTCAGCCCGCGCGGCGATTACGTCGCCTTCCGCCAGAATTACGAGGTCTTCGCCATGCCTTTGCTGCCCGGCGGGCAAGCAGTGACCGTGGGCGAGAAGTCCAGCTCGCTTCCCGTGACCAAGGTCAGCAAGGGCGGGGCGGACTATATCGGCTGGACCCAGAACGGCTCCACGCTGCACTGGTCGATGGGACCCGTGCTTTACCGGGCAAGCACCTCGGCGCTGACGCCGAGCGCGCCGCAGGGCAAGGATGCACCCAGTTTCACCCCGCCGGACAGCGGCACCTCGCTGGCTCGCACCGTGCGCGCCGACAAGCCGAGCGGGATGGTCGCCATTACCGGTGCTCGCATCCACACCATGGCGGGCGACAGCGCGGGTACGATCGAGAACGGCACGATCCTGATCGACGGCGATCGCATTGCCGCCATCGGCTCGGCATCGGACGTGACCGTTCCCGCCGGCGCGAAGGTCGTCGATGCGGCCGACCGCACGATCATCCCGGGCCTCGTCGATGCGCATGCGCACGGCGCGCAAGGATCGGGCGATCTCGTCCCGCAGCAGAACTGGTCGCTGATCCAGAACCTGGCACTGGGCACCACGACGATCCACGATCCCTCGTCCTCGGCGAGCATGATCTTCTCGGCATCGGAGCGCCAGCGCGCCGGCAATTTGCTCGGCCCGCGGATCTATTCGACCGGCGAGATCATCTACGGCGCGAAATCGCCGGGCGTGTATGCGCGCGTCGACAGCTACGAGGATGCGCTGGCCCATGTCCGCCGCATCAAGGCGCAGGGCGGTATCTCGGTGAAGAACTACAACCAGCCCCGCCGCGAACAGCGCCAGCAGGTGGTCGCCGCCGCACGGGCGGAAAACATGCTGGTGGTGGCCGAAGGCGGCTCGCTGTTCGGCATGGACATGAACCTCATCGCCGACGGCAACTCCACGCTGGAGCACAACATCCCGCTCGACGTGATGTATGAAGACGTGCTGCAGATGTTCGGCCAGTCGGACACCAATTACACGCCGACGCTGGTCGTGACCTATGGCGGTCTTGCCGGTGACCCCTATTGGCGGCAGGCGACCGACGTGTTCGACAACCCGCTGCTGGTCCATACCCCGCCCAAGATGCTGCTGGCCGCAACGGCCCGCCGCACTAAGGCGCCGGAATGGGCTTTCGTCGACGACAATAGCGCGCGCGAAGCCAAGAAGCTTGCCGAGCGCGGGGTGAAGGTCAGCATCGGGGCGCATGGCCAGCAGGCCGGTATCGGCGCGCATTGGGAGCTGTGGAGCTTCGCTCGCGGCGGCATGAGCGCGGTGGAAGCGCTGCGCGCCGGCACGATCGAACCGGCCCGTTCGCTGGGCATGGACAAGGACATCGGCAGCCTCGAAGTCGGTAAGCTCGCCGATCTCGTCATCCTGACCGCCGATCCTGCGCAGGACATCCGCAATTCGGACGACATCGCGCAGGTCATGCTCGGCGGGCGCCTGTACGACGCGCGCACCATGAACGAGGTCACGACGGGCAACGCCCGCCGCATGCCCTACTGGTGGGAGTGACGCGGGGCCGGTGAACGCCGGTCCCCGCCAGCCTTATCCTGCGCGCACCTTCGCAAGGAAGGTGTCGACGCGGCTGCGCAGGTTCGAAGCTTGGCCCTGCAGATCGGTAGCCGACGACAGCACCTGGCTGGCCGATGCACCGGCCGCGAGGCTGGTTTCGCGCATGATCTCGATATGGCCGGCAACCTCGTCCGTACCGCGCGCGGCAAGGTCGATGCTGCGGGCAAGGTCCTGCCCTGCGACCGACTGCTGGTCGACTGCGCTGGCAATCGAGATGGCAGTGGTTTCGAGCTGCTTGATCTGTTCGCCGATGGACCGCAGCGCGCTGACGCTGGCGCCGGTGGAATTCTGCATGGCTCGGATCTGCTCGGCGACCTCTTCGGTCGCACGGCTCGTCTGCGTGGCGAGTTCCTTCACTTCGCTGGCGACCACGGCAAAGCCGCGGCCCGCTTCGCCCCCGCGCGCCGCCTCGATCGAGGCGTTGAGGGCGAGCAGATTGGTGCGCTGTGCGATCGACTGGATCAGTTCGACGATCTGGCCGACCTGGTCCGCCGAGGAAGCGAGGGTGGAGATGGTCTGGTCGGCATCTTCCGCATCGTCTGCGGCCTTGCGCGCCAGTTCGGCCGAGTGCGAGGCTTGGCGGCTGATCTCGCCGATCGACATGGCGAATTCGTCCGAAGCGGCAGCTGCGGCGGTAACACCGGTCGATGCCTGTTCCATCGATCCGCTGACCTGCGCGGCCTGGCCCGAGGCATGCTCGGCGGCCTTGGCCATTGCGGCGGCAGTTTCGTTGAGTTGCGTGGAAGCCGAGGCGACGGCCGACACCACTTCGCCGATTTCGTGCTCGAACGAGCGGGCGAGGAGGTCGATTTCGCGCTTGCGGCGTTCGGAACTTTCCTTGCGGCCGGCGAAGAGTTCGTCGAGCTTGTGGCCTGACTTCAGGAAAACTTCGAGAGCCCGGGCAAGATCGCCGATCTCGTCATTGCGGCCCACGCCGCTGACTTCGACGTCGCGGCCTCCGGCGGCCAGTTCCTTCATGCCGTCGGCCACAGCCTTGAGCGGCTTGATGGTGTCGAGGATCATCCGGCGGGTCGCAAGATAGCCGAGTACCAGGCAGAGTGCGGCGGTCAGCAGGACCAGCGCCTGCATGGCGGGCTGCGCGCCTTCGGCAGCAAAGCCGATATAGGCGAACAGCGACACGAGGCCGGTACCGATCATCGGTGCCAGCACGGCCAGCTTCATCTTGTTGGCAAGGGTCTGCCCATTGAACCAGTCAGCGAGCCAATAGCGCTTGAAATTGCCGTCTTCGGCATCGGCGGAAAGCGAAACGTTGGCGATTTCTTCGGACAGCTCGGCGTCGAATTTGCTGATTGCGTTCATGTTCACCCCTCTGAGGATGCCATCGAGGTAACCGAACAGCGTTTCGATATGGTAAACGCCCGGGCTGAAATCACTGGTTTGGCAGGGATTTGCACATGGCCTTTCGCCGCATAGGCGAGGTAAACTTGTGTGCTACGCTCAGGCGACCTTGGCTGAGGTTTCGACATCGCCCGGTAGCGCTGCACCGACCGGATGACCGAGGTGCTGGGCAATTTCATCGGCCGGCAGGGCCTTGAAGTAGAGCCAGCCCTGGATCTGGTCGCAACCTGCGGCGCGCACCATGGCGGCCTGTTCTTCGGTCTCAACGCCTTCTGCCGTCACGCCCATCTGCATGGCGCGGGCCACGGTAATGCTGGAGAGCATCATCGCGCGGCTGGCATCGTCTTCGCCCGCCTGCACGACGAGGCTGCGGTCGAGCTTCAGCTTCTCGAAACGGAACTGGCGCAGGAAGCCGATGGAGGCATAGCCGGTGCCGAAATCGTCGAGCGCCACACGGACGCCGAAACCCCGGATGACCGCAAGGCTGCGTTCGGCCACGATCGGGTCGAGCACCAGGCAGGTCTCGGTGATTTCGAGCTCGAGGCGTTCGGCATCGAAACCGGTTTCCTCGAGGATATGGCCTAGCTGGATCGGGAATTCGGGGTTGCGCAGCTGCGCGGCCGAAATGTTTACCGACAGAGTGATATCGTCCCACGCCAGCGCGTCCTTGCAGGCCTGGCGGAGCACCCACAGGCCGATCGGATTGATCAGGCCCGATTCCTCGGCGACGGGGATGAAGATGTTCGGACCGATGCGCTTGCCGTCGGGACGCTCCCAGCGCAGCAGGCACTCGACCGCCACGACCTTGCGGGTACGGCTGTCGACCAGCGGCTGGTAGTTGAGTCGGAATTCCTCGTTGGCGAGCGCCATGCGCAGCTCGTCGTCCAGTTCCTTGAGCTGTTCACGGCTCTGGTCGAAGGCTTCGGAAAACCAGGTGCAGCGCATCTTGCCGCCACGCTTGGAGGCATACATCGCGACGTCGGCGCGGCGCAGGAGCTCGCTCGACGAAACGCTGTCGTGGGGAAGGCGACGCGCCAGGCCGATACTTGCGCCCAGCGTCAGGCGTCGGTCGTCCACCGCGACCGGCTTGGCGAGGCGTTCGATGACGCGGCGGCAGATACCTTCGAGAAGTGTACCCGACAGGCTGCCCGACATGAGAATGGCATATTCGTCGCCGCCGAGGCGGTGGACCTGCGCATTGCCTTCGCAGACCTGCTCGAAAATTCGGGCGACTTCCTTGATCGCCGCATCGCCCACGAAATGGCCGTAGTGGTCGTTGAGGAGCTTGAATCCGTCGAGATCGACCAGCGCCAGCGCCACTTCCTGCTGAGCGCGAATTTCCTGCTGGATGCCTATATGCAGCGCGCGGCGGTTGGGCAGCTGCGTCAGGCTGTCGGAATTGCTGAGCTGTTCGAGCCGGCGCAGGTGCTTGATGCCGAGCCGTCCGAACAGGGCGGTGGCAAGGCCGAAGGCGGCAGCGCCGGCTACGATGATGACCGGCAGGAGCGATACGTTGAGGCTGAGCGCGATCAGCGCCGTAATCGCGGTTGCAGACACGATCATTGCGAGCACGGCGAGGGGTGCGAACAGGAGAACGCGCGTGTCGTGACCGGTGCTGTCACAGTTAAGGCTCACGCGTAAAAATCCCCCGATGGTAACGCGAAACTGGTAATTCCCCGTCATTAGGGGGGATTAGCTAAGGAACGGTAAAACTGCCGTTTACCCTCGAAAGGGTGGCTGGCTGCCAGCTTGGGCCAAGGGCCTAGCCGTTGACCACCGCCTGGCGCGGCTTGATCGACAGGCCGAGTGGTGCGCTGCCCGCCTGCTGACGCAGCGAGTAGAGCGCTGAGCCATGCGAAGACGGTTCGAACCGCTCCGTCTGGCCGACCACCGTTTCGCCGGCGCCCAGCATCAGGAACCCGTCCGGTGCAACCGCGCTGGCCAGGCGGTCGAAGGCCGAACGGCGCGTCTCGGGTGCAAAATAGAGCAGCACGTTGCGACACAACACCAGGTCGAAGCGGCCCGGCAGGGGCGGGAAATCGAGCACGTTCTGCTGTTCGAAGCGGACCATCCCGCGAATGCGGTCGCTGGCCTGCCAGCCGCCCTTGGTCTCGCTGAAGAAATTGAGCATCTGCGCGACCGAAATGCCCCGCTGGATCTCGAATTGCGAGTAGGTGCCGCTGCGAGCCTGTTCGATGGCCTTGCCGGAGATATCGGTGCCGATGATGTCGATCGTCCAGTCCTGCCAGCGGCCCGGCTGTTCGGCAAAGGTCATCGCGAGCGACAGTACTTCCTGCCCGGTCGAACAGCCTGCCGACCAGATTGTCAGCCTCTTGCTGTCGGCCCGTTTGCGGGCAAGGTCGGGCAGGACCGTGTTGGCGAGCGTGCCGAAATAGGCATGGTCGCGGAAGAAATAGGTCTCGTTGTTAAGCAACGCCTCGACCACGCGGGTCGCCAGCCGGTATTCGCCGGGTCGCTCGAGCATACAGGCGAGTTGGTCGACATTCTGGATACCGAGTTCGCGAAACAGGCCCGACAGCGCGGTGGAAATGCGCCACCTGCGGCTTTCGGTGAGTTGCTGCCCGGTGCGCGAGGCCAGCAGGTCGGCGATTATGCGGTTGGAGGCATCCTCTATCGCCATGCCTGGGCTCCGGCGCTGGCGAGCACCGTTTCGGCCAGCTCTTCGGGAGGAAGGGCGGCAGTGGTCAGTCCCATTTCCGTAACCGCGCGCGGCATGCCCCAGACAGCGCAGCTGTGCGCGTCCTGCGCGTAGATCGAGCCGCCCGCGTTGACGATGGACACGGCCCCGTCGGTGCCGTCGCGGCCCATGCCCGACAGCAGGACGCCTGCGACCTCGCCGTCATAGGCTTCTGCCAGCGTTTCGAACATGGGGTCGACCGAGGGCATGCAGCCGCTCTTGACTGGATGGTAGGCGAGGCCGGTGACATAGCGCGTGCCCTTGCGGTGCACGACCATGTGGCCATGGCCCGGCGCGATCACGAGGTTGCCGCGGCGGATCTCGACGCCTTCGTCGGCAAGGATCGCCTGGCGGCCCGAGGCGACTTCCATCTGGCGTGCGAAGACCGGGATGAAGCTCGCCGGAAGATGCTGCGTGATGAGAATCGGGAGCTCGAAATCCTTCGGCAGCTTTCGCAGGAAAAGGTTGAGCGCGTGGATGCCGCCGGTCGATGCGCCGATGGCGACGACCTGCGGGCGCTTGCCGGCACGGCGCGAGGCGGGGCGCACGCTGGCGCGGCGTACCTCTTCCACGCCCATGCCCTTGAGCGCGCGGATCTTGCCGAGCAGCTGGTCGCGATAGTCGTCGTTGAACCCGCCGGGACGCGGCTTGAGCATGGTGTCGGCCGCGCCCATGCGCAGGGCCTCGACAGTATGCTCCGCCCCTTCCGCAGTGAGCGAGGAAATGACCAGCACCTTGGTCGAGGGCGAAAGAGCGAGGATCTTGGGTAGCGCCTCGAGCCCGCCCATGCCGGGCATTTCGAGGTCGAGCAGGACCACGTCAACTGCCTGTGCCCGCAGCTCGTCGAGCCCGCGCTCGGCAGTGCTGGCGGTGGCGACGACGTTAAGGTCGGCTTCCTTGGCGAGCATGCGCGAGAACACGGTCCGCACGGTCAGTGAATCGTCGACCAGCATGACCTTCACGCGGGTGTCGGCCTCGTCAGCGGAGGCGTTGATGTCGGAATTCTGGCGCAGGGCGGCGACCATATCGCTGCTCCGGATCAGGCCATGCCGACAAGCTGGAGCTTGATCTGCAGGGTTTCGTGATCGAACGGCTTCATGACGTATTCGTCAGCCCCGGCACTGATCGCCTCGCGAATGTGCGCGACATCGTTTTCCGTCGTGCAGAAGACGACCTTGGGCTTTTCGCCGCCCTCATGCTTGCGCAGCTGGGTGATGAACTCGATGCCCGTCATGACCGGCATGTTCCAGTCGAGCAGGATCACGTCGGGCATGGTGACCTGGCACTTGTCCAGGCCTTCCTTGCCGTTCTCCGCCTCGTCGACAGAGAATTCGAGCGATTCGAGAATGTGGCGCGACACCTTACGGATAACGCGCGAATCGTCGATGATGAGGCAGGTCTTCATGAGGGAGTTCCTTGAGTTTCGGTGCGCATCATAACCAATGGCGGTAACCAATCGCTTAAGCTGCCAGCGCGGGTGGACCCGCAATGATCGTTTCAACATCGACCAGCACCACCGGGCCGCTTTCGGTCTCGACCATGCCGATGGCGGTGCGCTGCCAGCCTTCGCCCAGGCCGCCGGGAATGGCGACGGGATCGCTGGTCGCCTGCGCCACGTCTTCGGCCGCATCGACCAGCAGGGCGTAGGTGTGGCCGTCATGCTCGATCACTGCAGCGCGGCTTTCGGGAGAATTGCTGGGCTGGTCGAAGCCCAGCGCCAGCGAACAATCGATCACGGTTAGCGCCTGGCTGCGCAGCGGCGTGATTCCGCAGACATAAGCAGGGGTGCCAGGGATCGGAGTAATGGTATCGATCTCGAGGACCGACTGGACACGCAAGGCAGGGATCGCTGCGCGGCGACCGGCGATGGTGCACATCAGAAGCAGTTCGTTCATGCCGCCCTCCCGGTGCGGACCCGCTTGAGCACGGCCATCAGGCCGTCGCGGTCGTAGCGATAGATGGAGCCGTCGCCGGTATCTTCGGGATCGGGGCGCAGGCGCACCGTTTCGCGGGCACCCGACGTCTCGTCGGCGGCATCCCCGGCGAGCGCGATGGCGAGGTCGGCTTCTTCGTCTGCACCGCCGGCAATGCGATAGCCGGCGGCCACCACCAGCGGTTCGAGGATGGTGCGCGCCCATTCGCTGTCCTGCGGCAGGCGGCAGACCAGCGGGCTGTCGCTGCGCTGGGGGACGCCGTGGCGCTGGAACAGCGTGTGTCCGTCGATCAGCGGGACCGGCTTGCCGCCGATCAGCGTGACGCCTTCGATCGACCGGTCCTTTGCGGACGGCACGATTTCTTCGGTCATCTCGGCAGCATCGAGCACTTCGGAGACGGCATAGACCACTTCGCTTTCGCCGTCGGAGAGGCGCAGCAGGCGGCACCGGTCGGCGGGCAGGGCGCCGTGCTCGATACCGGCGAGCGGGAAGATGCGACCTTCGATAACGGCCTGTGCACGGTCGCCTTCGATGTCGAAAGCATCGGCGTAGACCGTGTCGATGCGGCGAACCAGTTCGAGCCGTACGGCGCGCTTGCGGCCGTCGAGCCCGGCGAAAAGCATGACCGGCGTCGCGACTTTTTCTTCCTTGTCCTGCGCTTCTTCGATGACTGCAGGCTTGGAGCGCAGCTCTCCGACAAGGCCGCGCATCTGGGCGATGCTCGGCAGGTCGATCAGCATCATCGGGCTGCCGTCGTCGAGCAGGGTCGTGCCGGCATAGAGCCTGGTGGCCATGATCGCCGGGGCGATCGGCTTGACCACGACGTCCTCGTGGTCGTGGACCCGGTCGACTGCGAGCGCGAAGACATCGTCGCTGGCAAGGCGGATCAGCACCAGCGTCTTGCTTTCCCAGTCACACCGCTCGTTGCTTTCGGTGCCGAGGACATCGGCAAGCGAGATGCAGGGTACGCGGCGGCCGCGGAAGGTCACGAGACGGCGCTCGCCAGCCTCGGCGAATTCGACGCTGCTTGAGCTGCCGAAGACGATTTCCTCGATATAGCTGCGCGGCAGGGCGTAATGCTGGCCGTCGCTGCTGACCGTGAGCGCGGCAATGATCGACAGGGTCAGCGGAAGCTGGAGATGAAAGCTGGTTCCCTCGCCCGGCTTGCTCGACACGGCGATGGCGCCGCCGACGCGTTCGAGATTGGAGCGCACGACATCCATACCGACGCCCCGGCCGGAGATCGAGCTGACCTCGGCTGCAGTGGAAAGGCCCGGCTCGAAGATGAGCTGGAGTTTCTGCGCCTGCGACATCTGCTTGATTTCGGACTGGCTGTAGATGCCCGCTGCAACAGCCTTTTCCGACAGGCGGTCGACGTCGATGCCATTGCCGTCGTCGGTCACGAGCAGGCTGATCTGGTTGCCCGACTGGCGCGCGGCGAAGCGCATCAGGCCGATCTCGCGCTTGCCCTTCTTGAGCCGGTCGACAGGCTTTTCGATCCCGTGGTCGATGGCGTTGCGGATGATGTGGGTCAGCGGGTCGCGGACCATCTCGATCATTTCGCGGTCGAGTTCCACCTCGCCGCCTTCGAAATCGACCATGACCTGCTTGCCAAGCTCGTTCGACAGGTCGCGGACGAGGCGCGGAAGCGAGGAGAACAGGTGTTCGAGGCGCTGCATCCGCATTCGCGTGATCGAGGTGCGCACATCGGCAAGAATGGCGGACAGGCGCTCGAACGGGCCGTCGATGGTCGGCTGTTCGCCCGCTTCGCGCAGGCGGCGCGCAAGGTCGTTGCGGGCGAGCACCATGTCGGAGACGCCCTTCATCACCTCGTCCAGCAGGTCGACGGGCAGGCGAATGGACCGCTGCACGGACTGGCGCTGGCCCTTGGTCGGCGCGTCTTCGCCCGCGTCGTCCACCGTTTCGGGCTGGACGGTGACGTCACTCTGGATTTCGGTCGAACCACCCGCGTCGAGAGCCGCGATCAGCGCGTCGTCATCCTTGCTGCCCAGTTCCTCGCCCGCTTCGATGGCATCGGTCATGGCGCCGATGCGGTCGATGATGGCGAGCACTGCGGAAACCAGCGCGCTGTCTGGTTCGCGGCGACCGGCGCGGCATTCGGCCAGCGCGTCCTCGGCTGCGTGGCTGAGCCGTTCCAGCTGCGGGAAATCGAAGAACCCGCAGTTGCCCTTGACCGTGTGAACGAACCGGAAAATCGTATCGATGCGCGCCTTGTCGGACGGATCGGCTTCCCAGGCGACCAGCTCGGTGCCGCTCTGCTCCAGCATTTCGCGCGTTTCGGCGATGAAATCGGCCAGCAACTCGTCCATGATTTTCGCGGATCCCCTGTATCTGGGGATCGCTATGGACGAAGATGGTTAACGTTTGGTTTGGCTGGAAGCCTCGCCGCCGTTGCGGTCAGGCCCTGAGCGCAGCACCCGCCAGGCGATGAAGGCGGCAAGCCCGCCGCCCAGGAGGTTTGCGACCAGTTCCGCACCGTAAATGGCACCTGCGCCCCATGCCGGACGCAGCAGCCAGCCGAAGGGCAGCATGACGAGGAACACGCGCGCGGCGCTCTGCGTCAGCGCAAGGCCTGCCCTGTCGACCGCGTTTAATGCGCCGTTCGCGGTAATGAGCAGGCCGAAGCCGGCATAACCCCAGACCGAGATGGCCAGGTAGTTCTCGAACTCGGCGACGACCGCGGGGTCCTCGGTAAAGAACTGCGCGAACCAACCACCCGTCACATAGAGCAGGATCGCAGTCGCAAGGCCGTAGACGAGGCAGAAGCCTGCCGCCCACTTCATCGCTGCGCGCGACCTGTCGGGCATGCGCGCGCCCCAGTTCTGCCCGACGATGGCGCCGATCGAACCCGACAGGGCAAGCAGCGGCACGGTGGCGAAGCTCTGCAACCGACCGGCTGCACCGAAGCCTGCAACAGCCGCCTCTCCTTGCGAGGCGAGCAGGGCGGTGAGGACGGACAGGCCGATCGGGTTGATGGCGTTGGAGAAGGCCGCCGGCCCTGCCACGCTCAGGATCGCGCGGCTCGAATCCTTGATGTTGCAGGTGCGGATCGAGGAGGGATGGATAGGCAGCTGCGCCTTGCTGATGAGGTAGAGCGCCATCAGGATCGCGATTCCGAAGCCGATAATCGAGGCATAGGCCGCGCCCGCGATGCCGAAGCCGGCAAATCCGAAAGCGCCGGTGATCAGGATCGGGTCGAGGATCCAGTTCGCCACTGCAAAGGTGATGGACACGTAACTGGTCTTGCGCGCCTCGCCCTGGCCGCGCAGCACGCCGTTGAGGCCCATCTGCAGCAGCAGGACCGGAAGACCCAGTGCATAGGGCTGCATATAGGCGCGGATCAGCGGCAGCAGCGCATCGCTCGCCTGCATCAGGCGGAACAGCGGGTCCAGCAGGGCATAGAGCACCAGTCCCAGCACCACCCCTGTGCCGAGCGCGAAGACCGCACCGAAATTTGCGCGTCTTTCCGCCCGTTCGACATCGCCTTCGCCAAGTGCCCGGGCAATGACCGAGTTGATGCCGACCATCACGCCGACCCCGAGGCTGGAGATCGCAATCGTGATCGGGAATATGAAGCTGACCGCCGCAAGTTCCTGCGATCCCAGCTGGCCAATGAAATAGGCGTCGATCAGGCCGACCGACATGATCGCGGCCACGCCGATGATCATGGCCGCAGTCTGCCCCACGAGATGGCCGACAATGCTGCCCCGCGTCAGTTTGGCCGTCTCGCTCATCGGCTGGCAGCGCTAGCGGGGTGGGGCGCGCATGGGAAGCGCCCAATTGCGCCAGAGTGCTTGCCCCTCCACGCGCGGGCGTGCGATAGAGGTTGCAAATAGAAACCCGGAGGAGAGTCCCCATGGCAACCCAGATGAAGCCCAAGTTCGAATGCACCGAAGCCGAATGGAAGGTTCGGCAGGATCTCGCGGCGTGCTATCGCATCTTCGACCACCTCGGCTGGGGCGAGAGCATCTACAACCACATTTCGGTTGCCGTGCCGGGCGAAAAGGACACTTTCCTCATCAACCCGTTCGGGCTGCTGTATGACGAAGTCACCGCCTCGAACCTGGTGAAGATCGATGTCGAGGGCAACAATGTCGGCCACTCGCAGTACATGGTGAACAAGGCGGGCTTCACCCAGCATGCCCACTTCCACAAGCACCTGGGCGAAAAGGCGACGGCCATCTGCCATGTGCACACCACGGCGACGATGGCGGTGTGCAGCCACAAGAACGGGCTGGTCCCGACCAATTTCTACGCCTGCAATTTCCAGGGCCAGATCGGCTATCACGATTTCGAAGGCGTGACCGTGCGTGCAGAAGAGGGCGACCGCCTGGTCGAGAACCTCGGCGATCACTCGATTCTGATGCTCCGCAACCATGGGCCGGTGGTGATGGACAAGACCATCCCCGGCATGTTCGTGAAGATGTGGGCGCTGCAGCGCGCCTGCGAAATCCAGGTTGCCACCCTGTCGCAGGGCGAGGCCAATGTGATCTCGCAGGAAGTGGTCGACGTCCACCAGCGCGACCTCGCCGTCATGGCGAGCCAGGGCGGCGCGGGCGTGTTCGACTTCGAGGCATGGAAGCGGCGCGTCTCCAAGATCGACGACAGCTGGATGAGCTGATGGCGGCTGCGAAATCCTGCCCGAAATGCGACGGGCGGATGGAGGAAGGCTTCGGCGTCGATCGCGGTTACGGCGAAAACCACGTGGCGGGCTGGCATCCGGGCAAGCCCGACAAACGCTGGTGGGGATTGAAAGCCAACCGCAAAAGCGTGCTGGCGATTTCCAAATTCCGCTGCAACAAGTGCGGCTACCTAGAAAGCTACGCCAACTGAGCCGCATCCACCCATGTCCCGCATGACCGTAAACGACCGCCCGGTCGAATTCCTGATGGACGACGATACGCCTTTGCTGTGGGCGCTGCGCGATGCCGCCAATCTGACGGGGTCGAAATATGGCTGCGGGACCGGCGATTGCGGGGCCTGCATGGTCCATATCGACGGAGAAGCGCTGCGCTCCTGCCTTGTCACCATCGGCGAGGCGGAGGGGCGGTTCGTCACGACGATCGAGGGGCTGAGCGGGGATCGTTCGCACCCCGTCCAGCAGGCGCTGGTGGCGGAGCAGGCGATCCAGTGCGGCTTCTGTACGCCGGGGATCGTCATGGCGGCCGCAGCACTGATCAACCGCAATCCGGCTGCCTCGGAAGAGGATATCAAGGCGGCAGTTCCAAACCTGTGCCGCTGCGGCGTCTACCCGCGCCTCGTGCGCGCCATCCAGCGGGCAGGCCGCGTCGCAAGGCGGCAGGAGCGCATCAGCGCCGCGCCGGCCCCCGGTATCAGCAGCGAGGATGCGGCCCGCGAGGTCCCGGCGCTTTCCGGACAGGCGCCCGCAAAGCCGCGCAATTGATGCAATCATGAAAAAGCGGCGGCAGGTTTCCCCGCCGCCGCCATTTTCCTGACAGGCGCAGCCCCGGGATCAGATCTCGAAGCGGACGCCGATACGTGCGCTCAGTGGATCGCCCGGCTGGATGTTGTTGTTGCCATGGGCCGACGGGTAGTAATCCTCGTCGAACAGGTTCTCGACATTGAGCTGGAAGCTCAGGCGGTCGCTGACCGTGTAATAGGCGGCCGCATCGACACGCCAGTAGCTCGGCAGGACGACCGTGTTCGAGAAGCTGGCATACTGTTCCGACTGCTGGATGACGCCAAGGCCGAAGCCCAGCTGTTCATTCACATCGAAACGGTTCCACGCGCTGATCGAGTGCTTGGGCAGCTGCTGCAGGCGCTGGCCGGCATCGCCGAACGCGCTTTCGTTGAGCAGTTCGCCGTCGAGATAGGTGTAACCGAGATTGGCCTTCCAGAAATCGGCAATTTCACCGACCGCGCTGATCTCGAAACCTTCCGCACGGCTTTTGCCAGCCAAGACGGTCAACGTCGGATCGGTCGGCGAGGGGGCCTGGATATTGGTGCGCTCGAGGCGGAAGATCGCGGCGTTGACCAGCACCTTGTCGAGCGGGGCCCACTTCGCGCCGATTTCGTAATTGGTGAACTTTTCCGGATCGAACTGCGCATCGCCCTGCGAGAGGATAAAGAACTGGTCACCCGCCTGCGGCAGGAAGCTTTCCGAATAGGAGGCGTAGAGCGACAGGTCGGGGGTCGGCTTGACGATCAGGCCGATGCGCGGGCTGAACTTCTCGTCGATGCGGTCGGCAGCGGGTCCGCCCAAGAGGTCCTCGGTCTTGAGGTCGAAGCGGTCCCAGCGCAGGCCGCCGACGAGTTCGATATGGTCGCCGATCTCGAGCTGTTCCTGCACATAGACCGACAGGGTTTCGAGATCGCTCTGTCGCGAACGCGAGACCGGGTTCAGCTGGAAGGGCGGGATGAAGAGCACGTCGGCGAGCGGGGTCTGGTTCGGCGCCAGGCCGTCCACGCCCGGTGCACGGGTGAAACCGACCGTGCTGCGCTGGTTGGCCGAATCCTGCTTGCTCGCCTCGACGCCGAACAGGAGGGTCGAGGCGATGTCCGAACCCATTTCGGCTTCCCAGACCAGATTGGCCTGGCCGATCCAGTTGGTGCGCTGTTGCGCGTCCTCGTAGCCGCTCAGGAAGACGGTGGTGCCATCGGTGCTCGAAGGCACGATATTGGCGTAGACCTTGTCGTAATCGGCGAACTGGACCGTGGCGTTGGTAGTGAGGCCGCCGTTGAAATCATGCTCCAGCCGGACGCGGCCAATGTGGACCTGCGCTTCGGCGCGATTGAAGTCGCTATCGCCGAAGAAGGTGCTGTCGTAACCCTGCAGCGGGCCGGTGCCGAGCGACGGGAGGCCGCGGTCGGTGACGCGGCTGTCGTCATCATAGGTGTAGCTGGCGACAAGCGTGGTGTCGGGGCCGAGTGCTGCGGTCAGCGTGGGCGAGAAACCGATGAAGCGGCCTTCGTAGAAGTCGCGATCGTTGTCGAATTCCTCGTAAGCGGCATTGAGGCGCAGGGCCACGCCAGCGGACAGGGCCTGGTTGACGTCGGCAGTGACGTCGAAGGCGCTGAAAGTGTCGACCGATGCTTCGCCGGAAATGAAATTCTCGCCCAGCTTGGCACGCTTCGCCACGCGGTTGATCGCACCGCCGCCTGCACCGCGGCCGAAGATCAGCGCATTGGCTCCCTTGAGCACTTCTACACGCTCGATGTTGTAGAGCGAGCGGTAATACTGCGCATCGTCGCGCAGGCCGTCGATGTAGAAGTCGGCGGTCGATTCCTGGCCGCGGATGAAGACCTCGTCGCGGTGGCCTTCGCCGCTTTCCATGCTGATGCCCGGGACATAGCGGAGCGCGTCGTTGAGCTGGCGGATCGCCTGGTCTTCCAGCTGGTCTTCGGTGATGAAGCTGACCGCCTGCGGCACGTCGATCAGCGGGGTCGGCGTCTTGGTCGCGCTCGACCCGTCCTCGTTGGCATAGCCTTCGTCCCGGTCGCCGCTGACCACGATGTCGGCGGGCAGGTAGTCGCGGTCGGGCTGCACTTCCTCGGCCGCGAATGCGGGGGTGGCGAGGGCGGTTCCGGCTGCGAGCAGGGCCAGTGTGGAGGCTTTCATGGACTTCTTTCTGTTCTTGCGATTGATTCTCAAAACGTACTGTCCTGCTATTGCGAGCCATTCGCATTAGCAACCTCCAATTGCGCAATTGCCGGTGAAAAAATCGCAACACTGCATTTGACTGATAGGTTCAGTCGATTAGAGCGCGCCCGAAAGAGAAGGAGACACCATGAAGGCGACCATCTGGCACAATCCGAAATGCGGCACTTCGCGCAAGACGCTGGCCATTCTCGAAAACCTGTCGAAGGTCGATGTCGAAGTCGTGGAGTATCTCAAGGACCCGCCGACCAGGGAGAAGCTGGCGCAGCTCTACCGCGACGCAGGGATCACTCCGAACCAGGGCCTGCGCCTGCGCGGTACCGATGCCGAGGAGCGCGGCCTGCCGGACGCCGATGCCGACACCGTGCTCGCAGCCATGGTCGCAGACCCCATCCTGATCGAACGTCCGCTGGTGGAAACCGACAAGGGCGTGCGCCTCTGCCGCCCGCAGGACACGGTCCTCGAAATCCTCTAGCGGCGGTCCTGCGTCAGCCTGCTGTCCATTTGCAGGGTCAGCCAGCCGTAGACGAAGACGATGGCGCAGATGGCCACGATCAGGCCGAAGCCCAGCCAGTCCGAATGGCCGTATAGCCACACGCCCAGCGCGGGCGCGTAGATATAGCTCGCCCCCGCGACCGAGGCCGTGACGCCGGATGCCTGCCCCTGCTCGGCGCGAGTGACTGCCAGCGACGTGCCGGAGGTCGAGCCGGGGCGGAACAGCCCGAAGCCCAATGAGGCGACGGCAAAGGCCAATGCGATGGAATGGATGTTGCCAGCAACGCCGAGCATGGCGACGCCGAAGCCGGCGATCGCAATGCCCGACAGCGTCGCTGCGCGCGGGCCAAGGTTCAGCCTCGGGATCAAGCCCCACTGCGCCAGCAATGTGGCGATTGCGCCCGCCATCAGCACGAGGCCGACCGGGCCGGTGCCTTCCGCGGGCGTGGCGCGCAGTCCCAGCCGGTCGAGCACGAGGAAGCCCGCAATGCCGAGCACCATGGCCTGTGCGTGCCCGCCCAGCAGGCCGACCACGACCCAGGGGCGCAGACGCGGTTCGAACCAGCGCAGCTTATGCGGCTCGACCTCCTCTTCGTCCTCGTCCTCGTCATCGGAATTGCCGGAGAAATCGGCCGTGGGGCTGCCCGAATAGGACGGATCGTAGGTCTTGCCGCGTGCAGGGAATTGCGGCTCGTCATTGGGCAGTTTCCAGCGCAGCGCGACGAGCGTGGCCACGCCCATCAGCGAGAAAATCAGGAACGGGCCGGTCAGCCCGATGAAGGGCAGCACCATCAGCGGCGCAAGAGCAGGGCCGATGACTGTGCCCAGCCCAAAGCTCGACGCGATCAGCGACAGGGCCTGCGTGCGTTCAGAACGCGGGGTGCGGCTGGCGACATAGGCCTGGACCGCAGGCGGCGCCGCGCTGCCGAACCCGCCGTAAAGGCTGCGCGCCGCAGCGAACAGGATCAGCGCCCAGAACGCGCCGATATATCCCGACAGGCCGAGCCAGAGCATCAGGCCGCACAGTGCAAAGCTAGCGATGAACCCCACCAGCCCCAGCGCCATCATCGCCTTGCGGCCGCGCTGGTCGGACCGTTCGGCCCAGAGCGGTGCGCAGAACACCCAGAGCAATGCCGACCAGCTGTACGCGAGGCTGATCCATACGTCGTTGATCTGCAGCGCCGTGCCGATGGATGGCATGACCGACTGCATGGCTGTATTGCCGGCCGCCGTGGTCAGCATGACCGCGAAGAGCAGCGTCATGCGCCCGCGCGAAATCGACGGCTGGCGCACCGGGAGCGGTGACGTCACGGCGTCGGACGGATCGGCTTCGGCCATGGGATAAGCGGCTACGCTGCTCCACGCGCCCTTGCAATGGCGCAGGCGCACTGCCAGACGAAGTAACTGTCTTATCGTCGAAAGAGGGGTCAGTCTTGACCGGTTACGACAATGCCCCGGCGATCCCGCGGCGCAATTTCAAGGAAAAGGCCGCGCGCTTTTTCGGCCAGTGGGGCGTGTTCTTCCGCGGTTTTGTCGAACACCCCAAGATGGTCGGCTCGATCATCCCCTCCTCGCGTTTCACCATCGAGAAAATGCTGGCGCCGGTGAAATGGGACGAATGCAAGCTGTTCGTGGAATACGGGCCTGGCGTCGGCACCTTCTGCCAGGCCGTGCTCGACCGCCTGCCGCGGGACGGATCGCTGATCGTGATCGACACCAACCCGCTCTATATCGACTACCTGCGCAAGCATTTCCGCGACAGCCGGTTTTCCGCTGTCCACGGCTCTGCCGCGGACGTGGAGGAGATCGTGAAGGCGCATGGCCACGACCATGCCGACTACGTCCTGTCCGGCCTGCCGTTTTCGACGCTGCCCGCAGGCATCGGTCCTGCCATCGCGGCGGCAACGTACCGCGTCATCCGCCCGGGCGGCGCATTCCTCGTCTACCAGTTCTCGGCCAAGGCGCGCGATTTCATGGCGCCCCATTTCGAGCGTATCGAAAACGGCTTCGAACTGCTGAACGTGCTTCCCTGCCAGCTCTTCTGGGGTTGGAAGGAGCCGAAGGGTTAGGCCTCTTCGCCAGTATCCGCTGCGGACAGGCGCGAAAGCTGCGCGTGGATCGCGGCCAGGATGCTCACTACGAAGACTGCGCCCAGGGCATCGATGAGCCCTGCCGAAAGCGCCGCGCCGAAGCTGGACGCTTCCTCCCCGCCAAGCGCGAAGACAAGGCCGACGATCCAGCCAAGGATCAGCACCAGCACGGCGGCTGCGACGACCAGCAGGACGAAGAAGCCGAGCAGACGCAGCGAATTACCCTTGGTCATGGCCCAGGACCGCTTGAGCGCGGCAACCGGGTTACGCTCCCCCTCGATGCCGATGATGGGCGTCGAAAGAGACAGCTTGATGCTGATGTAGACGACCAGCGGAATGGCGAAGAGCGCGCCCACCAGCGCAACCGGCTTGAGGCCGATCGCAGCGGGCAGGCTGATCAGCACGAAGATCGGCGCGAGATAGGCGAGGATTTGCAGCAGGTAGGCACCGATGAAGGTCGGCAGCAGCGATGCCCCCGAGGCCAGCGCTTCGCCCACCGTAGGCGAGGAGCGACGGCGCAGCAGCGCCAGCATGGCCAGCTGGGCGAGGCTGGTGAGCAGGAACACGCCGAGGAACAGCCACCAGTATTCGCTGAACATGGTCATCAGCGCGCCCTGCAATTGCTCCATGGTCGGCTGGGTCGAGCCTTCGAGCGAGGATTCGATGCTCGCGCTCGGGAAGATGATCGCGGCGAAGGCCGATGGCAGGAAGATCAGCACGCCCGCGATCGTTGCCAGCAGGCTGAAATTGCCCTTGATGAGTGCCAGTGCCTCGTTCCAGCCCTTGTCGAAATCGAATTTCATCGCCGAACCCCTCTCTTTCGCTCTTGATAAGCGCGACTTGCGTCGCCACGCAATTCCCCATGTCCGAAATGCTCACCGAAACCGTCGAATGGCGTGCCGAAAAGGGGCAGGTGCCCTATCGCGACGCGCTCGCGGCGATGGAGGCGTGCAACAAGGCCGTGTCCGAGGGCGAGGCGCGGGAACTGGTCTGGCTGCTCGAGCACCCGCCGGTCTATACTGCCGGGACCAGCGCCGACGGGGCAGAACTGCTCGACCCGCGCTTCGAAGTGGTCGAGGCGGGCCGCGGAGGGCGGTACACCTATCACGGCCCGGGCCAGCGCGTCGGCTACCTGATGCTCGACCTCAAGGCGCGGGGACGCGACGTGCGCTGCTTCGTCCACTCGGTCGAAGGCTGGGTGATCGCCACGCTCGGCGACCTCGGGGTCGAATGCTGGCGCAGCGACGGGCGGATCGGAATCTGGACGCGCGATATCGACGGGCGCGAGGCCAAGATCGGCGCGATCGGCGTGCGCGTGCGCCGTTGGGTGACGATGCACGGGTTCTCCGTCAACCTCGCTCCCGACCTCACCCACTTCACCGGCATCGTGCCCTGCGGGATCGACGAATTCGGCGTCACCAGCATGGCGCGGCTCGGCCACGATATTGCGCCTGATGCCTTCGATGAGGCATTGAAGCGGCGGGCAGGCGATTTCCTCGCCGCGCTCGAAGGAAAGGAATGCGCGCTGCCATGAAGCGACTGACGATTATCGCACTCGGGGCGCTGACCCTTGCCGCCTGTCAGGACCAGGCCGACGAAGCGGGTGCGACAGGCGATGCGCAGCGTGCCGAGGGCGAAGTGCTTGGCGGCACGATCGACGATTCCATGCTGCCGCTCGACACCGTGACCTCGCAGGCCCCTCCGCTGCGGCAGGCGCCCAGCGAGGGCTCTTCCGGCGATACCGAGGATGCCAGCGAGGAAGACGGTGACGAGGCAGAGGCCGATGCCGCGCCCGAAGAGGGCACGCAGGCCGAACCCGCCGAAGAGGCGGAGCCGGAAGCCTAATCCTCGCCGAGCAGCTTCCTTGCGCGTGCGAGGTCGCCTTGCCGGACATAGCGGCCGCGTGACGGGAGCGCCTCTGCACCCGGATTGAGCGCGAACAATCCGACGATCTCGCGCGCTTCGGCGATTTCCTCGGACGTTGGCGCGAAAGCGGCATTGATCGCTTCCACCTGCGAGGGATGGACGGCGATCATGCCGCTGAACCCGTCCCCGCGCGCGGCGAGCGCTGCGCGTTTGGCGCCCTCGGCATCGCGCGTGTCGCGAAAACCAGCCTCGATCGCCATCAACCCTTGCGCATGGGCGGCCAGCAGGACCTGCCCCCGGACATAGGCCAGCGCATCGGTCCATAGCCCTCCCGGTCCGCGCATTCGCCGCGCGCCGAGCGAACGGGCGAGCGCTGCAGCATCCCAGCCAAGCCCGACGATGCGTGCGTGGATTTCCTCGGCAAACGGTTTGAGGTGCAGGGCCGCAGCGGGATTGGCGCCAAGTTCCGGGATGATCTTGGTCGCGCCGCTGCGCACGCCTGCACGGCCTTCGCATTCATAGAGCGCTGCGGCGAACTGCTGGACTTCATCGGTGCCGATGCATTCGGCAAGGACGACGCCGTCGGGCGCGCCTTCCATCGCGGCCTCGAGATCGGCGCGCCAGTGCGGGCTCGACACGGGGCCGATGCGTACCCAGCGCGCGAAACTGCGCGCTGCCACCACTTGCGAGCGGTGCGAGACCAGCCAGTCACGCGAGGCCAGCCGGGTGTGCTGCTTGGTGTCCTCGCCGGCGGCGCGGGCGAGGTCGATGACGACCGCGTCCGCGCCCGAGCCGGCTACCTGCCCCAGCGCCTTGTCCTTGTCTGCCGGGACCACGATCCACGAGCGCATTTATCGACCCTCCTCAGGGACGATTCGCGCCGGGATGGGCGAATCACCCGCCGACAGTTTCCCCGCTTTTGGTTAGCATGGGGTAATCGATGTACCCTTCCGGCCCCGGAAGGTACCAGCTTTGCGGAACGTTTACATTGGGTTGCAGCTCTGCACCCAGCCGGAAACGTTCGGGCAAATCGGGGTTGGAGATGAAATCCCGGCCCCAGCTGACCGCATCGCAGCGCCCTGCCTCGATATCGGCAACCGCCTGTTCGGGCGTGTAATCGCTGTTGAGCACCAGCGGGCCTGAATAGATCTGGCGGATCAGCGGGCTCTGCTTGGGCACGTCGGTAGCGCCGAAGGTGCCGTCGGGGCCCGGCTCGCGCAGTTCGAGGAAGCCGAGGCCGAGTTCCTCGACCACCCTGGCGGCCGCGCCGAAGGTTGCCGGCGGATCGCTGTCGTCGCAGCCCTGCGTCTCGCCATTGGGCGACAGGCGCACGCTGACGCGGTCTGCGCCCCAGACGTCGATAAGCGCGGTGAGAACTTCGCGCAGGAAGCGGGTGCGGTTTTCCGGGCTGCCGCCGTATTCGTCTTCGCGCAGATTGCTGCTGTCGCGCAGGAACTGGTCGACGAGATAGCCATTTGCGCCGTGCAGCTGGACGCCGTCGAACCCGGCGCGCTTGGCGTTTGCGGCGGCATGGCGATAGTCGCCCACCACGCGGGCGATCTCGTCCTTGCCGAGCGCGCGTGCCGGTTCATAATCCTTGCGGCCTTGGAAGGTGTGGGCATGGCCCGGCGCGCAGGTGGCGCTGGCCGAAACAGGCGGGTTGCCGCCGAGAAAGTCGGGGTGAACCAGACGGCCCATGTGCCACAGCTGCAGCACGATCGCGCCGCCTTCTTCGTGAACGGCATTCGTCACCAGCTTCCAGCCTTCGACCTGCTCGTCGCTCCAGATGCCGGGTGCTGCCGGCCAGCCGAGGCCTTCCACGCTGATGCCGGTGGCTTCCGAAATGATCAGGCCTGCGCTTGCCCGCTGGCGGTAATAGGTCGCCATCATCTCGTTCGGGATCGAGCCGGGCTGGGTCGACCTGCCGCGCGTGAGCGGAGCCATGAGGATCCTGTTTTTCGCTTCGATGGCGCCGAGTTTGAGCGGGTCGAACAGCTTTTCATGCATCGCGGCAAAGTCCCTTTTTGCTGACTTGTATGTGCAAGGGGAGCTAGGGAGCCGCAATGGGGGACACAAGCACCATCGCCGACAAGAATGACTTTCAGCCCGGTGCGTGGCACTTTGCCGCGCTGATTGCGGGCAATGTCGCGCTGGCTCTCGGCCCCTGGCTGGTGCGCCTTGCCGATACCGGACCGGTCGCCTCGGCGTTCTGGCGCCTGTTCCTGCCGATCCCATTGATCGCGCTTCTGGCATGGCGGCAAAGGGCACCCGGCCCGATCGACAAGCGGCTGGCGCTGCTGGTCGTCGCAGCGGGCTGTTTCTTCGCGCTCGACCTTGCCAGCTGGCATATCGGGATCGAGCGGACGCGGCTGGGAAATGCGGTCCTGTTCGGCAATTCGGGCAGCGTGATCCTGATGATCTGGGGGTTGGTTGCCCTGCGCCGCGCGCCATCGGGCCGCGAATATGCAGGGGTTGCGGCTGCCTTGTTTGGTGCAGCGATCCTGCTCGGGCGCAGCCTCGAAATCTCGAAAGCGAACCTGGTGGGCGATTTGTTCTGCCTCGCTGCCGGCCTGTTCTACGCCTTCTACCTCCTGCCCGCCCAGCGGGCGCGGAGCGCACTAGGCCCGTGGAGCGTGCTGCTGCTCGTCAGCCTCGCCGCCTCGCCCCTGCTCCTCCTCATGGCGCTTGCGCATGGCGATCCCGTCTGGCCGGGCGCGGCAGGCTGGACGCCTGTCTTCGTACTTGCCCTGACCAGCCAGGTGGTCGGCCAAGGACTGCTCGTCTATTCGCTGCGCCACTTCCCGCCGCTTATCATCGGGATGGCGTTGCTGCTCCAGCCCGCGGTCGGGGCGAGTGTCGGCTGGGCAGCGTTCGGCGAACTGCTGGCTCCGCTCGATGTGCTGGGCATGGCGCTGGTCGGCGCGGCGCTGGTCCTTGCGCGCAGCACGACCGGCGGGGCGAGGGCCCCGCGACCGCGCTGATCGCTACCAGAAGGTCCGGTTGAACTCGGCATAGTGTGCCTCGAACCTTGCGAGGTCCGGGCCGACGAGGCTGACGCCCACTTGCTGCGCGAGCAGTTCTCCTTCCGACTTCAGTACGGCCTGCCGATCCTCGTGCCTCAAGGGGATCGCCGCATTGGCGAGCGTGTCGAGCATGACTTCCGCTGCAATCGGAGAGGTGGCGACAGCGCTGCGGATCGCGCCGAAGCCGCGCTTCACGTAATGGTCGAAGCCGTCGGGCGCAGGAATGACGGGGCAATCCTCCTCATCCTTGCCGCAGACGTCCTTGCGCAGGTCGCGGCGCCCGATCTCAGCCGTCGCCGCGCCCAGCCAGTGTAGGGCATTGATGGCGGTGAAGGGATCGTTGATGCCGGGCGACAGGGCGCGCAGGCCGATTTCCACCAGCTCGTCGATGAGGAATTGCGGGTCCTGTTCGGGCGTCCGGGTCGCGCCAAGCGTGTAGCAGTCGCGCACGCGGTCCTCGATATTCTCCGGCTTGCAGCCTTCGACCAGCATCAGCGGCATGTCGCGGTGGACGAAGTCGCCCGTGCGAACGACCAGCGAGAAAGTGCATCCGCAGCCCTGGGCGATTTCCACCAGCCCGCCGAAGTCGATCATCTGGACATAGCCCGTACCGGTCGCGACAAGCGGTTCTCCGCCCTTGGGCTCGACCGCGTCGGCGAATTCGTCTTCGACCGGATAGGTGTCGCGGATGGTGTCGAGCAGGCGCTCGCCGATCCCTTGCAGGACCTTGTTGATGCGGATGCTCGACGGGATGTGGTTGAGGAAAAACACGAGCACGGCGACGCACAGCGCCATCATCATGTAGGCGACCAATAGCGAAAGCTGGGGCGTAAAGCCGGGCAGCGCGGTGGCTGCGGCATCGGACAGCGCTGCGGGCGTTTCGTCCTCCGCCCGCACGGCGCGCAGGACGATCAGTGCATAGACGAAGCTGCCGATGAAGGTCGCCAGGCTCAGCTGGTTGCCCCGGTCCTCCATGAAATTGGTCAGCAGGCGCGGGCCGTAGTTGCCGCTGGCATAGGCGACCGCCGCGATGGTGATGGAGAACACGGTTGAGGCTACCCCGATCATGCTGCCCGCCATCACGGTCAGCATGTCCGCCGCACCCTTGGGGCGTGCGGGCACGATCCAGTCGACCTCGTTCAGGAATTCGGCAAAGCCGTTCCTGTCCAGCCAGACCATGGAAAAGGCCAGCAACGCCGCCGCGATCGAGAAGAGCGCGGGGTAGAACCAGTAATTGGCGTTGAGGCGCGCCCAGAAGAAGCGGATATCTGCCGTCATGTAGCGCCCAACGCGTGGGCGCAGCGTAGGTGCCTCAGACCTTGCCGAGGTCGCCCTTGCCGATCGTGCCGCTGGCCATTTCGAGCATGCGGTCGAGGCTCTGCTTGGCCTTCAGGCGCAGGCCTTCCTCGATCTCGATCCGCGGCTCGAGATCGCGCAGGCAGGCATACATCTTTTCCATGGTGTTGAGGGCCATGTAGGGGCAGATATTGCAGCTGCAGTTTCCGTCTGCACCCGGCGCGCCGATGAAGGTCTTTTCGGGCAGCGCCTTTTCCATCTGGTGGATGATGTGCGGCTCGGTCGCCACGATCAGCGTGTCGCCTTCGAAGGTCTTGGCGAACTGCAGAATGCCGCTGGTCGAACCGACATAGTCTGCATGGTCGATGATGGTCGGCGGGCACTCGGGGTGCGCGGCCACCGGCGCACCGGGATATTGCGCCTTCAACTTGAGTAGCTCGGTTTCGCTGAATGCCTCGTGCACGATGCACACGCCCGGCCATAGCAGCATGTCGCGGCCGAACTTGCGGCTCATGTAACCGCCGAGGTGACGGTCGGGGCCGAAGATGATCTTCTGGTCTTCAGGGATCTGGCTGATGATCGTTTCGGCCGAAGAGCTCGTCACGATGATGTCGCTGAGCGCCTTCACCTCGGTCGAGCAGTTGATGTAGGTCAGCGCGATGTGATCGGGATGCGCTTCGCGGAAAGCCTTGAACTTTTCCGGCGGGCAACTGTCTTCGAGGCTGCAGCCGGCATCCATGTCGGGCAGGACGACGATCTTCTCAGGCGACAGGATCTTGGCGGTGTCTGCCATGAACTTCACGCCGCAGAACACGATCACATCGGCATCGGTTTCCGCCGCCTTGCGCGACAGTTCCAGGCTGTCGCCCACGAAGTCCGCGATATCCTGGATATCGGCGGTCTGGTAGTAATGGGCGAGGATGATCGCGTTCTTCTCCTTGCGGAGGCGGTTGATCTCCGCAAGCAGGTCTTCCCCGGTCGGCAGGCTGGTTTCGGCAGTCATTCTCTGTCCCGTCTGATGCGTTTGTGGCGCTTATAGACAGAACGGGCGCAGAGGCGAGGGGGTTCCTCGCCTACATCGAGAAGCCGGGCGGCAGGAACGCTTCCATCGGCCGGTCGGCACCCGGCGTTCCCGCGATCACGCTTTCGGTCACGCCCATGCCGAAGCTGCTGTAGGCGATCGCCAACGAGACGAGGAACACGCCGACATAGATGCCGAGGCCCCACCAGTAGGCGGGATGCACACGGCCGGCGCTGCGCTTGTCGGCGATCATCCCGATGACCGGGAAGACCATCGTCGCCACCGTCGTGATCAGCCAGGCATTGGGGATCATCAGCGGCAGTGGCAGCAGGCGGCCAAGGCCCGGGCCGGTCAGGATCGCCATCGCGCACAGCATCAGGCGGCGGTGCCATCCGGTGTATCGCTGCCGGCGAAGCGCCCAGAAGGCGAGGAAACCGAAGGTCCACAGGAGCATCATGTTGCTCCAGAGGAATTCGCTCACATGGAAGAAGAACGGGCCGCCGTTGCGCCGGGCGACCACGATCATGATCGTGCTGCCGGCCAGCACCATCAGCGGGATGAGCGCATAGGCGACCTTGCCCAGCTTGCGGTGGAAGGCCCAATTGCCCGAAGACGCGCTCAGGTGCTGGGCGACGTAGAGGCCGATCCAGGACATGAAGATGACGCCGTGCACATGGTAGGGCAGCGGCACGTCGAAGCTTGAACGCCCCATCGCCAGCTGGATCGAAAAACCCGCCACGATGACGAAGGACATGACGAGCGCCATGATGGTGAAAAAGCGGGTATTGCCCCGCGCGGAATTCTGCGCCTGATCACCGGCGGCAAGACTGGCCATGGTCGGTTACTCCCCCCAAAGTTTCCGCGACCCCTTATCTTTTATGGTCTTAGGGGTATCGGCCGGGGGAGGAGGCGTCAATCAGGCGGGCGGACTTTCCCCGTCGAAGCGGACGACCACCTCGATATTCTCCCAGCCGGCAACCTGCAGCGGGATTGCGAGATTCTGGCGCACCGCTTCCTTGGCGGCACTGCGGGCCATCGCCAGCACCTGCGGGTTCTTGGCGAAGGCGGCAGCCTTGCGTTCGGCCTGCTGCGAATTGTTGCGCGCCAGGTCGCTGCTGGCATCGCGGCTGACATAGGTGCCTTCGGTGAAGGTCGTCTGCGCCGCCTCGTCGAGATTGGGGCGCGAGATCTTCAGCGCGGGCAGGATCACCGTCAGCGTCTCGCTCGCCGCGTTCCATTCGAACCGGTCGCGGTCCATGTTCGACAGGTCGAGCCGGTATTCGACCGTTGCCGGGATGACGGCCGCCTGACGGCTTTCGAGCAGGTCGACGCCGAGCACGCCGCGCTTGTCGACGCTTTCGGCGACGACTTCGAAGCGCGACGAGAAAACGGTGAGCGAATTCTGCTTCTCGAACGCGAGCATGGCGCTGCCCACGGGATCGCCTTCTTCGTGGTAGAAGAATGCGCGCCAGCCGAGCCATGCGCAGGCCGCGATGAGCAGGATGACGATGAACCACGGAACCGCCTGCACCCGCGCCAGCGACTTGCCGCCGTAGCGGTCCGGAGTGGTAACCGTGCCCGGTTCTGCGTGCTTCAGATCGTCTGCCATATGTCCCCCGAACGTTGCACCAGCCCCCGACGTTCCAGATCTAGGAGGTGTGCTGTCACCGACATGCGCGCCGCGCCGTGCAGCCTTTCATCAAGGCCGCGATACATCTTGGGCACGAAATCGCCCGCTGCGTGCGGCCCGTCGCGCAGGTGCCGCAGGATCTGGTTCTCGCGCTGCCTTCGGTGGCCGATCATGCCGCGAACCAGCTGGCGCGGCTTGTCGATCGCCTCGCCATGGGCGGGATAATAGACCCGGTCCTCGCGCGCGTAGAGTTTCTCGAGGCTGGCCATGTAATCGGCCATGTCGCCATCGGGCGGAACGACGACGCTGGTCGACCAGCCCATGACGTGGTCGCCGGTGAACAGCGCGCCGCTTTCTTCGAGGGCGAAACACAGGTGGTTCGACACATGGCCGGGCGTTGCCACCGCCCGCAGCGTCCAGCCGGGCCCGGTCATCGCCTCGCCATCGGCAAGGACGCGGTCGGGTTCGTAATCCCGATCGAAGGATGCATCGGCGCGCGGTCCGCTGTCGTCCAGCACCAGCGGCGCACAGCCGACGATGGGCGCGCCGGTGCGTTTTGCCAGGGGCCGAGCGCCGGGCGAATGGTCGCGGTGGGTATGCGTGCACATGATGGCGCAGACGTGCTCGTCCCTGATCGCGGCATCGAGCGCGAGCAAGTGCGCCGGATCGTCCGGCCCCGGATCGATGACCGCGCAGCCGCCGCCGATCCCGACCACATAGGTCTGCGTGCCCGTATAGGTGTAGGGCGACGGGTTAGGGGCGAGCACACGCCGCACCAGCGGTTCCAGCTGCTGCGCCTCGCCCGTGGGCCATGGTTTGGGAGGAGGACCTGCCATGGGGTTGCATATGGGCGGTGTCGCGGTTCATGTCACCACCCGCCAGCGAGAAGGGAGATTTCATGGCCGAGTGCATACTGGTCCTCGATGCCGGGACGACATCGACACGCGCCATGGTCTTCGGCCGCGACGGCAAGCTCGCCTCGGTCGCGCAGGCCGAATTGACGCAGCATTATCCCCGGCCCGGCTGGGTCGAGCACGACGCGGAAGAAATCTGGCAGAAGACTTTGTCCTGCATGCGCGAGGCGGTGGGAGAGCGTGCCGAAGACATCGCGGCCATCGGCATTACCAACCAGCGCGAAACGGTAGTGGCGTGGGATCGCGGCACGGGCATGCCGCTTGCGCGCGCCATCGTCTGGCAGGATCGCCGCACGGCCGAATTCTGCGCCGCGCTTAAGGAAGCGGGGCACGAGCCGCTGGTGCAGGAAAAGACCGGCCTGCTGCTCGACCCCTATTTCTCCGGCACCAAGATGCGCTGGCTGCTCGACAATGATGCGGGCATAAAGGCTGCCGCCGCAGACGGCTCGCTCGCTTTCGGGACCATCGAAAGCTGGCTCGTTTTCCGGCTGACCGGCGGCGAGCACATCTCGGATGCGAGCAATGCCAGCCGCACGCTGTTGCTGCCGCTCGAAGGGGCCGATTTCGACGAGGGACTGTGCGAGCTGTTCGGCGTGCCGCCTGCAGCGCTCCCGCGCGTGGTCGACACCCACGGCGCGCTGGCCGAAGCGGATGCGGAATGGCTGGGGAGGACGATCCCGATCTGCGGCCTCGTCGGCGACCAGCAGTCCGCCACCATCGGACAGGGTTGCCTGTCCTTCGGCGAAACCAAGGCGACTTACGGCACGGGCGCCTTCGTGCTCACCAACAAGGGCTCGAAGGTTCCGCGTTCGGAGCATCGCTTGCTGGGTACCGTACTGTGCCAGGGCGCAGGCGAGCGCACCTATGCGCTGGAAGGCGCGTGTTTCGTGGCCGGTAGCCTGGTCCAGTACCTGCGCGACCAGCTGGGCCTGATCGGCAGCGCGGCAGAGACCGAAGATCTGGCCCGCTCGATCGAGGACAGCGGCGAGGTGGTCATCGTGCCTGCGCTTGCTGGCCTTGGCGCGCCGCACTGGAAGCCCGACGCACGCGGGGTTATTTCAGGCCTCAGCTTTGCCAGCGGGCGCGCGCAGATCGCCCGTGCGGCGCTGGAGGCGATGGCCCACCAGACCCACGATCTCGCGCAGGCCTTCGCCGCCGACGGCGCGGCATGGACGCGGCTGAAGATCGACGGCGGGATGAGCGCGAACGACTGGATGGCGCAGGACCTGGCGAATATTCTCGACCTCGAGGTCGAACGGCCCGATTTCGTCGAAACGACGGCACTGGGCGCGGCCATGTGCGCGGCTGTTGGCGCCGGGCTTCATCCCGACCTGTCCGCAGCCGCCGATGCCATGCGCGGCAATGCGGCCTGTTTCGCTCCTGATATGGACGAGGAGGTCAGGAAGGCGCGGCTGGCGCGTTACGCCCGCGCGCTGTCCGCTGCCTGATCAGCCGGCGTTGAAGGCCTGCGCGATGCGTCCGCGCAGGTCGCCCACCGGGTCGTCGTTCGCCGCGCGCACGCTGCGCTGTTCCGCGTCGAGGCGCGCCACACGGCCGTAAAGGCGTTCGGTATCGCGAATGAGAGCGCGCATGGCGATCGGCAGAACCGCCATGTTGCGCGGGTCGGACGGACGTTCGGTTCCGAGCGTGCCGGCCTTCTGCAACTGGCGGGCGGAGATCTCGCCGGCCAGGTACGCGCGCTGGTTCAGCAGCCAGGCAAGTACGTGCATCACCCGCGTCGTGGTGCGAAGCCCCTCGATCGACATGGCGATGCGCGTTTCGTTGGAGTTTTCGGGACCGTCTTCGGTGCCGTCGCGCAGGTCGAAGGCCGCACGCGTCTCGTCGGCCAGCAGCAGGGCTTCCGCGTAGAGGTCCTCGACGACCTGTTCGGTTACGGTGCGATCCATCGTTCTCTTCCAATGTCGCGTTACAGTCATCGATCCCTGCCTGCCAGCGCGCAGCGCGCGCCTGTCCCGAGGTGAGACGCGGGGCCTTACGCGATGATGTCGGGGATCAGATTGTCCTCGATCAGCGAGATGCGGTCCTTCAGCTGCAGCTTGCGTTTCTTGAGGCGCGCGATCTGCAGCTGGTCGACGAAGCCGCCTTTCTCGCCCGCTTCGGACAGAGCGACGATCGCGACATCGAGGTCGCGATGCTCGCTCCGGAGCAATTCCAGCCTCTTGCGCAGCTCCTGTTCGTTCACCGTCGTCTTCCCCGAATCTCGCTTCGTCGCATGGCCCGAAGAGGGCGCTTTGTAAATTCGCAAGAATGTGATTTGATAATTGGTCTGCGGCTCGTTCCGCAACGTTACGAGTCGCCTTTGAGGGGTTGCAACCTACGAAGGAGACCATCCGATGCACTCATCACATGTCGACGCACTGAAGGCCAAGCATGCCGGGCTCGAAGCTCGCCTGCACGACGAACAGTCCCGACCTGCGCCCGACATCGCGATGATCCAGCAGATCAAGAAGCAGAAGCTCAGGATCAAGGAAGAACTCGCCGCGCATTAAGCGCATGATATCGCGAGCGGGGCGGGGGCAAAGACCCCGCGTCCCGCTTTCGCGGCGTCCCTTTTTGATATAGCAGCGAGCCATGTCCGCCGTTGCCTCCGCTCGCCAGATTCTCACGCGCCTGCACGAAGTCATGGCAGGGCGCACCCATGCCCAGCACAAGCTCGACCGCGTGGTCGATATCATTGCCGATGCGCTGACCAGCGAAGTGTGCTCGATCTACCTCCTGCGCGAAGGTGCGCTGGAGCTTTACGCCACCCGCGGCCTCAACCCCGAAGCGGTCCACGTCACCCGCATGGCAGTGGGCGAAGGGCTGACCGGCACGATTGCCAAGAACATCGAGACGCTGAACCTTGCCGAGGCGCGGGCCCACCCGGACTTCCTCTACCGTCCGGAAACGGGGGAGGAGAAATACCATTCCTTCGCCGGGGTTCCGATCGTCTATCGCGAACGGGCAGTGGGCGTGCTGTGCGTCCAGCACGTGGAGCCGCGCCGCTACGAGGACGTGGAGATCGAGGCGCTCCAGACCACGGCAATGATCCTGTCCGAACTCATCGCCCACAAGGAACTGGTCGACGGAGAGAGCGCGTTCGACCTTGGCGAGGCCTCGACCGAAACCGAAATCCTCGAAGGGCTGACGCTGGTGAAGGGGCTGGCGGCAGGGGCTGCCGTCTTCCACCAGCCGCGCATCGAGATCGACCAGGTCGTTGCAGAAGACGTCGAGGCGGAACGCCAGCGCGTCTACCGCGCCTTCGACAAGATGCGCGACCAGATCGATGCCATGGCCAAGGAGCCGGAATTCGGGAAGGGCGGCGAACACGTCGAGGTCCTCGAGACCTACAAGATGTTCGCCTATGATGAAGGCTGGAGCCGCCGGATCAACGAGGCGATCGACAGCGGCCTCACTGCCGAAGCGGCGATCGAGCGCGTCCAGCAGCGCACCCGCATGCGGATGCGCGAGATCGACGATCCGCTGCTGGCCGATCGCATGCACGACCTCGAGGACCTGTCGAACCGTCTCCTGCGGATCGTTTCGGGGCAGCTGGGCACGGCGGCGTCGCAGGGGCTCCGTCGAGACACCATCCTGATCGCGCGCAATCTCGGCCCTGCCGAACTGCTTGAATACGACCGCCGTCGTCTGAAGGGCGTGGTGCTGGAGGAAGGTTCGCTCACCGCGCATGTCGTGATTGTTGCGCGGGCCATGGGCATTCCGGTCCTCGGCCGCGTGCACGGGATCAACTCGAAAGTCTCCGAGGGCGACGAAATCCTCGTCGATGCGGACAAGGGCACGGTCACCTTGCGTCCCTCGCAGCCCATGTGGGATGCTTTCGATGCGCGCTTTGCCAAGACGCGCGAGAAGCAGGCGGCCTATGCCGAACTGCGCGATGTCGAACCCTTCACGCGCGACGGCACGCGTATCACTGTGATGATCAACGCGGGCCTGCGCGACGATGTCAGCGCGCTGCAGCTGACCGGCGCGGACGGGATCGGCCTGTTTCGCACCGAATTCCAGTTCCTCGTCTCCTCGACCCTGCCCCAGCGCGAGCGGCAGATGCGGCTCTACCGCGACGTGCTCGATGCAGCGGACGGCAAGAAGGTCATCTTCCGCACGGTCGATATCGGCGGCGACAAGGCCGTGCCCTATCTCGACAACAGCACGGCCGAGCGGGACGAGAACCCGGCGATGGGCTGGCGTGCGCTGCGCCTCTCGCTCGAGCGCGAAGGCCTGCTCAAGGTCCAGGCGCGCGCCCTGCTCGAAGCGGCGGCGGGCCGCCAGCTTTCGGTCATGTTCCCCATGGTGTCCGAACCGTGGGAATTCGATGCGGCCAAGGAGATTTTCGAAGACCAGGCCGAATTCCTGCGCGAACGGCGTAGGCAGATGCCCGACAGCATCGAATACGGCTGCATGCTCGAAGTGCCCTCGCTGGCCGAGGTGCTCGACCTGCTGCTGCCCAAGGTGTCCTTCGTGTCGGTCGGCACGAACGACCTCACGCAGTTCCTGTTTGCCGCCGACCGCGCCAATCCCAAGCTCGCCGAACGCTA
Source organism: Qipengyuania gaetbuli (assembly GCF_020171365.1). Lineage (NCBI taxonomy): Bacteria > Pseudomonadati > Pseudomonadota > Alphaproteobacteria > Sphingomonadales > Erythrobacteraceae > Qipengyuania > Qipengyuania gaetbuli. The sequence continues at coordinate 734,211 of NZ_JAIUZO010000002.1, read as the reverse complement.
CGACTGGCTGAGCCCTGCGATCCTGCGCTTCCTCGACCGCGTGTCGAAGGCGATGGTCGGCAGCAAGGTCCGCCTCGGCATTTGCGGCGAGATGGGCGGCCGCAGGCTCGAAGCGCTCGCGCTGATGGGGCTTGGTTACACCCGCTTCTCGATCACGCCGGCAGCCGTGGGCCCGATCAAGGAGCTGGTGCGCAAGGTCTACCTGCCCGACCTTACCAAGCATATGCAGCGCCTGCTGCTCAATCCGCCGGCAGACATGCGGGCGGCGCTGACGGAATGGGCCGTGGCGAACGACATCGAACTCGACTGATTTCGTCGCTCGCGCGGCGCGCCTCGTCCCTGCGTCCGGTCTGTGATACTATCTGTGCTTGACAGGTAGGGGGTCACTCCCATTCTACCGCGCACGGGAGCGGGAAAAACCCGCCGGGTACTAAGGTTCGGGAATCGCATGGAAGAAGAAGACGTCATCGTCGAAGAAGAAGGCACGCGTGCGCTCAGCGCTGGCGAGCGGCTGCGTCAGGCACGCGAGGCAAAGGGCCTCGGGCTTGAGCAGGTCGCCGCAGAAACGCGCATCCCCCAAAGGCACCTCCAGGCCATCGAGGCGGGCAATTTCGCGGCCCTGCCTTCGCGCACCTATGCGATCGGTTTCAGCCGGACCTATGCGCGCACGATGGACCTCGACGAGCGCGAGATCCTCGACCAGGTGCGCGTGGAACTGGCGCAGGACGGCGGCGATAATCGCCATGCCCCGGCCAAGTTCGAACCGGGCGATCCGGCCCGCGTCCCCGGTCGCGGCCTCGCATGGTTCACCGTGTTCGCCGCGATCCTGCTGATGGGCGGCATCTATGCCTTCTACCGCAGCTATTTCGCACCCGGCCTCGGCCCCGCACCGCTGCAGGACCCGGCCGAGCAGGTTGCGGCCAATGAAGGCGCGCAGCAGGCGGCCCCTGCCCCGGCAGCCACGCCGACCGGCGGACCGGTGGTCTTCACCAGCGAAATGGATGGTACCTGGGTGCGTTTCTACGATGCGCAGGGCGAACGCCTGTTCGAAGGCCTGATGGACAAGGGCGACACCTTCACGGTTCCGGCGGATGCGGAAGGGCCGCAAATCCGCACCGGGCGCCCCTATGCCTTCGCCATCACGATTGGCGGGCGCCCCGTCCCCAGGCTGTCCGAAGAAGACACGGTGGTCAGCGACGTGCCGGTAAGCGCACAGGCACTGATTGCGCGTCCCGCTGCCCCGGCTCCTACGCCGACCGCCTCCGCGACGCCTGCAGCCGCAGCGACTCCGGCAACCTGATCGCGGCGGAAAACCGCCTTCATCCCCTCGACAGTTTCGCGGGGCTAGGGCTAGATTCACTTTGATTTTCGACATGAGGAGAACGGGCGTGAAGATCACGCGCATTGCACGCGGATTTGGTCTCGGTGGGATCGCACTGGCCATGGCGGCGACGTCAATGCCGGTCGCTGCACAGGACGACGGCGAGGCCCGCATCCGCAAGCTCGAGGCGGAAGTCCGCGCGCTCCAGCGCAAGGTCTTCCCGGGCGGGGACGGCCGCTATTTCGAACCGCAGATCACCGGCCAGCCTGCCGCCCAGCCGAGCACGGCCAGCACCACCTCGACGACCGCGGTGACCGATATCCTTACCCGCCTCGACGCGCTGGAGGCGCAGTTGCAGCGCCTGACCGCGCAGTACGAGGTCGGCAGCAACGCCATGCGGCTGCTCGAAGAGCGGATCGAAGTGCTCGAAGCCGGTGGCACTGCCGCAACGGCACCTGCGCAGGTGGCTGCTGCCCAGCCGGCTAGCCGGCCCGCCACGCAGCCTGCCGCAACGCAGCGCCCCGCCGCCCAGCCGGCAGCCCAGCAGCCCGCCGCTTCGCAGCCGAGCCCGGAACGCGTTGCCGCGGTCCAGGCCATCGCCAAACCCCAGACCGACGATCCGGCGGATGACGAATACTCCTACGGCTTCCGCCTCTGGGAAGCGGGCTTCTTCCCCGAAGCGCAGCAGCAACTGACGCTCTTCGTCGAACGCTACCCGAGCCACTGGCGCACCACCTACGGGCGCAACCTGCTGGGCCGCGCCTATCTGGACGACAAGAAGCCCAATGAAGCGGCACCGTGGTTCCTCAAGAACTACCAGTCGGACAAGAGCGGTGCCCGCGCTGGCGACAGCCTGCTCTACCTCGCCGAAACCATGATCGCACTCAAGGACACCAAGCGCGCCTGCATCGCGCTCGCCGAATTCGGCGAGGCCTATCCGGCGCTCGCTGCCGGGCGCCTGCAGGGCCAGTACGAGCGCAATCTCGGCAAGGTGACCTGTAGCTGACATGCAGCTGCCACAAGGGCTCGTTGACAGGTTTCGTGCCGATCTCGAGCCTTTGTGGCCATTCCTCGACCAGCCGGAGAGCCGGCTCGGCCTCGCCGTGTCGGGCGGCGGGGACAGCCTCGCACTGCTGTTGCTCGCCCATGCCGCGCTGCCTGGTCGCGTAGAAGCGGCGACGGTCGACCACCGGCTGCGGCCGGAAAGTGCGGCAGAGGCCGGACACGTCGCCGCGCTTTGCCGCGAACTCGGCGTCCCACACCACATCATTCCGGTGAGCGTTGAGGGCGGGAACCTGCAGGACCGGGCCCGTGCGGCGCGCTACGCCGCGCTGGGCGGATGGTGCGAGGAGCGCGGGCTCGACGGGCTCGCCACGGCGCACCAGATGGATGACCAGGTCGAAACCTTCATCATGCGCGCCAATCGCGGCAGCGGGGTTTCCGGCCTCTCCTCCATCCGCGCGCTCGGCACCGTTCCTGGGATGCCACTGCGCCTGATCCGTCCGCTGCTTGGCTGGCGCCGGAAGGAACTGCGTGACATCGTCGAGGCGGCAGGCTGGAACGCCGTGGACGATCCGTCGAACGAGAACGACGCTTTCGACCGCATCCGCATTCGCAAGGCCCTGTCCGAAGCGGACTGGATCGACTTCGACGGGGTGGCGAAATCCGCCCGCCTGCTGGGAGAGGCGGAGGACACGATCGACTGGATGGTCGGCCGTGAATATTCCGAGCGCGTGGAAGCCGGGGCGGAGGAGACGGCCTATCGCGCCCTGCAGACCGGCATCGGCGGAACGCTTGTCGCAGGCGGTGTGATCAGGTCGATCTTCCGTGGTTTCGGGGCGCAGATCGACTTGGGCGCAGCCGCGAAGCTGGTCGAAGCGCTGAGGGCAGGGCGCAAGTCCAACGTCGCGGGTATCGAAGCCTTTGTGCGCGATCAGGATGGCGAGCGGCTCTGGGTATTCCGGCGCGAGGTGCCGCGCCGCACGGGCTAGATGATCGGGTCGCCCACGCCGATGCGCTTGCCATCGGTGATGATGACCTTGTCGCCCTTCTGCGCGATTTCGAACAGCTTGGCCGCCAGCGGATCGGGAATGGCCACGCAGCCGTGGCTGGCATAGCCGTTCTCCACTTCCGAACCGCCGTGGATGGCAATGCCGTCCCAGGTCAGGCGCAGGGTCCAGGGCATGGGCGCATTGCCGTATTTCTCTGATACGTTGTGCCGTTCCTTGGTCAGGATCGGGAAAGTGCCGGTGGGCGTGGGATGTTCGTCCGTGCCGAGCATGACGGCGGCGGCACCGATTTCATAGCCGTCGCGGAAGATCGAGATGGTGCGCGCCTGCAGGTCCACCGTGATGAGCAGCGGGCCTTCCGGCACGCCCTCGTCGTCCCAATGCCATTCGCCGTAGTTGATCGGCCCTTCGATAGGCAGGATGCGGCGGATGGTGAAGGGGCGGCGCGCATCGGCCTCCAGCTTGGCGAGGATCGCGCCTTCCGGCTCGATCGAGGCGGCTGCGGGGACTGCGATGGCTTCGGGCTCCGCCTGCGACGAGACGCCATAGGCGAGGGCGGCAATGCCCAGTGCGATCACGAATGTAGTGCCGCCAACCCATTTCAGAATCGCTGTCATGGCCGCAAGTATAGGCGGCCAAGAACCGGATTTCCAAGGCTCGGCGGGGGCAGTCCCGTATCGGAACGCCCCGCAGCGCCCTTCTTACCGGCCCAGCGCGGCCGCTTCGCGCGCCACGGTTTCCACGGCGGCCTCGTCGACCGGACCGCGCGGTGCGACCCAGCTTCCGCCGACGCACAGCACGGGGTCGAATGCGAGCCATTCGGGCGCGTTTTCCAGCGTGATGCCGCCGGTGGGGCAGAACCGGCACTGGCCGAAGGGCGCCGCAAGCGCTTTCAGCGCCGGCAGGCCTCCAGCCGCCATGGCAGGAAAGAACTTGAAGTGGGTGAGGCCGAGATCAAGTCCGCGCATGATATCGCCTGCATTGGCAATGCCGGGCAGGAAGGGAATGCCCGCGTCGATCGCAGCCTTGCCGAGCGTGTCGGTGAGGCCCGGCGAGACAATGAATTCGCTACCCGCCTCGATGGCCGCGTCCAGTTCCTGCCGGTTGGTCACGGTGCCTGCCCCCACGATGGCGCCTTCGACCTTGCGCATTTCGCGGATGGCATCGAGCGCAGCGGGCGTGCGCAGCGTGACCTCGAGGACCCGCAATCCGCCTGCCACAAGGGCGCGGGCCAGCGGCGCTGCATGTTCGACTTCGTCGACCACGATGACCGGGATCACCGGGGCGGTCTGCATGATATCGGCGATATGGGTCACTGGGCGGCCTTTGCGTGTTCGCAAGCGAATGCGGCAGCCGCGCCGAACAGGCCGGGCTGCGGGTGGACGATAAGCTTGACCGGGATGCCGGCCATCATGTTCTCGAAACGGCCTTTCGCGCGGAAGCGTTCGGCAAAGCCGGATTTGAGCAGTGTTTCGCGCAGGCGGAAACCGAGCCCGCCGGCAATCACCACGCCCTTCGCGCCGTGGGCCAGCGCCATGTCACCGGCAACGCTGCCGAGCGACAGGCAGAAACGATCGACCGCGGCCGAGGCGAGGCTGTCCTCGCCGCTCATGCCCTTGGTCCAGATCTCGATATCGTCGATCTCGGGCACGGCCTTGTGCTCCATCGCGGCGAGCGTCTGGTAGATGTCGGAAATGGCGGGTCCCGCGACCACACGCTCTACCGAAACGCGGGTGTGGCGCTTGCGCAGGCGGGCAAGGATCGCGTCCTCGATACTGTCGAGCGGGGCGAAATCGATATGGCCACCCTCCGTGGCGGACACGCGATAGGTGCCGTCTGGCTCGCGGTAGAGATGCGCTACGCCGAGGCCGGTCCCGGGCCCAAGCACGGTCAGGCGGCCGGTGGGGGGGAGCGGGCCTTCGGGGCCGGTCATATGGACGAACTGGTCCTCGCTCGCGCGGGCGACCGCATGCGCGACCGCCTCGAAATCGTTGACGATGGTATAGGCCTCGACCCCCAGCTTTTCCTTCACGAGGGCGGGCCGGATGATCCAGGGATTGTTGGTGAAGCGGATGACATCGCCGCCGACCGGACCGGCAATCGCCATCGAGATGCGTGGGGGCAAGGTCCCGCCCATGCGGTCGCGGTAATCCTCCCAGGCGGTCTGGAAACTGGCGTGGTCTTCCGTGTGCAGGGTTTCCGGCTCGCCCAGGCTGATCGAACCGTCATCCGCGATAGTGGCGATGGCGAAGCGGGCATGGGTGCCCCCGATATCGACGCTGACGAGGTCCATCATTTACAATCCTGCCATGGCTAGCATTGACGAGGCACCCTGTTCGGCGCCGTCGGCATTGGCCCTGAACATGGCATAGAATTCGCGGCCCATGCCGGTTTCGGGTTGCGGTTCGGCCGCCGGTTCGCGGCTCGAGAGGTCGGCCGTCGTAGACAGCGTGCCGGTTTCCGCGCAGACCTTGACGATATCGCCATCGCGCAGGAGCGAGAGCGGCCCGCCGCCCAGCGCTTCGGGCGTGCAGTGGATGGCAGCCGGCACCTTGCCGCTCGCCCCACTCATGCGGCCGTCGGTGACGAGCGCGACGCGGTAGCCGCGGTCCTGCAACACGCCAAGTGCGGGAGTGAGCTTGTGCAGCTCGGGCATGCCGTTCGCCCGCGGCCCCTGGAAACGGACCACGACGACGACATCGCGGTCCAGTTCGCCCTTCGAGAATGCCTCGTTGACCGAATGCTGGTCCTGGAACACGCGGCAGGGCGCCTCGATCGTCCAGCGTTCGCGCTCGACTGCCGAGGACTTGAAACAGGCGCGGCCAAGGTTGCCTTCGACAAGCCGCATCCCACCATCGGGCTGGAACGGATCGGAGGCGGGACGCAGCATCTCGGTATCGCCCGAGGGGCCCGGATCGCGCCAGGTCAGCGCATCGCCGTCCATTCCCGGTTCTCGCGAATAGGCTTCGAATCCACCGCTCCAGACCGTGAGGATGTCGCCGTGGGCGAGGCCTTCGTCGAGCAGCGTGCCGATCACGTAGCCCATGCCGCCGGCATCGTGGAAGTGGTTCACGTCGCCCGAACCGTTCGGATAGACCCGCGCCACCAGCGGAACGGCTGTCGACAGCTCGGCAAGATCGCTCCAGTCGAAGCGGATGCCGGCTGCCCGTGCCATGGCGGGAATGTGGATCGCATGGTTGGTCGATCCGCCGGTCGCCAGCAGGCCGATCGCGGCATTGATGATCGCCTTTTCGTCGACCACGCGGGCGAGGGGGCGGAAGTCGTCTCCGTCCTTGCCGATGGATGCCAGCCGGTGGGTCGCCGCGCGCGACAGTTCCTGGCGCAGCTTGGCACCTGGCGGGACGAAAGCCGCGCCGGGGACGTGCAGGCCCATCATCTCCATCATCATCTGGTTGGAGTTAGCCGTGCCGTAGAAGGTGCAGGTGCCCGGCGAATGGTAGCTCGCGCTCTCGCTTTCGAGCAGTTCGTCGCGGCCGACCTTGCCTTCGGCGTAAAGCTGGCGGACGCGCTGCTTTTCCTTGTTGGAAATGCCTGTACCCATCGGGCCCGACGGTATGAAGATAGCCGGGACATGGCCGAACCGCAGGGCACCCATGAGGAGGCCCGGCACGATCTTGTCGCAGATGCCGAGCAGGGCGACCCCGTCGTACATGGCGTGGCTCAGCGCGATGATGGTCGAAAGGGCGATGGTGTCGCGGCTGAAAAGCGACAGCTCCATACCCGCCTGGCCCTGCGTCACGCCGTCGCACATAGCGGGGGTTGCGCCTGCGACCTGGCAGGTTGCACCGACCTCGCGCGCCCAGATCTTCATCCTTTCGGGATAGCGATAATAGGGCTGATGGGCCGATAGCATGTCGTTATAGGAGGTCACGATGCCTAGGTTGGGTCCGCGTGCCGCCTTGATGGCCTGCTGGTCTTCTTCCGCGCCGGCAAAGGCATGGGCAAGGTTCGAACAGGACAGCGAATGGCGGTTCACCTGCCGGTCGCCTTCGCGGTCGGTCAGGTCGAGATAGGCCGCGCGGCTGTCCCTCGAATTGGCGATGACGCGCTGCGTCACCTTGTGGATCACGTTATTGAGCGGCTTAGTCATCGTGCCAGGTAACCCCGTCGCGTTCGGCCAGCGCGATTGCCGCGCTCGGCCCCCAGGTGCCTGAGGAATAGGTCTTGGGCTTCATTTCATGGTCGGCCCACAGCTTGCGGATCTGGTCGATCCACTCCCACTGCGCCTCGACCTCGTCACGGCGAACGAACAGCGTCTGGTCGCCTTCGATCAGGTCGAGCAGCAGGCGTTCGTAGGCAATCCGGCGCACCGTGTCCGAAAAGGCATCGGGCATGGCGATATCCAGCGGGACCGGGCGCAAGCGCAGGCCTTCGCGCCCCAGGCCCGGGACCTTTGCCATCATGGTGAGCTGGATGTTTTCCTTGGGCTGGATCTCGATCACCAGCCGGTTCGGCTGTGTTGTTGCACCGCGGCTTTCGAAGATCGAATGCGGGATGCAGCGGAACTGGATGACGATTTCGGTCACGCGCTCGGGCAGGCGTTTGCCGTGGCGCAGGTAGAAGGGCACGCCGCGCCAGCGCCAGTTGTCGACGTGGGCCTTCACCGCCACGAAAGTCTCGGTGTCGCTCTGCTTGCCGAGTTCCTCGTCGTAGCCGGGGACGCTTTTGCCTTCGACGGCGCCGGCGCGGTACTGGCCGGTGACGACCTCGTCCTTGCTGACTTCGCGCAGGGCGCGCAGCACCTTGACCTTCTCGTCACGCACGGCTGTCGCATCGAAACTGGTCGGCGGCTCCATCGCGACAAGCGCCAGCAGCTGCAGCATGTGGTTCTGCACCATGTCGCGCAGCGCGCCGCTGTCGTCGTAATAGGCGACGCGCGATTCCAGGCCGACCGTTTCGGCTACGGTAATCTGCACGTGTTCGATGTAGTTGGAGTTCCACACCGGCTCGAGCAAGATGTTCGCAAAGCGCAGGGCCAGCAGGTTCTGGACCGTTTCCTTGCCCAGATAGTGGTCGATCCGGAAAATGCGGTGCTCAGGAAATGCGGCCGCGACCGCATCGTTGATCTCGCAGCTGCTTTCGAGGTCTACGCCGAGCGGCTTTTCAAGGCCGATGCGCACGTTTCCTTGCGTCAGGCCGGCCCCCTCGAGGCCCTTGATCGTGGTTTCGAACAGGCTCGGCGCGGTCGATAGGAAGATTGCAAGGCCAGTGTAGTCGCCAACTGCCTTGGCCAGTTCGTCGTAGCCTTCAGGTGTTGTCGCATCCACCGGCACGTAGCTCAGCCGGTTGAGGAAATCCGCCATGCCGCCGCGGCGCTGCTTGGGCAGGAACTTCTCCAGTGCCTCACGCGCGAAATTGCGGAACTCGAGAGTGCTCATTTCCGAACGCGCCGTGCACACGATGCGCAGGGCCGGATCGAGCAGGCCATCGGAATTCAGCGCACAGAGCGAGGGCAGGAGCATGCGCTGCGACAGGTCGCCGGTGGCCCCGAACAGGAGCAGGCGGTCTGCGGTGAACCCTATTTCGTGCATGGAGCGTCCATGGTCGGCAATTCTCCCCATTTCGGATTGCGGCCTACCAGTGCGCGCAGCAGCGCGCCAGACAGGTGCATTCCTATTCGTGTCACACCCTGCTTACGGCGACCGAGGAGCGGAGGAAATCGCTCGGCCCGAAAGAGGTGAGAAAGCTGACATCCGCGGCATCGCGTCCTACCCCGATCTTCACGGTTTCGGCCGGGTCCGCCATGCCCGTGGCGTCGACGACTTGCCATGTGCCGCCGCCTGCGCGGCTGGGGTCGGCGAGGAAGACTTCTGCCACCGCATGGAAGTCCTGCGGTTCGACACCCGGCGCATAACAGGCGACGTAGCGAGCAGGGATCGCGGAAGCCCGGGCCATTGCGACGAGCGTGTGCGCATAGTCGCGGCAAATGCCCCTGCGTTCTACGAAGCTGTCGAGTGCTGTCGTCTGCGGGCCTGAGGAGCCTGGAACGTAGGAAAATTTCCCCGCGATCCAGTCGCGGATTGCAGCGACACGCGCGCCCCCGTCAGTGCCTGCAAATTCGCCGTCGACGAAGGCCTGGAACCTGTCGCCGGGACAATACCGGCTGTCGAACAGGTACTCGACCGCCTCTCCCGGAAGGTCATGCGGTGGGAGGGGGGCGAGCGATGACAAGTCTGCCACTTTTCGTCTCAGCTCGACTTGTGCCCGGTAACTGACCTCGACATTGCCCTGCGCGCGCAGCCAGATACGATTGCCGATATCGTCCTGCGCTGGGACGCTGGCGCGTTCCTCTGTCGGCGTGATCTCGGTTTCGCTTACGACAAGCACCTGTTCGGGGATCGCTGCCGCCTCGAACTGGAGAAGCACGTCCGTGGTTGTTTCCAGCGAGAAGGCGAAACTGCTGTCGATCTGAATGGCCATGCCGGACCAACGGCGAGGCGGGCAGAGAGTTTCTAGGCTGCCAGAGTGAGCCCGCCGGAAACGAAAAAGGACCCCGAAACGGGGTCCTTTAAAATTCGTTCTTGTGGCTGATTAGCCGCGCGGCGGCTTGCCGAGCAGCCATTCCCAAAAATTCCACATGGTTTGCCTCCTGTTGTGGTTTCAACAGTGAGCAATCCATTAACCAAGCTTGTTTGTAAAGCCTTAACTATGTTCCCGAAGCGACCTCTTTTGAAGAAACCTTGTATTCCAACAGGTTAGTTAGGGATAGCGGGCGGGCCAAGGCATAGCCCTGGACGTAGCGACAGCCGATTTCGTTAAGGATTTGAAGGGTTTTTGCGTCTTCCGCGCCTTCAGCGACCACGGTGATTCGCGCTGCATTGCCCATGGCAACCATACTAGAAGTAATGGCCCTGGCCTTCGCGCTCCGACTAATAGAATCCACGAACAGACGATCGATTTTCAGTTCGTCGAAAGGCAATTCGAAAAGCGTTTCGAAATTGGCAGAGCCGACACCGAAGTCATCGATCGAAATACGTAGCCCAAGGGCCTTCAATTCGGTCAGGATGGCCGCCGCCGTTTCGAGGTCACCGATACGCGATGTCTCGGTGATTTCCAGGATAAGGTAGCGTGCATCGAAGCCCGTCGCCTGCAGCGTGTTTCGCACAATACCCACGATGCGCATGTCGCCGAGCAATGTCGCCGAGATGTTGACGGACATGGAAATCGCCGTGCCGCGGAAGTGGAGCAGGCGGCCCGCATTGCAGGCCGTCTGGAGGACGTAGCTGGTGAGGTGCTCCATCCGCCCGGCCTTTTCGCACTGGGCGATGAACTTCATCGGCGGAATGAAGCCGCGTTCGGGGTCGTGCCAGCGCACCAGCGCCTCGACGCCTGTCAGCGTGCCGGCAAGCGTATCGATCTTGGGCTGGTAGACGCAGTAGATCTCCCCTGCCTGCATCGCATCGTCGATGCGTGCGCGCAGGGAGATGTCCCACAGCTCGTCATGGCGCGAACCGACTTCGGCGACCCTGATAGGGCGATGGGCCTCGGACGTCTCCTCTGCAGCCGCCGCGGCCGCGGGAACGGCGTTCAGTCCGACGGCTCCGAGGTCCGCGAGGCCGAAGGTAATGCCGACATCGACGCTTTCCTCACCCACCTGGATGGGCGCGGCGAAAATTGCACGCAACCCCTCGAGGTGGTCCACGAGGCGGTCGGTTTCAGCCTCGTCCGACTGCCAGGCAAGGTAGTGCCCTTCGATATAGATCGTCAGTTCGCTGTCTGCCGCGCGCAGGCGGTCGACCAGCCGGTGCACGTAGCGTGCGCGCTCGGTCGATCCGAGGGTCTTGATGACGTGCTCGAACCCGTGGAGCCTTGCGACGACGATATGCCCCGACTGGGGCCGCGTCTTGGCGATGATCTGTTCAAGGATGCGGAGCTTGGGCAGGCCGGTCTCGCTATCGATGCTGGCGACACGAAGCCTCCACCGGGCCCTCGAACGGAGCGCGGCGTAAACGAGCAGGAGCGCGAGGGCATAGGTGATCTCCACCCGGACGCCCGTGTTGGCGCCGAATATCATCAGGGCCGGAAGACTCAGGACGACACCGAGATACAGTGCGCGCCGTACGCCCTTGACCGGATTGGCGAGGATGATCAGCGCCATTGCGCCGCACAAGAATGCCAGGATGGTAAGTCCGCCGACAAAGCCGGTACGGCCGGACTTCAGAGCTTCTGCGGCGTAGATCGATACAAAGCTTGGGGGTGCGCCGATGAGGCCCGGAACCTTCAGGCCGGATCCGCTCGCATCGGCGGCAGGGCCGATAAGCACGGTTTTGCCTGAAAGATCGATCACGGGACTTGTCGCCCTGCCGGTCACCTCGTCCAGTTCAAGCGCCGGAATTCGCGAAGGATCGAAGCCATAGTCGATCTGGAACATCGGTTCCTTGAAGGTTTCGACGCCAGCCAGCGACGCGGCCAGTGACTTGCGACCTTCGCTGACTTCCTGGTCGTACGCGAAGAAATCCTGCCACATGTAACCGAGGTAGTTAGGTGTCCGTTCGGAGACGACCCGCGCATGGTCGGTGCGGAATTTCGGGTCAGATTTGGTCAGCTTCCGCTTCAGGCCATCGGACGTAAGCTCGATCTGGTCCACCAGAACGACCCGGGGGCCGAGCTGGGCGAGCGCTTCGGAAAGGTCGGCGTCGACCTGTTCACTGGCACCTTCGGCCAGGACGAAATCGACATAGACCTTGCCGACACCCTGTGCGTCGAGTTCGTGCAGTGCCCTGGTGAGTTCGCGGCGTTCCCCGACCTGCGAAGGTTCCTCGACCTTGGAGGAGGTTCCGACGAAGACGATATCGCCCGAAGGCTGGTGTCCGCCGAGGCGGGACTGGATCAGCCAGGACAGCTGGGTGACGGGCTCCAGCAGGAATACTGCCAACATGGCGAACGCCACCGCACCCGCCCACAGCAGGTGTTGCAATCGCTTCAGCGTACCGGTCGAGCGAGGCCTGAAGGCCAGCCGCTGTCCGGCGCCGGGCGTGGAAGCGAGGGCGGTTTTCTCGTCCATTCCGCCCCCTATGAGGCGAATAGGATTAAGAAACTTTCAACACGGCCCGATCTTTCCCCCGGTGGCCGTGCAAAACTGCGGGATGCGATGGTTAATTCGACTTAATGGGCTAGACTTAACGAAACCGGCCCGATTGGTTTACCCTGCCCTTCGCCAAGACCCGTGAACGCGCTGTTTTCCGGCGCAATTCAGCCGATCGCCTTGCCGGACGAAACGTTAACATTGCGCCGTTTCCGAGAGGTCCAGATTAGGCGACTACGCCGAAAAGATCGTGCTCGTCGGAATCTTCGACATAAACTTGCACGATATCGCCCTGTGACAGGCCGGATCGAACATTGCGCAAATAGACTGCGCCGTCGATTTCAGGCGCATCGGCCTGGCTGCGTCCGGTGGCTCCGATATCGCCGTCCTCGTCCGGCTCGCCCACTTCGTCGATAATCACGCTCAGCGTCCTGCCGACCTTGGCGGCCAGCTTTTTCGCGCTGATACGCGCGGTCAGGTCCATGACGCGGGCATAGCGTTCTTCCTTGACCTCTTCTGGTACCGGGTTGGGCAGCGCGTTCGCCTGCGCACCTTCGACAGGCTCGAAGCGGAACGCACCGACACGGTCGAGCTGGGCCTCTTCCAGCCAGTTCAGCAGATACTGGAAGTCTTCTTCCGTTTCGCCGGGGAAGCCGACTACGAAGCTGGAGCGGATGGCGATGTCCGGGCAAATGGTGCGCCAGGATTTCAGGCGCTCGAGCACCTTTGCCTCGTTCGCAGGGCGCTTCATGGCGCGCAGGACGGACGGGCTGGCGTGCTGGAACGGGATGTCGAGATAGGGAGTCAGCAGGCCCTCCGCCATGAGCGGGATGACCGCATCGACATGCGGATAGGGATAGACGTAGTGCAGGCGCACCCACGGCGGTGTGCCGCCGCCGATATCGAGCTGGCCCAGTTCACGCGCGAGATCGGTCATGTGCGCGCGGACGGGATGGCCCTTCCAGTCGCGCTCTTCGTGCCGGATGTCGACCCCGTAGGCCGAAGTGTCCTGGCTGATGACCAGCAGTTCCTTCGTGCCGGCAGCGACCAGCTTTTCCGCTTCGCGCAGCACGGCATCGACCCGCCGGCTGGCGAGTCTTCCGCGCAGGTCCGGGATAATGCAGAAGGCGCAGGAGTGATTGCAGCCCTCCGAAATCTTCAGGTAGCTGTAATGGCGCGGGGTCAGCTTGACGTCGGGCTGGGGGATCAGGTCGACGAACGGTCCCTGGCTGGGCGGGGCATGTTCGTGCACGGCCTCCACCACCTGTTCGTACTGGTGGGCACCGGTTATCGCGAGAACGCTGGGATGGGCTGCGCGGATCACGTCCGCTTCCTCGCCCATGCAGCCCGTCACGATCACGCGGCCGTTTTCGGCAATCGCCTCGCCGATGGCCTGGAGACTCTCTTCCTTGGCCGAATCGAGGAAGCCGCAGGTGTTGACCAGCACGACATCCGCGCCGGCATAATCGGGGCTCATCGCATAGCCGTCGGCGCGCAGCCGGGTGAGGATGCGTTCGCTGTCCACGAGTGCCTTGGGGCAGCCGAGGGAGACCATGCCGACCTTCTTCTGGTCGGGTATCGAGGTGGTTACGGTATTCATGATTGCGCGGCCCTCTACACCAAGCCGGCATCCGGCGCTAGGAGGGACGAATGGGACCCGTAAACTGGATCGCAGTGGGCGCAGGCTGGGCGGTTGCCGCCTTGCTGGGCGTGGCGTTTTATGGCCGCAAGGCGATGCCCGGCGCGAAGCCTGCATTGCATCTGCTGGCAGCCATACTGCTGCTCGCGAGCGCGACCATGGTCGGCCACATGCTGGCCCGCGTCGGAGTCGAAACGCTGCAAGCGAAGCCGTGGCTCTATTTCATGATGGCGGGCGGCCTCGCGCTGACCTTCATCGGACCTGCGCTGGTCATCACGGCAGTCCGCCGCGAACAGCCCCTGCGCGAAGCCTTGTACGATTGGGTCTACTGGCTGGCCGCCTACCTGGCGATCGGGGGAACCTTCTGGCTCCTCGACTGATCAGGCGTCCTCGTCCTCGCGGATGCGGTCGTCGCGGATATGGCCGTCACCGCGCGTCTCGCCATTGGGCGTAGCGATGATCTCGACGATGATGTCGCCCTTCTGCAGCTTCTGGCACTCCTCTTCCCAGAAACCGATGGCACGCCCGTCACGATAGACACGCAGGCCGCGCCCGCCGGTCTTCAGTTCGCCGATGGCGCAGCCGCATTCCTCTTCCGTGATCTCGCGCTCGACCAGCTGGACGCGGCCGGAGACCGAGGCGAGGTCGGCGAGATATTCGGCGATGTGTTCGCCCTTGGCCGAGCCGGCGAGCAGCAGGCCGGTGAAACGCACGGGGTTGATGACGTTGTTCGCGCCGGCCTGGCGGGCAAGCGGCTCGTTGTCGTCGGCGCGCACGACTACGCTGATCGGCACGTTCGGCGCCAGCGCGCGCACGGTCAGCACGATCAGGATCGAGGTGTCGTCGCGTCCTGCCGAGACCAGCACGTTCTGCGCCTCGTTGATGCGCACGGCCTTGAGCGTGGTATCGCGGGTGGCATCGGCCGCCATGACGTTGCAGCCCAGCGCCTCTGCATCGGCGAGCCGCTCCTCGCTCGGGTCGATAACCACGATGCACGAAGGGTCGGTCCCCCGCTCGATCAGTTCGCCAACTGCTTCGGAGCCGGAGATGCCATAGCCGAGTACCACGATGTGGTTCGACAATTGCTCCTGGATGCGGGCCATGCGCCATTTCTCCCAGCTGCGCTTGATGATGAAATTGTATGCCGTGCCCACGAAGATGAACAGCACGGCGAAACGGACGGGGGTCACGATGACCGCTTCCACCAGCCTTGCGCGGTCCGAAATGGGCGCGATATCGCCGAAGCCGGTGGTGGTGATGGAAATCATGGTGAAATAGACGACGTCGAGGAAGCTCACATCGCCATCGAGATTGTCGACCAGCCCTTCGCGATCCCACCAGTGGATCATGATCACGGCGGTTATCAGCAGGAGAGCGAGGCCTAGGCGGATGCCGAGATCACCCCAGACGGGTATCCTCACGGCACGTCGCAGCGGCTGGAATCGCGGACCGCGCATGCGCTTTACGTCTCCGCCGCCCGCGGTTGGCTGTTTCCTCTCGCTCATTGGCCGCCATCCCTGCGCATCACGGGCCGCCGGGTCAATGCCTTAGCCTTCGTAACGCTCGCCCAGCGCGCCGAGCGAGGCGTGATGGGTCAGGTCGAGATGGAGCGGCGTGACCGAAACGAAGCCTTCCTCGACGGCTTCCAGATCGGTGCCATGGTCGAGCGTGTGCTCGATCGGTTCGAGGCCGAACCAGAAGTAGTCGAAGCCGCGCGGGTCGCGCCCTTCGACGACAGTGCCGCGCGAATAGTCGTGGAAGCCCTGCCGGGTTACGCGGATGCCACGCACCTCGCCGGCAGGACGGGCCGGGAAGTTGACGTTGATGAGCGTGCGCTTGGGCAGCGGGGTGTCGAGCAGGGGTTTCACGACGCGTGCGCCCCATTCGATGGCCGCATCGAACTGCACGGCCTCGCCGATGCCTTCGCGGGCATAGACCTGGCTCAATGCGATCGAGCGGATGCCGGCCAGCGCGCCTTCGATGGCGGCCGAAACGGTGCCCGAATAGGTGATGTCATCGCCGAGGTTGGCGCCGCGGTTGACGCCCGACAGGATCAGGTCGGGCGGGCCGTCCATCACTTTGCGCAGTCCCATCGTGACCGAATCTGTCGGCGTTCCGGTAACGGAAAAGCGCCGCTCGCCGTGCTTACGCAGGCGCACCGGGCGGGTGAGGGTGAGCGCATGGCCCATGCCGGACTGTTCCTCGTCCGGTGCGCAGATCCAGATGTCGTCGGAAAACTGGCGCGCGATGCCTTCGAGCACTTCAAGGCCGCGGGCGCGGATGCCGTCGTCATTGGTGAGGAGGATCCTCACGCTACAGGCTCCAGCCGGGTCACGCCGCCCATGTAAGGGGCAAGCACCTCGGGTACGGTGACGCTGCCGTCGGCGTTCTGGTAGTTCTCCATCACCGCGACCAGCGTGCGGCCGACGGCTAGGCCCGACCCGTTGAGCGTGTGGACAAACACGGTCTTCTTCTCGCCTTCGGGGCGATAGCGCGCGTTCATGCGGCGCGCCTGGAATTCGCCCGTGTTCGAGCAGGACGAGATTTCGCGCCATGCGCCCTGGCCGGGCAGCCAGACTTCGAGGTCGTAGGTCTTGCGCGCGCCGAAGCCCATGTCGCCCACGCACAGCAGCACGCGGCGATAGGGCAGGTTCAGCGCCTCGAGGATGCCCTCGGCGCACTTCGTCATGCGCTCGTGCTCGGCCTCGCTGTCTTCGGGACGGCAGACGCTGACCAGTTCGACCTTCTCGAACTGGTGTTGGCGGATAAACCCGCGCGTATCCCGTCCTGCCGCGCCAGCCTCGCTGCGGAAACACAGCGTGTGGGCGGTTATGCGGATGGGCCGGGACAGGTCGGGCAAGATCTTGCCTGCGACCGAGGCGGTCAGGCTGACTTCCGAGGTGGGAATAAGCCAGCGCCCGTCGGTGGTCCTGAAGCTGTCTTCGGCGAATTTGGGCAGCTTGTCGGTGCCGTACATGGCATCGTCATTTACCAGTACCGGCGGGTTGCATTCGGTATAGCCGTTTTCGCGCGTCTGCTTGTCGAGCATGAACTGGGCGAGCGCGCGGTGGAGGCGCGCCATGTCGCCGCGCAGGAAAGTGAAGCGGGCCCCCGAGAGTGCAGCACCGGTCTCGAAATCCATGCCGAGGGCAGGGCCGAGGTCGGCGTGTTCCTTCGGCTCGAAATCGAAGCTGCGCTTTTCGCCCCACTGGTGGACTTCGACATTGTCGTTCTCGTCAGCACCTTCGGGAACGTCGGCGGCAGGAATGTTGGGCAGTCGGGCGAGGAGGTCCGTCAATTCGGCGGTCGCCGCGCGCTCGGCCTCTTCCCACTCGGGCATCGACGCCTTGATCTCGGCCACTTCGGCCTTCAGCGCTTCGGCCTTGTCCTTGTCGCCCTGGCCCATGGCCTGGCCGATCGCCTTGGACGCATCGTTACGGCGGCTCTGCGCTTCCTGTACGCGGGTGGTCGCCTCGCGGCGCCTGGCATCGAGAGCGATGATGCGCTCGGAAACGGCTTCGCCGCCGCGCCGCGTCATGGCGGCATCGAACTCGGCGGGATGGCTGCGAATGAAGGCGATATCGTGCATGGCGCGCGCTATGCCGCCTCTCCCCGCACATTGCCAGTGGGAATGGGGTGGGAGCACCTGGCATGCTCGCTTATCGCGTCGAGCCTATGGCCGGGCCGAGTGTGGCAATGGTTGCCGCGCAGCAAAAAGGGCGGCGGCCGGGTCGCGCGGCCACCGCCCTTTTCCGAGCCTCCTTCGATCAGTATTCGAAGGTGAGGGTTGCAAAGACCTGGCGCGGGTTGCCGTAGAACGCCGTGAGCGTACCTTCCGGCCCGAGCGTCGGGACGGGGAAGCCGTTCGCACCGTTCACGATCGCGCCGGTGGTCGGGTTGACCGCCACGAAGGTGTAGCCGCTGGTCTTATATTCCTTGTCGAGCAGGTTCTTGCCGTAGAGGCCAAGGCTCCAGTTGCCGCCCGGGGCAGTCCACTTGATGCTGGCATCGACGAGCGCGTAGCCGTCCTGGTCGATATAGGGGTTCGGGATCTCGAACTGCGTGGTCTTGCTGCGATAGGAGACCGAGGCGCCGAGATAGAGATCGCCGCCACCAAGGTCGGTGTCGTAGCTGGCGGTCAGGCTGCCGGTGAAGTCGGGCGTGTTCTGGACGACGCGGAAATCCGCCACATCGGTCGGCGTGTTGCCGATATTGGTGATGTATTCGTCATACTGCGCATCGATGTAGCCGAGCGAGCCCGACAGGTTGAACCCGCCGCCGAACCGCGCGGTCGCTTCCAGTTCGAGGCCCTTGAAAGTGGCCTTGCCCGCGTTCGAGACGACGCCGCAGAAGGACGGCAGGCCGGCCACGGTGCAGGCGACCGAACCCGGGATCTGGACGTCGGTGTAATCGGCGTAGAAGGCGGCAGCAGCAATGCTCAGCATGCCGAGGTCGCCCTTGTAGCCGACTTCGTAGCTGTCGACCTGTTCCGGGGCGAAGCTGAGGAAGGCCGCGACTTCCTCGTCGGTCGGCGCGCCGGGAGTGGCCGCAGGCGCGTTCGCACCAACGCCGCGCGGGTCGAAGCCGCCGCCCTTGAAGCCCTTGGAATAGCTGGCGTAAATGTTGTGGTCCGGCGTCGGCATGAAGCTGATCGATGCGCGCGGAGTGAACTTCTTGAATTCGCGGCTGCCGTCGAAATTGGTCGAGGGACCGCCGAAGGGCACGCCCGCACCGCCGAAGATCGGCGAACCGCCGCCAAGGTAGTTCTGGCGCAGGATGCTGGCGCTCCTCTCGTCCCAGGTATAGCGGCCGCCGACCGACAGGCTCAGCTGTTCGCTGAGGTCGAAGGTGAAGTCGCCGAAGACCGCATAGGTTTCGGTGTCGACATCGGCACGCGTGAAAGCGGTGAGGCCGGGGAAGGTGGTGAAGATGCGCACGTCGAACAGCGTGTCGGCCTTGGCATCGAGATAGTAGAAGCCGAGCAGGCCGGTCAGTGCGCCGCCATTATCGTAAAGCAGCTGGAATTCCTGGCTCAGCTGCTCGTTGAGATAGGCGCCCGGCACGTCCAGATCGACGGCGGGAAGCGCGTCGAAATCGATCGGCGTGTAGCTGTCGTCCTTGCGGAAAGCCGAGATCGAACGGATCGTCAGTGCCTCGGACAGCTCCATTTCGGCGTGCATGGAGACGCCGTAGCTTTCGACTTCCTGTTCCGGATCGTTGAGCGCGCCGCGCGTGTCGAACACGTTGTCGAGCACCGGCGCACCCGAGGCGAGGCCCGGGATCAGGCGGTGGCCACCGCGCGGGTTCGACTTGTCCTTGGTGTAATCCCCCTGGACGCGGATGAAGCCAGGCTCGTCATAGCCGCCCACTTCGAGGCTGAGGCGGCCGGCCCAGATGTCCTTGTTGTAGTTTTCGAGGCCGGTGGTCAGGTTTTCGCCGAAACCGCCACGCGACAGGCGCGCGACCGAACCGCCCACCCGCACAAGGTCGCCCATCGGGAGCGAGGCAGTCACC
The DNA here is from genome assembly GCF_020171365.1 of Qipengyuania gaetbuli. NCBI lineage: Bacteria > Pseudomonadati > Pseudomonadota > Alphaproteobacteria > Sphingomonadales > Erythrobacteraceae > Qipengyuania > Qipengyuania gaetbuli. The sequence continues at coordinate 714,682 of NZ_JAIUZO010000002.1, read as the reverse complement.
ACGCCTTCGGCCTGGTCGTAGGTGCCGTAGGTGGCACGCGCCTTGAACGAGGGTTCGAGCGGCAGGCGCTTGGTCACATACTTGACTGCGCCGCCGATCGTGTTGCGGCCATAGAGCGTACCCTGCGGGCCGCGCAGCACTTCGATCCGCTCCACATCATAGATGTCGAGGACCGCGGCCTGCGGGCGGTTGAGGTAGATGTCGTCGAGATAGATACCGACGCCCTGCTCAAAGCCCGAGACAGGGTCCTGCTGGCCGATACCGCGAATGAAGGCCGACAGTGTCGAGTTGGTCGCGCGGCTGGCTTCGAGCGTTACGTTGGGAACGGACTGTGCAATGTCGGTGATGTCGAGCGCGCCGCGTTCTTCCAGCGCTTCGCCCGAGAAGGCGGAAACCGCGACCGGCACGTCGATCAGGCGTTCCTCGCGGCGGCGGGCGGTCACGACGATGACTTCGTCTTCCGCATCCTGCGAGGCTACGGTGTCCTGCTGCGACTGCGCTGCAGCAGGCGCTGCGAAGGCGATTGCGGCAGTGCCGACAAGCAAAGCACCCGCAAGGCGCGACGTATGGAAACGCATCGAAATTCCCTCCCTCGATATCTCTCTTGAGGGTTGAATATTGAAAACTGAACCACCTTTCAAGTTTTATCTTGCATACCTTGGTGGCAAGGGTCTAGCCACGTGTCCGGGGAGGCCATGGGATGAGCATCGAAACGGCGGAAAAGCCCAAGATACCGCGCACCGACCGTGGGCGACGCACCCAGCGCAAGCTGCTGGATGCGGCAGCGAAGGAATTCGGCGAGCGGGGTTTCCACGAGGCCTCGATCAGTTCGATCACGCGCCGCGCGGGCGTGGCGCTCGGCTCGTTCTACACCTATTTCGACAGCAAGGACGCAATCTTCCGGGCGCTGGTCGTCGACATGAGCGAGGCGGTGAAGACCGCGGCGCGCGATGCCATCGGCACCGAGACAGCCCCGCTAGCGGTGGAGCGCGCGGCGCTCGAGGGGTTCCTGCGCTTCGCGGCCGAGCACAAGGAAATTTACCGCATCATCGACGAAGCGGAATTCGTCGATCCCGCCAGCTACCGCAATCACTACGAGACGATCGCCGAACGTATCGCCGACCGTTTGGACGCCGGCCGGGCAGCGGGTGCCATGCGGTCCGGTCTCGGTGAGGTGGAAGCCTGGGCATTGATGGGCATGAACGTGTTTCTCGGCCTGCGCTATGCCATCTGGGCGCGCGACGGGGACCCCGATGCGGCTGAAATCGCCACCGCGGCCAATGCGCTCCTCGCCAGCGGCGTCGGCAAGTAGGTTTCAGGAACACGGGCTGCTCCTGACCGTTGATGGGGCAAAGGAGATTTGCACATGATCGGCAAGGTAATCGGCGCCTTTGTGGGCGACAAAATTGCTAAACAGACCAGTGTGGGCATCGGCGGTGCCGGCGGCGCTGCGCTCGGCGTCATTGCAGCGACTGCGCTGCGCAGGATGAGCCTGCCGGCGATGATCGCGCTGGGTGCCGGTGGCTACCTGGCGAAGAAGCTGACCGAGAAAAAGGCAGCGCAGCCGCAGGCACCGGAAGTTCCGGCCAAGCCTACCAAGGCTGCGAAAAAGAGCCGCGCAAAGGCCGCCTGACTCTCGGCGCCACTTTGGAAATCGAAGGCCGCTCCGCTCGGGGCGGCCTTTTTCTTTGGCCTAACCGGGAAGGCTGATCGGCCGCGTCTCGTATTGCTGCTGCCACTGGTGAACGTCCGACAGCATGATGTCGCTCAGCCGCCGCAGCCGGTCGACCAGCCGGTTGTAGCCGAGATCGTCGCGCATCATCGATGCCTGCAATTTGCGTAGCCGCTTGGCGATGGCCGCCGAACGCTCTGCCGTGGCGGCAAAGTCCCCTTGCATGCGGATACCGTAAAGGGCCGCCGCCAGCACGGGGAAGAAGGCCGTGGCGAAGGTCGTCACCGCTGTCAGGCTGATGCCGAAGAGATAGCCGGTCTTGCCGGGCAGCACGATCGTCGACAGGAAGACCGCGCAGAACAGGATCGTCCCGGCGAACAGCCCGTCACCGAACCGGTGGAGCCGGTGATTGGTATGCTCCATCATGTGAGCGTTGTTCTCGTGATAGCCGATCTGGTCGCGGATCAGCTCCAGCGCCATCTCGCGCACCTTTTCGAGATAGGCGCTGTCGAGCTGGCCCGGTGGCAATTCCAGCTCGCGGGCGGTGGCGCGGGCGTACCAGGTCACCCAGCCGGGATGGGTCGTGCCGTCCTCCACATCGCGCAATTCGAGCCGGCCGAGAGTGGATGAGACAGCTAGCAGGCGCAATCGTTCGGCCAAGTGCCGCCGGTCGATCCACATCTTGTGGAAGTCCGATTTGCGGGCGCTGCGCGTGTTGAAGATGATGAGGAGGATGACGAGCAGTTCTGCCGCGATCAGCACGGCCTTGCCCTCCGGCCAGAACAGGCCCGAGAGGGCGAGCAGCACGGCAATGGCGGCCAGCGCGAAATTGGTCACGAAGCTGCTGCGGAACCGCAGTGCGAAATAGCTGGCGGCCATGTCGGCACGGGCGAAGCGGTCGGACACCTCGTTATTGAGGCGTTCGCCGAACAGGCCCAGATCCTGGAAGGGCGCCACCATGGGCGTGAAATAGGCGCGCATGTCCTCGATTGTCGGGATCGAAAGGCGGGTCTTGGCAAGGCTCCTCGTGCCGCAGGCCAGCAGCAGCAGCGGCCACGCGAGGCTGAATTGCCGCCGCGAGGGTGCGGGCTGGTAGAAGACCGACAGGGGCGCTGCCTCGGACCCTTCTGGCGGAGCGCAAAGCGCCTCGAGCAAATGGGGTAGGGCCTTGTTGAACTCCACCCGTTCGACACCGTCGATCGACGGGCGGTCGGGGATTTCATCGTGCAGCCCGCTCCACAGGAGCTGGGGGGGATGGATCTCGTCCGGCCAGACATGGATCACTGGCATGTGGCTTGCCACCGCCTGCGCGACGACCTCCGTCGTCCCGCCGCGCCCGCGCGAGGCATCCCCGTCCCAGACAGCGATCAGGATATCGGACTGGGCGATGATCAGGCGGCCGATGGATTCATAGGCCGCGGTGTCGTTCGGGCGATGGTCGACCAGTTCGACCGTCGAATCCGCGGCGTCGATAAGTGCCTTGGCGCGAACCCATTCCTCGGGAGCGAAATCGTGGGAGTAATCCTCGGCCGCAAAGGGAAGGCAGGCCGACAGCGTCAGGCCCTGCTTTATCGCGGCCTCGGCTGCGACCGTGTCGGCACCCGTGGCCATGGCGGAAACCAGGCGGATCAGCGGTTCCTCGTCGGCAAAGACGGCCCGGTGCTTGGCGAAAATCCTCGCCAGTGCCTCGCGGCTATGCTCGAAAATCTCTTCGCAATTGTGGCGGACCGCATCGTACCGGTCCTTCGGCAGGCGCGGCGGGCGATGGCCGGTGACGCCGAAACGCAGGGTCAGCCGCGGCTTGAGATCGAGAATTTCGGCCATCTATTCCGTCACGCCCTCTTCCTCCCAATGTTCATGCCCCCAGGCGCAAAGCCGGTCGCAATGTTCGATCATGCCGAACCAGCGGCGCAGCCTCAGCTCCAGGGTTTCAGGCGTCACATGCGGATCGTGCTGGCGCATGCGGGCTAGGTTCGCCCGGCCGTCTTCTACGTTTCCTTCCAGCATGTCGACGAGGAACAGGCCGAGATAGGCGGCTGCGCTGGTGTGATTGAGCTGGAGGGCGTGACTGTATTCCTCGCGGGCCTGCCCATGGTTTCCGTCGCGCAGGTGTACGCTTCCCCGCCAGACATAGGTGGCGAACTGCGTGTGGGCCCCCGGTGCGCCAGCAATCTCGAGTTCGAACTGCTCGAGCGCGTCGGCGGTGTTGCCGAGCAGCGCATGGGCAATGCCGGCGTTGTAATGGGCGAGCCCGAAATTGGGGCTGCGTTCGAGCGCGCGCTCGGCATAAATGAGCGCATCGCGCGGCTGGCCGATGTAGTTGTAGGCTTCGGCAACATGGGCGAGCACCAGCGGGTTTTCAGCATCCAGTGCCAGCGCCTGCCCGATCTCCGCGTTTATCTTCGCCACGGTATCGGGATCGTCGGGCACGGCGTGCATGTAGATGGTCGCATTGGCATCGGCGAGCATGGCATGGGCAAGCCCGTAGGTGGGCGCGATTTCCACAGCCTTCTGTGCGTCCTGCAAGGCCAGCATCAGCGTTTCCGAGGTTATCTGCCGGTAATTCGCCACGGCGCGCGTCACCATTTCCCACGCCGTGAGGTTGTCGGGTTTCTTCAGCGCGCGTTCCATCTCCAGCCGGTTGACCTGCGAATTGAGGTGCGCGGCGACCTCGGTAACGAGTTCCTCTTCGAGTTCGGCCAGTTCGTCGAGCGGGCGTTCGAACTTCTGGGTCCACAGGATCGTGCCGCTTTTCGCATCGAGCAGCTGCGCGGTCACACGCAGGATCGACATGCGGCGGCGCACATTGCCTTCGAGAATGTAGCGCACCCCCAGGCTGCGGGCCATCGCCTCGATATCGGCGATCTCGCCTTGCCGGAACCGTGCGATGGCGCTGCTGGACAAGACGCGCAGTTCCGCCGCCTGCGACAGGGCGTCGATGATGTCTTCCACCAGGCCGATGGCGAAGACCTCGTCGTCCTCGATGCCGGAGCGGTTCTTGAACGGCAGCACCGCGAGCGAAGGAAGCGAGCCTTCGCGCGCCTGTGGCGGCGGGGCCGGAGCGACTGGTGGAGGGACGGCCTGCGTCGGAGCGGAGGTAGCGGCGGCGCCGGCCTGCTGCCTGCGCCGGTCGACCACCAGCCGGACATCGCCCACGAAACTGCGCCAGCGCGGATCCTCGCGGTCCCCGCTCCATCCGGTGAGATCGGCGGTCTGGGTCAGTTCGAACATGATCGGGCGTTCGCAGGGTGCGATCATGGCTGGCACCAGCGCCCCGTTGCGATCGCCGATCGTGGCTTCGGAACGGACCCAGCGTGATTGCACGGAAGTCGCCGACCACAGGACGACCACTGCGGGGGCCTGGCGCAATGCTGCCTCGATCACTTCGTCATAGGTGTCCCCGGACCGCAGGGTCTCGTCCCACCAGACGGCAAAGCCTTCCTGTTCGAGCGTGACGGCGAATTGCCGGGCCAGCGGCTCGTCAGCGCGTCCGTACGATATGAACAGGTCGTGCAAGCCTATCCCCCGTTCCGCCGTCTGCCTGCCGTAACAGGCCGGCTCCACCCTAACCGCATACCGGCTCGATTTCCAAGCTCGCGCCCTAGCCTTCCCAAAGCACCCTGCCGGGCAGGATCGTCATGTCGTAAGCAATGCGCACACCGCGCACCTTTTGGCGGGGCGCGATGCCGAAATCCGATGCGACGGGTGAGCTGTCGAGGTGATCGAGCGCCATGTCGAATGTGACGAGCTTCGGGAAAGCGTCGAATTTCGTCACCTCTCCCATCGCTTCGGTGATGGCCTGGTAACAGGCCTGGTTCCCGTCGTGAACGTCACGGAACTGCTTGAGGAAAAGCTGCGGGACCCGCCGGTGCAGCGCATCGCCGATGATTTCGAGGTCCAGGCCGAGGCTGTTGTGCCAGCCGCCCTTGCGCGTTCCCAGATGATGGAACAGCGCCTTGGCCGCCTCGCCGAAATTGCCGACTTTGCCGAGGATGCTGCTGTCCTCTTCCGCGGGGCTCGACAGGGTAAGAAGCCGGTGGCGCGCCTGCTGTGCGTCCTTGCCGAATGCCTTCGTGGCGAAGAGGTCGACCGAAAGCGCGCCGTCCTTGTTGCCCTCGTCGCCCGGCAGGATGATCCAGCCCTTCTGCTTGGCATAGCCGAAAATCTCGCGGCCCGAGGCGATGGCGACCGGATTGTCGAGCACGAGATAGGGCATGACCATGTCGAAATGCGTGGCCACTTCCTTGCCGCCGCGCTCTTCGACGCGGACTGCCGGGATCCAGAAAGTGAGCTCGCGTTCGGGCGACCAGCCCATCTGCGGTTCGTCGACGAAGCGGCCGGTGTGGATGTCGACGATGGACATCATCATGGTGGAACCCATCGGGCGGACCCTCACCGCACCCCCGCTCGGCTCGTCGAACATCCGGCGGCAATAGCCTGCCATTAGGTCGTAGTCCGCATCGAGCAGGAAGGCCCACATCGTCGTATCGTTAAGGGTGATCGTCCCCGGGAAGGTCGACATGCCGTGGTGCTTGACGAAGAGTCCCGGCCCGTCGGCGGGCTTCTGCGGGTATTCGGCGCGGGTCAGTGCTTCTGCGTCCACGCCCCTGATATCGGTCGGGAACTTCGAGATCGCATGGCTGGCAAGCATGCCCGAGATGGTCGTCGCCTCGAAGGAGCCGAGATTCTGCCCGTTCTGGATCCAGTCCCCGGTCAGATAGAGGTTAGAATAGGTTGAACCGCTGGCAGTCATGCGGTGCCGCGTCGATCCGCGCACCGCCAGCGTATAACGCTCGCTCGGATCGATGTTCGCCCGGCTGTAGCGGCTGACGATAGTGCCCTTGTCCGGGCCTCCCGGACCGAATTCGCGGTGCCAGAAATACGACCCGTCGCCATTGAGGAAATCATCTGCGAGCTGGTCGACGATGGCTTGCTGGCGGGCGGGGTATTCGTGGTCGCTGCTTGGTGGCAGGGTGTCCTTGCAGGGTAGCGGACCGCACATAATCTGTTCCGAGCAGACGCCTGTTTCCTTCGGCCAGCTTTCGGTCGCCAGTACTTCGCTTATGTCGCACCAGGTGTTGAGATTGACCTTGTCGTAGGCCCCGACGAGCGAAGGCTTGTCCCAGCCGAGCCCCTTCTCGGTCTTGTCCATCCATGTCTGGAGGCTTTGCGTGGCAGTGCTGCGGATGGTGGTGTTGAACCGCCGCCATTCGGATTTCTGGCTGATGAGATCGCGGCAGATGGTCGCGTGGGCCGCCGGCGGGATCGCCAGGACCAGCGCATCGTAATCGTCGCCGCTTTTCAGGACCAGCGGGGGCAGGGGGTCCTGCCAGTCGGTCCAGTGCGATTCGAGATCGGCACCCGATGCTTCCAGTTTCTCGCCATCCTTGATCTGGCGGTAGAGCGGTCGGTCCGGCCAGACATGCATGGCAGGCCGGTCGGCGAATTCGATCGTGCGCAGCGGATGGTAGGTTTCACCTGCCAGTTCGACCTGCCGCCCGATCTCGACCGCGGCGATCTCGCTGCCGTCGGCGGAGGGGACGAGCCGGTCGACACGGTGGAAGAATTCCACTTTCACTCCGCGCTGTTTCAGCACTTCGTAGATCGGCTGGACGATCGCATCGCCCGTCGCGCTGTTGAACTTCCAGATGATCGAGCCCTGGTAGGTCGCCGTGTTCATCAGCGAGACCACCATGGTGCCCGCCTCCACCTCGCCCGGCCCGGTCCAGTCGCCCTGCGGGTAGGCGAAGATGAGGTCGTAAAGGCTTCGGATCAGCGCCGACTGCAGCGATATCTCGTCCGCCCCATGCGAGCGCAGCCACTCGCGGTAGTCGAGCTGGTTCACCCGTTCGAGGTTGGCCTCGGGATCGAACAGCAGCCCGTCGCGCAGCGAGCCGATGAGGCTGGACAGGCCAAGGTCCGCGCAAACCCAGAAGTGGCGCAGCTCGTCGTCCTTTTCGAGCAGCGGCCGCGCGCGGCGCTGGATCCAGCTGCGCAGCCCGGCAAGCAGTTCGGCGAGCAGGCCGTGATGGTGCGAGCCGTGCTTGCGCGGGTCTTCCACCAGCAGCTGCACCAGTTCGAGCGCGTCGCGGACCAGCACGCTGGCCGCCTGCGCGACGAGATGTTCCACCCCCAGCAGCAGCCGGGTCAGGATGCGCCGCCACCACGACAGCGCCGACAGGTCCGGATGGCTGGAGAAGGTCTTGCCATGCGTGCCGAGCAGCTCGCTCTCGATCCATTCGAGCACCTGCGCCATGCGGCCCCACAGGTCCGGTGCGCGGTCGATACCGGGCGTGCCGGGCATGACCGGCACTTTCATGACCCATGGCGAGGCGTAGGAGTTTTCCTTGTCCATCAGCGTCAGCCAGTCCTGCCGCGTGAAGACGTCCTCCCATTTCTCGAAGGGCCGGTTGCGCGCTTCGGCATAGGCTTCCTGCACCATGCGGAAGGCGTTCTGGTAAGCGCCCATGAAGACGTGCAGCCCGTGTTCCTGGACACGGTCGCCATGGTCCTGGTTGCGGCCCGTGGCGCATTTGCCGCCGAGCCTCCAGCCGAGCTGGTAGATGGTGATGTCGTACTTCCCGCGCTGTTCGGGCGCGCTGAGGTAGAAGGCGGTGACGACGCCGGACAGGCCGCCGCCGAGGATGGCTACGCGTGTCTTGGTCATGCGCCTGTCTCCCTGCTGCTTTCGTGCCAGCCATCGTCAGGCGGCGCCTTGCCCGGAAGCAGGGGCAGGTCGGTCCGGTTGGCGAAGAGGTGGAAGGCGGCGAAGAAGGCGGGGATACCCATCACGAAGGGCGAGATAAGGTGCACGTCTTCGATTTCGGGATAGCCGAGCCAGGTGTCGACCAGCGCCATCGCCGAATAGACGCCGACCGGGATCACCACCATGATGCGCGCGTCCATCCCGGCGAAGGTGCGCAGGGGCAATCGGCGTTCGACCATGCGATAGGTGAAGAAGACGGTGAAGCTGGCGATCAGCCACCCGCGGAAGTTTTCCAGCGGGACGCCGAAATGCGGCCCCGGTTTTTCCCAGATCCAGGCGGGGTGGCCGACATTGGCCTCGTTGAGATTGTCGACGCACAGCTTGGTTGTGTCGGCGCAGTCGTTGAAGCTCATCACTGGATCCATGGTAAGGTCCCACGCGGTCATCACCAGCGCGCTCAGGATCGACAGCCAGACGACCGGAACGAAGCCCTCTCGGCGCGAAATCGGCCCGCCTTCCGCCAGCAAATTGGTGATGACGTAGCTGGGGTAGAACATCATGTACCACGCCAGGGGGATCAGGTACGGGATGCGCCCGAAGGCCTTGTCGCCCAGCACGTCGGTATAGAAATAAGGGCCGAAGATCAGGCCGGTGCTTTCACCGACATATTCGAACAGGAAGGAAATCGACACGGCCATGGCGAACAGGGTGAGGGCCCTGTGCCAGCCGAGCATCAGCAGCGAATGCGCAAAGCAGATCGCGGCGGTCGACGGGACGAGGATGCTCCACGGTATCCTCTCCAGCGGCATGTTGAACCCGCCGGTCCTGATGCCGACGTAGAACAGTATGATCGTGAACAGTGTCAGGATCAGCCATACCGTTGCCGGTATGCGCGACAGCCTTGTCGAGATCGCCCCCATGTCCCCCTCCGCGTAAGCGGGCGGTGTTCCGCCTCAAGGTCCTGCGATCCCTTGCGAAGATGGTAGGCCGGACGCGGCGAAAAGCAAGTTCGGGCCCGCACAGGCGCGCAAAGGCGGCCGGTCGGGGACTTGCCCGGAGAGTGTTTCAGGTCGGGAAAATGGTGGGCGCGGCAAGGATTGAACTTGCGACCCCACCCGTGTGAAGGGTGTGCTCTACCACTGAGCTACGCGCCCGCCCTGCGTGTCGCCGAAAAGCCGGTCCGACACGGGACAGGGGCGCGCCTTTACGCGGCGAATCGCGCCTTTGCAAGCGCGATGGCCGGTCAGTCGGCGAAGAGCGAAACCAGCCGCGCGAACCAGCCCTTGGGGGCTGGCGGCGATGCCTTCACCGCCTCTGCCTGCGGGCATGCGAGGCAGTAGGCCTGCGCACCCTGGACCGACAGCAGGCGGCTTGCCTCGCTGGCGATGGAGGACAGCGTGCGTGCTTCCTGCCGGGCGAAGAGAGCGAAGACATCGCGGCCTTCGGCATCGCCCTCGCTGTCGAGGATCTGGCGCAGCAGCGTATCGCGCGCGCTCGGCGGGTTGCCGAGATAGGTGGCGTGCCACTTGCCATCTTCGAGTTCGGCCTGCGCGGCGACCCAGGCGAGCGCTTCTTCCATGCCGCCGTATTCGTCCACCAGCTTGAGCTGGCGGGCGGCGCCGCCGTCCCAGACGCGGCCCTGGCCGACGCGGTCGGCTTCCTCGATGGTCATGCCGCGCGCTTCGGACACGCGGGTAAGGAAGTCGCGATAGCCGTCCTCGATCGAGGCCTGCAGGATGCGGTCCACTTCCGGCGTCAGGCCAGCCACGAGGTCGGGCTGGCCGGACAGCGGGCCGGTCTGCACGCCGTCGCTGTTCACGCCGATGCTCTGCGCCGTGCCCTCGAAGGTCGGCAGGACGGCGAAGATGCCGATGGAACCGGTGATGGTGTCGGGTTCGGCGAAAATGCGGTCGGCGGGCGTCGAAACCCAGTAACCGCCGCTGGCCGCGACATTGGCCATGGAGACGGCAACGGGGATGCCGCGCGCCTTGTGGCGCATGATCGCCTCGCGGATTTCCTCGCTCGCGAGGACGGAACCGCCCGGCGAATCCACGCGGACCACGAGGCCGGCGAAGTCGCGTTCCAGCGCTTCGTCGAGAAGTTCGGCGATGCGCGTGCCGCCGGCGGTGCCGGGGCCGGCCTTGCCGTCAACGATCTCGCCCGCGATGGTGACCACGCCGATCGGCTTGCCGTCCGTCTTCGCCGGATTGTCGGCGAGCCAGGCGTCGTAATCGGTCGAGGGGAAGGCGTTGGGCAGCTTGCTCCACTTATCCTTGCCGACCAGTTCGACAAGGCGCGCATTGAACTGGTCACGGCTGCCGAGCTGGTCGACGAGTCCTGCATCGAGCGCGGCCTTCGACAGGTCGCCCTGTGCCGCTTCGACCCATTCGGCAGGCGTCTTGGTGACAAGGTCGAGGTCCGCTGCGGGGCGGGCCTTCTTCACATTGGCCTGCCATTCTTCCCACAGCGCGCCGTACAGGGCGCGGGCGTTTTCACGCGCGGGTTCGGACATGCCGGTTTCGGTGTAAGGTTCGACCGCGCTCTTGTAGGTGCCGACCTTGTAGACGCGGGCGTTGACCTGCAGCTTGTCGAGCAGGCCCTTGAAATAGAGGCGGTTTCCACCCGGTCCGGCGACGATCGCGCCGCCCAGCGGGTTGAGCCACACTTCGCTCGCGTGGGCGGCAAGGAAGATGGAGTCGTCAGCATAGGCGGTGGCATAGGTCAGCACCGGCTTTTCCGCCGCGCGCACGCGGTCCATTGCTTCGCCGATGTCCTGCAGGTGGACCTGGCCTGCGCCCATGAAGCGGTCGAGATCGAGCACGACGGCATCGATCCGCTCGTCGCCAGCTGCCGCATCCAGCGCGCGCACGACGTCGCGGGCCTGGAATTCGCCGGTCGGTGCCTCGCCGGCCAGCAGGGCCTGCAGCGGATCGATCCGGCTCGCTTCCTCGACGATGACGCCGTCGAGTTCGAGCACCAGAGCGCCTTCGCGCACTTCGGCCGGGCTGGGGCGGGTGGTGAGGATGGCGAAGAGCAATCCGAAGAACAGCAGCATGAACAGGAGGACCAGCCCATCCTTGATCCCAACCAGCAGCCGCCAGACCTTGCCTGCAAATCGCATCGGAAACTCACCCCTGAAACTTGTGTCCCCACCGGTTTAGGCAAGCGCTGCGGGATATGCCACCCGAATGTGCTTGAGGGTGCGATAGCACTCGACTAAGGGCGTGGCTTTAATGACAGCTTCGCAAACACCGCCTCACGCCGCCCGTTATCCTGCGGGCGTGCGGGCCTTTCCGCATCGCGACCTGCTCGGCATCGGCCAGCTGGAGCGGCACGAGATCCTCTTCCTCCTCGACGAGGCGGAACAATGGGTCGCTCTCAACCGCCAGCGCAACAAGCATACCGATACGCTGGCCGGGCTGACGATCATCAATGCCTTCTTCGAAAACAGCACGCGCACGCTGCTGAGCTTCGAGATCGCCGGCAAGCGGCTGGGCGCAGACGTGGTCAACATGCACGCGGCCACCTCCAGCGTGAAGAAGGGCGAGACGCTGATCGACACGGCGATCACGCTCAATGCCATGCGCGCCGATGCGATCGTGATCCGCCACGGGTCGAGCGGGGCGACCGGGCTGATCGCGGACAAGGTCGACTGTCCCGTGCTGAACGCGGGCGACGGCCAGCACGAACACCCGACGCAGGCGCTGCTCGATGCGCTGGCGCTTCGCCATTCGCTGCGCGAACGCGGTGCTGCGGCGGACGATTTCACCGGCCTGACCATCACCATTTGCGGCGATATCCTGCACAGCCGCGTGGCGCGGTCGAACCTGCTGTGCCTGCAGGCGCTCGGCGCGACGGTGCGGCTCTGTGCCCCGCCGGCGCTGATGCCCTCGGGTATCGAGGCGATGGGGGCCGAGGTTTACCACGATTTCGACGCCGCGCTCGACGGGGCGGACGTGGTCATGATGCTGCGGCTCCAGACCGAACGGATGAGCGGGCAGTTCATTCCCTCGGCCCGCGAATACCACCACCTTTACGGCCTCACCGCAGCGCGGCTCGAAAAGGCCGGCAAGGACGCGCTCGTGATGCATCCCGGTCCGATGAACCGCGGCGTGGAGATCGACAGCGACGTTGCCGACATGATCGATCGCTCGATCATCACGCGGCAGGTGGAAATGGGTGTCGCCATCCGCATGGCCTGCCTCGACGTGCTGACCCGCCGCTCGCGAGGGGTCGAGGGCTGGGGAGAAGCGGCATGAAGCAGACCCGCCCGATAACCATTACCGGCGGCCGGCTGGTAACGCCGGCAGGCGTGCGCGAAGGCGTGCTGCGCATGGTCGATGGCCGGATCGCCGCTCTCGGCGATGTGGCGGCAGAGGATGGCGACGAGATTGTCGATGCGCGGGGCGGTCTCGTTGCCCCCGGACTTATCGACCTCGGCGTTTTCGCCATCGACAAGCCCGCCTTCCATTTCGGCGGGATCACGCGTGCTGCGCTGATGCCGGACCAGTCGCCTGCGCTCGACTTGCCTAGCCGCGTTTCCTACATCGCCAAGAGCGGCAAGCCAGACCTCTGGGTCCACCCGCTGGCAGCCGCCACGCGCGGGCTGGAAGGCCGAGAAATCGCCGAGATCGCCCTCATGCGCGAGGCCGGTGCCCGCGGCGTTGCAACGGGGCGCAGCTGGATTGCGGATTCGGGCGCGATGCTGCGCCTGCTCCAGTATGCTGCCATGCTCGACATGACGGTGGTCACCCATGCCGAGGATGCAGCGCTGGTCGGTAGCGCGGTCGCAACGGCAGGCGAATACGCCACCCGCCGCGGCCTGCCGAGTGCACCCGCCGAAGCCGAAGCGATCGCCATCGCGCGCGACCTCGCCCTTGCAGAGATGGCCGGCGCGCGCCTGCATTTCCGCCAGGTGACGACCGCCGCAGGGCTCGACCTCGTCCGCCGCGCGAAGGCGCAAGGGCAGGCAGTCACCGCCGGGGTCACGCCTGCGCATTTCATGCTGTCGGACCTCGCGACGGTCGACTTCCGCACCTTTGCCCGCCTGTCGCCCCCGCTCCGCGGCGAGGCTGACCGGCAGGCGGTGCGCGCAGCCATTGCGGACGGCACGATCGACGTGATTTCAAGCGGCCACGACCCGCGCGGCCCCGAGGACAAGCGCCTGCCCTTCGCCGATGCCGAACCGGGCATGGCGGGGGCGGAGACGCTGCTCGCCATGGTCCTGTCACTGGTGCTGGACGATGTAATCGACCTTGGCCGCGCGTTCGAACTGGTCTCAGGCAAGCCCGCTCAGCTGCTGGACGTCGAGGCTGGCCGCCTCGAAGCCGGGCTGGAGGCGGATATCGCCATCGTCGACCCCGACCGCCCGTGGGTCATCCAGAGCGCGAAGATGGCTGCGACCGCGGGCAACACGCCCTTCGACGGTCAGCCGACCCAGGGCCGCGTCACGGCCTTGTGGAAGGGCGGCGTCGCAATCGGCGGCTGACCAAGAAAAAGCCCCTCCCGGATCGCTCCGGCAGGGGCTTTCAGTCTTGGATTATGGCTACGCGTCTTAGCGCGCTGCGACCCTTATTGCCGCATCCCCGAGATGACCGGGAAGCGGATTTCCGGAGGCATAGGCGATGCAACCGCCGCCCTTGCCCTTGACCGTGGAACACAGGCCGCGGGCAGAATCCCTGGCGAAGCCGGCAGCGGCCACGCGGTAGTAGATCTTGCCGTTCACGCGGGCCTTGGTGATGACCTTCTGCGCGTCGCTCAGCTGGGGATACATGTCCTGGAACTTGCGCCAGCCTTCCTGCGCATCGGACATCGAGAAATACGAGCCGAGCTGGATGTTGTAATTGCCCTTGGCAAGAGAGAGGCTCGGCGCGGCGGCAGGTGCGGCAGCGCGTGCCGGAGCGGCATCGGCGACACGCGACTTGGCCGGGGCCGGAGCCGGGACCGGCTGCGCGACTTCGGCGGCGACGAACTGCTTGCGCGGCTGTGCGACCGACAGGCCGGCATCGGCTAGGCCGGCGTCGGCATCGTCGAGCGCGACCGGGGCATCGTCGACCGGCGGCAGTTCGCCGGCGAAAGCGAAGGCCGGGGCCTCGTCCTCGACGACGACTTCGTCGGTGGCGGTTTCGGCGGCGAGCATTTCGACGCTCGGATTGTTCGACAGCGCGAGGATGGCCGGCTGGCCCAGGTCGGCTTCGATACCGACACCCATCAGGTGGGCGACGCGAACGCGCGACATCTGCGGGCTGGCAAGCGCGCCCCATTCGGCCATGCGGTCGCCGACCTGGTCGGCGGGCACGTCTTCGGCAACCATCAGGCGCGAAGCGCGCCACTGGCCCGAAAGCGCATAGGCATAGGCGAGGTTCTGGCGGGTCTTGGCGGTGTTTTCACCGCCGCGAATGGCATTGCTCAGCACATGGACGCCGCGTTCCGGCTGGCCGGCAAGCGCGATGGCGAGGCCGAAGTCGGCCGGATCGATGGCGGCTTCCCAGCGCTCGAGCGTTTCGATGGCGCCGGCCTGGTCGCCCGCGCCGATCTGGGCGAGGGCGAGGCTGACGACAGTGCGCGGGCCATTGTCGCCCAGTGTGACCGCATCGGCAAAGCTCTGCGCAGCGGACTGGAAACGACCGGATTCGAGATAGGCATTGCCCAGCAGCGTGCGGGCGCCGGCATCGCGCGGGCTGGCGAGAACCGCCGCCTCGGCGTGCTGGACGGCCTTGCTGGCCTTGCCCTTCTGCAGCGCGAGTTCGGCCTTGGCGGCCGAATGCGACGCGGTCGGTGCGACCTTGCCGCTGCAGCCTGCAAGGCCTGTGGTTGCCAGGGCCGTGGTAACGGCCAGCCGGACGAAGATTTGTTTCCTGGTCTGCGTCATTGCTTACCCCCTAAAGGCGATCCCACGTCCTTGGTTGTGCTCACTGACCGTCCCGCTGCACCTGGGCAGCGAGCGCGGCGATTTCCGGCATTTCGGCCAAGAGGCCGTCGAGTGCGTCGGTCACCAGCTGCTGGGCGCTGGCACCGCGAACGGTGCAGGCGAGGCGCAGCATGAGGTGCCGTTTCTGGTCGAGGCGCAGCGTGAAGGCCGCGCGCTTGCCCTGGCGCAGCGCGGAAGCGCGCTGGACGGGCTGTTTGTCTTCCGGCTTCTTTTCCAGCTGGCTCGCAATGCGATCCAGCGAAGCGCGTACCTGGTTCGGGCCGCCGCTTTCATTGGCGGCCAGCGGTGCGATCGAGACGACTTGTGCGCTCTTGCTTTCGGCAACAGGCGCGTCGTCACCCATATCGTTCCAGCCAAGGTCCTCGAGGTTGGCCGCCGCTGCGGCTCCGTCCACTGGCCCGGCAATCGTCGACTGCGGACGCATGGCAGGCTTGGCGCCGCCCTTGCGTGCGAGCAGGGTCGAAGAGAGCGATGCGAAATTGGCGTCAGACATCCGGCTAGCCCCGCCTTTCCTCTTGTGCTCTTACTGGGCGACCCGACGGCCGAAGCCACCGGCGGGACGATAGGCACCGGGCACGGCCGACTGGGAGTTCGGCGCGGCAAACACGGTGCGGCGGAAATTCTTTTCGAGGCGGTCCGCGATATACTTCCACAGCGCGGTGACCTCGGCAGCCGAACGGCTTTCCGGATCCACTTCCATGACCGTGCGGCCGTCGATCATCGAGGCAGCGAAGTCGGTGCGGTGGTGCAGGGTGATCGGGGCGACCGTGCCGTGCTGCGACAGCGCGACGGCGGCTTCCGAGGTGATCTTGGCCTTGGGCGTGGCTGCGTTGACCACGAAGATCAGCGGCTTGCCGGCGCGTTCGCACAGGTCGACGGTGGCACCGACGGCGCGCAGATCGTGCGGGCTGGGACGGGTCGGCACGACGATCAGTTCGGCAACCGAAATCACCGACTGGATGGCCATGGTGATGGCCGGCGGCGTATCGATGACGGCGAGCTTGAAGCCCTGCTGGCGCAGGACCGCCAGGTCGTTGGCGAGCCGGGCGACCGTGGTCTGGGCGAAGGCGGGAAGTTCCGCCTCGCGCTCGTTCCACCAGTCGGCAAGCGAGCCTTGCGGGTCGATGTCGATCAGCACGACCGGGCCTGCGCCCGCTCGCTGTGCCTGAACGGCTAGATGTCCGGATAGGGTGGTCTTGCCCGATCCGCCCTTCTGCGATGCCAATGCCAATACACGCAAGGTTGGTCCCCCTGATTGCGCCTGTAGCCACGTCGAGCCGCGAAGGTGCGGCCCTCTCGACAGAAGGAAATCGCAGACTACCCCTAATTTAGGGTTAATTTTCCCAGACATTCATTTGCGAGGGCGCGAGGCCGCAATGTCGAGGCTTTGTTAAGCCGGGCGTTGCTATCAGACCGCCTCGGCGGGTATCCACCGGCACAGGGAAAAGGACGGGGACGTGCAGATGAAGCTCCACAAGTCAGGCATTTGCGCAGCGCTCGCAGCGCTCGCGGTGCTGCTGCCTGCGGGTTCGGCGCTGGCCGACGTGAAGGCCGGAGTCGATGCGTGGAGCGCGGGCAATTACGATGCTGCCGTACGCGAATGGCGCGAACCGGCGCGCTCGGGCGATGCCGATGCGCAGTTCAATCTCGCGCAGGCCTACCGGCTTGGCCGCGGCGTGCCGGCGGACGATGCGCAGGCCGAGACCCTCTATGCGCAGGCGGCGGCACAGGGGCACCTGCGCGCGGCCGACCAGTACGGCCTGCTCTTGTTCCAGAAGGGGGAGCGGGAGAAGGCCATGCCCTATGTCGCGGGCGCGGCAGGGCGGGGCGATCCGCGTGCGCAATATCTCCTCGGTATCGCGCATTTCAACGGCGACCTTGCCGACAAGGACTGGCCGCGCGCCTATGCCCTTCTGACGCTGGCCAACAGCACGGGCCTGCCACAGGCGGCGAGCGCTCTGGCGCAGATGGACGAATATATCCCGCTGGAGCAGCGCCAGCAGGCCCAGGCGCTGGCCGTCTCGATCAGGGCAGACGCCGAATCGCGCCGTGCGCGTGACCTTGCCGCGGTCGATCTCGCTCTGGGGGCTACGGAAGAGCCCGCCGCCCCTGCGCCTGCTCCTGCACCTGCCCCCAAGCCCGTCCAGGTCCACAAGGCCCCGGTAACTGTCGCAGCGCTGGCCGCGCCTGCACCCGCTCCGGCCAAGCCTGCCGCGCCGAAAGCGCCGGCTACGAAGCCTGCCGGCGAATGGAAGGTCCAGCTCGGCTCGTTCGCCGTGGCCGGGAATGCCGACCGCATGTGGCGGCAACTGGCATCGCGGCCCGAGGTCGCCGGACGTGACAAGCTCGAGAAGGCTTCGGGCAAGCTGACCGTGCTCTATGCATCGGGCTATGCCAGCCGCTCCGAGGCCGCGTCCGCCTGCGCTTCGCTCAAGCGTAGCGGGCAGGACTGCCTCGTCACCCGCTGAGCGGCATTCGTCGAAAGCTGTGCGCAGGTCGGCTGGCGGGGGTGTCACCCTGCCGGGCAGAGGCGTAGACCCCGCTTCGGACAAGGGGGGATCATGGTCAGCGAAGCGACGACACCGGACCGGCCGCAGCCGATTGCCGAAACCGGCGGGCGGATTGCCAGCCTCGACTTCATCCGCGGCCTCGCCGTTATGGGCATCCTTGCCGCGAATATCTTCGCGATGGGCCAGCCGTTCACCGCCTACATGTTCCCCGATGGCTTCGCGACCGAGCCGGGCCCGGCCGACGGCTGGCTGTGGGTCGCCCAGTTCGTCCTGATAGACGGCAAGATGCGAGGGCTGTTCAGCCTGCTGTTCGGGGCCGGGCTATACCTCTTCATGGAGCGCGTCTGGGCCAAGGGCGGCACGGTCTGGTTGCAGGTTAAGCGCCTACTGTGGCTCGGCCTGTTCGGGCTGATCCATTTCTACTTCATCTGGCGCGGGGACATCCTGTTCCTCTACGCCATCAGCGGGCTCATCGCCGTGGCCGTCTTCATCGGCATGAGCTTGCGCAAGAAGCTGGTGTTCGGCATCCTCGCCTATATCGCGGGTGCACTGCTCTACGGCATGATGACGATCTTCATGCAGGTTGCCGCCGATGGCGACCACCAGGACAATGCCGTCTTCGCCCCGATGCAGCAGGAACTGCAGGTCGCCGCCGAGGAGGACCTGGCCGACGGGCGCGCCGAGACCGTAATCCGGCAGGACGGCACCTATTTCGACTATGTCGAACACAATATCACCGAACACGCCTCGGGACCGGCGATGTCGCTGTTCTTCTTCGCCTTCGAGACGCTGCCGCTGATGCTGTTCGGCATGGTGCTCTACCAGAAGGGCCTGTTCGACGGGCGCTGGGACAGCCGCAAGCTGCGTGGCTGGGCCTGGGCCGGGCTGGTCATAGGCGCAGTCCTCCACCTGTGGATCGCCGTGGCGACGAAGAACGCAGGGCTCACCTATTACGGCACGCTCGCCGCATTCGTCGGGTGGTCGCATATCCCGCGCCTGTTGATGGTGCTCGGCCTTGCCGTGCTCCTCGCGCTCCATGCGCCGAAAGCCGGCAGCTGGCTGGCCGACCGGGTCTCCGCCGCGGGTCGTGCGGCCTTCACCAACTACCTCGGCACCTCGATCGTGATGCTGTTCGTGTTCGGCAACTGGGGCCTCGACCTGTTCGCGCGCTTCGGGCGAATCGAGCTGTATGGCTTCGTGCTGGCGGCCTGGGTGCTGATGCTGGCATGGTCGAAGCCGTGGCTGGAACGCTATCGCTACGGACCGCTCGAATGGCTGTGGCGCTGCCTGACCTATGGGCGGATGTTCGCGCTCAAACGGTGAAGGCTTGCTATTGCGACTAATTCGCAATACATCTGCTCTTGCGAATCAATCGCAAGGACCTCGACACCGTGTACACTTGCATCTGCAATGCCATCCGCGAAACCGACCTGCGTGCCACGGCGCGCCGCGTTTCGGGCGACGCGGAAGCCTGCTATGCCGCGCTCGGCAAGCGGCCCAATTGCGGCGCCTGCCTCGACGAAGCCGATGCGATCATCTTCGAAGAGCGCGAAATGGCCTTCGAACCGGCCTGCAGCCGGTAACAAACCGCTACTGAAAATCGCTCGCAACTGGCGGATTTCCGCCATTTTTTCGCGTTTCCCGCCTTGCCCGCAGGCGCCTGTGGACGCATAGTCCGGCCCTCAATCCAGGCAAAGGGACAGGGCCATGAAGGGCGATCCGAAAACCATCGAATACCTCAACAAGGCGCTGACCAACGAATTGACGGCAATCAACCAGTACTGGCTGCACTACCGCGTGCTGGCCGACTGGGGCGTCAGCAAGCTGGCCGAGTACGAGCGGCACGAATCCATCGACGAGATGAAGCACGCCGACATCCTTGCCGAACGCATCCTGTTCCTGAACGGGCTCCCCAACTTCCAGGCCATCCACAAGCTCAAGGTCGGCGAGACGGTCGAGGAAATCCTGCGCGCCGACCTCGCGATGGAAAACGAGGCGATCCCGCTGCTGCGCGATGCGATCGAACACTGCGAAAGCGTGCGCGACTATGTCAGCCGCGAAATTTTCGAGCGCATCCTCGAAAGCGAGGAAGAGCATGTCGACTTCCTCGAGACCCAGTTCGACATGATCGAACGCATGGGCCTGCAGAATTACGTCCAGCTCAACTCCAAGCCCGCCGGCGACGCGCAGGAAAACGCCGGCTAGGCCGGCCCGCTCACGACACTTCCCAGAAGACCGCGCCGCCCGATCCGCGGCGGCGCAGGGTGGCGATGTGCCGCGTGCCTTCGCGCAGTTCGGCCGGTCCCTCGGCGGCATTGATGTCGGCAATCATGAGGGCGGCGGCAATGTCGAGCGCGTCGAATTCCAGCGCGTGGTCTTCCCCGTGGGGGACGATCGAGAGGCTGATTCTCTGCATGGCAAATCTCCCTTGCTCGAAAGGGAGGCTGGAGCGGCACCGATTAACGGCAGATAACGCAGGGATAGTCGCCTTTCCGTAGCGTCGGCCTGTCCCCGACCGGAGGCGGAAATACGGTCAGTCGCCGCCGATGCGCTCGACCATGCGTTCGTGATTGCGCCTTGCCGCGGTGCGCGTTTCCATGAGGAACGCCGCAAGACCTGCCATCAGCAGCGCCATGGTGACGAGCCACGAGAGCGCGACGAGCGTTCCCAGCGGGGTGCGGATGAAGGCGCTCACGAACAGCAGCATGATGACGATGCTGATGGTGAAAGCCGATGCGGTGCTCAGCATCACCGCGCGCTGGGCCAGCACGCGGCGGCGTTCCAGCGCGGGCAGTTCCTTTACCAGATCGCCTGCCTCGCCCGCCTCGTCGGCGGCAAGGATGCGCTCGATCTTGTTGGCGACCCAGATCAGCCGGTTGGTCATGACGTTCATGACCGCGCCGATACCGGCAAGGAGGAAGGCGGGTGCCAGCGACAGCTGCACCACGTTCTGGACGCGGACGCTCGAACTCGTGCGCTCGATGATGTCGATCCCTGGCAGGCTGAGGAGCAGGTCGACCGGCATCGCGATCAATCCTTCTTGTAGGGGTTCTTGGGTGACTTCAGCACGACGCGGACCGGCACGGCATCGAAGCCCAGCTTCTGGCGGATGCCGTTGACGAGGTAGCGCTCGTAACTCTTGGGCAGCATGTCCAGCCGCGTGCCGAACACGACGAAGCGCGGCGGGCGGGTGCTGGCCTGGGTGATGTAGCGCAGTTTGATGCGCTTGCCCTTGGGCGCGGGCGGCGGGTTTGCTTCCAGCGCGTCGTCGAACCAGCGGTTGAGTGCCGCTGTCGGCACGCGGCGGCTCCACGCCTCGCGTAGTTCGAAGGCCGCGGACAGCATGGTGTCGAGGCCCTTGCCGGTCTTGGCGGACACGGCGAACAGCGGCACGCCGCGAACCTGTGCCAGCCCTTCGTTCAGCGCCTCGCGGATGCCGTTGAACAGCGAGCTGGCGTTTTCGGCGATGTCCCACTTGTTGATCGCGACCATCAGCGCACGGCCTTCTTCGAGTACCTGGCTGGCGATCTTGAGGTCCTGGTGTTCGAGCCCCTTGGTCGCATCGAGCAGCAGCACCACGACCTCGGCGAAATCGATCGCGCGGCGCGCGTCGGCGACCGACAGCTTCTCGATCTTGTCGACCACGCGGGCACGCTTGCGCATGCCGGCGGTGTCGATCAGGCGGATCTGGCGCGTCTCGCTGGCCTTGGGATCGAACCATTCCCAGTCGACGGCGATGGAATCGCGGGTGATCCCGGCCTCGGGTCCGGTCAGCAGGCGGTCTTCGCCGAGCAGCTGGTTGATCAGCGTGGACTTGCCGGCATTGGGACGCCCGACGATCGCCAGCTTGAGCGGACCTGACAGGGCCTCTTCATCGTCTTCGCTCTCGAACTCGGCAGCCGTTTCGGCTTCTTCGGCCTTGGCTCCGATCAGCGGCCACAACCCGCCGAACAGGTCGGCCACGCCTTCGCCGTGTTCGGCCGAGATGCCCAGCGGCTCTCCCAGGCCCAGCGAATAGCTTTCGTAGATGCCTGCTTCTGCCGCCTTGCCTTCGGCCTTGTTGGCGACGAGCACGACCGGCACTTCCTGCTCGCGCAGCCAGCGGGCGATTTCCTCGTCCAGCGGGGTGATGCCTGCTCGCGCATCGATCACGAACAGCGCGGCATCGGCGCCTTCGAGGCTGACCTCGGTCTGCTTGCGCATGCGGCCGGGGAGAGTTTCGGCGTCCTCGTCTTCCCAGCCTGCGGTATCGACCACGGTGAACTCGAGACCCGCGATCACGGCATCGCCCATCCGGCGGTCGCGCGTGACGCCGGGCTGGTCGTCGACCAGGGCGAGTTTCTTGCCGACCAGCCTGTTGAACAGGGTGGACTTGCCCACATTGGGCCGGCCGATGATGATCACGGTGGGTTTGGAGGCGTTCATTCTGTCGCGGCAAGTGGCCTCTTGCGGGCAAATTGGCAAGTGCGCGCGGCTTAGGCCTGTCTTAACCATGTCCGATTATGCCGGAGGCATGAGAAAGCTTGCCGCATCCACCGCCGCCTGTCTTTTCGCTGCGACCGCCATGTCGGGCGCACCCGCCCATGCCAGCGACGGGTCCGAGGAACTGACCGCCTACATCCAGTGTGCGCCCTATGCGCGCGAGGTTTCGGGGATCGAGCTTTATGGCGATGCGCATACCTGGTGGGACCAGGCGCAGGGCCGCTATGTGACCGGCAGCGCGCCGCGCCCCGGCGCAGTACTGGCCTTCAGGCCCCACCGTTCGATGGAACTGGGCCATGTCGCGACCGTCAGCCGCGTGATCGATTCGCGCCGCGTGCTGCTCGACCATGCGAACTGGTCGCCCATCAACGGACGCCGCGGGCAGGTCGAGAAGGACGTGCTGGCACAGGACGTTTCGGCGGCCAACGACTGGAGCGAGGTGCAGGTCTGGTATGCACCGATCGGCGACCTCGGAACCACGCGCTGGCCGACGGCCGGGTTCATCTATTCCGACAAGGCCCGCAGCCCGCGTCCTGCAGCATCCGTGCAGATCGCGCGAACTCCCGCGCCGAGGAAGACCTCGCGCGAGTTCCTGTCGGCTTTCGCCGATTACGCGGAGTGATCAGCCGGCCTTGTTGACCGGCGGATTGTCGCCCAGGTCTTCGTACCAGGCTTCGACCGGGCCGCTCAGCTTCAGCGTCAGCGGATTGCCCTTGCGATCGACCGTCTTGCCGGCCTGAACGCGCACCCAGCCTTCGGAAATCGAATATTCCTCGATGTCCGTCCGCTCGCGGCCCTTGAAGCGGATTCCCACGCCGCGCTTCAGCACTTCGACGTCGAAATGCTCGCTCTTGGGGTTCACCGAAAGGTGGTCGGGCGGAAGGTCTGCTTTGGTGTCGTCGCTCATGGGTCGCGCCACTAGTCGCGCTTGCGCCTGCCCGCAAGGTCAATCCGGCGGGGGCGGGGTCTCCAGCGGGGAGGGCGAGGGTTCGTCATAGTCCGGCTGGAGCGGCTCGATGCCGGGCGGCTCTTCCATCGGGCTTTCGTTCGGCTGCTGCGGGGGCGGCATCTCCGGCGGGGCGGAGGGGTCGATCCGGTCGGGGTCGGGCTGTGTGGCCATGGTGCGTCCTTTGCTCGGTCGGCAGCAGTTTGAAAACGTCTCGCGGGGACAGGACGTTCCCGGCGCGCTGCCGCGCTTGCCCTTTTCGCCCGACCCGACTAGAGGCACGCGCCTATACGCGTGGCGCCCGTCGCCTACGTGCAGCTTCGTTCGGGTTAGCGGGCGTGGCGGAACTGGTAGACGCGCTGGTTTTAGGTACCAGTATCGCAAGATGTGGGGGTTCGAGTCCCTTCGCCCGCACCAGTCCGTCACGGACGTGTTTAGCCTTCGCGCCATATTTAGACACTTGGAAAGTCACGAGTTTTCATCCCATGCAGATCAAAGAAACCGCCAATGACGGCCTGAAGCGCGCCTATTCGATCACCATTTCGGCCAAGGAAATCGACGGCCGGATCGATAGCGAGATCAAGAAGATCGCCCCGCAGGTGAAGATGCCCGGCTTCCGCCCCGGCAAGGTCCCGGCGAATCTCGTCCGCAAGATGCATGGCGAACAGCTGCACGCGCAGGCCGTGAACGACATGATCCGCGAATCGGTCGACAAGGTCATGGCCGACAATGAACTGCGTCCCGCGATGCAGCCCAAGGTCGAACTCGGCGCCGACTATGCCGACGGCAAGGACGCCAAGGTCACGGTCGAGCTCGAAGTGCTCCCCCAGATCGAGGCTCCCTCGGTCGACGGTCTTGCCATCGAACGCCTGACGGTCCCCGTCAGCGACGAGCAGGTCATGGACGCGATCAAGATGCTCGCCGCCAACAACAAGAGCTACAAGGACGCTGCCAAGTCGAAGAAGGCTGCCGATGGCGACCAGCTGATCATCGACTTCGTGGGCCGTGTCGACGGCGTCGAATTCGAAGGCGGCAAGGCCGAGAACACCCCGCTGGTGCTTGGCTCGGGCATGTTCATCCCTGGCTTCGAAGACCAGCTGACCGGCGTGAAGACGGGCGACAAGAAGACCATCACGGTCACTTTCCCCGAAGATTACCAAGCCGCGCACCTTGCCGGCAAGGAAGCCGAATTCGACGTGACCGTGCAGGCGGTCAAGGTCGAGGGCGAGACGGAAATCGACGATGCCTTCGCCAAGAACTTCGGCCTCGACGGTCTCGACAAGCTCAAGGAACTGATGCGCGGCCAGCTCGAGCAGGAAACTGCCGGCCTTACCCGCACCCAGATGAAGCGCTCGCTGCTCGACCAGCTGGCTGCCGGTCACGACTTCGCCGTGCCGCAGGGCATGGTGGATGCCGAGTTCGACCAGATCTGGACCCAGCTTCAGCAGGAAGCCGCCCGTTCGGACGATCCGGAAGCCATGCTGAAGGAAATCGAAGCCGAGAAGGACGACTACCGCTCTATCGCCGAGCGCCGCGTGCGCCTCGGCCTGCTGCTGTCGGAAATCGGCCAGGCCAACAACGTGCAGGTCACCTCGCAGGAAATGAGCATGCTCATCCAGCAGGCGGCCCAGCAGTACCGCGCCGAAGACCGTGAACGCTTCATCCAGTACGTCCAGTCGGAGCCGATGGCCGCCGCCCAGCTGCGCGCCCCGCTTTACGAAGACAAGGTCGTCGACTTCCTGTTCGACAAGGCCGAAATCACCGACCGCGAAGTGACGCGCGAGGAACTGGAAGCTGCCATCGAAGCGGAAGAAACCGCCGAAGCGGCCAAGCCTGCCAAGAAGAAGGCTCCGGCCAAGAAGAAGGCTCCTGCCAAGAAGGCCGAAGACAAGAAGGCCGACGACAAGCCGGCCAAGAAGGCTCCGGCGAAAAAGGCAGCTGCCAAGAAGGACGAAGGCGAGAAGAAGGCTCCCGCCAAGAAGGCCGCGGCCAAGAAGCCCGCTGCCAAGAAGGCTCCTGCCAAGAAGCCTGCCGCCAAGAAGTAATCCTTCTTCAAAAAGCATTCGAGGGCGGTCGGAGCGATCCGGCCGCCCTTTTGCTTGCCTGCAGCGCTAGAGCTTGGGGTCGGGCTGGACCCTCAAGCTCCTGCTTTCGGGCGTGAGGCGATCTATCGTGTCTTCCTGCCCGTCATGGATATGGGCATTCCGGCGCTCCGCATGGCGGATCAGCGGCCCTGCAAGGATGCCGTGCACGACGATCGAGGTGAGGATGATGAAGCTCGCCAGCGCCCAGAGCAGGTCCAGCCCTTCGAAATCGGCGTGGTTCTGCCCGTAGGCGAGGTAGTAGATCGACCCCATCCCGCGCACACCCAGGAAAGCGACGGTCATCTTGCCGACCAGCGGCAGGTCGCAATTCGCCTCTGCCATCAGTCCCGCAACCGGGCGGATGACGAAGATCAGCGCCAGCCCGACGAGAGCAGCCGGCCAGGTCAGCGCGTCCAGCACCCCGCTTGCCAGCATGGCACCGAAACCGAAGAGCACCGCGACCAGCACGATCTGCTCGATCTGGTCGATGAAGTGGTGGCTCAGCTTGTGATAGCGGCTGCGGTTCTCGCGCTGCCGTGCCGTGACTGCCCCGACAAAGACGGCGATGAAGCCATAGCCTTCGACCATCTCCGCAAGCCCATAGGCAAGCAGCAGCGTGCCGAGCACGATCAGCCCTTCGCTGGTCGAATAGGTCGGCTGGTCGACGCCGCCGTCCTCCTCGTTCTCCAGTTCTTCGATAGGCGCGTCGGCTTCGCGCTCGAACACGTACCAGGCGCCCGCGCGGCCCACGGCCCAGCCCATCGCGACGCCCGCGACGATCCGCCAGACGAGGTCGAGCGCGGCCCATTCCAGCGTCCAGGCGCCGACCGAACTCATGCCCACTGCGGCAATCGCAAGGTAGGTGAAAGGAAAGGCGAGGCCGTCGTTGAGGCCCGCTTCGACGGTGAGCGAGAAGCGTACGTCGTGCCGCTTGTTCTCGCCCGGCGGACCTACCTGGACGCTGCGGGCCAGCACCGGGTCGGTCGGTGCCATCGCCGCCCCCAGCAGCAAGGCAGAGGCTGGCGCAAGGCCCAAAGCCCACCAGCCGAGCCAAGCCACCGCTGCGATCGTCACCGGCATGGCGACCAGCAGCAAGGGCCAGATCTGGCCCCAGTTCTTCCAGCTGACCGGGCGGTCGATCGCAATGCCCGCCGCCATCAGCGAGGCGATGACGATGAACTCTGTCACATATTCGAGGGCTACCGCATCGAAGCCGTCGACGGTCGGGTTGACGTGCGGCAATCCGATCGGGAGCGAGAAGACGAGATAACCCGCCGCCACATAGACGATGGGAAGCGACAGCCAGAACCTGGCCAGCCATTTCTCCAGCGTGACCGCGAGGGTCAGCCCGAGACCGAACAGGACGAACAGGAAGATGCGCGGATCGAATTCCATCCGCGCTTACTTGTCCGCTTCGGCCGGAGGGCTCCACCGCTGTAGCGAAGGCGTTGCCAGTTCGGCGCTGCGAACGCGCTCGTAGGCCGCGCCCAGTTGCAGGACTTCGAAATCGCGCCACTTGCCGCCGAAGAAGCTGATGCCGACCGGCAGCGCCTCGATCTGGCCCATCGGCACGGTCAGGTGCGGATAGCCGGCAATGGCTGCAGGCGAGCCGAAGCCGATGCTGCCGTTGAAATTGTCCCCGTTGACGAGATCGGTCGTCCATGTGGGGCCGCGGGTGGGGGCGACCAGGAAGGCCACGTCATTGTCCGCCATCAGCTTGTCGAGCGTCTCGACGCCCGCGATGCGCACAGCGTTCTCGCGCGCCTTTTCATAGGCGGCGCGGTCGGTGGTGGTTACCGCAAGCTCGAACAGGTCCTGCCCGAACCAGCGCATTTCCTCGCCCGCATTGAAGGTGTTGAAGGCGATGAGCTCGGCAAGGCTGCGAGGAAGGTTCTCGCCCGGCAGGCTGGCGAGGTATTTGCCCATTTCCTCGCGCAGTTCGAACATCAGCACGGTGAAGCTGTCGCCGTACATTTCGGTGTTCGGATCGAACTCGATGTCGACGATGATCGCTCCTGCTTTTTCGAGATCTCCGAGCGCCGTCTCGAAGACATCCTTCAGATCGTCGCGATTGCCGACCTGCTTGCGCATTACGCCGATCCGCACGCCTTGCAGGCTGAAATCGCCGAGGCCCGACCAATAGTCCGCCTGGCGCGGCACGCCGATGGTGGCCGCATCCGCGCTGTCTTCGCCGGCAATCGCGCTCAGCAGCAGCGCCGCGTCTGCGACGGTCTGCGTCATCGGTCCTGCGGTGTCCTGCGTGCTCGAAATCGGTACGACATGGGTGCGGCTGACGAGCCCAACGCTGGGCTTGAAACCGACGATACCGTTGATGCTTGCCGGGCAGGTGATCGACCCGTTGGTCTCGGTCCCGATGGCGGCCCAGGCAAGCCCCGCTGCCACTGCCGCGCCGCTGCCCGAGGACGAGCCGCAGGCGTTGCGGTCGATGGCGTGGGGGTTACGGGTCAGTCCGCCCACCGCGCTCCAACCGCTGGTGGAATCATTGTCGCGGATATTGGCCCATTCGGAGAGGTTGGTCTTGCCGAGGACGAACCCGCCGTTTCGGCGCAGGTTGGCAATCAGGGGCGCATCGCGCCCGGTCTTGTTGCCGATCAGCGCGAGGCTGCCTGCCGTGGTCGGCCATTCGCTTGTCTCGATATTGTCCTTCACCAGCACGGTGCGGCCCGCCAGCAGGCTGGCGCCGTTGATCGCATTTGCCCCTTCGCGCGGGTTGGTGTCGTAGACGATGACCGAATTGATCGTTGGCCCAGCGTCGTCGATTGCCGCGATCCGCTCGGCATAGCGGGCGGCGGTATCGCCGGGCGAAAGCCTTTCTCCATCGGTCGCGGAGCGTTCGGCGACGGGCGGGGTGGCAACCTCCTGTGCGGCAAGCGGGGAGGCGGCGGCGAGAAGCGCGGCGGCGCTGAGCAGGCGAGGCGTCATGCCGCCTTCCTGCCACAGGGCCGCCGCTTTGCAAACGCGCTTAGAAGTCGCCGCTGACCGTGAAGCGGAAGATCGGGCCGATGCGCCGGTCGGTCACTTCGCGGAACAGGACGTCGCCATCGGGTCGCGATCCGTCGAAAACTGTGCGCTCGAAATTGTTGCGAGCCCCGAGTACGTTGCCGACCAGTGCGCGCACGGTCAGGCCCATCACGTCCTTGTGCTCGATGAACACGTTGGCGAAGGTCGGCCCTTCCCAGTTGCGTCCGATCTCGTAGCGCCGCGAATATGGCGCCTGGCTGTTCGTGAAGATGCCTGCACCATAGGCCCAGTCGGATTTCGGGATATCGTGGCGGAAGTCGCCCGAGAAGCTGTCGATCAGATCGTAGGAGAAGGGCCGGTCTTCTCCGGTGAACGGGTCGGTCACGCTCATCCAGCGCTTCACCGCCTCGAAATCGAAGCGGGCGCCTTCGAGGCCTACGGGATCGAACTTGATCGTGCCGGAAAGGGCAAGATGCAGGCGGTCGGCATCGCCGATATTGCCACGTGCCTCGCGCCCGTCGGGCAGCGGGAACCAGTCGATGAAATCCTCGAACCAGGCCTGGCGTGCCTGGAATTTGAGCGATCCCCATGCGCCCAGTCCCTTGTTGACCTCCAGTTCGAGGTCCCAGCTCTGGTAGGGGACAAGCTCGTTGTTGCCGCCGTTCTCGTTGTCCTCGTTGAGCGATACGCTGGCAAGGAAGTCGCCGAAGGAAAGCTGGCTGACCCGCCGCGCCGCGGTCAGCGAGACGTCGAAATCGTCTTCCGGCTTCCACGTGAAGGCGAGCGAGCCCTTGGGCCGCCGGAAACTGCGCGAATTGGCAGCAACACCGGTCTGTTCGATGGTCGAGAATTCGCCAGAGGCGATCGCCTGCACCGATAGCTTGGGCGTGATCGCCTTGGAGAAGCTCAAGGCACCTTCATAGCGGTCCTCGCTAACCCCGCCGTTGCCGAAGGGGAAGGGCACCGGCTCGAACCGGCCGTCCGGCGCCAGCGTGAACAGCGAGGCTGCCCGCTCGAGCCGGTTGAACGCCGCCTCGCCCGACAATTGCCAGTCAGCGCCCAGCATCGACCAGCCGTATTCGAACCTGCCGATACGTTCGCCGATGCCATTGATCTGCTCGTAGCGGGAGCCGGTGGGAAGCGAGCCGTCGTCGAAGCTGTCGACCACTTCGCTCGAGAAATTGTCGCGTTCGTACCGTTCCAGCCCGATCAGCTTGAGCTTGCCCGGGCCGAGCGGGAATTCGATGTCGCCGCCGATTTCGTATTCGGGGCCGTTCTCGCGCACCACCACGCCGCGAAAGCGCATGGGGCCGCTGACCGGCGTGCCGATTTCCGGCTCGTTGCGGAAGAAGAAGTCCTCGCCGTAACTCAGGTTGAGATTGGCGATGGTGTCCTCGCTGAAGCGATAGGTGAAGTTCGTGGCGAGCTTTGGATTGTCGAACCCGCCGGAAAACTTCGTGCTCTGTTCTTCCAGCAGCGCGCCGTCGGGGCCGTAGATCCATGTCGGACCATCCGCGCCGAAGCGGTTGTTGTCGTTCGACAGGGCGACGGTGAAGTCGAGCTTGCCGCTGGTGCCCGAAAGCGAGATTTCGCCGCCATAGAGCTGCGCCTCGGTATTGTGCGCACGAAAGCCGGTGTTCCAGCGGAATTGCCCCGATGCGCCCGTATTCTCGTAAATCACGTTGGCGACGAGGCCGGTGAGGCCGGGTATTTCGAGCATGTTGCCGTCGACCAGCTCGATCCGCACGACATCGTCGGCGGAAATGCGCGCCAACTGGTCGCGCAGGCTGTCGGACTTGCTGGAAAACCGCTGGCCGTTGACCAGCACGTTCTGGTTCGCCTGGCCGAGACCGCGCTGGCCGTTGTCGTTGCCGCCCGAAATGGTGAAGCCCGGGATGCGGCTGACCATGTCGAGCGCGTTGCGCGGCGCGAACTGGGCGAAATAGGACGGTTCGAACACCCGCGCGCCGGTGGCGGCAGGGGCAGGTTCGCCGGGCGGCACGGCATTGGCATGTGCGGTGTCCCGCGCAAGGGCAGGGCTTGCGATCAATGCCGCAACTGCGCTCGTCGTGAGCGCTAAAATCCTGCGAAATGGGTGTTTTGTCGTTCTCACCATGGCTGTCGTTTACAATCGTAGCCGAATGCTTGAATCGACCTTCGACAAAGACGGGATCGATGCCGACGAAGCGCTTTGTCGCCCGACGAACGACATGGAACCCACAGGTGCGGGCTGGCGGGGTGGTTAAAGGCCTTGAACATCCTGCCAGCTATCGCGACATAGGCCCGAACCAATCCAGACGAGGACCTACATGATCAACCTGTTCGGCAACGATGCACACGGCACCCAGGGCCAGTTCACCCACGACCCCGTAACCGGGGCGCTGGTGCCCACGGTGGTCGAGCAGTCGAGCCGGGGCGAACGGGCCTTCGACATCTTCAGCCGCCTGCTGCGCGAACGCATCGTCTTCGTAACCGG
The DNA here is from genome assembly GCF_020171365.1 of Qipengyuania gaetbuli. Lineage (NCBI taxonomy): Bacteria > Pseudomonadati > Pseudomonadota > Alphaproteobacteria > Sphingomonadales > Erythrobacteraceae > Qipengyuania > Qipengyuania gaetbuli. The sequence continues at coordinate 683,893 of NZ_JAIUZO010000002.1, read as the reverse complement.
CCAGGTGGAAGACAACATGGCGTCGCTGATCGTGGCACAGCTGCTCTTCCTCGAGAGCGAGAACCCTTCCAAGCCGATCAGCATGTACATCAATTCGCCCGGTGGCGTGGTGACGGCCGGCATGGCGATCCACGACACCATGCAGTACATCAAGCCGCGCGTTTCGACCGTCTGCATCGGCCAGGCTGCCTCGATGGGCAGCTTCCTGCTGGCCGCTGGCGAACCCGGCATGCGTATCGCACTGCCCAATGCCCGTATCATGGTCCACCAGCCGTCTGGCGGTGCACGCGGCATGGCGTCGGACATCGAGATCCAGGCTCGCGAAATCCTGCGCATCCGCAAGCGCATGAACGACCTCTATGTGAAGTATACCGGCCAGAGCCTCACCGCGATCGAGAAGGCGATGGACCGCGACACCTTCCTCGAAGCCGACGAAGCGATGAAGTTCGGCATCGTGGACAAGGTTTTCGAAGCCCGTCCGGAAACCGAAGGTGGCGAGGAGCCGACCAAGGACGAAGACAAGGGCTCGGGCGGCGCGCCCGAGTAAGACAGCGCCGTGGCGGGGCGGTTTTGACCGTCCCGCAACCGGACTGTTGCGAAATCGTCGTAGGAATTGGGCAACCTTGCCGCTTCAGCTTGTGGCAAGGGGATGACCTTACCTATGATATTGACCCAATCCCGCACCGGCCTAATGTCGGCGAATCCCCGTAAAACGGGAGAAACAGCGGGACAGAGCAGGATATGACCAAGTTGAGCGGTACCGATAGCAAATCCACGCTGTATTGCAGCTTCTGCGGCAAGTCGCAGCACGAAGTGCGCAAGCTGATCGCGGGCCCGACCGTGTTCATCTGCGACGAATGCGTCGAGCTGTGCAACGATATCATCCGCGAGGAAACGAAGGCCGGCATCTCCGGCAAGAAGGACGGCGACGTCCCGACCCCTTCGGAAATCTTTGCCACGCTGAACGATTACGTGATCGGCCAGGACCGCGCCAAGCGCGTCCTTTCGGTTGCGGTGCACAACCACTACAAGCGCCTCAAGCACAGCGGCAAGGCAGACGGCGTCGAACTCGCCAAGTCGAACATCCTGCTGGTCGGTCCGACCGGTTCGGGCAAGACGCTGCTGGCCCAGACGCTGGCGCGCACCTTCGACGTGCCCTTCACCATGGCCGACGCCACCACGCTGACCGAAGCCGGTTACGTGGGCGAGGACGTGGAGAACATCATCCTCAAGCTGCTGCAGGCGTCCGACTACAACGTCGAGAAGGCCCAGCACGGCATCGTCTACATCGACGAAATCGACAAGATCACCCGCAAGGCGGAAAACCCCTCCATCACTCGCGACGTGTCGGGTGAAGGCGTGCAGCAGGCGCTGCTCAAGCTGATGGAAGGCACCACGGCCAGCGTCCCGCCGCAGGGCGGCCGCAAGCACCCGCAGCAGGAATTCCTGCAGGTCGACACGACGAACATCCTGTTCATCTGCGGCGGCGCGTTCGCAGGGCTGGAAAAGATCATCGCCGACCGCCTGCAGAAGCGTTCGATCGGCTTCGGCGCGCATGTCGCCGATCCGGACAAGCGCCGCGTGGGCGAACTGCTCGAAAAGGGCGAACCGGAAGATCTCCTCAAGTTCGGCCTGATCCCCGAATTCGTCGGCCGTCTGCCGGTCATCGCCACGCTGCGCGATCTCGACGTGGAAGCGCTGGTCACCATCCTGACCGAGCCGAAGAACGCACTGGTCAAGCAGTACCAGAAGCTGTTCGAGCTCGAGGACGTGGAACTGACCTTCCAGGAAGACGCGCTCAAGACGATCGCCGAAAAGGCCATCAAGCGTAAGACCGGGGCACGCGGCCTGCGCTCGATCGTCGAAGGCATCCTGCTCGACACCATGTTCGACCTGCCCGACATGGACGGCGTGACCGAAATCGTGATCGACGCCGACGTGGTCGAAGGCAAGAAGGACCCGATCCAGGTCCACGGCGGCAAGAAGACCAAGGAAGAAGCGGCCTAAACCGCTCTTCGTCCAGGCAAACAACCGGCGGCGTCCGTCCCTGATCGGGTCGGGCGCCGTTTTGTTACAACCCGCCTTTTACGGTCACATCGCAGTCACATCCGTGCGCCATCGAAGCCTCTGCAACGGGGCTGAAGGGTGCTGCGGGTGGAAGTCATTACGATCCTCATGACAGGCGAGAATGGGGCCAGTTTTCCCGAATTCGATCACGGCGAGGCGATCTACCGCTTCGACCGGCTGACGCCCGCAGGCCCTCAGCGGCTGATCGAAGGTCCGATATGCGCTTTCGTTGACTGGGTGCTGGACGATCTCTCGGGCCTCGAGATGTGCCGCCGACTGCGCGCAGACCCGCGCACGGCCCATGCGCATATCACCATGGTGCTCGAAAGCTGCGATGCTGAAGACAAGCGGCGTGCGCTCTCTGCGGGGGCCGACGATTACCTCGTAGGGCCGGTCGATCGCACCACGGTGCTCGACCGCGTGCTCGCGCTTGGGACGGGCAAGGCTGGCCTTATCGCCGGGCGACCGTTCATGCTGGGCGAGCTGGAAATCGACATGGGCGCCTTGCAGGCACGCTGGGGTGGCAAGGCCATATCGCTGCGGCCCAATGAATTCCGCCTCCTGCGCTACTTCGCCGAAAATGCCGACCGCGTCTTGTCGCGGCAGGACCTGATCGACGGGCTCGGCAAGCAGGAGCCCCCGATAGACGAGCGGACCGTGGACGTTTGGATCGGCCGACTGCGCCGGGCGCTGCGGGCCGTTGGTGCAGGAGATCCGATCAGGACCGTGCGTTCGATGGGGTATGTCTACGACAGCCACTGAGACCTTCGAAGGCACAAAAAAAGGGCCGCTCCCGTGCGGGGCGGCCCTTTCATCTTGCTTGCGAGCGAGGCTCAGAACTTCAGCGAAGCCCCGAGGCTGACGCTGCGACCGACCGTGTAGCTGTTCACGTCCACCCGGTTCGTGCCGTTGGTCTGGAATTCCTGGTGGTCGGTTCCGGTAAGGTTGCGTGCCTCCAGCTTGAGCTCGAGCTCGCTGCCGAAGAGGTCGAAACCCTGCCGTGCCACGAGGTCGAGCTGGAAGCCCGGCTCCTCGATGATGTCGGGCAGCGGGCCTGCGCCGCGGCTGGTCACACGCTCGCTGGCATATTTCAGCAGGACCGTGAACTGGCTCAGCGTTTCCGTGTCCTCGAGGCCCAACTGGATATTCACGAGGTGGTCGGACTGGCCGGTAAGCGGAACGCCGTCGTCGAAGAAGTTCGTCGCCGGCTGGTCCGCGAAGGGGAAGACCTGCGCGATATCGTCCGGCCCGACGCTGATCTCCGACTGCGTGTAGGTATAGTTCGCAATCGCCACGAAGCGCTTGGTGTCGAACCATTCGCCGAGGTCGTAGAGGTCGTAGTTCCATTGGATCTCGAGCTCGCCACCATACAGCTGGGCCTTGGGCGCATTGGCAAAGCCGGAAATGATGTCGTTGTCCGAGAAGCTGGTGAAGACCTCGATCGGGTTCTCGATGTCCTTGTAGAAGCCCGCGACGCTGATCCTGCTGCCGGCATCGAAGTAATATTCGAGGCGCGCTTCGGCATTGATCAGCTCGCTGTCCACGAGGCGCGGGTTGCCGTTGAACTGGCGGTTGGTCTCCGGATCGAAATAGGTCTGGAAAATGAGCTCGCGGAACTGCGGGCGCGCGATCGTCTTGGACGCGCTGGCGCGGAACTGCAGGTCGTCGGTGATCTCCCATGTCAGCGTCGCACCCGGCAGCCAGTAGCTGTTGGCGAGTGCAGTGCTGCTGGTCGAACCGATCGGGTCGGCGAAGACCTCGACTGCCCGGACCGACTGGTCGGCGTCTTCGTAACGCACACCGAGGTCGAGCGAGACCACCTCGATCGGGGTCAGCGTCGCCTTGGCATAGGCGCCGTGGATCGTCAGGTTAGCCTGGAAGGCCGGGTCGGTCTGGGTCGTCTCGAAGATGTTGAGTTCGTAGGGCTCGAGGCCTGCAGCCGCCTGCGCCTCGCGGTCGAAGGCGAGGTCGAGCAGCGCATCACCCAGAAGATTGTCGGGCCGGAAGGCGCCGAAGACCGTCGGAAAGGTGGTCGAAGCGCGAATGTCGAACTCGCGGCGGCTCGAGAGGCGGCTGGTGTCCGTATAGGCATAGCCGACAGTGGCGGCGAGCCAGTCGGTGAACACGTAGCCGACGTCGATGCCGCCGTAATAGAGGTCCTCGGTCAGGTCCGAAAAGGCCACCAGCGCGCCGCCGCGCTGCGGGTCGAGGGTGTTGAGGAAGATGCCGGCGAACGGATCGTTCGGGTTCTTGTTGTCGGCATATTCGAAGCGGTATTCGAACGGCGCCTCGCGCTGCGTCTGGGCATAGCCGCCGCGCAGGTCGATCGAGAGGTCGTTGAACTCCAGCTCGGCCACGGCCTGCGTGTTGAACAGCTGGCGTTCGTACCAGCCGGTCTCCTGGATCAGTTCGTCATCGTCATCCTGCAGATCGGTCCCTTCCGCCAGCGATGCGCGTTTCAACGTATCGCGGATGAAGAGGTTGGTCAGGCGGAAACGGTGCTGCCCGACTTCCAGCCCGAAACCGAGCAGGCCGTTCACGAGCATGCGGTTGTCGGTCGCGAATTCGCGGAAGTCGCTGTCGAGTTCCAGTTCGGCATTGTTGGCGGTCTGCCGCGTGATGAAGCGGTTGCGCCACTTGTTGCTGATCGATGCCGTGGCAATGACGCCGAACTGGCCGTCCGAAAACACGTCCACGGCGGTGCCGGCGGTGAGGCCGGCAGAGAAATTCACCGGTAGGTCGCCGATCTTCTGGACCAGGATCAGGTTCGGGTCGTTGAGGTCGCCCAAGATGCCGCGCAGGTCGACATCATCGTCGCCGATGCGCGCGCCGCTGTCGAAAAAGCCCTGCAGCGCGGCATAGTTGGAAATGTCGCGGCGGCCATTGTCGAAGCCGGTCCAGTCGTAGGCGCCGCCATGATAGCTGTAACCGGGCCCGAAAGTGGTCTCGCTGTCGCCGCTGATCGAGCCGGAAATCGTGACGAAGCTTTCCGTCGGGATGGCGCGGGTCGTGAGGTTGATCACGCCGCCGCCGAATTCACCGGGGAAGTTGGCCGAATAGGTTTTCTGGACGAGGCTCGATGCGACCACGTTGGTCGGGAAGATGTCGAGCGGCACCACGCGGCTGAGTGGCTCGGGCGAGGGCAGCGGAAGGCCGTTGAGCAGCGCCAGCGAATAGCGGTCGCCGAGGCCGCGCACGTAGACGAGGCCGTTGCCCTGCGTCGAAAGGCCGGTCACGCGCCCCAATGCGCCTGCAATGTCGCCTTCGCCGGTGCGGGCGATGCTCTCGGTATCGAGCACGGTAATGACCTGGCTCGACGAGCGCGTGACGTCGCGCTGGCGGCGACCGGTCACGATGATCGCGCCGCCGGGCACGGAAATATCGGGCTGCGCCTGTTCTTCGACCTGCTCTTCTTCCGCGGCCTCTTCAGCCGGCTGGGTGTCGGAAACCTCATCCTCTTCGCCGGTGCTCTGCGCAATCGCGGCGGCGGGATAGGTGAGGGCGGTGGTAAGCAGGAGCAGCCCTGCAAGCTGCTTGCCAGTGGACATTGGAATGACCCCCTTGAACTAGGTCGGTGTCGTTACGGGAGACGTGCCCCCGCTGAATGGATTGAAGGCGGGAGCGATGCGTCGATGCACCGCCCCCGCCCCGCAAAGGCGATTAGTTGTAGACCGGCAGGCTGGTGCAGGCGGTCACGGCATTGTCGAAAGTCACCGTGGCCGAGTTGCAGGTCCAGCCGTTCACCCAGGTGTTGTTGCCGGGGAAGGCAGCGCCGATGTTGGTCGGCAGTTCGAAGAAGCTCGACCAGGCAGTCACGTTGAACACCGGCACGGCATTCTCGTTCGCGCCGTTTACGAACAGCATCGACAGCGTGTTGGTGAAGGCCGAATTGTTGTTCGTGCCTGCATCGAACACCGCCTTGATGTCGGCTGCGGTCGCGCCCGAGCTGTCGCGGAAGGGCGTGGCGCAGTCGAGGACCAGGGAGTCGAAGGCGACCGGGCCAGCTTCGTCGACGGCGGCATTGGCGGCGCGGGTCAGTTCTTCCTGGCCGTCGATGCGCAGGCAGCGCGTGTCGTTGCGCGACCAGATGACCGAGTTGGCGATGCGGTAGTCGGCAAAGCCGCGGATACGCACGACTTGGTCGATCGCGTTCTGGTGGACGAAGGTCGCATTCGAGATGCGGGTGTCCTGGCGCGGGGTCGAATCGTTGAAGGCGTTGTCGGAATCGGCTTCGATGATCGTGTCGCCTGCGCCGGGGCGCTGGATGGCGATGACGTATTGCAGATTGGCCTTGACGCCGGTGTCGGTGTCGATGCTGTCGTCTTCCGCGCCGACCACGATCATGCGCTTCACATTGACGCGGCCACCGAAGAATTCGACGCCGTCATCCGAGCTGTTGAAGCTCATGATGTTTTCCAGTGTCGTGCCCGAACCGATGCCGCCCGTGGTCAACGACTGCAGTTCGTTGTCGCCCGAAAGGACGAAGCCCGAATAGCGGATCTGGACGAACTTCATGCTGCCCGAGCTGTCGCCAGGCGTTGCGCCGCCGAAGATCGCGGGGTCTGCCGCACCCTCGACCTGGCGCTCGCAGTTCACGCTGCCCGGGGTTGCGCCCGAAGCGATACAGTCGGTGACGGGTGCGCGGCCCGAAAGGACCACGCCGCCCCACTGGCCCGACGAGCTGCCGCCGTTGAGGCCGAGGACGTTGTCGCGGCTGGTGAAGACGATCGGGCGCTCGGCCGTGCCGTTGGCCTCGATCGTGTTGCCGCGGTTGACGTTAAGGAAGCTCGATCCCGATGCGTAGAGGATCACGCCCGGCTCGATGGTCAGCTCGACATTGGTGTCCGACAGGCCGTCGCTGGCGTCCGGAGCCGGACCGCCATCGGTGCCGACATCGACGCGGCCGTTGATGCGATAGAGCAGGCCGTTGATGTAAGGCAGGGTCGAGCTGGCGTTGAAGCGCGCGGGCAGCGTGCAGACGCGGTATTCGCCGGTCGGGCCGGTGATGGTTCCGCTGTCGGTCAGGCCCTGCGGGTCGCTGATCGTCGGACAGCCGTTGGCCGGGGTGACGAGCGAGCTGGTCGGGGTGGGCGTCGGCGTCGGCGTGGGAGTCGGCGTCGGGTTGTTGATGGTTATGTTACCGCCGGTGCCGGGCGAAACGATTTCGTCGGCCCCGCAGGCGCTCAGCGCCAGTGCGGAGCAGCCAAGAACAAGCGAATGGTGGAAATTGGTCACGGGTACGGTCCCCTCAAAAACCGGGTGAATCGGAAAACTCGAATGCGAATTCGTGATCGCGATTCGCCGGCTAGGGGCGGCGTGTGACAGTTTGTGATGCTTCGTGACCGTTCTGTTGCAGTTTCAACAGGAAATCCGGCTCAGGCCCTCCATTGCAGATTTGTGACAATGTTACGGTTTTGTTGCGGGCGCTGAAACAAACCCGCATATTCTCATCCAAGAACTTGGGAGAAAAATCATATGTCGCTCATCGCTGCCGCTACGCTGATGGTCATGGGTTCGGGCCCGATCGAGGTAGTGGCTAGCCCCGCGCCTTCGATGGATGTCGGCTACGAGGAGCTTATCGCCGGCAATGATCTCGCCGCGCTCGCCGCGATCGAAAACAGCGACCTTGCCAATGACGATCCGGCGAGGCTGATCAATCACGGCATCGCGCTCGCGCGCCTGGGCCAGGAAGACGCGGCGCGCGCCAAGTTTGCCGAGGCTGCAGCCCTCCGGGATCGCTACCGGCTCGAGACTGCGGGCGGCCAGTGGGTCGACTCGCGCGTCCTTGCAAGGCGGGGGCTGGCTATGGTCGATGGGCAGGACTTCAAGGATTACGCGGCGCTCGCCAGCCGCTGACAGCGTAAACACCGAGCCTTTGCGGCCCGCTTTCCGATCTGGAAGGCGGGCCGTTTCCTTGTGCAGCCACGTCGAAAGCTGAGGATTTCCCCTGCATTCAGCTTCTTGTCACCCTGATGTCATGTAAGGTCCGCAAAGGGGCCGCACGGAGGGTGTTCGACGATGATTCGTACACACTGGGCAATAGCTGCAGGACTGGCCTGTACGCTGCCCGCCGCCTTCCCGGCGAAGGCGGATGTCATGGAGATCGATGCGGACGGCGCGCGCTGGATATCCGGTGCTGGCGCCGCGCAGCCGGCTGACCTTGCGGAAATCGCAACGTTTGCAGAGCTTTCCGCTGTCCCCGCGGAACTCGAAATTCCGGACCATATTATCGGCGATACCGCGCGCCATGCCGCAGGCGTCCCCGATGCCTACCGCGCCAAGGTCAACGAGCTGGCTGCCCGCTTCGACCTCTCGCCTTCGCTCATCGAGGCGGTCGTGTGGCAGGAAAGCCGCTGGCGGCACAATGCCGTCTCCCCGGTCGGGGCGCAGGGCCTCGCGCAGTTGATGCCCGGCACCGCGCGCGAGCTCGGCGTCGACCCGCGCGATCCCTTTGCTAATCTGGAAGGTGGCGCGCGCTACCTCCGCGAACAGCTCGACCGCTTCGACGGCGACCTCGAAAAGGCGCTTGCCGCCTACAATGCCGGCCCCGGCCGGGTGGAGCGTGCGAATGGCATTCCGCGCATCCGCGAAACGCAGAATTACGTGGCCGCGATCATGGGTCGCCTGGCCGATCACTCACGGGAGTAGTCCGACTTGAAATCGATCGTTACCCGCGCGGCCGCACTGGCCCTGCTTCTCAGCCCCACCGCCGCCATGGCGCAGGCTACCGATCCGGCCGGCTCCGGCCCGATCGTCAATGCGCTCGGCTGGCTGCAGGGCACGCTGCTCGGCAATGTCGCCACTGCTGTTGCCGTGATGGCCGTGGCCGCCGTCGGCTTCATGATGCTGACCGGCCGCCTCAACTGGCGTTTCGGAGCGACCGTCATCATCGGCGTCTTCATCCTGTTCGGTGCCGCATCGATCGTTGCCGGCATCCAGGGCGTCGCGGCCTGACATGACCGCGCTCGTCCGCCATCCCGTCCACAGAGCGCTCACCCGCCCGCAGATGTTCGCGGGAGTGACGTTCAACTATTTCATCATCAACGGGGTGGTGACGACCGAGGTTTTCCTCATCACCGGCAGTTTCTGGGCACTGTTCGCCGCGCTCGTCATGCACGGCGTCGGCTATGTCGCCTGCCTGCGCGAACCGCGCATTTTCGACCTGTGGATTACCAAGGTGTCGAAGTGCCCGCGCGTGCCGAATTACAAGCGCTGGGGGTGCAACAGCTATGCCGCGTGATCTCAAGTGGATCGGCCCGGCCTCGTGGAGCGCCAAGGAAGCCCGCGCGGGAGACCGCCTGCCCTATGCGCGCCTCGTGGACGAGAACACGCTGCTGCTGCGCGACGGCAGCGTGATGACCGCCATCCAGGTCCCCGGCCTCCTGTTCGAGACCGAGGACAGCGAGGCGCTGAACGCCCATGCCGCCACGCGCGAGGTCATGCTGCGCTCGACCCTCGATGCGCGGTTCGTCCTCTATCATCACGTGATCCGTCGCCGCGTAGCGGTGGAACTCGACGCCCAGTTCCCCGATCCGATCAGCCGACACATCGATGCGCGCTGGAAGGAGCGCCTCGGGTCCGGCCAGCTGTTCGTGAACGACCAGTTCATCACGCTCATCCGCCGCCCGGCACGCGGCAAGGCCGGCTGGGTCGAGAAGATTTCGAAGAAAGCCCGGCGCAACAAGGAAGGGCTCGAACCCGATCCGAAGGACCTGCGCTCGCTGCGCGCTGCCTCGCAGGGGCTGGTGGCTTCGCTGCAGGCCTATGGCGCTGTGCCGCTGGGCGAATATGTCGGTCCGCAGGGCAACGTGAACTCGGAACTGCTCGAACTGCTCTCGGCGCTCTACAACGGCGAGATGCGCCCGGTGCGGAAGCCTTCGGACGATGTCGATATCGGCCTGATGCTGCCCTATCGACGCGTCAGCTTTGGCCTCGATGCGATGGAACTGCGCGGGTCCGGTTCGCCCGATTTCGGTGCGATCCTGGGCCTCAAGGACTATCCTGAGGCTACCAGCCCGGGCCTTCTCGATGGCCTGCTGCGCCTGCCTTACGAGATGGTCGTATCGGAAAGCTACGCTCCGGCAGAACGCCAGACCGCGCGCGAGCGGATGGACCTTTCGATCCGCCGCCTCAAGTCCGCCGACGAAGAAGCGATGGCGGAACGGGTCGACATGATGGCCGCGCGCGACGCGCTGGGTAACGGCGCGGTCGGGTTCGGCGATCATCATCTGACTGTTATGGTGCGCGAACGCGACCTCGGCCGTCTCGACGATGCGACTGCAGCCTGCGCCGCCGCACTGGCAGACACCGGCGCGATCGCGGTGCGCGAGGATACCAATCTCGAACCGGCCTTCTGGGGCCAGTTCCCCGGAAACGAGGGTTATCTCGTGCGCCGCGCGCTGATTTCCAGCGCCAACATGGCGAGCTTTGGTTCGCTCCACGGTTTCGCGCTGGGCCAGGCGCAGGGCAATCACTGGGGCGATGCGGTCACTCTGCTGGAAACCACCAGCGCGACGCCCTTCTTCTTCAATTTCCATCATGGCGACCTCGGCAATTTCTCGGTCATCGGGCCGAGCGGCTCGGGCAAGACCGTGGTGATGAACTTCCTCGCCGCGCAGGCGCAGAAGTTCAGCCCCCGCACGATCCTGTTCGACAAGGATCGCGGCGCGGAACTGTTCGTGCGCGGCATTGGCGGGCGTTACGACAGCATCCGCAGCGGCGAGCCGACCGGCTTCAACCCGCTCGCGCTGCCCGATACGCCCGGCAACCGGGCCTTCCTGCGCGACTGGCTAGGTGTCCTGCTCAAGGCCGAAGGGCCGGAAGAGGATGCGACGATCGCCCATGCGGTCGATGCGGCCTATGCCAATGACGCTTCGCTGCGCCGACTGCGCCACTTCCGCGAACTGCTCTCCGGCAGCAAGCGCCCGCAGCCGGGCGACCTTGCGGACCGCCTGTCGGCCTGGATCGGAGAGGGCGAGAACGCCTGGCTGTTCGACAACCGGGAGGACAAGCTGGACCTCAGCGCACGCGTGCTGGGCTTCGACATGACCGCGCTGCTCGAAAACCCCAAGCTGCGCACGCCGACCATGATGTACCTCTTCCACCGGATCGAGGAGCGCCTTGACGGCAAGCCCACGATGATCCTCATCGACGAGGGCTGGAAGGCGCTCGATGACGAGGTTTTCGCCGCGCGTATCCGCGACTGGCTGAAGACGCTGCGCAAGCGCAACGCGCTGGTAGGCTTCGCCACCCAGTCGGCGCGTGATGCGCTGGAAAGCCGTATTTCAACCGCGCTGGTCGAACAGACGGCGACCATGGTGTTCATGCCCAACAGCCGCGCGCGGGCAGAGGATTATTGCGACGGCTTCGGGCTTACGAGCCACGAACTCGCGCTTATCCGCACGCTGCCGGCACACAGCCGCTGTTTCCTCGTGCGCCAGCCGGATGCCAGCGTTGTGGTTCGGCTCGACCTTTCCGGCGCGCCCGAAGTGCTGACGCTGCTGTCTGGCCGCGAAAGCTCGGTCCGCCGTCTCGACCTGCTGCGCGAGGCGATGGGCGATGCGCCTGCCGACTGGTTCCCGGCGCTTACCGGCAAGGCTTGGCCCGGCGGGGCGAACGATGTGCTGGATGACGATGACCTCAATCTCGGATTGGCTGCGGAATGACGAGCGCGACCTGCCAGCAGGCCGCCGAGCAGGTAGGCAACGGCGTCGCCGCCGCCCTGCGCGGCGTGGACTGCGTGGCGGGCGAGGCTTCGGCCATGGCCTTCGGACGCCTGTTCGCGCCCGGCGGCGCGCTCGGTACGACGCTGACCATCATCCTCACGCTCTATATCGCGATTTTCGGCTTCCTGCTGCTGACCGGCCGCACCAACCTGGGTGTGCGCAGCCTGGTGCCGCGCATGATGACGCTGGGACTGGTGCTGACTTTCGCCACCAGCTGGGTCGCCTACCAGAGCGTGGTGTGGAACCTCGCCATCGGCACGCCCGATTACTTCGCCGGAATTCTCACCGGCACACGTGGCTCGGCCACCGATACCTTCGCGCAGAAGATCGACGTGGTCTTCATGGCGATCCAGGAAGCGAGCGGGGGCAATTCCGACTTCTCCGCCTTCTCTCCAGACGGGATGATGTGGCTTGGCGCCATGCTGTTCATGCTCGGCACGGTGGGCCTGCTGGTCACGACCAAGATCGCGCTCGGCATCCTGATCGCGCTGGGGCCTGTCTTCGTAGTGATGGCGCTGTTCAACGGCACGCGCGGCCTCTTCACCGGCTGGATCAAGGGCGTGGTGATGTGTGCGCTGGCGCCGCTGTTCGCGGTGCTGGGCGGCTCGATCATGCTCGAACTTGCGGTTCCAATCCTCACTTCGCTCACCGCCAACCCCGGGTTCGTCCCGGCGCAGGCGGGCATGGCCTTCTTCATGATCGGCGCGGTCCATGTCGCGCTGATGGTGCTGGTGCTCAAGGTTGCCGGAGCCATGGTGGCGGGCTGGACCGTGTTCGGCCTCGCCAATAGCGGCGAGGAACGCGACAGCGTGCCGACTCCCGCCGCATCGCCCGTCTACCACCAGCAGCTTGCCGCAGCACAGGCCGCCACCCAGGCGAGCGAACAGGCACGCCGTATCGATGTCTCGGCTACCGCGACCGCTCCTGCCGCAAACGATGCAGGCGCATCTTCGGGCACCGTGCGCACCACCAAGGTCTATGCGACCGCTTCAGCCGCCGGTCAGCCGAAACCGGCCAGTGAAGGGCCCAGCCGGACGATGGGTATCGGCAGCCGCTTCAAGCCCGCGCCCGCGCGCGGTCCCGCTTCTTCGACGGAGAATTCACGATGAAACGCGCAGTGCTCCCCGCGCTCGCCCTGGCCCTGGCAGCGACGCCCGCATTTGCGGACTCGCGCCTCGTCGAGGTCACCTATGACGAGTTCAGCGTCGTCACCATTCCGGGCCGCGTGAACGTGCAGGCCAGCATCGTCTTCGGCGAGGACGAGGTGATCGAGAATGTCGCCATCGGCAATTCGACCATCTGGCAGGTCACGCCCAACAAGCGCGCTAATATCCTGTTCGTGAAACCGCTCGAGGCGCGCGCCACGACCAACCTCACCGTCGTCACCAGCAAGCGCACCTACCTGTTCGACCTTGTCGCCTCGCCGACGGCAAAGCCGCTGTATGTCCTGCGCTTCGATTATCCGGTCGACCCCGAGGAAGATTCCCGGAAAGCCCAGCTGGCGCAGTCCGCTGCCGAGCCGCAAGCGCCCGCGGATCCCTTCGCGGCGGTCGATCCGGCAGACCTCAACTTCGCGTGGAGCGGGGACGGCGATGCAGCCCTGCTGCCCGAGCGCGCGTTCGACGACGGACAGGCGGTGTTCCTCAGCTGGCCGACCGGCAAGGATGTGCCTGCCATTCTCGTGACCAACGCCAAGGGTGACGAGGGGCCGGTGAACTACACCGTTCGCGGCGAAACCATCGTCATCGACGGCGTGCCGCGCACGATCATCCTGCGAGCTGGCAAGGAAAGCGCCACGCTCGTCAACACCGGGCCCGAACGGGCGGCGACGCCTGCGCGCAACCCCGATGCGGCGCTGGCCCAGAAGGGGAATAACTGATGCGTCTCGCCATGCGCCTTCCCGAGAAAAAGCCCGGCAGCCCCGGAATCGCCAATGATGTCGACCCGCGCGACGAGGCCGATGCGGACGTCATCGACCTTGCACAACGTAACGCCTTCCCGGCAGTCGCCCGCCCGGGCGGCAAGTCCGATGCACTCGGCATGGTGGCCGGGATCGCCATCGTGGCCGGTCTTGGTGCAATCACGCTGTGGAGCATGAATTCGGCCCGCCTTCCCGCACCTGAAGGCGTGGGCAATCCGCAGGTCCAGGCTCCTGTCGCGGCTGCACCGGTCGAAGCGCCGGCAGCCGACGCGGCCATCGCGCCGCCCACGCCGCAGCAGCAGGCCGCCATGGCCGATCCTGCTCCTGCGCCGGTGCTCGCGGCCGCTCCTCAGACGATGCCCGGGCCCAACCCCTACAGCAATCCGACGGTGGTCTTCGATTCCGGCAGCGGCGTCGTAAGTGGTCCGGCAGCCGCTCTTGCAGAGGCCGCGAGCGAAGGCGCAGCCAGCGCCACGGGCAATTCCGCATCCGATTTCGCCAGCCGCGTGGGCGGGGTGGGCGGCGCGCCGGCCCAGGCCAAGGCCATGACCAACCCCTCGACCACGGTCACGCAGGGCACGCTCATTCCCGCGATCCTCGAAACCGCGATCGACACCAATGTACCGGGCTATGTCCGCGCGGTTGTCAGCCAGGACGTGCGCAGCTTCGACGGCACCAAGGTGCTCGTGCCGCGGTCCAGCCGCCTGATCGGCCAGTACCAGTCGGGCATGCAGAACGGCCAGAAGCGCGCCTATGTGATCTGGACGCGCCTGATCCGTCCGGACGGAGCTTCGGTGAACCTCGCCTCGCCCGCCATCGGCTTCGATGGCACGACCGGGCTGGAAGGCAAGGTGTCGGGCGCCGGTTTCTTCCAGCGTTTCGGTTCGGCTCTCCTCCTCTCGGTGGTCGGCGGGCTCGGCACTATCGCCAGCGGCGGTGCAGGCGGCGTGATCATCGGCGGCGCGGGCCAGTCGGCGGCGTCTACCGCAGCCCAGCAGGACGGCCAGCGCGGACCGACCGTGCGCGTGCGCATGGGCGAACCGATCCGCATTTTCACGGCGCGCGACCTCGATTTCTCGCGGGTGAGTTGAGGACAGGCTGGGGCGATGAGCGCCGATATCCATCCCTTTGCCCAGCAGGGCGCTGCTGACGAGGACGCGCCGGCAGTCGACCTGCATGGCGAACGCAGCGTCTATCTCGACGCCTACCTCAAGCCCTTCGCCGAATGGCTAGAGCGCGACACGGTAACGGAAATCCTGGTCAACCGGCCGGGCGAAGTCTGGATCGAGGACGCCTCGGCCGGCGGGATGCAGAAGCTCCGCCGCCCCGAAATCGACGACCGGCTGATCCAGCGCCTGGCCGAGCAGGTCGCCCGCGTCAGCCACCAAGGCATCAACCGCGAACACCCGCTGCTGGGTGCGACCCTGCCGGGCGGGGCGCGTGTCCAATTCTGTGGCCCGCCCGCTGCCCGCAAGCACTGGGCCATGGCGATCCGCCGCCATCGCCGGCTCGACCTGCCGCTCGATGCCTATGACACCGGCCCGCTTTCCCGGCCGGAGCGCGGTGCCATGCCCGACCCGCAGGCCGAGCCTGTCGCGTTCCTGCGCGAAGCGATCCGCCAGCGCCGCACCATCCTAGTCTCCGGCGGCACCAGCACGGGCAAGACGACTTTCCTCAACGCCATGCTGGGCGAAATCCCGCGCCACGAGCGCGTCGTGCTGGTGGAAGACACGCCGGAGCTCAAACTGCCGGGCGAAAACGGCGTCGGCCTGGTGGCGGTGAAAGGCGAACTCGGCGAAGCCAAGGTCACTTCCAACGAATTGCTCCAGGCGGCACTGCGCCTGCGACCAGACCGGATCGTGCTGGGCGAACTTCGCGGAGCCGAAAGCGTCAGCTTCCTTCGCGCGATCAACACCGGCCATCCGGGCAGCTTCTCGACCATCCACGCGAACAGCCTGCGCGGGGCGCTGGAGCAACTGGCGCTGATGGTGATGCAGACCGGCATCGGCCTCACGCGGCAGGATACGATTGCCTATGCCGCAAGCGTCATCGATGTGGTCGTGCAGCTGTCGCGCGACCCCGATGGGCGCCGCGGGATCGCTGAAATAGCAGAAAGTCGCAATTTGCTCGAAAATGGCCGGTAATCGCGGAAAACCGCGCTAACCCGCCATGCCGTAGCGTCAACGGCCCCCAGACTTTTTTCGCTATCGCAACATATCCATTGCAAAACGCTGTTGCAGCGCAACATTACTGCGCAATCCCTTGCCTGAATACGATTTCATGTTAGCTTTCTGTCCCTAGGCCGACATCAGAGCGGTCAGGGGAAGAGGAGAGGGAATATGAAGATCAGGGCAGGCCTCCTGGCCGGCATCTGTGCGGGCGCGCTCGCCGTTCCGGCCTATGCGCAGGATACCACCGGCGATTCCAGTGCATCCGGAGTTGCAGAAACCACCGACAATACCCGCGTCATCATCGTTACCGCACAGCGTCAGGCGCAGAGCCTGCAGGAAGTTCCGATCGCGGTCAGCGCCTTCGATGCCGAAGCGCTCGAAGCGCAGCAGATCGAAAATGCGAGCGACCTTCAGCTGACGCTGCCGAACGTCTCGTTCACCAAGTCGAACTTCACCAGCTCCAGCTTCACCATCCGCGGCATCGGCGACCTTTGCGTCGGCGTGACCTGCGATGCTGCAACGGCAATCCACGTCAACGGTTCGCCGCTGTTCGGCACGCGCCTGTTCGAGACCGAGTATTTCGATCTCGAGCGTATCGAAGTCCTTCGCGGCCCGCAGGGCACGCTGTTCGGTCGTAACGCGACGTCGGGCGTGGTCAACGTCGTGACGGCGAAGCCCGACCTGTCCGGCTTCGGCGCCGCTGCCGAATTCGAATACGGCAGCTTCGACAGCATGCGCGTCAAGGGCATGGTCAACATTCCCATCGGCGACACCGTCGGTGTGCGCGTGGCCGGCTATTATCTCGACCGCGACGGTTTCACGGAAAACCTCTACGACGGCTCGAATATCGACGGCCGCGAGATGTATGCGATCCGCGGCTCGCTGCGGTTCGAACCGACCGCAACCACTACTCTCGACCTCATGGGCTTCTATTTCCGTGAAGACGACGATCGCATGCGTATCCAGAAGCAGACCTGTCAGCGCGACCCCACGGGCGTGCTCGGCTGTCTTGCAGGGCGCCGCGATTTCGACAAGACCAACGCCAACTCGACGCTGGCATCGGTCCTGACCTCGGCCGAACTCTTCGCCATCCAGGGCCTGCCGACCGCGCTTGCATTGGGCAGCGTCTATGGACCTGACGGCTTTGCCAATTTCGACGAGCCGGATGACGTGCGCGTCGTAAGCACGCCGTTCACGCCGGAATATTACGCCGACGAACTCCAGATCCAGGCACACCTCGAGCAGGCCATCGGCGCGATGAACCTGTCACTGACCGGGATCTACCAGGAAACCACGGTCGACAGCCGTCAGGACTACAACCTCGGCGTCCAGAACCGTGCCGGTTACGCCGGTGCCCTGAACACGCTGGCGTTCTTCGCGGCTAACGGCATTCCCACGGGTGTTGCCTCGCCGGCGTTCATCCCGGGCTCCAGCGCCTACTTCGCTCCGATTGCAGCGGCGCTGATCCCCAATGGGCCGAACGGCGTGCTGTGTACTTCGGACAACCTCACAGAGAACCAGGGCGTTTTCGAAGGCCAGTCGGTCTGTTCGGACGCCCCGCTGGCATTCGACCGTTCCTACCAGGAACAGACCTCGTGGTCGGGCGAAGCCATCCTGTCGAGCGACTTCGACGGGCCGTTCAACTTCCTCGTCGGCGGCATCTATGCCGAATCCAAGGTGGGCGAGGACAGCTATTACGTGAACGCCTTCGGCCTCGATTACGCAACGGCCATGCTCGGGACATTCTCGTCCTTCGCGAACGGTTTGTCTCCGTCCTACCTCGCGACGTCGATGTACCGGAACAACACGACCGACTTCAAACTGCAGAGCTTCGGCATCTTCGGTGAAATCTACTTCGACATCACCGATCGCCTGAAGTTCACTGGCGGCCTGCGCTACAATGACGACAAGAAGACCGTTGAAGCGCGCACCACGCTTGCCAGCTTCCTCAACCCCTTCAGCAACGATGGCGATCCTTTCGATTCGCCGTTCGCTGCAGGTTACGATGCCGATCCGGGGACCCCGGGTCCGCAACCGTTCCAGGTGCGTGAGGTGTCGTTCAGCGAGGTGACGGGTCGTGCGGTGCTCGATTACGAAATCACGCCCGACAACACGCTCTATGTGTCCTATTCGCGCGGCTACAAGTCGGGTGGTATCAACCCGCCGCTGTCGCCGATCTTCGCTGTCCCGGAAAGCTTCGGTCCGGAATCGATCAACGCGTTCGAAATCGGTTCGAAGAACACCTTCCTCGACGGTGCGGCACAGGTGAACCTGACCGGCTTCTACTACGACTACGGCGGGCTGCAGCTCAGCCGCATCGTGGCACGTACCTCGGTCAACGACACGATCGATGCCAAGATCTGGGGTCTGGAACTTGAAACCGTCCTGGCGCCGAGCCGGAACTGGCTCATCAACATGAACCTCAGCTACCTCAATGCCGAGGTTGCGGGCGACCAGTTCTTCGCCAACCCGCGCGATTGGGGCGGCGGCGATCCCGATGCCGTCATTATGAAGGACCTGGGCAATGGTTCGCACTGTGCGCTGACCGGTGCAGGGGCCGATGGCCTGGTGAACTTCCTGAACCCCTATTTCGGGCTTCAGGGCACCAGCGAATTCCCGGCCGATGGCGGTATTGCCTCGTCGGGTGCATTCGGCATCTGCTCGATCTACGAAGCTGCGACCAACGGAGCGATTGGCCTGGTGAACCCGGCCCTTGCTCCGCTGCAGCCCTTCATCGACGCCTTCGGCCCGGTTTCGGTGCTGAACTCCGGGGTGCTGGTCAACCTGAAGGGCAACAAGCTCCCGCAGGCGCCGGAATACAAGGCGTCGCTGGGCGTGCAGTACACGGCGGAATTCGCCAGCGGCATGACGCTGGTGCCCCGCTTCGACCTTTCGCTGACCGGCGAACAGTACGGCAACGTGTTCAACGGCAACGTGAACCGGATCGAACCCTTCGTTCAGGCGAATGCGCAGATCCAGCTCAACTCGGCCGACGAGCGCTGGTACGTCCGGGCATTCGTCCAGAACATCTTCGATTCGGACTCGGTCACGGGCCTTTACCTGACCGATGCCTCGTCGGGTAACTTCACCAATATCTTCACGCTCGACCCGCGCCGTTACGGCGTCGCGATCGGTGCGAAGTTCTAAATAACCCTGTCAAAGGGAGGGGGAAGGGGCGGCCTGGTGCCGCCCCTTTTTTCATGCGCGGTTGCTACTAGTCGCAAAGGGCGAGAAGTCGGTGTCCGTATCGAACACCTCGGTGCCCTCGGCGCGCTTGAGCGAATTGATGACCAGATAGGTCACCGGTGTCAGGATCGCTTCCCACGCGGTTTTGATCAGCCACTGGGACAGGACGACCTGCCACAGCAGCTCGGGCGGCCAGCCGGCAAGGCCCCAGAAAGCCAGCGGATAGAAGATCAGGCTGTCGAGCCCCTGGCCCACAACGGTCGAGCCGATGGTGCGCATCCACAAATGGCGGCCCTGCGTCCACACTTTCATCTTCGCAAGGACGAAGCTGTTGGCGAACTCGCCCGCCCAGAAGGCAACCATGGACGCCAGCACGATGCGCCAGCTGTTGCCGAAGACGAATTCGTAGGCTTCCTGCCCCGGCCAGCCCTCTGCCGGTGGGAGTTGCACCACCACCCAGGCCATGAAGGCCATGAACAGCAGCGCGGCAAAACCGGTCCAGATCACGCGCCGCGCGCGGGCATATCCATATACCTCGGTCAGTACGTCGCCGATGATGTAGCTGACTGGAAAGAACAGCACGCCCGCCCCGAAGGACCACTCGCCAAGGCCCGGCAGGGTGACGTAACTGGGCTTGGATGCACCGATCAGGTTCGACAGCAGGAGGATGGTGACGAAAGCCGCCATCACCAGGTCGTAATAGCGAAACTGCGGCGCCTGCGCCGGGGCGGGGTGGTCCTGCTTTTCCATAGCGCGCTGACTATCGCCGATTGGCGCAATCGCAAAGCCGCGTTATGGCTCGCCCCGCGCGCGCCCGTAGCTCATCTGGATAGAGCGCGAGACTTCTAATCTTGAGGCAGCAGGTTCGAGTCCTGCCGGGCGCGCCAGCCTTGCCTCAGCCCCGCATCGCGCTGGTCAGCTGTTCCCGGGTCACCGGATAGCCGAGATCGTCGGGAATGGTGAGGAACGAACCGTCCGGTTCCTCGACGATTTCCGGCGTGATGGTCCTGACCGGCGTCGCGCGGGCATGGTCGCGCGCTTCGTCGAAGGATGCGAACTGCGCGAGGCGTTCGAGGTTGCGGCGGGTGGGGAAGATAAGCGAGATCTCGCCTGTATCGGCCATGGCCAGCGCTTCCCTCGCGCTCACCCAGAACAGGCGGGTGTTTTCCGTTTCGTCGACCTCGATTTCCACCGCTCCTGTACCAAGGTCGGCAAGGTAGAACATGGTGTCGAAGATCCGGTTGTGCGCGAGGCCGAGGGGAAGCCAGCGGGCAAAAGGCGTCAGCGCATCGAGGTCGAGCGCGAGGTCGAAGCTGGCAAGCACGGGCGCCAGTTCGCCGCGCTCGAGCAGCATGGCGCGCGCTTCGGCTGCGCGGCCTGCATCCATGTCGCCCGTAAGCCCGAGCGCGAGCCCCGTTTCCTCCAGGGTTTCGCGGATCGCGGCGATGCGGTGGGCGACCTCGTCCTCGCGATCATGCGATGCAAGCGTGCGCGCCAATGCGCGGTCCTGCGGGTCGACGCGCCCGCCGGGGAATACGGCCATGCCGCCGGCAAAGCTCATGTTGCGTGACCGGACGGTCATGAGGATCTGCGGGTCGGGTCCGGTGCGGCCCCTGCGGAAGATGACCAGCGTTGCGGCCGGAATCGGTTCGACAGTCTGGTCAGGTGCGCTCATCGGGAGATGTTGTGCCGCGCGGCTGGCAGCTTGCCAAGCGCCTCTTTCCCGGCCGTGTCGGGAAAATTTACAGAACGATCAGAGTGAATCCGGGTGTTAACCATCGTGAGCGGCCTAGACCGCCGCATTCGCGGCTTTGGCACGGGGTCTGCATCATGTCTGTCAGAACGTTTGGTCTTCACGAGACGGACCACCCTGGTCTCCCGGTGCGTCTCGAACCAAATAAAAGGCCCGCCAGGACGTCCCCCCGGCGGGCCTTACCCGTTTCAGGATCGGAAGAAAGTCAGCCTTCGGCTTTGGCGACCTGCTTTTCTTCCATCATCTGCTGCAGTTCGCCGGCTTCGAACATTTCCATCATGATGTCGCTGCCGCCGACGAATTCGCCCTTCACATAGAGCTGGGGGATGGTCGGCCAGTCGGAAAAGCTCTTGATGCCCTGGCGGATTTCCATGTCCTGCAGGACGTCGACGCTTTCATAAGCCACGCCGCAGTGGTCGAGGATGGCGACCGCGCGGTTGGAAAAGCCGCACTGCGGGAAAAGCGGCGTGCCCTTCATGAAGAGGACCACGTCGTTGCTGCCGACCAGATCGGCGATGCGCGAATTTACATCGGACATGATTGCCCTGCCTTTGTCTGAAATGAATCTTGCTGAAGCGTCAGTTGGGAACTTGGGTCGTCAGTTGCAAGGCGTGGAGTTCCCCGCCCATCCTGCCGCCCAGTGCATCGTAGACCAGCTTGTGCTGGGCGACGCGGGTCTTGCCGACGAACTGGGGGGCGATGACCTTCGCCGCCCAGTGATCATTGTCGCCGGCAAGGTCGCGCATCTCGACGACGGCGCCGGGCAGCGCTTCCTCGATCAGCGCGACGATGTCCTCGGACGTCATCGGCATAGGATTACTTCTGGTCGCTCATGAACTGGCGGCGTGCCTCGACGGCGCATTCCTCGACCTTGGAGCGGATATCGGCTTCGCTGATATCGCATTCCGCGGCAGTCAGGTCGCCGAGCAGCTTGCGGATCACGTCCTCGTCACCCGCTTCCTCGAAGTCTGCCTGCACGACGGCCTTCTTGTAGGCGTCGGTCTCTTCCTCGGTCAGGTTCATCAGGCCCGCAGCCCATTCGCCCAGCAGGCGATTGCGGCGCGCCGCGATCTTGAATTCGGTTTCCTGGTCGAATGCGAACTTGGTTTCCTCGCCGCGTTCGCGATCCTTGAAGTCGGTCATGTCTATCCCCTTGGAAGAAGTTGCCTTGCCGAATAGGGCCGCCGCCGCCGAGCGGCAAGGCCCCCGGCAGGCAAAATCAGTCCATCGTCACCACGAGCTTGCCGATCGCGCCGCGGTTTTCGAGCTTTGCGATGGCTTCGTGGGCCCGGTCGATCGGATAGGTTTCGCTGACCAACGGGTTGATCTTGCCGGCCTTCCAGAGGTCGAACAGCTCGGCGATATTGGCGTTGTTGCGCTTGGGCTCGCGGGCAGTGAATGCGCCCCAGAACACGCCGCGAATGTCGCAGCTCTTCAGCAGGGTGAGATTGAGCGGCATCTTGGCGATCCCTGCGGGGAAACCGATGACGAGGAAGCGGCCTTCCCACGCGATGGAGCGCAGTGCCGGTTCGGAATAGTCGCCGCCGACGATGTCGTAGACGATGTCCGCGCCGTTCGGCCCGACCGCATCCTTGAATGCCTGCGCCAACGCCTTGGACTGGTCCTTGTCGAACGGTGCGCGCGGATAGATGACGACTTCGTCTGCGCCCGCTTTCCGGGCGACCTCGCCTTTCTCTTCGGTCGAAACAGCGGCGACCACGCGGCAGCCATAGGCCTTGGCCAGTTCGACGGCAGAGAGGCCGACGCCGCCGGCAGCGCCGAGGACGAGGACGGTTTCGCCTTCCTTGATGTCGCCGCGGTCTTTCAGGCCGTGGATGGTCGTCCCGTAAGTCATCAGCAGTGCCGATGCCTGCACGAGGTCGATGCCCTCGGGCACGCGGAACAAGCGGGCGGCGGATACCGCGACCTTTTCCTGCAGGCCGCCATTGCCGACACCGCAGATCACCCGGTCACCGACGGCAAAGCCTTCGACGCCTTCACCCAGCGCCTCGACCGTGCCCGAAATCTCGCCGCCCGGGCTGAACGGGCGGGGCGGCTTGAACTGGTACATGTCGCGGATGATCAGCGTGTCGGGGAAATTGATCGCACAGGCGGCGACCTTGATCAGCACCTCGCCCGCGCCGGGCGCGGGTTCGGCAATGTCCTCTACGACAAGGGTTTCGGGGCCGCCGACCTCTTTCGACAGGACTGCTTTCATGCTGCATCTCTCCTCTGCGGCGCGTCGAGCCAGGGCAGGTCCGCCGCGCGCTTTCTCTCGTGATTTTCGATGGCATCGACGCTTTCGAGCGTGAGGCCGATTTCGTCCAGCCCTTCGAGCAGGCAGTGCTTGCGGAACGGGTCCACTTCGAATTCGAAGCGGTCTTGGAAAGGCGTGGTGACGGTCTGGGTTTCAAGGTCGACCGTGATCGGGTGATCCTTGGCCACTTCGAGCAGGCGATCGACCTGTTCGGGCGGCAGGACAACGGTCAGGATGCCATTCTTGAAGGCATTGCCCGAGAAGATGTCCGAAAAGCTCGGCGCGATAACCGCGCGGATGCCAAGGTCGAGCATTGCCCAAGCGGCATGTTCGCGGCTGGACCCGCAACCGAAATTGTCACCAGCGATCAGGATCGGGGCACCGGCGAAATCCTCGACATCGAAGGGATTGCCGGGTGCTTGGCGGATCGTTTCGAACGCGCCCTTTCCGAGGCCCTCGCGGCTCACCGTCTTCAGCCAGTGCGCGGGAATGATGACGTCGGTGTCGACATTCTTGAGCCCCAGCGGGATCGCCCGGCCTGCAATGGTCGACACCTTGTCCATCAGTCTGTCTCCGGTTTCTCGCCCGAAGGGATCGGTCCGGGCTGCTTGGGCTGGTTTTTCTTTTCGCGGCGCTTGTTCGCATAGAGCAGCGCTGCGGCGATTGCGGCCGAACCGATCGCACCGGCGATGGCGGCCTTGCCTTTGGGTAGCTTGGTCATGCTGCCCTCATGGGATGGCGAGCGGTGAAGGGCAAGAGGGTTACGAGCCGATCAGCTTGCGAACGTCGGTCAGCCGCCCCGTTACCGCAGCAGCGGCAGCCATGGCGGGGCTCATCAGGTGGGTGCGTGCACCGGGGCCCTGCCGGCCGACGAAATTGCGGTTGCTGGTCGAGGCACAGCGTTCACCCGGGGGGACCTTGTCGGGGTTCATCGCGAGGCAGGCGGAACAACCCGGCTCGCGCCATTCGAAGCCCGCTTCGGTGAAGATCCGGTCGAGCCCTTCTTCCTCCGCCTGCCGCTTGACGAGGCCGGAGCCGGGCACGGCGATCGCCCAGCGTACGCCCGGCGCCTTCCGGCGGCCTTTCAGCACCTCCGCCGCGGCCCGCAGGTCTTCGATCCGGCTGTTGGTGCACGAACCGATGAAGACATTCTCGATGGCGACCTCTTCCAGCGGCACGCCGGGTTCGAGTCCCATGTAATCGAGGCTCTTGCGGGCAGCCTGTTGCTTGGACGGGTCGGAGAAGCTTTCGGGTGCCGGCACCGTGCCGCCGATCGGCACGACGTCTTCGGGGCTCGTGCCCCAGCTCACGGTCGGTTCGATATCGGCGGCGTCGATCACGACGGTCTTGTCGAACTGCGCGCCTTCGTCCGTGGCGAGCGAGCGCCACCATTCGACCGCGCGGTCCCAGTCGGCGCCCTGCGGTGCGTATTTGCGTCCTGCCAGATAGGCGAAGACCTTGTCGTCGGGCGCGATCAGGCCGGCGCGCGCGCCGCCTTCTATGCTCATGTTGCACACGGTCAGTCGTCCCTCGACGCTCATGCGTTCGAACACATCGCCGCGGTATTCGATCACGTGGCCGGTGCCGCCGGCGGTCCCGATGACCCCGATGATGTGAAGGATGAGGTCCTTCGGCGTCACGCCGGGGCCGAGTTCGCCCTCTACGCGGATTTCCATGGTCTTGCTCTGGCGCAAGAGCAGCGTCTGCGTCGCAAGGACATGCTCGACTTCGCTCGTGCCGATGCCGAAGGCCAGCGCGCCGATCCCGCCATGGGCGGCCGTATGGCTGTCACCGCAGACGATGGTCGTGCCGGGCAGCGAGAAGCCCTGTTCGGGGCCGACAACGTGGACGATGCCCTGCTCGGGCGCGGCGGCGTCGATGTAGTCGATCCCGAAAGCCGGCGCATTCGCTTCGAGTGCGGCGAGCTGTGCGGCGCTCTGCGGATCGGCGATTGGCAGTCGGTTGCCCGCTGCATCGAGACGCGCGGTCGTTGGCAAGTTGTGGTCCGGCACGGCCAGCGTGAGGTCGGGGCGGCGGACCGTGCGGCCCGAAACCTGCAGCGCCTCGAAGGCTTGCGGACTGGTGACCTCGTGAACGAGATGCCGGTCGATATAGAGCAGGCAGGTGCCATCGTCGCTACGTTCGACGACGTGGGCATCCCAGATCTTTTCGTAGAGTGTGCGCGGTTTGCTGGCCATGTCGGGGCAAGATGTGCGGCACGATTGTCACGCGCGCAAAAAGGCAATTCCAGAGTCTTCCAAACTTAACCTTTCTCTGCTTTACTGACACTCATGTCAGCAAAGCCATTCGCCTTCCCGATCAAGGTCATCCCCACGGACATCGACTTCATGGGTCACGTCAACAACGCCCGCTACCTGAACTGGGTGCAGGACGTCGTGCTCGCGCATTGGCAGAAGCTGGCACCGGCAGAAGAGGTGGCGAGCAAGGCGTGGGTCGCACTCAAGCACGAGATTACCTATCGCAAGCCCGCATTCCTCGATGACGAGGTGATCGCCGAAACCGTGCTCGAAAAGATCAAGGGCGCGCGCAGCTTCTACAACACGGTCATTCGCCGCGGCGAAGACGTCCTGGCCGAAGTGAAGAGCATGTGGTGCTGCCTCGACAGCGAAACCCACCGGCCGGCGCGTATCAGCAGCGAAGTGGCGGAAAAATTCTTCGGCCTCACCTCTGCACGCAGGGCTCGCGCAGAATAGCGTTTTGCACTGGCCCTCAGCGGCCACTATATCCGCGACATGGCAAGCGCTCAGCAAATCCGGCTTTCGGCAGCCCCGCGCAGCGGGCAGGCCGCCATCGGCCTGGCCCTTGCGCTCGGCATCGTGGCAAGCTGGCTGGCGATCCACGCCTACGCCATGTTCGTGTTCGAGCTCACCTGGACGAGCCTGCCTGTCGCACTCCTGATGGCGGTGGTGCAATGTTGGCTTTCCGTCGGCCTCTTCATCGTCAGCCATGACGCGATGCACGGCTCGCTCGTGCCGGGGCACAGGCGTCTCAACGGGGCGATCGGCGGCAGCCTGCTGTTCCTGTACGCAGGTTTCGGCTGGACCCGGATGCGCGATGCCCATTTCGACCATCACAAGGCCCCGGGGACCGAACGAGATCCCGACTTCAGCGCCGACCACCCGACCAGCTTCTGGCCGTGGTACGCCACCTTCCTAAGGCGCTATTTCGGCTGGCGGTCGATCCTGTTCGTCAGCACCGTGGTGACCGTTTACTGGGTGGTGCTGGGCATTCCGGTCGAGAAGATCGTCCTGCTCTACGGCGCACCGGCCATCGCGTCCTCCATGCAGCTGTTCTACTTCGGCACCTTCCGCCCGCATCGCCATGACGGGGCTGGGTTTGCCGATGAACACAATGCCCGCAGCGACGGTTTCGGCGTGCTCGCCTCGCTCGCCAGCTGCTTTCATTTCGGCTATCATCACGAACATCACCGCGCCCCGCACGTCCCCTGGTGGGGCTTGCCCCGGGCGCGCCGCGCGATGTCGCAAACAGAGTTGAACGCATGAGCCTGCCTGCCATTCTCCTGACCGTGTTTCTGTCGATTGTCGGCATGGAACTGTTCGCCTGGTGGGCGCACAAATACATCATGCACGGCTGGGGCTGGGGCTGGCACCGCGACCACCACGAGCCGCACGACAATACGTTCGAGAAGAACGACCTCTACGCCTTGACTTTCGGCACGATCGTCTTCGCGATGTTCGCCATCGGCTATGTCGTGTCGGACCTGCTGTGGTGGATTGCCTTCGGCATCACCTGCTACGGCGTCATCTACACGCTGGTGCACGACGGGCTCGTCCACCAGCGCTATTTCCGCTGGGTCCCGAAGAAGGGCTACGCCAAGCGGCTGGTACAGGCGCACAAGCTGCACCACGCGACCATCGGCAAGGAAGGCGGCGTCAGTTTCGGCTTCGTCTTCGCGCGCGATCCGGCCAGGCTGAAGGCGGAGCTCAAGGCCCAGAAGGAAGCTGGTATCGCGGTCGTACGCGAAAGCGCCGGAGCCTGAGGCCCCGGCGCTCCCCTTAAGTCCTGATCGCTATCAGCGGGCGTAGTTCACGTAGAGACCGTGAATGAGGCCCGGAATGAAGCCCAGCAGCGTCAGCACCAGATTGAGCAGCGTCGTCCCGCCGAGGCCGTGCTTGGCTGCCACGCCGAGCGGGGGAAGCAGGATCGTCGCGATGAGAATCAGAATTGCCATTGAGGGTGTTCCTTTCAGTCGACCCTCCCGTCTTGTGGCACTCTAACGGGCTGAAACTGCGCGCGTTCCCGCCTGCCTATTCGTTGCGCGTTGCGATCCAGCTTCCGGCAACAACCAGGATGGCGAGCGAGATGTAGTACCAGGGCGCGCCCAGAGTGAACCAGGTGAAGACCGCGCCTGTCGCCATGGCGCCGATCGCCATCGTCTTCGCACGGCGGCTGATGGCCCGGCGCTCGCGCCAGTCGAGAACCTGCGGGCCCCAGTGCGGATGGTCGAGGATCTTCTTTTCCAGTTCCGGGCTGGACCGAGCGAAGAAATAGACCGCCAGCAGCAGGAACGGCACGGTCGGCATGATCGGCAGGAACGCGCCGATCGCGCCGAGGCCGACGGCAAGGAAACCGAATGCGCGGTAGATATGCCGGCGCATCCTACCCCGCAGCTATCCGCGCCGCATGCTCTTTGACGAGCGCGATCATGTTGGGCACGCCCTGCGTGCGGTTGCTCGACAGCTGGTTCCTGAGGTCGAAGGGTTCGAGCGCGGCAGTCACGTCCATTTGCGCCACTTCCGCTGCCGGCTTGTCCTGCACGGCCGCGATGACGAGCGACACGATGCCCTTGGTGATGGCCGCATTGCTGTCGGCAAGGAAATGCAGCCGCTCGGCATCGCCCGTGGGATAGACCCAGACTGCGGCGGAACATCCGCGTACCAGTGTCGCATCGGTCTTGAGCGCGTCGGGCATGGGCTCGAGCTCGCGGCCCAGCTCGATCAGCAGGCGATAGCGTTCGTCGCCTTCGAGAAAGTCGTATTCTTCGGCAATGTCGGAAAGAGTGCGCATGGGCGCGGCATCTAGCCAGCGAAACACGCTGCGTCCATCGGCGTCAGCCGGACAGCCCGCCGGGACGGGTGAATGCATAATAGATGACGTAGAACCATCCGAAGAAGCCCTGGAGGATGGCCCAGAGGATCGACTGGTGCTGGCTCCACGAGATGGCGACCGCGATGGCGCTGCCAAGGCCGATGCCCGCCTGCGCGGCGTTGTTGGTCGCGCTCACAGGTCCACCCCGCTGGCGATCGCCTCGAGCTTCTTGATGCGTTCGCGCAGGTCGGCGAGCTCGATCCGGGCGGCGCCCATTGCGCTGCCTTCGTCTTCGCGCGGGCCTTCCTCGCGTTCGAGTTCGCGGCGCTTGTACTCCATCCAGTCATGCCATGCGCGGAGCAGGGCTCCTGCCACGATGACCAGGCCGATCAGCGAAGCTGCCGCGACGACGATAGTCGGTTCGAACATTTCCCCATGTCCTCCTTGACCGTGTTATTCCTTGCTGCCGGTCGGAGCCTGCTTGTCGCGCAGGGCCTCGATTTCGGCAGCGATCCTTTTTGTTTCGGTCGTGTCGAGCGAATTGTCGTCGGTGGCGATCCGTTCGAGCACCTTGATGCGTTCGCGCAGGTCTTCCAGCTCGCGCTGGGCCGCTTCGTCGACCTGCGGGCTACCGAAAGTCTCGTTGCCCATGAAGTCGCGGGTGATGCCTTTTTCCGAGCGGTACCGGGCCTTGAAGACCTCGGCGACCGCACAGACGACGGCGATCAGGAAGATGGCAGTCCAGAAATTCATCGTGCTGCCTCGCGTGGTGCGGTGCGGTCCTCGATGGCCTGCAGGTCGCGCAGTTCCTCGATCTGCGAGGCGAGAGCGTGATTGCTGTCGGTCGCGATGCGTTCGAGGACCCGGACCCGCTCTTCGAGCGTGCCGTAGTCGCCCTTGGTGAAGCGGGCCTGTTCCGCCTTCGCCTCTTCGGCGCGGGCTTCCAGCTCAAGCTTGCGCTCTTCGTGCCTGACCTGGCTGCGGTGGATCACGATCCCGGTCGCGAATGCGAGGGTCGAAATCACGAGGACGAAGCCGAAAATGACGAGCAGGTTCGCGTCCATCAGTTCGTTTCCTTACGGTCGCGCAGGCGGTCGATCTCGCTGGTGAGGTGATAGCCGCTGTCGGTCACGATTCGCTCGACATTGCCAAGGCGGTCCTTGAGCGAGCCCAGTTCGGCGCGCAGTTCGGCGTTTTCCTGCGTCAGCAGCTTCACGCGCTCGACCGCCTGATCGTTCTTGGGATAGATCGGCTTGCCCCAGCTGCTTTCCAGCGGATAGCCGTTCTTGATCCGCATCCAGGTCGTTGCGACCCAGCCCAGCGTCAGCATGCCCACGCCGACGATCACTGCGGTTTCGGTGATCGGGAAATCCATTATGCCTTCTCCCTTTCGGTGATGTTCAGCGGGGTAGCGGCATCCGCAGTGCGGCTGTCGCGCAGGGCTTCGATTTCGGCGCCGACGGTATAGCCCTTGTCGGTCACGATCCGCTCTAGCACCTGCATCCGCTTGTCGACCTTGGTCAGCAGTGCACGCAGTTCCGCGTTTTCGGCCCGCAGCTTGCTTGCTTCCGCGCTGTCGGCCCGTTCGGTCTTGCCGCCGAATTCGTCTTCGAGAGCGTAGCCGTGCTTGGCGCGGACCCAGTTGTTGATGACCCAGGCACCGTAGCTGAGCGCGACAAGGGCGACGACGAAGGCAGGTCCTCCGAATTCCATCACACGTTCTCCCGCTTGGTCATGTCGAGCGGCACGCCGCTGCCGGTGTCATCTACGCGGCGCTGGTCGCGCAGCGCTTCGATCTGGGTGGCGACGTCGTAGCCCTTGTCGGTCACGATCCGCTCGAGCACCTTCACGCGGTCTTCGAGTTTCTGCACCTGGCTGGCGTATTGCGCAGCGCGTTCGGCGGTGTTCTGGGCGGTGGCATCGACCTGCATCTCTGCAATCTTCTGCTTGTGCTTGGTCCACAAGGCGGTGATCGGGATCATGCAGCCCATGATGATGCCTATGATCGGTATCAATTCACCCACGGTAGCTCTCCCCTCGGCTGCGGCTCAGCGCAGGCGTTCGATTTCCGCGTTGAGGCGCGGGTTGCTGCTGACGTAGAAGGTTTCGACGTCGGCCAGGCGGCGGTCGATGTCCTTCATCCGGGCGCGGATTTCGCGAGCGGTCCGCTTGGGGTTCTGGCGCACGCCCTGCCAGTAGCGCTGCTCGGCAGGCTCGGAGTAGAGGTGCGGGGGCTTCTTGTTCAGCAGGATGCCGGCAATGAAGTAGAACGGGATGGTCGAACCGCCGGTCATGAAGGTCAGGCCCAGGAAACCGAGACGGATCCAGAAGACGTTGACGCCGGTGTAGTCCGCGATGCCCGAGCACACGCCCATGAGCTTCGCATTCTGCTTGTCCCTGTAGAGAGTGGTGCGGGGCGAGTTCACTGCGATGCTCCTTTCTTTTCGGCGATCAGCTGTTCGAGTTCGCGCAGCTGCTGGTTGTCCTTTTCGCTGTCGTGGACGAGGCGGGCGGGACGGAAATCGGGGTTGTCGGAAGCGACCAGGCGCTCGACCGTGTCCATGCGATCATCGAGACGCTTGGCGAGGTTGTAGAGCTCTTCGAGCAGGGCCTCGTCGTCAGTCGTGATCGTTGCCGCGGTCTTCCACTTGGTTACGTAGTGGAGGATGATCCACGGCAGGAAGACGAAGATCGCCATGATTGCCAGGATGTCTTCGAAGTCCATGTCTTAGTTCCCCTGTTCGTCGGCGCTGCCCTTGCCGAGCGCCTTTTTCATTTCTGCAAGTTCGTCGTCGATCGCATCGGCGCCTTCCAGCGCGGCGATTTCGTCGGCGAGGCTGGGCTTTCCGCTGTTGTCTGCAATCGAGAGTGCGTCGGCGCGGCCTTCGGCATAGTCGACGCGGCGTTCCAGCTGGTCGAAGCGGCTGAGCGCATCGTCCACGCGTTCTTCGGTCATCAGGCTGCGCAGCTTGACGCGGTTCTCGGCGCTTTCGAGGCGCGCCGCGATGGCGGTCTGGCGGCTGCGTGCCTCGCGCAGGCGGTTCTGCAGCTTCTGGATGTCCTGCTCATAGGCGCGCAGTGCATCGTCGAGCACAGCGATTTCCTGCTTGAGCTGGTCGGACATGTCGGCCGCCTTCTTCTTTTCGACCAGCGCCGCACGGGCGAGGTCTTCGCGGTCCTTCGACAGGGCCAGCTGAGCCTTTTCGGCCCAGTCGGCCTGGAGCCTGTCCAGCTTGACCGTATGGCGATGCATCTCCTTCTGGTCGGCGATAGTGCGCGCGGCACTGGCGCGGACTTCGACCAGGGTTTCCTCCATTTCGAGGATGATCATGCGGATCATCTTCTGGGGGTCGTCCGCCTTGTCGAGCATGTCGTTGAAGTTGGCGGCGATGATGTCGCGGGTTCGGCTGAAAATGCCCATCAAGGGTGCTCCGGTTGAAAAGAACTCGTTGATCTTCGTATTCACGGCTTCGGGATTGGTCCACTCGCGTGCCCGCTGCGCCTCGCGGTCGATCCGTGCGAGACGCACGCCGGAGGACTGGCGGGGGCGGGCCGGAGCGCGGGGACTGTCGGGAGTTGTGCGCTCCGGCCCTAGGGGTGAACTGTCGGTCACGCGATTTCTACCTGTTCGTA
This sequence comes from Qipengyuania gaetbuli, assembly GCF_020171365.1. Taxonomy (NCBI): domain Bacteria; kingdom Pseudomonadati; phylum Pseudomonadota; class Alphaproteobacteria; order Sphingomonadales; family Erythrobacteraceae; genus Qipengyuania; species Qipengyuania gaetbuli. The sequence goes on along the minus strand of NZ_JAIUZO010000002.1, from coordinate 652,110 downwards.
GGACGCCAGGGTCGCCACGGGCGCAGTCACCGCGATCTGCGAACTCAGCACGACGAAGGCGGTCATCGCAGCGATGCTGGCGAGTGCGGCCTGTCCGAGCTGGCTGCGGAAGAATTGGCGGCTGTACATTGTGGTCCTCCCTGGACATCGATTGCTTCGTTGTCCTGTGTTCAGCAAAGGGCGTGCCAAACTCGATTTTCCGCTGATTTCCGTCCTTTCCCTAGCTAATCGACGAACGACATATTGGTGCCTGTTGCCAACCCTTGGTGAAATTCACTATCTATTGGTCATGGAGCGGGAGAACCAGTTCATCGGCCAGTCCGGCGCCTTCCTCGATGCGGTCGAGCGGACCAGCCGCGCGGCCCCCATGCGGCGTCCCGTCCTGGTCATCGGCGAGCGCGGTACGGGCAAGGAACTCATCGCCGAACGCCTCCATCGCCTGTCTACACGGTGGGACGAACCGCTCGTCACCATGAACTGCGCCGCGCTGCCCGAGACCCTGATCGAATCCGAACTGTTCGGTCACGAGGCGGGTGCGTTCACCGGCGCTACCAGATCCCGCGCGGGCAGGTTCGAGGAAGCCGACAAAGGCACGCTGTTTCTCGACGAACTGGGCACGCTGTCGATGGGCGCACAGGAACGGCTGTTGCGCGCCGTGGAATATGGCGAGGTCACGCGCATCGGTTCCTCGCGGCCGATCCGGGTCGACGTGCGCATTGTCGCCGCCACCAACGAAGACCTGCCCGCCAAGGCCGAGCGCGGCGAGTTTCGCGCCGACCTGCTCGACCGGCTCAGTTTCGAGGTCATTACTCTTCCGCCCTTGCGCGTACGCGAAGGGGATATCGGCGTGCTAGCCGACTATTTCGGGCGCCGCATGGGTGCCGAACTCGGCTGGGAAGCCTGGCCGGGCTTCAGCGAGCACGTGCGCGAACAGCTCGAAAACTATCCGTGGCCGGGCAATGTGCGCGAATTGCGCAATGTGGTTGAACGCGCAGTCTATCGCTGGGACGACTGGGGCAACCCGATCGGCCATGTCCAGTTCGACCCGTTCGACAGCCCGTGGAAACCGCTCTCGCCCACTCCGGCCAAGCCGCGCACCGATGCCGCGCCCGCTGCTTCCGTCGCAGAGCCTGCTGCGGAGCTCGACAATGTCGACGATTTGCGTTCCGCGGTCGATGCGCATGAGCGCCTGATCCTCGAGCATGCGCTGGGCAAGCACCGCTGGAACCAGCGCCAGACGGCGAAAGCCCTCGGTCTCAGCTACGACCAGCTGCGCCATGCCATCAAGAAGCACGCCCTGATGGAAGAGCAGGGCTAACGCCCCGGCAGGGTTACCGACGGGCCCCGTTTCGTTAGGCTTCTTTCTCAGCCATCCCCCTTATGCCGCGGTTAGCCGTTGGCGCGCATTCTCCCCGCTCGAACGCAAATGCATTGGGGGGACACCATGACCACAACTCGCCTGCGCCGCTTCGGCACGATCACCGCACTCGGCTGTGCCACGCTCGCAGCAACCGGCGCATCGGCGCATCACGCCTGGAGCACCTATGCGTGGAATTTCGACGGCACGGCGGTGAGCGTCGCGGTGGTCGACAACACCAGCGCCCAGTGGCGCTCCTACGTGCAGGAGGCCGTCGGGGACTGGAATGCCTCGGAAGTGATCGAGGCTCCGCTGGAATACGGCAACAACTCGTCCTGCGCGATGACGACCAACACCATCCAGGTCTGCAACGCCGATTACGGGGCGAACGGCTGGCTCGGCCTTGCGAGCATCGCGCTGTCGGGCGGCAAGATCGTTGCCGGGACGACCAAGCTGAACGACAATTACTTCAACCGCGAGGCGTACGATACCTATAGCTGGCGCCAGCTCGTCACCTGCCAGGAAATCGGGCACGACTACGGCCTTGGCCACCAGAACGAGAATTTCAGCACCGACGAGACGACGTCCTGCATGGAATACACCAGCTGGCCGCAGGATAACGAGCATCCCGACTTCCACGACTACGAGCAGCTGGTGGCCATCTACACCGGTTCGACCGGCGGCGGGGGTGACACCGGCGGTGGCGGCGGAGGCAAGGGCGGCGGCAAGGGCGGCGGCGGAAAGGGCGGTGGCAAGGGCAAGAACACCCGCATGAGCTTGCCCGATGTCGGCAATACGCCGACCAGCTGGGGGCGCCCTGTCGGCTACCTTCCCAATGGCAAGCCGCACCTGTTCGTGAAGGAAAGCAACGGGATGAAATTCATCACCCATGTCACCTGGGCGCCCGACGAGGGCGAACATGACCACGGCCATTGAGAAGGTCGCGCCGGGTCCAAGTGCCTGCCCTGTCCCGGTCGATGCCGGGGCGGGGCAGTCTCTTTTTGGTGCAGGGGCAAGAAATCGTCGCGAACCGATTGTCGTACTGTCGTAATCTTGCCACGACACGGGGGATTTCTTCCCGAGAGTGTTGCCGTGCGTAAGGAGTGCGGTATGCAGGGGTCTGGGACTGGGAATACGTAATTGATGGCACTGGTGAGGGCCCGGGTCGCAGGGCGCCATACCCTACTTGTTTATTGCCTGATGGCAGTCGCTGCATTTGCAGCGCTTGTCGGTGCACCCCTGCACGCGCAAGTCGTTCCTTCGGTTCTGGAAGAGGTTCGCCTCGTGTCCGAAGATGCGGGCGGTTCGGACTTCCTCCTGCGCTTTTCCCCTGCCGAGCCGCGTATCGCCACGCTCGACGAAAACCCCACCCGTCCCGAACTCGTCATGGCCACCACGCTCAAGGTGGGACGGGTGCCCAATCGCCAGAGCTACCGCGGCCTAGTGCGCTCGATCCAGTTCGTGACCGAGGGCAGCAGCCTCGTGATGCGGTTCGACACCGCGCGTCCCGCGCGTATCCGGGCGGAGCAGATGGGCAATTTTGCCGTGCAGGTTCGCGTGGAGCAGGTCAGCAATGAAGAAACCATCGGCACGCGCCCCATCGGCTCCGAAGGCGAGGACGTGGTTCCCCAGCAGGAATTGCAGCGCGGGCCGGTCGACAGTTACCAGCCGGGCGATTCCTACGAACTGGTGTTCCTGAAATACGCCGACGTGTCGGAAATCGTCGGGCTCCTGGCCGAAGGCGCGGAAATCGCCCCCAATGACGTGTTCATCCGCCGCGAACCCGGCTTCGGATCGCCGGGTGCGACGCAGGCCAACTCCTATATCGGACAGAGCCGCCCGGTCGAACAGGAGGCCAAGCCGCTCGGTCAGAACGTCGGCAGCGGCCTGGCCGTCGATCGCCGTCTCAACGCGATCTGGATCACCGGCACGCCCGAGCGGATCGAGCGCGTCAAGCGCCAGATCGAGCTGATCGACGTGCCCGTCGACAGCGTCATTCTCGAAACACAATTCGTTGAACTGACCGAAACCGGTGCGCGCAACCTCGGCATCGATTTCACCAATTCGAACGGTCAGATCGCGGTCGGCAATATCGCGACCGGCGGCTTCCTGCCTTTCGGAGTCGATCCGGAAGACATCCTGCCGTCGGGCCAGATCCAGGCCGCCATCTATGCCCAGATCCAGAAAGGGGAGGGGCGGATCGTTTCGCGCCCGCGGATTGCAGCGCAGAGCGGGTCGACCGCGAAGATCATCACCGGCGATGCCTTGCCGATCCTGACCTCGATCCAGCTGTCGGGCGTCAACGGCGTGTCGCAGCAGGTCCAGTACGTGAATGTCGGCGTGACCCTGCAGATTGCCCCGCGGGTCAGCACGGATGGCTACATCACCTCGAAGATCTACGGCGTCGTCTCCAGCGTGACGGGTTTCAGCCAGGGCTATCCCACGATCAGCCAGCGCGAGGCCGAAACCAGCGCCTCGGTGCGTGACGGGGAAACCTTCGTGATCGGCGGGCTGACGCAGGAAAACGTGCTGACCACCAAGTCGAAGATCCCGCTGCTCGGCGATATCCCGCTGATCGGCAATGTCTTCCGCACCGAAAGGTCGACCAGCACGACCACCGAACTCTACATCGTCATAACTCCGCGCATCGTTCGCCATCGCCGGTTCGAAAACCAGCCGCCGAACGAAGAAGAAACGGAAATGTCCGGAGAATTGCAGCCCGAATAAAAGACCGTTACCAATTATTGCTGCTTTTTACTTGCAAGGCTTTGAGCATTAGTTCTCGGCCTGTTTTCTGTGCGAACAAAAAACTCCCGTATTGTGATAAATTCACAACAGACGTATATTTAATTGGAAATTAGTCTCGTTTTCGTCTGCCGCTTGACTCGACAGGTCGAAATTGCCGGTTAGAACTTTCCAATCAGTTCAGTGCGGGTCGCGCGCTGCTGAATTTCGGAGGGACTACATGAAAGCCAAGACCCTGGCCGCTCTCGCGGCGCTTCCCATGCTGGCGCTCGCTGCCCCGGCTCAGGCCCAGCAGGCCGGCGACAAGATCGCCAACAGCTATATTTGCGTCTTCGACAAGACCGTCTCGCGCGGCAATGCGAAGGCCGAAGCCATGCGTGCCGCCCAGGCCGAAGCCGCCCAGGTCAAGCACGTCTATTCGGTCGCGGTGAAGGGCTTTGCCGTGAACGCGGCTCCGCAGGCTGTCGAGAACATGCAGCGCAAGAATGCCAACATCGCCTATTGCGAGCAGGACCAGGTTGTCACGGCTATCGGCGTCCAGGGTCGCGGCAAGCCCGGCGGCGGCGGCGGCGGTTCGCAGCCTGCGCAGGAAACGCCCTGGGGCATCGCCCGCGTGAACGGCGGCGGCGCAGGCAGCTTCGCGACCGCATGGGTCATCGACAGCGGCATCCAGCTCGACCACCCCGATCTCAACGTCGACGTTGCGCGTTCGGCCAGCTTCCTCTCGCGCGGCGATGCCAATGACGAGAACGGCCACGGTACGCACGTCGCCGGCACGATCGCAGCCATCGACAACAGCATCGGCGTCATCGGCGTTGCACCGGGTGCGCCGGTCGTTTCGGTCCGCGTGCTCGACCGCCGCGGCTCGGGCTCGACCTCGGGCGTTGTCGCCGGCATCGACTATGTGGCGCAGTTCGGCCGTCCGGGCGACGTTGCCAACATGAGCCTCGGCGGCGGTGTCAGCACCACGCTCGACAATGCCGTTATCGCAGCCGCAGCCGGCGGTGTCCGTTTCGCCCTTGCAGCAGGCAACGAAAGCGACAATGCGAACAACCACTCGCCGGCCCGTGCCAACGGCCCGAACGTCTACACCGTTTCGTCCTTCGCGATCGGTGACAACTGGTCGAGCTTCTCGAACTACGGCAACCCGCCGGTCGACTTTGCGGAGCCGGGTTCGTCGATCAAATCGACCTGGACCGGCAGCGGCTACAACACCATCAGCGGCACCTCGATGGCTACGCCGCACCTCGCCGGCATCCTGCTGCAGGGTGCTGTCGGCAACGGCGGCCGCGTCAACGGCGATCCGGACGGCAACCCCGACGTGATCGGTGTCGTCCAGTAAGGTCGACCGCCAATCGGAAAATGGGAAGGGCCCGGTTCACGCCGGGCCCTTTTTCTTTGCGCTTGATTTACACGGTCCCTGCGCCTATCTGCCCCTCATCCCGACATTGTCGATGACAGAGTGGGGCTGGCGCCGAAAGGGGCCGGCCGAAAACCCTTTGCCGCAACGCCAGTGTCGCAATGAAACCGTAACCGGAGACCGAATGGCCGATCTTGCACGCTTGAACGAAGTCATCGAACCCGAAGCCAAGGCGCTGGGTTTCGATCTCGTGCGCGTGAAGATGATGCCGTCGGAAGCCGGTGACGGCGGTCAGGCGCTGCAGATCATGGCGGAAGACCCGGCGACCGGCCAACTGGTGATCGACCAGTGCGCCGCGCTCTCGCGCCGCGTGTCCGACCGGATCGACGAGTTGGAGGAAAAGGGCGAGGTGCTGATCGAAGGCGCCTACCATCTCGAAGTCAGCTCGCCCGGGATCGACCGGCCGCTCACCCGACCCAAGGATTACGCCAACTGGGCCGGGCACGAGGCCAAGATCTCCATGGTCAAGGGCTATGACGGCCAGCGCACCTACAAGGGCGACCTCAAGGGCCTCGAAGACGGCCGCGTGACGATCGTCGATACCAAGGCGGGTGAAGTCTCGCTCCCGCTCGAAGAAATCCATTCAGCGAAGCTCGTCCTGACCGACGCGCTCATCGCCGCCACCCAGCCGCTCGACACGAGCGGTGCCGAAGACATCGAAGAAGAAAAGGCAGACGACTGATGGCCAGTGCCATTTCCGCCAACAAGGCAGAACTCCTCGCGATCGCGAACGCGGTTGCTTCGGAAAAGATGATCGACAAGTCCATCGTCATCGAGGCGATGGAAGAAGCGATCCAGAAGTCGGCCCGCAACCGTTACGGCGCGGAAAACGACATCCGTGCAAAGCTCGACCCGCAGACCGGTGACCTGCGCCTGTGGCGCGTCGTCGAGGTCGTCGAAGAGGTCGAGGATTATTTCAAGCAGGTGGACCTCAAGCAGGCCGCCAAGCTCGACGCCAATGCCAAGGTCGGCGACTTCATCGTCGATCCGCTGCCCCCGGTCGATCTCGGCCGTATCGACGCGCAGTCGGCCAAGCAGGTGATCTTCCAGAAGGTCCGCGATGCCGAGCGTGAGCGCCAGTTCAACGAATTCCAGGACCGCGCCGGCGAAGTCATCACCGGCGTGATCAAGTCGGTCGAATTCGGCCACGTGATCGTCAACCTCGGCCGTGCCGAAGGCGTCATCCGCCGCGACCAGCAGATCCCGCGCGAAGCCGCCCGTGTCGGCGAGCGTGTCCGCGCGCTCATCACCAAGGTGGAACGCAACAACCGCGGCCCGCAGATCTTCCTGTCCCGCGCGCACCCCGACTTCATGAAGAAGCTGTTCGCGCAGGAAGTGCCCGAAATCTACGACGGCATCATCGAGATCAAGGCCGCCGCCCGCGACCCGGGCAGCCGCGCCAAGATCGGCGTGATCAGCCACGACAGCAGCATCGACCCTGTCGGCGCCTGCGTCGGCATGAAGGGTAGCCGCGTCCAGGCCGTCGTGCAGGAACTGCAGGGCGAAAAGATCGACATCATCCCCTGGTCGGAAGACGGCGCGACCTTCATCGTGAACGCGCTGCAGCCGGCCACCGTCAGCCGCGTGGTCCTCGATGAAGAAGACGGCCGCATCGAAGTCGTCGTGCCCGACGACCAGCTGTCGCTGGCCATCGGCCGCCGCGGCCAGAACGTGCGCCTCGCCAGCCAGCTGACCGGCAACCAGATCGACATCATGACCGAGGAAGAAGCCTCGGAGAAGCGCCAGAAGGAATTCGCCGAGCGCTCGAAGATGTTCGAAGAGGAACTGGACGTCGACGAAACGCTCTCGCAGCTGCTCGTCGCCGAAGGCTTCGCCGATCTCGAGGAAGTCGCCTATGTCGAGCTGGAAGAGCTCGCCGGCATCGAAGGCTTCGACGAGGAACTGGCAGAGGAACTCCAGAGCCGTGCGCAGGAAGCGCTCGATCGCCAGGAAGCCGCGCACCGCGAAACGCGCCGCGAGCTGGGCGTCGAGGACGACCTGGCAGAACTGCCGCACCTCAGCGAAGCCATGCTGGTGACGCTGGGCAAGGCGGGCATCAAGACGCTCGACGACCTGGCCGACCTCGCCACCGACGAACTCATCGCCAAGAAGCGCGAAGCGCCGCGCCGCCGCAACAATGCGGACGGCCCGCCGATGCGCCGCGACCGTCCGATGCGCGAGCAGGACAAGGGCGGCGTGCTGGGCGAATACGGTCTGACCGAAGAGCAGGGCAACGAGATCATCATGGCTGCCCGCGCCCACTGGTTCGAAGACGAAGAGGACGCTGCGGCTCCGGCCGAGGCAACCGACACGCAGGAGGCCGCCGATGCGGACTCCACCCAATGAGCGCCTGAGCCCAGACATCGCTGAAGACTTGCGGCCCCGTAAACCGGAGCCCGCCAAGTCTCGTCCGGAACGCCGCTGCATCCTGACAGGGGAGAGCGGACCGCGCGCGTCGCTGGTCCGCCTCGCCGTCTCGCCTTCCGGCCTGGTCCTGCCCGATGCCCATGAAAAGGCACCGGGGCGGGGCGCTTGGGTCTGTGCCTCGCGCACGATGGTCGAGGAGGCGCTGGCCAACGGCAAGCTCAAGGGCGCGCTGTCGCGTGCCTTCAAGACGGGCGAGCTGGAAATCCCGGAAGACCTGCCGGCCAAGATCGAGGATGCGCTGCGGCGCGTCTTTCTCGACCGGCTGGGGCTCGAAATGCGCGTCGGAGCCCTTATCTTGGGCACGCAGCGCATCGCCGAAACGGCGCGCGGCGGGGGTGTGGCCCTGCTGCTGCACGCCAGCGATGCGAGCGAGGACGGGCGCAAGAAACTCGACCAGGCCTGGCGCGTCGGCGAAGAAGCCGAAGGTTCGGGCATGCGCGGGTGGGAACTCCCACTGGACCGTGACGCATTGTCTGTGGCATTGGGCCGCGACAATGTCGTCCACATGGCGCTGGCCGACGATGCTGCGGTCGCAAGGGTGCTGAGGCCCCTGGAGCGCCTGATGCATTACCTGGGGCAAGACATCCCGGCCGACAATGGGCGCGCGGTTGCGCGCGCCGCTGACGATACGAACGATAAGACGAAGAGAAACGAGCAAGAATGAGCGACGACGACAAGAAACCTGCCCGCAAGCCGCTGACCCTGAAGGGCGCTCAGCCGGGCGAGGTCAAGCAGACCTTCAGCCACGGCCGCACCAACAAGGTCGCGGTCGAGGTGAAGCGCCGCCGCAAGCTCGTGAAACCGGGCGAAGCGCCGCCGCCTCCGCCGCCCGCGGCCCCCGAACCGGCACCTGCGCCGGCCCCGGCTCCGGTCGCGAAGAAGGCTGCGCCCAAGAAGCCCGCGCCGCCTTCCGAAACGCCGCAGGAACGCGTCGCCCGCCTCCAGCGCGAGGCCGAGGAAGAGCGCCTGCGTCTCGCCGAAGAAGCGCGCAAGCGCGACGAGGAAGCCGCCAAGAAGGCTGCCGAGGACGAGAAGAAGCGCGCCGAGGACAACCGCAAGGCAGAAGAAGCCGCCGAGAAGCAGGCCAAGGAAGCTGCCAAGGCCGCTCCTGCCGAACAGCCTGCCGAAGTGGAAGAAACCTCCGACGACGGCACGCCGACGCCTGCCCCGCGCAAGTTTACGCCGGTCAAGCGCCCCGAAATCAAGAAGCCCGAGCGCAAGAAGAAGGACGACAAGCCGGTTCGCGCCGAAGAACGTCCGGACAAGCGCCGTTCGGGCAAGCTGACGGTCAACAAGGCCCTTAACGACGACGAAGGCCGCCGTGCACGCAGCCTCGCCGCGCTGAAGCGTGCCCGCGAGAAGGAGCGCCGCCTGCAGGGTGGCGGTTCGAACAAGCCGCGTGAAAAGCAGGTCCGCGACGTGGTCGTGCCCGAAGCGATCACCGTAGGTGAGCTGGCCAAGCGCATGGGCGAGAAGGGCGCCGACCTGGTGAAGGAGCTCTTCAACCTCGACATGATGGTCACCGTCAACCAGACGATCGACCAGGATACGGCGGAACTGCTCGTCGAACAGTTCGGCCACAACATCCAGAAGGTGTCCGAGGCCGACGTCGACATCCAGAACGAAGAGGACGTCGATCCGGAAGACACGCTGAAGCCGCGTCCCCCGGTGGTCACAATCATGGGCCACGTCGACCACGGCAAGACCAGCCTGCTCGACGCGCTTCGCGGCGCCAATGTCGTGAAGGGCGAAGCCGGCGGCATCACCCAGCACATCGGCAGCTACCAGGTGAAGACCAAGGGCGGCGACCTGATTACCTTCCTCGACACGCCGGGCCACGCTGCGTTCACCGAAATGCGCCAGCGCGGCGCCAACGTGACCGACATCGTGGTGCTGGTGGTGGCGGCCGACGACGGCATCATGCCGCAGACGATCGAAGCCATCAATCACACCAAGGCCGCAGGCGTCCCGATGATCGTGGCCATCAACAAGATGGACAAGCCGGAAGCCGATCCGAACAACATCCGCAGCCGCCTGCTCGAACACGAGGTCATCGTGGAAGCCATGTCGGGCGACGTGCAGGACGTGGAAATTTCGGCCAAGGCCAAGACCGGTCTCGACGATCTGCTCGAAAAGATCGCGCTGCAGGCCGAACTGCTCGAACTGAAGGCGAACCCCGACCGCATGGCGGAAGCGACCGTCATCGAAGCGCAGCTCGACAAGGGCCGCGGTCCGGTGGCGACCGTGCTGGTCAATCGCGGTACGCTGAAGCGCGGCGACACTTTCGTCGTGGGTACCGAGAGCGGCCGTGTCCGCGCGATCGTCAACGACCAGGGCAAGCAGATCAAGGAAGCCGGCCCCTCCATGCCGGTCGAGGTCCTCGGCCTCGGCGGCGTGCCGCGTGCAGGCGATGTCCTGACCGTGGTCGAGAACGAACAGCGTGCGCGCGAAGTCGCGGCCTATCGCCAGGAAAAGGCAACCGAAAAGCGCACCGCGCTCGCCCCGACCAGCTTCGACACCATGTTCAACAACCTTGCCTCGAACGTGATCGAATTCCCGGTCGTCGTGAAGGCGGACGTGCAGGGTTCGGTCGAAGCGATCGTGACCGCGCTGCACAACCTCTCGAACGACGAGATCAAGGTCCGCGTCCTGCATGCAGGCGTGGGTGCGATCACCGAAAGCGACGTGACGCTGGCCTCGGCCTCGAACGCGCCGATCATCGGCTTCAACGTGCGTCCGAACGCCAAGGCGCGCGAACTGGTGAAGCGCGACGGCGTGGAAATGAAGTATTACGACGTCATCTACCACCTGACCGAGGAAATCGCGAAGGAGATGGCAGGCGAACTGGGTCCGGAGCGGATCGAGAACGTCGTCGGCCGTGCCGCCGTCAAGGAAGTCTTCCGTTCGGGCAAGCGCGACAAGGCCGCCGGCCTGCTGGTCGAGGAAGGCGTCATCCGCAAGGGCCTCCATGCCCGTCTCACGCGCGAGGACGTCATCGTTTCGGCCACCACCATCGCCTCGCTGCGTCGCTTCAAGGACGACGTGGACGAAGTTCGCGCCGGTCTCGAATGCGGCGTGGTCCTTGCCGACACCAACGACATCAAGCCGGGCGACCAGCTCGAGGTGTTCGAGGTCGAGGAGCGTGAACGCACGCTGTGAGCGAAGACCCGACCCGGCACGCCCTCGGCGCCGCACATGCGGACCTGATGGGCGTGGCCTTCGACAGCTTCGATGCGGAGCGTGAGGAAATCACGCTCCGCTTCAATGCCCCGGCCAGTTTCATCACCCCGCGCGGCAGCGTGCAGGGCGGCCTCGTGGCAGGCTTCCTCGACGAGGTGATGGGCTGGGCGCACGTCTGGGCGACCGACCATGCCGAAGCCCCGCTGAACCTCGAAATCAGCATGACCCTGCTGCGCCCGGTCCAGGCTGGACCGCTCATCGGCAAGGGGCGCGTCGTTCGTCGCGGCCGCCGCGTGATCTTCCTCGAAGGCGAATTGTTCGACGAGGCCGGCACGCTGCTTGCCCGGTCGACCAGCACCGCCATTCCCACGCCAAGGCCGGTCGCCGGACAGCGCTGATGGGGCGCGTCGTCGCTTTCCTCGGCAGCATCAATGTCGGCGGTAACCGGATCAGGATGGTCGACCTGGTCGAGGCGTTGGGCGGGGCCGGTTACGAAGGCGTATCGACCGTGGCGGCCAGCGGTAACGTGATCCTGTCGGGCGAGCACGACCCTGCGATGCTGGAAATGCGGCTCGAAAGCGTCGTGGAGCAGCGGTTCGGCTTCAAATCCTGCGCCATGGTCCGCACGGCCGCGGAAATCCGTTCCGCTATCCACGACAACCCGTTCCATGGCACCGGACCCGAACATGGTTCGGACAAGATGGTCCATTCGATCTTCCTCAGCCAGCAGCCCGACAGGGGCGCGGTCGAGGCGCTGATCGAAGAACACAGCGCCAAGGGGAGCGAGCGGCTGGCCGTGGGCAATCGCGTGCTCTTCCTCGACTATGTGCACGGCGTGGGTGTATCGAGCCTGTCGAACAAATTCCTCGAGCGGCGGCTGGGGTGCAAGGGCACTGCGCGCAACATGACCTCGCTCAAACGCATACTGACCAAGATGGAAGAACCCGCCTGATGGCCCGCAACCAGTCCACTCCCGAACAGCAGTCGGTCCGCGTGCTCAAGGTGGGCGAGCGGGTGCGGCACATCCTGTCCGAACTGCTTGCCCGCGGCGAGGCGCATGACGAGGTGCTGTCCGCGTCCAACATCGCCGTGACCGAAGTGCGCATGACGCCAGACCTGCGCAATGCGAAGGCCTATGTGAAGCCGCTGCTGGGGCAGGACGAGGACAAGGTGCTGAAGGCGCTGCGCACCAATACCGCCTTCTTCCAGAAGGAAGTCGCCAAGCGCCTCGGCCTCAAGTTCGCGCCGAAGCTGTCGTTCCAGCCGGACGAGAGCTTCGACGAGGCCGACCGGATCGAGCGCCTGCTCGACGACCCGCGCGTGGCCCGCGACCTCGACGAAGATGGCGATGCCTGATGGCGAAGCTCTATTTCTACTATGCCAGCATGAACGCGGGGAAGAGCTCCACGCTGCTCCAGACCGCGTTCAACTATGGCGAGCGGGGGATGAAGGTTTCGCTGTGGACCGCGGCCATCGATGACCGTCCGGGCTTCGGCGCGATCTCCAGCCGTATCGGGCTGGCCAGCGATGCCAACCGGTACGAGAGCGGCACCGATATCGCGGGCCATGTGCTGGCCCAGCACGCCGAAACGCCGCTCGCCTGCGTGCTGGTGGACGAGGCGCAGTTCCTGACCAAGGAGCAGGTGTGGCAGCTGGCCAATCTTGCCGACAAGCACGGGATCCCGGTGCTTTGCTATGGCCTGCGCACCGATTTCCAGGGCGAGCTGTTTCCCGGCTCCGCTGCGCTTCTCGGTATTGCCGATGCGCTGGTCGAGATGAAGGCGGTGTGCGACTGCGGGCGCAAGGCGACGATGAACCTGCGCGTCGATGCAACCGGCAAGGCTGTGAGCGAAGGCGCGCAGACCGAAATCGGCGGCAACGACCGCTACGTCGCCATGTGCCGCAGGCATTTCTCGCAGGCACTGGCGGGCGAGGGGTGAAGCCGGCGCCCCGGCTTCCTACATTCCGGCAATGACAGATACTCTGATCCTCGCGGCGATCCTGATCCCGTGCCTCGTTATCGCCATCGTGTTCAACGAGGTCGCGCACGGGTGGGCCGCGCTGGCACTCGGCGATACCACTGCCCGGGACATGGGGCGCCTTACGCTCAACCCGATCAAGCATGTCGACCCCGTCGGCACGCTGCTGGTGCCGGGCGCGCTGGCGCTGTTCGGCGGGCCGGTGTTCGGCTGGGCAAAGCCCGTGCCTGTCAATGCGAACCGGCTCAATAACCCACGCTACGGCATGATGGCGGTCGCGGCTGCAGGGCCGGGGACCAATATTCTGCTCGCCTTCGTCGGCGCGGTGCTGGTCGGCATCGCCTCGGGCCTGGCGACGAACTGGGGCACGCAGTTGCCCGAATTCGCGATGACCGCCTTCGGTGCGTTCATCCTGATCAATGCCTTCCTCGCATTCTTCAACCTGCTGCCGATCCCGCCCTTCGACGGGTCGCACATCCTGGGCGGCCTGCTGCCGCGGCGCTGGGCGAGGCACTGGCAGCAATTGCAGGCCTTGGGCATGCTGCTGCTCGTCGTGATCATCGCGGCCAGCTGGGCTTTTCCCGACGCGCGCTGGATCGAGAACACCGTCTGGCCGCCGGTCGAATGGATGAGCGGACTGTTCTTCTCGGTCGCCGATTCCATCGCCCGCTTCCTCGCCTGATGACGGAACGCACGAAGCCTGCACCGCACGGTTGGCTCGTCCTAGACAAGCCGCGCGGCCTCGGCTCGACCCAGGCGGTCGGCATGGTCAAGCGCGTGCTGCGCCAGGGTGGCCATGCAAAGACCAAGGTCGGCCATGGCGGCACGCTCGACCCGCTGGCCGAAGGCGTGCTGCCCATTGCTCTGGGCGAGGCGACCAAGCTGGCCGGCCGGATGCTCGATGCGAGCAAGATCTACGATTTCACGATCCGCTTCGGCGAGGAAACCGACACGCTGGATACCGAAGGCGAGGTGGTCGAGCGGAGCGAGGTCATCCCTTCCGCCGCCAAGGTTTCCGCCATCCTCCCGCACTTCACCGGCCCGATTGAGCAGGCACCGCCCGCCTATTCGGCGATCAAGGTCGACGGCAAGCGCGCCTACGACCGCGCCCGCGCAGGCGAGCAGGTGGAGATGAAACTGCGCGCTGTGACCATTTACTCGCTCGATCTCGTCCAAGCCGGCGAAGGCCAGGTCACACTGCGCGCGCACGTGTCCAAGGGCACCTACATCCGCTCCCTTGCACGGGATATCGCACAGGCGCTTGGAAGCTGCGGACACGTCACCTATTTACGTCGCGTCAAGGCGGGTCCTTTCCTCGAGGAGCAGGCGATTTCGCTGGACAAGCTGGAGGAAATCGCTAAGGGCGCGCCTCTTGAACACCTACTCCTGCCGCTAGAGGCGGGGCTGGACGACATCCCGGCTCTATCCCTCGATCCCGACAGCGCGCAGGCGGTCCGCCAGGGCCGGGTATTGTCGGAACTGCCCCATACCGACGGGCTCTATCTCGCGAAGCTGGAGGATACTCCCGTAGCGCTGATGGAACTCACCGGTGGCTCGGCCAAGGTCGTGCGGGGTTTCAACCTGCCGGATGTCGCGGAGTAAATGAAATGTCGGTTACCGCCGAAAAGAAGCAAGAGATCATCAAGGACAACGCCCAGGGTTCGAACGACACGGGCAGCCCCGAAGTACAGGTCGCGATCCTCACCGAGCGTATCCGCAACCTGACCGATCACTTCAAGGACCACCACAAGGACAACCATTCGCGTCGTGGCCTGCTCATGATGGTCAACAAGCGCCGCAACCTGCTCGCCTATCTCAAGAAGAAAGACGTCGAGCGGTACAATGCGCTGATCGCGAAGCTGGGTCTTCGCAAGTAAGAGTTTCCGGAGGGCGGCTCATCGGGCCGCCCTTCGTTTATCCGGCTCCCGAGCAATCCGGCTGGGAGCGGACAATGGGGCGCAGACAGCCCCGCACCGGACCGGGACGGAATACCCGGCACAGTAGGCCCCGCGAGCGCAATGTGGCCCCGCGGGTTCAGAAGGAATATCAATGTTCGACACGAAAACCGTATCGGTGGAGTGGGGCGGAAAGACCCTCACTCTGGAAACCGGCCGTATCGCCCGTCAGGCTGACGGTGCCGTTCTGGCCACTTATGGCGAAACCGTGGTGCTGTGCGCCGTGACCGCCGCCAAGAGCGTCAAGGAAGGCCAGGACTTCTTCCCGCTCACCGTCCACTACCAGGAAAAATTCTCGGCAGCAGGCCGTATCCCGGGTGGTTTCTTCAAGCGTGAGCGCGGCGCGACCGAAAAGGAAACGCTGACCAGCCGCCTGATCGACCGTCCGATCCGCCCGCTGTTCCCCGAAGGTTTCTACAACGAAATCAACGTCATTTGCCAGGTCCTGTCGTTCGATGGCGAGACCGAGGCCGACATCGTCGCCATGGTCGCCGCTTCGGCTGCGCTGACCATCTCGGGTGTGCCCTTCATGGGCCCGATCGGCGCCTGCCGCGTCGGCTTCATCGATGGCGAATACGTCCTCAACCCGAAGCAGGACAAGGCGCTGGAAGACGGCCGCCTCGACCTCGTCGTCGCTGCGACTCAGGACGCCGTGATGATGGTCGAATCCGAAGCCAAGGAGCTGACCGAAGAGGAAATGCTCGGCGCCGTGATGTTCGCGCATGACGAGAGCCGCAAGGTCATCGGTGCAATCATCGACCTGGCCGAGCAGGCTGCCAAGGACCCGTGGGAAATCGACCAGTCGGACGACAAGTCGGCGATGAAGTCGGAACTCATGGGCCTGATCGGCGACGATATCGCCGCTGCCTACAAGCTGACCGACAAGTCGGCCCGTGCCAACGCGCTCAACGAAGCGCGTGCCAAGGCCAAGGCGCATTACGCCGAAGCCGACGGCCAGACCGCCATGGTCGCCACCAAGCTCGTCAAGAAGCTGGAAGCAGACATCGTGCGCACCGCCATCCTCAAGGACGGCCAGCGTATCGACGGTCGCAAGCTGGACCAGGTCCGCCCGATCGAGGCGATGGTCGGCTTCCTGCCGCGCGCGCACGGTTCGGCCCTGTTCACCCGCGGTGAAACGCAGGCGATCTGCACCACCACGCTGGGCACCAAGGACAGCGAGCAGATGATCGACGGGCTGGAGGGTCTCTCCTACTCGAACTTCATGCTGCACTATAACTTCCCGCCGTACTCGGTCGGTGAAGTGGGCCGCTTCGGCGCGCCGGGCCGTCGCGAGATCGGCCATGGCAAGCTGGCGTGGCGTGCGCTGCACCCCGTCCTGCCCTCGCATGACGATTTCCCCTACACCATCCGTATCCTGTCGGACATCACCGAGTCGAATGGCTCGTCCTCGATGGCGACGGTCTGCGGCGGCTGCCTGTCCATGATGGACGCCGGCGTGCCGATCGAACGCCCGGTTTCGGGCATCGCGATGGGCCTCATCCTCGAAGGCGACGAGTTCGCCGTCCTGTCGGACATCCTGGGTGATGAAGATCACCTCGGCGACATGGACTTCAAGGTCGCTGGCACCGAGAACGGCATCACCACCATGCAGATGGACATCAAGGTGGCCGGGATCACGCAGGAAATCATGGCCAAGGCGCTGGAACAGGCCAAGGCCGGTCGCCAGCACATCCTCGGCGAGATGCAGAAGGCTCTGGGTTCGGCCCGTACCGAACTTTCGGCCCACGCTCCGCGTATCGAGACCATGCAGATCGACAAGTCGAAGATCCGCGACGTCATCGGCACGGGCGGCAAGGTGATCCGCGAGATCGTCGCCGAAACCGGCGCCAAGGTCGACATCGACGACGAAGGCGTGATCAAGATCAGCTCGTCGAATGCCGATGAAATCGCCGCTGCACGCGCGTGGATCGAAGGCATCGTTGAGGAAGCCGAAGTCGGCAAGATCTACAACGGCAAGGTCGTCAACATCGTCGACTTCGGTGCGTTCGTGAACTTCATGGGCGGCAAGGACGGTCTCGTCCACGTCAGCGAAATGAAGAACGAGCGCGTCGAGAAGCCGACCGACGTCGTGTCGGAAGGCCAGGAAGTTAAGGTCAAGGTCCTCGAGATCGACAACCGCGGCAAGGTTCGCCTGTCGATGCGCGTCGTCGACCAGGAAACCGGCGAAGAGCTGGAGGACACCCGTCCGCCGCGCGAACCGCGCGGTGACCGTGGTGACCGTGGCCCGCGCGGCGACCGTGGCGGCGACCGCCGTGGCGGTCGTGGTGGCCGTGGCGGCGACCGTGACCGTGGCCCGCGTCGCGATCGCGGCGACCGTGGCGGCGACAACGGGGGCGGCGAAGCCCACGTGCCGGACTTCCTGAAGGACTAATCCTTCACGGAACCAGACAAGAGGGGGCTGCCGGCTTTCCGGCGGCCCCTTTTTTCATGCCCGACCCGGCTAGCTTGCGCGGGTTGCAGTCCAGACTAAGGCGTGGCGCACCCCGGCCCGGGGCGCTACTGCATGGCCATCCCATCAAGCCTGCCGAGAAAGCCAGCCCATGCTCCCCCGCGAAACCATTGCCACCGCCCAGATACCCGGCGGAGATACGCTGACGCTGGTCAGCCACGGGCGCGATTTCATCATCATGCTGGGGCGTGACGAGCTGATGGGCACGCGCATGCAGTTCAGCGAGGAACAGCTGGCAGAGCTGACGCTGGCGGAGCTCGGCAGGGACAGGCCGCGCGTGCTGATCGGCGGATACGGCATGGGCTTCACCTTCCGCGCCGCGCTGGCGGCGGCAGGAGAGGGAGCAGAAGTGGTGGTCGCCGAAGTGGTCCCCGAAATCCTCGAATGGGCCGAAGGGCCGCTTGCCGAACTGACCGGCGATACGCTGGCCGACCCGCGCGGACAGGTGGTGCTCTGCGACGTGGCGGCGCTGATCGACGATGCCAATGACGGCACCTGCGACAAGTGGGACGCGATCCTGCTCGACGTCGACAACGGCCCGGACGGCATCGTGCGCGACGGCAACCAACGGCTCTATTCCTCCACCGGTCTCGGCAAGGCGCGCGATGCGCTGCGCCCGGGCGGGATACTGGCGGTGTGGTCGGCGGCGCCGGACCACAAGTTCACTCGCCGGCTGAAGGAAGCAGGCTTCACCGTCGAGGAGCGGATCGTGCGCGCCCGGCCCAACAACAAGGGGCCGCGCCACACCATATGGTTCGCCCGCAAGCGCAGTTCGGCGTCAGGCGACCTCGAATAGCGGCGCCTTGTCGGGGCGGAACTCGGTCAGCGCGAGGCTGCGGTTGCGGCCGCCTTCCTTGGCTGCATAGAGCGCGCGGTCGGCCCGCTTCAGCGCGCTGCCCAGCGTGTCGCTGGCGGCAATGGCGGTAAGGCCCGCGCTCGCGGTGACGGCATTGGGCATTTCGGGCACGGCCATGCGCACGGCATGGGTAATCCGGCGGCGTGCGGTTTCGGCCAGGTTCTGCCAATCGTCGCTGTAGATCAGGACGACGAATTCCTCGCCCCCGAGACGGGCCTCGAACAAGTCGTGCCCTTTCAGCGCCTGCGCCACGGCCGCAAGGACGCGGTCGCCCATGTCGTGGCCGAAATTGTCGTTGATCTGCTTGAAGTGGTCACAGTCGATCAGCGCCAGGCCGACCGGGCGCTTGCCGGGGGCATGGACGAAGTGATGCTCCAGACCGCGGCGGTTGGCGATATTGGTCAGCGGGTCGATATGCATCATCTGCTCGGCCGCCTCGATATTGGCGACGGCGCGGTCGCGTTCGAGCATGATCTGGCCGAAATTGCGGATAATACCGGCAAAGGTGACGAGCAGGTCGAGCGTCAGGCCCGCGAGCACGGCCACCTGCCAGTAGGGCAGGTCTTCGCGTGCGAAGAACTCGTAGCTGAAGGCGCCGATGCCGAGCATGATGAGCGGGGCCCAGCCGACCGCCTGGATCTGCGCCACGCGGCTGCCGCGGCGCACCGCCGCCCAGAGGCCGGAGGCGAGCAGGAAGGTAGCCAGCAGCAGCGCGAAATCGTGGAGTTGGTGGAAGATCGGCAGGCGCTCGCCCAGCGGCGTGGCGATGGCTGCGAACAGGCCCAGCGGCAGGATGTACCACAGGTGGCGGCGATGTTGGCCGAGGGTGATGTGCTTTTCGATGTATGTTGCCAGGAACGGGCCGGTGCACGCGACGCCCAGCGACAGCGCGATTTCACTCAGCCGCAGTCCGTCTAGGCCGGAATTGGGAAGCAGGGGTGCGCTGGTAAGCAGGAGCGCCAGTGCCATGGCCGCGAAGAAGGCCATGCGCAGCGCGCCCCACACGAGGTAGCTGCGCCGGACGAGCGGGTAGAGCGCCAGGGCACCAGCCCCGACGACACCCGCTATCCCCAAGAATGCACCGAATGCGGCGCTCGCCCATTCCATCGCTCAGGTCCCGTATCGATAACCCGCAACTGGGCATCGCTCCGTCATCGTTTTTGACAGGCAACCGTGACAAGCTGGTCAACCGATATGGTTGCCAAGGATGAAAGATTTCCTCCGAAATGGCGGAAATCTCCCGTTTTTCGAAGAAACCACCCGTTTAGGTTTGGAAAAAACCCGGCTTAGCGAACGCGCGGACCGCCGAACGGCAGCGGCGGAGGGGGCCGGCGTGCGCCACGCGGCAGCTGTGCCTGGTAGGCCCGGCCGCAATGCTGGACACAATAGGGGAAGCCGGGGTTCACGGCTTCGCCGCAGAAGTGAAAATCCGGTTCGCCCGGGTGGCCCATCGGCCAGCGGCAGACCTTGTCCGACAGGTCGAGCAGGCTGGTCTTGTCGGCGATCGAGGGATCGGGCTTGGCCGGCACGAGGCGGCGCGGCGGGGCCGGCGGGATCGGCGGCTGCTGGTCGCCCGGACCCTGGCGCAGGAAGCCGCCGGGGCCGACCGACACGATCTTGGGCAGGTCGGGCGTCTTGTTGGGCAGCGGCTGCGAGGGCACGGCATCGGCCTTCGTCGCCGGGGCGGCAGGCTTTGCAACCGGCGCGGCGGCAGGCTTGGCTGGCTTTGCAACCGGACGCGGCGCGGCCTTCTTGGGCGCGGCCTTGGGTGCGGCGGCGGCAGGCTTGGCAGCCTTCTTCTTCTCGCCGGCCTTGACCGGGGAAGGGCGCGATTTCAGGCCGAGGCGATGTGCCTTGCCGATGACGGCGTTACGGCTGACGCCGCCAAGTTCGTCGGCGATCTGGCTGGCGGTCGACCCGCTTTCCCACATCTTCTTCAGCGTCGCGATCCGTTCGTCGGTCCAGCTCATACTCGTTCCGTATTCCTTCACTGCGCCCGGCACGGCTTGCCAGCCGGGTAGCTTGGCCCTAGGCGCACGCCCATGGCCGATCAAGTCCAACCCGTGTCCCCGGACATGCCACAAGGCGATGCCTCTTTCACCGAAGAGAATGCCGGGAGGAAGGGTCGTTTCCCCGAACGCGGTCAGCCGGTCATCACCGGGATCAACCGCGTGGGTCTATGGAGCCTCTATATTAAGGAGGTTCGCCGTTTTCTCAAGGTCCAGACGCAGACGATCTGGGCACCTGCGGTTACCACCCTGCTGTTCCTTGTCATCTTCACCGTGGCACTGGGCAGGACGGACCGCGAAATCCTCGGCGTGAACTTCGCCACCTTCGTCGCGCCGGGCCTGATTGTCATGGGCATGATGCAGAATGCCTTTGCCAATTCCAGCTTCTCGCTGCTGTCCGGCAAGATCCAGGGGACCATCATCGACCTCCTCATGCCGCCCCTGTCGGTGGGCGAACTTATGGGCGGCATCGTCGCCGCCGCGATCACGCGCGCGATCATGGTGGGCGGCGCTGTTGCTCTGGCGATGGCCTTCTATCCGGGCGTCGACCTGTCGCTCGCCCATCCCTGGGCAGTCGCCTGGTTCGGGCTGATGGGGGCGGCCATGCTCGCCATCCTCGGCCTGCTGGCATCGATCTGGGCTGAGAAGTTCGACCACAACGCCGCGGTCACCAACTTTGTCATCGCGCCGCTCAGCCTGCTGTCGGGCACCTTCTACGTCATCGACAACCTTGCGCCGGCTTTCCAGGCGGTCAGCCGGGTGAACCCGTTCTTCTATGTCATCAGCGGTTTCCGCTTCGGCTTCCTCGGCGAAAGCGACATTGGCGACACCAACGAGGCGGTCATTTCCAGCGCGCTCGGCCTCGGCCTGTTCAACCTCGTTCTGGCCTATTTCGTGTACCGCGTGCTCAAGTCCGGCTGGAAGATCCGCAGTTAGGACTTTGCCCTTTCCGGGCGCTTTTCTTTTCGCTAATTGCGTGCGCCTTGCCTGGAACGGGGCCGTAGCTCAGTTGGGAGAGCGCGTCGTTCGCAATGACGAGGTCAGCGGTTCGATCCCGCTCGGCTCCACCAGGTTCCCCGCCTGGTAAATCCCCGCTAGACCCGCCCGATGGACGGCAGGACCCTCCTTCTGGTGGGCGCAGGACATGCGCATCTCGGGGTCATCGACGACATCCGCAAGAAGGGCGCGCCTTGCGGGCGCGTGATCCTCGTCGAGCCGCGCGACGCGATGCATTATTCCGGCATGGTGCCCGGCTGGCTGGCGGGGGAATACCGGGCCAGCGAGGCGATGATCCCGCTGGCGCCGCTGGTCGAGGAAACCGGCATCGAATGGCGAAAGGCCGAACTGGTCGCGCTCGACGCGCAGGCCAGGAAGGCGACCCTTGCCGATGGCACCGTGCTCGAATTCGACGTGTGCTCCATCGCGACGGGCGGAGCGGGACAGGCCGCGAGGCTGCTCGGCGACGATCCCCGCCTGCTCGACATCCGGCCGATCGACGCCTTCGTCGAGCGGTGGCGGGCCCTGCGCGATTCGCCCGCACCGCCGCGGCGGATCGCCGTGGTCGGCGGCGGGGCGGGAGGCGTCGAACTGGCCTTCGGGGCCGCGAATGCGCCGCTGCCGCATCCACTGCGTGTCATTCTGGTTACCGGAGAAAAGGGCCTCCTGCCCGACCATTCGGCGGCTGTTCGCCGGTCGGTCGCACAGGAGCTGGCATCGCAGGGCATCCGGACAATCGCCGAGGAGGCGAAATTCCGCGACGGCAAGCTTTTCGCCGGGGCCGAGCCACTGGGCCGCATCGACCTCGTCATTGCGGCCGTGGGAAGCGGAGCGCCGGACTGGCCGCGGCAGAGCGACCTGCCGGTGGACGAGGAGGGCTTTATCGAGGTCGACACTCACCAGCGGGTCTGCGGTCATCCGCAAATCTTTGCTGCCGGCGATATCGCCCGCCGTACGGATCGCGACCTGCCGCATTCGGGCGTCCATGCCGTCTATGCCGGACCTGTGCTGGCGAAGAACCTGCGCGCTGCGCTTGCGGGACGCGAACCGTCAGGCACCTACCGCGGGCGCGGGATGGACTTCTACCTGCTGAACACGGGCCGCGGCGAGGCGATCATGAGCTATGGCAAAGTCGCCTTGCGTGCCCGCTGGTTGCGGCGGCTCAAGGACTGGCTCGACCGCCGCTGGATCCGGCGGTTCACTCGCCCAGGCGAGCCCTGATCTCTTCCGACAGCTTCTTGAGGCGCGCGCCGTTGTAGCCAAGGTCGGACAGGCCGACCCGGCTGACCGACCGCAGGTCGATCTCGCCGTCACGCACGCGGGCGACGACATCGTCCTTGAAGCCGAACAGGAAGGTTTCCGCGACGCCTTCCACGCGTCCGCCGGCGACGTCGCTGGTGACGTCCATCAGGCCGATCTCCTCCATCGCGAGCGTGACGACGACCATCGCCTCGCTCTGGTCGATAGAATAGGGAATGGTCGCCAGTTCGGGATAGCCATCGCGGATGAGCTGCGCATGCGTGCTGGAGGCGACCGGCTCTTCGGCGTCCTTCCAGGGATCGAGCTGGCCCAGCGGGACCGAATAGTCGTTGAGCGGATTGGCCTGCACCTGCGCGCGCTTTTCCAGCGTCAGCTGCGAGAATTGCGGCGGGTCGTCGACATCGGTCGACACGTCATGGATCGGGGGCACGCTTTCGGCCGTCGTACGGACCGAATTGAGGCCGGCCATCAGCGCAGCGGGGATCGCCAGCGCGATCACGGCCTTCCACCATTCGCCGCGCGGGCCCTTCCACAGGACCGCGACGAGGGCGACCAGTGCCACCAGTGCGGTGATGCCGATAAGGATGGGGCCGGCGCTGCGGACCATCGTGCCGAGGGCAAAGCGCCAGTCGATTATCCCGAACTTGGGTCCGAATACCGCTGCGAGGAACCACAGGGTCAGCAGGACAGCCAGCCACAGGGCTAGTCTGGGTAGCTTTGCGATCATTCGGACAACCTCCTTACTCGTTAGCCGCGCCCACGATAGGACGAGACGCCCTGATCGGGAAGCCATAGTCCTTCGGGCGGCGCGCCGCTCTGCCAGAAGACGTCGATCGGGATGCCGCCGCGCGGGTACCAGTAGCCGCCGATGCGCAGCCAGCGGGGCTTCATTTCCTCGAACAGGCGCTGGCCGATGCCGACCGTCACGTCTTCGTGGAACCCGTTGTGGTTGCGGAACGAGCCGAGGAACAGCTTCAGGCTCTTCGATTCGACGATCGTGTCACCCGGCGCATAGTCGATGACGAGATGCGCGAAGTCCGGCTGGCCGGTCACCGGGCACAGCGAGGTGAACTCCGGCGCGGCAAAGCGCACGAGGTAAAGCTGGCCCTTGCGCGGGTTGGGGACGTAATCGAGTTCGGCTTCTTCGGGCGATGCCGGAAGCGGGCTGTTTTCGCCCAGGAACTTGGGGGTCGGTGTGTCGCTCATGCCGCGCATCTGCCGCGAATGGCGCGCTTGCGCAAGGCGAGGCTTGGACGGGGGCGCTTCACGGCCTATTCAGCGCGGCTTCCCGATCAGACCGACCGATCCCATGACCAAGCGTTTCTGCCTCCCTCTCGCCGCGCTCGTCCTTGCCATGCCCGTGCCCGTGGCCGCGCAAGGCGTGCAGGATTTCCAGCTTCCGCCAGCGCCGACGCCGACGTCCAGCCCCAATGTGCAGGGTCCGGTCGATACCGAAGGCGCCAGCGTGCCGCGCCGGCCGCGAGCGATCCCGACCGCGAGGCCCTCGACCACGCCCACTCCGGCCCCGGCCGCAACGCAATCCCCGGCACCCCGGATCACGCCCGAGCCGCTCACCGGCAGCACGCCGCTTCCGGCGCAGGCCGTGCGGCCCACTCCAACGCCTTCGGTTCGAGCCACGACCGCACCTGCACCCGGCGAAATTACGCCGTCGCCTGAAGCATCAGCGCAACCCGAGACGCCAGCCACCTCGACGCCATTCCCCGGTATCGAGCCCATCGCACCGCCCGCCGACACCGGAGCCGAGACGGTTGGGGAGCAGGCAGGCCTGCCATGGACATGGATCGGCGGCGGCGCGGGTCTCCTCGTCCTGCTCGGCGGGCTGTTCTTCTTCTGGCGCCGCAGGGCGGCCAACGCGGCACCGCCCGAGATCGAGCGGCCTGTCGTCGTGAAGCCGACAGTCAATGCTCCTGCCGCGCCCGCCTTGGCAGGTATCCAGATCAGGGCAGAGGCGATCAGGCTGACGCGATCTTTCGCCAATGCGACGCTCGATTACCGCGTTACGCTGATCAACCGGTCGACTTCCGCGCTTTCCAATGTGAAGCTGTCGGCGGACCTGATCTCGGCCCATGGCGATTTGCCTGCCGAACAACAGGTGGCAACGCCTGCTTCCATGCTCGACCAGCGCCACGCTTTCGACCGGATCGCCCCCGGCCAGAGCGTGCGCCACGAGGGCAAGCTGATCCTCTCGCTGGCGCAGGCAAAGATCATTCACCAGGGCCCTATGGCGCTGCTCGTGCCGCTGCTGCGCGTCCGTGTCGACGGGGCAGGCGATGCGCCGCAGGTGAAGACCTTCGTCATCGGCCAGGGCGTCGAGGATGGCGGGCGCGTCGCCCCCTTCCGGCTGGACGAGGGGCTGCGCAGCTGGTCGCCGGTCGCGGCGCGGGCGCTCGACTGACATCGACACTGCCGTGCGGCCACGCTAGCACGGCCCGATGGACAAGCTCGTCTCGACCGATTGGCTCGCCGCCCGCCTGGGAGCGCAGGATATCGTCATCCTCGATGCGAGCATGCACCTGCCTGGCAGCGAGCGCGACGCGCGGGCCGAGTTCACGCAGCGCCACATCCCCGGCGCGCGTTTCCTCGATCTTGCTAGCTTCATCGACCCCGGCTCAAGCGTGCCCAAGGCGGTGCCCACTCCGGCGCAATTCGCCGAACGGATGCGCGAACTGGGCGTGGCCCGCGGCAGCCGGATCGTTCTCTACGACGACAGCGCCATTCGCAGTGCGGCACGCGCATGGTTCCTGTTCGACCATGCGGGCGAGCCCAATGTGGCGATCCTCGACGGCGGGCTGGGCAAGTGGCTGGCCGAAGGCCGCGAGGTGGACCAAGGCTGCGCGGACCAAGCGCCGCGCGACTACGCCGAACCTCCGCAAACGCGCGCCATTGCCGGCAAGGAGAACGTGCTGGCGAATCTCGACAGCGGAGAGGCACAGCTGGTTGATGCGCGCGATGCCGCGCGTTTCGCCGGCGAGGAAGGCAGCGGGTCGGTAGGCCATATTCCGGGCGCGGCCAACTTGCCCTTCGGTTCACTCCTGAACGAAGACGGCACCTATCGCTCTCCGGGCGAAATCCGCGCCCGCTTCGAGGCTGCGGGGGTCGATCTCGACAGGCCGGTCATTACCAGCTGCAACAGCGGCATGACCGCCTGTGTGCTGCTGTTCGGGCTCGAACTGGCAGGCAAGGGCGATGCCGTCCTGTACGACGGAAGCTGGATGGAATGGGGCGCAGACCCCGACACACCGAAGGAAAGCGGGGCGCGAAACTGACCATGGCAGGCAATCGGGACAAGGACCTTCGCGCGGGCACGCGGCTGGTCACCACGGGGCGTTCGGGCAGTTTCTCCGCCCACGTCGTCAATCCGCCCGTCTGGCGCGCCAGCACGCATCTCTATGCCGATTGCGCTTCGCTGCGCGAGGGCCAGAAGTCGAATGCCGACGGCCATTTTTTCTACGGCCGCCGAGGCGCGCCGACCCAATGGGCGTTGAGCGATGCGCTCACCGAACTGGAGCCCGGGGCGGCCGGCACCGTGCTCTATCCGAGTGGCCTTGCAGCAATCGTCGCGGCGCTCCTCGCGGTCCTGAAGCCCGGCGACGTGCTGCTAGTGGCCGACAATGCCTACGAGCCGACCCGCAATACCGCGATGGGGATACTCAAGCGCTACGGCGTGCAGCACCGCTTCTTCGACCCGCTCGATGCGGACAGCTTTGTCGCTGCCTTCTGCGAGAACACGAAGGCGGTCATGCTGGAAAATCCCGGCAGCCTGTCGATGGAGGTTTGCGACGTTCCGGCATTGGCTCGGATTGCGCGCGAAAAGGGTGCGGTCAGCCTTCTGGACAACACCTGGGCCACCTCGCTCGGCTTCACCGCACTCGCGCATGGCTGCGATATCGCGATTACCGCGCTGACCAAGCATGTCGGCGGCCATTCGGACCTCATGCTCGGCGCGGCCAGCGCCGGCGAGCGGTGGTACCGCAAGCTGCGTATGACGGCGCAGCAGCTCGGCCATGTCGTCTCGCCCGACGATGCCGCGCTCGCATTGCGGGGGCTGCGCACAATGGGCGTGCGGCTGGAGCGGGAGACGGCCTCTGCGCTCGCGCTCGCCGAATGGCTCGATGCGCGCGACGATGTGGCGCATGTGCTGTGCCCGATGCTGCCCGGGGCACCCGGCCATGAGCTGTGGAAGCGCGATTTTACCGGCGGGTGCGGGCTGTTCAGTTTCGTGCTGAAAGAGCGTGACGATGCCGCGCGCTGCCGTCTCGTCGACGCGCTCGACCTGTTCGGCATCGGTTACAGCTGGGGCGGGTTCGAAAGCCTCGCCATCCCCTTCGACATTCCTCCGATACGCAGCACCATGCCCTGGCCCAAGGATGGCTGGGGGGTTGGCGAAAGCTGCGGCATTCGCCTATCGATCGGTCTCGAGGATGCGAGCGACCTGATTGCCGATTTGGATCAGGCATTTGCCGCGATGGACAAGGGATAGACGTGCAGGGCGAAACACCACCCGCAAGCAGCGAAACGGCAACACCGGTCGAACAGGCGTGGAGCCTTGCCGAGCCCGCACCGCCCGAAACGGCGGTTGCGGCGTCGGAGGGCATCAAGGAAGCGGTCAGCGGCAAGAGCGAGACGGTCGGCTCCATCGTCGACACGCTGGACGGGCTGGCAATCAGCCTTGGCCATATGCGCGTGTCGGTGTTCGACGTGCTTATCGTGGCGTCCATCGTCTTCGGCGTCATTGCCTTCGCCTGGTTCGCCAGCCGGGTCGCCCGGCGCATGGTCCGCAGGGTCCAGCGCCTCGACGACACGCAGCAATTGCTGGTCGAGAAGATCATCACCATCGCTATCTGGGCGGCGGCGTTCTTCATGGGGATCGACCTGCTCGGCATCGATCTTACCGCGCTGGCGGTGTTCTCGGGCGCGTTCGGCCTGGCGATCGGCTTCGGCCTCCAGAAGACCTTCGGCAACCTGATCGCCGGGATCATCCTGCTGATGGACAAGTCGATCAAGCCGGGCGACGTGATCGCGGTCACCGACATGGCTGGCAATGAAAGCTTCGGCCAGATCCGCAAGATCGGCGTACGCGCCGTTTCGGTGACGACCCGCGACCAGCGCGAATACCTCATCCCGAACGAGAACCTGATGATCAACCAGGTCGAAAACTGGTCCTATTCGTCGAAGAACGTGCGGATGCAGGTGCCGGTCGGGGTCAGCTACGAAGCCGACATGAACCTCGTCGAAAAGCTCATGCTGGAAGCGGCCTCCAGCTGCGACCGCGTGCTCAAGGCCCCGCCGCCGACAGTGTGGATGAACGAATACGGCGACAATTCGGTCAATTTCACCATCCATTGCTGGATCATGGATCCCGAAGACGGGGTGGGGAACGTGCGCAGCGCTGTGCTCAAGAAGCTGTGGTGGCTGTTCAAGGAAAACGGGATCGAAATTCCCTTCCCGCAGCGCGATCTGCACATCCGTTCGAGCGACCAGCTGGACAAGCTGCTGGCGATCATGGCCAAGGAAAAGGGCGAATAGCCGGCATGCGATATTAGAAGATGCTGGAATAGCTGGCCTTCTCGCCTGCGCAGCGCCGGTTTTGAAATTTCGCCTTTCATGGCGGACATTTCCGATTTCAAAATTTCCGCTTCCCTGATGCGCATTCATTCTGGTTGGCGCGGGAGGCCGGTGCCGATCATCTTGGCGCAATGGCAAAACCCGGAACCATCCATCTCGTCGGCGCGGGGCCGGGCGATCCCGACCTCCTGACGCTGCGCGCCGCCCGCCTGATCGAACGGGCCGCGGTCATCGTGCACGACGGCCTGGTCGATCCCAGCATTTTGGCGCTCGCACGGCCCGATGCAGAGCTCGTCTCCGTGGCCAAGCAGCGTGCGCGTCACACCATGCCGCAGGCAGAGATCAACGCCCTGTTGGTGCGCATCGCGCTGTCGGGCATCGACGTGGTCCGCCTGAAGGGCGGCGATCCCTTCATCTTCGGTCGCGGCGGCGAGGAAGCGGAGGCGGCACGCGCCGCCGGCGTTCCCGTCGAGGTCGTCCCCGGCATCAGCGCAGCCAACGGCGCTGCAGCGGCCGCGCAGATCGCGCTCACCCACCGCGAGGCATCGTCCATCGTCAGCTTCGTTGCCGGCCAGTGCAAAGGGCTGAAGGACCAGGACTGGGCAGGCCTCGCCGGCAAGGGCCGCACGCTCGTCATTTACATGGGCGTCAAGACGGCGCCGATGATCGCCGAGAAACTGATGGAAGACGGCCTTGCGCCCGACATGCCGGTTGCGGTGATCGAAAACGGCGCGCGCCCGCAGATGCGCGTGCTGCGCGCACCGCTTGCCGGGCTGCCCAACCTTGTCGAGGCCGAAGCCGTGGTGAGCCCTGCGCTCATCGTGATCGGCGAGGTGACCGCGCGCGACGACATCACCCTTTCAACGCTTGCACAGGAGGCGGCGCGATGAGGCTGCTGACCGGAAACGACCTCAGGACCGGAGCCGTGACCTGGTGGACCGGGAATGACTGGTCGCTCCACGTGGAGGATGCCGTAGACGTGACCGGCACCGAGGACGAGATCGCGCGGCGCGAGGAAGCGGCCCGCCGAGTCAACGCGCCCTATGCCATCGATGCTTCGCTGCACCAAGGCCGTCCGCGCCCCTCCCACATAAAGGACCGCGTCAGGGCGCTCGGCCCCACCGTGCGCCCCGACCTGACGCTCAAACCGGCCGATCCCGATATCGGCAGCTGGGTAATCTGACATGTATCGCTACGACCACTACGACCAGGCCATGGTCGATGCCCGCGTGGAAGAATTCCGCGACCAGGCCCGTCGCCGCCTCGAAGGCAGGCTGACCGAAGACCAGTTCAAGCCGCTGCGGTTGATGAACGGCCTTTACCTGCAGCTGCACGCCTACATGCTGCGCGTCGCCATCCCCTATGGCACGCTCGACAGCCGGCAGATGCACATGCTGGCCGACATCGCGGACAAGTACGACCGCGGCTACGGCCATTTCACGACGCGCCAGAACATCCAGTACAACTGGATCAAGCTGGAAGATGCCGGCGACATCCTCGCCGACCTTGCCAGCGTCGAGATGCATGCCATCCAGACCAGCGGCAATTGCATCCGCAACATCTCTTCGGACCATTTCGCCGGAGCCGCGGCGGACGAGGTCGTTGACCCGCGCCCCTATGCCGAGCTGCTGCGCCAGTGGTCGAGCTTCCATCCCGAATTCAGCTATTTGCCGCGCAAGTTCAAGATCGCGGTCATCGCCAGCGATACCGACCGGGCGGCCATGCGGCTGCACGACATCGGCATCCAGATCGTGCGCAACGCAGCGGGCGAGCTGGGCGCGGCATTCTATGTCGGTGGCGGGATGGGCCGCACGCCGATGATTGCGCCCTGCATCAACGCCTTCGTCCCGCTCGACCGGATGGTGACCTATGCCGAGGCGGCGCTCAGGGTCTACAACCGCCACGGACGGCGCGACAACAAGTACAAGGCGCGCATCAAGATCCTCGTCCACGAACTGGGCGCGGAGGAATATACGCGCCAGGTCGAGGAGGAATTCGCCCACCTGCTCGGGCAAGGCGTCGAACCGCCCTTCGCCGAGCTGGAGCGTATCCGCGGCTATTTCGAGGACCCGCTGTTCGAGGACGGCCTGCCCGAGGAAATCGACCGGAGCGATCCCGATTTCGCACTGTGGGTCGATCGCAACACGATCGCGCACAAGGCACCGGGTTATGTTTCGGCGGTGATAAGCCTGAAGCCGGTCGGCGGCATTCCGGGTGATGCGACGGCCGAGCAGATGCACCTGATGGCCGACCTCGCCAGGGATTACAGCTTCGACGAACTGCGCGTCATGCACACGCAGAACATCGTGCTGCCCCATGTCCGCAAGGCCGACCTCCACGCGCTGTGGACCGCGCTGGAGGCAGCGGGGCTGGGCAGTCCCAACCTCGACACGATCGAGGACATCATCGCCTGCCCGGGGCTCGATTATTGCAGCCTCGCCAATGCGCGTTCGATTCCGGTCGCGCAGAAGATTTCCGAACGCTTCTCCGCCAACGGCAAGACCGAGGCGCTGGGCCAGCTGAAGCTGAAGATTTCCGGCTGCATCAATGCCTGCGGGCATCACCATGCAGGCCACATCGGCATCCTCGGCGTCGACAAGAAGGGCGTCGAAAACTACCAGCTCCTGCTCGGCGGAAGCGAGGCGGAAGACGTGAGCCTCGCCAAGATCACCGGCCCCGGCTTCGACGAGGCGGGCATCGTCGACGCGGTTGAAACAGCTGCCGACGTCTACCTGCGCGAGCGCCAGGACGGCGAGCGCTTCCTCGACACCTATCGCCGTATCGGCATGACCCCGTTCAAGGAGGCCCTGTATGGCTGATTTCGTTTCCGACACCGACACGCTGATCCGCTTCCGCGACGACGAACAGGTCGACGATGCAGCGGTAACGGTCGATTCCTTCCTCGACCAGCAGGATGCCAGCGCGGTTCGCGTGGAACCGGGTGACGACGCACGTGCGCTCATCCCGCACCTTGGACGCCTGTCGCTGGTCGAGGTGAACTTCCCCGCTTTCGGTGACGGGCGCGGCTATTCCTCCGCCCGCCTCCTGCGCGAAGCGGGTTACGAGGGGGAGCTCAGGGCAGTGGGCGACGTGCTGGTCGATCAGGTCGCCTACATGCGGCGCTGCGGTTTCGATGCCTTCGAACCCGATGCCGCGCTCGACGAAGGCGATCTGGAATCGGCGCTCAATCGCTGGCCCGAAGTCTACCAGCCTGCAGCCGATGCCCGGCAGCCGATCTGGGCCAAGCGACATGAGGGCGCGCGCCACGCATGAACGAGACGCGGCCCATCGACCGGCTCGACACCGGGCCCAGGTTCACGGACCATGACGCGGTCCGGCTGAACCGCATGTTCCGCGGCAGCGAGACCGAGGAATGGCTGCGCGCGGTGATCGAGGGCAATCTGGTGGGCGACATGGCGATCGTCTCCAGCTTCGGCGCGGAGAGCGCGGTGCTGCTGCATCTCGTGTCCGAAATCGACCGCTCGATCCCGGTGCTGTTCCTGGAAACGGGCAAGCATTTCCCCGAAACGCTGGCCTATCGCGACGAGCTTACCGACCTGCTCCGGCTCAACCGGGTGGATGTCTATCCCGACCTTGCCGATCTCCAGTCCCGCGACGAGACGGGGCTGCGCTGGTCCTACGATCCCGACGGCTGCTGCGAATTGCGCAAGGTGCGCCCGCTGGAAAAGGCGCTAGCGCCGTTCGATGCCAGCCTTACCGGGCGCAAGGCGTTCCAGTCTTCCACGAGGGCCAACCTGCCGCGCTTCGAGGTCGATACCTCCGATGCGCAGGGGCGGCTCAAGGTGAACCCGCTGATCGACTGGAAAGCGGAAGACATCGCCGCCTACATGAGCGTGCACGAATTGCCGCGCCACCCGCTGGTCGAACGCGGCTTTCCCTCCATCGGCTGCTCGCCCTGCACACGCGCCGTCGCCCCCGGCGAAGACCCGCGCGCGGGGCGCTGGTCGGGCTGGGACAAGGTGGAATGCGGCATCCACAAGCCGGGCGAGGAGCCCTTCCTGTAAAGGGACAAGCGGGCGCCGCCCGGCGACGCCCGCCCCATTGTTATTCGGCGGCGGCTACGCGCTCGACCGTGACCGTGTTTCCTTCCGGATCGACAGCTGTCCAGACGCCGTTCGCATCGACGGATTCGGTGTGGCAAACCTCGGTCGCGCCTTCCTCGTCCTTGGTCGTGCAATACTGGTTGCCGCGCTGGACCCAGCGGCCGGTTTCGGTCTCGCCGGTGGGCGAGGTGGAAGTGTAGGTGCCGTCCTCGTTGACCACCTCGGTCCACACTTCGCCTTCGGCGGTCGTGACCTTGAAATCGCCATAGGGCGTGCCGCCATCGGCAGCCATCGCGGCCGCTTCCTCGGCTGCGGGCTCTTCGACTGCGGCTTCGTCGGTTGCTTCGGTGGCAGGCTCGGAACAGGCGGAGACAGCCGCCAGTGCAGCGACAAGTACAAGTCTTTTCATGCTTTTTCCCCAAATCGTGATCGTTGAGGCGGCCGTTCCCGCCAATGCGACTCGCGATCCCTGGCCGCACGCTATGCCTGTGCGCGGCCTATGCCAAGTTTATCTCAGCCAGCCTTCTCGCCGATACCACTCTGCTGTCTCGCGCAGGCCCTCCTCACCGGGGATGACCGGCTCCCATACGGCGCGGGGTACTTTGAGATCGGACCGGGCGACCCAGTTGGGATGGGTCATGTAACCGACCCGGTCCGCAGTGAGCCGGGCCTTGTCGCCGCGCAGCATCCGGTCGCCCCTGGCCGCCAGTTCCAGCACGGTTTTCGGCAAGTGCGGGGCGAAGACCCGACGGTTCACCGCCGCGCCGATGGCCTTGGCGAGTTCCTTGTGCGACCAGCCGCCCTCGCGACCGTCGTCGGGCTCGAAGGTCCGGCGGCGGACCAGCGCGGGCTGGGCGTCGACGAGGTCGAGCAGCAGGCGCGCCAGGTCGTGGACGTGGATGATCGAGCTGGCGCCGCCCGGCGGCAGCGGCACGAAACCCCAGGCGGCGGTGCGGAACATCTCGAAATAGTCGACGTCGCGCGGACCATAGACCCCCGGCGGGCGGATGATCGTCCAGTCGAGCCCGCTCGCCTCCACCAGCGTCTCGGCCTCCGCCTTGGATGCGCCATAGGCGGACAGGGCCGGCTCGCGCGCCGAGAGCGAGGAGACGAAGACGAAGCGCTTCACCCGCGCGTTTTTCGCGGCGGCAATCAGCCTTTCGGTCCCGGCTACATTGGCATCGTGGAAGGCGGCAGGGTCGGGCGCATTGGTCAGCCCCGCCACGTGGACGATCGCCTCGGTTCCTTCACACAGGGCCGCCAGCGCTGCCTCTTCGGAAAGGGTGCCCGGCAGCCATTCCACGCCCTTTCGCGGCGGCTGCGGCTTGCGGGTGAGGGCGCGCACGGTGATGTCGCGCTGCTGCGCAACGTCGAGCACGGCTTGCCCGACGAACCCCGTCGCCCCGGTCAGCGCTATGGTCATGCGCGCACCATGTGGTCGCGGTGGACGACGGCTGCGCGCGGCACATAGCCGAGCCGTGCCGCCTGTTCGTCTTCGCGCAGGCCGAGGATGGCGCGGCATTCCGCGGCATCGTATTCGACGAGGCCCTGACCCAGCCGCTCGCCTTTCGCGCCGTGGATCGCGACAAGGTCACCGCGGCGGAAATCGCCTTCGACCTCGGTCAGGCCCGCAGCCAGCAGGCTGGCCCCACGCTCCAGCGCATGAGTGCAACCGGCATCGACGGTCAGCACGCCTGCAGGCGCGAGGCGCCCCGAAAGCCAGGCCTTGCGCGCGCTTTCATCGCCCTGTGCGACGAACAGCGTGCCGATGCCGGCGTCGAGCGCCCGCGAGATGGGCTTGTCGTGGGTCCCGTTGACGATCGCCAGCGCAATGCCTGCCCGCTCGGCGATGCGCGCGGCCTGCAGCTTGGCAAGCATTCCGCCCGAGCCGAGGCCCGATCCCGAATCCCCGCTCGCCATGGCGATGATTTCGGGCGTCACGCCCTCGACACGGGGGATGAGCGCTGCGTCCGGCTCCTTCGGATTGCGATCGTAGAGGCCGTCCACGTCGGACAGCAGCAAGACCGCTTCCGCACCTGCCGCCTGCGCCACGCGCGCGGCGAGCCGGTCGTTGTCTCCGAAGCGGATTTCTTCCGTGGCGACGCTGTCGTTCTCGTTCACCACCGGGATGGCGCCCGTTTCGACCAGCCGGCCCAGAGTGGCGGCGGCGTTGAGATAACGCCGTCGGTCTTCAAGGTCGCCCAGCGTCACCAGCATCTGCGCGGCAAGCAGGCCCTGCGCGCCCAGCGCATCGGCCCAGAGGCGCGCAAGTTCCACCTGCCCGACCGACGCGGCAGCCTGCGCATCGGCAAGGCTCGCCCGGCCGCCCTTTTCGAGGCCGAGCTTGGCCGCACCCAGCGCAATCGCGCCCGAGGAAACGACGATGATCTCCGTCCCGCCGGCGCGAAGCTGCGCCAGTTCCTCTGCCAGAGTGGCGAGCCAGCTGCGGCGCGGCTGTCCCCGCTCGACCAGCAGGGCCGAGCCGATCTTGACGATCAGGCGGCGGGTGCTGCGGATCTCGGCGAGGGACGCGATGGCCATGATGGTGTCAGATGGGCGACCAGTCGGCCGCGTCGTCGGCGTCCATGTCCTCGACCTCGGCGGCCTTGGTCTCGGTCGAGGTGCGGTCGGGCAGATAGCCGAGCACGGCGTCGAGCAATTCGTCGATGCCTTCGCCAGTGGCGCCGGAAATGGAGAACACCTTGTCGGCACCTGCGGCCAGCAATTCGTCCGCAAAGGCCTTGCCGAGCTCGCTGTCGGCAAGGTCGAGCTTGTTCAGCGCGACCAGCTGCGGCTTGTCGATCAGACCTTCGCCATAGGCTTCCAGCTCGGCATTCACCGTCTGGTAGGCGTCGGCCGGGTCCTGTCCGGCAATGTCGATCAGGTGGATCAGCACGCGGCAGCGCTCGATATGGCCGAGGAAGCGGTCGCCGATGCCGGCACCATCAGCCGCGCCCTCGATCAGGCCAGGGATGTCGGCAAGGACGAACTCGCGGCCCTTGTGGCGCACCACGCCGAGCTTGGGCACCAGCGTGGTGAAGGCATAGGCGCCGACCTTGGCCTTGGTGTTGGTGACCTGGTTGATGAAGGTCGACTTGCCCGCATTGGGCAGGCCGAGCAGGCCCACGTCGGCGAGCAGCTTCAGCCGCAGCCAGACCCACATTTCCTCGCCCTGTTCGCCCGGCTGGTGCTGGCGCGGGGCGCGGTTGGTGGAGCTCTTGTAGCTGGCATTGCCGCGGCCGCCCATGCCGCCTTCGAGGAAGACGACGCGCTGGCCCACTTCGGTGAAATCCGCGAGGACTTCCTCCTTGTCTTCCGACAGGATCTGCGTCCCGACTGGCACGTGGATCACCAGGTCGTCCGCGCCTGCGCCGGTGCGGTCGCGGCCCATGCCGTGGCCGCCGCGCTTGGCCTTGAAGTGCTGCGAATAGCGGAAGTCGATCAGCGTGTTGAGGCCCTGCACGGCTTCGAAGACGATGTCGCCGCCCTTGCCGCCGTTGCCGCCGTCGGGTCCGCCGTATTCGATATACTTCTCGCGGCGGAAGCTGACGGCGCCGGGGCCGCCCGCGCCGCTCTTCAGATAGATCTTGGCCTGGTCGAGGAAATGCATGGGAGCGCCCCTAGTCGGTTTTGTCGGTAATGGCGAGTATCGGCGCACGTACGAACGCCAAATGTCTTTGCAGGCACGGCCAAACGCATCTACGCCGCCTGCCATGCAGTTCGACGATCTGATGCGCCGCTATTTCGGAACCGACGACCTCGGCGAAGTCACGCCCGCCGCTCTCGAGGCCGGGATCGAGCGTGCCCGCGTCGACCTGGGCCTCGAAAAGGACCGGGGCCGACGCTTTGCCCTGTGGTCGCTGCTGTTCATGCTCGGCGCTGCGCCCGACCTCGACGTTGCCTTCAAGAGCGAGGAGGACCGCGAAGCGGCACGGAACTTCATGGATCTCCTCGCCGCGAGCGAGGCGGCGGAAGAGGGCGATTAAGAGGGCGGATGGTGCCGGCTGCAGGAGTCGAACCCGCGACCTGATGATTACAAATCAACTGCTCTACCAACTGAGCTAAGCCGGCATTCCCTATTGTCCTAACGCTGCGCTGCTTGAGGACGGGTGTTTTTCCTATCCTATCGCCTCGCTGCTTGAGGACGGGGTGCGCCTTTCGTTCAAAGCGCCCCGAAAGTCCAGCCTTCTGTTCGGGCGATGCCCCTGGTGAGGCCGCTGGGCTGCCAGCGTGACGGATCGCCCGCCACCTCGCGCAACCAAGCGGCGGTAAGAAGGGCATCGGACGCGTGGTCGTCGACCGGCCCCGTTCCGCGGACCGGCGGCGAGCCGAGAGCCGATAGTGCCGCGTTCAATTCCTCGAAGCTGCGCATCTTGGCGCGGCCTGCGCTTCGCCCAGCTTCGATAGCCGCAAGGCTGGTGTAGATTTCAACCAGCGCCGAGCCATTGCCGGGCAGTGGATCGACGGGCCAGACAGGCAGGCGGCCACGCAGGCGGTTCAGCATCCGCATTCCCGTCAGGCTGGACTTGCCGACCTGCGCCGCGCCGACGAGGTTGAAATTGGAATAGGGTTTGCAGCCCATCTTTGCCTGTGCCGTCTCGGTGGCGCGGAAGCGTCCGCGACCGTGTGCGGCATTATCGCAGCCGAAGAAGCGGCCGGTTTCGATCCCGTCGCGGAAATAGGGACGGAAATCGGGATGCTCCACGAAGGGCTGCGCACCGAGATGCGGCTCCGCCCGGCAGACGTCGTCGATCAGCGCCCACAGTGCAGGCGCATCGGGTATATCCTCGCGATGGCCCGGGAAGAAGGCGCCGCAATCCGCGTGCGGCAAGGCAATGCCGAGATCGACGCCGACCAGCGTATCGCCGGGCAGGTCCTCTGCAAGTACCGCAAGCACGTCCTCGCGCCCCCAGCCCGCGCCGCGTTCGACGAGGACGGGCGGGCCACCCGTGGCATCGGCGATGGCGAGGGCGATGCCCTTCTGGCGAGGCCCCTTCGCGCCCGACCAGTCGATCGCGAGGAAGCGGTGGAACCTAGGTGCGTTCACGCCGCAGTTTGTCCCAATAGTCGAGCCGCTTCCTCACCTCCCGCTCGAACCCGCGTTCGACGGGCTCGTAATAGGTCTGCGGCTCCATCTCTTCGGGCCAGTAATTGTCGCCCGAGAAGCCGTCCTCGGCATCGTGGTCGTAGCTGTAGCCCGAGCCGTAGCCGATATCCTTCATCAGCTTGGTCGGCGCATTGAGGATGTTCTGCGGCGGCATCAGGCTGCCGGTTTCCCGCGCGGATTTGAAGGAGGCCTTCTGCGCCTTGTAGACCGCGTTCGATTTGGGTGCGGTGGCAAGGTAGGTGCAGGCCTGCACCAGCGCGAGCTCGCCTTCCGGGCTGCCAAGGAATTCATAGGCGTCCTTCGCCGCCATGCACTGAACGAGCGCCTGCGGGTCGGCCATGCCGATATCCTCGACCGCCATGCGCACCAGGCGGCGGGCAAGGAAACGCGGTTCTTCGCCCGCGGTCAGCATCCGCGCGAGGTAATAGAGGCTCGCCTGAACATCGCTGCCGCGCACCGCCTTGTGGAGCGCGGAAATGAGGTTGTAGTGCCCCTCGCGGTCCTTGTCATAGACCGCGACGCGGCGCTGGAGGAACTTGCCCAGCGCCGCCGGATCAAGCGGCTGGGGAATCTTCGCATTGTAGAGCGTTTCTGCCTGGTTGAGAAGGAACCGCCCGTCGCCATCGGCGCTCGCGACCAGCGCGTCGCGCGCTTCCGGGGTGAGGGGCAGGGGGCCTTCGAGCTCTTCCGCCCGGTCGAGCAACTGGCCGAGCGCGGCATGGTCGAGGCGCTGGAGGATGAGGACCTGCGCGCGGCTGAGCAGTGCGGCGTTGAGGGCGAAGCTGGGGTTCTCCGTGGTCGCGCCGACCAGTGTGACCGTGCCGCGCTCGACAAAGGGCAGGAAACCGTCCTGCTGTGCGCGGTTGAAACGGTGGATCTCGTCCACGAACAGCAGCGTGCGCTGGCCTGCCTCGGCGGCCTTGTCGGCGGCGGCGAAGGCTTTCTTTAGGTCCGCGACGCCGCTGAACACGGCGCTGACGCTTTCGAAGCGCATGCCCACGCTATCGGCCAACAGCCGGGCGATGGTGGTCTTGCCGGTACCGGGCGGACCCCACAGGATCATGCTCGACAGGCGGCCGGCGGCGACCATGCGCCCGATTGCGCCCTCGGGACCGGTCAGATGGTCCTGCCCGATTACTTCGTCGAGCGAGGCAGGGCGCAGGCAGTCGGCCAGCGGCGCGTCCTCTCGGACGGCATCCGTTGCAGGCGTCGGGGGCAGGTCATCGGGAAACAGGTCGGTCATTCGTCGGCTGACATAGGACGTCGGCAGACAAATTGCAGCGCCCTCTTGTGTATCGCTCTTTAAGATATATCTTAGTGCTATCGAAGATATGAAGGAATTGCCAATGCACAAGGCACACAAGTGGCGCAAGTTCGGAAAGATGCCCTACGTCGGCATGATGGCGGGCGGATGGGACGAGGCTTTCGGCCGCGACGGCCCGTTTGGCCCCGATGGTCCGTTCGGTCCGGGCGGGCCTTTCGGCAGGCGCGGAGGATCGCGTCGTCGCCGCATGTTCGGCTCGGGCGAATTGCGGCTCGTACTGCTCAAGCTCCTCGCGGACGAGGCACGGCACGGGTACGAACTGATCAAGGCGGTCGAGGAATTGACCGGTGGCAGCTACGCACCCAGCCCGGGCACGGTCTATCCGACCCTGTCGCTGCTGGAAGACGAAGGCGCCATCGCGCAGGCGAAGGGTGACGAGACGCGCAAGGCGTTCGAAGCGACCGAAACGGGCCGGGCCGAACTGGCCGACCGCGCCGACGAGGTGGAGGCACTTTTCGCGCGTCTCGAAGGGCACGGCGAACGCCGCCGGGCCTATGCCACCCCCGAGATGTTCAGGGCGGTGGGCAATCTTGCCACCGTACTGAAGAACAAGGCCCGGAGCGGCGAACTCGACGATGCCATGATCCGTGAAATCGTGGATCTGGTCGACGATCTGGCAAAGAAGGTCGAACGGCTCTGATACGCTGCTGCTTGCACCTCCCGTCCGCGCCGCTAGTCTGCGCGGCGGAGAGGTCGCAAATGGGAGGGAAATGATATGGACGCTTCTGCGAAGGCGCCGGTGCACCTGTGGGTGATCGGCCTGTTGTCCTTGGTATGGAACGGCTTCGGTGCCTACGACTATTTCATGTCGAAAACCGAGAACCGCGAGTATCTCGCGGGCATGATGGAGCCGACCGGCGTTACGGTCGATGCCGCCATCGAATACATGAACGCCATGCCGCTGTGGGCCAATATCGGCTGGGGTCTTGGCGTGTGGGGCGCGGTGGCAGGTTCGGTCCTGCTGCTGATGCGCAAGCGTCATGCCTTTCACGCATTCGTGGCCTCGCTGATCGGCCTGGTGCTGGGAATGCTCCACCAGTGGACCAACCCCATGCCGGGCATGACCGATACGACCACGCCGATGATCTTCACGCTGGTGATCTTCGCGATCACGCTGTTCCTGCTGTGGTATTCGCGCAGGATGACCGCGTCGGGCGTCCTGTCCTGACCTGAAACCTACCGGCCTGCGGCTGCGCGATTGGTGTGCAGCCGCAGGTAGGTATCGATTACCGCCTGGTTGATCGCGTCCCAGCTGTAGGCGCGGGCAGCGCGTTCGCCTGCCGCGCCATGCGCGAGGCGCAGCGCGTCGTCCGTGCAGTAGGGAGCCAGCGCTTCTGCGCAGCCCTTTGCAAAGGCATCGGTCTTGCTAGGCGGGACCAGGCGCCCCGTCTCACCGTCGCTAACGAGGCTCGCCGCGCCGGTCGCCCCGGCGGCCACCACGGGCAGGCCGCAGGCCATCGCTTCCAGCGTGACATTGCCGAAGGTTTCCGTGATCGACGGGTTGAAGAAGATGTCGCCGCTCGCCAGCGCGCGGCCAAGGTCCTTGCCGGTCTGGAAACCGACGAAAATCCCGCCGGGCAGCGTTTTCTCGAACCAGCCGCGCGCCGGGCCGTCGCCGATGACGAGGACCTTGTGCGGCACCTGCCGCTTGCGCAGTTCGACGATCGTGTCGGCGAACACGTCGAGGCCCTTTTCCATGACCAGCCGGCCGAGGAAGACGATCGCCACGTCATCGTCTGCCAGCCCGTTGGCGCGGCGCCATTCCATGTCGCGGCTGGACGGATCGAAAATCTCGCGGTCGACGCCGCGCGACCAGATGCTGATGTCCTCGTGCATGCGCTGTGCCTTCAATTCGGCGATCTGGCTGTCGGAGGGCGCGACCAGCGCGTCGCAGCGGTTGTAGAACCGGCGCAGGCCTGCCTCGACCACCGGCTCGAGGAAGGAGAGGCCGTAATAGCGCGGATAGGTTTCGAAGCGGGTATGGACGCTCGCCAGCACCGGCAGGTCGCGCTTGCGGGCCCATTTCAGCGCCCCGTGCGCCGCCGGGTCGGGCGAAGAGAGGTGCATGGTGTTGGGCGTGAAGCGGGCAAGGTCTTCCTCGACCGCACTGCCGAGCCGCAGGGGCAGGCGGTATTCGCCGCGCCCCTTCACCGGCATCCGGACGTTGGGGATGTCGACGAGATCGCCCGTCGCCTCGAAATCGGGCGCTTCGACGACCGGCGAATAGACGCGCAGCTTCGCCCCCTGGCGCAGGATGTAATCCGCCAGCCGGTTCAATGCCTGATTCGCGCCGTCGCGGGTGTAGTTGTAGTTCCCGCTGAACAGGGCGATGCGAAGATCCGTTACGTCCATTGACTGCGCCCATAAGGCGCTGGACCGTTTTTGGCGAGAGGGCGTTGATCCGGCAGGGCGAACGGCCTGTCGATGCATTCCTATTTCGCATTGACTTGCTGCGTCGCAACATTATTGCCGCCAGCGGGCCACGCGGTCCCAACGCCGCGCGTGCTCTCTGCAAGGAGAGAATACATGACTGCCGAACCGACGCTCAAGCCTGAGCGCCCTTTCTTTTCGTCGGGTCCGACCGCCAAGCATCTCGGCTGGTCGGCTTCCAACCTCAAAACCGAATCGCTCGGACGCTCGCATCGCAGCGCCCTCGGCAAGTCGCGGCTGAAATATGCCATCGACCTGTCGAAGGAGATGCTCGGCGTGCCCGAGGATTACCTGGTCGGCATCATGCCCGCCTCGGACACCGGCGCGCTGGAATGCGCCATGTGGACGATGCTGCGCCCCGACCGCCCGGCCACGGTCGCGGCATGGGAAAGCTTCGGCAATGTCTGGATCCAGGATGCGGTCAAGCAGCTCAAGCTGCCGAAGCTGACCACGCTCGATGCCGATTATGGCGAAATCCCCGACCTCGCGTCGATCCCGCAGAACAATGACGTCGTCTTCACTTGGAACGGCACGACCTCCGGCGCCAAGATCCCCAACACCGACTGGCTGGCGGAAGGTCGCGAAGGCGTGACCATCAACGACGCCACCAGCGCCGTCTTCGCTATGGAAATGGACTGGGCCAAGCTCGATGCCACGACCTACAGCTGGCAGAAGGTGATGGGCAGCGAAGCCCAGCACGGCATGCTGATCCTCAGCCCCAAGGCGGTGAACCGGATCGAGGAATACGATCCCGAATGGCCGCTGCCCAAGCTCTTCCGCCTCAAGAAGGGCGGCAAGATCAACGAAGGCATCTTCCGCGGCGAGACGATCAACACGCCTTCGATGCTGGCGACGGAAGACTATATCGACGCGCTCGAATGGGCGCAGGCACTCGGCGGCCGCAAGGCTCTGTTCCAGAAGTCGGAAGCCAATGCGAAGATTGTCCTCGACTGGATCGAGGCGACCCCGTGGCTGCGCAACATGGTGGCCGACCCCGCCAAGCGCACCAATACGGGCGTGTGCTTCGTCTTCCAGGGCGAGTGGTACGAAAGCCTGTCCGACGAGGACAAGGCGGGTGTGCCCAAGAAAATCGTCAAGCTGCTGGAAGACCGCGATGTCGGCTACGACTTCAACGGCTACCGCGACGCTCCGCCGTCGCTGCGCATCTGGTGCGGCGCCACGGTCGAGGAAGAGGACCTGAAGCGTCTCCTTCCGTGGATCGAATGGGCTTACGAGCAGGTCAAGAACGGCTGATCCGGCCGGCGGCCCCGCTGCGGGCCGCCGCCTCTTCTCACAATCTCAATGCCCCGGCCGTTCGCCGGGAGAACGACAGGAATATTCCGTCATGAGCAAACCTAAAGTCCTCATCAGCGACAAGATGGACCCGAATGCCGCCCGTATCTTCGAAGAGCGTGGCTGCGATGTCGACGTGAAGCCGGGCATGACCCCGGACGAACTCAAGGCTGTGATCGGCCAGTACGATGGCCTTGCCATCCGTTCGGCGACCAAGGTCACGTCCGAAATCCTCGATGCCGCGACCAATCTCAAGGTCGTGGGCCGCGCCGGTATCGGCGTCGACAATGTCGATATCCCCTATGCCAGCGGCAAGGGCGTCGTCGTGATGAACACGCCTTTCGGCAACTCGATCACCACGGCCGAACACGCCATCGCCATGATCATGGCACTGGCCCGCCAGATCCCTGCCGCCGACCGCCGCACGCAGGCGGGCGAATGGCCCAAGAACGATTTCATGGGCGTCGAAGTGACCGGCAAGACGCTGGGCCTCATCGGTGCAGGCAACATCGGCTCGATCGTCGCCAGCCGCGCCCTCGGTCTGAAGATGAAGGTCGTCGCTTTCGACCCCTTCCTGACGCCCGAACGCGCCATCGAGATCGGGGTCGAGAAGGTCGATCTCGACACGCTGCTGGCACGCGCGGATTTCATCACGCTGCACACGCCGCTGACCGACGAGACGCGCAACATCCTCAGCCGCGAAAACCTCGCCAAGACCAAGAAGGGCGTGCGCATCGTCAACTGTGCGCGCGGCGGCCTCATCGACGAGGACGCGCTCGCCGAGGCGCTCGACAGCGGCCAGGTGGCAGGTGCGGCGCTGGACGTGTTCCAGACCGAACCGGCCAACGAAAGCCCGCTGTTCGGCAAGCCCAACTTCATCTGCACCCCGCACCTCGGCGCCAGCACGACCGAGGCGCAGGTCAATGTCGCGCTGCAGGTGGCAGAGCAGATGGCCGATTTCCTCGTCAACGGGGGCGTCACCAACGCGCTCAACATGCCGAGCCTGAGTGCAGAAGAAGCGCCCAAGCTGAAGCCATACATGGGCCTTGCCGAAAACCTCGGCAGCCTCGTCGGGCAGCTGGCGCATGGCAACCTAACCAAGATCAGCATCGAGCGCGAAGGCGCGGCAGCCGAACTGTCTGGCAAGCCGATCGA
This sequence comes from Qipengyuania gaetbuli, assembly GCF_020171365.1. Lineage (NCBI taxonomy): Bacteria > Pseudomonadati > Pseudomonadota > Alphaproteobacteria > Sphingomonadales > Erythrobacteraceae > Qipengyuania > Qipengyuania gaetbuli. Next base: position 608,497 of record NZ_JAIUZO010000002.1, on the reverse strand, counting down.
AGGCGCGGTGCTGGCAGGGCTGATGCGCCAGTATTCGGACACGGTGAACATGGTCAATGCGCCCTTCCTTGCCAAGGAACGCGGCCTCGACATCCGTTCGATCCGGCACGAGAAGGAAGGCGCCTACAACACCCTCCTGCGCGTGACAGTCGGCACCGATGCCGGCGACCGTTCGGTTGCAGGCACGCTGTTCGGGGCCGAGGCGCCGCGCCTCGTCGAGATCTTCGGTGTGCGCATCGAAGCCGAGCTCGACGGGCACATGCTCTACATCGTCAACCAGGATGCGCCGGGCTTCATCGGTCGCATCGGTTCTTTGCTGGGTGAAAGCGGCATCAACATCGGCACCTTCAACCTCGGCCGCCGCGAAGCGGGCGGGGAAGCAGTGCTGCTGCTCAGTGTCGACCAGCCGATCCCGCAGGACGTGGTCAAGGCGGCCTGCGCGCTGGAAGGCGTGAAGACCGTTATCCCGCTGGAATTCTGAGACGCGATAGGGCAGGGGGCGGCGCGATGACCCATCCAGACGATCTCCTGCCCGTCGGCCTCGAAGATGCCCTGCCTGCGCGCGCCGCAGCGATAACGCGCGCCATGCGCGAAATCCTCGGCGCGATGGACGCCCACGGATACGACCGCGTGCGCCCGCCGCTGGTCGAGTTCGAGCATTCGCTGGCAGGCCGGATGGAAGGCGTGGCGACGCGCCGCATGGTGCGCTTCACCGATCCGGAAAGCCTGCGCACACTGGCCCTGCGCAGCGACATGACCGTGCAGGTCGGTCGCATCGCCGCCACCTCGCTGCGCGAAGCGCCGCGCCCGCTGCGCCTGTGCTATGCGGGCGAGGTCGCGACCATCAAGGCGGACCAGCTCGATCCGGCTCGCCAGCGCCTCCAGCTGGGCGCGGAACTGGTGGGCAGCGATAGCGTCGCGGCGGCAGCCGAGGCAGTAGCCGTTGCTCTCGACGCGCTCGAAGCGGCAGGCGTGACCGGCCTGTCGGTCGATCTCACCATGCCCGACCTCGTCGATACGCTGAGCGAGGAGGCGCTCCCGCTCGCTCCCGAACAGCGCGAAGCGGTGCGCCGCGAGCTCGACATGAAGGATGCAGCCGGGCTGAAGGCGGCAGGCGGCGAGGCTTACCTGCCGCTGATCTACGCCGCCGGTCCCTTCGAGCAGGCGCTGGAAAAACTGTCCGCGCTGGATGCGGGCGGCGTTCTCGCCAGCCGGACATCGGCGCTGCGCGAAGTGGCCGCGACGCTGGGCGACCGCGTGCGCCTGACGCTCGATCCTTCCGAACGCCACGGCTTCGGTTACCAGAGCTGGTTCGGCTTCACGCTCCACGCGGACAATGCGCGCGGCGCGCTGGGGCGCGGCGGCACCTATGCCATCAAGGGCAGCGAGGAGGCGGCAACGGGCTTCTCGCTCTACATGGAGCCGATCCTCGAAGCGCTGGGCGCGCCGGCTACCGATACGCGCAAGGCCGTGTTCCTGCCGCTCGATCACGACCGGGCAGCAGCTCGCCGCCTTCGTTCTGACGGCTGGCGGACGGTCGCTGCGGTGACGGGCGAGGAAGACCCCAAGGCGCTGGGCTGCACGCACAGCATGCACGGCGGCGCGGCGACCCCGCTCTAGGCCTCGGCAGGCTCCCACTTCGAGAACTTGGCCATGATGGCTGCGAACAGCTGCGATTCCGTTAGGCCGTGCAGCCATTCGCGGATGCGGGGCAGGTTCTCGGCCTCGAACCGCCCGGCGTCGTGATTGGCGAACTGCCGGACGAACGGGAAAATCGCGATATCGGTAAAGCCGCGCGCCTGCCCTGACAGGAAGGGCTGGTCTGCCAGCCGTTCCTCGAGCCGGGCGAGGTGGGCGATGCATTGTTCGCGGTGCGCCTCGGGATCCACGTCCTCGTAGCGCGTATGGTACTTGTACCGGTCGAGGCTGTGCTTGAACGGCCCGTCATTGGCCGCGACGAGATCGTCGTCCTTGCGGTCCAGCCAGCCTTCGGGGTCGTCCTGCGCGAGCGCCCAAAACATCACCTCGAGGCTTTCCTCGATCACCGAACCATCCGGCAGGACCAGCACCGGAACCGTTCCCTTGGGCGAGGCTTCAAGCATGGCGGGGGGCTTGTCGCGCAGCACCACCTCGCGGTGTTCGTATTGGGCGCCACCGACCTTGAGCGCCATGCGCGCCCGCATCGCATAGGGGCAGCGGCGGAAGCTGTAGAGGACGGCCTCAGCCGTCACCGCGCGGGTCCAGCTTGCGCCCGACATGGGCTTCGCCGCGCTGGCGGGCGAGCTTCGACTGGCGGTGCCGCTCCGCATAGCGGGCGCGCTGTTCGTCGGTGCGTGTCGAATGGCAGTGGTGGCACGACACGCCTTCGACATAGGTGTCGCGCGCCTTGTCCGCTTCCGACAGGGGCACCCGGCAGGCGCGGCACAGGCTGTGTTCGCCCACTTCGAGGCCGTGCTTCAGGCTGACGCGCTCGTCGAAGACGAAGCATTCCCCGCGCCACAGGCTCTCGTCCTCGGGGATGTCCTCGAGGTATTTCAGGATGCCGCCCTTGAGGTGATAGACCTCGTCCAGCCCTTCGGCTTTCACGAAGGCGGTCGACTTCTCGCAGCGGATGCCACCGGTGCAGAACATGGCGATGCGCGGCGTCTTGCCTTCTGCCTCGAATTCGGCGCGCTTGGCGCGGAACCACTCGGGAAATTCGCGGAAGCTCTTCGTTTCGGGGTCGATCGCTCCTTCGAACGTGCCGATCTGCACCTCGTAGTCGTTGCGCGTGTCGATCAGGATCGTGTCGGGGTCCGAAATCAGCGCGTTCCAATCCTCCGGCGCGACATAGGTGCCGACGCCATCCACCGGATCGAGGTCCGGCTGGCCCATGGTCACGATCTCTTTCTTCAGCCGCACCTTGCTGCGGTAGAAGGGCATCCTGTCGGCCCGCGATTCCTTCACCTCGAGGTCGGCGCAGCCGGGCAGGGCGCGGATGTGGTCGAGCACCGCCTGGATGCCCTGGTCGCTGCCCGCAATGGTTCCGTTGATCCCTTCGCCCGCCAAGAGCAGCGTGCCGCGCACGCCGTGTTCCTCGCACAGCGCCTGCAATGGTGCGCGCAGCGACGCGGGGTCGTCGAACCGCGTGAAGTGGTAGAGTGCGGCAATACGGACGGGCGGGTGGTCGGTCACGGCGCGCCCGTTAGCAGTCCTTCCCTTGCGCGGCTAGGTGCCGAAACGGGCGGCCAGGTAGCGATCGACCAGGGCGGTCGCGGGATAGTCCGGTTCGCCCAGCTTGCGGTTGATTTCGGCATGGCCCCGCAGGCCGCGTCCTTCGACAGCTTCCACGCTCGCTTGCGTCCCCGCGCCACGGAGCGCCCGCGCCAGTCCGCGCGATTGCCGCGTCCCGTCGCGGCGCTGGACATGCAGGATGAGGAAGGACGGCGCATTGGGAGCAGCCGCATGGAAGGTTGGCGAAAGGGCCTTTTGTCGCTCGGGATCGGTGCCGAAGGCCTGTTCGTAGGTGTCGCCCATCAGGCGTGCGTTTTCGTCCATCTGGGCCGGCACGTCGTAAGCCGCACCGTCCAGCGGGATAATGCCGTCGATGTCGCTGTAGCCAAGCCCCGCCTTGCGCAAATAGGCCGGATCGGTGCCGACCAGGGCAACGAGATGTGCACCGGCGCTATGGCCGACCAGGACAATGCGGCTTGCATCGTAGCCAAGGCGGCCGGCCTCGCCCTTGAGCAGGGCGACTGCATCGGCCACGTCCTGCGCCTGCTGTTCGACAGTCGCCTCGGGCACCAGCCGGTAGTTCACGGAAGCGACGGCATAGCCCTGTTCCTGCCAGTGGGAGAGCTTGGCCGAACCCTTCATCATCGACTTGTCGCCGCGCTTCCAGCCGCCGCCGTGGACGAAGACGACCAGTGGCGCGCCTTTCGACGGACCCGCCCAGACATCCACGCGCTGCAACTTGTCGCTGCCGAACGACAGCTCGACAGGCGCAGGTGCGCGACGCTCTGCCGAATTTGCAATCACGCTTCCGCTTGCAAGTACCAAGGCTAGGACGGCGGCAACGACTGGCTTCTGCATGGCGAAATTCCTTTTCACCGGGATCGCAGTCGGGAGGGAACACCAGAAGGCGTTAATTTTCCAGTCGCGAATTGTCGCCGATTGTCGCGACAGTTTGCTTGCCCTCGCGCCTTCGAAGGCCTAGGCGCGCACGCGTTTGTGTCACCCTGACGAGCAGGTTTTTCCGCATATGGCCAACGTAACCGTGATCGGCGCCCAATGGGGCGATGAGGGCAAGGGCAAGATCGTCGACTGGCTCGCCAGCCGCGCCGACGCCGTCGTCCGTTTCCAGGGCGGCCACAATGCCGGCCATACGCTGGTCATCGACGGGAACGTCTTCAAGCTGTCGCTGCTGCCCTCGGGCATCGTGTCGGGCACGCTGTCGATCATCGGCAATGGCGTGGTGCTGGACCCCTGGGCACTCAAGGCCGAAGTCGAGAAGATCGAAGGCCAGGGTGTCGACATCAATCCCGACAATCTTGCCGTCGCCGACAATTGTCCGCTGATCCTGCCGATCCACCGCGATCTCGACGGTCTGCGCGAAACCGCTGCCGGTTCGGGCAAGATCGGCACGACCGGTCGCGGCATCGGCCCGGCCTACGAGGACAAGGTCGGCCGCCGCGCGATCCGCGTGTGCGACCTCGCGCATCTTGACAGCCTCGAGCCGCAGCTCGACCGCCTGTGCGCGCACCATGACGCGCTGCGTGCCGGTTTCAACGAACCTCCGGTCGACCGCGAGCGCCTGCTGAACGACCTGCGCGAAATCGCGCCCTTCGTGCTCAAGTTCGCCCAGCCGGTGTGGAAGCGCCTGAAGAAGGTTCGCAAGGCCGGCGCGAAGATCCTGTTCGAAGGCGCGCAGGGCGTCCTGCTCGACATCGATCACGGCACCTACCCCTTCGTGACCAGCTCGAACACGGTCAGCGGTACGGCGGCAGCCGGCAGCGGTCTCGGTCCCAATGCGACCGGCTATGTACTGGGCATCGTCAAGGCTTACACCACCCGCGTCGGCAGCGGTCCGTTCCCGACCGAGTTGACCGACGAAATCGGCAAGGGCATCGGCGAACGCGGCCATGAATTCGGCACCGTCACCGGCCGCCAGCGCCGGGTCGGCTGGTTCGACGCGGTAATCGTGCGCCAGAGCTGCGCGATCAGCGGCGTCACCGGCATTGCGCTGACGAAGATCGACGTGCTCGACGGGCTGGACGAGGTGAAGATCTGCACCGGCTATCGCCTGCGCGGCAATGTGTACGACTACCTGCCCAGCCACGCCGCCGACCAGGCGGAAGTCGAACCGATCTACGAATCGATGGACGGCTGGAAGGAATCGACCGCCGGGGCGCGCAGCTTCGCGGACCTGCCGGCCAATGCTGTGAAATACATCCAGCGCGTGCAGGAACTGATCGAAACGCCCGTTTCGCTGGTTTCGACTAGCCCGGAACGCGACGACACCATCCTCATGCGCGATCCCTTCATGGACTGATCAGGCAGCGGGTGGCAGGATGCGCGCGATGCGTTTCCTGCCTCTCCTTGCTGTCCTGTCGCTGGCCGCTTGTTCGCAGGTGGTGCCCGAGGCGCGCGCCCAGCAGGCACAGGATGGGGAGCGGGCCGATTTCCTGCTCGTTGACAAGTCGGACCGCACGCTATGGGTGTATCAGGCAGGCGAGGTGATCCGCACGTATCGCGGGCTTCAATACGGGGACCAGCCGGTTGGCCACAAGCGCTTCGAGGGCGACGAGAAGACACCCGAAGGCCGCTACACGATCACTTACGGCAACGAGCAGTCGAGCTATTACCTCAGCCTTTTCATCGACTATCCCAACGAAGCCGACCGTGCATATGCCAAGGCGCAGGGGCGGTCGCCGGGCGGGCTGATCTTCCTTCACGGCCAGCCCAACGGCCTGCCGTTCGATGCGCGCGTGCCGGGGGACTGGACCGATGGCTGCATCGCGCTGTCGAACAGCGAAATCGCCGAACTGTGGTCGCTGGTCCCCGACGGTACGCCGATCGAGATCAGGCCCTAGGCGGGCCTTCTCCGAGCATCGCTACCTGTACCTGCAGGCGCTTCACCTCGCGCAGCACGCTCAGCATGTTCATCCGCGAATAGAACCATTCCTTGATGAAGCCCTGCATCAGCAGCGCGCCCAGAGTGACGATACCCCACCATACCGACTCCTCGAACGCGGTGGCGGTGAAGAAGCGGTAGGCGCAATAGACCAGCGCAATCCCGAGCACGAAGGCGACGGCGAAGATGAGCTTCGACCATCCGCCCAAGGGGCCGGTCAGGACATCCCCGATCTGGCTGAACATTCCCCGCCCTTCGTCCAGCGAGGCAAGGAAGGCCCTGTCGTCCTCGTCCAGCGCGCCGCGGATGCGGTCGTCGATGTCGGTCATGTGTCGTCTCCTTCAAGAGCCGCCTTCAGTTTCTGGCGGGCATGGAACAGCCGGGTCTTGGCCGTGCCGAGGGGCACGTCCTGGACGGCGGCGATCTCGGCGAGGGTCAGGCCCTCGACGAAGTGAAGTTGTGCGGCGAGCCGCTGGTCGGGCGACAGCGCGGCAAAGGCCTGGTCGATGGCAACCCGCTCGTCGGCAACCGCCGGGAGGGAGTGTTCCACCTCGCCTGCCGCCTCGTGGCTCCGCCTGTTTTGCGCGCTGCGTATCCGGTCGATGCAGCGCCGCCGCAGGATGCCGAACGCCCAAGGAGCAAAGCGGGACGGCTCGCGCAAGCCGCCGATACCGCGCAGGATCGAAATCCATGTGTCCTGCACTGCCACCAAAGCCATCTCGTCACTGCGCAACACGCGCCTGGCCGACCGGGCGAGCCGGGGTTGCCAGCGGCGCGCCAGCCGCTCTCCGGCCGCGCGGTCGCCGGACTGGACCAGCGTGACGAGCAACTCGTCATACAGCCTTTCGGCATCGCCCTGTCCTGTCGCCCGTCCTGCCATGACCCTTTAGTCGCAGGCTGGCGCCAAAAGGTTCAATCGAAATCCGCAAATCGCTGAAATTCTTGACACGGTCACTATTTGTTCTACCTACGTTCGCCAATCAGACCCTCGAAAGGTGATTCCATGCAGGCGGACTTTTCCTACGAACCGGTGTGCGACGGTGCCGGATGCCAGCTGGGTGTGACCATTCTTGCCGACCGTGATGCCCTTCGCGAACAGATGCGGGAAGATGCGGTGGCGGCCGGTTTCCGCGTAATGGAATGCTGCGGGCTCGACGAATACGCCAGCGGGTCTGTCGGATCGCTCGGCGACCTGGTGCTGGTCGACTGCGTGGCGGCCGATGGCGGCGTGATGGCGCTTCTTTCGCGGCTCGATATGCGCGCGGGCAAATCCGGTGCGCAACTGGTCGTGTCGACCGGCATGGACGCGCTCGACACCGTGTTCGGCTGCTTCGCCATGTCGGGCGCGCAAATCCTGGTGGACCCGGGCCGGGCGGAACGTATCGTCGCGATCGGCCGGGTGCTCGCCCACGTCCCGAACCTTCGCCTGCGCGAATTGGCCGAAGAAGATCGCCTGATGCTGCTCAGGCTGACAGAGCAGGTCGGCAAGATGGCCGAACGGCTCGAACGGCTTTCGCCCGGGCAGCGGGCAGGCGGTGGTGCCTTTCGGCTGGAAGCGGCTGCCGATGCGTGGCGCGCAGCCGGAGACGAATATGTCGCGCATGGCGGTGCATCGCCGCGTCCGGCCTTGCCCGATGCCTCGGTCATCCGTGCGGTCATCCGCAACCGGCAGGCACGGGCGCGCTTTTTCGATCCCGAACTTTTCGCTGATCCCGCCTGGGACATCCTGCTCGACCTTGCTGCCGCGCGGGCGGAGCGGAAACGGGTTTCGGTCACTTCGCTCTGTATTGCTGCCGGCGTTCCGGCGACCACCGCCCTGCGCTGGATTTCGCAGATGGTGGAGATGGGGCTTTTGCTGCGCATTCCCGACCATATGGACCGCCGCCGGGCCCACATTGCGTTGTCGGACGACACGGCGGACGCGATGGCCCGTTACTTCGCGGAGACCCGGGCCGCTGTTGCGGCGCCATTGGCAGCGGCGCTCTAGCCTTTCCTCAGGACGACCGTCCGCCCTTCAGGCGGCGGGTCTGCTGGCAAGAGCACTCTTGCCGCATCGGCGCGTGCCCGCACGAGAATGGCTTCGGCGACGCCCGCATCGTGCATCACCGTGTCGGCCTCACCCAGCGCGCGCGCCTGTCGCAAGGTCAGGTCTTCGGGATCGTCACTCGTCAGAATGATTTCCAGCACGGCACGGGGTTCCGGCGTCTCTCCGCTTTCGAGCCATTGGTCGAGCCTTGTATCGCTGCCTTCCGCCATCGGGTCGAGCGGGCCGCCTTGCGAGAGCGCGGCATCGATTGCCCGGCGCCTGTCGTCACTACGGGGAAACCGGTCGCGGATGCGGTCGCGGGCCGTGGAGAGAGCCGCGGCCAACGGTCCCAGCGATTGGGGCAGCAAGCGCTCGAGCCGCAGCCGCAAGTGCTTGGCAAGACCCGCCGATGCGCCGCCGGTGCTCACCGCCACGAGCACGTCGCCGCGCTCAAGCACGCTCGGCAGGGTGAAATCGCACAGGTCCGGGCGGTCGGCGACGTTCACGAGCAGGCCCGCCCGCTTCAGCCGCAGGGCTGCTGCCTCAGCCGCGCGCTCGTCCTCCAGCGCCACGAAAGCGAGGCGTGCGTGATGCGCTTCGGTTTCCCCGCAAGGAATGCCGCCCGCCCGTTCCACGAGCCTCGCCTTCGCATCGGCCATGTCGCCGTTGCCCACGACCACCACCCGCTGCCCCGCGATCCGGTGGAACAGGGGCAGCGAATGCAGCATCAGGCGAGCCACTCCGGCACGCGCTCGGCATCCATGATCGCGCTGGCGGCGATGCGATCGGCCACGACAGCGAATTTGTCGCCATCCACCAGCACTTCGGCCACGAAGCCACGCGAATTGTAGGACGAGGCCATGGTCGCGCCATAGGCGCCGGCGGTGCGGAACACGGCAAGGTCGCCTGCGACCAGCGCATCGCATTCGCGGTCCATGGCGAAGGTATCGCCCGTCTCGCAGATAGGGCCGACGATATGCGCGGTCATCCGGTCGCCGGTCGGCTCCACCGCGTCGAAATCGTGCCATGCGCCGTACATTGCCGGACGTGCGAGGTCGTTCATGGCCGCATCGACCACCACGAAGGGTGGGCCGTTGCCGCTTCGCTTGGAGCGGATTACCCGGGTCAGCAGGATGCCGGCATTGCCCGCGATGACGCGGCCCGGTTCGAACATCAGCTGGACGCCCCAGCCTTTGGTCACGCGCGCGACCATCTCGCCATATTCCGCCGGGGAGGGCAGTTCCTCGCCCGCCTTGTACGGCACGCCGAGACCACCGCCGAGATCGGCATGGGTCACGGTGCAAGCCTGGCCGCGCAATTCGGCGATAAGGGCGCCGACCTTGCCAAATGCAGTTTCCAGCGGCTCGAGGTCGGCAAGCTGGCTGCCGATGTGCACGGCCACGCCGCGCATATCGAGGCCTTCTTCCTGTGCCAGGCGCGCATAGATATCGGCTGCCCGGTCGAGCGGGACGCCGAACTTGTTCTCGCGCTTGCCGGTCGAGATCTTCTCGTGCGTGCGCGCATCCACGTCCGGGTTCACCCGCAAGGCGCAGGCCGCGCGCTTGCCGTGCCGCGCCGCAATGGCGGCGAGTTCGTAGCCTTCTTCCTCGCTCTCGATGTTGAACTGGCCGATGCCTTCCTCGAGGCCCTGGAGCAGTTCGGCGTGGGTCTTGCCGACGCCAGAGAACACGATGTCTTCCGGCTTCATCCCGGCCTTCAGCGCGCGCGTCAGTTCGCCGCCCGACACGACATCGGCGCCGTATCCCATGTTGGCGAGCACGCGCAGCACGGCGAGGTTGGGATTGGATTTGACCGCGAAGGCGATGTGCGGGTTCTCGACACCGGACAGCGCATCGCGGAACACGCGCGCGTGTCGTTCGAGCGTGGCACGCGAATAGACATAGACGGGCGTGCCGACCTGTTCGGCAATGAGCGGAAGCGGCACGTCTTCGGCGTGCAGGACGCCGTCACGAAGCTGGAAGTGGTCCATGGTCAGCGCATCTGCACAAGCCGCGCGGCCGAGTCGAGCAAGGCTTGCTTGCCGGGGCGCAACCTATTCGGGAGGCAGGTCGAAGGGATCGTCCTCGCGCTCTTCAGAACGGGTGCGCAGTTCAACGCTGCGTTCGGGGGCGGCCTGCGGCTTCAGCTCGAGCAGATCGTCCGCATCGGGGCGGACTTCGGACCCGAACGGAGCGGGCGGGAGGGCATTGCCTTCGAGCGGCTTCAGCTGCGCCTTCTGGCCGCAGGCTCCGAGCAGAAGCAGGGCGGTGACAAGGGCAATGGTGCGCATCAGATGTTCTCCAGCCGCCTGCGGGCCTCTTCGACTTGTTCCCTTACCCTGACCGGCGCGGTCCCGCCATAGGAAGCGCGCGCGGCGACCGAGGCATCGACCGACAGCGCATCGAACACCCGCTCGTCGATCCGCTCGTCGATGGCCTTGAGGTCCGCAATGGTCAGCCCATCGAGAGCGACGCCCTTCTGGTCGGCCAGCCTCACGGCCGCGCCCGTGATGTGATGCGCCTCGCGGAAGGGTATGTCCGCCTGCCGCACCAGCCAGTCGGCAAGATCGGTCGCGGTGGCGTGACCGGCCTCTGCCGCCTTGCGCATCCTCGCAGTGTCGAACCCGCTGTCGGCGACCATGCCGGCCATGGCGGCAAGGCTGAGATCGAGCAGTCCCGCCGCCTCGAACACCGGCGGCTTGTCGTCCTGCATGTCCTTCGAATAGGCGAGCGGGAGACCCTTCATGGTGATCATCAGGCTGGTCGCGCATCCGATCACGCGGCCTGCGTGACCTCGCACCAGCTCTGCCGCGTCGGGATTGCGCTTTTGCGGCATGATGCTGCTGCCGGTCGACAGCGTATCGGGCAGCTTGACGAAGCCGAAGGGCTGGCTTGCCCAGATGATGAATTCTTCCGCGAGGCGCGAGAGGTGGAGCGAGCACTGGCTGGCCGCCATCAGGTAATCGAGCGCGAAATCGCGGTCCGACACGGCATCGAGGCTGTTGCGCGTCGGGCGTGCAAAGCCAAGCGCGCTGGCAGTCATTTCGCGGTCGAGATCGAAGCCGGTTCCAGCTAGCGCGGCCGAGCCGAGCGGGCATTCGTCCATCCGCGCCAGCGCGTCGGCAAAGCGCGAGCGGTCGCGCATCAGCATCTCGAAATAGGCGAGCAGGTGATGGCCCAGCGTCACCGGCTGCGCGGTCTGGAGGTGGGTGAAGCCGGGCATGATGCTGCCGGCGTGCTCGTCCGCCCGCCCCACCAGCGCGGCCAGCACCGTGTCGATCCCGCCGATCGCACGGCGCGTTGCCTCGCGCACCCACATGCGGAAGTCGGTCGCCACCTGGTCGTTGCGGCTGCGTGCTGTGTGAAGGCGTCCGGCAGCAGGGCCGACGATTTCGGTGAGGCGCGATTCCACAGTCATGTGGATGTCCTCGAGATCCCAGTTCTCGGGCACGCCGTCGCGGGCATATTCCTCGGCGATCTGGTTGAGGCCCCTGGTGATGGCGTCCGCATCCGCCTCGCTGACGATGCCCTGCTTCGCCAGCATCGCCACATGGGCGAGACTGCCCGAGATATCTTCGCGCCAGAGCGCCTTGTCGAAGGGAATGGAGGCGTTGATTTCGCGCATGATCGCGCTAGGTCCTTCGGCGAACCTGCCGCCCCACATCGAATTGGAGCCTTGATTGTCCCGCTTTTCGCTCACGCTGCTCGTCACCTTGGGTCTTGCCGTTTCCGCCTGCGATAGGAGCGAGCCGGAGCCGGTGCAAGAAAGCGGTGCTTCGGCGCAGGCAACAGGCGAAATCGACCGGAGCAATGCAGGCGATCTGATGCCTGCCTCCAATGTCCGCGATCTCGATGGCCGCGTGCTCAACCTCGGCGCCCTGCAGGGCCGGCCGGTGCTGCTCAATCTCTGGGCCACCTGGTGTGCGCCCTGCAAGAAGGAGATGCCGCTGCTGGACCAGCTGGCCGCCGACTATGACGAGCAGTTGCAGGTCATCACGGTCAGCCAGGACCTGAACGGCCAGGAAAAGGTCGCCGCTTTCTTTGCGGAAAACGAGTTCGGCTATCTGGAGCCCTGGATGGACCCCGACGCCGAGCTGGGTTTCCATTACGACAACACCCCGCTGCCCACCACTGTGCTATACGATGCATCGGGCATCGAAGTCTGGCGCGTGCGCGGCGATTACGACTGGTCGAGCGAAGAGGCACGGGGCGCGATCGAGGAAGTCGCAAGGCCCTGATTTGCCTCTTGCACAAAGGCTTGCCCCAATACATAAGGATTATCTAATATAGCAGGGAGAAGGCCGGTGGCAGGAAGCAAAGCCGAATTCGAAGTCGTCATCGTGGGTGGCGGCTCTTCGGGAATCGCCACGGCAGCATCGCTGCACAAGCGCGAGCCGAGCCTGCGCATCGCCATCATCGAGCCTTCGGCTAAGCACTACTACCAGCCCGGCTGGACCATGGTCGGCGGCGGCATCTTCAAGGCGCCGCAGACCGTGCGCGACATGGCGGCCGTCATGCCCGACTATGTCTCGTGGATCTCGCAGGCGGCGACAGCTTTCGAGCCGCACAAGAACGAGGTCGTGCTCGAGGACGGAAGCCGGGTCGGCTACATCTTCCTCGTGGTAGCAGCCGGGCTGAAGCTCGACTGGGACGGTATCGAGGGGCTGAGCGATACTCTCGGCCGCAACGGCGTTACCTCGAATTATCGCTACGACCTTGCGCCCTACACCTGGGACCTCGTCCAGCGCACGCGGTCGGGCAGGGCGCTGTTCACCCAGCCGCCCATGCCGATCAAATGTGCAGGCGCGCCGCAAAAGGCCATGTACCTGTCCTGCTCCGAATGGGAGCGGCGGGGTTGCCTGAAGGACATGGACGTGCACTTCCACAATGCCGGAGGCGTGCTGTTCGGAGTTGCCGATTACGTCCCCGCGCTGATGGAATATGTCGAACGCTATGGCATCACGCTCGACCTCAACGAGCGGCTGACTGCCGTCGACGGCGGCGCCAGGACCGCGACTTTCGCCACCGAAAGCGGCACCAAGACGGTCGATTTCGACATGATCCACGTCGTGCCGCCGCAGACCGCGCCCGATTTCATCAAGGCCAGCCCGCTCGCAGGAGACGGCGGCTGGGTCGATGTCGATCCGGCGACCTTGCGCCACACCAAATTCGAAAATGTCTTCGGGCTGGGTGATTGCACCAATACGCCCAATGCCAAGACCGCCGCCGCCGCGCGTAAGCAGGCGCCGATCGTGGCGGAGAACCTGATCGCGGCCATTCTCGATAAGCCCCTGCCTGCGCTTTATGACGGTTATGGCAGCTGCCCGCTGACGGTGGAGCACGGCAAGATCGTGCTCGCGGAATTCGGCTATGGCGGCAAATTGCTGCCGAGCTTCCCCGACTGGATGCTCGACGGGCGCAAGCCGACCCGGCGCGCGTGGACGCTCAAGGCCGACATCCTGCCCAAGGTCTATTGGGAGGCAATGCTCAAGGGCCGCGAATGGCTGGTCAAGCCGGGCAAGCTGGGCTGATTGCGCCCGGGCCGTGATGCACCGCGCGCACCATCGGGTGCATTGCTTTCATCCCACTGCCGCCGGCGTGACTGTATAGGGTGATCATGTTCGAGAACGCCGATGCGCTGATGCTCGCCCGGATACAGTTCGCCTTCACGGTGAGCTTCCACTTCATTTTCCCCGCATTCTCGATCGGGCTGGCGAGCTACCTCGCGGTGCTCGAAGGGCTCTGGCTGAAGACCGGCAAGCAGGTCTACCAGGACCTGTTCAAGTACTGGCTCAAGATCTTCGCCATCGCCTTTGCCATGGGCGTCGTGTCGGGCATCGTCATGAGCTACCAGTTCGGGACCAACTGGTCGGCGTTCTCCGACAAGGCGGGGCCGGTGATCGGGCCGCTCATGGCCTACGAGGTGCTGACCGCCTTCTTCCTCGAGGCGGGGTTCCTCGGCGTGATGCTGTTCGGCATGAACCGCGTCGGCAAGGGGCTGCACTTTACCGCGACACTTATGGTTGCCGTGGGCACCTTTATCTCGGCCTTCTGGATCCTGTCAGTGAACAGCTGGATGCAGACCCCGGTTGGTTTCGTCGAAGGCGCGAACGGCCAGTTCCTGCCCGAGGCGAGCTGGTTCGAAATCGTCTTCAATCCCAGCTTCCCCTACCGCCTCGTCCACACGGTGATTGCCGCCTATCTGACAACCGCATTCGTGGTCGGCGGGGTCGGGGCTTGGCACCTGCTGAAGGACAGCGCCAACCAGCACGCACGCAAGATGTTCTCGATGGCTATGTGGATGGCCGCGCTGGTCGCACCGGTGCAGATTTTTGCCGGCGACATGCACGGCCTCAACACGCTGGAGCACCAGCCTGCCAAGGTCATGGCGATGGAGGGGCATTACGAAAGCCATCCGGACGGGGCCCCGCTCTACCTGTTCGGCATACCCAATGACGAAGAGCAGCGGCTGGACTACGCCTTCGGCATTCCCAAGCTTTCGAGCCTGATCCTCAAGCACGAACTCGACGCCCCGCTCGACGGGCTCGACACGATTGCGGACGAGGACCAGCCGCCCGTCTTCCCCGTGTTCTGGGCTTTCCGCGTGATGGTCGGGATCGGTTTCCTGATGCTGGGCATCGGCGCGTGGAGCCTGCTCGCACGAATGCGCGGCAAGCTTTACGACTGGAGTTGGCTACACCGCGCTGCGATCGTGATGGGGCCGTCGGGCTTCGTCGCGGTGATTGCGGGCTGGATAACGACCGAGGTCGGCCGCCAGCCCTGGACGATCTATGGCGTGCTGCGCACCGCCGACAGCGCCAGCCCGCTCGACGCGCCGGCCGTCGCGACCTCGCTTATCGCGTTCGTGATCGTCTACTTCGCGGTCTTCGGCGTGGGTACGTGGTACATATTACGCCTGATGAGCCAGTCCCCGCACACCGGTGAGAAGGGCGTGAAACGCACCGA
Source organism: Qipengyuania gaetbuli (assembly GCF_020171365.1). Lineage (NCBI taxonomy): Bacteria > Pseudomonadati > Pseudomonadota > Alphaproteobacteria > Sphingomonadales > Erythrobacteraceae > Qipengyuania > Qipengyuania gaetbuli. Next base: position 593,394 of record NZ_JAIUZO010000002.1, on the reverse strand, counting down.
AAAGGGCCCGGTCAGGACCGCCGGCATTACGCCGGGGCCAACGCAGAACCCGGGCCGCGACCCGGATGTCCTTCCCGCAGGCAAGGAGGAGGCGACCGATGGGTGTTGATGTCGACCTGACGGTCATCTGGGCGTTCATCATCGCCTTTGCCGTCTTCGCCTATGTCGTGATGGACGGTTTCGACCTCGGCATCGGCGTGCTCTTCCCGACATTCGAGCCGGGGCAGGAACGCGACCAGGCGATGAATTCCATCGCGCCGGTGTGGGATGGTAACGAGACCTGGCTGGTGCTGGGCGGGGGCGGGCTCTTTGCCGCGTTCCCGCTGGCCTATGCCATCATCCTGCCCGCGACCTACCCTCTGGTCATTGCCATGTTGCTGGGCCTCGTCTTTCGCGGGGTAGCGTTCGAATTCCGCTGGCGCGACAAGGCGCACGAAAGGTTCTGGGACTTCAGCTTCACCGCCGGGTCCTTCGTCGCGGCCATGGCGCAGGGCATGATCCTGGGCGCGCTGCTGCAGGGGATAGAGGTGCAGGACCGCGCCTATGCAGGCAGCTGGTGGGACTGGCTGACGCCCTATACCTTGCTGACCGGCCTCGGGACCGTGGTTGGTTATGCGCTGCTCGGCGCGACCTGGCTGATCTGGAAGCTGGAGGGCAAGGCGCAGGCCCATGCGCGCAGGCTGGCCAAGCGCGCGGCGCTGGGCACGCTCGCCCTGATGGGTGCAGTGAGCGCCTACAACCTCGCGCTCGATCCCGAATATGCGGCGCGCTGGCTGTCCGCCCCCGAAGTCTACCTCACCGCGTGGGTGCCGCTGGTCACGCTGGGACTGGCCGTTCAGCTGCTGCGCTCGCTGGGCGGGGATGGGCAGAGCCTGCCTTTCTGGCTCAGCATCGCGCTGTTCCTGCTCGGCATGGCGGGCCTCGGCCTGACGATCTGGCCCAATGTCGTGCCGCCCGACGTGTCCATCTGGGATGCTGCCGCGCCTCAGCGGAGCCAGACCTTCATGCTGGTAGGCGTTGCCATCACCATGCCGCTGATCCTCGCCTACACGGCCTGGGCCTACTGGGTGTTTCGCGGCAAGGTCGGGACGGAAGGTTATCACTGATGGCCTTCGACCCGCTGTCCGGATCGCAGGATGCGCAAGCCCGCCCGCTGTGGCAGCGGCTGGGCTGGATGGTGCTGATCTGGATCACAAGCGTGACGGTGCTGGGGGCCGTGGCCTACGCCCTGCGCCTGTGGCTTGCTTGAGGGGGATGGTGGGCGCTGACGGGCTCGAACCGCCGACCCTCTCGGTGTAAACGAGATGCTCTACCAACTGAGCTAAGCGCCCCCTTGCGGGAGAAGCGGGCATGTAGCGCGCTTTGCGGCAGCGTCAAGCGCGCCGATCAGTACCAGCCCTTGTCCAGCTTCAACGATCCGTCGCCATAGAGATAGTCGGGATCGAAGCGCGCATAGCGGCGCAGGCGGTCCCAATCTTCGCAGAACAGGTCGCCGCGGCGGATTTCCCCGATGCCGAGATCGCGCAGCTTGCCGACCGCGCGGTTGGCGTGGATTGCGCTCACCCCGCACATGTCGGCAAGGTCGAGCTGGGTGAATGGCGTACGCAATGCGCGCGGGGCATCGCGCCCAACCATTTCGAGGCGGGTCTGCAATTCGGCATAGAGGTGGGCAATCCGCTTGGGCGCGTCGAGCTGTTCGAGGATCTGGATCCACTTGCGATGGATGGCCGCGTCGAGCAGCGTCCCGAACCACATGGCGCGCGCGACATTGGGCCTCTCGTGCATGACCTTGCGCAGGCTGCCGTGGCTGACCGTGCCGACCTTGACCGGTCCGGCAGCGACGATCGAATGGTCCAGCCGCTTCAGCGCAAAGCCGTGCAGATCGACGAAATCGCCCGGCACCTGCACGCCCACGATGTAGCGCCGGTCCCCGCTTTCGATCGTGCGGAAGACGAAGCCTTCGATCAGCATGGTGCTGCGGTCGGTGACCGTGCCCCTTTCAAGCAGGCGCGCGCCATCCCCGTGATCCTGCACGGTCTCGATCAGGTCTTCGATATATTGCAGGTCGTCCCGGTCGAGCTGGTCCCGCAGGCGCCCGGCGAGGAAGTCGCCGGTCAGCGGGAACGGGGAAGACCTGATGTCACCTCTTATCGCGTCCATTGCGGGGCTGATTAACCAAGTCGGAAGTTTGCGGTCTATTGACGGATGTTAGCTTTCTGTTCTTTTCAGTAATTCATACGCACAAAGCAGACAGCCCGCATTGTCATTTGTTATAATCGGAAAACTTCCTGCGCTCGGCCTGTTCGCCCGGCCAAGAAGGCGTGACCGAGTGACGCCTTGGCGCTATCCCTCCCGCCCATGACCACCAGACTGACCGTGCTTGCCACCGGGGGCACCATCGCCGGGATCGCGGGTTCCGCCATCGCGCAGGACTATCGTGCGGGTGAAATCGGGATCGAGGACTATCTCGAAAAGGTCGGCGGGCTGGGGCTGGCAGCGGAATTGTCCGGCCAACAGATCGCCAATATCGATTCGGCGGAAATCGGGCCCGAGGTCTGGAACCCGCTGCACGCGGCTATTCTGGAGGCGCTGGGCCGTGACGATTGCGATGGCGTCGTCGTCACGCACGGCACCGACACGCTCGAGGAAACCGCCTTCCTGCTCGACCTTACCCTGCCCGCGACCAAGCCGGTGGTGGTGGTGGGAGCAATGCGGCCTGCCGATGCGGTCGGCTATGATGGTCTGCGCAATTTCGCCAATGCCGTGCGCGTAGCCAGCGATGGCGATGCGTCGGGGCGCGGTGTGCTCGTGGTGATGGGCGACCGTGTCTTCGCCGCGCGCGACGTGCGCAAGGTACGGACGCGCGGCACCGATGCCTTCCGTGGTTTCCCTCGCGAATCAATCGGTTTCGTCACCCCTGCGACGCTCGAATGGTTCGGTGCGCCCTGGCGGCAGGGCGGCGAAGCGCCGTTCGCATGGTGCGGCGACCTGCCCGAAGTGCCGATCCTGTTCGTTCACGCCGGCATGCGCGCGGACGAGGCGCTGAGGCTGGTGGGCGAGGCAACGCGCGGCATCGTGGTGGCAGGCGTGGGCGAGGGGAACATGCCCGAAACCGTAAGGCGCGAACTCGCGCGGCTGGCAGGCAGCGGCATTGCCCTCGTCCGGTCGAGCCGTGTCGACGAAGGGCTCGTCGACCGCGAGGGCGAGGACGAAGCCAACCGCTTTGTAGCTGCCCGCGCGCTCAACCCGCAGAAGGCACGGATTCTGCTGCAATTGCTGCTGGCAAGCGGGACCAGCGATCCCGCCGCCATCCAGCAGGCCTTCGACGGGCGCTAGGCCTCAGCCGTTGGGGGTGACGAGATACTTCTCGCCCGTCTTCATCTGGCGGTAGTCGAGGATCGCGTCCTTCGTCAGCATGCCTTCGAGGTCGACCTTCGTCTTGTAGCTGCTGGCAAAGGTGGTCGTCAGGTTGTCGAGCACGCGCTTGCGCATCCGCATCACCGTTTCCATGCCAGCGGTCTGCAGGAACGGGGTCAGCAGCCAGCCCGACAGCGTCCAGCCGAACCCGTAGGCAGGTGTCAGGATGGTCGGACCGAAGTCGAGGCGGCCATAGATGAACATGCGCTTCGCCTGGTTCGAACCGTAGCGCGAATATTCGGTCATCTTCGACACGGCGACCTGTTCCATCGCCTTGAAGCAGGTGTCGACCATCTGGCCCCCGCCGATCGGATCGAAGCCGTAGAAGGCATCGGTTTCGTCGATTGCAGCCTTGAGCTTGGCCATGAAGTCGTCGTCGGAGGAATTGACCACGTGCGTGGCGCCCTGCGACTTGAGCAGTTCTGCCTGGTCGTCCTTGCGCACGATATTCACGAGGCCCATTCCGTCCTCGAGACAGATACGGTTGAGCATCTGGCCGAGGTTCGATGCGCCCACCGTGTGGAGGATCGCCTTCTGGCCATCCATCTTCGCATTCTCGACGAAGCCCAGTGCAGTCATCGGATTGACGAAGCTGGATGCGCCCGCTTCCGAACTGTGGTCGCCGAGCGGGAGGCACATGGCAGCATCCGCAATAGCGTACTGGCTGAAGGCATTGCCGGGAACGCAGGCGACACGCTGGCCCATCAGCGCCTTGGCCATGTCGCTGTCGCCCGTGGCAATGACGGTGCCTGCACCTTCATTGCCTGCGGGCAGGCGCTGGCCGTGGCGCGCCTTCTGACCCGAATTGAAGGGTTCGGGCATCTTGGCGACGACCTTGCCGGGAGAATATTCGGCGTTCTCGAAATCCGCCGCGCCGGTCAGGATCGCGAGGTCGGACGGGTTGATCGGCGCCGCTTCCATGCGCACCAGGACCTGGTTGCCGGTCGGGTCGGGGAAGGTCGCATCGGCGATTTCGACGGTCAGCGTGCCGTCTGCCGCAAGGGTAGTGAAAAGCTGCTTACCGGTGGTGGTCATGTCATGTCTCCCAAACCTGTCCCGTCCGTGTGCGGCCATCGCTAGGCCCCTCGTCGCGGCTTGGCTAGGGTGACGTTACGTCAGGTCTCGTCGGGGTAGATCGCCTCGACGAAATAGAGCCCGTGCGGCGGGGCGTTGAGGCCCAGTTCCTGCCGGTCGCGCGCTTCCAGCGCCTGCTTCACGCGGCCGACTTCCCAGCGGCCCATCCCGACCAGCGCCAAGCAGCCGACCATCGAACGCACTTGGTGATGCAGGAAACTGCGCGCTGATGCATGGATCAGCACGTGCTCGCCATCGCGCTCCACATCGAGCCGGTCGAGCGTCTTCACGGGGCTGGCCGACTGGCACTGTACCGATCTGAAAGTGGTGAAATCGTGATGGCCGACCAGCGCCTGCGCCGCTTCATGCATGGCGGCAGCGTCGAGCGGCTGGGGTACCTGCCAGGCGCGGTCTCGCTCCAGCGTCAACGGCGCACGGCGGTTCGCGATGCGGTACACGTAGCTGCGCCCGACACAGGAAAAGCGTGCGTGCCAATCGTCGGGCACGACCTCGCAATCCATCACCGCGATCGGATCGGGCCGCAGCTGTGCGTTGAGCGCCTCCATGAGGCGGAAGGGCTCGATGTCCTTCTCGATATCGATATGGCTGCGCATGGCGAGCGCGTGGACGCCGGTATCGGTCCGCCCCGCGCTGGCCAACTTCACCTCCTCGCCTGTGATACGCTGCGCCGCATCCTCGACCGATTGCTGCACGCTCGGCCCGTGCGGCTGGCGTTGCAGGCCGAAGAACGGCGTGCCGTCGAATTCGAGAGTGAGAGCGAAGCGGGTCACGAAAGGATCGTGCCTTTCGCGACCGGATTGCCGCGCAGGAAGGTGTCGAGGTCCATGCGCGGCTTGCCGGCCTTCTGCAATTCGATCGGACGGATGGCGCCTGACTCGCAAGCGATGGCGAGGGTATCGTCCAGCACTTCGCCGGGCTTGCCCGAACCTTCGGCCACCTCCGCGCGCAGCAGCTTCACGCGCACCCCGTCGAGGTCGAACCAGGCGCCGGGGAAGGGCGAGAGCCCATGGACCTGCCGGACCACTTCTGCGGCCGATCGCGCGAAATCGATCCGTGCTTCGGCTTTGTCGATCTTCTTTGCGTAAGTCGCCGCTTCATGGTCCTGTTCGACCGGGTGCAGCGCGTCGAGATCGATCAGCGTGCCGACCATCAGCTGCGCGCCCAGTTCCGCCAGTTCCTCGGTCAGTTCGCCGGTGGTCTTGTCATCGACCGGCGTGCGAACCGTCGCGAGCATCGGACCGGTATCGAGGCCCGCTTCCATCTGCATTATGGTGACGCCGGTCACCTCGTCGCCCGCCATGATCGAACGGTGGATCGGCGCCGCCCCGCGCCAGTGCGGCAGGATCGAGGCGTGGACGTTGAGACAGCCGTGCTTCGGTGCGTCGAGGACCGCTTGCGGCAGGATCAGGCCATAAGCCGCGACTACCGCCACATCGGCGCCCAGCGCAGCGAATTTCACCTGCTCCTCGGTCGATTTGAGCGAGACGGGGTGGCGCACCTCGATGCCCAGTCGCTCGGCCAGCTGGTGCACCGCCGTTTGCGTGAGTTCCTTGCCGCGGCGGCCACCCGGGCGCGGCGGCTGGGTGTAGACGCAGACCACCTCGTGCGCGGCATCGACCAGCGCCTGCAGCGTCGGCACCGCGAATTCCGGGCTACCCATGAAGATTATGCGCATGACGGGCCTTGTGGTCTTTCTCTGCTGTGCCCGCGCCCCTATCTGTCACTCCATGGCATCGCAAGAGATCGAGACGCTGGCCTCCGCGCTGGCCCGGCTGCCGGGCCTCGGCCCGCGCAGCGCGCGGCGTGCCGTGCTCTGGCTCGTCAAGCGCCGCGAAAGCGCGCTCCCTGCCCTGCTGGAGGCGCTGGCGACGGTGGGCGAGGCGCTGGTCGAGTGCGAGACCTGCGGCAACGTCGACACCCGCAACCCCTGTGGCATCTGCGCCGATCCGCGCCGCGACACGAAATCGCTCTGCGTGGTGGAGGACGTGGCGGACCTCTGGGCGCTCGACCGTGCGAAACTCTTCACCGGCAAGTACCACGTGCTTGGCGGCAAACTGTCGGCCTTGGACGGCATCCGGCCAGAAGACCTCAACATCGCGAGCCTGCTCGCCCGCGTGGAGGCTGGCGGGGTGGACGAGGTCGTGCTCGCGATGAACGCCACGCTCGAAGGCCAGACCACCGCACACTACCTTGCCGAGCGGCTGGAAGACTTCCCCGTCCGCATCACACAGCTGGCCCACGGCCTGCCGGTCGGCGGGGAACTAGACTACCTCGATGAAGGCACGCTCGCACAGGCGCTCCGCGCACGCAGGCCGCTGGGGTGAGGCGATCAGTCTGACCGATCCAATTTAATTGAATTGGTTGCATTCAGCGCCTATCTGACCCCGCATGGCTATCCGTGAAATCCTCGAAGTGCCGGATCCCCGGCTCAAGGTCGTGTCCGAACCCGTCACCGAGTTCGACGAAGAGTTGAAGACGCTTGTCGAAGACATGTTCGAAACCATGTATGCCGCACCCGGCATTGGCCTCGCCGCGATCCAGGTCGGCGTGCCCAAGCGTTTGCTCGTCATCGATCTCCAGCCGGAAGATACCGATGCGGAGCCGGAAGAGTGCAATCACGGCGGCCACCATCACCACCATTATCCGACGAAGAAGGAACCGCGGGTCTTCGTGAACCCCGAAATCCTCGATCCGGCGGACGAGCTGGCGACCTACCAGGAAGGCTGCCTCTCGGTCCCCGACATCTTCGCCGATGTCGATCGCCCGGCGACCTGCCGCGTGCGCTACCAGGACCTCGAAGGAAACGTGCACGAGGAAGAGATGGAGGGCCTCATGGCCACCTGCATCCAGCACGAGATGGACCACCTCGAAGGCATCCTCTTCATCGACCACCTCTCGCGCCTCAAGCGCAACATGGCGCTGAAGAAGTTGAAGAAACTGCGCGAAGCGGCGTAAGCTTCCAATTCGGTTGAAATTGCGCGAACGCCTCTGGCGTTCCCTCTCCGTTCCGCATAAGGTGGCGGGATGGACACGACTGCTATCATCCTGATTTTCGCTGCCCTCGTCATCGGGGGTGCGCTTGGCTGGTTCATCGGCTCGCGCCCCGTTGCCGACTGGAAGGCACGTCATGGGGAGGCAGAGGGTGAGGCCAAGGCGGCTGAAGAAAAGCTCGCGCGTATGGTGCCCGAACTGGCGACCATGTCGGAACGGGCGGCGCGGGCAGATGATCTGGCTATGAAGCTGGATGCTGCGCGCGAGGAAGCCTCTGGGCTCAAGGCGGAACGCGCCGCTTTCGAAGAGCAGAAGCGCCTGCTGGAAGAATCGCGTGCAAACCTGCTCAAGGAATTCGAGAATACCGGTGCCAAGGTGCTCGAAGCGGCGCGGGAACGGTTCAGCAGTGAGGCATCCACCCGGCTTGGCGAGGCAGAGGTCAAGCACAAGGAAGCGGTCGCCTCGCTCCTGCAACCGGTGACCGAACGCCTGCAGAAATACGAAGAGCAAGTCGGATCGCTTGAACGCCAGCGTGCCGATGCCTTCTCGCGGCTGCACCAGCAAATCGAAGGTATGCGCCTGTCGCAAGAAGAGGTGCGCAAGGAAGCACAGCGGCTCGGCAACAGCCTGACCAATGCTCCCAAGGCGCGTGGCCGCTGGGGGGAAAGGGCGCTGCAGAACGTGCTCGAGCAGTGCGGCCTGTCGGAGCACACCGATTTCATCCTCGAACAGTCGGTCGATACCGAAAGCGGGCGCCTGCGGCCCGATGCCATCGTCAACGTGCCGGGCCAGAAGAAGCTGGTGATCGATGCGAAGGTCTCGCTCAATGCGTACCAGGCAGCGTTCGAGGCTGACGACGACAGCGAACGCGCAAGGCACATGGACCTCCATGCGAAATCGATGCGCGGTCATGTCCAGACCCTCGGGTCCAAGGGCTACCAGAGCCAGTTCGACGACGCGCCGGACTATGTGGTGATGTTCGTGCCCGGCGAACATTTCGTCGCCGCTGCTCTCGAGCACGATCCCGAACTTTGGGACTTCGCCTTCCGCAACAAGGTGCTGCTGGCGACGCCCACCAACCTGGTCGCCATCGCGCGGACGGTCGCGCAGGTCTGGCGCCAGGACACGATCGCCAATGAAGCGATGGAAATCGGCAAGGCGGGCGCAGAACTATACGACCGTCTCGCCGTGGCGGCAGAGCACATGAAGCGTGTGGGCGGCGGTCTCGAAACCGCGGTCAACAATTACAACAAGTTCGTCGGCAGTTTCGAACGCAATGTCTTGTCCTCGGGGCGCCGTCTTGCGGAGAAGGGCATCGAAATCGGCAAGCGCGAGATCGAGGAAGTGCCGAAGGTCGAAGCGACCCCGCGCTACAATAACGACGACCTGCTGACCGACGGGACGGGTGAAGCCGCCGAATAGGCGCGGGCTCTACCGCTCGTAGACCACTTCGCCGTTCACGACGGTCATCATGATGCGTCCGTTCAGAATGTCGCCCGGGCTGTCCTTTGCGAGAGCGAAGGGATCGATGTCCATCACCGTCAGATCGGCCCAGCGGCCAAGGGAGATGATGCCCGTCTCTTTTTCGCGGAATGCGGCATAGGCGGACCATATCGTATAGGCGCGGATCGCTTCCTCGATGGTCACGGCCTCTTGCGCGTACCAGCCAGATTCGGGTTGCCTGTCCTTGTCGCGCCGCGTGATGGCCGCGTGGAGGCCGTAGAAGATGCTGTGATCCGATCCCGGGTTGTCGGCATTGAAAGTCAGCATCGCGCCGCTACGCCGCAGGGTTCGCCAGGCATAGGCGCCGAGGATACGCTCGGGGCCGAGGCGGTCTTCGGCCCAAGTCTTGTCTTCCACCGCTTGCGGCGGCTCCATCGACGCGATCACGCCCAGCTTTGCAAAGCGCCCCATGTCCTGCGGAGAAATGACCTGCGCGTGCTCGATCCGGTGGCGATTGGCCTGCGTTGCCGGATGCTGGCGGAATTCCGCCTCGAGTATGTCCAGCGCCTCGCGGTTGCCCGCATCGCCGATGGCATGGATGCCGGTCTGGAAGCCCGCCTGCATGGCCGCATCGTTCAGCGCGCGGTCGAAGCCGTAGCCGCTGCCGCTCACCCCGCGGTGGCCGGGCTTGTCCGAATAATCCTCCAGCAGACGCGCGCCCCGCGATCCCAGCGCGCCATCGTAATAGGCCTTCACCGATCTCGTCACGAGCATGCTGTCGGCATCGCCGTCGGGCCCGCGCGCAATCCAGCGCCGCATCAATGGTTCGTCGCGCAGCGAGAGCATCGCATAGACCCTGATCGGCAGCTTGCCCTCGGCTTCCAGCGCCTCGAAAGTCTCCATCGAGCGCGTGTCTGCCCCGGCTTCGTGCACAGTCACGAAGCCGTCGCGCGCCATCTGCATCAGCCCTGCGCGTGTCTGGCGCTTGGCGGTTTCCAGCGGGGTGGGCGGGAAAGCCCTATCGAGCATGGTGGTCGCACGATTGAGGAACAGGCCATTTGGCCGTCCGTCCGCGCCAAGCCGCATCTCACCGCCCTCAGGCACGTGGCTGGCCGCGGTGATATCGCCAGCATCGAGCGCCGCCTGGTTGGCCCACAAGGCGAACCCGTGCAGGCTGCGCAATACCACCGGGTGGTCGGGGACAGCCGCGCTCAGCAGGCCCTTGTCGGGATAATCGTTCGCCCAGGCGCCTTCGTCCCAGCCTGCGCCGAAGATCCATTCGCCCTTGGGGATGGATCTGGCGCGCTCGGCAACCAGGGCGACCGCTTCTGCCTCGGTCGCCACGCTGGTCAGGTCTACGGCGTCGAGCTTTGCCCCCAATTCCACTACGTGAGTGTGTGAATCGACGAGGCCGGGCAGCACGGTCGCGCCTTCCAGGTCCACGACGCGCGTCTCGGCTCCGCGCAGCGTCAGCGCCTTGCGCACGTCTCCTGCAAAGACGATGCGCCCGTCATCCACCGCTACGGCCTCGGCATCGGGATGCCATTCGCCGCCGCGATAGGGGGCGTCGGCTGCGGGTTTGCCCTTACCGTCCGGGTCGCTCCAGGAAAGCGTATAGACCCGCGCATTGACGAGGATGAGATCGGCAGGGTCGTTGAGAGTGGGACCGGTTGCGCAACCCGCCAGCAGAGTGCTCGCCACGATAGCCGCCAACGCAGTGCCCATGGCCTGCCGTCCCCTGTTGCCCATCACGCTTCCTCCCTAGACGCCTCTCGGACGACTAGGCAGCAAGTTTTGTGCGCAAGATCAAGCGGAAGCGGTATCGAGGGCGGCCAGCACCTCGTAGCCGAGCACTGCGGCTGCGACTGCCGCGTTGAGGCTGTCGGCGCGGCCCTTCATCGGCATGGTAACGCGCAGGTCGCAGGCCATCTCGTATTCCTCGGGCAGGCCGCGGCTTTCATTGCCCACCATGACGAAGCATGGCGCGGAATAGGGTGCCCCGCGATAGGGCTGCGCGTCCCGCAGGCTTGCGGCGACCAGCTGGCCCGAACCGGTACGAAGCCAGGCCTCGAACTCGGCCCATTCCGCCCGGGCGATCTTCTGGGTGAACACCGCGCCCATGCTGGCCCGCACCGCCTCGACGCTGAACGGGTCCGCGCAATCGTCGATCAGGATGAGGCCGCCTGCGCCGATGGCATCGCCCGTGCGCAGCATGGTGCCGAGGTTGCCCGGATCGCGCAGCGCCTGCGCCACCAACCAGATGTGCGCGCCGGTCCGGTCGAGCGACGTGAGCGAGGTATCGAATTCGGCGAATACGCCGGCAACTGCCTGCGGATTGTCCTTGCCGGTAATCTTCGAGAGGATGTCGGGCGAGGTTTCGATCACCTCGCCGCCCGCAGCCTCCACCGCCAATTCCAGTTCGGCGAGCAACGGGTGCGGATCGCGGGCGCTGGCAAGGACCAGCGTCTCGGGCACATGGCCGCATTCGCGCGCATCGGTCAGCAGGCGCAGGCCCTCGGCAAGGAACTTGCCGGCCGCCTTGCGGTGCTTCTTTTCGCGCAGGGCGCGCAGCGCCTTGACAGTGGGATTGGAAAAACCGGTGATCACCCGGCGATGGTCGGGCATCTCAAGGCTCCCCGAAGCCGTCCTCCACCATGGCGGAGAGTTCGGCCATCACGCCTTCGGCATTCTCGCCCGCGACGATGATCTCGATCGTGTCGCCCTTGGCCGCGCCGAGCATCATCAGCCCGAGGATGGAGCCGCCGGCAGCCTCGTTGCCGCCCTTGGCCACGCGAACCGAACAGCCTTCCGGTGCGGCTGCAACCGCGCCGACGAACTTCGCGCTCGCCCGCGCGTGGAGACCGCGCTGGTTGACGACCGTGAGCTGCTTGCGGAACTCGCTCAACTTGCCTTCCGCGCGTTGCCGATTTCCTGGCCGAGAAATTCGCTGGCCACGGTGATGTAGTTGCGACCCGCGGTCTGCGCGGCGTGGACCGCATCGACGACGTTCATCGACTTGCGCGCGCCGGCAAGGCGGATGAGCATGGGCAGGTTAATACCCGCGATAACCTCGATCCGGCCGGTGTCGAGCAGCGAGATGGCGAGGTTCGAGGGCGTGCCGCCGAACAGGTCGGTCAGGATGATCGCGCCATCGCCGTCGTCAACGGTTTCGATGGCATCGGCGATATCCTTGCGCCGCTGCTCCATGTCGTCATTGGGGCCGATGCAAATGGTGGCGACGCCTTCCTGGCGACCCACAACGTGTTCCATCGCGTCGATGAAGTGCTCGGCCAGCTTGCCGTGTGTAACGAGGATCATGCCGATCATGCGATGTTGGCCGTGCGCTGCTTTCCGAAGGTCTTAGGTATGTCTGTCGACTATTGTCCGGCAAGGGAATCAGCGGCGCTCGAGCGGATCGGCGGGGCGGCTTCCCAGATTTCGGTGTATGACCGTGGGCGAAAATCCTGCCTCGCGCAAGACCTGAGCGGCACGTTCCGCACTGTAGACCGACCTGTGTCTCCCGCCGGTACAGCCGAACGCGATGTTCAGGTAGCTGCGGCCCTGCGCGGCATAGCGCGGCAGGAGGTCGCGCAGCGTATCGGCGATGCGCTCGAAGGAGGGGGCGAAGGCGGGATCGTTCTCGATGTGGGCGCCGACAGCGGGGTCGAGCCCGGTCTGTTCGCGCAAGCCATCGATCCAGTGCGGATTGTCGAGGAAGCGCATGTCGAAGACGAGGTCGGCCAGTGGCGGCATGCCGCGGGCAAACCCGAAGCTGGAGACGGTCACGGTCATGTCGCGCGTTTCGCTGTCGGCGAAGCGTTCGCGCACGATCTGCTGCAACTGGTTGGTCGCGAAACCGGTCGTGTCGATGACGATATCGGCCCAGCGCCGCAGCGGCTCGAGCAGCTCGCGCTCGGCAACGATGCCGCCTGCAACCGGGCGACCGCGTGCCATCGGGTGCGGGCGGCGCGTCTCGTTATAGCGTCGCTCGATCTCGGCGGTTGCACAGTCGATGTAGAGGGTGACGAGTTCGATGTCGGCTCGTTCCGACAGCGCCTTGCACTGGTCGATAATCTCGCGCGGGACGAAGCCGCGGGTGCGGGAATCGAACCCGATGGCCAGCGGTGCGGGGTGGTCTGTGTCGGTCCCGACGAGGCCCGAGAGAAGGCGAATCGGGAAATTGTCGATCGCCTCCCAGCCGAGATCCTCCAGCACCTGGAGCGCAGTAGTCTTGCCTGCGCCGGACAGGCCGGTGACGAGCAGGATACGCTGGCGGGACGAGTCGCTCATGGTGCCAGCATATCATTCTTGCCGCCCTCATGCGGAAGGGGCAGGCCGTGCTTTTCCAGCGCATATTCGGCGCGCAGGGCCTGCAACGCATCCCCGGCCGCGAAGGGCAGGCAGGGAATGGCCACACCCGCAATCTCGCTCGTGTCCATTTCAAGCGGATAGCGCGGCGCGTCTTCTACGAGGCGCAGGACGAGGCCGATCGGAGCCGAGGTGGCCGGGAGGTCGATTATTCCCACGCCGCGTACCTCCAGCTTGCCCCCGATGTTTGGCGGAGGGGAAGCGATGGCCTGGCCGCCGCTGACCTCGACCGTCATTCCATCGTCGCCCACCAGTATGGCGCCGCGGTCGATCAGGGCGAGGGCCAGTTCGCTCTTGCCGCTTCCCGGTACCCCTTCGATGACGATGCCGCGGCCACGTACCGCGACGCAGGTCACATTGGCGATCGTCGTGCTCATCGCGCTGCCGGAAGGGTCAGCACCATGCAGGCACCGGGCGCACCGTCGGGGCGGGCTTCTGCATGGAGCGAGCCGTCATGCGCTTCTGCTATGGTGCGACCGATTGCCAGGCCTAGGCCCGAGTGATTGCCGAAGTCTTCTTCCTCCGGCCGGTCGGAGTGGAAACGGTGGAACACTTTCTCGCGCTTCTCTTCCGGGATTCCCGGTCCGGAGTCGAGCACGGCAAGATCGACCGAACCGTTGCGGCGCGTCAGTGAGACCTCGATCAGGCCGTCGGATGGCGAGAAGGAGATCGCATTGTCGAGCAGGTTCTCGATTACGCGTTCGAGCCGCATGCCTACGCCCATCACGGCGAAAGGTCCGTCGGATTTGAGGACGGTGACCTTGCGCCCTTCGTTCTCGCCGCGCTCTTCTCGGCTGGCGACGATGTTGGCGACCAGCTTGTCGAGGTCTACCCGCTCGAATTCGGCGCGGGAGAGTTCGGCATCGATACGGCTGGCGTCGGAAATCTCGGTCACCAGCCTGTCGATCCGGCGCACGTCATGCACCGCGATATCGAGCAATTGGGCGCGCAGGGTCGGGTCTTCGACCTTGCTGAGGGATTCGGTCGCGCTGCGCAGGCTGGCGAGCGGGTTCTTGATCTCATGCGCCACGTCGGCAGCGAAGCTTTCGACCGCGTCGATGCGGTGACGCAGAGCGCCCGTCATGTCGGAGATGGCGCGCGCCAGCATCCCGATCTCGTCGCGGCGATCGGGCAGGCGCGGGACCTCGACTGCGCGGTCGCGGCCCTGCCGCACGCGGACCGCTGCCTGCACGAGCTCGCGCAAGGGCCGCACGATGGTCTGGGCGAGGAAGAAGGACAGCATCGTCGACACGGCGAGAAACAGCAGCACGATCAGCGCCACCGAAGTGCGCGCCGAGCGGACGCTTTCTGTGATGTCCACCGGGTTGCGGGTCAGCAGCAGCGTGTCGCCATCGAGGCCGACGGGCGCCGCCGCATTGATGACGTGCGTCCCGTCGGGCGCATCGCGCAGCACGATCTGCGTCAGGCTTTCCTCGCGCGCGCGGACCAGTTCGGGCCAGGCGGAGGCCATATCCTCTTCCGGTTCGATATAGTCGGGCAGGGCAGGGGCGCCGACGATCCGGTCGAACCAGCGGTCCATGCGCAGCGCGAATTCGCGCTGGTCGACCTCGGCCGGTTCGGGAAGGTCGAAGCTGGGCGGGGCAAGGGCGAAACTGTCGGATTCGAGGTTGCCGTCGGGCCCGTAGACCCTCAGGCGCAGGCGCTGTTCCTTGCCGATCTGGATCAGCAGCGCTTCCTGTCGCTGCACAGTTGCACCTGCAAGCGCTTCTGCCGTGATCTGCGCCTCGACCAGCGCGAGCTTGAACCGCTCGTCGAGCAGCTGCTTGCGGTAGCTGTCGAGATAGAGCACCCCGCCGCCCAGCAGCACCAGCGGCAGGACGTTGACGAAGAGGATGCGGCTGGTGAGCGACAGGCGGCGCGACCAGCGCAGCTTGTCGAGCCTCGGGTCGCCCCTGAGGACGCTACCCTGTTCAGCCATCGCTGAAGCTGTAGCCCGCGCCATAGAGCGTCTCGATGGCGGAGAATGTGCCATCGACGCTGCGGAACTTGCGCCGCATGCGCTTGATATGGCTGTCCACCGTGCGGTCATCGACGAAGACATCGTCGGGATAGGCCGCGTCCATCAGCTGGTTGCGGCTCTTGATGACACCGGGATGGAGCGCGAGCGCCTCGAGCAGGAGAAACTCGGTCACGGTAAGCGAAACCGGCCTGTCGTCCCAAGTCACATGATGGCGTGCAGGGTCCATCCGCAGGCGACCACGCTCGATGATCTCGACAGGGCTTTCACCCGGTTCCAGCGGCAGCGGCCGGCGTGCGTCGCTGCGGCGCAGGATCGCGCGAATGCGGGCCAGCAGCAGGCGGAGCGAGAACGGCTTGGCGATGTAATCGTCGGCGCCCATCTGGAAGCCGGCTTCCTCGTCCTGCTCGTCGTCCTTGCTGGTGAGGAAGATGACCGGCAGCGAGGAGCGTTCGCGCAGGCGGCGCAGCAGTTCCATGCCGTCCATCTTGGGCATCTTGATGTCGAAGATCGCAAGGTCCGGCGGGTTGTGAAGGAGGGCCGACAATGCAGCCTCCCCGTCGGAATAGACGCGGGTGGCGAATCCTTCCGCCTGCAGCGCGATCGATACGGTGGTCAGGATGTTCCTGTCGTCGTCGACCAGCGCGATAACGGTGCGGTCGTCGGCCTGTGGGGAAGGTCCGGTGGCAGGTTCGTTTTCCATCGTCCTGTCGGGTAACGCTTTTCGCGCTGCAAGACAACGCAGGCTCTGCCCGGCCCAAGGGAAAATGGGGGTCGGCGGGTTTGACGTTGCGGAAAGGCGGGACTAAAGGCGGGTCCAAGGGCGGCGCATTCGTATGCGCCAGCGATTCCCGGACATGAAACGCTCACCAGCGCTGGAGATTTCAGTGACCTTTCCGCTTTCCCACTCGCTTGCCGCGCAGGGCATCGAGACTTCTGCCACGATCCATTCGAACCTGACTTCGGAAGAACTCACTGCAGCGGCCCTCGAACGCGGCGAAGGTCGCCGCGCGAAGCATGGCCCGCTGGTGGTGGAAACGGGCAAGCACACCGGCCGCAGCGCGAAAGACAAGTTCATCGTCCGCAATTCCGAAACCGAAAATACGGTCTGGTGGGACAACAATGCCTCGATGCAGCCGGACCATTTCGCCGCTCTCAAGGCGGACTTCATGGCTGCCGTCGCCGACAAGGGCGAGCTGTTCGTGGCCGATTTGTTCGGCGGTTCGCAGCCGGAGTACCGCGTCAACGTGCGCGTCATCAACGAGCTCGCCTGGCACAACCAGTTCATCCGCACCCTGCTGGTGCGTCCGACCGAAGCCGAACTCGACGGGTTCGTGCCGGAATACACGATCATCGACCTGCCCAGCTTCAAGGCCGATCCCGAGCGCCACGGCTGCCGCAGCGAGACGGTGATCGCGGTCAACCTGGAAGAGAAGCTGATCCTCATCGGCGGCACCAAATATGCCGGCGAAATGAAGAAGAGCGTGTTCGGCATCCTCAACTACCTGCTGCCGCCCAAGGGCGTGATGCCGATGCACTGCTCGGCCAACATCGGCCCCGATGGCAAGAGCGCGGTCTTCTTCGGCCTGTCGGGCACCGGCAAGACGACGCTCTCGGCCGACGCCAGCCGCACGCTGATCGGCGATGACGAGCATGGCTGGTCGGACACGGCGGTCTTCAACTTCGAAGGCGGCTGCTATGCCAAGATGATCCGCCTCAACCCCGAGGCCGAGCCCGAAATCTACGCCACCACCCGCATGGAGGGCACGGTCCTCGAAAACGTGGTGATGGACGAGAACGGCGAGATCGACCTCGACGACAACAGCCTCGCGGAAAACACCCGCGGCGCCTATCCGCTGTCCTCGATCCCGAACACCTCGGCAGAAAACATGGGCCCGCCGCCGTCCAATGTCATCATGCTGACCGCCGATGCTTTCGGCGTACTACCCCCGATCGCGCGCCTCACGCCGGACCAGGCGATGTACCACTTCCTGTCGGGCTACACTGCCAAGGTCGCAGGCACCGAAATCGGCGTGACCGAGCCGGAAGCCACTTTCTCGACCTGTTTCGGCGCGCCCTTCATGCCGCGTCACCCCTCGGTCTACGGCAATCTGCTCAAGAAGCGCATCGCCGAAGGCGGCGCGCAGTGCTGGCTGGTCAATACCGGCTGGACCGGCGGCAAGTACGGCACCGGCCACCGCATGCCGATCAAGGCTACCCGTGCGCTGCTCAATGCCGCGCTCGACGGTTCGCTGAACGAGGTGGAATTCCGCAAGGACCCGAACTTCGGCTTCGAAGTGCCGATCGCGGTTCCGGGCGTCGACAGCCAGATCCTCGACCCGCGTTCGACCTGGGCGGACAAGGACGAATACGACCGCACCGCCCACAAGCTGGTGCAGCTCTTCGTCGACAATTTCGAGCCCTTCGCAGCCCATGTCGACCAGGGCGTGCGCGACGCGGCACCTGCGGCCGCCTGACCGCTACATAGAGTTTGGAGAGGAGAGCCCCCGGCGGCGAGCAATCGCGGACCGGGGGTTTTTCATATCCCTATCGTGCCGATGCCGCCGCAATATAGCGGCCGACATTCTTCTCCATCACGTCCATCGGCGCATTGCCGCCCAGGACCACAGCGTCGTTGAAGGCCTTGAGGTCGTAGGCGCTGCCCAGTTCCGCCTGTGCCCGCGCGCGCTGGGCGACGATGCGGCTGTGACCCAGCTTGTAGCCCGTCGCCTGGCCCGGCCAGCTGCAATAGCGATCGACCTCGCTCTGGACCTCGTCGGGCTTGGAGCCGTTGCGTTCGACGAAGAAGCGGTTGGCCTGTTCGCGGCTCCACCCCTTGGCGTGGAGGCCGGTGTCGACGACCATGCGGCAGGCACGGAATGCGAGTGACTGGAGGTAGCCGAGTTTGCCGACCTCGAAGCCTTCGTAAGCGCCCAGCTCGTCCGCCAGCTGTTCGCCATAAAGCGCCCAGCCCTCGCTGAACGGGTTGAAGGCGAGGATCGAGCGGATCAGCGGCAAGCGATTGGAATATTCACCCTCCCACACGTGGCCCGGGATCGTCTCGTGATAGGTGAGATCGGCAAGGTCGTACTTGCGGTGCAAATCGGTCGACCTCAGGTTGATCCAGAAGCGGCCCGGGATCTTGCCGTCCTTGCTACCCGCTCCGCCATAGGCGCCGGGCGCGCCGACTTCCTCGGCCGGCGGGATGCGCACGACCTCAAGGTTCGGATCGACCAGCGTGTTGAAGGCGCGCGGCATCTGCGCCTTGATCCAGTCGATCCGCTCGGCGATGAATTCCATGATCTGCACGCGGCCGGCATCGCCATCGGCAAACTTGTAGCGCGGGTCTTCGGACAGGGCGGTCATGCGCGCGCCGACGCTGCCCTCGGTATAGCCGATCTTGCGCAGGATCGGGTCCATGCGGGCGTGCAGGGCCTCGAGTTCTTCGAGGCCCTGACGGTGCACCTCGTCGGGGTCGAGCCGTGTGGTCGTGCTCGACCGCAGCGCCCAGGCGTAGAATTCCTCGCCGCGCGGCCGTGCCGAGATGCCGGGCGCAGAGGTAGCGACGCGGCGTTCGGCTTTCAGCTCTTCCAGCTGGCGCGACAGGGCTTCGGCAATCGGGCCCGTCTCCAGGGTCAGCGCGCGGTTCGCGTGGCTTTCGGGCATGCCCTTGGCATTCAGCTTGGCGCGCAGATCGTCGGCGAACAGCTCACCCTTGCCGGCGCTGGCCAAGGTCTGCTCCATCTGGCGGATTGCCTTGTCGAGCAGGAAGTCGGGCGGCACCACGCCCATTGCGCGCGCGCTCTGGATGCGGGCGAGTTCCCCATCGAGCGAGGCCGGAAAAGCTTCGAGCCGTTCGATATAGGCATCCGCATCATCGCCATTTTCAACCTGGTGGGTCGATTGCATGAAGCGCGGCATGGCGAGATATTCGCCCACGTTCTGGATCACCACGTAAGGGGCGGTGCGCCAGCTGCCGACAGGCGTGTCGCCATAGGGCAGGGCAAGGCCGTCGGTCGCCAGCTCATAGGCGCTCTGCACCACATCGAGATTGGTTACCGTCGTGCTGTCGAGCCCGTCGCGGCTGTAGGCGCGCACGCGCTCCAGGTCCTGCTTCAGCGTGGCGGCAAGCGCCTGCTGGCCGCCGGGGGACTGGTCCTCGATCTTGCCGCGCAGATGCGCATAGCGGCCGGTGTCGACGCCAAGTCCCGTGGCGCGTTCGGGCTCGTGTTCGAGGAGGTTGTAGGCAACGACTTCTAGCAGGCGCTCGGCGCCGATGACGCGGGCCTGCGCGATGCCGTCGGGGCGCGGCGTGAGCGTGCATCCGCCAAGGGTAAGGGCGGTGGTCGCGCCAAGTCCGGCAAGGGCCTGGCGACGGGTGAGTTCGAAGCTGTTCTGGTTCATGCGGCCAGTGTGTGCGGACGCCCTTGCGGCAAGTCAACAAGCCTTCGCTTGCACGGGGGGCGGCACGCGCTAGGAAAGCGAAATGCTCGACACCGTCCTTTCGCTCGTCGTCCTTGCTGCCGCCCTGCTGCTGTTCGGGGCCTACATGCTGTGGAAGCGGACGGGGAACATGAAAAATGCCGCACTCATGGTGGTGCTGGCGGTTATTGCGGTGGTCAATGTGATGATCTGGACCGTGCCTACCGCCGACGGCGAAGCCCCGCTCGACAAGGTCGAACGGGGCACGCGCTGACGCTGCTTTCCTGCAGGAGGATCAGTCCGGCAGCTGCCAGAGCACCGAGCCGGTATAGCTACCTGCCACCGGCTCGCCCGAGCGACCCCGGGCCGGTTCGAACTTCGCACGCTTCTGGACCAGCACGCAGGTCGCATCGTCCAGTTCGGAATGCCCAGTAGAACGGGTGACCTGGCAGCCGGTGACCTTGCCGGTCGCGGCGATGTCGAGCTTGAAGGTTGCCGTCCCGGTCAGGTCGCGGCGCGCCCAGCTGGGCTTGTAGTCGCGGTCGCTGAGCCATGCGCCCGGATCGTTGCGCGGTTTCGCGCCTACCGGATCGAAGCCGGTCGGGACGGGTGCCGGCGGGGCAAGCTTCGTCGGGCCCGGTTGCGGGATCGGGACCGGCGGAAGGATCTGGTCCGTCGTCGGGAAGAGCGGTTTTGAATCGCTCAGGCTGATATCGGGCTTGGGCACGGTCAGCGGTGGCGAGGACGTGACCTCGGGCGTGGTGCGAGTGTCCGGTTCCGGCGGCGGCGGTGCCGGGGGCGGCGGGTCTGCCTTGACCGTAATGGCGGTCAGCATTTCTTCCTTGTCGATAATCCCTGCCGTTACGGTCAGTCCCGTGATGACAGCGAAGCCGATTGCGGCCTGGACGCCGATTGCGGCGGCCATGCCTGCGGGCGATGCCTTGCGATTGTCTGCGTAAGCCATAGGCCTTTCCTCTCCATTGCGACTCTATAGGGCAATGTTACAACATAACATAAAAATTGCAAGCGTGCATGGTCGAGGGCGCGGAATCGCGCGTCGCAACGAGGATTTGGAAGACAATCCTGAGCGCACTTGGGTCGCGCCCGGGCGGGTCAGGTCACTTGATCGGGCAGGCCGGATCGAGGCGGAAGTCGAGATAATTGTCGACCGACTTCATCAGCTCTTCCTGCTCGTTCTCGAAGAAGTGGTTGGCGCGCGGGATTTCCTCATGGTGCACGGTGATGTGCTTCTGCGTGCGCAGCTTTTCCACCAGCTTGGTCACCGCACCCGGCTGGACGACCGTGTCCTGCGCACCGTGGATGAAGATGCCGCTGGCCGGGCAGGGGGCGAGGAAGGAGAAATCGTACATGCTCGCCGGTGCTCCGATGCTGATCCAGCCGCGGATTTCCGGGCGGCGCATGAGCAGCTGCATGCCGATGAGCGAACCGAAGCTGACGCCGGCGATCCAGGTCACCTGCGCTTCGGGGTGGATCTGCTGCACCCAGTCAAGCGCTGCAGCGGCATCGGACAGTTCGCCTATACCGTTGTCGAAGCTGCCCTGGCTGCGGCCGACGCCGCGGAAATTGAAGCGCAGCGTGGCGAAGCCGCGGTTGACGAAGGTCTTGTAGAGACGCTGCGTGATCTGCTCGTTCATCGTGCCGCCGCCCTGCGGGTGCGGGTGCAGGATCATCGCCACGGGCGCGCGCGGACGCGGTGCGGGAGAGAAACGGCCTTCGAGGCGGCCTTCGGGGCCGGGAAAGATCACGGTCGGCATGGGGAGGTTTACCCTGTCGGAAATTTTCGGGTCGCGAGGCCTTTTGGGGGCTTGCGCGAGGTTGCGCGCTATATAGGGTTTCGCGTCCAAATCGCAATAATTTCGAGCATCCTCCCATTCCGGAACGCATCTACCTCGATCATGCCGCCACCACGCCCCTGCGCCCCGAAGCGCGGGCGGCGCTGGAAGAAGGCTTTGCGCTCTGGGCCAATCCCAGCAGCCCGCATGCCGAGGGGCGCAAGGCGAGGGCGGCGCTGGAGGATGCGCGCGAGCGGGTGAAACGCGCGCTCGACTGGGAGGGCGAGGTGATCTTCACCTCCGGTGCGAGCGAGGCGGCGGCGCTGGCATTGGGCCATGCCAAGGCGGGCGCGAGACTGGTGTCGGCAGTCGAGCATGACGCCATCCTCAAAGCGGCGTCCGATGCGGAGCGCTTGCCCGTGAAGGCAAACGGTGCGCTCGATCTCGAGATTCTGGCCGAGGCGGTCCAGCGCGAATACCCGCTGGTGGCAGTGCAGCAGGTCAATTCCGAAACGGGCAACCGGCAGGACCTCGCCGCTATCGCCGGTATCGTCCACGAGGCAGGCGGATTGCTGCTGGCGGACTGCGCTCAGAGTGCGGGCAAGATGCCGTTGCCGCCCTGCGACATGGCAATCATCTCCGCTCACAAGTTCGGCGGCCCTATCGGGGTCGGCGCGCTGCTGGTGAAGGATTTCGCCATGCTCGAACCTGCAGGCGGGCAGGAGCGCGGCTATCGTCGCGGCACCGAGAACCTGCCTGGCGCGCTGGGCATGGCGACGGCGCTGGAGGCATGTGGCGACCCGTACCTCGATCCCGCGATCTTCGAGCCACTCGACCAGCTTGCACAGGAATGCCGCGAACTCGGCGGGACATGGTTGTCGGACCGGCTCTCCGGCCCCACGGCCTACATCCGCGCTATCGCCATGCCGAAGATGAGCGGCAGCGCGCAGGTCATGCGGTTCGACATGGCGGGCCTCTCGGTCTCGCAAGGCAGCGCCTGTTCGAGCGGAACTATGAAGACTAGCCACGTCCTGCAGGCGATGCAGGTCGAACCCGAGGTCGCCGACCGCACCATCCGCGCCAGCTTCGGCTGGAACACGACAGCAGAGGAAGTGGAACGCTTCTGCGAGGTATGGCTTGAGTTGGCGAAGGCATGATCTACCTCGACTACCAGGCTACGACCCCGCTTGCCCCCGAAGCGCGCGATGCCATGTTGCGCTGGCTCGACGGGCCGGGCGGCACCGGCTTCGGCAATCCGCATTCCCCGCACCGCATGGGACGGCAGGCGAAAGCCGCCATCGAACTGGCGCGCGAGCAGGTCGCCGCGCTGTTTCCGGCAGGCGGCAAGGTCGTCTTCACTTCCGGCGCGACGGAAGCGATCAACCTCGCCATCCGGGGCAGCGGAAAGGGCGGCACGGTCTCGGTATCCGCCATCGAACACGCGGCCGTCCTCGATACCGCGCAGGACGCGGGCAAGCGCCATGTCCTCAACGTGGCCGCCGACGGCCAGTGCAATACGAAGCAGGACCTGCCCGCCGATACGCGGCTCGTCTGCGTCATGCAGGTCAATAACGAGATCGGCACGATCCAGCCCACGCTCGAATGGCACCGCAAGGCGAAAGAGAACAAAGCGCTCTATCTTTGCGACGCAGTGCAAGCCTACGGCAAGATCGAGGTGACCGGTGCGGACATGATCGCGATCAGCGCGCACAAGTTCCACGGCCCTAAGGGTGTCGGCGCCTTGTGGGTGCGCGAGGGGCTCGATCTCGACGAGGTGCAAACCGGCGGCGGGCAGGAATTCGGCATCCGGTCGGGCACGCTCAGCCCCGCGCTGATCGCGGGCATGGGCGCGGCGGCGGCGGAAGCGAAGGACCGACTCGAACAGGATCGCGATCACGTCGAAAAGCTCTGGAAGCGGGCGCTCGAACTGTTCGACGGTTGGGAGCTCAACGGCAGCGCGGAGGCGCGCTGGCACGGCAATCTGAATATCCGCCGTGACGGGCTCGACGTGAACCGCCTGATGAGCGACTGCCGCGAGGTCATGTTCTCGGCCGGAAGCGCATGCGCCAGCGGATCGGGTCGCACGAGCCATGTGCTCGAGGCGATCGGCCTGTCGAAAGCGCAGGCGAAAAGCTCCATCCGGCTTGGTTTCGGCCGCTACACGACGATGGACGAAATCGAGGAGGCCGCGAAAGCGATCAATTCGGCGGCACGGGAGCAGGAATTGTGAAGGTTCGTTTCACCACCTCCGATGGCAGTCACCTGGATGCCGAGGCAGAGCCGGGCGACAATCTCCTTCGCGTGGCTCAAGCGGCCGGGATGCCGCTGGAAGGGACTTGCGAAGGGCAGATGGCCTGTTCGACCTGCCACGTGGTCGTCGATTCCGAATGGTTCGATCGCTTGCCCGAAGCGAGCGAGGAGGAAGAGGACATGCTCGACCTCGCCGCCGGCGTGCGGCGCACCAGTCGCCTGTCCTGCCAGATCGTGCTCACCGCGGAGATGGATGGCCTGAGCGTCATCATCCCCGCAGAGAGCCACGACATGAGCCGATGACCGGTCAGGTCGCCCCGAGCATCTGTCCGGGTACAGGACCGCTCCCGCCTTTTTGCATCGGTTGTGGCTTCCAGTAGGTCAGAGAGCGCCAGACCCATTCCAGCGGGCCGAACCGGAAACTGCGCAACCAGATCACGCTGAACACCATCTCTACTGCCGCGATTGTCGCGACGACCAGGTAGAGCTGGTAGCGTTCGAGTTCGCCATAGAGGCCGAATCCGAAGCCGTAGAACAGCAGCGTGCAGATCAGCGTCTGGCCGATATAGTTGGTCAGTGCCATCTGGCCCGCCGCGGCAAGGCCCTGCTGCAGCCAGCGCATCAGCCCCAGCTTCACCACCGTTAGGATCAGGCCGAGGTGCCCGGCCACCATCGCCAGCCTGCTGAACTGGTAGGTCCTGCCCGCTTCCGCCCCTGCCACCGGACCGAAATCGCCTGCCGCCAGCAGGCCGTATTCGTACAGGCCAAGCGGAATGCCAATGGCGTAGCCTGCGATGGCCATCCCGGCGTAGAACCCCGTGCCGCGACCCGCGGTGAGCACGTCCCATTTGAGTAGCGCCATGCCGATCAGCATGAAGGGCATCATGTCGAACAACAGCCAGAAAGGCAGTTCCTTCCACTGGAAGTCGACGTTGAACTCCCACATCCCCGTGACCGCACTCCAGTAGGAGCCTTCGTGCCAGCCATTGAACATGGCGTTGGTTTCCTCGGTCGGGATCACGTGCGAACGTTCTTCGGCCCACTTGTCGAGCACCGCCTGCTGCTCGGGAGCGATGCTTTGCCCGGAGGCGACCTGTGTCTCGGTCGCCTCGACCTCGGCGGACAGGTCGACGATCTCGTGGTAATCCTGGTTCAGCATGAAGGCGGCCACCAGCAGGGCGGCGATGCCGAGCGCGAATTGCCGGCCCGGCGCGATCTTGCGGAATGCGAAGAGGACGAGGCCGCATAGCGAATAGGCGAACAGGATTTCGCCGGTCCACAGCAGCAGCGACCAGTGGATGAAGCCGAAGATCATCAGCCACGTCATCCGGCGGAAGTGGATTTCCGCCGTAGTCAGGCCAGCGCCGGCATTCTCCATGCGTTCGGTCATCAGGAAGATGCCGGCCCCGAACAGCATCGAGAACAGGCCACGCATTGTGCCCTCGAAGCCGACGTTCATGATCTTGAAGAGCAGCAGATTGATGCCGTCGGCACCGCCTGCGGCATTCGGGTTTCCGTAGGCCTGCCAGACGAGGCCGAAGGCGGAGATGTTCATCAACAGAATGCCGAAAACGGCGACTCCGCGCAGGATATCGAGCGAGCCTATGCGGTCGGATTTCCGGACGGGTGCCGCGATCGCGGCGCTTTGCACATCGGTCATGAGGGACTCCCCTGTCCCCGAGGCGGCTGTAACACGCCGCGACCCATATGCATTGCCGCAGGCCCCCTCGGTCCATCCCGCGCAACCCGGCAAGAGTAAACCAGCCGCGGCTGGCTAACAAGTCAATCCATGGGGTTTGGCGCAACCCGTTGCAGCCCAATGAAAAACCCCGCCGCATTGCTGCGGCGGGGCTTTCAGTGAATTGGATTTGCGCTCTTAGGCGGCTTCTAGATCACGCTGCTCGACGCTTTCGCCCAGCATTTGGATCAGCGCCTTGCTGAAGGCCGGAATGTCCTCCGGCTTGCGGCTGGTGATGAGGTTGCCGTCAATCGCTACCTCCTTGTCGACCACATTGGCACCGGCGTTCTTCAGGTCGGTACGGATCGACGGCCATGCCGTGACGGTCTTGCCCTTGATGAGGTCCGCTTCCGCGAGCAGCCACGGCGCGTGGCAGATCGCGGCGATCGGCTTTTTGGTGCTGGCGAACATCTTCACGATGTCGATTGCCTTGTCGTTCATGCGCAGGATGTCCGGGTTCATCTGGCCGCCGGGCAGCAGCAGCGCGTCATAGCCTTCGCAGCTCTCGATCTCGTCGACCGTCTTGTCGATGCGCACGCTCTCACCCCAGTCCTTGTTGTCCCAGCCCTTGATCTCACCTTTTTCGAGGCTGACGACGGTGGTCTCGAAACCGGCGCCTTCGAGGTTGGCCTTGGGCTTCATCAGTTCGGACTGTTCGAAGCCGTCGGTGGCGAGAATCATGATGCGTTTGGTGGCCTGTGCCATGAGGGTAACTCCTTGAATTGCTGTTACCCGTCGAACGTGTGGGGACAGCGCACCGTTCCGTGCTGACAGGCGAGCCGTGGCTCTGGTAGGGCGAATGCCATGGCCATTACCGAGATGGACGATTCAGGCGCCGATCCCTTCGACGCCATCGTCGACGCACCTTTCGATTCCGCGCTATCAGAGCGCTACCTCGTCTATGCGCTGAGCACGATTACCGCGCGCTCGCTGCCCGATCTGCGTGACGGGTTGAAGCCGGTCCACCGCCGCCTGCTGTGGGCCATGCGCCAGCTGAAGCTCGACCCTTCGAGCGCCTTCAAGAAATCGGCCCGCGTGGTCGGCGACGTTATCGGTAAGTACCACCCGCATGGCGATGCCTCGGTCTATGATGCGATGGTCCGCCTCGCGCAGGATTTCGCGCTGCGCTACCCGCTGGTCGAGGGGCAGGGGAACTTCGGCAATATCGACGGCGATAACGCTGCGGCCTACCGCTACACCGAAGCCCGCCTGACCAAGACCGCGCTGCGCCTCATGGAAGGCCTCGACGAAGGCACGGTCGATTTCATCCCGACCTATAATGGCGAGGAGCAGGAGCCGGAAATCTTCCCCGGCCTGTTCCCCAATTTGCTGGCCAACGGGGCAAGCGGCATCGCGGTCGGCATGGCGACCAATATCCCGAGCCATAACGTCGCCGAAATCGTCGATGCGACGCTCGAGGTAATCGACAATCCGCATGTCGAACATTCGCGGCTGATGGAGCTGTTCAAGGGGCCGGACTTCGCCACGGGCGGTGTCGTCCCCGAAAGCGCGGAGACGATTGCCGCTGCCTACGAGACCGGGCGTGGCTCGCTGCGCGTGCGCGGCCGCTTCCATGCCGCCGAAGCCGACAAGGCCGAGGACCGCGAGGCAGGTATCGAGCGGCTGGGCGGCGGCCAGTGGCAGCTCGTCATCTCCGAAATTCCCTACCAGGTGCAGAAGGGCAAGCTGATCGAGCAGATCGCCCAGGCGATCGCCGACAAGAAGCTGCCCATCCTGGAGGACGTGCGCGACGAGAGCGACGAGCAGGTCCGCATCGTCCTCGTCCCGCGCAGCCGCAATGTCGATCCGGAGCTGCTGAAGGAGAGCATCTACAAGCTCACCGACATGGAGACGCGCTTCGGCCTCAACCTCAACGTGCTCGATGCGACGCGCACGCCGATGGTCATGGGGCTGAAGGAACTGCTCAACAACTGGATTGCCAGCCAGATCGACATCCTCCAGCGCCGCAGCCAGCACCGGCTCGACCAGATCGCGCGGCGGCTGGAACTGGTCGAAGGCTATATCATCGCCTTCCTCAACCTCGACCGCGTGATCGAGATCATCCGCTACGAGGACGATCCCAAGGCGGTGATGATGGAGGAGTTCAAGCTCACCGACCGGCAGGCCGAAGCCATCCTCAACATGCGGCTGCGGTCTTTGCGCAAGCTGGAGGAAATGCAGCTGCGGCAGGAAAAGGACGACCTTCTGAAAGAACAGGACGAGCTGGAAAAGCTGCTCGGCAGCCCGGCTCGCCAGCGCACCCGCCTCAAGCGCGACCTCAATGCCCTGCGCAAGGAATATGGCGAAGACACCGCGCTGGGTCGCCGCCGGACCACGATCGAGGAAGCCGCGCCGGCTGTCGAATTCAGCATGGACGCGATGATCGAGAAGGAGCCGGTGACGGTCATCCTCTCGCAGAAGGGCTGGATCCGCGGGGCCAAGGGTCACCTGCCGCTGGACCAGGAGTTCAAGTACAAGGAAGGCGATGCGCCTGCCTTCGTGCTGCACGCACAGACCACCGACAAGCTGCTGCTGGTCGGCGACGATGGCCGCGTCTTCACGCTGGGGGCGGACAAGCTGCCGGGCGCGCGCGGCTTCGGCGAACCGGTGCGCAACACGCTCGACATCGAGGCGAGCGCGCAGATCGTCTCGGTCATCGTCCACCGCGAAGGGCAGGAAGTCCTGCTCGCCGCAAGTACGGGCAAGGGCTTTGCCGCCACCACCGACAGCATGCTCGCCGAAACCCGCAAAGGGCGCCAGGTGGTGAACCTGCCGGGCGATGCGAAGCTCAAGGTCGCACGGCCCATTCCAGCAGGCCACGATCATGTCGCCGTGGTGGGCGACAATCGCAAGCTGGTGGTCTTCCACCTCGAGGAACTGCCGCGCCTAGCCAAGGGGCAGGGCAACAAGCTGCAGGGCTACCGCGACGGCGGCCTAAGCGACGCGACCACCTTCACGCTGGCGGAAGGGCTGAGCTGGGCGATGGGCGGCAAGGGCGACCGGACGCGCACCGAAACCGACATGTGGCAGTGGAAGGTCGCGCGTGGCGGGGCCGGGCGCCTGCCGCCGCAGGGCTTCCCGCGCGACAACCGCTTCACCTGAAACAAATAGAGGCCGGGAACGCGGATGCGCTCCCGGCCTCATGCGACCCTGAAGAACTCAGGGAACCGGTGTCGGCTTATTCGCCTGCGCTACCGGCAGCCGAAGCGGCCTGTGCCATCGCGGCATCGATCTGCGCGTTGGTCAGGCGGGCCATCAGGCCGTGGTCGGTGGCGTCGAAGTGTTCGCGCAGCAGCGTGACCTTGTTGGTTTCGTCGCCGCCGCGAGCGAGGACGATGTTGTCGCCTTCGATTTCGAGCACGGTGCCGAGCGGTGCGTGCTTGGCGTCCATGGCTTCGGCACCGACGATGAGAGCGGCGTCACGCTTGGCAGCGGCTTCGGCGAGCTGCGCGTCGATCATGCCGTCGAGCTGGAGCTTGGTGACAGTGATGGTCGGGCCGGTTTCGCCCTGGCCGTACATTTCCACGCCGAGGGGAACCTTGTGCTTGCCGGTGTCGAGCACGGCCTGGCCGTTTTCGACCGAGACGATGGTGCCGACGGCATTGCCTTCGGGACCGGTAACGGTGGCGCCCGCAACGACCTGTTCGTTGGCAAGGGCAGGGGTGGCGGCAAGGACGGCAGCAGCGGCAGCCAGCTTGACGAATTTCATGAATGTACTCCTAGACTTGTTCGACTTATGCGATCCCGAAGCGCGCCGCAGCACGCTATGGACCGCTGAATGATGTGAGCGACAGCAGACCCGCGGGGCCCGGCAAGAAAGCCGCATGCCCCCCTCCGGAAGCTGGCGCTCTATGACAAATGGGTTGCCGTGGTGCAACCTCGCGGCCCCAAAAATGCTGCAATGCAGCTTAAGCATGGCTGAAGATGGGGGTGAGCCGTGGTTCAGGCGGGATGGGCCGTTCCGCATGCGTGTTGCATTGCCGCGATAATCAGTGGCCCGACGCGGCGATCTCTTCCTCGAGCAGTTCCTCCACGCGCGCGCGCGAGGGGAATTCTTCCGCAACCCAGCGCGTCTCGACCGCGCGCAGGATGCGGGCCACATCGGGCCCGGCGCCAATGCCGCGCTGGACGATCTCGCCACCTTTGAGGGGAAGCTGGGGGACGTCCCAGCCATCCAGTTCGCCGGTCGATCCACCGGCGATAAGCAATCTGTCGCGCGCCCCTTCCACGCCCTCGGCATAGGCAAGCGCGCGCGGTGCGCTGGCGTCGGTTTCTTTGCGTTCCGCCGCACAGACGAGGCGAGCGCGCTGGGCACGCGAGAGGCGCAGGCGGGCCGATACGGCCTCGGCAACCGAAGGGATGGGGGGCAGCAGGGCGGCAAGGCGGCGGACGGGATCGCCCGGCGTGCCGGTTGTAGCCTCGTGTGCAACGAGAGCGGCGAAGACCGCCTGCTCGCGTTCCCGCGCTTCGGGCAAGATCACGGCCAGCACCCCCAGCTCCGCCATCAGGGCGACTGCGCCGCGCGGGTCGGGCAGGGAGAGGATACCCAGCAGTTCCATCGCCACGCGTTCGCGGCTCAGGCCCTTCAGCGTGTGCGCCAGTTCCTGGCAGGCCGCGACAGCCTCGCCGTTCGGCTCGTCTCCAAAGCGCGCTTGGAAGCGGAAGTACCTGAGGATACGCAGGTGATCCTCGCGGATGCGTTCGTGCGGGTCGCCGATGAAGCGGACGTGGCGCGCATCGAGATCGGCAAGTCCGCCGAAATAATCGCTGATCTCCAGCGTTTCGGGATGTGCATAGAGCGCGTTGATGGTGAAATCGCGCCGCGCCGCGTCTTCCTGCCACTCGGTCGCGAAGGCTACGGTAGCCCGGCGGCCATCGGTCGACACGTCGTAGCGCAAGGTTGTGATTTCGACCGGCCCGCCCTTGAGGATCGCCGTAACCGTGCCGTGATCGATGCCCGTGGGCACCGTGCGGATGCCAGCTTCCTTGCACAGGTCGATCACCGCGTGCGGCAGCAGCGGCGTTGCAAGGTCGATGTCGTGGATGTCCTTGCCCAGCAGCGTGTCGCGCACCGCTCCGCCGACATAGCGTGCGTTGTCGGGCCCCAGCGCGGCCACGAGGGCGGCAAGGTCCTTGCGCTTGGTCCAGTCGGCTTGCGGCAGGCGGTTCATGCGCGTGCCTTTAGAGCGGTCAGTCCGTCCACGCCAGCCGCCGCGAAAGGTTGATGCAGATCGCCGCGGTCACGCCCCAGAT
The DNA here is from genome assembly GCF_020171365.1 of Qipengyuania gaetbuli. Taxonomy (NCBI): domain Bacteria; kingdom Pseudomonadati; phylum Pseudomonadota; class Alphaproteobacteria; order Sphingomonadales; family Erythrobacteraceae; genus Qipengyuania; species Qipengyuania gaetbuli. The sequence continues at coordinate 562,646 of NZ_JAIUZO010000002.1, read as the reverse complement.
GCGGTAGCCCTCGTGATCGAGCTCGTAATAACGCCGCATCGCGCCCTTCCAGAACACCTCGTTCTCGCGCCAGCTTTCGGGCTGCATCAGCAGCGAGAGCGGCGCCTCGAACCAGCTTTCCACCTCGCGCGGGTCGGGGCGGATGGGCAGGTCGGGCGGCACGGTGGCAAGCACCGGCGTAATGTCGAAGCCCGTGCCGGTCTGGTAGCGGTCGGTCGTCCCGATGATACGGACGTGGTCGCGCTCGATACCGAGTTCTTCCCACGCTTCGCGCAGCGCCGCATCCACCGCGTCCTCGCCTTGGTCGAGCTTGCCCCCGGGGAATGCGACCTGCCCGGGGTGGTCGCGCATAGTGCGCGGGCGCTGGGTAAGGAGGACAGTCGGGTCTTTCCGCTCGGTCACGGCGATCAACACTGCCGCATCGGCCGTGCGCTCGAGGTCGGCGAACCGCGCATCGGTCAGCAGGTCGGGCGAGGGCGCTGCGTGCCCCCGCTCGAACAAATGTGTCAGGCGGTCGAACATTACGCTCATGCAGGCACCAGCGAGAAAGCCTCGCCCCCACTCGACACGGTCCAGTCCTCGCCATGCTCCAGCGCGATGCGCGCAAGCTGTTCGTAGGTCGACCGGTTGAGCCGCGCCTCGCATCCGCGCCGGACATGGAGGTAGAGCGAAGGCGCTTCGGGATCGCCCGCGGCGCGGATAGCATTGTCGGGCCCAGCCACGACGAGTTCGTCGGTGTTGATGCGAAAGGCGAGATTGCCCTCGGTCTCGGACACGTCGGTGGCGATGAAGCAGGCATCTTCCACTTCGATCGCCAGCTTCTGGAAGGGCGTTACCAGCCAGTAGCTGCCGTCGTCCTCGCGGCGTAGCAGGCCCGCGAAGGCGCGCACCATGGCGGGGCGAGAGATCGGGCTTCCCTCATGAAGCCAGGTTCCGTCGGCGAGGATGCGCATGTGGCTCTCGCCCGCCTGTTCGGGCGTCCATTGTTCGACCGGAGGCAGCTTGCGCGCCGCGACCTGCTCGACAATCTGGGCGAGCGAGAGACCGGCAAGTTCGGGGGGCGGAGTATAGACCATCGCCGCCTTACTTGGGGCGATGCGGCCTGCTGCGCAACCTATCCGGCGAGCTGGCCGGGCCAGGGGCCGAGCATGCCTTCGCGCGGCAGCACTGCCGGATTGCTCGTGCGGGCCAGCAGGCGGTGCTGTTCATAGGGGCCGGGGCAGTGCCAGCCGCCCGTATGCTGGGCGGTGAAATCCCAGCGGTCGTAATAGTCTGGATCGCCGATCATCACCTGCGGCAGCGGAGCGGCGCCAGTTTCGAAACCGCTTTCCACCGCGCCGAGGCTGGCGGCCATCAGTGCCTTGCCGAACCCTTCGCCCTGCCGCCCCGGCATGACTGCGACGGGGCCGACCATGATCATCGGGTGGGGTCGACCTTCCGGGTCGGTCAGCGCCACCGGCCACAGCTGGATCGTGCCGGCGAGATAGTCGTCTTCGTCCAGCGCGGCGAAGCTGAGCGCGTCGAGTGCTTCCATGCCCTCGCGGATGCGGTAGGCGGTGCGGGCGTGACGCTGCTCGCCGAAGGCTGCGTCGAGCAACTCTTCGACTAGTGCGGGGTCGATCGCGGATAGGGGGACGATGGTCGCCATGGCGGCGCGGCGCTTAGGGCCGCGCACGCCATGAGTCGATCAATTTCGCCTTACTTGGGACGAAGCTCAAGCAGGCGGCCGCCTTCGCCGTCTTCCAGCACCCACAGCGCGCCGTCGGGTCCTTCGATAACCGAGCGGATACGCTTGCCCATGGGATAGCGGGCGACTTCGCGGGCGCTTTCGCCGTCGATGGCAACGCGGACGAGCGCTTCGGTCTTGAGGCCGGAGATGAGCAGGTCGCCCCTGAGGCCGGGGAAGAGATCGCCGCGATAGAAGGTCATATTCCCCGGCGCGATGACCGGGGTCCAGTTGATCGCGAACTTGGCGAACCCGTCGTCCGCCGTGTGATCGGGAATGTCGGTGCCATTGTACTGGTCGCCGTTGGAGCGGACCGGCCAGCCGTAGTTCTGGCCCTTCTTGACGAGGTTCAGCTCGTCACCGCCCGCCGGGCCGTGTTCGATTTCCCAGAGACGGCCTTCGGAATCGAAATCGATGCCGAGCAGGTTACGATGGCCCCACGACCAGATCTCGTTGCTCGGGCTGCCCTGCGCAGCGAGAGGATTACCGGCGGCAGGCGTACCGTCGAGGTTCAGGCGCACGACCGTGCCCAGCGTGTTCGAGGTGTCCTGTGCAGGCTCCTGCTTCTGCCGTTCGCCGCTGGTGACGAACAGGTACTGACCGTCCGGGCTGACCGCGATGCGGTGCGAATAGTGACCGCGGCCGGTCACCTTGGGCGTCTGGCGCCAGATGACTTCAAGGTCGGAAATGGCGCAGGTCGTGGTGGTCGGGCAGATCATCTGCCCGCGCCCGACGACCGCTCCGCGCGTGTCGCCTTCGCCCGCTTCGACCCAGCTGAGGTAAATGGTCCGCATGGCGGAACGCAGGCGCGCCTCGCGCGGCAGGAACGCGACGTCGCCAAGGCCGCCCTGCCCGCCGTAGTCGACATCCGGAAGACCGCTGACCGTGCCGACCGTGCCGTCCTTCGTGTTGACGAACTTCATCGTGCCCGACTTCTCGGTGATGAACAGGCGGTCGGTGCCGGGCAGGAAGGCCGAAGCCCACGGTTCGTTGAAGCTGCCGTGTTCGGTGATCGCGAATTCGAGATCGGTCGGTGCGGGCGTCGAAGCGGCTTCGGTTCCGCCATCGGTGGAATAGCCGCTGCCGCAGCTTGCGAGCAGCAGGGCGCCGGGTAGGGTGGCGGCGAACAAGGTAAGGCGCTTCATGTTTTCATCGTCTCCCGAACATGGTCTTGGCCGCGCACCGCTGGTCGTCGGGGTCGACGAGGCGGGTCGCGGGCCACTGGCTGGTCCCGTCGTCGCTGCCGCGGTGGTGCTTTGCAACCCCTGTCCGCAAGGCCTCGACGATTCCAAAAAGCTCAGTGCAGCGCGTCGTTCCGCACTGGAACCGCAAATTCTCGATAACTGTGCATGGGGATTGGGCGTGGTCGATGTCGAGGAGATCGACCGGATCAACATCTTCCAGGCGACCATGCTGGCGATGACGCTTGCCGTATCACGGCTGGTCAAGGCCCTCGGGAGCGAGCCCGAAGCAATTTTGATCGACGGCAACCAGACGCCGCACGGGCGCTGCGCGGACTGGCGCTGGCCTGCCCGCGCCATCGTCGGCGGCGACGGCTCCGAGGCTTGCATTTCGGCCGCCTCCATCCTTGCAAAGGAATACCGCGACCGCCTGATGTGCGAGGCGGCCGAGGCGCATCCCGAATATGGCTGGGACCGCAACAAGGGCTACGGTTCGGCCCAGCACATGGAAGCGTTGCGCGTCCATGGTCCGACGCCGCTCCACCGCCGCAGCTTTGCGCCGATCAGCCAGATGGTGCTGCTTTAGGTCCTACTGCGCGAAGGCCTTGGCGCGCAGCGTCTCGATATAGGACTTGCCGAAGCTTTCTGCAGAGTCGTCGTCCTTGGCCATACCGCCTTCCTGCTCGTTCGCCGCCGTGATCTCGTCGCGGCTGTTGACGCGCGGGAAGGGTTCGGGCGGGACCGGCACGTCGAGGAACCGGCACAGCGGCTCCCATCCTTCCTTGGGGTGGAACACGAGCAGGCGCTCGGCCGGCAGGCTGGCGATGATCGCCTCGTTTCGGTCGTTGAACCACTTGGTCATGAAGGCCCGGTCGCGGATGTCGCCGCCGTGGAAGTGGTCGAAGATCGTGCCCTTCATCATGTCGCCCGTTGGCGTGCCCACGGCCTTGCCCTGCATTGCTTCGGAGAAGATCGTTTCGGTCACGGATTCGAACCAGCTGTCGGCATCGCGCACGGTCAGGATGACTTTCGCGTCTGGGTAATGGTCCGCCAGTTCCCGCCAGTAAGAAGCGGAAGGGTAGTCCACGGTCGATTGGAAACCGTCGAAAATCTCGTCCCAGTCAGGCCTGCCATTAATCGCTTCGAGCCACATCGGCACCTGTCGGGGCGCGTCGGCGAAAAGCTCCGCCATGTGGAAACAGGGGCCGTAACCGATGTGCTCCAGCGCAAATTTCATCGTGAAGGTGGCGGTGCATCCGACACCTGCGCCGATTACCTTGAGTGCCGTGTAGTCCTCCCGGTTGAGCGACCCGGGTTGAATGGAAGGGGCAGTTTCCAAAAATTCCCGGTAAAGTCGAGTCTTCGAGGCCACACCCCACCATCTTGAGTCCGGTGAATCCGGCCAGACTCAACATCTTGTGGGGGACTCCTTTCGTTCTCCCTCAGCTCTTGTGGCTGGCCGCGATATGCAACCCGGAAGATGCTTGACGCGGACTCCGTTTGGACTCACCCTGTGGATAACTACGGACAGGGGAACCTTCATGGGGGTCATCGAGACCACGAAATCGCGCGCCCGGCGCATCGAGAAAGAAGCGGAACTTCCGCTCGAATTGCCGCGTGGCGAGTTGCCGGTGGGCCGCATCCTCGACGGGGATTGCGTGGAAGCCATGCGCTCGATCCCGACCGCCTCGATCGACCTCGTCTTTGCCGACCCGCCCTACAACCTCCAGCTGGGCGGGGACCTCAACCGGCCCGACGGCAGCCATGTCGATGCCGTGACCGACGACTGGGACAAGTTCGATACCTTCGCTGCCTATGACGAGTTCACCCGTGCCTGGCTGACCGAGGCGAAGCGCATCCTCAAGCCCGACGGCGCGCTGTGGGTGATCGGCAGCTATCACAATATCTACCGCGTCGGCGCGATCCTTCAGGACCTGGGCTTCTGGATTCTCAACGACATCGTTTGGCGTAAGTCGAACCCGATGCCCAATTTCAAGGGCACCCGTTTCACCAATGCGCATGAAACGCTGATCTGGGCGAGCCAGGGCGAAAAGGCGAAATACCACTTCAACTACCGCGCGATGAAGACTCTGAACGACGAGCTTCAGATGCGCAGCGACTGGGTGCTGCCGATCTGCAACGGCGCGGAACGATTGAAGGAAGGCGGGGCCAAGGTCCACCCGACGCAGAAGCCCGAAAGCCTGCTTTACCGCGTGCTGCTGTCGACCACGGAAAAGGGTGACGTCGTGCTCGACCCCTTTTTCGGCACCGGTACGACCGGTGCGGTGGCCAAGCGCCTCGGTCGCCAGTGGATCGGCTGCGAGCGCGAAGGCGTCTATCGCAATGCCGCGCTGAAGCGGATTGAGAAGGAACTGCCGCTCGACGAAAGCGCGCTGACCACCATGCAGTCGAAGCGTTCGGCACCCAAGGTCGCTTTCGGCGCGCTGGTCGAAAACGGCTTCATCACGCCCGGCACGCAGGTGTTCGACAAGAAGCGCCGCTGGGTCGCCACCGTGCGCGCCGACGGCTCGCTCGCCTACGAGAAGCAGACCGGCAGCATCCACGGCCTCGGCAAGGAACTGCAGGGCGCGCCTAGCTGCAACGGCTGGACCTTCTGGCATTACGAGAACGGCGGCGAGGTGAAGCCCATCGACGCCGCGCGCCAGCTGTATTTGCTGGCAGTCGAGGACTAGCGCCTACTTCGCGTCTGGAGCTTCCGGCTCCACCAGCCGCCCGTATTTGCGCAGTACTGCGCGCAGCCGGTCGTGCGGCAGGGCGTGGGCGGTGTTGCCGTTGATCCCGGTCATGGTGCGCGCGGCGACCAGCGCGTTGATCACCGCTTCCTCGGTCGCTTCGACCGTGGCGCGGAAAATCGGGCTCAGCGCGTCGTTCGAAAGGCTGGTCAGTTCCGCGCTGCCTTCTCGGCCCCACTTGCCGGGATTGCCGGTGGAAAAGGCAATGAAGATGTCGCCCGAACCATTCGAAGCGAAGGAGCCGTTGCGCGCGATGCCCATGGTGGCGCGCTGGGCCACGCGCTTCAACTGGTGCGGCAGCAGCGGCGCATCGGTGGCGACGACGATGATGATCGAGCCGGTTTCCTGGTTGTGATCGCCATAGGTCGTGGTGAGGTCGGTAATCTCGCGGCCCACCGGCACGCCTGCCACCATGAAGGTGTCCCTGATCCCGTAATTCGACTGCACCAGCACACCGACGGTGTAGTCCTCTCCCGCTGCCTTGACCACGCGGGAGGAAGTGCCGATGCCGCCCTTGAAGCCGTGAGTGATCATGCCGGTGCCGCCGCCGACATTGCCTTCGGCCACGCGGCCGCCAGCCGCATTGTCGAGCGCTGCGAAGACGTGGTCCTTCTTGACGTGGAAGCCGTTGATGTCGCTGAGGTCGCCGTCATAGGTCTCGCCGACCACGGGCAGCATCCAGAAGGTGTCGGGCTCGCCGGCGAGCGGGGCGAAGAAGCGGCGCTTGTGTGCCCATTCGATCGTCGCATCGCGGACGGTGCCGACGCTGTGGGTATTGGTGATCATCACCGGACCTTCCAGCCAGCCCGATTCCTCGACCCAGGTGGTGCCGGTCAGCTCGCCATTGCCGTTGAGCGCGTACCAGCCTGCGAATACGGGATCATAGGTCTTGCCGCGCGGCAGGATGGCCGTGACGCCGGTGCGGACCGGTCCCTTTCCGACGACGAGATCGCCATCGCCGGAGATCAGCGTGGTGTGCCCGACCTCGATACCGGCGACATCGGTGATGGCGTTGAGCGGTCCGGGAGTGCCTTCGAAGGGTACGCCGAGGTCCCTCGCGCGGACCTGCGGAGCGCCCGCCTGCTGTGCGTGGGCGCTATTCATCGCGCCAGTTCCGGCAGCGCACAGCAGAAGCGCCGAGCCGATCGCTCGCATGGCAGAACGCATTTTCCCTCTCCTCTCCAGCCTGGCAAACCGGACCCCGTTTCCGCGGCACGAATGTGTGCCCTCGTGGAGACTTGATACTGCGGTCCTGCAGCTACGCAACCGCGCGCTGCCGCCTAGCCGATGGCTTCGGCCTCGACAGCGCCCGCCACCCCTGCACCACTGGAGTAGGCGAACTCGGGGCCATCGAGGCTGATCGCGGGAATTTCCTCGCGCTCGCGCCAGTAATCCTGGTTGTGCCGCCACTCGGGCTTGTCCCCGCGCCGCGGCATCTGGTCGAGCCCGCGCATGAGGTAGCCGGGGTTGAAATTGTCGGCCTCGATCCACGGCAGGAGCTCCATGCCCTCGTCTTCGGGCCGGAATTGCACCTCCACACGGCGTGCGCTTTTCCCGTCCATGTGTTTGAGCAGCGAGCAAACGAAATCGCCGAGCATGTCGACGCGCAAGGTCCAGCTGGCGCGGAAATATCCGAAGACCCACACCATGTTCGGCACGCCGGTGAACATCATCCCGCGATAGGTCACCGTGTCGTGCCAATCGACCGGCTTCCCGTCGACGAAGAAGGGGATGTTGCCCATCACGGACAACTGGAATCCGGTGGCAGCGACGATCAGGTCGACTTCGATCTCCTCGCCCGAGGACGTCATGACGCCCTTTTCGGTGAAGCGGTCGATCGTATCGGTGACGACGGTCAGCTTGCCCTCGACCGCGCATCGGAAAACGTCGCCTTCGGGACAGAAGGCGAGGCGCTGCTGCCACACGCGGTATTTGGGCGTGAAATGCGGCTCGAACTCGAAATCGGGCTTGCCGGTAAAGGCGCGGACCAGTTCCTTCAGTTCCTCGAAGACGGCATCCGGCTCCTCGAGACAGCGCTTCGTCAGCATGTCCTGGTCGAACATGATCTGCTGGCGCACGACGCGGTGGACTGTTGGCTCGTCGACGCCGATCTCGCGCAGGCGGTCGGCCAGCTCGTTCTTGTTCTCGCTACAGAAGAAGTAGGTCGGGGACCGCTGGAGCATGGTGACGTGCTCCGCCTTCTCGGCGAACGCAGGGACGACCGTTGCGGCTGTTGCGCCCGATCCGATCACCAGAACGCGCTTGCCCGTGTAGTCGTAGTCCGGGTCCCACTGCTGGGCATGGACGAAATCGCCCTTGAAGTCGGACAGTCCCTTATCCTGCCATTCCGGCGGAATGTAAGGCGTCTTGTGGTCGTAATAGCCCTGGCACATCCAGAGGAAGCTGCAGGTGAAGACCACGCTTTCGCCGTCGGAGAGGCGGGTCGCCTCGACGGTCCACAGGTCGGTCTCGCGCGAGAAACTACACCGGTCGATCCGGTGGCCGTAGCGAATGTGTTCGCCGATGCCGTTTTCCTCGATGACCTCGCCCATGTACTTGAGGATTTCTTCCGCACTGGCGATCGGCGCGCCGATCCACGGCTTGAAGCGGTATCCGAAGGTGTAGAGATCGCTGTCCGAGCGCACGCCGGGATATTTATGCGTCTCCCAGGTGCCGCCGAACGTGTCCTTCATCTCGAGGACCGCATAGCTCTTGCCCGGGCACTGGTCCTGCAGGTGGTAGGCCGAACCGATCCCGGAGATCCCCGCCCCGACGATCAGCACGTCGACATGCGTCGGTTTGGTCATGGCTGTAACAGCGTTCATCCTACTCTCCCGCAAATATTCCCACCAAGTCGTGTCTAGGTCCCTTCTGGAAGGCTTCATTGATGTGAATCAACGCTCCTTTTGAAATCCCGCCTTCCTCGCAATCGGATTAATCCGCGAATTTCTCCCGCCGGGCACGACTCGCGGTGTTCCATCCTTATCACTCCCTGCTAGTGCAGTCCTGTCATGACCCAACACGTCTATATCCGGCCCATCGGCCTTGTCCCCGGTCCCCAGAGCGAACACGGCAATGCCATCCGGCTGGCCGGTTCCATGGCCTATGCCAGCCGCTTCGCAGTCATCCTGCGGCGGGACGGGGATATCGTCGAACGCTGGCTCGCCGCGCCCGATACGATGGCGCAGGTGCTCGGCGCCCTGCCGGACGAGGTGGGGGCCGATGCTGAAGCGCAATGGGCGAACCTGACGCTGGCGCACCCGCCGCTGCAACTGGGGCCGCGCTCGGTCGCGCTCGACCAGCCGCAGGTCATGGGAATCCTCAATGTGACCCCCGACAGCTTCAGCGACGGTGGGCGCTATCTCGACGACCGCGCGGCAGGCCGCGAACATGCCTCCGCCATGGTCGAAGCGGGGGCGGCCATCATCGACGTGGGCGGCGAAAGCACGCGGCCGGGTGCCAAGGCCTTGTGGGAAGGCGACGAAATCGAACGCGTGCTCCCCGCTATCGAGGACTGCGTCGCCATGGGTGCGGCGGTCAGCGTGGACACGCGCAAGGCGGCAGTCATGGAAGCCGCGCTGGAAGCGGGCGCGCACCTCGTCAACGACGTCTCCGGCCTCGCGCACGATCCGCGCAGTGCAGAGGTGGTCGCGGGTGCCGGTTGCCCGGTCGTGCTGATGCATGCGCCGGGCGCTGCCGGAGAGGACCTCCACGAAGGCGGTGATTACGACCGCGTGGCCTTCGACGTGTTCGATGCCTTGCGCACCCGCCGCGATGCGGCGCTGGATGCGGGGATCGAGGCGCGCAACATCCTGCTCGATGTCGGTATCGGGTTCGGCAAGTCGTTGGGCGAAAACCTGGCGCTGGTGAATGCGCTGCCGCTGTTCCACGCGCTCGGCCACCCGCTGCTGTTCGGGGCGAGCCGCAAGCGGATGATCGGTGCGCTCAGCAAGGAAGCGCCTGCCGACGAACGGCTGGGTGGCAGTATCGCGCTGGCGCTGGAAGCCATGCGCAGCGGGGTGCAGATGGTGCGGGTGCACGACGTCGCCGAGACGGTGCAGGCCCGCAACGTCTGGCGCGGCCTGCGCGATGCGGCGCTGACGGACTTCTCTGACCTGCCGGGCTAGTCTCCCGGCGAGGCAGCGCTGCCGGCAAGCAACCCTCCGTCAAGCGTGAGTTCGGCGCCGGTCATGTAGGCGCTTTCGGGCGAGGCGAGGTAGACGCACAGGGCGGCCACCTCCTCGACCGTGCCGAAGCGCTTTAGCGGCGTGTCCTTGACCATCGCGGCCTTGCGCTCTTCCAGGCCCGGGCCGTCGCCGAGCAGTGCCTCCCACATGGGGGTCATGACGGCGGCCGGCTGGACCGAGTTGCAGCGGATCTGCCAGCCCTGCTGCGCGCAATAGAGCGCGACCGACTTGGAATGGTTGCGGATCCCCGCCTTGGATGCCGCATAGGCAGCGGCTCCGGGAATGCCGACCACGCCGGAGCGCGAGGACATGTTGATGATCGAGCCGGTGCCCTTCGCCTTCATCGCACCGATGGCATAGCGGCAGCCGAGGAAGGTGCCTTCCATGTTGACGGCGTTGACGCGTCGCCATTCCTCAAGCGTTGCGTGCTCGGGATCGTGAGGGCGGGGCGGGCCGTCCTCGAAACCGGTGATGCCCGCGTTGTTGACCATCACATCGATGGCCGGGAAGCGTTCGGCCAGCGCCTGCCAGCCGGTCTCGTCGGACACGTCGAGATGCTGCCACTTGCAGCCGAGTTCTTCGGCAGCTTTCCTACCGGCTTCCTCGTCTATATCGGTCAGCACGACCGTCGCGCCTTCGGCAACGAAAGCTGCGCAGACAGCCCTGCCGATACCTCGCGCGCCGCCGGTGACGACGCATTTCATTCCGGTGAGTTTTCCCATGACCCCGAAGGGTAAGGCAGGTCAGGCCGCGTTGTCGATGCCGAGTTCGCTCAGCTTGCGATAAAGTGTCGAGCGCCCGATGCCGAGGCGGCGGGCGACTTCGGTCATACGGCCGCGATAGTGCCCGATGGCGAGGCGGATGATGTCGGCCTCGATTTCCTCCAGCGGGCGCAAATTGCCGTCGTTGGTGTAGAGCAGCACGCCGACCCCGCGCGCCCGGCTCTCGCCGCGCAAGGGATTGTCGCCGAGCAGTTCGGACAGCTGCGGGAAGCTTTCCGCAGTCAGCGCCTCGCCGTCGCAGAAGACAGCGGCACGGAAGAGCACCGCCTGCAGCTGGCGAACATTGCCCGGCCAGTCATAGGCTTCAAGCAGCGAAAGACCGCTGTCGGCGATGGAATGATGCTTGAGGCCCGGCTGTTCCGCGATGCGCGACAGGAAATAGCGGGTGAGGGCAGGGATATCGCCCAGCCTATCGCGCAGCGGCGGCAAGTAGATGCGGGTGGCTGACAGCTTGTCCCGCAGCGCAGCGGAGAATTCGCCGGCCTCTACCGGCTCGTCCAGTTCGAGGTCGCTCGCCCCGAAGACCCGCACGTCGATGCGGAAGCCGTGGGTGGCGCCGGTGGGGCGCACGATGCCGGTCTCCAGCGTTTCCGCCAGCCGTTCCTGGATGGCGAGGTCCATGCGGTCGATCTCGTCGAGCATGAGCGTGCCGCCGTCGCAATGCTGCAGCAGGCCGACCTGCTTGTCGAATGCGCCAGGGAAGGCGCCCTTCTCGTGGCCGAACAACAGCGACTCGAGCGAATTGCCCGGCAGGCCGGCGCAATTGACCAGCCGCATCGGCGCCTTCGCACGGGTCGAACCATTGTGCATCGCGCGCAGGAGCATTTCCTTGCCCGTGCCGGTTTCACCCTCGACGAGGACATGGCCATGGCCGCGCGCAGCGGTTGCGGCCTTGGCCAGCGCGGTGCGGAAAGGAGCGGCAGTGCCGACCATCGCGTCGAAATCGAGGACCTGCGACAGCTTTTCCGTCATCGGCTGCAGCTCATCCTTCGGCGCTTCGCGGCGGGTTGCGCTGCGCAAGGCCGAAAGCAGGCGTTCGGGCGCGATCGGCTTGATCAGATAATCGGTCGCACCGGCGCGCATCGCTTCCACAGCGAGCAGCGGCGAAGTGCTGGCGGTCAGCATCATGACCGGCAGGTTGGGCCAGGCGGACTTGAGGTTGCGGATGAAATCGCACGCATCCTCGCCCGGGACCCACTGGTCGAGGAGGACTGCGGCGATCTGCGTGCCTTCCTTCGAAGTCAGCGCCTCGTGCGCTTCCTCGCAGGTTTCGACCACGATGGTGCGCCATCCCTCGCGGGCAGCAAGCGCCGTTACGAGCCGGCTCTGTGCCGGTTCGTCGTCGATCAGCAGCAGGAGGCGGCCGTCCTGTGTCGCCATAATCCCGTAACGCTCCCTCGTGGCGCGCCGTACTATACGACATCGCTCCCCACAGTCTTAGCAAAGAGGAGTAAATGGGCGATTAAGCGTGAATTTCGGCGTGGAACGGGGTGTCCAAGCCCTTGTCGTTGCTTTTCTTGCACTCTAGAGGACGATTGAATCATAAAACTAATCGAGGGACTGAATATGGAATCCGGGAATGACATGAAGGCCCATAGCAAGACCTATGGCTCCTTCATCGGCATGCTGAAGTGGGCGGTCCCCGTGATCGTCATCATCACGGCCATCGTCGTCATCTTGATTTCGGGCTGAGCGCCGCGTTGATCCGCATCGCTGTCCTGGCAGAGCGGGCGAACGGCGAAAGCCGGGTCGCCATCACGCCGGAAACGGCGAAGAAATTCATCGCACTCGGGGCAGAAGTCGCAGTGGAGGAAGGCGCAGGGGTAAGCGCCTCCATCACCGACGAGGCCTATCGCGAAGCAGGGGCGCAGGTCGTACCCGCGGCCCAGGCGGTCGCGGGCGCGGACATCGTGCTCGGCGTGCAGGCGCCCGATGTGGCGCTGCTGTCCGGCGCGAAGCCTGGCGCGTGGGTCGCTGCGACCTTCGATCCCTATCGCGAAACCGCCCGGGTCGAGGCGTATGCCAAGACCGGGCTGGAAGCGCTGTCGATGGAATTTATGCCGCGTATCACGCGCGCGCAGAGCATGGACGTGCTCTCCAGCCAGTCGAACCTTGCCGGCTACAAGGCGGTGCTCGCCTCCGCCAACGAATATGGCCGCGCATTCCCGATGATGATGACCGCCGCCGGCACGGTGCAGGCAGCCAAGGTCTTCGTCATGGGGGTCGGCGTTGCCGGCCTGCAGGCTATCGCCACTGCCAAGCGGCTCGGCGCGCAGGTGTCCGCAACCGACGTGCGCAGCGCGACAAAGGAGCAGATCCAGTCGCTGGGTGCCAAGCCGATTTTCGTGGAGAGCGTTGCAGGGATCGAGGGCGAAGGCTCGGGCGGCTATGCCACCGAGATGAGCGACGAATACAAGGCCGCGCAGGCCAAGCTCGTGTCCGAACACATCGCCAAGCAGGACATCGTCATCACCACCGCGCTCATCCCGGGTCGTCCCGCTCCGCTGCTGGTCAGCGACGAGCAGATCGCCTCGATGAAGCCGGGTAGCGTGATTTTCGACCTCGCGGTGTCGCAAGGCGGCAACGTCGAGGGATCGAAGCCCGACCAGGTGGTCGAGAAGCACGGCGTAAAGATCGTCGGCTATTCGAACACTGCGGGCCATCTAGCCGCAGACGCATCGGCACTGTTCGCGCGCAACCTCTACAACTTCCTCTCAGCCTTCTGGGACAAGGAGCAGGGCAAACCCGTGCTCGACGAGGAAATTGGCGATGCCGTACGGCTGACGCAGGATGGCAAGGTCGTGAACGAGAGGCTGGCGACGACCTAATCCGGGCCCGGGGAGGGGCCGCACATGGACTTCATTTCGATCCTGTCGATCTTCGTGCTGGCGTGTTTCGTCGGCTATTATGTGGTCTGGTCGGTCACGCCTGCGCTGCATACGCCGCTGATGGCGGTGACCAATGCGATTTCCTCGGTGATCATCGTTGGCGCGCTGATCGCGGCGGCGGAGGCGGGTAGCCCCCTGGCGAAATGGTTGGGCCTTGCGGGCGTCGTGCTCGCCAGCGTGAACATCTTCGGCGGCTTCGCTGTCACCGAGCGAATGCTGGCCATGTACAAGAAGAAGGAGAAGAAGTGATGCGTCGCCTTCTCCTCGCTGTACCGTTCCTGCTGACGGCCTCGCCTGCCGCTGCGTCGAGCGGAGAGCCGGTGAACCCGTGGGTCGCGCTCGCCTATCTCGTGTCGGGCGTGTTCTTCATCCTCGCGCTGCGCGGCCTGTCCTCGCCCGCGACGAGCCGGACGGGCAACCGCTTCGGCATGATCGGGATGCTGATTGCCGTGGTGACCACGCTGGTCACGCATTCGGTCGTCAACATCGTGGAAATCGGCTTGGCCATCTTCCTTGGCGGCATCATCGGCGTCACGATCGCTCGCCGTATCGCTATGACCGCGATGCCAGAACTGGTCGCGGCCTTCCACTCACTGGTCGGCCTTGCCGCTGTGCTGGTTGGCTGGGCAGCCTACCTCAATCCGGGTGCCTTCGGCTTGCTCCTGCCCAATGGGGGGATCGACCCTGTCAGCAAGGTCGAGATGGGCCTCGGTATAGCGATCGGTGCGATCACCTTCTCCGGTTCGGTCATCGCCTTTGCCAAGCTTTCCGGCCGGATGAGCGGCTCGCCGATCCTGCTGCCCGGGCGGCACATCATCAACCTCGGCACGCTGGCCGCAATCCTCGTGCTTGTCGCCATGTTCGCGCACACGGTCGGCGCAGGCACGATGCCGTTGATCGTTGCGCTCACCATCGCCGCTTTCGCGATCGGATTCCTGCTGATCATTCCCATCGGCGGGGCGGACATGCCAGTCGTGGTATCCATGCTGAACAGCTATTCGGGCTGGGCGGCGGCGGCGATGGGCTTCACGCTCGGCAATACGGCGATGATCATCACCGGCGCGCTGGTTGGCTCCTCGGGCGCGATCCTCAGCTACATCATGTGCCGCGCGATGAACCGCAGCTTCCTCTCGGTGATCGCCGGCGGCTTCGGCGCCGACAGCAGCTCGGGCGGGGGCGAGGCCAAAGAGCAGCGCCCCTACAAGCAGGGCAGCGCGGAAGACGCGGCCTTCATGCTCGAACAGGCGGAAAAGGTCATCATCATCCCGGGCTACGGCATGGCGGTGGCGCAGGCGCAGCACGCGCTGCGCGAGATGACCGACATCCTCGAGGAAAAGGGCGTGGAGGTGAAGTTTGCCATCCACCCCGTAGCCGGACGCATGCCGGGCCATATGAACGTGCTGCTGGCAGAAGCCAACGTGTCCTACGACAAGGTCTTCGAGCTGGAGGACATCAACTCCGAATTCGCCCAAGCCGACGTCGCCTTCATCATCGGCGCGAACGACGTGGTGAACCCGGCTGCCAAGACCGACAAGTCGTCGCCGATCTACGGCATGCCCGTGTTCGACGTGGACAAGGCCAAGCAGGTTTTCTTCATCAAGCGTTCGATGGGCGGCGTGGGCTATGCCGGCGTCGACAATGACGTTTTCTACATGGACCAGACCATGATGCTGCTGGCCGATGCGAAGAAGATGGTCGAGGAAATCGTGAAGGCGCTCGACTGACTCCATGCGCAAGACCGTTATCGCAATCGCTGTGCTGTCGCTCGTCGGTCTCGGCCTGTGGGGCTGGTTCGGCGGCGTCGAGCGCGTGACCGCAGGCCGGATCGAGGCCGTGCTGGTCGACAAGGGCATCCCGCAGCCTGTCGCTGCCTGCATGGGCGGGCGCATGGCTGAGCGCCTGTCGCTCATGCAGCTGCGCAAGCTCGAAAACCTGCAGGCGCGCGAGGGGGAAAGCGAAGTGCCGCTGACCATGGCCGAATTTCTCGAACGCCTGCGCCGCGTGGACGACCGCGAGGCGATCGAGGTGGTCGGCACCTCGGCAGCGATCTGCTCCTTCACGGCCGGATAGCGCACGGCTTCCCAAACCCGCTCGCTCGCGGCATGATCGGTGCCGAGGGGGAGGGACTCATGAAGAAACTGGCACTCACGACAGCCGCGCTGCTGATGGCGGCGACGGCCAATGCGCATACCGGTCACGGCGCCGAAGAGAACGCGACGCTGGCGCAGGTCGGGACCGAATTCATGGTCATGGAGACGAGCGCGAACGAGGCGGCGAAGGAGCCGTTCCTGCGCGGCCTCGCTCTCCTCCATAACTTCGAATACGGCTACGCGGCGGAGGAATTCCAGCGCGCGCAGGCCGCCGATCCGGGCTTCGTCATGGCCTACTGGGGCGAAGCGATGACCCACAACCATTCCCTTTGGGACGATCAGGACCGGGACGCTGCGCTTGCCGCACTGGCAAAGCTGGGCGCCACCCAGGCGGAGCGCGCTGCCAAGGCTCGGAATGCGACCGAGCGCCAATGGCTCGACGCGGTCGAGACCCTTTACGGCGAAGGCACCAAGGAAGAGCGCGACCTCGCCTACCTGGCAAAGATGCGCACCATGCTCGCCGCGCGCCCCGACGATATCGACATGCGCGCCTTCACGGGACTGGCGGTGCTCGCCAGCTCGCATGGCGGCAGGCAGCTGCCTATCTACATGGAGGCGGCAGGTGTGCTGGAGCAGGGCTTCATGACGCACGAGATGCACCCCGGCATCCTCCACTACCTGATCCATTCCTATGACGATCCGGTCCACGCCCCGCTCGGCAAGCGGATGGCGGAGCGTTACGCGGTCGTCGCGCCCGATGCGGGCCATGCGCAGCACATGGTGAGCCATATCTTCCATGCGCTGGCCGACTGGCAGGCGGTGGAGCGTGCCAACGTGAACGCAGATGCGGTGGTTGACCGCCAGCGGGCCTCGCAGGGCCGCGAGCCCAGTTCCTGCGGCCACTACAACGAATGGCTGGCCTATGCGCTGCTCCAGCAGGGCAAGGATGCGGGGCAGCTGATCGCCGAATGCCGGGTTCAGGCAGAAGCGCAGATCGCGGGTGGACCCAAGGGCCGCCTCGGTTTCGGTCCGGCCTCCAGCTATTCCGGCATGGCCATGTGGAACGGCATTGCGACCGGCACATGGGCACCTCCGCTCGAAGGCGTGGACGAAGGTTTCCTCCTGACGCGCTTCGACCAGGCCTACGCGCGCCTGATGCGGGCCGGGGGCGACCGTCAGGAAGTGGCAGCCGCGCTCGGCCGAATGAAAGCTCTGGCGGCCGAAATCGATGCCGCGCTCAAGGAAGAATCGCCCTACGACACGTGGGTCAGGCCGTGGATGATGCGCCAGGTCGCGCAGGGCGAAGCGCTATTGGTGCTGGCCGAGGGTCGTACCGATGAAGGTCTTGCCCTGCTGCGTGCCGCAGCCGAGCAGGAAAGCGCGACCCCTGTAGTCTATGGCCCGCCGCCGGTAGGCAAGCCGGGCTGGGAAATCCTTGCCGAGCGTCTGGCTGCAGCAGGCCAGCACAAGGAAGCGGCAGAAGCCTATCGCGAAGCGCTGGCCTTCGCGCCGGGGCGCAGGCTGTCGATGGAAGGGCTGGCCCGGGCACAAGCCGCCTCCCGCTGAAGTCCATCGCTTGCAATCGTCTGACCTTGCGGCACAATGGGTTGCAAGGGAGAGACTCATGTTCAGAATGACGATTGCTGCGGCCCTGCTTGCGACTGCCGCGCCTGCGCTGGCCGAAACCCATGTCGTGACCCCCGGTGACGGCGCGCAGGAGCGCTTGCAGGAGGCGCTCATCATGGCGCAGCCGGGGGACGAGATCGTGCTCGAAGCGGGCCGCTATGCGATGAGCGACGGTCTCAGCCTCGATGTCGAAGATGTGACCGTGCGCGGCGCAGGCATGGACGGGACCGTGCTCGACTTCACCGGCCAGCAGGGCGCGGGCGAAGGGCTGCTCGTCACCAGCGACAACGTCACATTGCGCGATTTCGCGCTCGAAAACCCCAAGGGCGACGGGGTGAAGTCCAAGGGCGCCGACAATATCGTCTACCACCGCATTCGCGTGACCTGGACGCGGGGTCCGCATCCGGAAAATGGCGCCTACGGCATCTATCCGGTCGAAAGCACCGGCATCCTCGTCGACGGGGTCAAGGTGACCGGGGCGAGCGATGCGGGCATCTATGTCGGCCAGTCCGACCGGATCACCGTGCGCAATTCGATCGCGGAGGCGAATGTCGCCGGGATCGAGATCGAGAACAGCCGCAATGCGCTGGTCGCGCACAATGTCGCCACGCGCAATACGGGCGGTATCCTCGTGTTCGATCTGCCCAGCCTGCCGGTCATGGGCGGTGGCAACGTCATAATCGAAAACAATTTGGTGGTCGCCAACGACACGCCCAATTTCGCGCCTCCCGGCAATATCGTGGCCGGCGTACGGCGCGGTACCGGCATCATGGTCATGGCCAACGAAAAGGTGCTGATCGAGAACAACATCCTGTCCGGCAACCCGACGGCGCCGGTCATGGTTATCGCCTATGTCCAGCCCTATGAAGATGCACGTTACAACCCGCTTCCGCGCGAGGTGGTGGTGGGCACGAACAGCTACGACGGCGGCGGCTATGACCCGCAGCTCGACGGCGCGGAGATGCTGCTGGCGGCCTTTGGCGGCGAACTGCCGCCGGTCCTGTGGGACGGGCTTGGTTCGCTTGCCGCGGTCGAAGGGACCGCGGGGTGGAGCCTCAACCTGGCCGAGGCCGGAAAGGGCCTCGGCGCAGCGCAGCCCGGACCTCTCGTCGTGACGGCGCCTGCGTCCGCGTTCGATCGCAGCGGTATCGGTGCACCTGCAGCGCTGGAGGCACGGCTCGGAGGATGAGGCCTGCCACCGCCCTGCTTGCCGCAGCGAGCCTCGCGCTGGCCGGATCGGTTGCGGCACGCGCCGATTTCTTGCAGCCGGTCGCGGCGGTCGAAGCAGTCAATGACGATGCGGTGGTGCAGGGTATGCCGCGCCTGTTGTCGCAGTTCGGCTTCTTCACGGACGGGGCAGGACAGGCCCCGGCGGCACGCGTCACGCCCTATCGCCTGAATACCCCGCTCTATTCCGACGGCGCGGAAAAGCTGCGCTTCGTCTACGTGCCCGAAGGCAAGCGGATGGAAGCCAATGGCGATGGCCTGATCGATTTTCCGGTCGGCACTGCGCTGATCAAGACCTTCGCTTTCGGCGAGGGGAGCGAGCGGCGGCTAATCGAAACACGCGTCTTGCTCCACCGTGAAAGCGGCTGGGTGGCTCTGCCCTATGTCTGGAACGCGGAGCAGACCGATGCTGCGCTGGCGATTGCGGGAGCGCGCATGTCGGTCGTCACACCGGCAGGCGAGGCGATCAGCTACCGCGTCCCGAACAAGAACCAGTGCAAGGAATGCCACGGGCTGGACGATGCGGTGATCCCGATCGGGCCCAAGGCGCGCAATCTGTCCGGCGAATGGCTGGCGGCCAATCTGGACGAAGTTCCGGCTGGTGCCGACCGGCTGGTGGTCTGGGAAAAGCGAAGCGCTTCCGGTGTCGCGGCAGTGGCCCGCGCCTATCTCGACGTGAACTGCGCCCATTGCCACCGGCCCGGGGCCACAGCCTCGAACAGCGGGCTCGACTTGCGGTGGGAACAGGACGATCCGCACGCGCTCGGCGTGATGAAGCGCCCGGTCGCAGCCGGACGCGGGGCTGGTGGCTTGCTGTTCGATGTCGTGCCGGGCGATCCCGATCAGTCGATCCTGCTTCACCGGATGCTGAGCAATGATCCCGGCGTCGCCATGCCCGAGGTCGGCAAGTCGAGTATCGATCGCGAAGGAACCGAAGCGGTGCGCCGCTGGATCGAGGAGATGCCGAAATGAAATGGATCGTGCGCGCGATCGGCCTGCTACTTCTGGCAGGCGGTCTCGCTTTCCTCGCCTTCAGGGTGCCGGATACTGATGCGGAGGAGATGTGGGCCAAGTACGGTGCCTCGCCTTCTCAGGCTGTCGAACTCGCCGACGGACGCACGGTCCACCTGCGGGACGAGGGGCCGCGCGATGCGCCGGTGATCATGCTGCTGCACGGGTCGAACGCCGACCTCTACACCTGGCAGCCCTGGGCTGAGATGCTGCGCGAGGATTACCGCGTTATCCGCTTCGACCAGCGCGGCCACGGCCTGACGGGACCTGCGCCCGATGACGATTATTCGCATGACGCCTTCGTCACCGACGTCGGGAATGTCGCCGATGCGCTGGGTCTCGACCGCTTCGTGCTGGCCGGAAATTCCATGGGCGGCGGCATCGCCATGGGATACGCCATAACCCATCCCGAACGGCTCGACGGACTGGTGCTGGTCGATGCGGGCGGCGCGGACATCCAGCGCGAGGGCAGCGGCAATCTGGCTTTCAAGCTGGCGCGCATTCCCCTGGTCAACAGCCTCGCTTTCCAGCTCATGCCCCGCTCGATCGTCGAGCGCAGCCTGTCGCAAAGCGTGTCCAACCAGCAAGTCGTCAGCCCCGAGGCCGTCGACCGCTACTGGGAACTGGCGCGCTATCCGGGCAATCGCGATGCGACGATGAAACGCTTCGGCCTTGGATGGACGGTTTTCGACAAGGCTGACGTGGCCAAGGTCGAAGTGCCGACACTGGTGATGTGGGGCAAGGAAGATGCACTCATCCCCTTCGCGGCGGCGGGCTGGTATGACGATGCCCTGCCGAACTCCACCTTGGTAGCCTATGACGGCATTGGGCACATCCCGATGGAAGAGGCGGCGGAGCGCAGCGCGGCGGACCTCGTGGTGTGGCTTTCGGACATCGCCCTTGCGGCAAGCGAAACCGCGTCGGAACCGCCGAGGGCGCAGTCCGTTCCCAATTCCTGAAGAGGGACTGCCCGCAAGGGCGCGACAGGGTAACAGGAAGGGAGCGCACTTGCGCAAGCTGGGTCTAATCGGGGGGATGAGCTGGATCTCTACCCGCGCCTATTACGAACGCATCAACCGCGAAATCCAGCGCAAGGGGCATCCCATGTCCAGTGCGCCGATGCTGATCGAAAGCCTCGACTATTCGCTCATTGCCGAGGCGAAGCAGGCGGACGACTGGGACCGGATCGCAGCGCTGCTGGTCGATAGCGCACGCCGGCTGGAAAGCGCCGGTGCCGAAGGCCTCGTGATCGCCGCCAACACCATGCACAAGGTCTATGACCGGGTGGCGGAAGGCATCTCGATCCCCATCCTGCACATCGCCGACAGCGTGGGCGAGGCGATGCGCGCGGCAGGCTGCGACAATGCGGCGCTGCTCGGCACGCGCTTCATCATGACCGAGGGCTTCTACCGCCAGCGGCTGGTATCCTACGGTGTCGACCTGCTTCCGCCCGATCCCGGCGATGTCGAGCTGGTGGACGGCATCATCTACAAGGAGCTGATGCTCGGCCGCGTCACGCGCTCTGCCGAACGTGCACTCAAGACCGTCATCACCAACAAGGACAAGGAAGGCGCGAAGGCCATCGTTCTCGCCTGTACCGAGCTTGAGCTGGTGGTCGATACCGACGCGAACGTGCTGCCGGTCTTCGATTCCACCGACATTCACTGCCGCACCGCCGCCGACTGGATTCTCGTCGGAGAGTAGGGAAGGCCGGGCCCTGGCAGCCCGAAGCGGTGGTTTTCGCCGATAAGCGGCAGGGTTCCCATTTCGTTCACGTTGTCGCGGCGAATCGCCTGACCTAAGCCAGCGGCTCGATGCAGAGAGCCCCTTACGCCGCCGATCCCGCCGCCTCGCGCGGGCGCGAATTTCCCGAGAACCGAGACGGTGCGCGCGGTCCGCGCAGCGAATTCCAGCGCGACCGCGACCGGATCGTCCATTCGATCGCCTTCCGCCGCCTGCGCTCGAAGACGCAGGTCTTCGTCGCTCCGGACGGCGATCACTACCGCACACGCATGACGCACAGCATCGAAGTCGCCCAGATCGGCCGGGTCATCGCCCGCGAGCTGGGGCTGGACGAAGACCTGACCGAGGCGCTGTGCCTTGCCCACGACATAGGTCATCCGCCCTTCGGGCACGCCGGCGAAAAGGCGCTGGAAGAGGCGATGACCCATGCAGGCGGCTATGACCACAATGCACACGGCATCCGCACGCTGGCGCGGCTGGAATGCAATTACCCCGACCATCCCGGCCTCAACCTGACCTGGGAAACGCTGGAGGGCATGGCGAAGCACAATGGCCCGGTCGGCGCGGCCAATTGGGCGCTTGCGGATATCGACAAGGCCTTCCCGCTGGAACTCGGCCAGTGGCCCTCGCTCGAGGCGCAGGTGGCAGCGGTTGCCGACGATATCGCCTATGACAATCACGATATCGACGACGGTCTGAGGGCGGGCTTCCTTTCGCTCGACGACCTGATGGAGGTCGATTTCCTCGCCGACCAGTTCCGGCGGGTCGAGCGGCAGCATCCCGGCGCCTCGCGCGAGCACCAGCTGCGCGAACTGGTTCGCAGCCAGATCGGGCTGATGGTCAACGACGTGCTCGAACAGACGCGCAAGGCCGTTAAGGGCCTCGACAGCGCCGGGCAGGTGCGCGAAGCCGGAAAGCAGCTGGCCGGTTTCTCGCCCGGCATGGCGAACGAGGAACGCGCGCTGAAGAAATTCATGTACCAGCGGCTCTACTACCATCCCGAGCAGATCCAGACGGCAGAGCGTGCCCGCGATGTCATCGCGCGGCTGTTCGTCGCCTACCAGCAGGATCCGACGACCATGCCCGACGATTGGCTCGATCGCTTGCCGGAAGGCGAACCCGGCAAGAGCCGTCACATCGCCGATTTCATCGCCGGCATGACCGACCGCTTTGCCATCGACCAGTGCACCCGCATCTACGGCCGCGCGCCGCAGGGGCTGTCCAATGTCTGACGGCGCGACGCGTATCTGCCTCATCGGCGCGACCGGGCTGATCGGCGGCAAGGTGATGGAGGAATGCATCGGCCGCGAGGACGTGCGCCTGTCCGCCATCGCCCGTCGGGAAGCGCAATTGCCCCGGGGCATCCGCATGGAGCTGTTCGTCGCGGAGCCGGAAAAATGGGGCGAAGTGCTCGAAGCCATGCGACCCAAGGCCGTCATTTGCGCATTGGGGACCACTTGGAAGAAGGCCGGGCAGGACGAGGCCGCATTCCGTGCGGTCGACCATGATCTCGTCCTCGCGACCGCCCGCGCTGCGAAGGAGCACGGGGTCGAGCGTTTCGTTGCTGTCAGCTCGGCAGGGGCGGATCCGCTGTCCAAGACTTTCTACCTGCGCGTGAAAGGCGAGACAGAGCGCGAGCTGACCAAGATCCGCTTCCCTCGTCTCGATATCCTGCGGCCGGGCCTGCTGCGCGGCAAGCGCGAGAACGACCGGCGTGTCGGGGAACGGCTGGGCATTGCGGCAGCGCCGCTCGCCAACATGCTGATGCACGGCAAGTACCGCCAGTATCGCGCGATCCACGCCGAAACTGTCGCGCAGGCTGCGCTGGCCCTGGCCAAGAGCGCCGCACGCGGGCGCTTCGTGCACGACAATGACGGCATTATCCGGGCAGCGAAACGCCTGCCGCAACTCGTGGACGAATAGGCATGTGGGACACGGTTTTCGGTATCGCCAACGGCCTTGCGCTGGTGATGTGGCTCGCACTGATACTGCTGCCGCGCTGGCCTGCCTTGCTGGCGGCGATAATGTACCTGGGCGTCGGCCTGCTCTGCGCTGCCTATGCCCTGCTGCTTGTCGGGGTGCTTTCCGGTCTTGTACCTGCTGGCGAGGGCGGGATGGATTTCGGAAGCATCGAAGGCGTGCGCACAATCTTCGCCAGCGATGCGGGCGTGACGATCGGCTGGATCCACTATCTCGCCTTCGATCTCTTCGTCGGCCTGTGGATCGCCCGCGATGCTGACGCGAAGGGATTTTCGCGCATCGTGCAGGCACCGGTGCTGCTGGCGACTTTCCTTGCCGGCCCCCTTGGCCTTGTCGTGTGGCTGCTGCTGCGCGAAAAACGCGCCCGCGCGCTCGGCCGCTGGCAATAGCGCGCTTGCTCTCGTCTCCTCTCGTGGCATGATGCGCGCAGAGGAGAGAGAGGCCCATGCAGGAATCGGCAGAGCAACCGAAGCTGACCTTCGACCAGTTCATCCGTCACTGGGCGCAGGAGCGTCCTGACAACATCGTCCTGGAGCAGGGCGAGCAGACGATAAGTTTCCGCGACCTTGAAACGCGTACCCGCCAGATCGTCGCGATGCTGGCGCAGCACGGTGTCGGGCGGGGAGACCGCGTTGCCTGGCTCGGCAAGAACGACAAGCACTATTTCGAATTGTTCTATGCCGCAGCGCGCGTCGGCGTGGTCATGGTCCCGATCGGCTGGCGCCTCGCCGGACCCGAGATCGCCTATATCATCAGCGATACGGGCGCGAAGATACTGTTCCTCGGAACGGGCTTCGAAGAGCTTGCGCAAAAGGCCTGCGCCTCGCTCGACAATCCGCCCGAAGTCATTGGACAGGAAGCGGCCCTTGCCGAAATCGCAGGCGCGCCTGCAGCCGATTTCGCACCGGCCGGTCCGGACGACGCAGTCCTCCAGCTTTACACGTCCGGCACGACCGGAAATCCGAAGGGCGCGGTGCTGACAAACCGAAACCTCTTCTCCCTGCGGGTGCCGAGCCAGGAGGAAGGCCAGCCCTGGTCGCATTTCGACGAGGACGAGGCGATCCTCGTGTGCATGCCTTGCGCGCATATCGGCGGGACGGGCCTCGGCATCATGGCGATGGGGGCGGGCATCCGCTCGATCGTGCAGGCCGAGTTCACGCCCGACGGCGTGCTCGATGCATTCGAGCAGGGCATCACGCGCCTGTTCATCGTGCCCGCCGCACTGCAGATGGTGGTGCAGCACCCGCGCGCAAAAGACACCGACATGTCGGCGATCAAATACGTCCTCTACGGGGCTGCACCGATCCCGCTCGACTTGCTGCGCGAAGCGGTGAGGACGATTCCCGAAGCGGGTTTCCTGCAATGCTACGGCATGACCGAGACGACCGGCACCATCGCCGCGCTGCCGCCCGAGGACCACGTCCTCGAAGGCAACCAGCGGATGAAATCGGCGGGCAAGGCCGTGGCCGGGGTCGAACTCAGGGTCATCGGCGAGGACGGGCAGGAACTGCCGCGCGGCGAAGTGGGCGAACTGGTGTGCAAGAGCCCGTCGAACATGGCCGGTTACTGGAACCTGCCCGATGCAACCGCTGGTTCGCTCAAGGACGGCTGGATGCATACCGGCGATGCCGCCTACATGGACGAGGACGGCTATGTCTTCATCCAGGACCGCATCAAGGACATGATCATTTCCGGCGGCGAGAACGTCTATCCCGCTCAGGTCGAAAGCGCGATCTATGGCCATCCCAGCGTGGGCGAGGTCGCAGTGATCGGCGTGCCTGACGATACCTGGGGCGAGGCGGTGAAAGCCTGCGTGGTTCCCAAGCCCGGTACCGAGGTCGACCCGCAGGATATCATCGCCTGGACGCGCGAGCGGCTGGCCGGGTTCAAGGTCCCCAAGAGCGTCGATGTGATCGAGGTGATGCCGCGCAATGCCAGCGGCAAGATCCTGCGCAAGGATTTGCGCGCGCCCTATTGGGAAGGGCGCGAGCGGCAGGTCAACTGAAACGCCACGCGCCTGCCGCCGCGCGCAATTCGGCACCGCTCGCCGATGTGCTCGCGCGCGAACTGCCGCAAGCCGGCGTGGTGCTGGAAATCGCCAGCGGCTCGGGCGAGCATGCCGTGTTCATGGCGCGGCGCTTTCCTGCGCTCGAATGGCAGCCCAGCGATGTCGACACCGATGCGCTCGCCTCGATCGACGCATGGTCGCGTGAAGCGAGGGCGGGAAACATTCGCCCGGCGATCGCAATTGATGCCACGGTTTCCCATTGGCCCCTTGCGGTTGCCGACTGCATCCTGTGCGTCAACATGGTCCACATCAGCCCCTACGCGGCAACCGAAGGTCTGTTTGCGGGGGCAGGGCGGCTGCTTTCGAAGGAACAGCCGCTCATCCTCTACGGCCCATTCGTCGAGGAAGGTGTCGAAACCGCCCCGTCGAACCTCGCCTTCGATGCCGATCTCAAGGCGCGCAATCCCGCCTGGGGCCTGAGAGAAGTCGAGGCGCTTGATGCATTGGCCCGGTCGAACGGTCTGCAACGGACCGCACGTCACGAAATGCCGGCCAACAACCTGACGCTTGTCTACCGCAGGCAATAAAAAGGCCCGCCATCTGGCGGGCCTCCATTTGCTCTTTCAGAGCGAGAAATCAGGTTTCGTCATCGACGGCGTTTGCAGCCGATTCGAGGTCCGCACCGACGCCGCGCACAGTGTTGCAGGCCGATGCCGTGAGCGACATCGCGGTGATGCCGAAAGCCAGAAGCAGTTTCTTGATCATAGTGTCATCCTTCCCGAGGGCATGTTGGCCGCGCAATGGTAACAAAACCCCTACTGGGCAAACGGGTTCCCACCAAGCGCCTTGGCTAGGCGGTGAACCGCGCCCATATGCGCGCCATGAAAGCTTTCCTGACCTTCGCAAGCGAAGCCGAAATCGTCGCGCTTTGGGGCGCTGCCTCGCTGGTCGTTGCGCTGGCCGCGCTGGCGATGGAGCGCAGGCGCATGAAACGCACCAGCATCGACCGGGTCGGCTGGATGCCGTGGACCGGGCTGTTCCTGACCTTCGCCGTGCTGGGCGGGGCGCTGCTGGTGGTATCCATCCCCGGAGTGATCCGGGGATAGGCCCGCTGGTTTAGAGGCAGGCTTCCAGATAGGCCTGGTCGAAGCCGAACTGGCGCGCCTTTTCAAGCGTGTAAGGGCGCAGGCCCGAGCTGCGGAACTCGCCGAGGATCTTGCCGTCCTCGCTTTCGTCCAGGTACTCGAACTTGAACAGCTCCTGCGTCACGATCACGTCGCCTTCCATCCCGATCACCTCGGTGATGTTGGTGGTGCGGCGCGAACCGTCGCGAAGGCGCTTCACCTGCACGATCAGGTCGACGGATTCCGCGATCTGGCGCGAAATGGCTTCCTTCGGGATCTTGATGTCGCCCATCAGGATCATGTTTTCCATACGGCCGAGGCATTCGCGCGGGCTGTTGGCGTGAAGCGTACACATCGAACCGTCGTGGCCGGTGTTCATGGCGGCGAGGAGGTCGAAACATTCCGCGCCGCGGATTTCGCCCAGGATGATGCGGTCAGGACGCATACGCAGGGCGTTCTTCACGAGGTCGCCGATGGTAATGGCGCCCTGGCCTTCAAGGTTCGGCGGACGCGTTTCCAGCGGCAGCCAGTGCGGCTGCTGCAGGCGAAGTTCGGCCGCGTCCTCGATGGTGAGAACGCGCTCGCCCGGATCAATCATTTTCGACAGGGCGTTGAGCATGGTCGTCTTACCCGAACCCGTACCGCCCGAAATGACGATGTTCATGCGGCAGGCGCCGGCAATCTTGAGTGCGGTTGCCATCTTCTCGCTCATCGAACCGAAGTCCTTGAGCATGTCGATGGTAATCGGTTTCTCGGAGAACTTACGGATCGAGATGGCGGTGCCGCGCAGCGAAAGCGGCGGGACGATGACGTTCACACGGCTGCCGTCCTTGAGACGGGCGTCGGCGAGCGGCGTGGTCTGGTCGACGCGGCGGCCAACCTGGTTCACGATGCGCTGGGCGATCTGGAACAGGTGACCCTCGTCGCGGAAACGGATCGGGGCGAGCACGAGCTTGCCCTTCTTTTCGATGTAGGTTTGGTCGGGGCCGTTGACCATGATATCGGACACGTCCGGATCGTTCAGCAGTTCTTCGAGCGGACCGAAGCCGAGCAATTCGTCGACCAGCACCTTCTCGAGCGCGAACTGTTCGCGGCGATTGAGCGTGACCTTCAGTTCGGCCAGCACTTCCATGATGATCGGGCGGAATTCCTCCGACAGCTCGTCCTTGGACAGGGTCGCGGCTGCTTCCGGGTCGACGCGCTCGAGCAGGCGCGGAAGCACCTGTTCCTTGATCTTGTGGACGCTCGCTTCGAAACCGCCGACTTCGCTATTACCTGAATGGTCCGCATTCATGCGTTCCGAAAGGCGGGCCATCGCGTCGCTGTTCGAACCCTTGCCGCCCGCGCCGGGGGCAGGGGCGTCTTCCGGCAGCGGCGGAAACTGTTCGCCGCCTTCGATCTTGTCGTCCCCCGACGGAGCAGGCGCGCCGCCGCGCATGGGACGCGCGACGCCGAACTGCGGACGTGCGCCGGAACCCATAGCTGCCGGCCCGTTCTTGCGTCCGAATGCACTCATGCCAAACCCCCGCGGCTCATAGTCGAAGTGACGTGCGCAACCTGCCGGAAAAGTGGCAAATCACGCCTTTGCATGCTTGGTGAATAATTTGGAAACCTTGATTTTTTCCTAATTTCGGGCCCTTGCGATGCCCGATAATCGGCTTGCGGGGCATTGCCGGAATCCCTAGGAATCCGTGCAGTTTCGGGGCGTAAGGGGAAAAATGGCGATGGGCCGCACGGCGGATATTTCGCGCGCTGGCACGATCTACGCCGCCTTGCTGCTGCTTTTTGCAGGGCTCGCCTTCACCAATGTCGCGCTGGGCGAATTCCAGTACCTGCCTGTCACGTTCTTCCGTTCGCAGGATTTCCCTGTGCTTGCGATGGTCACGGCGCTGTTCCTCATCGTAAGGGTGGCGCGGGTGCCCAACGGCTTGGTGGCCGGCATGGATACACTATTCGGCAGGATGAAGCTCTTGCCTGTCTGGGCACCGGTCCTGTTCATCTTCACGCTCGCACTTCTCGGGGCGCTCGGAATTCTCGGATCCTATCCGCTCTCCATGGACGAATACTGGGCGCGGGCCGATGGCTATGCACTGGCATCGGGCAGGGCGATGGCCGAGATCCCGGCGGACTTGCGCGACTATGCGGGGGCCATGCACCCGATCTTCGCGCGGATCAGCGGAGACGGGCTGTATTGGGCCTCGACCTATCTTCCCGTGAATGCGCTGTTCCAGGGACTGCTCGGTCCACTGGCGAGCCCACTATTCGCAGCGGGTGCGGCCGCCCTGCTGGTGCAGGTCGTGCGCCAGCACCTGCCCGAGGCCAAGACCGCGCCCATTATCTGCCCGGTGCTGGCGGCAACCTCGGCCCAATGGGTCATTACCGGCATGACGAGCTTCGCCATGTCGGCACATCTCTTCGTCAACCTTGCCTGGTTGGCACTGGTCTTCCGCAAGGGCCCTGCGGTACAAATCGCCGCCGGCCTGGTCGCCTTTCTCGCCGTGGGCTTACACCAGTTCGCCTTCTTCCCCGTCTTCGCGGCCTTTTTCATTCTTGAGCTTTTCCTGTCCGGACGGCGCGGTGTTGCCGTGGGCCAAGGGGTGATCGTGCTCGTGGCGGTCGCCTTTTGGGTTTCTTGGAACAGCATTGCCTACAAGCTTGTCGGTTCAGTGCCTCCCGTCGCTGGCAGTGCTTCCAACCCGTCATTGACGGAGAAGGTCATAGTACTCCTTACCCGCAATGATTTGACCGCGATCGGGACCATGGGCTTGAACCTGCTCCGGTTCCAACTGTGGCAGAACCCGCTGCTCCTGCCCCTGTTCGCGCTGGCCGTGCCGGTGGCTTGGAAGCTAAAGGGTTTTTGGCGCGGCTGTCTGCTGAGCGCGCTGGCGACGCTTGCCTTCATGGCCGTGGTCATTCCCTATCAGGGGCATGGCTGGGGCTATCGCTACCTGCATCATGTACTCGGCAACGTCATATTGCTGGCGGCGCTCGGCTGGTCGCGGCTGCGTATGTCGGAATCGCGCGCTACCCGGGCGAGCTTTGCAGCGGCCGCGCTGATTGCGCTTGCCCTGATACCCTATCGTTACGTGCAGGCGCACGATTTCGCACAGCCTTGGCAGCAGGCGGATCGCGCGATTGCCAAAGTGGATGCAGAGGTGGTTATCGTCGATGCCCCTGACCACCTGTTTGCGGACGACCTGGTGCGCAATCTGCCTGAAGACCGGCCCGGTCCGGTCAGGATGGCGCACGCTGCCTTGACCGACGCACAAGTGGCAGACCTCTGTTCGCGCTTCCGCGTGGCAACATTCGGAAGCGCGGATGCGGAGGCTGCAGGCCTGCCTTCGATCGGCTATCGGGGCGATGGCGATAATGCGCAGAATGCCTGCGCCCCCGAGGGCACGGACCAGGCGGAAGACTGATGTCGAAGAACCCAAACGAACAATACAACGTCGCTGCCGCGGGTAGCTTCCCCGTGCGGCTCGCCGGGTACCAGCGGCGCAACATGTTCGCTCGCTTCGTGGAAGAGATGCAGCCGGACGAAGCCGATACTATCCTCGACATCGGCGTCACTGCCGAGCGAAGCTATCCGAGTTCGAACTATTTCGAGAAATGGTATCCCCACAAGGCGAGGGTGACTGCGGCAGGGCTGGACGACGCATCGTTCCTGGAGGACGAATTTCCCGGCATGAAATTCGTGGAGGCCAATGCGCTAGACCTGCCGTTCGGTGACGCTTCCTTCGACTACGTCCACAGTTCGGCCGTGATCGAGCATGTCGGCGCTGCCGGATCGCAAGCGAGGATGATTGCAGAGTGCGCCCGCGTTGCGCGCAAGGGCTTTTTCCTGACCACGCCGAACCGCTGGTTCCCGGTCGAATTCCACACGGTCCTGCCGCTGGTCCACTGGCTGCCAAGGCCGCTGTTCCGCTCGCTCATGGAGCGGACGGGCCGGGAGTTCTTCGCACAGGAGGCGAACCTCAATCTCATGTCGGCGGGAGACATGGGCAAGGCCGCGGCCGAGGCGGGCATTGCTGCAAGGTTTGTCTGGAATGTGAAGAGCGTCAGTCTCGCCGGATGGCCCAGCAATTTGCTGCTGGTGGCGAAAGCGAAAGCCTAGGGGCGGCCGAACTGGGGCGCGGCGCTATCAGCCGGACGATCGCTTTCGATCAACGCTGCCAATTCGAACAGCGCGACGAGTATCGCCAGCGACGCAAAAGTCAGGGCACGCAAGGCGAGGGCGGCCGTCGCTGCGGCTGCTGCAGTCCCGCCTGCAAATACCACCAGCGCGGCCAACGACCAGTCAGCCACACCCATGCCGGCGGGAAGGAACGGCAACCCCATCGCGAGGCCCACTGCAGGATATCCGATTGCAACCAGCGCTGCATCGATACCGCCTGCGAAGGCTGCAACTACCAGGACGGTCCGCAGGCTCAGCACGGCCAGCCGTAGGGCAGAGAGCCAACCGAGCAGGAACAGCGTGCGGGCGGGCAAACTCGCCGCGCGTGCAAGCGCCCGTCCTGCGCGTTCTATCAAAGCGGAGCTGGGGAGCGTTTCAACGACAGCGCCAAGAATGCGCAGCGTCCACGGCATGATGGCGACGGAACCGAATACGGCGGCGCAGAACAGGGCCAGCGACGCAGCCATGCCGGTCCCCCACGCGAACAGCAGTATTGCCGCCGCGCCGGCGCAAACCAGAAGGATGAGGTCGAGCAATTGCTCGTAGAGCGTGGCGTTGACCGCTTGTCCGTTTCTCACGCTGGCCCAGCGGGCAAGCGGCATCGAGAATTGGAGCGGAAGGACCTGGCCCGCCAGCGCGCCGCGCAGCGTCGCCCGTGTGGCGAGGCCCCAAGGCACGATGGTCGGGCTCCTCCCGAGGAACCGGTCGAGCACGCGCCATCGTGCAACGCTCACCAGCTGGTTGGCCAGCGTAAGGGCCAGTACCGCCGCAATCACGCTTGCCGGGGTGGCGCCCAGGGCCGCGACAAGGTCTGCAGGCGCAAGTCCAGAGAAACGGAACAGCGCGACAAGGAGCGCCGCGGCAAAAGCCAGCGAGAGTGCTGCCAGCAGGTTGCGGCGGCTGTTGTTCACGGCGTCACCTTGTCCCGCCAGCGGACCGGCACGCGGGTGTCGATGAGCTGTTCAAGCTTGTTGAGCCAGCCGGCCGCCCGCTCGCGCTCGCTGCGGGCGACTTCGTGCTGGCCGATGTCGACCGACTTGCTGGGTGCGTAGAGCAGCGCTTCGAGCAGCTTCCAGCGCTTGGCTGCCTCGACCAGTCCGCCAAGGCCAAGTGCCCGTGTCACGACGCCGACCTTGTAGACGGTCTCGGTGAACAGCGCGAAACGGGGCGCGCGGGCCGGGTTGACCACTTCGGTCAGCGACTGCGGTACCCATTCGTGGCTGACGCCGATATGGGTGCAGATATGGCGGTAGAATTGCGCAGGATCGGCCTTGAAGTCCTCGAAGAAGAGGACCTTGATCTGCTCGCGCGGGAAGGCCTCGAAGAACGGGGCAAGGCCTTCTGCGTAGTTCATCCAGCTGCGTAGCTTGGGGTGGTCCATCATCTGCTGTGCCGTGTCGCCGTAATCGCGCGTGTGGGCGCGCAGCCACAGCACGAGCGAGCGGGCGAAATCGCCCGGTTCGCGCAGGCAGATGATGATTTTTACATCGGGGAAATGCTGGCGCAGTAGCTCGGCATTGTGGGGATAGAGATAGGCATCGTGCGAAATTTCGCCGATCTTGCCCGTCCCCTCGAAGCTTGCGAGCTGGGCCTCGTAATCCGCGATCGGGCCGGGCTCGTCCGTCTCGAAGAATTTCGACGCCTTCGACGGGAAAAGCTGCACGTCGGGATGATGCCGCAGCGCCTCGAACATCCAGGTCGAGCCCGCTTTTGGCGTACCGATATAGATGAAGTCGAGTCTGGCGGTCATGGCGGGTGCGCCCTACTCCTCCGGTTGGGCCGGATAGAACTGCGCCTCATTGCCGCCGAGCACCGCCAGCAAGAACCCTGCGAAAAGGGTCTGCAGGCCCAGAGCACCGAGCAGGCCGGCAAGCGTCACCGGCAGGATCGAGGGCAGGGCGGAAAAGCTCGACGCTTCCCAATAGAAGCCCACCGCCACCAGCGCGACGAGCGAGGCGAGGATCATTGAGATACCGCCGATGGCACATGTTTCCAGTGTGGCGAAGCGATTGCCTTCAAGCCAGCGTCGCGGCCTGCGATACCCTTGGCGCACCCCGTGGAGATGTGCGGCAACCGCCATGATCGTCGCGATATGGCCGACCAGGGTCAGCATCGCGCCCACGGCGATGAAACTTTCGCCAAACGGCACCCACGACAGGAGCCCTAGGGCGTGGAGGGCGGCGGTGAAGAGGATCGTCATCCCCATGCCGAGAGCGGCAAGGCCAGGGACTCCGAAGACCCATGTCGGGCTGAGCATGAAGAGATAGCGCAAGTGACGCCATCCGTCGCGCCACGGGCGAAGGTGCGGTTCGCGGTCGCGAAGGTCGGGGCTGAGCGTCGCCGCGACCTCGACCATGCGAAGGTCCAGCAGTGATGCTTTGATGACCATCTCGCTGGCGAATTCCATGCCGCTGCCGGTCAGCTTGAGGCGATCGAACGCATCTTTCGTTAGCGCTCGCAGCCCGCAATGCGCATCGCCCATGCCGGTGCGGAAGAACAGGTTGAGGATGCCGGTAAGCGCAGGGTTACCGATGTGGCGGTTCTTCCACGGCATGGCGCCAGGTGCGATTCCGCCGCGAAAGCGGTTGCCCATGCACACGTCCGCACCCTTCTCGAGCTCGGCCACCATGGCGACGCCTTCGGTGAAATTGTAGCTGCCGTCGCAATCGCCCATCACGATGTAGCGACCCCAGGCGCCCCGGCACCCGCCGATCAGGGCAGCGCCGTAACCTTTCTCCGCGACCGGCACGACGCGCGCGCCAAGCTCCGTCGCAAGCGCCTGGCTGCCGTCGGTCGACCCGTTGTCGGCGATCACGATCTCGCCGGAAAGGTCCAGTTCGATCCGCATGCGGGCCAGTGCTTTGAGCGCGTTGCCGATGCAATGGCGCAGCGAATCCACTTCGTTGAGGCAAGGCATGACGATGGTGACGTCGGGCTGGTCCTGGCCTGTGGGAACCGCAAAGCTGGTAGCTGCAATGGACTGCGACATGATACCCCCTGTCATCCTTCGATAGCAGCCTTGAAGAAGTTTGGTAAACAGGCGGTAAACTTGGCGTCACGCCGGGGATGGCCCGAAGCGAGTGCCGGCTCGCGCGGTTCGTCATCTTTGCAACACGGGCGCGCAGCTGCGATTTGCAGTCAGCAGCAATCTGTCATTAGCGTTGGCTGAAAATCGCGCGCGATTGATTGCGCGCCAATAACCGCTAAGTGACCCCAAACGCTATTTTCGGAGCAGCAATCTATGTGCGGAATTATCGGGATCGTCGGAAACCAGCCGGTCGTGGAGCGGCTGGTCGATGGCCTGAAGCGCATGGAATATCGCGGTTACGACAGCGCCGGGATCTGCACCGTCCATGACGGCGCTCTTGTTCGCCGCCGGGCAGAGGGCAAGCTGGCGAACCTCGTGGCCGAACTCGCTTCGAACCCGGCTGCAGGCGATGTGGGCATCGCACACACGCGCTGGGCGACGCATGGCGCGCCCACGGCCAAGAATGCCCACCCGCATGCGACGGATCGTGTCGCGCTGGTCCACAACGGGATTATCGAGAATTACAAGGAACTGCGCGCCGAACTGCGGGAGGCCGGGCGTACGCTGGAAAGCGATACTGACACCGAAGTCGTCCTGCACCACATCTCGAAACTGGTGGAGGAAGGCCACTCGCCGCAGGAAGCCGTCGCTGAAGTCCTCCCGCGCCTGCGAGGTGCATTCTCGCTGGCGATTGCCTTTCGCGACCATCCCGACATGCTGATCGGCGCGCGGCTCGGTTCGCCCTTGGTCGTCGGTTACGGCGAGGGTGAAACCTATCTCGGCTCCGACGCGCTGGCGCTTGCACCGCTGACGCAGCAGATCAGCTACCTCGAGGAAGGCGACTGGGTGGTTGTCACGCGCGAAGGCGCGACGATCTACGACGCCGAGAACACCGAGGTCGAACGCGAGGTGCGCGCTTCGGGCGCATCGGCCGCGGCGGTCGAAAAGGGCAATTACCGCCACTTCATGCAGAAGGAGATTTTCGAGCAGCCGACCGTGGTCGCGCAAACGCTCGCCTCCTACCTGCGGCGTTCGGACAACTCGGTTGCGCTGCCGCAGTTCGATTTCGACCTCTCGAGCGTGCGCCGCATCACCATCGTTGCCTGCGGCACGTCCTTCTATGCGGGCATGGTGGCGAAATACTGGTTCGAACAGTTCGCCCGCGTTCCGGTCGACATCGATGTAGCGAGCGAGTTCCGTTACCGCGAACCGGTCCTCGAGGAAGGCGGCCTGGCGCTGTTCATATCCCAGAGCGGTGAGACGGCCGATACGCTGGCGGCGCTGCGCCATTGTAAGCAGAACGGCCAGACCATCGGGGTCATCGTCAATGTACCCACCAGTTCCATGGCGCGCGAGGCGGACCTGCTCCTCCCCACCCATGCCGGGCCCGAGATCGGCGTTGCCTCGACCAAGGCGTTCACCTGCCAGCTTGCCGTGCTGGCGGCTCTTGCGGCCCACATGGCGGTCAAGAAAGGGCTGATGAGCCGCGAGGAAG
Source organism: Qipengyuania gaetbuli (assembly GCF_020171365.1). Lineage (NCBI taxonomy): Bacteria > Pseudomonadati > Pseudomonadota > Alphaproteobacteria > Sphingomonadales > Erythrobacteraceae > Qipengyuania > Qipengyuania gaetbuli. Next base: position 527,623 of record NZ_JAIUZO010000002.1, on the reverse strand, counting down.
AGCAGGAAGTGGTCGCCCACCTGCTCGAAGCCCCGGCTTGCCTCAACGCCGCGCTCGACCATGACGACGACATTGCCAGCATGGCGCATCTCATCGCGCCTGCGCGCGACGTGCTGTACCTGGGCCGCGGCCCCGACTTCCCTTTGGCGCTGGAAGGCGCGCTGAAGCTGAAAGAAATCAGCTATATCCACGCCGAAGGCTATGCCAGCGGCGAGATGAAGCACGGTCCCATCGCGCTGATCGACAACGAAGTGCCGGTGATCGTGCTCGCACCTTCCGGGCCGCTGTTCGAAAAGACCGTCTCCAACATGGAGGAAGTGCGCGCGCGCGGCGGGCAGATCGTGCTGATTTCGGATGCCGAAGGGCTCGAACAGGCCAGCGAAGGTTGCATGGCGACCATCGAGATGCCGAAAGTCCACCCGCTGATCGCGCCGCTGGTCTATGCCGTGCCGGTGCAGCTTCTCGCTTATCACGTGGCCTGCGTGAAAGGCACCGATGTCGACCAGCCGCGTAACCTGGCCAAGTCGGTAACGGTCGAGTGACCCTGCAGGGCCGGTGGTTTCCGGCCCGGTAAGGACGATGGTTCACTGAGATTGGGTCGGCGCGTTTGCCCGCAATTTCAATGGCTAGGCGCCGTTACAGGCCCTTCGATCGGGCAAGCAGGAAAAAGCGTAAAGGCCAGAAGCGTTTACGTGCGCATAACCTTTCGCTTGTAAGCGTGCGGGGGTGAGCCAGACGAGTTCAAATACGGTTGTCGATGCGGAGACCTTGACCGCCCGCCAGGTGCTTGGCCTGGCGAGCGTCGATGGCGTCGACTGGACGCGCCTTCACGGCCACCAGTATGCGCTCGTCAGCAAGCGCGCCGTGGTGCGTGCGATGCTCCATGCGCTTGCCTTTGCTCTGGTTGCGGGCGTCGCCATTCCCACGGTCAATCCATTGCTCGTCGTGGCATGGGGCTGCGCGCTGGGCCTGTCGGTCGTCCATGCCTTCAGCCTCGACAAGCGCCTGCGCAACGCAGAAATGCGGCGGTTCAACCAGGACGACGTGCGCGCTCATGCGATGACTTCGGCCAACAAGGGCGCAGTCTGGTCGCTCGGTGTTGTCGCGCTGGCCGCGCTGGGCGCACAGGAACAGCTCTCCAGCATCTGGATTATCCTGTGCTTCCTTGTGGTGTGCAGCACTTCGAGCCGGTACAGCGTGCCGCTCAGCACCATCGCCTTCCTTGCTGCGGCATCGGTCGGCCCGCTGATCGTCGCCCTGATGCACAGTTCCTTCCTGTTGGCCGGGGTGATCGCGCTTACCATGCTCCTGGGTTCGCTCGGCACGTTCGAGATGGCGCGTATGCGCGTCGGCGGACGCCTGTCCGAATTGGCGATGCAGGAAAAGAGCGAAGTCGTTTCCATGCTCCTGCGCGAATTCGAGGAAGGCGAGGCCGACTGGCTGTGGCAGGTCGACCCGAACCGAAAGATGCGCTCGGTCAGCCCGCGCCTGGCCTTTGCCATCGGCAAGCAGATTTCCGAGATCGAAGGGCAGCCGTTCCTGCAACTCATTTCCGGCGATAGCTGGAAGACTGGGCAGTTTCCGCCCAGCCTTCACGAACTGGCCGAGAAGTTGAAGCGCCGGGAGAGCTTCTCCAACCTCACGGTCAAGGCCGTCATCAATGGTGAGCGTCGGTACTGGGAGCTGTCAGGCACCCCCATGCTCAACGACAGCGGGTCCTTCATCGGCTTCCGCGGCGTCGGCTCGGACGTGACCGAAAAGCACGAGAGCAGCGAGAAGATCGCTTACCTTGCGCGTTACGACACACTGACCCAGCTGCCCAACCGTCTCATGCTCACCGAGGCGCTGGGAGAGGCTCTGGAATACGCGCAGAAGTGGCGCAGCCGCTGTGCCTTCCTGATGATCGATCTCGACCGGTTCAAGGCGGTCAACGATTCCTTGGGGCATCTCGTCGGCGACCAGATGCTCGGTGAAGTCGCTCGCCGCCTCAAGCCGTTGGTCGACGAAGGCGAGGTTTGCGGACGCCTGGGCGGCGATGAATTCGCCATCGTGGTGCGCGATGCGGCAGACCGCAAACGGATCGACACGCTCGCAAAGACCGTGATCGCGGCCCTGTCGGCACCTTACCATATCGAGAACCAGGTCCTTTACGTCGGGGCCAGCGTGGGTTCGGCAATCGGTCCGCGCGACGGGACGAAGGTGGAGGAAATCATCCGCAACGCCGACCTGGCCCTCTACCGCGCCAAGGACGAGGGCGGCGGCGTCCACTGCGAATACGAACCGTCGCTTCACGCCACCGCAGAAGAGAAACGCCAGCTGGAATTCTCGCTGCGCAGCGCGCTCGAGAACGACGAGATGATGCTGCATTTCCAGCCCGTGGTGGATGCCAATACCGAAGAGGTTGTCAGCTTCGAAGCGCTCGTGAGGTGGAACAGCAAGGTCCACGGCTTCGTGAGCCCGGCAAAGTTCATTCCGATCGCCGAAGACACGCGCCTGATCGTGCCCATCGGTACCTGGGTGATGAACGAAGCCTGCCGCGAAGCGGCAACGAACTGGCCCGAGCACGTGAAGGTGAACGTCAACGTCTCGCCGGAACAGCTTCTAGAGCCCGATTTCGCAGGCACGGTGGTGCGCGCGCTTTCGCACAGCGGCCTTTCGGCGAACCGCCTGGAAATCGAGGTGACCGAGAGCATTTTCATGCGCGATGCCGGCGTGGTGCGGAAGGCGCTGGAACAGTGCCTTGCGCTTGGTTGCTCGGTCGCACTCGATGATTTCGGGACGGGTTATTCCTCGCTCGGCTACCTCAGGAAGCTCGAATTCACGACCATCAAGGTCGACCGCATGTTCGTTCAGGGCGCGGCGCAGGACAGCCCGGAAAGTCTGGCGATCATCCGCGCCGTGGTGGCGATGGCCGACAGCCTCGGCATGACCACGACCGCAGAAGGCGTGGAGAACCAGGAAGAGGCGGACCTCATCCGCCGCCTCGGCTGCACCAAGATCCAAGGATACCACTTCGGCCGTCCGATGCCGGCAGCCGACGCCCGCAAGATATTCGCTCGCGGCGCGCTCAAGAGCGCCTGATCAGGCGGTCGCGAGCGAGCGGATTGCCGCTTCGAACAGGGCGCGCCCGTCGGTCCCGCCATGGGCCGGATCGATCGCGCGTTCGGGGTGCGGCATCATGCCCAGCACGTTCCCGGCAGCATTGAGCACGCCCGCGATATCGCGCTGCGAACCGTTGCACGCCTCGGCATAGCGGAACGCCACGCGGCCTTCGCCTTCGAGCCGGTCGAGCGTTTCGGCATCGGCAAAGTAATTGCCGTCGTGGTGGGCGACCGGAATGCGGATTTCCTGTCCGGCCTCGTAGCCGCTGGTGAACAGCGACTGCGCGTTTTCTACCTTGAGTGCGACAGTGCGACAGATGAAGTTCTGGCCGGCGTTGCGCATCAGTGCGCCCGGCAGCAACCGGGCCTCGGTCAGGACCTGGAAACCGTTGCATACGCCCAGGACCGGCACGCCGCGCTCGGCCGCGCGGACAACTTCGCGCATGATCGGGCTGTTCGCCGCCATGGCGCCCGAACGCAGGTAATCGCCATAGGAAAAGCCGCCGGGCAGGGCGATGAAGTCCAGCCCGTCGGGCAGTTGGGCATCACCGTGCCACACGCGGTGCGGGGCTGTGCCCGAAACCTGTTCGATCGCAACCGCCATGTCGCGGTCGCAGTTGGAACCGGGAAAGGTGATGACGGCTGCGCGGAAGGCCATCAGCCGAGCTTCTCGATGCGGTAATTCTCGATCACCGTGTTGGCGAGCAGCTTCTCGCACATCTCGGTCAGCGCTTCGTCGCTGGTGCCGTCGGCCAGGTCGAGATCGATCGTGCGGCCCACGCGCGCATCTTCGACGCCGGAAAAGCCAAGCCCTTCAAGGGCATGGTGTACGGCGCGACCCTGCGGGTCGAGCACGCCGGGCTTGAGGCTGACGAGGACACGGACTTTCATGGGCGGCGCCTTTGATAGCTTGGGGTTGAAGCTTGCGCGCGCCTATGCCGCGAGTGCGCGCGAAGGGCAAGCGGCAGGCGAAAGGCGAACGGGGACAGCGGGTTACCTTCCGGCAGCCTGAAAACGGACTGTCACCGCATTGCAACATCATTCCGGAACCGCGCAATTCCGTGCCTTTCCGATTCGAAAAGCGCGACATTTCGGCTACAGGGCGCGGGTCAATTCCCCAACTCCATCCCACCAACCCGCGCGCAGGAACGCTTCGGGCCAAAAGGATCATCCCCATGATTGACCGCTCCCTTACTCTCCGCCTCCTTTCTGCCAGCACGCTGGCTCTCGCACTTGCGCAGCCCGCGATGGCCCAGGACGTCGACAGCTCCGACACCGAAGTGACCGGTGCCGAAGAAGCCGACAACGGCCAGCTCGACATGATCGTCGTGACCGCCAACCGCCGCGAGGAAAACCTGCAGGACGTCGCCGTTTCGGCTGCCATCCTGTCGGCCGACGCGACCCGCACCATCTTCGATGCCGGCGCCGACGTGACCGCGCTGGCCGGCCGCGTCCCGGGCCTGTTCGTCGAAAGCTCGAACGGCCGTGCAGCCCCGCGCTTCTACATCCGCGGCCTCGGCAACACCGACTTCGACCTTGCTGCCTCGCAGCCGGTTTCGGTCGTCATGGACGACGTCGTCCTCGAAAACGTCACGCTCAAGAGCTTCCCGATCTTCGACGTCGAGCGCGTGGAAGTCCTGCGCGGCCCGCAGGGCACGCTATTCGGTCGCAACACCCCGGCCGGCATCGTCAAGATCGACACCGTCAAGCCGGGCGATGAATTCACCGTCAACGGTTCGGCCAGCGTCGGCAGCTTCGGTTCGGTTTCGATCGACGGCGGCCTGACCATTCCGATTGCACCGGGCCTCGCCTCGCTGCGCCTGTCGGGCATGTGGCAGCAGCGCGACGACTGGGTGGACAACGGCTTCACCGGTGAAGAGGACGCCTACGGCGCCTATGCCGACATCGCCGCGCGCGCCCAGCTGCTGATCACCCCGACCGACCGCCTGTCGATCCTCGGCAGCTACTCGATCCGCGATCTCGACGGCACGTCGACGCTGTTCCGCGCCAACATCCTCGGCCCGGGCAACAACGAGCTGAACGATAATTACGACCGCGACACCGTGTTCTTCGACGCCGGCGGCGGCAACCAGGCCGAATACAAGGCCGAGATCATCACCGGCAAGGTCGACTACGAAGCCGATTTCGCCACCTTCACCTCGATCACCAGCTTCGCGTCGAGCGAAGGTTCGAGCCGCGGCGACATCGACGGCGGCTTCGGTGCCAGCTTCCTGCCGGTCATGGGCCCGGGCTTCATCCCGTTCCCGTCGGATACGCGCGATTCGATCGAACTCGACCAGTTCACCCAGGAAGTCCGCCTTGCCAGCAACGGCGGCGGCGCGCTGGAATGGCAGGTCGGCGGTTTCTACTTCGACAGCGACTTCGACGTGACCACGGTCGGCTTCGATTTCCCGCCGTCCGTGACCGTCAACCACACCAACGAGAGCTGGGCCGTGTTCGGCCAGGTTTCCTCGCAGGTGACCGACACGATCAAGCTGACCGGTGGTCTTCGCTACACCGACGACCAGAAGGACTTCGTCGTCCTCGACGGTGCCGCACCGCAGCCGCGTTCGGTCCAGGATGACCGCATCAGCTGGGATCTCGCCGCATTCGTCGACGTGAGCACCGATGCCAGCGTCTTCGCCCGCGTCGCCAGCGGTTTCCGCGCTCCGACCATCCAGGGTCGCGACGTGGCCTTCTTCGCGCCGCCGTCGATCGCGACGAGCGAGAAGATCATGAGCTATGAAGTCGGCTTCAAGTCCGAACTGGCCGACCGCCGCGTCCGCCTGAACGGTGCCGCCTACTTCTACAACATCGAGGACCCGCAGTTCTCCGCCGTCGGCGGTGCCGGCAACCTCGTGCAGCTCGTCAATGCGGCGGACGGTCGCGGCTGGGGCTTCGAGCTCGACAGCGCGTTCCAGATCACGCCGAACTTCCTCGTCACGGCCGGTGCCAGCTACAACAACACCGAAATCCGTGACGAGAACCTGGCCGTCGGCATCTGCGCCCAGTGCACCGTGCTCGACCCGATCGTGAACATCGGCGGCACCGACCGCGCGCTGGTGGACGGCAACCCGTTCCCCAACGCACCGGAATGGATTGCCGACATCACCGCACGTTACGCCGTGCCGGTCGGCAGCGTCGGCGAAATCTTCGCCTACACCGACTGGACCTACCAGGGCGAAACCAGCTTCTTCCTCTACGACAGCGCCGAATACGTTGCCGACAACCAGATCGAAGGCGGTCTGCGCATCGGTTACGCCAAGCGTGACGGAACGCTGGAAGTTGCACTCTTCGCCCGCAACATCACCGATGCGGACAATGTGAAGGGTGGTATCGACTTCAACAACAACACCGGCTTCGTGAACGATCCGCGCGTGATCGGCCTGTCGGTGCGCTTCGAACACTAGGTTCGGCGCCACACGAAAAGAACGGGGCCGGGAGGGGAGACCTTCCCGGCCCTTTTTCGTGGCACGGCAACGACTTCGGCCCTAGACGTGGGCGCAGATGACCGCTCTCGACCTCGTCTACAACCCCGTATCGGGCAGTTTCAGCCAGGCGCATCTCGATGCACTCGTGGCAGGGCTGGAGGCCGAGGGCTTTAGCGTCACGCCGATGCCGACGACTGCAAAGGGAGCCCAGCTATCGGGTGGCGCGGAGGTGATCTGCGTCCATGGCGGCGACGGGACCTTGCGCGACACGGTGCAAGCGCTCGGCGACAAGGCCGGAGACGTGCCGCTGTGCGTCGCGCCATCGGGCACGATCAACCTCGTCGCGCGTGAGCTCGGCTATGCGCGCCAGCCCGCGAACTTTGCCGCCGAACTGCGCGCGGCATGGGATCGCGGGAGCGAGGGCTGGGTCCATTCGCCGCTTTACACGCTTGGCGAGATGCCGATCGTGTCCTGCCTTTCCATCGGGCCCGACAGCCATGCGGTCGCGCGGATAGACGGCAAGCTGAAGAAACGCATCGGGCGCTATGCCTATGTCGTCGCGCTGGCCCAGCAGATGCGCGACTGGCCGCGCGATACCATGACCATCAGCGGCGAATTGGTGAGTGGGGAAAGCTTCGAATACGAGGCGGAGGCTGCCATCGTCAGTCATGCGGCGCTCTATGCCGGCCCGTTCAGGGTCAGTCCGGAAGCGGCTCTGGCCGCGGATTCGGTGGAACTGATCACGCTTACCCGCTCGACGCGGCTCGGGACGATTGCCCTCAGTCTGGCGGTCATGTTGCGCCTGCCGGTCGCGCGGCTTGGTATTGCGGAAATCCGGTCCTGCCGCCGCATCGCCTTCGACCGCTGCGTGACCCCCGTACAGGTCGACGGAGACCACATGCCCGATTGCGCCTTCGCTATCGGGCCCAGCGGGATGACGCTGCGCTACGTAGTGTAGCGGGTTACTTCTTGGCCGGTTTCGGCGGCGTGCGCAGGCGGCCGCGATGCGCGTTCATGTCGAGCACTTCGCCCGGACCGGCATCGTCGTTCTGCAGCAGACCGAGACGGCGCGCGACTTCCTGATAGGCTTCGCTCTCGCCGCCAAGGTCGCGGCGGAAGCGGTCCTTGTCGAGCTTCTCGCCGGTGTTGATGTCCCACAGGCGGCAGCCATCGGGGCTGATTTCGTCGGCGAGGATCACGCGGCTGTAATCGCCGTCCCAGATGCGGCCGAATTCCAGCTTGAAGTCGATCAGGCGGATGTCGATCGCGCTGAACATGCCGCACAGGAAGTCGTTGATGCGGATTGCCATCGACGACATGTCCTGCATCTCTTCATGGCTGCACCAGTTGAAGCAGGCGATTTCCTCTTCGGAAACCTTGGGGTCGCCGAGGCCATCGTCCTTGTAGCAATATTCGATCAGCGTGTGCGGCAGCAGTTCGCCTTCCTCGATGCCGAGGCGCTGGCTGAGCGAGCCGGCGGCGACATTGCGCACCACCACTTCGAGCGGAATGATTTCCACCTGGCGGACCAGCTGTTCGCGCATGTTGAGGCGACGGATGAAGTGGGTCGGGATGCCGATGTGCGACAGGCGCGTGAAGACATACTCGCTGATGCGGTTGTTGATCACGCCCTTGCCGTTGATCGTGCCCTTCTTCTGGGCGTTGAAGGCGGTGGCGTCATCCTTGAAATACTGGATGATCGTGCCCGGTTCCGGACCTTCGTAGAGGATCTTGGCCTTGCCTTCGTAGATCTGGCGGCGACGTGACATGGGCGATTTCCTTCGCGCTCAAAAAACCGTCGCCCCGGCAGCGGAATCGGGTGCGTCCGCTTGGTCCGGGGCGTTCGCTTGGCGCATACAGAAGCGCGCGCGCGAAAGCAATTGCGGGGACGCCCCAGCCCCGATAGCCCCCGAGACATGACGATCGGGATACGAACCCTTGGCCGCGCGGAACTGGCAGAAGCGCTGGACGCATTGGCAGATCTGAGGATCGAGGTGTTCGCAGAGTGGCCGTACCATTACGATGGCGATGCCGCCTATGAACGCGAATACCTCGCGGAGTTTGCGGCCGAAGAAGGCTCGGTCCTCGTCGCGGCAATGGACGGGGACCGCATCGTCGGGGCGGCCACCGCTTCCCCGATGAGCGGCCAGAAGCCCGAGTTCCGCCGCCCGTTCGAAGCGTTGGGACACGATACCTCCCGCCTGTTCTATTTCGGCGAAAGCGTGCTGCTGCCTGCCTATCGCGGCAAGGGCATCGGGCACGCCTTCTTCGACCGCCGAGAGGCCGCAGCGCGCGCCTATGGCGCAACCCACGCGACCTTTTGCGCAGTGGTGCGGAGCGAGGACGATACCCGCCGACCTTCCGGCCACAGGCCACTCGACCCGTTCTGGCGGGCTCGCGGTTACGAGAAGGTGGAAGGCCTCACCACCAGCTTCGACTGGAAGGAGCCTGGCAGCGCGGGCGAGATCGTCCACACGATGCAGTTCTGGATGGCCAGGCTCTAGTGGCGGGTCGGGGCGGGCGCGTCCTCTACCGCGGGGGCGTGGTCGGCCTTCAGCTTCTCGATCAGGCGGCCGAGCGTTGCGCGCTGGACCAGCACGCTGAAAAGAACGGCGGCAAAGGTTGCGGCAAGGATCAGGTCGCGCGTCTCCCCAGCAGGTAACGACAGGGCGAGCGCGATCGAAATACCGCCGCGCAGGCCGCCCCACCACAGCACGCGTCCCGCGCCCTTGTCCTGCAGGCGGGCTGCCGGGATTGCCTTGGTCGACACAAAAATGCCGACCGCGCGCGACGCCAGCGTCAGCGGAATGGCTGCAAGACCGAAGACCACCGCATCGGCGCCCGCGACCAATACGATCATCTCCAGTCCGATCAGCAGGAAGAGGATGGAGTTGAGCAGCTCGTCGACCAGTTCCCAGAACTTGAGCACATAGTCGCGCGTCACGTCGCTCATGGCGAAGGTAACGCCCTGGTTGCCGATCAGCAGGCCGGCGACAGCCATCGCCAGCGGTCCGGAAATGTGGAGATAGCTGCACAGCGCATAGCTGCCCATGACGACGGCGAGCGTGATCAGCACCTCCAGCGTGTATTCGTCCATCCCGGCGAGCGCCCGGTATCCGAGATAGCCCGCAACCAGCCCGACCAGCACGCCGCCGCCCGCCTCGATAGCGAAGAGCCGCGCGCCTTCCGCGATGCTGAAATCCGCGCCCGTGACCGCCGCGCCGAGCAGGATGATGAAGACCACGATCCCCACGCCGTCGTTGAACAGGCTTTCGCCTGCCACCGCGCTTTGCAGCGATTGTGGGACGTTCTCTTCCTTGAGCACGCCGAGGACGGAGACGGGATCGGTGGGGGCAATCAGCGCGCCGAAGACGAAATACCAGATCGGCGCGATGGGCAGGGCGAGCAGTGTCCCAACGCCCCACATGGCAAGCCCGACCAGCACGGTCGAGATAATGACCCCCACTGTGGACAGGAGCAGTACCGGCAGCCACGCCACCTTCAGCCGGTCGAGATCGACGTGAAGCGCACCGGCGAACAGCAGGAAGCTCAACATCCCCTGCAGCAGCGTATCGGTGAAGTTGAGCTGGCGCAGCGTATCGGCCACCCAGTCGTCGAGCGTGATGCCCGGGATGAAGGCGTTGGCGACCATCAGCGCAATGGCAGCAAGCGCCCCCATCACGGTCAGGCCGATGACGTGCGGCAGGCGGACGAAGTGGTGGTTGAACCAGCCCAGCAGGGCGCTTGCCACTACGAGGAGGGCGGCGATTTCGAACGGGTTGAGCGCGGCGCTGGCTGTTTCATGCATGACCGGGGGGATAGCGCGGCGCAAAGCGAAGGTGAAGCTTGCGCGATTTCACGCACTTGGGCAGCTTCGCAGCCGCATGACCTATCGCTATCGCCATTCCGGCCTCGCCGTGGCCTCGCAGCTGGAGCTGCCGGAATGGGCGGCCTTCCAGGCGGAGTTCGGCGAGCCGGACGTGCAGATCGTTATCGACGACGGACCATGTCCGGAATGTCCTTCCGACGGCAGCACTGCGATTGACGGGGATACGATGCGTTTCGCCATCGATGGCATCGGGGGCTGGCAGGTCGAGGGCGGACACACCTTGCGCCTCCACCCCGGAAAGACAGCCGACCCCCGCGAGTTGCGACTGTTTACGCTGGGGAGCGCGTGGGGTGCCCTTGGCTACCAGCGCGGCCTCGCCATGTGGCACGGCAGCGCGGTCGCGCGCGGCGGGCGGGCGTTCCTGTTCTGCGGCGAGGCCGGGGCTGGCAAGAGCACCATGGCCGGCGCGCTGCTGGCACGCGGCGCGGCACTGGTGGCCGACGATCTCAGCCGGGTGGAACCGAGCTCGATCCATCCGTCGAGTGCGCGCATCAAGCTGTGGGGCGAAGCGATCGAGCGGTTCGGCTGGCAGGAACGTGTGATCCAGCGCGATTACCTGCGCGACGACAAGTTCCATTGTTCCGCACCCAATCACCTCGCGGGGGCACAGGCCGTTCCTCTTGGCGGGATCGTCGTCCTCGAACGGGCGGACAGCTTTGCACTGGACCGCCTCGTCGGCAGCGCGGCGCTGCGCGAGGTGCTTCGCGGGACGCTCTACCGGCCCGAAATGCTCGAGGCGATGGGTCGCTGGGCCGAGCAGGGGGCGCTGGCGGCGCAGATAGTGGCGCAGGTACCGGTCTGGCGCCTACGCAGGCCGAAGGACTACGCCGCGCTGGACGCGGTTTGCGAAGCGGTCGAGGCGCTCTGGCTGGAATAGGAGAAGGTGTGGTGCCCGGGGACGGATTCGAACCGCCGACACTGCGATTTTCAGTCGCATGCTCTACCAACTGAGCTACCCGGGCTCCCTTTCGCCGGGGCCACGCATGGGCCGCTCCGGCGGTTGGAGTGCGCGCCTATGGCGAAGGCAGGCGCGCTTGGCAAGGGCCTAATTCAGTCCTTTTCGCCGCCTGTGACTTCGGCAGCGATTTCCTCGGGCAGTGCGGGCCGTCCGGGCACCGCGTAGCCATCGCCGAACCACTGTGCGAGGTCGCGGTCGCGGCAGCGGCTGGAACAGAAGGGTGCGTGTTCCTCGACCCGCGGCTTGCGGCAGATCGGGCAGGGTTTGGCGGCTCTAGTCATGACCCACGATCTGGGCAGCGCCTGCTTCGATGGCAAGGCCGGGATCGGTCTCTATCCGCAGCGGGCGGCCCGTCCGGCGCTCGAGTTCAGTGAGCCAGTCGTCCTTTATCTTCGCCTTCAGCGCCGGATGGACCGTCAGCAGCGTCACGCCTGCCCCCTCGACCCGCTCCGCCCGGCGTAGCACCATGCGCGCCGCCATGCCGGTGCGCGCGGTAGCGAAGCGGTGCAGTAGTGAGGGACCTTCCAGCCGCGCCACGAGCTGGACGAAGCCGAAACCGTTCATCGCCGTGCGCTCGTGCGGCCAGTCCGCCAGCCGTTCGTCGAGCAGGGTGTCCACCGCCTTGCGGTCTGCCTTCGCTTCGAGCGTGGGGAAGTCGATGCCGATGGAACCGCCGAGGTCGAAGCGCGGCAAGGCCTCGCCAAGCGCCCGTGCGGCGCGCAAGGCGAGTTCCCGAAGTGGCAGGTCGCCGTCGACGTCGACCAAAGTCATTGCGGGCGTGACGGAAAAAAGCAGCGAACCGCCGTCGAAATCGATTTCGCCGCGCGAAGCCTCCTCCCAGACCTCTTCCCACAGGCCTGCGGGGAAACGATGTACCTTCCTGCCGGTGGAGAACGCATTATCGGCCGTAGCCGTGACCGCTTCTGGCGGCCGCGCGGCTGGCAGTTTCAGCCGGCCGCGCTCGGCAATCGCAGCGCGCGTGATGACGACAGAAAGGCTCGCGCCCTCGCTGGCGCTCTGGGGCAGCCGGTCGAGCAGGATCTCGCGGCCATCGGCCTGCGTCCCGGTCCCGCGTGTGCCGCGTTTCGTGGTGAGCTTGGCCGTGACCTGCTGGCCCGCATGGAGCTCGCCCGGCCAGCGTAGCTTTGCAGCCAGAACCCGGTCGCCTTCGACGAGGATCGCGCGGGTCTCGCCGATCCCGTCCTCGACCAGCCATTCAGGCAATGGGGAACCCCGCGGCCTTCAGCAGCGCACGCGTTTCGTAGAGCGGCAATCCCACGACACCCGAATGGCTGCCCTGGATGCGGCTGATGAGGCCTTCCGCAATGCCCTGGATGGCATAGCCGCCCGCCTTGCCGTCCCATTCGCCGCTAGCGATGTAGGCGTCGATCTCGTCGGCGGAGAGGCGCTTGAACTGGACGATGGTCTCGCTCAGCCGCTCGCGAACGGTCCCGTCGGGAGCGCGCAGGGCAATGGCGGACAGGACGCGGTGACGGCGACCGGACAGCAGTTTGAGGCACTTGCGCGCTGTCGCCTCGTCCTCGGCCTTGGGCAGGATCCGCCGGCCGGCCGCGACCACCGTGTCTCCGGCAAGCACGAAGCCGTCCGGCGAAGCGGCAGCGTCCGCCTTTTCGCGGGCCATGCGCTTCGCATAGTCGCGCGGCAGTTCGCCCCTGGCAGGCGTCTCGTCGATATCGGCAGGGGCGATAGCATCCGGCGTCACGCCCAGCCGCGCGATCAGTTCGCGGCGGCGCGGGCTGGCGGAGGCTAATATGAGAGTGGGCTGGCCCACGCGGTCTTACTGGGGGCCGGGGCCGCCGCGACCGGGCATGAAGCGGTAGGTGATGCGTGCCTTGGTCAGGTCGTAGGGCGTCAGTTCGCACAGAACCTCGTCACCGACGAGCACGCGGATACGGTTCTTGCGCATCTTGCCGGCGGTGTGGCCGAGCACTTCGTGGCCGTTCTCGAGTTCGACGCGGAACATGGCGTTGGGCAGCAGTTCGACCACCTTGCCGCGCATTTCGAGAAGTTCTTCCTTGGCCATTACTATCCTTAGCTGATGCAGTTCGTCGAGTTGTGTCGCGCGCCCATAGCGTCAGGCGGGATAAAAGGGAAGCTTTAGGCATTGAGCCAACCATCGCACTCCTGCGACAAACCGATACAGGGTGGCCGCTTGCGCGTCCGCCCTCTTCCGGTAGGTGCCGTAGGGGGGTTGGCTTGGACTGCATACTGGATAAACCCTTGAAAACACTTCGCGCACGTACTTCGCTGCCGGCTCTTGCGCTTGCCCTTTCGCTGAGCGGCGTTCCCGCCATGGCGGAAGAACAGGACCCGCGGGCCCAGCCGCAGCCCGACATGGAAGAGATGGCCGTGCCGCCTTCCGCTTCGGACACCATCGTCGTGGAAGGCACGCGAATCCGCGGCCAGCTGTTCGTCGAGGAAAAACCGATCGCGGAATTCAGCGAGCAGGACATCGCCGCCTTCGGCGCCAGCTCCATCGCTGACGTGATCGCTGCGATTGAGCCGGCCACCAGCAGCGGTGCCCGCAGCAGTCGCGGCGGGGGCCAGCCGGTGTTCCTCATCAACGGCATCCGCGTTTCCAGCTTCCGCGAATTCCGCAGCTATCCGCCCGAAGCGGTGCAGAAGGTCGAGGTCTTCCCCGAGGAAACGGCGCAACGCTTCGGCTATTCTGCCGACCAGCGGGTGGTGAACATCATCCTCAAGCCCAACTTCCAGAGCGTGAGCGCGGAAGTCGAATACGAAGGTCCCGACCGCGGCGGCTTCACCCGCAACGAGCAGGAGCTGACCTATCTGCGCATCGGCGAGAAAGGTCGCCTCAACTTCAACCTCGATTTCGAGGATTCGAGCCTCCTGACCGAGGCCGAGCGCGGCCTGACTGTCGAGGGCGGCGTCCCGGGCGAGGAACAGTTCCGCAGCCTGCGCCCCGACACGATGAGCGCCCAGGGTACGGTCAACTATGCCCGGGCCTTCCTCGAGAGCGGCCTGTCGCTGAGCCTCAACGGCACCTACAACCATTCCGAAAGCCTCAGCCTGTCGGGCCTGTCGAATGACGGGACCATCCCGCTGGAGCGTCGCGGCGACGTCGACACCATCTCGGTCGGCGGCACGCTGTCGCGCCCCATCGGCGACTGGAACGCGGTTTTCACCAACGACACGGTGCGCTCGCTCTCCACGACGGAGATCGACCGTTTCGACGGCAGCGGCTTCGATGTCGCGGAAAGTCGTACCTGGACCATCGCCAACGACCTTACGCTGACCGGTTATCCGATCGCGCTGCCGGCAGGCGATATCAGCGTCACCTTCAAGACCGGCGTGGACTGGCGCCAGATCGCCAGCGAAGACACGCGGTCGGCGACCGATATCGAACTGACCCGTCGCCGGTTCGATGCGAACACCACGCTGTCCGTCCCGATCGCGGAGCGTGGCGGCGCCTGGGGTGCCATCGGCGGCGTCAGCCTGAGCCTTAGCTCCGGCATCGAAGACCTCTCGGATTTCGGCACGCTGGCAAACTGGAGCGCGGGCATCAACTGGCAGCCGACCGATACGCTGGGTTTCAGTGCCACGCGCATCTGGCGCGAAGTGGCGCCCAGCCTGACCTCGCTCGGCAGCCCCCGGATTGACGAGTTCAACGTGCCGGTCTTCGATTACGCCACTGGCGACACGGTGCTGGCGACATTGGTGACGGGCGGCAACCCGGACCTTCGCGCCGAAACGCAGGCCGACTGGAAGTTCAGCGCCAACTGGGAGCTTCCCTTCTGGGAGAACGCCCGCCTGCAGGCCGATTACGGCATCAACCGCTCGCGCGACGTGACGGCGTCACCGGGCTTCAGCGCGGCCTTCGAGGAAGCCTTCCCCGACCGCGTGACGCGCGGCACCGCAGGCGAACTGCTTGCCATCGACCGCCGCCCGCTGACGCTTTACGAGACCCGCAGCCGGGTGCTGTCCTTCGGGCTCAATACGCGCGGCGAGATCGGCAAGGCGCCCGAACGTCCCGACCGCGGTGCCCAGGGCAATGGCGGTCCGCCGCAAGGTCGTCCGGGTGGTCCGGGTGGCGGGCCGGGCATGGGCTTCGATCCCGCTCGCATGGAAGCGATGCGCGAGACCTTCTGCAAGGCGCCCGAAGGCGAAACGCCCGACCTGTCGGCCATCCCGGAAATGTTCCGTTCGCGCCTGCTCGACGCCAACGGCAATCCGGACCCGGAAAAGATCGCGGCGGCCCGCGCGCGCTTCTGCGGAGCGGAGGCCGACCAGCGCAGCCAGCAGTTTACCGCCATGCGCGAGGCGATCTGCGCCGAACCGCCCAAGCTCGATGGCTTGCCTGAACAGGTCCTCGCCCGCCTGAAGGACGAGAATGGCGAGATCGACCCGGAAAAGGTCAAGGCGATGCGCGAGAGGATGTGTTCCGCACAGGCAGCGCAGGGCGAAGGCCAATCGCAGCAGGGCGGCCCGCGCCGCGGCGGCGGTGGCGGCTTCGGCCGCTTCGGCGGCGATCCGTCGGATACGCGCCCGCGCTATTTCCTCAGCCTCAACCACAATATCGTGCTCGAGAACGAGGTCCTGCTGGCAGAGAACGGCCCGTTGTTCGACCAGCTGGCGGGCGATGTCCTCGGCGGCAGCGCGATTTCGCAGCACTCCTCGCGTCTCGAGGGCGGCCTGTTCTGGCAGGGTTACGGCCTGCGTCTCTCGGGCCGCTACATCGGCGAGGCGGAACTGCTGGGCGGTGATCTGCCCGGGTCGAGCGACCTGTTCTTCTCGGACCTCGTCACCTTCGACATCCGCCTGTTCGCCGACCTAGGCGAAGTTTTCAAGAAAGAGGACGGCTGGATGAAGGGGCTGCGCCTGTCGGTGCTTGCCGACAACCTGTTCGACGCGCGCCGCACCGTGACCGACGAGAACGGCGATACGCCGCGCGCCTACGACCCGCTGAGGATCGACCCTGTCGGCCGCTATCTCGGCGTGGATATCCGCAAGGCCTTCTGACCCGCGGGCGCGTTCTGCCTCAGTGCAGGGCGCGCTGCGGGAACAGCAAGCGGGCCCAGAGCGGGGCGGAGAAGGGCTTCCATTCTCCCTCCTCCTGCGCCAGCCGGTCGGCAATCGCATAGACCGCGGCGGGGTTCACCCCGAGGCCGCAATGGCTGGCGAGCACTTCGATGTTCTCGCAATCCTCGCGCCCGCAGCGCTGGACCGAACCGCGCCAGTGCACCACGCCGTCGCTCCGCGTCAGGATCGAGGTCGTGGGGACGGGCGGGGCTTCTGCCAGTTTCTGGAAATTGCCGCCCTTCATGACTTCGGGATCCCGGCCGTTCAGATATTCGAACAGGCGGCGCGCATTGGTGTGGTTGCGGTCATCGGAAATCGGGCTGCCGAGGCTGATGACGAGCCGCACCTTGTCGGGCGACAGCTTGGCGAGCTCACGTGCGAAGACGCCGCCGAGGCTCCAGCCGACGATGCTGATCGGGCGGCCGGTGCGGTCATGCACCTCGTCGACGCAGGCCATCATCGCCTCGATGCGGGCCTGGTCCACGCGGACGTTGCGGCCCAGGTTCCAGCCCGCGCAGTCGTAACCGAGATCGCACAACAGCCGGCGCAGCGGCCCGGTCGAATAGTCGGACGCCATGAAGCCGGGCAGAACCAGCACGCCGTGACCGTCGCCGCGGGGCAGCGCGTTCATCAGCGGCCGCAGGGCATAGAAGCTGGCCAGCTCGCTCATCGCGCGGCCGGGTTCGGCCAGCGTCAGCAGGCGGCTGGGCGGACGCGCATCGATCTGCGCGGCGGTTGCAGTGGTCACGATTTGGTTGTTCCTTTCCCCTTAGGGGCAGCCTTCTTACGGCTGGCGACCCCCTTTGTGCCCGTCTTCGCTTTCGAAGCGGGCGCTTTCTTCCTTGCAGTGGCCTTCTTGGCCGGAGCCCGCTTCTTGGCGGCAGGCTTCTTCGCTTCCGCCTTTTTCGGGGCGGGGTTCTTCGCTGCATCGCGCAGTTCCTCGTAGGATGCGCGGATGCATTCGACGTAGAATTCGGGATCGGGCATCATTTCCCGGTCCGCGGTAAAGGCGATCGTCGCCTCGTCGGTATAGGACTGGACGACATGGCCGAGGCCAAGGCCGTCGGTCAGGCACAGAAGCCCCATCATGCTCTGCATCTTCGCGCCGGCCGAATAGATCGGGATCGGCGGTCCGGGGACATTGGTCACCACGGTCGAGAAGATCGGCCCGACACCGCGATTGGCAAGGCTGAGGCGGCTGTAGAGCTGCGCGCCGAGTGCCATGAACAGCGCGGGGCTTGCCTTGCTCATCTCGGTCATGTTGCGCGCGCCCATGGCGTCGGTCATGGCCTTGGAATTGACCGTGCGGTCATGGCAGAACTGCAGCCGTTCGACCGGGTCGGCGATATGCGTGCCAAGCGGCGCGATCATCGCGGCCACCTGGTTGCCCATGGTGTCCTTCTCGCCCTTGGATCGGACGGAGATCGGCGCCATGGCCGTAAGCGTCTTCTTGGGCAGTTCCTTCTTGTCTTCGAGGTAGCGCCGCATCGCGCCGCCGATGATGGCGAGGAACACGTCGTTGACCTTCGCGCCATCGACCAGCGTGCGGATCTCCTTCACTTCGGCCAGCGGGACGCTGATGCCCTCGACCACGCGGTGGGGCGAGATCTTGCGATTGAAGCGGGTCTTGGGCGCGATCATCTCGGACGAGACGTCGAATTCCTTGGCTGCCAGTCCTTTCAGCGCCTTGGCGAGGCCGGGCGCGGCCTTGGCGGCGACCTCGATCTGCTTCAGCGGGTTGGTGATCGCATTCATGTAGCTGCGGCCGAGCAGTTCGACCGGGTTGGGCAGCTTTTCGGGCTTCCATGTGTCGGGCGTGGACGGCGGAGGCTCGTCGGGACGCAGCGTGTGCGTTGCTTCCATCAGGTCGATCCCGCTCATCCCGTCGATGGCGGCATGGTGGACCTTGGTGATGTAGGCATAGCTGCCCTTGGCCAGCCCCTCGATCCCGTCGAGCCCCTCGACAACGGTGAATTCCCACGGCGGACGGCTGAGGTCGAGCGGGCGGGAGAAGACGCGCGCCGCCTGGATGCACAGCTGCCGCCAGTCGCCCGGCTTGGGCAGGGCGATGTGGCGCACGTGATATTCGAGATCGAAGTCCGGATCCTCGATCCAGTAGGGATAATCGAGGTCGAAAGGCACACGCACGAGGCGCTGGCGCATCGTCTTGGACAATTGCAGGCGGCTTTCGATGAAGCCGAGGATATCCTTAAAGCGCACGAAACCGCCGGGCGCGGTGCTGGGATCGTAAATCAGGATCGAGCCGATGTGCATCGGCGAATTGCGCGTTTCCAGCGCAACGAAACTGGCATCCATGCCCTGCAATTGCTGCATAGGGTCCTTTCCGCGCTACCGCTCCGCTGAATTGGGCGAAGGACAGCATCTCCCACGATCGCCCCGCTTTTTGCGGGTGCGAAGAGAGGAAGCTATCACAATGCAGGGGCCGGTCAACTTGCCGCCCCGGTCAATCCCTTCCGCTAGGGCAGGAGTGTCACAGTGCTTCGGCCGCGGCCACGCCGCTGGCCCAGGCCCACTGGAAGTTGTAGCCGCCCAGCCAGCCCGTCACATCGACCGCCTCGCCGATAGCGAAAAGGCCGGGAATACGCTTTGTTTCCATGGTCTTGGAGGACAGGTCCGCAGTCGAGATGCCGCCCACGGTCACCTCTGCCTTGGCGAAGCCTTCGGTGCCGTTGGGGTGGAACGTCCAACGCTTTAGCCGCTCCTGCGCTGCCCTCAGCGCCTTGTCGCTCGCATTGCCGAGTTCGGTTTCGATCCCCAGCTTTTCTGCAAGGATGTCGGCCAGGCGGTCCGGCAATGCATCCCGCAACAGCGAACGCAGTGTCGCCCGCGGTGCATCGCGTTTGGCATCGAGCAGCCAGTCGCCTCGCCGGTCGGGCAGGAAATCGATGACCACAGGTTCGCCGGGCTTCCAGTAGGACGAGGCCTGCAGGATCGCCGGACCTGACAGGCCGCGATGCGTGAACAGCGCCGCTTCGGGAAAGCTCGCCTTGCCCGCACTGGCGACGACCGGCGCGGATACGCCCGAAATCTCGCGGAACAGCACTTCCTCGCCGCCCAGCGTCAGCGGGACAAGGGCAGGGCGCGGTTCCACCACCTTGAGGCCGAACTGGCGGGCAAGGTCATAGGCGAAGCCGGTCGCGCCCATTTTCGGAATGGAAGGGCCGCCCGTGGCGATGACGAGGCTGGGCGCGATAGCCACTTGCCCGCTGGCCATGACGGCGAAGCGCTGCCCGTCATGCTCGACCGCGGTGATCTCGGCATTGCAGCGTATGTCGACGCCGCCCTTGGCGCATTCCTCCAGCAGCATATCGACGATCTGCTTCGACGAGCCGTCGCAGAACAGTTGGCCGAGCGTCTTCTCGTGCCAGGCGATGCCATAGCTTTCGACCAGTTCGAGGAAGTCACGCGGCGTGTAGCGGGCGAGCGCCGACTTGGCGAAGTGCGGGTTGGAGGACAGGTAGTTCGCCGGCCCCGCGCCGATATTGGTAAAATTGCACCTGCCACCGCCCGAAATCAGGATCTTCTTGCCCGGCTTCTCCGCCTTCTCGAGCACGAGCACGCGGCGCCCGCGCTGGGCTGCACGCGCGGCGCACATCAGCCCGGCCGCACCCGCGCCGAGGATTATCGCATCGTAGGTGTCGGACACTCAGGCCTCGTCGAGCGGATATTCCGGCTTCTGGCGCGCGGCGATGAAATAGAGCAGAGTGCCGGCAGCGAAGAAGCCTCCCAGCACCATCCACGACTGCGCCTGCGCCTGCGAAGCGATGAACAGCGAACTGGCGACAGCCACGATCACGCAGAACAGGTGGAAGGGCACGATCCGCCCCTCGCGATGTTCGAGCACCGGAAGGGCGAGGCTGGTCACGATATAGGTGATCAGCCGCACCAGCGTGCCGGCCACGGCCAGCACCTCGAACCCTTCCCACAGGCCGAACAGCACGGCGAGCACGCCGTAAAACAGGATCGCGTTGGAGGGGGTGAGGAAGCGCGGGTGCACATATTCGAACCAGCGCGGCAGCATGCCCCGCTCGGCCATGCCGTACATCAGGCGCGGTTGCGCGACCCCGCTGGCGAAGTTGTTGGCACCGATACTGAAGCTGGCGGCGATCACGATGGCAAGCGATCCGGCCTGCCCCATCGATGCGCCGGCGGAACCAGCCAGCGCATTGTTCTCGCCCGCGAATTCCGGGCCGATCAGGATGAAGGCCCAGATGACCGCCATGTAGATCAGCGTCACGCCCGACACCATGAAGATGATCGAGCGCGGCACGTCGCGCTTGGGGTCCTTGAACTCGCCCGCCGCCTCGACCACGCCTTCGAAGCCGATGAAGGCGTAGAAGGTGAGCAGGATGACGCTTTCCACCGCGCTGAATTCCGGCAGGGTCACAGCGCCCAGCTCGCCCCCGGCGAAGAATGCGGAGAGGACCAGCGCGCCCAGCGGCAGCAGCTTGATGGCGGTCATCACGCCCAGCGTGCCGACCGATGCGCGCATGCCGTAAAGGTTGATGATGGTGATGATCGCAAGGCCCACCGCCACCGCCAGCGGCGCTATCACCGGATCGTCGAGACCGGGGAAGAGCGCCGCGAGATAGGCCACCATGACGTGCATGTTGGCCGCGGCGGTCACGATCGCGCTGGCGTAGCGCGCCCAGCCGGCCTGGAAGCCGACGAAGCGCCCGAACGCCGCCTCGCCATAAAGCACCGAACCGCCGCTATGCTCGAACCGGCTCGCCATCCAGGCGTAGCACAGGGCCAGCGGCAGGAAGAGGATCCCGCCGATCAGCATCATCCACGGCGCGAAATTGCCGACCGCGGCGACCAGCACCGCGGGCAGGGCGAAGATGCCCGCTCCGATCATGCCATTGAGGGGAAACAGCGAAGTGCCCCAGAAGCCCACCGTGCGCGGCGGCGCGATTTTCTGTCCGTTCATGCCGGGGGGATGGCGCGAAACGCGGCTTTGCACAAGCAGGCCTTTGCCTAAGCGGCAATGGCGCACTATCTGAAGGCCCCATGTCGCGCAGCAAGGCCGGATCCCCCAACGACCCGAGAGGCAAGGAGCGGTTCCACGAGGAACGCGCGACCAACGTCGTGGCCAGCGCCCAGCCGGACCTCGAAGCGGGCATCACGGCGATCCGCGAAACGGTGAAAACCCTCAAACCGCGGCCGGGCGTCTACCGGATGCTCGATACGCGCGGCGACGTACTTTACGTCGGCAAGGCCCGCAGCCTGAAGGCGCGCGTGGCCAATTACACGCAAGTGAAGGGCCTTTCGAACCGGCTCCAGCGCATGGTCAGCCAGTGCCGCGCGATGGAAATCGTGGTCACCAATTCGGAGGCCGAGGCGCTGCTCCTCGAAGCGCAGTTGATCAAGCGTTATCGCCCGCCGTTCAACGTGCTGCTGCGCGACGACAAGAGCTTTCCCTTCATCCTGCTGCGGGCCGACCATGCCTTCCCGCGCATCCAGAAGCATCGCGGCGCGCGGCGCGCCAAGGGCAATTACTACGGCCCCTTCGCCAGCGCGGGATCGGTCAACAAGACGCTGAACGCGCTGCAGAAGCTCTTCCTGCTGAGGAGCTGCACCGACAGCTTCTTCAACAATCGCGACCGGCCCTGCCTGCTCTACCAGATCAAGCGCTGCTCGGCCCCTTGCGTCGGGCGCATCGACGAGAAGGGCTATGATGCCCTCGTGCAGGAGGCGAAGGACTTCCTGTCGGGCAAGTCGGGCGCGGTGCAGGCCAATATCGAGAAGCAGATGGCGAAGGCGGCCGAGGACCTCGATTTCGAGACTGCCGCCATCCTGCGCGACCGGCTGCGCGCGGCAACCTTCATCCAAGGGTCACAGGCGATCAACGCGAGCGGCGTGGGCGATGCCGATGTCTTCGCACTGGCGGCCAAGGGCGGGCAGATCGGCGTGCAGGCCTTCTTCATCCGCGGCGGACAGAACTGGGGACATCGCGCCTTCTTCCCGCGCAACACCGGCGACCTCGACCACGAGGAGGTGCTGGCCGACGTATTGCTGCAATTCTACGAGGAAGTGCCGCCGCCGCGCACGATCCTTGTCGACCGCGAACTGGCCGAGCAGGAACTGATCGCCGAGGCGCTGGCGGAAAAGGCGGGCCACGTCGTCGCGATATCGATCCCGCAGCGCGGCGATCGCCGCAAGCTCATGCAGCAGGCGCAGCGCAATGCGGTTGAGGCGCTCGACCGGCGGCTCGCGGAAAGCGGTACAAAGGCGAAGATCCTGCGCGAACTCGCCGAATTCCTCGAGCTGGACGAGGTGCCGCAGCGCATCGAAGTCTACGACAACAGCCATATCCAGGGCGACAAGGCGCTGGGCGCGATGGTCGTTGCCAGCCCCGAAGGCTTCGAGAAGGGCCAGTACCGCAAGTTCAATATCAAGACCGCGCAGACCAATGACGATTTCGGCATGATGCGCGAAGTCATGGCACGCCGTTTCCGGAACCTTGCAGAGAACCCCGACGGCGATGCGGGCAAGAAGAACAGCCACGAGACGGTCTGGCCCGATCTCGTCCTGATCGACGGGGGCAAGGGGCAGATTTCCTCGGTGCGCGACACTCTGGAAGAGATGGGGATCGAGAACGTGCCGCTGATCGCCATCGCCAAGGGCCCGCATCACGGCCGCGAAGGGCGCGAGGTGTTCCATTTCCCCGACGGGCGCGAAAAGACGCTGCCGGTCAATTCGCAGCTGCTGTTCTACCTCCAGACCCTGCGCGACGAGGTCCACCGCTATGCCATCGGGGCCCACCGCGCCAAGCGCAGCCGCGCGATTACCGCGTCCCCGCTGGACGAGATCCCGGGCATCGGCCCTTCGCGCAAGCGGGCGCTGCTGCTGCACTTCGGCACGGCGGGTAAGGTCCGCGCCGCCGCGCTCGACGATCTGAAGCGCGCGCCCGGCATTTCGGACAGCGTCGCGCGGCAGATTTACGATTTCTACCATGCGGGCGGATAGGGACGGGGGCACGGGCACGCTGCGCCGCTGGCTGCGGCTGGTCGGGCTCGCCTTCGTGCTGTTCGTCCTGCCCATGCTGCTGGTCTGGCCGCTGGCGAGCTTCCTCGTCGAACAGGCTGCCGAACTCGGTTCGGTCAGCCCTGCGGCCGCCTTTTCTCTGGTCGTAGGTTTACTGGGCCTCGATGCCGTGGCGATGATCCCGCACGGGCTTATCGGCGCACTGGCAGGCACGGCGCTGTCGTGGCCGCTCGCGGCCTTCGCCACGTGGTGCGGCATCATGCTGGCTAGCTGTATCAACTACGCCATCGGCCGCTTTGCCGGTCGTCCGCTGGCCCGCCGGGTAGTGGGCGAGGCCGACCTTGCCGCAGCAGAGGCGCGCGCCGGCAGTCTGTCCGGCCTGATCCTGTTCGGTACGCGGCCCGTGCCGGTGGTCGGCGAGGTGGTGCTGGTCGCGGCGGGTATCGCCCGCTTCCCGTTCCGCCGGTTCCTGCTGTCCGTCGGTCTTGCCAACGCGCTGCTGGCACCGCTCTACGCGGGCCTTCCCGTCCTTCTGGCCGATGCGGCCCCCGAGCGGCTGCTTACCGTGGCGACGCTCGGCATCCCGCTGTTGTCGCTCACTGCCTATGGCGTGATACGACTGGTGCGGCGCCAGATTGATGCAGGTCAATGAGGCTGGAGCGCTCCCTGCTACAATAGCGTCATCAGGCCCGGAAATCCCCCCTTTCCGGGACGATGCACCGCATTGGGAGACGCGCCATGAAATCGATCCTGTTCAATGCCTATGCCGACAAGGGCCACGCCCGCCGGCTCGATCTTGCGCTCGACCTTGCGCGGGTGTTCGACGGGCACCTGACGCTGCTCAATGCCGTGCCTTACGAGGCCGCAGGCACGATCGATCCCTATGGCGCTGCCTTTGCGGCCATGGTCCCGATCTGGCGCGACGAGGCGAAGAAGCTGCGCGAGAAGACCGAGGCCGATCTCGCCAATGAAGGCGTGCCGTGGGAATTCGTCGAGACGGCGGGTCCGGTCTCGCTCTCGCTCCTGCGGTTCTCGGCGCTGGCGGACCTCGTCGTCATCGGCGAGCGCGAGCCGCGCGGCGGCGGCAAGGCGCCGTCCTTCACTGCGGGCGAGGTCGCGCTGGGCACCGATTGCCCGGTGCTGGTCCTGCCCGACGAATGCGAGCGGATCGATTTCGACAAGCCCGCGATCGTCGCCTGGGACGGTTCGCCCGAAGCCTCGCACGCGCTGCGTTCGGCTGTGCCGCTGCTGGCGAAGATGTCCAACGTCTACCTCGTCATGGTCGGCGAGGGGAAGAAGGAGAAGAAGGAGTTCGACCTGCCGCCGCTGCGCGGGGCCGACTACCTCTCGCGCCACGGCATCGCCTGCGAACTGGTCCAGCTGGCACCCGACGACAAGGGCGTCGCCCATGCCATCCAGAGCGCTGCCGACACGCGCGGCGCGGGGCTGATCGTGATGGGCGCCTATGGCCGCATGCGCCTCGCCGAACGCCTGTTCGGCGGCGTGACGCGAGAAATGCTCACGGACGTGAAGATCCCCCTGCTGCTCAAGCACTGAGCAGCAGGAAGCGGCATACCTGGTAAGCGTCAGTCGCGGGCGGGCTTGCCGCCCTTGAACTTGCCGGCGAACTTCTTGCCCTTGGCCGGACCCTTGCCGGGGCCCTTGCGGAACGGTGCGCCGGGCTTGTGACCCGGACCCTTGCCGGGGCCCTTTCCGGGGCCCTTGCCAAAGGGCTTCGGCCGCACGCGCGGGCCGTCGGCATTGTCGCGATTGCCGAACTTGCGGTTCTGGCGCGCTTCGACGCGGGGCCCTTCGGGTGCTTCCTCGATCGGGATCGCGTCCTGCTCGTCCTCGGCAGAGGCGGTACGCTCCACGGCCTTGGCGAACTTGGGCGCGATGGTGCTGGGCACCTGGAACCAGCTTTCGTGCTGGCCGATGCGGATCGCGCCGATCTCGTTGCGGGTGATGTGGCCGCGGCGGCAGAGCAGCGGCAGGATCCAGCGCGGCTCTGCATTCTGGCGGCGGCCGACGCCGATCTTGAACCAGACGACGTCCTCGAAGCCGGGGCGGTGGCGGTCCTGCTTGGCCTTTTCGCGGCCTTCCGGCGTGTTCGAGGCAAGCTCTTCGGGTTCCGGCAGGCTGGCACGCAGCGAGTGGACAAGCGCGGCGGCAATGTCTTCCGGCGGCATACGGCCGAGGAGGTCGGCGGCCAGTTCGCGGTCATCGTCCGACACGTCGCGCGGCTCGGTCAGGCGTTCCATCAGGCGCGTCTTGTCCTTGGCGCGGATCGCCTCGGGCGTGGGCGCGTCCATCCATTCGGCAGCGATATTCGCGCCGCGCAGCATGCCTTCGACGCGGCGGCGGCGGTTGTAGGGGACCACGATGGCGGCGGTGCCCTTCTTGCCGGCGCGCCCCGTTCGGCCCGAACGGTGCTGCAACGTTTCCGCATCGCGCGGGATTTCGACATGGATGACGAGGCTGAGCGTGGGCAGGTCGATGCCGCGTGCAGCGACGTCGGTCGCCACGCAGACGCGTGCGCGGCGGTCGCGCAGGGCTTGGAGCGCCTGGTTGCGCTCGCTCTGCGAATGCTCGCCCGACAGCGCCACGACGCCGAAGCCGCGCTCCTGCAGGGTCGCGTGCATGCGGCGCACATTGTCGCGCGTGGCGCAGAACAGGATGGCGGTCTCCGCCTCGTGGAAGCGCAGCAGGTTGACCACCGCGTTCTCGATCTCGGCCGGGCCGACGGTGATGCACTGGTAGGCGATGTCGCCGTGGCCGCGATCCTCGCCGCGCAGCGTCAGGCGCAGGGCGTCGGTCTGGTAGCGTTCGGCCAACCGCTCGATCGGCTTGGGCATGGTGGCGGAGAACAGCAGCGTACGGCGCGTTTCGGGCGCTGCGTCGAGCAGTTCTTCGAGGTCTTCGCGGAAGCCCATGTCGAGCATCTCGTCCGCTTCGTCGAGCACCACGCCGAGCAGGCCGGTAAGGTCGAGCGAACCGCGTTCGAGATGGTCGCGCAGGCGGCCGGGCGTGCCGACCACGATGGCCGGGCCCGCGCGCAGGTTGCGGCGTTCCTTGCTCGCATCCATCCCGCCGACGCAGGTGGCGATGCGCAGGCCGGCTTCGGCATAGAGCCAGCCGAGTTCGCGGCTGACCTGCAGCGCCAGTTCGCGCGTCGGTGCGACGACGAGGGCGAGCGGGCGCTCGACCAACGGAAGGGTGGCGGTTTCAGCCAGCAGGGCGTCAGCCAGCGCAAGGCCGAAAGCGACGGTCTTGCCGCTGCCGGTCTGGGCGGACACGATGAGGTCGCGGCCCTGCGCTTCCGGCTCGACGACGGCGGCCTGGACGGGGGTAAGCGCGGCATATCCGCGCGCGGCGAGAGCATCGCCGATGGGCGCGGGAAGGTGTTCGAAAGACATGGATACTCGTTTCAACGGGGGGAGCGCGGGGCGGCGTTGTGCCTGTCACGGGCGCTGCAAAGCGAGGCCTATAGCGCAAAGCGCAGCGTTTGGCTGCAAGTTTTTTGCAGGTGCGAAATGAGGGGTTCGGCGAGGTGCCGCTGCCGGCCTATTTCGCGCGGCGGATGACGCCTTCCTGCGCCACGCTGGCGACGAGCTGGCCTTCGCGGTTGAAGATGCGCCCGCGGTTGAAGCCGCGTCCGCCGCCGCTCCACGGGCTCTCAGTGGCATAAAGCAGCCATTCGTCGGCGCGGGCCGGGCGGTGGAACCAGATCGCGTGGTCGAGGCTGGCGCCCTTCAACTCGCCGCGAGCCCATGACAGGCCGTGGGGCAGGGCGCTGGTGCCGAGCAGGGTGAAGTCGCTGGCATAGGCGATGACTGCGCGGTGGATCGCCGGGTCGTCCTCGATCGGCGGCAGCGGGGCCACGGCCTTGAACCAGCTGTGGGCGGCCGGCGGTTTGGGCTCTGCGTTCATCCAGTGCAGCTTGTCGGAGGTGCGCATCTCGATCGGGCGGGGGCGCAGCATCAGGGTGCGTTGCACCTCGGAGACCTCGCCCATCTGTTCGAGGAAACGGCGGCGCAGCTCTGTGTCGGGGACGAGGTCCTCGGGCGGCGCGACATCGGGCATGGGGCTGTCGGCGTGCTCCAGCCCCTGTTCCGGCTTCTGGAAGCTGGCCGTGAGGTTGAGGATCGCGGACGCCTCGCCTTCGCCGACCTGCTGGCGTGCGACGACCCGCCGGTTGGCGAAGCTGCGGCCGTCGAAGTCGGATGCGACGGTGTAGTCGATGTCCACCCCTTCGCGCCCGCCGCGCAGGAAATAGGCGTGGAGCGAATGCGCCTCCATCCCTTCCGGCGCGGTCGCCTGTGCGGCTTGCAGGGCCTGCGCGACCACTTGCCCACCGAACACGCGGCCGATGCCGCCGGGCTGCTGGCAGCCGGTAAAGCGGTCCTCGCCCGCAGGGGCCACGGTAAGCAGCCGGACGAGGCCGGCGACGAGCTGTTCGGGAGTCTTGGTGTCGGTCACGCAGGCGCTTTGGGATGCTGCGCGGTGGCCGTCAAGCAGGCGCGTTCAGCCCGCCTTGCGCAGGCGTCGCAAGGCTCGCCAGGCGAGCGACTTGCCGGTGTTGCCCTGCGGCCAGCGTCCGGGTGCGCGCGGATTCAGCCCCAGGCGACGCAGCGTCCCGTTGAAGCAGCGCGCCGCGCTTTCGGCATAGCTCCACTCGCTGCGCCAGGTGATCGAGAGCGAGATCGAACTGGCCGGCCCGTTGCGCACGAAATGCGGCGCCATGACCGGCACGTAGACGGCTTCACCGGGCCCGATGGCGAAGGGTGTGCCGCCCTCCAGCAGCGCATCCGACCACGGCAGTTCGCGCGGTCCGCCAAGGTGGTAACTCTCGTGCACCGTGTCGGGGGCGAAGCGCGCATCGCCTGCGGGAAACTGCGTCATCGTCTTCGAACCGACCAGCTGCAGCAGGATATTGTGCTCCGGGTCGAAGTGGTACGGCGTCATGGCGTCGGGGCTGGAGATGAAGATAAAACCCTGCGGGGTCAGCATCTCGCCCGTCTTCGCCTCGATCGTGGGGCGCAGCTCCTCCAGCAGGTCGAGCAGCAGCTCGCGATAGGCAGGGACCTGTTCGATGTTCTTGAGCACGGCCCAGCTGTCGCTGCTGGCGATATGGCGGATCGTGTCCTCGATCGAGAGCCCGTTCGGGGCGGGCTTGCCGTCGACGCCGATGGGCAGGTTGCCGCGGTTGTATTCGAGACTGGCGGCGGGAAGCCGGGAGGCGAGGTTGGCCAGCGCTTCCAGCGTCAGGCGCTCGTCCTCGCCCAGCGCATGGGCCAGCGTATGGGGACGCTCGGGATAGGCCGACGCAAAGCGGGCCAGCGTCTCGGGCGGGAACACGCTCATGCCCGTTTCTCCTGCCTGCGCTCTTCCAGCCAGGCGAGCGCGCCGCCGACCTTGCGCCGGATGCCGCTGCCGATGGGGATGGTGTAATAGGCGAACGGTCGGCGCTCCATCCAGATGCGCTCGATCATCGAATGGCCGGGCTCGGCACAGCTGTCGCACCAGTCGATTGCCCCGTCCCCGAGCAGGGCCAGGTTCTCGACCTGCAATTGCAGGCCCGGCGAAAACCGGGCGAAATCCTCGTCGAAGGCGGTCTTGAAGGCGAAGGCGCCGGGCGGGGACAGGAAGGTCGCGAGCATGGCGATCGGGCGATCATCGCATGTCAGCGCCAGCCGTTCGAGGCGGCCCGTGGCAGCGGCGCCGGCAAGCGCCTGCCGGAAAAGCTCTGCCGTGCGCGGATCGTCGGCCAGCGCGGAGCCGGCCGAGCCTTTCCAGCCCCGCTGTTCGAGCGCGAGAAAGTCTGCGGTCCAGTCGTCGAGACCCGTCTCGCCGCGATCCTGCCGCCATTCGATCCGGCCCAGTTCGGCAAGGCGCTTGCGCTGGCGGCGCAGTTCCTTGCGGGCCTTGGCGGTCATGGCGCGGGCGAGGTAGGTTTCAGCGTCGAGCGGGCTGCGCAGCTCTGCACGTTCGCCTGCGTAAACCTTGCGCATCGACCGGCCGCGCTTGCGGCACTCCTGTGCAAGAGCCTCGACCAGCGGCTCGCCTACCGAGGCACTACGCAGGTGGAAGAACAGGGCATCGCCGGCTGCCGCGTCGAGCCAGTCGAGACAGGCGGACCAGAAGCGCTGCTCCTCGCCCGCTGCGACGAGCGGGTTGCCGCTGAAGATGTTGGGATGGAGCCACCCGGCAAGATGCGGCAATCGCCGCCCGTGGTAGGACGTGCTGCGCGCGATCGGGACCAGGCCGCGCAGCTTTCCGTCGGCTAAGAACAGGCCGAGACCTGTGTGCCCATCGGGGTCGAAAGCGGCCAGCGAGGGCATGAGATACCAGCGTTCGTAGAAGGGGTTCGGCGTGCTGGCATGTGCAGCCAGGTCATCCCAGCTGTCCGCCAGCAATCCCACTTCCGGATCGCGCCAGGACCGCAGATGGAAGCCGTCCGCCAGCGGGCACACGCCACCGGAGTGCCGCTGGTCATCCTGAACGGGCAGCGGATGCCGGCTCATCGTCCAATCCCGTTGAGGGTCGCAGGATGCGCCCTTCCTTCAGGGATATGTGTACCACGGGAACACGGAAAAGCGGTTAACACCGGCCCATGAAAAAGGGCGGCGGCACCCGTGGATGCCGCCGCCCCCTTTGTTTTCAGAGGTTAAGATCAGCCGGCTGCAAGCGCTGCGAGCAGCAGCAGGGCAACGATGTTGGTGATCTTGATCATCGGGTTCACTGCCGGGCCCGCGGTATCCTTGTAGGGATCGCCCACGGTATCGCCGGTCACGGCAGCCTTGTGGGCTTCCGAGCCCTTGCCGCCGTGATTGCCGTCTTCGATGTACTTCTTGGCATTGTCCCATGCGCCGCCACCGGCGGTCATGGAAAGCGCCACGAACAGGCCGCCGACGATCACGCCGAGCAGCAGTGCGCCCAGCGCCGCAAAGCCGTTGTCCTGGCCCGCGATCAGGGTGATCACGTAGTAGACCACGATCGGTGCGAGCACCGGCAGCATCGAAGGAATGATCATTTCCTTGATCGCGGCCTTGGTCACGAGGTCCACGGTCCGGGCATAGTCCGGCTTGGATTCGTAGGTCATGATGCCCGGGTTGTTGGCGAACTGGTCGCGCACGTCGACCACCACGTCGCCCGCGGCACGGCCCACGGCGGTCATGCCCATCGCACCGAACAGGTACGGGAGCAGCGCGCCGAGCAGCAGGCCCACGATGACGTAGGGGTTCTCGAGGCTGAAGTTCACCTCGGCATCCGGGAAGAATTCCCGAAGGTCGGTGGTGTAGGCAGCGAACAGCACCAGCGCGGCAAGGCCGGCCGAACCGATGGCGTAACCCTTGGTCACGGCCTTGGTGGTGTTACCCACGGCGTCGAGCAGGTCGGTCTTCTCGCGAACGCTGTCGTCGAGACCGGCCATTTCGGCGATGCCGCCGGCATTGTCGGTGACCGGGCCATAGGCGTCGAGCGCCACGACCATGCCCGCCAGCGCCAGCATGGCGGTGGCGGCATAGGCGATGCCCATGAGCCCTGCGAACTGGTAGGTGACGATAATGCCGGCAACGATCAGGATCGTCGGCAGCGCGGTCGATTCAAGGCTGATGGCCAGGCCCTGGATCACGTTGGTGCCGTGGCCCGTTTCCGAAGCCTTGGCGATCGAGCGGACCGGACGGAAGTTCGTGCCGGTGTAATACTCGGTGATCCAGATGATGAGACCCGTGATGGCAAGGCCGATGACCGAGCACCAGAACAGGTCCATGCCGTTGAACGGAACCATGTCGGTGCCGCCGTTGATCACGCTCGTCATGTCGCCGCCAAGGGCGAACTGCATGACGAAGTAAATCAGCGGGATCGACAGGACGGCGGTGACGCCGAAGCCCTTGTACATCGCGCCCATCACGTTCGTCCCGTTGCCGAGGCGCACGAAATAGGTCCCGATGATGCTGGTCAGGATGCATGCACCGCCGATCAGCAGGGGCAGGGCCATCATCGGCATCAGCAGGTCGCCGAGGCCGGCCAGCAGCAGCGCGGTCAGCACCATGGTAGCGCCGACGGTCACGACATAGGTTTCGAACAGGTCGGCAGCCATGCCGGCGCAGTCGCCCACGTTGTCGCCCACGTTGTCGGCGATCACGGCGGGGTTGCGCGGATCGTCTTCGGGAATGCCTGCCTCGACCTTGCCGACGAGGTCGGCGCCGACGTCGGCGGCCTTGGTGAAGATGCCGCCGCCCAGACGCGCGAAGATCGAGATCAGCGAGGCGCCGAAGGCAAGGCCGACGAGGCCGTCGATCACGTGGCGGTCATTGGCAGCGAGGCCGGCGGGGCCGGTCAGGTACCAGAAGAACACCGCGATCGCGAGCAGCGCGAGGCCGGCCACGAGCAGGCCGGTGATGGCACCGGCGCGGAAAGCGAGGGTCAGGCCCTGCTGCAACCCGCTCTGCGCCGCGGCTGCGGTACGCACGTTCGAGCGCACCGAGATGTTCATCCCGATGAAGCCCGCGACGCCCGACAGGATCGCGCCGATGACGAAGCCGACCGCGGGAATCATCCCGAGGAAGACGAAGACGAGCACGGCCACGACCACGCCGACGAAGGCGATGGTGGTGTACTGACGCTTCAGATAGGCCTGCGCACCCTCCTGGATGGCGGCGGCGATTTCCTGCATCTTTTCATTACCGGCACCCGAATTGAGCACCTGGCGGCTGGTGAAGATGCCGTACACGACGGCAAGCAGTCCCAGCACGATGGCTATGAGAACTAAGTCCACGAAAATGTCCCCTCCCGTTTTTTGATTATGCAACCCGACATGGGAGACGTCGGAGCACGTGGCCGAGGGGTATAAGGGCCAAACCTTGCCTGACAAGGCCCGAAAAGGCGGCTTTGCGGGGTTTTTGCCCGGCTATCGGGCAATATCAGTGCGTGTAGCCGAGTTTGCCTTCGGGCGGCGATCCGTCGAGCAGCAAGGGCTCGTCGCCCCGCTCCAGCACCGTGCCGATGCGCGTGACCGGATGGTGGGCATCAAGGCCCTCCGGTCCGGTGGCGAGCAGGACGTAGTCGTCGCCCCAGCGCATCGCTTCCTCGAGCCTGCCTTCGGGTGCCATGGATGCGATGGCATCGCTGTCGAGGTGGAGCGTCACGCCGCTCGCATGCGCAATGCGCGAGGCATCGAGCAGCAGGCCGTCCGATACGTCCATCATGGCCGTGACGCTCGGGGCGAGCGCCTGCCCAAGTTCAAGCTGAGGGCGCGGGCGGCAATAGGCGCTCTCGCCCCCGCCGGTCCCGTCGCGCAGCGCCTCGAAGCCGAGCAGTGCCTGCCCGATCGGGCCGCCGAGATAAATCGCATCGCCGGCCTGCGCACCGCTGCGCGAAGGGACGGGTACGTGGGTCGCCCGGCCGATGGCGGTGCAGCCCCATGCGCGCGTGCCATCGCTGCGCACCGTGTCGCCGCCGAGCAGGGGCACGCCGTATTCGGTGCAGACGGCACGAAGCCCCTCGACGAAACGGTGGTCGTCGTCGCCGAGCATGTGCGACACCAGAAGGCCGAGCGGCTCGGCGCCCTTGGCGGCCAAATCGGACAGGTTCACCGCCACCAGCTTCCACGCCACGTCGGCAGGGTCCTGCCCCTCGAGCGTGTGCACGCCCTCGACCATGGTGTCATGGGTGAGGACCAGCGTCTCGCTGCCCAGTTGCAGCACGGCGGCATCGTCTTCGAGCCCGCGCGCGGCGGGCGAGGTCGCCAGCGCCTTCAGCGCCTCGATGAAGGCGCCTTCGTTCAGCGTCCGATCTCTTTGGCGACCGCGTCGAGGATGCCGTTGACGAACTTCGCCTCGCGGTCGTCGAAGAAGGCCTTGGCGACGTCGACATATTCGCTGATCGCGGCGGCCATGGGCACGTCGGCGCGGGCGAGCAGTTCGTAGCTGCCGGCGCGCAGGATCTGCAGCATGGTCTTGTCGAGACGGGCGAGCGTCCAGCCAGAGGCGAGGCGCGCGGCAATCAGGTCGTCGATCTCGCCGCGGCGGGCATCGACGCCCTTCACGATATCGTCGAAGAACTCGACATCGGCCTCGGCATATTCCTCGTCCTCGATCACCTTGCCGAGGCGGTGCTGGTGGAATTCGTCGAGGAGGCGGGCGGTGGCCGTGCCTTCCATCTGCTGCTGGTAAAGCGCCTGGACGGCGCCGAGGCGGGCGGCGCTGCGGGCCTGCGAACGAGGGTTGTTGCTCATGACAGTCTCTTGGAAATCGAAAGGGCGTGCGCGGGGAGGCCTTCCGCCTCGGCAAGGCGCACGGCGGCGGGCCCGATGGCTTCGAGCGCGCCTTGGCTGGCACCGATGAAGCTGGTGCGCTTCATGAAGTCGAGCACCGACAACCCGCTCGCAAAACGCGCGCGGCGGCCGGTGGGAAGGACGTGGTTGGGCCCGGCGATGTAGTCGCCGACGGCTTCGGGCGTATTGCGACCGAGGAAGACGCTGCCTGCATGGCGAAGCTTTGCGAACAGCGGCTCGGGATCGTCCACGGCGATCTCGACGTGTTCGGCGGCCAGCCGGTCGGCGAGCGGTATCGCGTCCTCGAGGCCGTCGACCACGACGATCAGGCCGTGCGCGTCCCAGCTGGCCCGCGCCGTCTTGGCGGTCGGCAGCTTCATCAGGGCGAGGTCGACCGCATCTTCGACCTGCGCGGCAAAGCGCGCATCGTCGGTGATCAGGATCGACTGGCTGGTCGGGTCGTGTTCGGCCTGGCTCAACAGGTCCGCGGCGATCCATTCGGGATTGTTCTTGCCGTCGGCAATAACGAGGATTTCGCTGGGGCCTGCCACCATGTCGATGCCAACCACGCCGTAAAGCTGGCGCTTGGCTTCCGCGACCCAGGCATTGCCGGGACCGGTGACGACGTCGACGCGCTTGATGCGCTGCGTGCCATAGGCGAGCGCGGCCACCGCCTGCGCCCCGCCGACGCGGTAGATCTCGTCCACCCCGGCGATATGCGCGGCGGCCAGCACCAGCGGGTTCACCTCGCCCTTGGGCGTGGGGGTGGTGACGACAAGGCGCCCGACGCCCGCGACCTTGGCGGGAATGGCGTTCATCAGCAGCGAGGAGGGATAGGCCGCACGCCCGCCGGGGACGTAGAGCCCCGCCGCATCGACCGCCGTCCAGCGCGCACCGAGCCGCATGCCGATGGCATCGGTATAGTCGCGGTCTTCGGGCAGCTGGCCTTCGTGATAGGCGCGGATACGTTCGGCAGCGGTTTCCAGCGCCTCGCGCAGGTCCGCGTCGAGCGCCTTGTACGCGTCTTCGCAGGTTTCCTTCGAGATCGACCAGTCGTCCTCGGTGGAGAGATTGTGGCCGTCGAAGCGCGTGGTGTATTCGACCAGCGCCTTGTCGCCGCGCTCGCGCACCTCGTGGAGGATGGCGGACACGTCCCGGCCGACCTGCACGTCGCTTTCGCGGCGGTCGCGCACGACCTTGGTGAACTTCGCCTCGAAGCCTTCGTCGCTCGTCTTCAGCATCAGCATCAGGCGGCGCTCCGCTCTTCGCTGATGGCGCGGAAGGCCTCGACCAGTGCGGCAACGCGCGGATCGGTCTTCAGCGCGGCGCGGTTGACGATCAGGCGCGCGGAAATGTCCATGATGCGGCTGGTTTCGACAAGCCCGTTCTCGCGCAGCGTCGTGCCGGTCGAGACGAGGTCGACGATGCGGCCTGCAAGGCCCAGCTCGGGCGCGATTTCCATCGCCCCGTTCAGCTTCACGCATTCGGCCTGGATGCCCATCCGCTCGAAATGGCGGCGGGTGATGTTGGGATACTTGGTGGCAACGCGCAGGTGGCTGGCGCTGCTGGTGCCTTGCGCGCCCTTCGGCTCCGCCACGGCGAGGTGGCAGTGGCCGATGTCGAGATCGACCGGCGCGTAGAGTTCGGCATAGTCGAACTCCTCGATCACGTCGGACCCGACGATGCCCAGTTGCGCCGCGCCATGCGCCACGAACGTCGCCACGTCGAAGGCGCGCACGCGGATCAGGCGCATGTCGTCGCGCGTCGTGGCGAAGGTGAGCGAGCGGTTGGCCTTGTCGTGAAAGCCATCCTCGGGCACCACGCCGGCACGCGCCATCACGGGCAGCGCTTCGTCGAGGATGCGCCCCTTGGGAATGGCAAAGGTCAGGCTGTTGGTCATTGCGTGGCGGCAGATAGTGACACGAGGCAGAAAGGGCAACGCATATGGCGGACGGCGCGGTAATGGAAATCGTATCGGTGCCCGAAGCCATCGAATGGCAGGCCCGTCATGCCGAGAATGCCGGCGCTCCCGGAACGGCGATGGTGGTCCGCGCACTGCTGGCGCTGGAAGCAAGCGAGGCTGCCACCGCGCGCCGGATTTTCGCCTGGCAGGGACTGTCGCTGCGCGATGCCATGCCGCTGAGGATAGCAGGCGGCATCCATAATTTGCTGCTGACGGGAGAGGAGCCGCGGCTGGCGGACGTCTATGCCGGGCGCGTCGCCTCGCAAGCCGATGTCGATGCGCTGCTGCTGGAGATCGTGGAAGCGCATGACGCGCGCCTGATGCCGTGGCTCGACGGGCCGCCGCAGACCAACGAGGCAGGCCGCTCGGCCAGCTTTGCCGCCGCACTGTTGTGGCTGGCGGACGGGCGGACGACGCCGCGCTTCGAATTCCTCGAAATCGGTGCCAGCGCGGGGATCAACACGATGATGGGCCGCTATCATTACGACCTCGGCGGGGTGGAGACGGGCCCTGCGGCCAGCTGGATGCGGATTGCCCCCGAATGGCGCGGCAATCCGCCGCCTGCCGCCGCCATCGAGTTCGCCGATGCGCGCGGCAGCGACATCGCGCCGGTCGATCTGGCCGAAGAGGAGGAGGCGCTGCGCCTCAAGAGCTACGTCTGGCCCGAGGCGACCGGCCGGATGGCCCGGATCGATGCCGCGATTGCGCTGGCAAAGCAGATGCCGCCTGCCATCGAGCGCATGGATGCAGGCGACTGGGTCGAGCAGGAACTGGCGCGCGAGCAGGAAGCAGGCGTCACCCGCGTGCTCGCCCATTCGATCATGTGGCAATACCTTCCCGACGCGACACAGGCGCGGATCGAGGCGGCCATGCAGGCTGCAGGCGCGCGTGCGGATGCAGAGCACCCCTTCGCCCATGTCAGCCTCGAAACCAACCGCGAGACCTTCGCGCACGAACTCAAGGTGCGGTACTTGCCGGGCGGCGAAGTCCAAGTGCATCTCGCCAATGCGCATCCCCACGGCGCGTGGGTGGAGTGGCTCGGCGGCTAGGCCGTCCGCGCGAAGAATTCCTCCATCGCGGAATTGACCGCATCGGGCGCTTCCCACGGCACGAAGTGGCCGCAATCGGGCACCTTCACCAGTGTCAGGTCGGACACGTGCCGGTCCAGCTCGTCGGTATTCTCCGGCGGCAGGGCGAGGTCGTCCTGCGCCCAGATAACCAGTGTCGGGATGGTGATCGGCGGGAAGGGTGCAGGAGCCCAGCCTTCGGGCACTTCATAGGGCGCATCGAGCGGCGGGATGTCGATCGGGCTGGCGCGGTACCAGTTGAGCATGGCGATCGCGGCGTCGCGGTCCTGCCAGTCCTCCAGCAGGCGCATGCGCTCTGCCGGTTCCATCTTGTCGGGCGCGTCCCAGCGGATCTGGTCCTCGAGGATGCCGAAGAGGCCTTTCTCCTGCACCAGCGCCTCCTTCGCCGGATCGCGGAAGCCGCGCATGTACTGGCTCGCCTCGCGCTGGACGGGGGAGGTGTAGAGCAGCTTCTGGAAGACCGCGTGGTGCGGCGCGTTGGCGACGACCGCGCGCGTGACCTTGCCGGTCATCTGGCCCGCCATCGCCACGCCCCAGGCGATCGCGCCGCCCCAGTCGTGGCCGACGATGGTGAATTTGTCGACGCCCAGCGCCTCTGCCAGCAGCAAGACGTCGCCCACGATCTTGTCGGGCGTGTAGCTGTCCACGCCTTCGGGCTTGGACGAGCCGCGATAGCCGCGCTGGTCGGCGGCGATGCAGCGGTAGCGGTCCTCGAAATGGGCGATCTGGTGGCGCCAGGTCCGGTGGCTTTCCGGAAAGCCGTGCAAGAAAATGAGCACCGGCGCATCGCGCGGGCCGGTGTCGACGGTGTCGAGTTCGATGCCGTTGGCGAGGGTGACGCGGGTCTGTGGCCAGTCCATCAGTCTTCTGCCTGCATCTTTTCCATGTAGCCCGCCGCCACCATGGCCGCGACCTGGTCGAACATGGCGTCGGGCGTGCGGCGGCTTTCGCCCATCGCCTGCTCCATGCCCTCGGCTACGATGATCTCGCGCTCGCCTGCCTCGACCGCGTCGATGATGCGGCGAGCGGCCTCTTGCGGGGGAATGCCGTTGTCGATGACCTTGTCGCTGCGCCCGCGCTTGCTGCCGTCGGCAGTCAGTGCGTTCCGGCTGACATCGGTTGCGACCGAGCCGGGGCACACGACGTGGACGGCGATACCGCTCTGCGACAATTCGCCGCGCAGCGCGTCGGCATAGCCGATGAGGCCGTGCTTGGCCGCGCAATAGGCCGTACGCATGGGCACGCCGACCTTGCCCGCGATGGAGGAGATGAACATCAAATGCCCGCTGCCGCGCGCCGTGAAGTGCGGCAGAAGCGCCTGCGTCGCGGCGATCTGCGCGGTGAGGTCGACCTCGATGATGTCGCGGTAGACCTGCATCGCGGTGTCGACCGCCGGGCTGCGCTGCGAAATGCCGGCATTGGCGACGAAGATGTCGACATGGCCCTTCCAGCCGGTGGCCTTGTCCGTTGCGGCCTGCATCGCGGCCTCGTCGCGCACGTCGAAGGGGAGGACGAGCGTTTCGGTGGGCAGGCTGGCGGCGACTTCGGCAAGGCGCGCCTCGTCGCGGCCCGACAGGATGATGGCGGCGCCGCGCGCAGCCCATTCCTTCGCCAGCACGGCCCCGATGCCGCTCGATGCGCCGGTGATCCAGGCGGTCTTTCCCTCGAAACTCATGTGGTCCCCCTCACGGATAGGTAACGGTCTTCGGCTCGCCTTCCGGCAGTTCGATGCGCTCTTCGCTGTCGCCCGGGATTTCGGGGAAGCGGTGGTTGCGCCAGTCTTCCTTGGCCTGCTGGATGCGCTCGCGGCGCGAGCTGACGAAGTTCCACCAGGCATGACGCTTGGTCTCGAACGCTTCGCCGCCCAGCAGCATGACGCGCGCGCCGGTCCTGCTTTCCAGCGTCATGTCGCGGCCTGGCTGGAGGATGTTGAGCGTGTATTGCTCCAGCTCGTGCCCGTCGACGCTCGCCTCACCGCCGACCAGCATCAGCGCGCGTTCGTCGGCGTCTTCCTCGATCGGGATGGCGCCGCCCGCTTCCAGCATGATCTCGGCATAGATGGTGTCGGCATAGGTGGTGGTGGGCGCGCGTTCGCCCCACAATTCGCCCATGATGACGATTGCCCGCGCGCGCCCGTCCTCGACGATGGGAAGCTCGGTCACCGCCTCGAAGGCCGGGTCGATTTCCTCGCGCCCGTCGGGCAGGGCGAGCCAGGTCTGCATGCCGTAGAGTTTCGGCCCCGCCTTGCGCTCTGCCGCGGGCGAGCGTTCGGAATGCACGATGCCGCGCCCGGCGGTCATCAAATTCACCTGCCCCGGACGGATCGTCGAGAAACTGCCGATACTGTCGCGGTGCTCGATCGCGCCCTCGAACAGCCAGGTCACCGTGGCGAGGTTGATGTGCGGATGCGGGCGCACGTCCATGCCCGTGCCGAGGTCGAGCTGCGCAGGCCCGAACTGGTCGACGAAGATGAAGGGGCCGACCATCGTCCGCTTCTTGGCCGGGAGAACCCGTCGGACCTCGAACTGGCCGAGGTCGTGGGTTGTCGGCGTAAGCGTCAGGTCGATCTGGCTCATCTCGGTTCCCTTATGGTGTCGGTGCGGATGCCTGGATGGAAAGGGCGTGGACGCGCTCGCCCGGAATGTCGCCCAGCGCGCGGTTGACCATGCGCTGGCGCTCGAGGCGGCTCTTGCCAGCAAAGGCGGGTGCCTCGATCACGACGGTGAAATGCGATTCGCCGCTGCCGTCGTCGCCGGCATGGCCGTGGTGCTTGGCGCTGTCGTTGATCACTTCGAGGCGCGTAGGCGCGAAAGCCCCGGTCAAAAGCCGTTCCATCTCCTGCTGAACCGGTCCTGCCATGCGTTCGCTTCTCCTTGCTGCCTCTTCCCATACAGCGTTTCGCTCCCCATCCTAGAACGAATGCGCCAGACAAAGTTTCACGGACGGCACGAAGCCGAAAGAAGAACCTGCGATCATCCCGCCTGCACCGAGGCAGGCGAATTCCGCGCGCCGGGAACGGCCGGGCACGGCTTCGACGGACCGGGAAGCTGGCGCTGGATGTGCCTTGACCACGTGCGCGAATTCAATGCCGGATACGACTGGTTCGAAGGCATGACCGCAGAGGAAATCCTCGAGGCGCAGGCCCCGGCAAGCGGGTGGCGCACCGAGAGCCCGAGCTTCCGTCCCACTGCCGGCGTCGACGGAATGCCGCGCTGGGCCGATTACGACGACCCGCTGGAAGCGATCTCGGCACGCGCCAACGGCATCAAGAGCCGCGCGCGCAGGCAGGCCGAGATGTCGATGGACGGACGCTTCAGCAGGGAAGAGGCAGAGGCGCTCGACACGATGGGCCTCGGGCTGGACGTTGACCGCACCAGGCTGAGGCGGCGCTATTCCGAACTGGTGCGCCGCTACCACCCCGACCGCAATGGCGGCGACCGCACTCACGAGGCGCGGCTGGGCAAGG
Source organism: Qipengyuania gaetbuli (assembly GCF_020171365.1). NCBI lineage: Bacteria > Pseudomonadati > Pseudomonadota > Alphaproteobacteria > Sphingomonadales > Erythrobacteraceae > Qipengyuania > Qipengyuania gaetbuli. The sequence goes on along the minus strand of NZ_JAIUZO010000002.1, from coordinate 487,382 downwards.
TGGTCGCAGCTTACCAGACCCTGCGCAAGAGCCGCGCGATCGCCTAACCGGCCAATGCCGCCTCGATCGCGGCGTGGTCGATCTTCACCATCTGCATCATCGCGCCGAAGACGCGCCCCTTCACCTCGGGGTCTTCGTGCCCGAGCCCTTCCATCAACACGCGCGGCACGACTTGCCAGCGGATGCCGAAACGGTCGGTCAGCCAGCTGCAAGCCATGGGCGAACCCGTCTCGCCCAGCAGGGCGTCCCAGTAGCGGTCGGCTTCCTCCTGCGTTTCGGTGAAGACCTGCAGCGATATGGCGTTGGTGAATGTGTCGTCGGTGTTGCCGTTCATGGCCATCGTCCTAAGGCCCAGCAGGGTCATGTCGATGGTCAGCACGTCACCCGCCTTGCCGCCGGGCCAGTCGGTGGGCGAGCGGTTGATCGAGACGATTTCGCTGTCGGGGAAGAGGTCGCAGTAAAAGCGCGCGGCTGCTTCCGCGTCCTTCTCGAACCAGAGGCACAGGGTCAGCTTTTCGTCAGCCATTGGCCTGCGCCTTGGCGATGAGGTCCATGTCGATGGCCTTGGCTTCCTTGTAGGCCGTGCGTTCGCGCAGCCGTGCTGCATAATCCTCGAACACGGCGCGCTTGGGGATGGAGCCGAAATTGAGGCCCCAGTCGACCTGGCTGCCGACATAGACATCGGCCATGGTAAAGCGGTCGCCGCAGACGAAATCGCGGCCCGTCAGCAGCGTGTCGAACGTGTCCATCGCCCGCTCGTAACTGCCGTAGCCGAGCATGCCCTGCTTTTGCGGATCGTCGACCGACCAGCCCATCGCGCGCGACACCACGGCCTGTTCGACGGGACCAGCAGCGAAGAAGAAATAGCGGAAGTAATCCGCCTTCTCGTCGGGCAGGGGAAGCAGGCCTCGCTCGGGGTGCATTTCGGCAAGGTAATGGCAGATCGCCGCGGTTTCGGTGACGACGTGGATATGGTCGCCGCCGTGATGGTGGACGAGCGTGGGCACCTTGCCGAGCGGGTTTGCCTCGGTCAGGCCGACCGGCTTGTTCATCCAGTCGACCAGCTCGGTGGAATAATCCGCGCCGACTTCGTGAAGGGCCCAGCGCGCGATCTGGCCGCGGCTCATCGGATTGGTGAAGAAAGTGTATTGCGCCATGGCTCAGGCCTCCTTCCACACCAGCGGTTCGAACCCGCCGTAGATCATGCGCTTCCCGTCAAAGGGCATGTCGCTGCCGTCGGCCGCGCCGAAATTCTCCGCCATGCGCGGGTCGGCCATCATCTTGTCGTGGCTGGCGTCGGCGGTTTCCTTGTCGTCCCAGGTGACCCAGGAGAACACGACCTTCTCGCCTTCTTCGCATTTGACCGCGCGGCGGAAATCGGTGGTGTGCCCGTCGGGCACGTCGACCTCCCAGCATTCGACCTGCGACCTTGCGCCATAGTCTTTCGCGATGTCCCAGAACTTCTCGGCGACCTCGCGATAGGCATCCTTCTTGTCAGCTGGGACGGCGAGCACAAATCCGTTCACATACACCGGCACTCTCCTCTCGCCGGCAGCGTAGCAGCAACATTCTGGAATGCGGCATCAATTCTGGCGGAAGGCCCATCGCAGCGTCTTGCCCATGCCCCAGGTCGCAGCACGTGCGGGGATCGCGGCAAGGCCCGGGCGCTCGAGCCCCAGCATCGAGCGGGCGAAGGGTGGCAGCAGTGCCACCGCCTCAGCGCCGAGCAGGGCCTGGACTGCGGGCGGCGAGCCTTCGGGCTTTTGTGTCAGCACCAGCTGCGCCATCTCGCGAGCTTGCGCCGAAGCACGCAAATCGCCGCGCAGCTCGCGGAACAGCACCTCCGCCTCGCGCCGGTCGAGCGGGACGGGGTCCGCGCCCAACGCGCGGGCGATGACGGCGAACTGGCGGTAATATTCGTCCTGTTCGTGCCCAGGCATGTCGGGGCGCACGTGGCGCAGGTATGCGGCAAGGAAGCTGGTCGCCTCGGCCACGTGGACCCAGGCCAATGTGCGCGGATCGGACGCCTCGTAGCGCGTGCCGTCGGGCAGGGTTCCGCCGACCGCTGCGTGGATCCGGTTGACCCGCTCGATCGCCGCCTGCGCATCGTCGCGGTGGCCGAAAGTGGTGACCGCGATGAAGCGGGCCGTGCGGCGCAGGCGCCCGTGCATGTCCTCGCGGAAATTGGAATGGTCGAGCACGCCCTGCAGCGCATGGGGATGAAGCATCTGCAGCAGCAGGCTCCTGATCCCGCCGACCATCATCGCCACGATATCGGCGTGGACCATGCGGATGGGCGAATTCTTCTCGAACAGGGCCTCGTCCGACACCGGCACCGGCTGTTCGCCGCCCTCGATATCGTTGAACACGCCGCGCACGCGATCGACCAGTTTCAGGCGAAGACGCTCGGATAGAGGTTCTTGCGGCATCGCGACCCATTATAGGCTTGGCTCGGCGGAGATAAATCCCTACCTCGCCCATGCGATGAACGAGATGACCGACAAGACCTTCGACGCGGCCGCCAGGACCGTCCTTCCCGCACCCGATATTGAAGTCGACGTCCGCGAGACGTTCGGCATCGACATCGACTGGAAAGTCCCCGCCTTTTCAAAGCCCGACGAACGCACGCCCGATCTCGACGAAAGCTACGTGTTCGATCCGGACACCACGCTCGCCATCCTCGCCGGCTTTGCGCACGACCGCCGCGTGATGGTGCAGGGCTATCACGGCACCGGCAAGTCGACCCACATCGAACAGGTCGCCGCGCGCCTCAACTGGCCGTGCATCCGCATCAACCTCGATGCCCACATCAGCCGTATCGACCTTGTCGGCCGCGATGCCATCGTGCTGCGCGACGGCTTGCAGGTGACCGAATTCCGCGAAGGCCTGCTACCGTGGGCGCTGCAGCACCCGGTCGCGCTGGTGTTCGACGAATATGACGCGGGCCGCCCGGACGTGATGTTCGTGATCCAGCGCGTTCTCGAACAGCAGGGCAAGCTGACCCTGCTCGACCAGAACCGAGTGATCCGCCCGGACCCGAACTTCCGCCTGTTCGCCACCGCCAACACGGTCGGCCTCGGTGATACCAGCGGACTTTACCACGGGACGCAGGCCATCAACCAGGGGCAGATGGACCGCTGGAACATCGTGGTCGGCCTCAACTATTTGCCCGCCGAGACCGAGCAGAAGATCGTCGAGGCGAAGAACCCCGACATCGATCCCAAGATCCTTGCCAACATGATCAAGGTCGCCGACCTGTCGCGGCAGGGCTTCATCAACGGCGATATCTCGACCGTGATGAGCCCGCGCACAGTGATCACCTGGGCGCAGAACTACGCCATCTTCAAGGACGTGGGCTTTGCCTTCCGCCTTTCCTTCCTCAACAAGTGCGACGAGGAAGAGCGCATGCTGGTGGCCGAATACTACCAGCGCGTGTTCGGCGAAGACCTGCCCGAAAGCGTGGTCGGGAAGAGTTAATCTTCAAGCCACTATGAATAGCTGTGTTGACCTGATAACACAGTAGGCAATGGGCGTTCTCGATTCCATCTTTCGCAGGCGACGGGCAGAACCCGAGGTGCAGGGGCACCGCGGTTTCTATTCGATCCACGACGGTTTCGACGATGATGCCTGGGAAGCGCGCTGGGACGATCTCGACAGCGCGGTTGCCCGCCAGGAAAAGGAACGCCTGCGCCCCTGGCAGCGCGATTACTGGCGCGACCGCAGGAAACGCTGGTGGGTGGTCCGGATCGTTGCCGGGCTGATCGGGCTGTTCATCCTGCTGGTTGGCTGGCTTGCCATCACGGCACCGCTGTCGAAATCGCTTGAACCAATTGCGCCGCCACAAATCACGCTTCTGGCCGCCGATGGGACCCCGATTGCGCGCAACGGCGCGATCACGGACGAGCCGGTCGATGTCTCGCAATTGCCGCCGCACGTGGTCGAGGCCTTCCTGGCGATCGAGGACCGGCGCTTCTACGATCACTGGGGTATCGACCCGCGCGGCATCGCCCGCGCTGCCTTCACCGGTACCGGCGGCGGCAGCACGATCACCCAGCAGCTCGCCAAGTTCACCTTCCTTACTCCCGAACGCACGCTGACCCGCAAGGCGCGCGAGGCGATGATCGCCTTCTGGCTGGAGGCCTGGCTGACCAAGGACGAGATTCTCGAACGTTACCTGTCGAACGCCTATTTCGGCGACAATGTGTATGGATTGCGGGCGGCAAGCCTGCATTACTTTTATCGCCAGCCGGAAAACCTGCGGCCCAACCAGGCAGCCATGCTCGCCGGCCTGCTGCAGGCCCCCAGCGCCTATGCGCCGACCAAGCACTACGACCGCGCGGCCAAGCGCATGGGACTGGTCGTCCAGTCGATGGTCGCCGCCGGCTACATAACCGAGGGCGAGGCGCGCGCCATGCGGCCACCCGCTCTCGATGTTCGCATGAAGAGCGACCTTCCCACCGGCACCTATTTCGCCGACTGGGCGCTGCCCGAAGCGCGCAAGCTGTCGGAAACCGGCTATTCCCGCCAGACGCTTACCACCACGCTCGACAGCCGCCTCCAGAACATTGCCCGCCGCGTGACCTCGCGCGCTCCGCTGGGCGGGGCACAGGTGGCGCTGGTCGCCATGCGTCCCAATGGTGAGGTCGTGGCGATGATCGGCGGCAAGGATTACGAGAAATCGCCGTTCAACCGCGCGACGCAGGCCAAGCGCCAGCCGGGTTCGACGTTCAAGCTGTTCGTCTATCTTGCCGCCCTGCGCGATGGGTGGGAACCGGGCGACCGGATCGACAATACCGAGATCACGCAAGGCAGCTACCGCCCCAAGAATTCGCGGGGACGCTATTCGGAAAGCCTGACGCTGGAAGATGCCTTTGCCCAGTCGAGCAACGTCGCCGCCGTCCGCCTGCTGGGCGAGGTCGGCAGCGACAAGGTGATCGAGACGGCACGCGATTTCGGCATCACCGCGCCGCTGGCCGAGGGCGATCCCAGCATGGCGCTGGGCACCTCGACCATGACCCTGCTCGAACTCACCGCTGCCTATGCAGGCGTCGCCGCCAATGCCTATCCGGTCGAGCCGCGCGCATTCGCCGCGCCGGAGCAGAGCTGGTTCGAATGGCTGGTCGACGGTCCCTCCACCTTGCCGAGCAGGGTGCACGAGGACATGCAGCGGCTGCTGCGCGCGGCGATCAATCGCGGTACCGGCTCTGCGGCGATGCTGTCGGTCGCCAATTTCGGCAAAACCGGCACCACGCAGGACAACCGCGATGCGCTGTTCGTGGGCTATGCAGGCGACCTGGTGGTCGGCGTTTGGATCGGTAATGACGACAACTCGCCCCTGAACGGTATTTCGGGTGGCGGCCTGCCCGCGCGCATCTGGCGCGATTTCATGACGCAGGCGCTTGGCTCGGGGGCGGGCGGCGACAGGCCGGGGCCGCGTGCCAGCGAGGATCCCGGCGGTCCGGTCGAGCCGCTCGATGTGCCCAATCTCGACGATATCCCGCTGGGCGATGGCAATTCGCGCCTGCGCATCCGCGATGGCGAGGCCGTGTTCTCCACCCAAATCGATGGCGTCCCCGTCGATATCCGGCTGGGCGAGGAAGGCGTCGCAATCTCCGAAGAGGCGATCGAGGAAGCGCGGCGCAGGGCAGAGGAACAGCGCAACGAAGTGCTCCGGCGCGAACTGGAGCGCCAGGGCCAGCTGGAGCCGGCGAACTAGCCTTCGCTATCCGCCATAAGCACGTTCATGACTGCCGTGGCGATGGGCCGCGAGGGGTCGTCCTGCCAAGCTTCCACGGTGATATTGGCGCTGCGGCGCCCAAGCTTGGTGATGCGGCCACGCGCAAAGCTCTCGCGGCTCTTGCCCGCGGACAAGTATTGCACCGTGATGTTGATCGGCTTGAGCATGGCCTCACGCCCGCTGCGGGCCAGTTCGGCGCGGAGCGCGGCATAGCCCGCCGTTTCCAGCAGGCCCCCCGTGGCCCCGCCGTGGTAATGCTCGGGCCGACCTTCGACCGCTTCGTCGAAGGCGACGCGCATCACGGGCATACCCTCGTCCCAATGAGCCAGCTCGATGCCGAGCGAGCGGGCGTAGGGCGTCAGCACGCCGAGATCGCCGGGCTCATTGGCCATTGGGGACCCCCCGCGCGTCCTTGCCGCCGATCTTCATGAAAACCGCCTGGATGTGCGCTACCGGATCATCCGCATCGCCGTCATGGGCAAGGCCGCGCACGAAAGCGGCGCTGCGGGTTACGCGGTAACATTGGGACCGCCCGAAAACCGCCGCGCCTTCGCGCGCCGGACGCACGTAATCGACCCGCAAGTCCAGCGTGGCGATCGGCTCGAACCGATCCATCGCCTTCCAGATGGCAAGCCCGCTGGCCATGTCCATCAAACTGAGGATCGGGCCGGAAGCCAGCACATGCTGCCCTTCCTCGCCCAATAGGTCCGTGCGCCACGGTAGCTCCAGTTCAACCCAGTCTTCACCATGGGAGGAATATTTCAGGCCCAGCCAACCGGAATGGCCCCGACTGGTCAGGAAAGGCGTTGCAGCCTTGGGATCGAAACGCGGCGTGTCGCTCATGGTCGGGGGCGCGATAGCCACCGGTTCCCGCCGATTACAATCTTTTAATTCGATCCTTTGCCCCCGAGCCTCCAGCCGTGGGGCGCGCGAATGGAGGGAAGGGCAATTCTGCCGGCCCGCGCGCAAGGGGTCACAACAATGGAATTACCCAAGATCGACATCGCCAGCCTGCCTGGCCTCGAGACAGCAACCGGCCTGTTCGGCAGCCTGTCGGCAGGCAGCGGACCGAGCGTGGACGACCGGATCGTCGTCATCATGGTCTATCTCTACGAACTCGTCCCGCCGGAAGCGCTGGTCTAGGGCCAGGACAACGCAATGCGGATCAGTCCGGAATTGCGCGCGCTGCGGGGCGATGCCGCCTCGCAGCGCAATGCGCAGGAAGCGCTGGAGGCAGCGCGCGATGCCTGGCGCGACGGCCCGGCGGCCGAGGTGCTCGGGGAGCTCGCGCGATATGGCGATGGCGCTGCCCTGGACGATTGCCCAGCGCTGGGCGCGCTGTTCGATGGGTGTGCCGATGCGACCGAATTTCTTGGCTCGCTGGTCGACGACCTGCTCGCAGGGCTTCGCGAGCATCCGCTCGGCCAGGTTCCCTTGCGGCACCAGCACTCCGACGGGATGAGCGTGCTGCAGCTTGCCCAATCGGGGCGCGCCACGCTGACCTTGCTGGCCTACGCCGATACCGGCGCCGAGCCACCCGCATCGGCCTGCTTTGCGGGCGGCGAACGGCATGAGGCGGTACTGGCCGGGGCTGCCGACATCCTCTCGCTCGAATTGCTGGAGGAACGGGGCGGGCAAGCGGCGATCGATTGCAGCGCGCGGTGCATTGCCGCCGGAGACGTGCTGCAATTCGCCGGTCCCGCCCGGACGAAATCGGTTCGCAGGGTGCACGGTTCGCTGGTCGTCCTTCGCCTTGCCCGGAGCGATGCGGTGCCCTGCGAGGCACGCGAATACTCGCTCGACGATGGCCGCCTCGTCCATCGCGCCAGCGGCTCGCGTAGCGAAAGCCGCCACGAAATGATGCTCGCACTGCTGGGCCGGATGGGCCGCAGCGATGCTGCTCCGGTCATGGCCGCGATGACCCGTGAAGGAAGCGAGCATATCCGCTGGCAGGCGCTGCGCGAGTGCCTTGCGCTCGATACCGCAGCCGGCTTCTTGGCCCTTGGCGCGCTTGCCCGCGATCCTGCCGATCCGCTCTCGGCCTCGGCAGGCGCGCTGCGCGCCCAGCTTGTCGAAACCTATCCCGCCCTCGCAACCATCGAGGAACTGCCATGCCCCGCCTGATCGAAAACGACGACACGACTGCCCACGGTCTCGAAGCCTGCCTAGACCAGCTGGGCTGCGGCTTCGACCCCGGCGACGAGGACAGCCTCGCCAATGCGGCCAGTGCTCTCAAGAAGCTGGCCAACGACCGGGACTTCCTCGGCGACCTGCTGATTGCCCAGCTCCAGAACCGCCACCGCGAGGGAGGGAGCGATAGCGGCTATGGCCCGCAATCGATTGTCTTGTCGCCCAATCGCGGTGGCCACTTCCTGCGCGCGAATATCTGGCCCAGCGAGGACGAGGCCTGTTTCCGGGCGAGCGGTGCGAAAACGTTCGTCTACGGCATCCCGCACGACCACAATTTCAGCTTCCTGACCGCGGGCTACTTCGGGCCGGGCTACCTTAGCGACTATTACGAGTACGATTACGAGGCCGTGGCGGGCTATCGCGGCGAGAATGCGGGGCTGCGGTTCGTCGAACGGTCCGCGCTGGAGACGGGCAAGCTGATGCTGTACCGCGCCCACCTCGACGTCCACGCGCAATTGCCGCCCGAAAGCCTCTCGGTCTCGCTCAACGTCATGCATATCGACCCTGCGCAGGGCTGGTATGACCAGTATGGCTTCGACCTCGACAGCAATGCGGTGACAGGCATCCTCAACCCGACTTCGACAGAATGCTTCCTGCGGTGTGCGGTGGGTCTGGGCGGAGAGGACGCGCTCGATTTCGCCGAATGGGCCGGCCACGCGCATCCGAGCGACCGGATGCGACTGGCCAGCTACGAAGCGCGAGCGGGACTGCTGGGCTTGGCCGGACGCGACGCGCTGTGGCGCGAAGCGGAAAACGCAGGCAGCGTAATGGTGGCGAAAGAGGCCGCGCGCAGGCGTGCGGCTCTCGAAGAAGCTACCAGAGAACCAGCAATGTGACGATGAACAGGAAGGCGATGAAGGCGAGGCCGATCAGCCTCGCTGCCCTTTGCACTCTCGTGCGGCGAATTTCCCCGCCGCCGACGTAGACGTCGAACACGTCGAACAATCCCAGCATTTGCGACCCTGCCCCCCTTTAAAAGCCTCCTCCTGCGAGCGCGTCTATGGCACCCTGCAGGATGACCGCTGCCGCATGGGCATCGATGCGTTCGGCCCGCTTGGACCGGCTCATGTCCTGGCCGATCATCGCTGCCTCCGCACTCGCGGTCGACCAGCGTTCGTCCCACAGCAGCACAGGCAAGTCCAGCGCCGCCGCGATATTTCGGGCATAGGCGCGGCTGGCCTGCGCACGCGGGCCCTCGCTGCCGTCCATGTTGCGCGGCAGGCCGATGACGACGCCCTTGATCGAGCGTTCGCGCACTAGCTCGCGCAGCTTGCCGCTGTCCTGCGTGAACTTGCCCCGCTGGAGCGTCTTGCCGGCTGTGGCAAAGCGCCAGCCGGCATCGCAGGTGGCGACGCCCACAGTCTTGGTTCCCACATCGAGCCCCAGCAGCGCGCCGCCATCGGCCAGCGCATCGCCGAAATCGAGCCGGTTGTCGGTTACGATCGGGCCGTCGACCACGCCTTGACCCGCCTGATCACGTCTTCCTGCAAGTTCTTCCAGAACAGCGGGATGTCGTACACGTGGTAATTTCCGCCCGGCAGGACGCCCGGGCCGAGATCGGGCGCCTCGCCGATCCGCAGTATGCCCGAGGCATCGCAGCGCGCTCCGATCGCGGCGGGCACCAGCTCCGCCGAACCCATTGCCGCATCGGGCTTGAGCGTGCCGAGATTGTCGCTTGCGGGGGCCGATCCGCCGGTCATGCCGGTGAGCGGATTGACGCACAGGATCGGGTCTTCGGGGCCGCGCGGCTCGCCATCGAGGCCGGGCAGGGAACTGTAGCGCTGCAGCAATTGGCCGGGATCGCCATCATCGGCGAAGCTGGCGAAGGAAATCAGGCAACCCGCCTGTCCCGGCGCCGCGCAGGCGGGAATGGGGAGGGCGGGCAGGTCGTGTTCGACCGAGATGGGCCAACCCGGAGCGTAGACGGCCGCGATGCGCTTCTCTGCCGGAGTACCAGCGAGTTTTTCGCGCAGCAGGCGCAGCACATGCACCGAGCCCTGGCTGTGGCCGGCAAGGACAATGGGTTTGTCGTCGCCCACGCTTTCGAGAAAATAGTCGAAGGCCTGCGCCACGTCGGCATAGGCGGCGTCGATCGCCATCTCCGCATCGGGCTTTTCGCTGAGGAAGGCGCCGACCGATGCCTGCCGGTACTTCGGCGCCCAGATTTCATCGGCGCGGTTGAAGGGACTGGCCAGTCCGCGCAGGAATGTGCGGGCCAGCGTATCGGTTTCCGGATCGTCCAGCGGCGCATTCCAGTCACCCAGCGCGCCCTTGGTGTAGCTGGTCGGCGGCACGAAGAAGACTGCGAAGCCCGGCACCTCGCCCGTACGTGCTGGGTCGCCGCGCCGCGAACCGACCGTCTCGAGGAAGTCTGGGCTGCCCACGCTTTGCTCGGCGGCGGGCGCTTCGGGCGAGGGGGTGCGGGTTGCTGGATCGGGCGGCGTCTCTGCCACTGCGGGCTGGTAGCGGGCCGGATCGTCGGTCCCGATGCCGGGACGCGAATACCACATGGCCGGGTCTTCATAGGCGTTGGCAGCCAAGGCCTCCTGCTCGACGAATTCGCCGCGCGGGACGAAGGCCATGTCGGTCAGTTCGCGGCCATAGATCGCAAGGCCGATCGCGCCGACGACGATCACGGTGATGATGATGGCGATGAGGTAGAGAAACTTGCGCGCCATCTCAGGCCGTCGCCTTCTGTGGTTCTGACTCGCCTTCTGCATCGAGCCGCGCGGACCGGCGTTCCAGCGCGACCTTGATCATGGCAAGCATCGGGTCGGCCAGCGCGAGGCCGAGGATGCCGAACAGGACGCCAAAAATCAGCTGCGCGGAAAGGACGAGCCCGGGTGCCAGGTCCACCGTCTTCTTCGCGATCATGGGCACGAGGATGTAGCCGTCGAAGTTCTGGACGAGGAAATAGACGAAGATCGTGTAGAGTCCCATATCGACCCCGCCGGAGAACCCGACCAGCACCATCAGCACGCCCGAGATGATCGCTCCGATATTCGGGATGAAGGCAAGCAGGCCGGTCAGCAGGCCCAGCAGTGCAGCCATGGGCACGCCGTAGACAGCGAGCAGGGCCCAGGTGAAGATGCCTTCCGCCACCATGCCGACCAGACGCCCGGCGAGAAGGCGGCGCAGCGTATAAGCCTGGTAGCTCAGCGTATCGTAGAAAGCCTCGCGCCGGTGCGAAGGCACCATCCAGGCAACGCCGCGCTCGTAAATGCGCGGGTCAATGGCGAAATAGATGCCGATGATTACGATCAGCAGCACCGTCGTCAGCCCGCCGAAGATGCCGCCGATCGCCTTGGTGACGGTGCCGACGCCGCTGGCCATGCTGCTGGCGAAATTCTCGATATTCTCGGTGTGGATCGCAAAGCCCTGATCGCGCATATAGGCGATCAGCTTGCCCAGCTGTTCATTGATGATCGCGGGGAATTGCGCCGCCTGCTGCGAGATCTGCGAGCCTGCGAAATAGCCCAGCCAGAGCAGGAATGCGGTCGCAAGCACGAGCACGATGGCCACGCGACAGCTGCGCCCGATGGGCAGGATCTTGCCGAGCAGACGCGCGCCGCCATCGACCATGCAGCCGAACACCATGGCGCCGAAAATGACCAGCAGGGACTGGGAAATGTGGACCGCCAGCGCGATCAGGCCGATGACGAGGCCCCAGACCAGTGCGCGCCCCGCTTCGAAACGCAGGCGTGGATCGCCGATGTATGCGGGGCTCTTGCCCGGGTGGTCTTGGGCCGCTGCGATTGTCCGGTCGGGTTCGTAGGAAGGCCCTTTTTCAGACATTTACCGCTGATTCTCCTGCGCGACTGCCGGACGCAGGGTGGTCCAGGCGCGCCCTTCGCGCAAGCTCGTAAACCAGGTGACCGGATTGAGCGAGGTCGTCCCGTCGAGCGAGAAAGTGATGAATTCCGCGCGGCCGCCGATGTTTTCCAGCGGAACCGGGCCCAGGAGCCCGCGCGAGGAATTGAGTTCGCGGCTGTCGGACGAATGGTCGCGGTTGTCGCCCATCACGAAGACGTGACCTTCGGGTATGGTCATCTCGTCGAAATTGTCGAGTTCGGTATTGGCGTGGTCGATCACGAGATAATTCGCGCCATTGGGCAGCGTCTCGCGCAGGACGGGCACGCGGCAGACATCCTTGCCGCTGTCGTCGGTGACGAGGAAGGTCGGATCGCCAAAACCGTAGCAGGTCGAGTTCGCATCGACCGGAAGGTCGCGCGCCGGCTCGACTGCCTGCGGCACGGGGGTTCCGTTGAGGATGATGCGTCCGCGGCGGACCTCGATCTTGTCGCCGGGCAGAGCGACCACGCGCTTGATGTAATCCTCGTCCCGTTCGGGGTGCACGGGGATTACGATGTCACCATACTCGGGCGTGGAACCCATCACCCGCCAGTCGCCGCGCGGGGCAAGGTGGAAGCTGACCGAGGACCAGTTCCAGCCATAGGGATACTTGCTGACCACCAGCCGGTCCCCGACCAGCAGGTTCGGCAGCATCGATTCCGACGGGATGTAGAACGGCTTCGCCACGAAGCTGTGAAAGGCGAAGACTGCCAGCAGCATCAGGAACAGGCCGCGCAGTTCGGCGAGCCAGTCGACCTTCTCGTCGGTCTTCTCGGTTGTCTTGGGTTCGGTCACAACAGGGGTATCGGTACTCAAAGGGGGTAGGCCTCGATGATGACGAAGGCCTGCGCCCATGGATGATCGTCAGTGAGGGTGAGATGAATGCGCGGCTCATGGCCGTGCGGCACCATTTCGGCAAGCCTTTGCGCAGCCCCGCCTTCGAGCGCCAGCGTAGGGGCGCCCGAAGGCGCATTGACGACGCCGATATGCTTCATGAAAACGCCGCGGCGAAAGCCCGTGCCCACGGCCTTGGAAAAAGCTTCCTTGGCGGCGAACCGCTTGGCGTAGGTCCCGGCAATGGTGAAGGGCCGCCGCCGCGCCTTGGCGATCTCGATTTCGGTGAAGACGCGCTGTTCGAAGCGGTCGCCGAACCGGTCGAGCGAATTCTGGATGCGCTCGATGTTGCACAGGTCCGAACCCATTCCGATGATCATAGAACTCTCGCGAGAATAAGGCCCAGCATGGCAATCATCATCCAGTGCAGCCACACCTGGGTCTTAACCAGCGGGTGGTCGATCTGCCCTCCCGAACGCTTGAACGAGCCGGCGTATCCGACGACCTGGATAATCGGCCAGCCGATGGCGAAGGCAAGGAAGGTCTGGCGCGATATCGCGATGCCGAGCAGCGCGAGGCTCAGCAGGAAGGGAATGACGGCAGCGGCCGCCCAGAATTTCTCCGCGCGGGTCAGGCCGGACTCGTTCACCGGGCCTCGTCCATCAGTTCGCGCATGTGCCGCACAGCCTGTTCCAGCCCAACGAAAACCGCCTCGCCGACAAGGTAGTGACCGATGTTGAGCTCCGCGATCTGCGGGATGGCGGCGATGGGCTGCACGTTTTCGTAAGTGAGGCCGTGGCCGGCGTGCGGCTCGATCCCGTTCTTGGCGGCAAGCGCGGCCATGTCGGTAATGCGCTTCAACTCACGCGCGGTCTTTTCGCTGTCGCCGGCAAGATGTGCGTGGGCATATTCGCCGGTGTGGAACTCGACCACGGGGACGCCGAGCTTGAGCGCCGCGTCGAGCTGCCTCTCGTCCGCCTCGATGAAGAGCGAGACGCGGATGCCGTTGTCCTTCAGTTTCCACACGATCGGGGCGAGCGTGTTGTGCTGGCCGGCCGCGTCCAGCCCGCCTTCGGTCGTGCGCTCTTCCCGCTTTTCGGGGACGATGCAGGCGGCGTGCGGCCGGTGCGAAAGCGCGATTTCGAGCATTTCCTCGGTCGCGGCCATTTCCAGGTTGAGCGGCAAATCGGTCGCTTCCTGGATGCGGCGCAGGTCCGCATCGCGGATGTGGCGGCGGTCTTCGCGCAGATGTGCCGTAATGCCGTCGCCGCCGACGCGGGCGACGATTTCCGCAGCGCGCACCGGATCGGGATGGTCCCCTCCGCGCGCATTGCGGATGGTCGCGACGTGGTCGATATTGACCCCGAGGCGCAAGGGGCGGGTCAAGCCGCGCGGCTCCCCGGCTTGGTCACCGGCACTGCAGCGAGTTCGGGAGGCAGTTCGTCCTCGGCATATGTCGGGAAGTTGATGTCGATGAGCGGGAAGAACGGAACGCCGAGATCGGCTGTGCCGTTGCTGCGATCGACCAGCGCCACCTCTGCAATCACCTCGCCGCCTTCGCGCGCGACGGCATCGATGGCCTCGCGGCTTGAAAGGCCAGTGGTCACGACGTCTTCTACCATCAGCACTTTTGCGCCTTCATCGATGCGGAAGCCGCGACGCAGGTGGAACACGCCGTCGGGCCGTTCGAGGAACATCGCGTCCTTGCCCAGTGCACGGCCCATTTCCTGGCCGATGATGATACCGCCCATCGCCGGGCTGATCACGACATCGATCTGGCTGCGGATTTCGCGCGGGATTTTCTGCGCCAGTGCCAGCGCGAGCCGGCCGGCCCGGTCGGGGTTCATCAGCACGCGCGCGCACTGCAGGTAATGCCCGCTGTGGCGCCCGCTGGAGAGTTTGAAATGGCCTTCGAGCAGGGCTTCGCTGGCACGGAATTCCTGGAGGATGTCGTCTTCGGTCATATGGCAAAGGCTCAAAGCGCCTTGCGGCCGATTGCGCAAGAGGCAAAGCGGCTTGCACATTTTTATCGGTCAACCGCTTGAGGAGCGCGCCAGTCCTGCCTATAGGGCGGCCCAACCGGGCCCTGCTTGCAGGGTCGCATGCCCCTGTGCCGAATGCGTCCTTAAGGATGGTCGACCGTCGGGGTGGTCCGGAAGATGACATGACACGAAAGAGTGCCAAGACGATGAAAATTCTCGGTTTCCACCGGATTGTCGCCAGCCTTGCAATGGCCTTTGCACTGGTAATCGGCGTGCAGCCTGCCCTCGCGCAGGACGCTGCCGAAACCACGGCGACCACCCAGCTCGAATCTGTCGATCCGGCCGAAGCCGCCGACGTTGCCGACACCGATGCGGTCGCTGAAGGCGCGGGCGCCTACACGCCGATGAAGCCGACCGAGGGAATCGGGATGCCGGTGGACCGCGGCATCGACATCCAGCAGCAGTTCTCGGAAACCGGCGAATTCGCCTATGGCCTCCACGTGGGTCTCATCTGGGTGATGGTCGGCATCAGCGTCTTCGTTCTCGTGCTGCTGCTCTACACGGTGTTCCGTTTCCGTCGTAAGGCGAACCCCGTTCCGTCGAAGACCAGCCACAACACGCTGATCGAAGTCATCTGGACGGTCGTCCCCGCACTCATCCTGCTTGCAATCGCGATCCCCTCGATCACGCTGATTGCCAAGCAGTACGAGCCGATCCCGAAGGACGCGATCACCATCAAGGTAACCGGCTACCAGTGGTACTGGGGCTACACCTATCCCGACAACGGCGACTTCGAAATCATCTCGAACATGCTCGACGGTGCCGAGGCAGATGCTCGCGGCGAACCGCACCAGCTGGCCGTCGACAACCGCATGGTCGTTCCGGTGGGCGTGCCGATCCGCCTGCAGACCACTGCTGCCGACGTGATCCACTCGTTCGCCGTGCCTAGCCTGTGGTTCAAGCTCGACGCCGTGCCGGGCCGCCTCAACGAAAAGATCCTGATCGTCGAGAAGCCGGGCGTTTACTACGGCCAGTGCTCCGAACTGTGCGGCGCACGTCATGCCTACATGCCGATCGCTGTAGAAGCGCTCCCGCTTGACCAGTACAACGCATGGGTCCTGGCGCAGGGTGGCAAGATCGCCGGTGCCGAAGAGGAAGGTGTCGAAGCCGCTCCTGCAGCAGCTCCGCTCCAGCAGCCGGAAAGCGCTGTCGAAGGTGCGGCCGGTGCCGGGGAGCTCCCGGTCGAGAACCCGACCACCTGATCGACGTTTAGAATTAGTCCGACCGACGAACACGCATTCGAGAGTATAGCAAGATGGCCACTACCGCCGACAGCTTCCAGGCCCACCACGACGACCACGCGCACGATGCCGATCACAAGCCCGGCTTCTTCGCGCGCTGGTTCATGTCCACCAACCACAAGGACATCGGTACGCTCTACCTGATCTTCGCGATCGTCGCGGGTATCGTGGGTGGCGCGATCTCCGGCATCATGCGTGCCGAGCTTGCCGAACCGGGTATCCAGTACCTCCAGTACTGGGCCCAGCTCATGGGCGGCGCTACCGATATCGATAGCGCGCTGCACATGTGGAACGTGTTCATCACCGCGCACGGCCTCATCATGGTCTTCTTCATGGTCATGCCGGCCATGATCGGCGGCTTCGGCAACTGGTTCGTCCCGCTGATGATCGGTGCGCCGGACATGGCGTTCCCGCGCATGAACAACATTTCGTTCTGGCTGACCGTGGCGGGCTTCTTCTCGCTGCTGTTCTCGCTGTTCGTCCCCGGCGGTATCGGGCCGGGCGCAGGCGTGGGCTGGACGGTTTACGCGCCGCTGTCGACCTCGGGTTCGACCGGTCCGGCCGTCGACTTCGCGATCTTCTCGCTGCACCTTGCGGGCGCTGGCTCGATCCTCGGTGCGACCAACTTCATCACCACCATCTTCAACATGCGTGCGCCGGGCATGACCCTGCACAAGATGCCGCTGTTCGTGTGGTCGGTGCTGGTTACCGCATTCCTCCTGCTGCTGGCCCTGCCGGTCCTTGCCGCGGCGATCACGATGCTGATCACCGACCGCAACTTCGGCACGACCTTCTTCGATCCCGCAGGTGGCGGTGACCCGATCCTCTACCAGCACCTGTTCTGGTTCTTCGGCCACCCCGAAGTATACATCATGATCCTGCCGGGCTTCGGCATGATCTCGCAGATCGTCGCCACCTTCAGCCGCAAGCCGGTCTTCGGCTACCTCGGCATGGCCTACGCCATGGTCGCGATCGGCGTTGTCGGCTTCGTCGTGTGGGCCCACCACATGTACACCGTTGGCCTCGACGTGAACACGAAGATGTACTTCACCGCGGCCACCATGGTCATCGCGGTTCCGACCGGCGTGAAGATCTTCAGCTGGATCGCCACGATGTGGGGCGGCTCGATCGAGTTCAAGTCGCCGATGGTCTGGGCGCTGGGCTTCATCTTCCTCTTCACCGTCGGTGGTGTGACCGGCGTCTACCTCGCCAATGGCGGCGTGGACGACGTGGTTCACGACACCTACTTCGTGGTGGCGCACTTCCACTACGTGCTGTCGATGGGTGCGGTGTTCTCGATGTTCGCCGGCTTCTACTACTGGTTCCCGAAGATGAGCGGCCGGATGCACTCCGAGCTCCTGTCGCACCTCCACTTCTGGGGCTTCTTCATCGGCGTGAACGTGATCTTCTTCCCCCAGCACTTCCTGGGCTGGCAGGGCATGCCGCGTCGCTATCCCGACTATGCGGAAGCCTATACCTACTGGAACGAGATCAGCACGCTGGGCTACATGATCATGGCCGCCTCGATGGTCCTGTTCTTCGTGAACATCCTGTATGCCTTCGTTGCCGGCAAGAAGGCCGAAGACAACTACTGGGGCGAGGGTGCAACCACGCTCGAGTGGAGCCTGTCGAGCCCGCCGCCGTTCCACCAGTTCAGCGAACTGCCGGTGATCGAGGACCACCACGACCACCACGACCACATTGGCGACGGCAAGCCCGCAACGGCCTGAGCGTAGCTATAGCTGTACATGACAAAGCGGCCGGTCCCATGAGGGGCCGGCCGTTTTCTTTTGCGCGAGACGAGGAATGACCATGCCCGAAATGCGGACCATCGACGTTGGCGAACTGAGCCTGCGCTGCGCTGTCGAGGGCGAGGGGCCGCTGGTCATCATGGTCCACGGCTTTCCCGAAAGCTGGTACAGCTGGCGCCACCAGATCGGCCCTGTCGCCAAAGCAGGCTACACGGCCTGCGCTATCGACGTTCGCGGCTATGGCGGTTCGGACAAGCCGCATCCGGTCGAAGCCTATGCGATGGAGCGCATCGTGGGCGATCTCGTCGGCCTGAAGCAGGCGCTGCAGCCCGACAGCCCGGCAATCCTGGTCGGTCACGATTGGGGCGCGCCGATCGTCTGGAACACGGCGCTGACACGGTCGGAGCATTTCTCGGCCGTGGCAGGTCTGTCCGTTCCCTTCGCAGGCGTCCCCAGCCGCCCCTTCACCGAGGTGTTCCACGAGCACTTCACATCGCAGGGCAGGTTCTTCTACCAGGAGTATTTCCAGGCAGAGGGTGTGGCCGAGGCGGAGGCCGAGAAGGACCCGCGCGACTGGGTCCAGCGGATGATGTATTCGATCAGCGGCGACGTGCCGCCGGGCGCCTATTGGGACAAGCCCTATGGCGCGACCTTCCTGCAAGGCCTGCCCGATCCACAACCGGTCTCCTGGCTGACCGAGGAGGACATGGATTTCTACGAAGGCGAGTTCAAAGCCTCGGGCTTTCGCGGCCCTCTCAACCGCTACCGCAATCACGAGCGCGATTACGAATGGCTGCAAGGCTGGCAGGGCAAGCGGATCGAGCAGCCCGCGCTGTTCATCGGTGGCACCCGTGATCCGGCGACCTACCTTTTCGGAGCTGTCACCGATCCCGTCGCGCTCATGAAGATGTTCGCGCCCAAGGTCGAAGGCCACATCCTCGAAGGTGTCGGCCACTGGACGCAGCAGGAACGGCCCGAGGAGGTCAACCGCCTCCTGCTCGACTGGCTGGAGAGGCTCTGAAAGCCTTTATTGCCGCGGTTTTTGTCCCTATATGCGCACCCGATTCCCATGACCCAGACTGTCCCCACCCAATTGCCCGCAGAGTGGCGCGATTTCTTCGCGCTGACCAAGCCGGGCGTCATGCGCCTGGTGATCTTCACCGGCCTGTGCGGACTGCTGGCAGCGCCCGGTAATATCCATCCCATTCTCGGCTTCACCGCGATCCTGTGCATCGCGATGGGGGCAGGTGGTGCGGCTGCGCTGAACCAGTGGTGGGAAAGCGATATCGACGCGATCATGAAGCGCACCAGTGCCCGCCCGCTGCCGTCGGGCCGCATGGCACGCACCGACGCGCGCGACTTCGGCTTCTTCCTGTCGGGTGCCTCGATCGTGATCATGGGGCTGGCGATCAACTGGCTGTCGGCCGCGATCCTCGCCTTCTCGATCTTCTACTATTCGGTCATCTACACGATCTGGCTGAAACCCCGCACGCCGCAGAACATCGTCATTGGCGGGGGCGCAGGCGCGTTCCCGCCGCTGATCGGCTGGGTAGCGGTAACGGGCGACATCACGCTGATGCCGGTGCTGCTGTTCCTGATCATCTTCATGTGGACGCCGCCGCATTTCTGGGCGCTCGCCCTGTTCGTGGAAACCGATTACGCCAAGGCCGGCATCCCCATGATGCCCGTGGTCAAGGGCCACCGCTCCACCCGCCGCCAGGTGCTGGTCTATTCACTGCTCATGCTGCCGACGGTGCTGGCGCCCTGGTACATCGGCGGGACGGACTGGATCTACGGCCTTTCCGCGCTCGTACTGACGCTGGCCTTCATTGCACTTGCCATCCCGGTTGCAGCCCGCACGCCGGTCGAAGGCGACACGATGAAGCCGGAAAAGCGCCTGTTCCTGTTTTCGATCGCCTATCTCTTTGCCCTGTTCGGCGCCCTGGTCGTCGACCGGGTTCTCCACTACCAAGGAATTGTCGCATGACCCCCGAGGAAGAACAGGAATACCGTCGCCGTCAGAAGAGCCGTAACCTCGTGCTCGGCGGGATCCTTCTGGGTGCCGCACTGCTGTTCTACATGATCACCATCGTCAGGATGTGAGGATTGCCATGACTGCCGCCGCGCTGGAGCAACGCAAGACCCGCACCGCGATGCTGGCCCTGCTGGGCGCAGCCGCGATGCTCGGCCTCGGTTATGCCGCCGTGCCGCTCTATGAACTGTTCTGCCAGGTCACCGGTTTCGGCGGGACCACGCAGCGCGCCACCGAAGGCGAGGCGAATCTCGCCGAACGCATGGGCAAGGCCGCGGGCGGGAAGCAGATCTCGATCCGCTTCGATGGCTCGGTCGCCCCGGGGCTTGGCTGGAGCTTCCGGCCCGAACAGCCGACCGACACGGTCACCATCGGGCAGCGCGACATGGCGATCTATGTCGCGAAGAACAACGGCACCGAACCGATCACGGGCACTGCGACCTTCAACGTCATGCCGGTCCAGGCGGGCGCCTATTTCAACAAGATCCAGTGTTTCTGCTTCACCGAACAGACGCTGCAGCCGGGCCAGGAAGTTCGGATGCCGGTGCTCTATTTCGTCGATCCGGCGGCGCTGGACGATCCCAATATGGAGGGTGTCGAGCAGATCACACTCTCGTACACTTTCCACCGCGCGATAGAATCCGGGGACTGACCCCTAGACCAGCGCCCTTTGGCGCATTAAGGGCCTCCGCAAAGCGAAACCCAGGACACGAGTACAATGGCTGGTAACGTCAATCACGAATATCACATCCTCGAACCCGATATCTGGCCGCTGATCGGCTCGATCTCGGCGCTGACCTTCACCAGCGGCATGGTGCTGTTCATGCACGAAATGGCCAGTGCGCACCTCGTGCTCGGCCTCGGCATTGCCGGCCTGATCGCGACCTTCTTCGCGTGGTTCTCGAACATCGTGAAGGAAGCGCAGCGCGGCGACCACACTCCGGTCGTGCAGCTGCACATGCGTTACGGCATGATCCTGTTCATCGCCTCGGAAGTGATGTTCTTCGTCGGCTGGTTCTGGAGCTGGTTCGATTTCGCCCTGTTCCCCTCGGAAATCTCCGAGGTGATCGGCGGCCAGTTCCCGCCCGCAGCGATCGAGGCGGTGATCAATCCGTTCTCGCTGCCGCTGCTCAACACGCTGATCCTGCTCTGCTCGGGCACCACGGTTACCTGGGCGCACCACGCGCTGATCCACGGCGACCGTGAAGGCCTGAAGAAGGGCCTGTGGCTGACCATCCTGCTGGGCGCGGTCTTCACCTGCATCCAGGCCTACGAATACGGCGCTGCACCGTTCGGCTTCGGTGGCAACACCTATAGCTCGGCCTTCTACATGGCGACCGGCTTCCACGGCTTCCACGTGCTGGTCGGCACGATCTTCCTGATCGTCTGCCTCGTGCGCACCTACAAGGGCCACTTTACCCCGCGCCAGCACTTCGGCTTCGAAGCGGCCGCGTGGTACTGGCACTTCGTCGACGTGGTGTGGCTGTTCCTCTTCGCCGTCGTCTACGTCTGGGGCGGCTGGGGTGCCGAATTCCATTGATATCGTCCGGTTCGCCGGACAATGAGAAAGGGCAGCCCGGCCACGCCGCGGCTGCCCTTTTCTTTTGAACCGCAAGGATAGTCATGCGCCTTCCCGTCATCCCCACCATCATCGTCGCCGGAGCGGTTGCCGTGATGATCGCCCTCGGCATCTGGCAACTCGGGCGCATGGGCGAAAAAGAAGCTCTGATCGCCCGTGCGGAACAGTCGCTGTCGATGACGGAGGCCGTGGAATACCCGCGCGACCCGGCCATGGTGGAGGAACTGCTCTACCGCCGCACCAACGTTGCCTGCGCCTCGGTGTCGGGTGCAACGACGGTGGCCGGCACCAGCGCAACCGGCGAAAAGGGTGTTGCCCAGCGTGTATCTTGCGGGCTTGCGGACGGCACCAGCGTGACAGTGGACATCGGCTATTCGCGCGACCCCCAACCGGTCGAATGGAGCGGGGGCGAGGTTGCCGGAACGATCGCTCCGGGTGGCCGGATCGTGGCAGAAGAAGGGCTGGCCGGCCTCCAGGCGCTCGCCCGTCCCGATCCCCGCAGCCTGCCGAACAACCACCTTGCCTATGCCGGACAGTGGTTCTTTTTCGCCCTGACCGCGCTGGTGATCTATTTCCTCGCGCTGCGCCGCAGGTCCACGCGGGCTAGGGGCGATTAAAGACCGGCTTGCTTGCCCGTTTGCGGCGGCATCGCTAACCGCCTTTCCACGATGAAATACGTCTCTACCCGCGGCAGCGCACCGACGCTCGATTTCGCAGGCGTCACGCTGGCCGGCCTCGCCTCCGACGGCGGGCTCTATGTGCCCGAGGAATGGCCGCAGTTCAGCCATGACGAGATCGCTGCAATGCGCGGCCTGCCGTACGCCGAACTGGCGGCGCGGGTGATGGAGCCCTTCGTCGAGGGAAGCCTGACGCCGGAGCGCCTGCGCGAACTTACCACACGCGCCTATGGCCGCTTCGCGCACAAGGCGGTCACACCGCTGGTACAATTGGATGAACAGCACTGGGTGCTCGAACTCTTCCATGGCCCGACGCTGGCGTTCAAGGATGTGGCTCTCCAATTGCTCGGCTTGCTGTTCGAGGAATTCCTTTCTCGCGAACAGGGCAGCCTGACGATCGTCGGGGCGACCAGCGGCGATACCGGCAGTGCAGCCATTGATGCGGTGGCCGGGCTGGAGAATGTCGAGATCTTCATGCTCCACCCCAAGGGCCGGGTGAGCGATGTGCAGCGCCGCCAGATGACCACGGTTCGCGCACCCAATGTCCACAACCTCGCCATCGAGGGCAGCTTCGACGATGCGCAGGCGATGGTGAAGCGGATCTTCGCGGATGCCGATGTCACGTCGAAGCACAGGATCGGGGCGGTCAATTCGATCAACTGGGCGCGGCTGATGGCGCAGGTGGTCTATTACTTCGCCGCCGCGCTCCAGCTTGGCGGGCCGGAGCGCAAGCTCGCCTTCAGCGTGCCGACCGGCAATTTCGGCGACGTCTTCGCAGGGCACGTGGCTGCGCGCATGGGCCTGCCGATCGAGCAGCTGATCGTCGCCACCAATGTGAACGACATCCTCCACCGCGCGCTGAGCGATGGCGATTATTCGACCGGCAGCGTGACCCCGACCGCCGCGCCGAGCATGGACATCCAGGTCAGCTCCAATTTCGAGCGCCTGCTGTTCGACGTGGGCGGGCGCGACGGCGCTGCCATGGCGGAACAGATGCGCAGGTTCGAGGCCGAGAAGGCCATGCGTCTCACCAATGCGCAGCGCGAGGGGGCGGCAGCGCTCTTCACCAGCGCCCGCGCCGATGCCGCCGACATGGCGCAGGCGATGCGCTGGGCGTTCGAGGAGTGCGGCGAGATGCTCGACCCGCATACCGCCATCGGCCTTCACGCCGCGCGTGCCGCGGGTATTGCCGCCGATGTGCCTGTCGTAACGCTCGCCACCGCGCATCCGGCCAAGTTCCCCGACGCGGTCGAGCGGGCCACGGGCCTGCGTCCGAACCTTCCCACTCGCGTGGGCGATTTGTTTTCGCGCGAGGAGCATTACGTCGAGCTTCCCGGCACCTACGAGGCGGTGCGCGCCCACATCCTCGAGAACGCCACCTGATGGCCGAGCTGGTCCGCGATCCGGTGCTGATGGTGGGCGAAGGCTGGGACGCCTATCGCCTGCTCGACAGCGGCCATGGCCGCAAGCTGGAGGCGTTCGGCGACTACAGCTTCATCCGCCCCGAACCGCAGGCGATGTGGTCACCGCGCATGGCCGACTGGAACGCGCATGGCGAATTCATTCCCGGCGCGGACGAGGATGGCGGCGGGCGCTGGCACCTTGAACGCGAGCTGCCGGAAGACGGCTGGACGCTGGGCTATGACGAAGTGCGCTTCACCGCGCAGCCGACGCCATTCCGCCACCTCCAGTTCTTCCCCGACATGGCCCCGGTCTGGGACTGGATGCGCGAGCAACTGGCCGGGCGCGAGGACGCCGAAACGCTCAACCTGTTCGGCTACACCGGCGTCGGCTCGCTCGCGCTGTCCCGCCACGGCCGCGTGACCCATGTCGATGCGAGCAAGAAATCGGTCGCCCAGGCGCGCGAGAATGCGGCGCTGTCGGGTATGGAAGACCGCCCGATCCGCTGGCTGGTCGACGACGCCAGCAAGTTCGCCGCGCGCGAGGTGCGCCGCGCCAACCGCTATGACGGGATCATCCTCGATCCGCCCAAATTCGGGCGCGGGCCGAAGAACGAGACCTGGCGGCTGGAAGAAAGCCTGCCCGGCCTTATCGCCGATTGCCGCCAGCTGCTGGACGCAAACAGCCGCTTCCTGTTCCTCACGGTCTATGCCGTGCGCATGAGCAGCCTCGCGCTGGCCGGCCTGCTCGACGAGGTGTTCGAGGGACTTCCCGGCAAGATCGAGCATGGCGACCTTGCCGTGCGCGAGACGGGCGAGCGTGACCGCCACCTTCCCACCGCGATCTTCGCGCGCTGGTCCAATCCGCGCTAGGGAACGCAGATGAACGATTCGCTGATCCTCGAAGTCGCCGACTTCGAACATGACGTACTGACGGGCATCTATTCCGAAGAGACGGGAAAGCCCCAGCCGCTGCGCTTTACCATCAGCGCGCGGATGAAGCCGCTGGCGCACTACGGGCCCGACACCTCGCTCGACCATTCGAAGAACTACATGGATTTGAAGTTCGCCGCGTCCGAGGCGCTGCCCGAAGGCGTGCATTTCAAGTTGATCGAGGCAGTCGCCGACCATGTCTGCGAAACGCTGTTCCTGCAGGACAATCGCGTCGAGGCGGTGACGGTCAAGATCGTCAAGCTGGCGATTGCCGAAGCGGGCGAGAAGATCGGCATCACACTCCACCGGGAACGGCGGGGATGAAACGGATCGAGGTCGACGGCCTGCCGGAAGAACCGCTCGCTGCAGCCGGGCTCTTCCACCAGAACTGGCTCGACCCGATAGAGCGCGCACTGGCCGGCGGGCAGGACGTGCTCGTGGTGCTGGAGCCTGCTTCCTACGAACATGGCGAATGGCGCAGCGCGGCGGCCGCCATGCTGGCGCGCAAGCACGCCCCACGCCGGATCAACGTGGTTTCGGGCGAGGGCGGCAATGTCGACGCGCTGGAGGCCTATCTTACCAGGGCGCCGGGCGTGACCGGCCAATATCTCGAAGCGGCGGCATGAGCGTCCGCATCCTCTTCCTCGGGCCGCTGCAGGACCTTGCCGGAAAGCAGGCCGCCGAGGTTGCCGGACCGCTCGACTGGAACGGGTTGCTGGCCGTCGTCGGAAACGAGGTGGCCGAGCAGCTGAGGCAGGAACGCGTCAATGTCGCCTGCAAGGGCCGCGTGCTCGCCGACAAGACCGCGCTCGTCGCCGAGGACGGCGACGAGGTCGCGCTGCTGCCGCCGGTCAGCGGTGGCTAGGCTGGCGATTTCCTCGCCGGTCGATGTTCGCGTGCTCGACCGGGGGATGTCCGTCGGCGAGGCGCTGGCGGCATTCGATGCAGGCAACCCGGATGCAGGCGGGACCGCCAGCTTTCTCGGCAAGGTCAGGAGCGGGGACGGGGTGAAGGCGCTCGAACTCAGCCACTACGAACCGCTCACCCTTACCGGGATGGAGGCACTGGCCGAACAAGCCGCCGCGCGCTTCGGCCTTGCCGGCCTGCTCGCCTGGCACCGCGTCGGCGTCATGACGCCGGGCGAGGCCATCGTGCTTGTCGCTGCCGCCGCGCCCCACCGCCGCGCCGCCTTCGACGCAGTGGACATGGTGATGGACCATCTGAAGTCCGCTGCCTGGTTCTGGAAGCGCGAACGGCGCGAGGACGGCTGGCACTGGATCGAACCGCGCGAACAGGACCGCGCAGACCTCGCCCGCTGGAAATAAACGCTTCGCGCTTGATTTCGATCAAGGAATCGCCTGCCTGCCCGCGTCATCAATGTCTCCAGACAGGAGACGCAGAATGGTAAAGCACTTCAGCCGCGAACTCGTTGCCGAACAGGCCCGCATCGTCGACACCCCCGTAAAGCATCACGAGGTCGACCGGACCTTCGAACTGCCGCGCGGACTCTATGTGGCGACCGTCGGCCTTTACCTCGGTTTCATCGCCGTCATGGCAGCGGGCCTACCCAGTTCGGGCCTTGCCATTCCGATGGTCATCTTCGCCTTCTTCATTGTCGCCGCATTCGGCGTGCCGACGATCTGGACGCGCCTTTCGCCCGAAACGCGTTCGAAGGCGCTCAGCTTCGGCCAGCTCAAGACCAAGGGCATCATGACCCACACGGGCCGCCTCCCGGCGCGCGATGCCGCGGTGCAGGTCCTGATCCTGCCGGCCATCGTGTTCACCTGGGGGCTGGTGGCAGTCACCGTCGCATCGCTGGTGCGATAGGAGAGGGGGGCGCGGGGGACGCTGGCAGCTAGTTCCCCGCGCCTTCTCCGGACTTTCTCAACGCTCGCGCAGCTGCGCGAGCGTTTCGTCTTCTTCGGCTATGATTGCGGTAATCCGCGCGCGCGCTGCCTCGATCGCGGCGACGTCGCCTGCGACCACGCGGGCCGCGCTGTAGAGCGTGTCGATATCGCCCAGCGGGATCGCCGCGAGGCTGCGGGCCGAATCGAGTTCCGAAAGGGCGACTTCCGCACTGGCCCAGGCC
This sequence comes from Qipengyuania gaetbuli, assembly GCF_020171365.1. Lineage (NCBI taxonomy): Bacteria > Pseudomonadati > Pseudomonadota > Alphaproteobacteria > Sphingomonadales > Erythrobacteraceae > Qipengyuania > Qipengyuania gaetbuli. The sequence goes on along the minus strand of NZ_JAIUZO010000002.1, from coordinate 461,025 downwards.
GTGCTTCCCACCTCGCTACTGCCCGCTGCAGCGACAAGCCTGCGCGCACGCGGCGCGATTTCCAGGAAATCGGCATGGGCGGCCTCGGTCGCGGCGACCAGCTGCACCAGCGTCTGGTCGAGCGGGCCGGTGAGGTCGGTTTCCACCGGCGGGACGTCGATCGTCTTGCGCTCGGGCGTGGAAAAGCTTCCCTGCGCGCGCTCGGCATCGCGGATGGCGAGGGAGGGATAGTCGCCGCCGGAGCTGGCGCAGGCGCCAAGACAGAGCGACAGCGGCAGGCAGAGGCTTGCAATTCGCGACATGGCGCTCACATAGCACGCGACCTGATGCGCGCCAGCGCGAATGGCAAAAAATGCCTGATGGCAGCGTTGACTTGGTCCCGCGTTTCGCCTAACGGCACGCTTCTTTCCGGGCCCGCCCTAGGTGGGTCGACGGGTGCGCCGTAGATTCGCAAGGATGCGGCACAGCAATTTGAACGAGAGATAACGACCATGTTCGCAGTAGTGCGCACGGGCGGCAAGCAATACCGGGTTGCCGCCGGAGACAAGATCGCGGTTGAGAAGCTGGCTGGCGAAGCCGGTGACACCATCACGCTGGGCGACGTCCTGCTCGCAGGCGAAGGCGACAAGCTTTCGGACGCCGGCAAGGTGACCGTTTCGGCCGAGATCATCGCGCAGGCGAAGAGCGAAAAGGTCGTCGTCTTCAAGAAGCGTCGTCGTCACAACTACCGCCGCAAGAACGGTCATCGCCAGCAGATGACTCTCCTGCGCATCACTGCGGTTGGCGATTCGAAGGCCGAGAAGAAGGCTGCTCCCAAGAAGGAAGCCGCTCCGAAGGCCGAAACCAAGAAGGCCGCTCCGAAGAAGGACACTTCGGAAGAGAAGGCTGCGCCCAAGGCGAAGAAGGCTGCACCGGCCAAGGCTGCTGCAACCAAGAAGGCTCCCGCCAAGAAGGCGGCTGCCAAGAAGACCGAAGCCAAGAAGTAAGGAGCCCGGACCATGGCACATAAAAAAGCAGGCGGTTCGTCGCGTAACGGTCGTGATTCGGCCGGTCGTCGTCTTGGCGTGAAGAAGTTCGGCAGCCAGTCCGTGGTCGCTGGCAACATTATCGTGCGCCAGCGCGGCACCAAGTTCTACCCGGCCGTCAACGTCGGCATGGGCAAGGACCACACGCTGTTCGCGCTGACCGATGGCGTCGTCCGATTCCACTCGGGCAAGCTCGGCCGCAAATACGTATCGGTCGATGCGATGGCGGAAGCAGCCGAATAACCGGACGTTCCGATAACGGGATCGTCCAAACGGGACGGTCCCAGCCTGGCTAACGATCCGGCAGACGAAGAGGGAGATGGGGCCGACCCGTCTCCCTCTTGTCGTTTCTCCCTCTTCGATTTCGCGGCGAAATATCCTTTCGCCATCACGCAATTGTCACGCGTCCGGCCTAGGAGCCCGGAGCGTGGAGATACGGGGAGAATACCGATGTTCCATATCACGCAGAGGCTGCTGTTGCGGCCCGCATGGCCCGAAGATGCAGACGCGCTGTTCGGCGGCATTGCCGACCAGGGCGTGGTCCGCAATCTTGCTCGCGCGCCGTGGCCCTATCTCCCCGAACATGCGCGTGAATTCGTCAAGCGCGAGCAGGACCCGCGTGTCCCGAACTTCCTGATGACCCTGCCGGGCGATGACGGCTCGCGGATCATCGGGTCGATCGGCTTCGGCGAAACCGACACCGGCATCGAACTCGGCTACTGGATCGCCCGCCCCTATTGGGGGAAGGGCTATGCCACCGAAGCCGGGCGCGGCCTGATCGAGATCGCCCGACTGCTTGGCTACGAGCGGCTCGAGGCAGGGCACTTCCTCGACAATCCCGCATCGGGCAAGGTGCTGCGCAAGCTCGGCTTCCGGCCTACGGGCAAGGTGGCCAAGCGGCACAGCTGCGCAAGGGGACAGGACGTGGACTGCGCGCTCTACAGCCTCGAGCTTGCCGCAGACGACCTCGTCCCGCCGATGGCGGCCTGACAGAAAAAAGGCCCCGCGATACGCTCGCGGGGCCTTTTTTCGTTTCCGGTCCGGAAAGCTTACTCGGCGGGGAGCAGCGCGTCCTCGAACTCGCCCTCGTAGAGGTTGATGAGGTGGCGGTCGTCGTGATCCCACGGGTGGAAGCCCGGCTTGAAATAGGCGAGCCATGCCGGGAAGATCCGGCGGACCACGCCCGGCGAGACGGTGAGGTACTTGAACAGGCCCCACTTGGCCTTCCAGCCGGTGATGCCGTCCTGTTCGAGCAGGTTCAGCGAATCGACCCAGCGGTTCTTGAAGAAGCGCGCGGTGACGGTCAGCATGACGAGGCTGCGCACCTTCCAGCGGCGGAACGGCGTCCAGTCCTTCGTCGCGTGGTTCCAGGTGTCGTAGGCGACGCCCTTGTGCTCGATCTCTTCGGCTGCGTGCCAGCGCCACATGTCGCGCACTTCCGGATCGGCGTCCTTGAAATGCTGGGGATTGGCGAGGAATTCGGCCGCCATCATCGCGGTGTAGTGTTCCAGCGCCATGGTGACGGCGAGGTTGGCAATGGCCGGGCGGTCCTTGGTGAGCGCCAGCAGTTCGGCCACGCGCTGGTCGATCGCCTTGATGTCGTAGCCGGCGTCTTCGGCGAGGCGATTGAAGGCGATGTGCTCGCGCGTGTGGTTGATCTCCTGCTTCACGAAGGCGCGGATTTCGGCCTCGAGCTTGGGATCGGCGCCTTCGCGGTGGGCCTTCACTGCCTCGATGAAGAAAGCCTCGCCGCGCGGGAAGGTTGCCGACAAGGCATTGTGCCAGGCGGTGCCGAAGGGCTCACCGGCCCACCAGCGGCGCGGCGTGGTGCCGCGGTTGAAACGCTCGTCACGCACCGTGATGGTGAGGTCTTCGGGCGTCGGCGCTGTGCGGGCGGTGGCGGTATCGATGGGGAGGGGGGCGTTCATGTCCTGCTCCGTGATTAACTTACATCAGTGTAAGTAAGCGATACTGACACAGATGTCAATAAGGCGTGCCGGAGCGCTTCCCCTGCCCGCCGCAATGGTTTACCGCTTCGGGGCAATGGCCACCAGGAAACGTCTTTCGCCCGAGGAATCGCGGCTCGCAGCTCTCGAAGCGGCGCGCTCGCTGCTGATCGAAACCGGGCCGCAATCGGTCACGCTCAAGGCCGTGGCGACGCGGATCGGGCGCACGCATGCGAACCTGCTGCACCACTTCGGCTCTGCCGCAGGCCTGCAGAAGGCGCTGGCGGGCCACCTTGCCGAAGCGGTCTGCGCGACCATCGCCGATGCCGTTCGCGCCAGTCGCGCAGGGCTGGGCCATCCGCGCGAAGTGGTGGATCTCGCCTTCGACGCCTTCGACAAGGAAGGGGCCGGCGCGCTTGCCAGCTGGATGATCCTGACTGGCAATGAAGACGCGCTGACACCCATCGTGGAGACCATCCACGAGCTGGTCGACGAGATCGCCCCCGAAGAGGCCGTGCACGGCGGTTCGCCGACGCAGGTTCACGAGGAAACGCTCGCGCTGGTCCTGATGGCGATGGGCGATGCGCTGATCGGCAGCGCGCTGTCGCGTTCGCTCGGCCTGCCCGAAACGGCTGCCCGCGACCGTGCCGAGCGGATGCTCGTCCGCTCGCTCGAAACCGTCACTCCGAAGGGGTAAGCGCGCTGCGCATCCATTCGGGTGCCAGTTCCGGTTCGATATCGCTCACCCGCAAGTGGTCGATGGCAAGGCCGAGATCCTCATGCCCGACCTTGCGGCGCTTTTCCTCGGAAAGCTCCAGCGCCACCACCACCAGCCGGCGGTTGACCTTGCTGCGCCAGTTCATGCGCGCGGTGTTTTCCTGCCCGATGTAGCAGCCCTTGTCGAAAGCGACGCCGTTCAGCTCGACCGCATTGGTCTCCAGCCACAGGATATCCCCCAGCTCCGCGCGCCCTTCTGGAACGCCGAGGGCAAGGCGGTGGGCGCGGTAGGCATCGTCCGCCGCTTCGTCGCTGTCGCTGACAGGAGCAATCCAGCGCTGGCCGAGCGAGGCGAGGCGCGGGTCGGCGGCGCCGCCATCGCCCGCTTCCTTCTGCCAGTGCACGCCGAGGCCGGGATCGACCGCAATGTCGATCTTGCGGCGCAGGCGGTAGAGCGAGAGGCGTTTCACCAGTTCCTCTGCCAACGCGGCCTCGCAATCGAGCAGCAACTGGCCGTCGGCGGCAGGCCAGACGAACATGTCGAACAGGGTCTTGCCCTGCGGGGTGAGCAGCGCGGCATAGACCGGCAGGGCCTTGGTCACGTCATTGGTCAGCAGCCCTTGCAGGAAGGCGGCAACATCCTCTCCTTCCTCACGCGGGGTGAGGCGGACGAGGGTGCGATCGAACAGGCGGCTTGCGGTCATGGGTGACAGATAGGTCGCCCGGCGGCATAGGCAACCGCATGGTCGAATCGCTGACAATCCGCCGCCCCGACGACTGGCATCTCCACTTCCGCGATGGCGACACGATGCGCGCCGTCGTGCCGCATACCGCGCGCCAGTTCGCCCGCGCGATCGTGATGCCGAACCTCTCGCCGCCGGTGACGACCACTGCGCTGGCCGCCGCCTATCGCGAGCGCATTCTGGGCGCGGTGCCGGAAGGGGTGAACTTCACCCCGTTGATGACCGCCTATCTCACCGACAATATCGATGCAGGCGACCTGGCCGCCGGTTTCGCCGATGGCGTGCTGACCGCGGCCAAGCTCTATCCGGCGGGCGCGACGACCAATTCCGCGCACGGCGTGACCGACATCGCGAACATTGCAGGCGTGCTGGAAAAGATGGCCGAAATCGGGATGCCGCTGTGCGTCCACGGCGAGGTCACCCATGCCGATATCGATATCTTCGACCGCGAGGCCGTGTTCATCGAGCGCGTGCTCCAGCCGCTGGTCGAACGCCTGCCCGAACTGAAGGTGATCTTCGAGCACATCACCACGCGCCAGGCAGTGGAATTCGTCGATGCCTCGGGCTCGAACATCGCAGCGACCATCACGCCGCAGCACCTGCACATCAACCGCAATGCCATGCTGGTGGGCGGTATCCGCCCGCACATGTACTGCCTGCCCGTCGCCAAGCGCGAGGAACACCGGCTGGCGCTGCGCAAGGCGGCAACCGGCGGTTCGGCCAAGTATTTCCTCGGCACGGACAGCGCGCCGCACCATCGCGGCGCCAAGGAAAGCGACTGCGGCTGTGCAGGCATTTTCAACGCGCCCTATGCGCTGGAAAGCTATCTCACCGTGTTCGACGAGGAAGGCGCGCTCGACCGGTTCGAGGGCTTTGCCAGCCTCAACGGTCCGGCTTTCTACGGCCTGCCGGTGAACGAAGGCACGGTGACGCTGGAAAAGGCCCCGGTCGAAGTCCCGGCAGAAGTCGATGGCGGCGGCGCGGCCATCGTGCCGTTCCACGCGGGCGAAACGCTCAGCTGGCGGCTGGCGTCCTAGAACGCGACCACAGGTCCCAGACGAAGATTGCCGCTGCCGCCCAGATGCAGGCGAAACAGGCGGCCTGCGCGGGTTTCAGCTGCTCTCCGAAGACGGTGAGGCCCAGCACGAAGACGATGCTGGGCGCCAGGAACTGGATGAAGCCAAGTGTCGAATAGGGCAGCTTGCGCGCGGCGATGGCGAACAGCAGCAGCGGGAATGCGGTCAGCGCGCCGCCCAGCATGATGGCGGCGGCAAGGCCGTAGCTCTGCGTGAAGGACGAGCCCGCGGGCGTTCCGGCGTAATACCAGGCGACTCCGGCAGCAGGCACGGTCAGCAGGATGGATTCGATGGTCAGGCCGGGCAGAGCGCCCACGTCCACCTGCTTGCGGATGAGGCCGTAGGTCCCGAAGCTGAGCGCCAGGGTCAGGCTGATCCACAGCGTCGTCAGCGCGCCTGCGAGCAAAAGCGATACGCCCACGGCCGCAAGGCCCACCGCGATCCACTGCGCACGTGACAGCCGTTCGCCCAGCACCAGCGTGCCGAGCAGGACGTTCACCAGCGGGTTGATGTAATAGCCGAGGCTGGCCGCGTAGACATTGCCCTGCTGGATCGCCCAGACATAGACCACCCAGTTGACCGCGATCAGCGTGGCACTGGCGAGCAGCAGCAGCATGACCTTGGGCGTGGCAAAGGCGCGCACGAGCTGGTCGATCTGCTTGCGCGCGGCCACGATCACGAGGCACAACGGCAGCGTCCACAGGATGCGCCAGCCGACGAATTCGAAGGCCGGAACCTCGCGTACCAGGATCAGGTAAAGCGGCAGGAAACCCCAGATCAGATAGGCGCTGAAGGCTGACAAAAGCCCCGATCGGCGCTGGTCTGATGCTGTCGTGTCCATGAACGATTTGCGCCTAGGCGCGCCCCATCCGGGCCGCAAGCTTCAATTCGTCCGGCAAAGCTGCACGGCTCGTCGAAACTGTCGTTTGCTGACAGCGCGGTTGCAAATCGTTCAGAATGCGAAGCGTATTCCTGAACGACATCGACGCCCCCGAGTCGAAAAAGACCGCCCGATAAGACCAAGGAAACAAACTATGGCACACCTTCTCAAGACTGCTTCGCTGGCCATCGCCGCCACCGGCCTGACCCTGTCCATGCCCGCATCGGCCGCTGTCCCGGCCCATGCCGCGCCGCAGTCCCACGCCCACGCCGCCTCCATCGCGGGCGACATGACCTACGAACACAGCAAGAAGCGCAAGCACTGGAAGCGCCATCACCATGACCGGTATGACGACTATCGCGGCAGCTACCGCGAAGCGCGCCCCTATTACATGGGTTACGACCGCGACTACGGCCAGCCGGTCTACCGCGACACCCGCGTCTGGCGCGGCCGTGACGGGCGCTATTACTGCGAGCGCGAGAACGGCACCACCGGCCTGCTGGTCGGCGCAGGGGTCGGCGTGCTGATCGGCCACGAAGTTGCCGGTCGCGGCGATCGCACCCTCGGCGCGATCCTCGGCGGTGCGGCAGGCGCACTGCTCGGCCGAACCATCGACCGCTCGAACACCCGCTGCGGCTGATACCAATTTAACCAGCTACCGGCCGTGCCCACCCGCGGCCGATAGCGCGATCCCTCCTGGGTCGTGTCGGGCGCCGTCCGCCTCCTCGCAAAGAAGGAGCGGGCGGCGCCCATTTCACGTGTCGGTCCCTGCCTGTCCCGCAATGGCGCAGCTTGCTGGCGCATATGGCTTTTTGGTGCGCACGCGGCCATTACGGCGGCAAATACGTGCCGGAGATGCCGAAATGAAACTGCGCCCTTTCGCCCCGATCGCCTTGGTCGTTGCCCCGATCGCCCTGCTGGCCGCCTGCCAGAACGGCGAAGATGCGGGCGAGGCCGGCGATGACATGAACGCGGCGAGCGAGGCTGCGCTGGGCGACAATCTCGCCACCGATCCCGACATGGCCGGCACCAGCGAAGCCAATGCCGCGCTGTCGGGCACCGGCAACCAGAACGTGCCGAAGATCGACACCTCGCCCCGCGCGATCGAGGCTGCACGCACCCGCGCTGCGGAACTCGTCGGCGGCAGTGCCAACATGGACGCAGCGCCCACGCCGCGCCGCCTGTCCGAAGATGCCGCCGATACGGCTGCCATGGTGAAGGCGGCCCGCGCCATGCAGTCCGCCAATGGCGGCAATTGCTTCGAGGCGGTCAGCTATTCCGCGTCCTGGGCGGCCAAGCTGCCGGCCGAATTCCCCGTCTACCCGCGTGGCAACACGGTAGAGGCAGCGGGCACGGACGAGCGCTCCTGCGCTCTGCGCGCTGTCACTTTCCGCACCGGCGTGCCGAAGAACGACGTGCTGGCCTTCTACGTCACCCGCGCCAATGACGCGGGCTACAGCGTGGAACACGTGGTGAAGGGCGGCGACAACGTGCTGTCCGCCACCAAGGGCAACAGTGCGATGGTGGTTTATGCCCGCGACCTGCCGGGCGAGGTCACCGAAATCGACCTCGTCACCAGCAAGCGCTGAGAGCCAGCTATCAGCCGTCCTTGAGGCCGACGCCGATGCTGGCGCGCGGCTGGTCCATTTCCGTGCTCGCCACCGGATAGGCGCAGTAATCGGCCGCGTAATAGGCGGCCGGGCGATGGTTGCCCGACAGGCCCACGCCGCCGAAAGGCGCTGCGGATGAAGCACCATTGGTCGGGCGATTCCAGTTGAGGATCCCCGCGCGCGCTTCGAACCAGAAGCGCTCGAAATCTTCCGGCTTGCCCCCGACCAGCGAGGCGGAGAGGCCGTAACGCGTGTTGTTCGCCTCGGCGATGGCGGCATCGAAATCGGGCACGCGGATGACCTGCAGCAGCGGGCCGAACAGCTCGATATCGGGGCGTTCCGCCATCTCGGTCGCATCGATGATCGACGGCGAGAGGAACGGCAGGTTCTCGTCCGGCCGCTTCATGTGCATCAGCGGCTTGCCGCCGCGGCTGATCAGCGCGACGAAGCTTTCGGACAGGAGGTCGGCGGTCTGGTTGTCGATGACGCAGCCCATGAAGGGCTGGGGATCGGCAAAGGGCTGGTCGACGATCAGCTTTTCCGCCAGCTGCTTAACCGCAGGGACGATCTTGTCGTACATACTGTCGACCACCACGAGGCGCCGCGCAGCCGTGCAGCGCTGGCCGGCAGTGGTGAAGGCCGACTGGATGATCGTTGCCGCCGCATCGTCGATTTTGGGCGTGTCGAGCATGACGATCGGGTTGTTGCCGCCCATTTCCAGCGCCACGATCTTGGCCGGATTGCTGGCGAGCTTGCGGTTGATCGCGATGCCTGCGCGCGCGGAGCCGGTGAACAGCACGCCGTCGACATGCTCGTGCTCGACCAGCGCCTTGCCTTCTTCCGGCCCGCCGATGAGGCACTGCACCACGCCTTCGGGAATGCCCGAGGCGTTGAAGCACTTGACCAGGAATTCGCCCACCGCCGGCGTCTTCTCGCTCGGCTTGAAGATGATGACATTGCCCGCGATCAGCGCCGGGACGATGTGTCCGTTCGGCAGGTGCGCGGGGAAATTGTAGGGGCCGAGCACGGCCATCACGCCATGCGGCTTGTGACGCAACGCGGCAGTGCCCTGCAGTGCGCTGTTGAGCTTCTTCTGGCCGGTCCGCTCGGCATAGGCGGTCTTGGAGATCTCGACCTTGGCGATCACGGCCTCGACCTCGGTCTTGGCTTCCCACAGGGGCTTGCCGCTTTCGCGCGCGATCAGTTCGGCGAAGGGTTCGGCCTGCTTGCGGACCTCGTTCGCAAAGCGGCGCATCAGCTCGATGCGCTGGCCGACCGGTTCGCGCGCCCAGCTGTCCCTGACCGATAGGGCCTTTTCGACGGCCTGTTCGACATTGCCGATCCGGCCGCGCCACAGTTCCTTGCCGGTGGCCGGTTCGGTCGAAATCATTTCGGCTTGCGACACTTCGTTCCCTTCCTGCGCCGACGCGGCGTCTCCGCTGGCGCCTATGTGCGAGCCGCGCTGGCGCGTCTCCGCTGGCGCCTATGTGCCAGCCGCGCTGGCGCGTCAAATCGAGTTTAGCTTTCGCCCTGCGGCAAATGTCCGGCAGGCAGCGGGGCAGGCCCGTGCGCATCGCCCATGCTGCGCAGCGCGGCGATCTTGGCGTCGAGCGGGCCCCAGTCGTCGTCTTTGTCGATGGAGGACCAGATCGCCTCGACCTCCTCGACCAGCATTGATTGGGGAGCATCTGCGGACCAGTAATCGTGGCCGTCTTCGACCGGTTCGTACCCGGCAAAGGCCTGCGCCAGATCGCCCGCCGCGTTCCGGCCACCGCGATGGCGGAAGAAGAAGGCATCGGGCTGCACGCCGCTTTCGCTCATATGGGCTTCGCATGCGCCGACCAGCCGCGCATCGGCTTCCCCACCCCGGCTCCGGAGACCCAGTCGCCAGCACCAGCGGCGCGCCACCGCTTCCATGTAGAGCGGCCCGAACCGCTCCATCGCGGCAATCAGCGGGGGTGCATCGGCAATCAGGCGCAGGGCAACCGCGAACTGGCCGCAGTTCCAGTGCAATGCCTCTGGCTGGCGGCCGAAGGCATAAAGGCCCGCATGGTCGAAATAGGCCGCGGTGAAGCCCGGCTCCCATTTGGGCAGGAAGCGCCAGGGGCCGTAATCGAAGCTTTCGCCCGACACGTTCATGTTGTCGGTGTTGAGCACGCCGTGGACGAAACCGGCGACCATCCAGCTTGCCGCGAGATCGGCCAGCCGTTCGACGACGAGGTGCATCAGGCGCACTGCCGGCTCGTCGCGCCCGGGGGCATCGGCAGGCGGCGGCGGGCCGGGGAACTGCGCGAGGCAATAGTCGACCAGCGCTTCCATGTGTTCGCGCTCTTCCAAGGCTAGCAGGCGCTGGAAGGTGCCGATACGCACGTGTCCGTGGCTGAGCCGCGTCATCACGGCAGAGCGCGTCGGAGACGGCTCATCGTTGCGCCACAGCTCCTCGCCCGTCTCGACCACGCTGAAGGTCTTGGAGGTATTCACGCCCAGCGCCTCGAGCATTTCGGTGGCGAGGATTTCGCGCACCGCGCCCTTCAGCGTCAGGCGTCCGTCGCCGTCGCGGCTCCACGGCGTCTGGCCCGAACCCTTGGTGCCGAGATCGAGCAGGCGGCCTGCCCCGTCGCGCAGCTGGGCGAACAGGAAACCGCGCCCGTCGCCGATCTGCGGGTTGTACACCCGGAACTGGTGGCCGTGATAGCGCAGCGCCAGCGGCTGCGGCAGGTTCTCTGGCAGCGGATCGAATCGCCCGAAATGGCGTGTCCACTCCTCGTCCGACAGATCCGCCAGCCCCACGGCGGCGGCCCAGCGGTCGTTGCGAAAGCGCAGCCGCGTGGCGGGAAAATCGGCTGCCCTGACCGGATCGGCGAGCCAACCGGCCAGCTCTTTCACAGGAGTGTCGGGGCGGTAGGCGGATGGTTCGGGCGCGCTGGGCATCCCCGACGAGATGAGGGTCCGCAACGACAGGTGCAAGTCGTCTCTCGAAATTTGCCGCACAAGCCGCTACCGCGCTTTCCATGGATAGCGAATTCAGCGAGCGCAGCTGGCAAAGCGCCGAGGGCCTGACCCTCTATTTCCGCGAGTATGGCGAGGCGAACGAGCGTCCGCCCGTCCTCTGCCTCCACGGCCTCACCCGCAACAGCCGCGATTTCGAAGGCGTTGCCCCCTATATCGCGAGCAAGGGCTGGCGGGTGATCGTCCCCGACATGCGCGGCCGCGGCAAGAGCGATTACGCCGAAGACAGCGCGACCTACGCGGTGCCCAACTACATCGGCGACGTGCTGGGCCTGCTGCAGCAGGAAAAGATCGAACGCTTCGTGTCGGTCGGCACCTCGATGGGCGGGCTGATGACCATGCTGATCGCGCAGGCCATGCCGCAGCTGATTGCAGGAGCGCTGCTCAACGACATCGGCCCGGTGGTCGATCCCTCGGGCATCGACAAGATCCGCACCTACCTGGGGCAGGGACGCAGCTTCCCGACCTGGATGCATGCCGCTCGCGCGCTGGAAGAGGTGCACGGTGCAGCGCACCCGTCCTTCGATACCGAGGACTGGATTGCCATGGCCAAGCGCGGGATGACCCTGTGCAACAATGGTCGCATCGCCTTCGATTACGACATGAAGATCGCAGAACCTTTCAACGCCGCGGACGAAAATGCCGTCCCGCCGGACCTGTGGCCCGGTTTCGAGGCGCTGGCGGCCAAGCCCCTGCTGCTTGTGCGCGGGGGCCTGTCGAACCTGCTGCCGGAAGAAGCCTTTGCGGAAATGCAGCGCCGGGCGCCTGCCGCCGATGCGGTGACCGTGCCCGATGCGGGCCATGCCCCGACGCTCGACGAGCCGGAAGTCCGCTCCGCCATCGATTCGCTGCTCGCCAGCATCCGATGAGCCGCAGCGCCGGCGGCGGCGTGCCGCGCGTCCTCCACCTGCAGTCGACCTTCGCCGCAGGCGGCAAGGAACGGCGCACGGTCGAACTCATCAACGCCTTCGGGCGCGGGGTGCATCACACGATCGTATCGGCGGAGCCCGACCGGCTGGAAGCGGCGGAAGGCATCGACCGCAATATTCCCGTCGTCCTCCAGCCCGATTTTCCCAGCCTCAAGGGCACGCCGCTGCCCGGCAGGTTGATGAAGATCGCGCGCGCGATGAAGGATTACGACCTCGTCCTGACCTACAACTGGGGCGCGATGGATGCGGTCATGGCACACACCATGTTCTCCGAAGCGCTGACGCTGCCGCCGCTAATCCATCACGAGGACGGCTTCGACGAGAGCGAACTGCACCAGCGCAAGCGCGGCCGAACCTGGTACCGCCGCGTGGCGTTGGGCAAGGCGTCGGGCCTCGTGGTCCCGTCGGAAACGCTGGAGGAAATCGCACTGGTCGACTGGCAGCAGCCGCTCGGCCGGGTGAAGCGCATACCCAACGGGATCGACACCAAGGCCTTCGCCATGCGGCCCAAGCCCGAGGCTTTCCGCCTAATCAAGCGCAAGGGCGAGAAGTGGGTCGGCACGCTGGCCGGGCTACGCAAGGTCAAGAACCTGCCCGCGCTGGTGCGCGCCTTCGCCCCGATGCGCGAGGAATGGCATCTCGTCATCATCGGCGAGGGGAGCGAGCGCGAAGCCATCCAGGCGGAAATCGACCGGCTGGGTATCAATCACCGCGTGCACTTGCCCGGCTCGGTCAAGGACCCCTCGCGCGTGATCGGCCTGTTCGACATGTTCGCCCTGTCGAGCGCATCCGAACAGTTCCCGCTGTCGGTGATCGAGGCGATGGCCGCAGGCCTGCCCGTAGTGGCCCCGGCAGTCGGCGACATCCCGCATATCGTCTCGGACGAGAATCGCGAATTCCTGAGCGCGCCCGGCAACGAGGACGATCTTTCCGCCCTGATGCGCGCGCTTGCCGATAACGAGAAGGCGCAGAAGGCCATCGGGGAAGCCAACCGCGCCCGTGCGCAGGCGCAGTTCGACCGCGAACGGATGGTCGCCACCTACCGCCGCCTCTACTCCAGCGCGATGCGGCGCGAATTCTGAGCGCGCCTGCGCGTTTCATCACCCGTTCACCCGTCGGGGGACAGGCATGCGCCATGGCCGCTCAAGCATTGCCCTTGCCCCCCGCTATGCCTAAAGACCCGCCTTCACATTTGCCTTGAATGGAGCACGCGCCGCAGTGGCACGCACACCCAAGACCGACCTGACCCGCGAGGAAAAGAAAGCCCGCGCCGAAGCAGCCGAGCAGGAAGCCCTGCTGCGCGAGGTGGACGACGCCGTCCGCCAAGGCGATTTCGAAAGCTTCGCGACCAGCTACGGCAAGCCGCTGCTGGGCGCGCTGGTAATCGGCCTCGCGGCTTTCGGCGGCTATTTGTGGTGGGACAACCAGAACGAGCAGAAGATGGAAGCGCAGTCCGAAGCGCTGGTCGTCGCGCTCGACCAGCTGGAGGCGGGCAACAACGCCGCCGCGCTGGAAAAGCTGAACGGCATGGAAGGCGAAGGCACGGCCGTGATTTCCGCCAAGCTGCTGCGTGCAGGCCTCGCTTCGGAAGCAGGCAATGACGCGGAAGCAGTGAAGCTGTTCGGCGAAGTCGCCGACGATGAAAGCGCACCCAAGGTCATGCGCGACATGGCGCTGCTGCGCCGCGTGACGCTGCAATACGACGATCTCGAACCCGCCGAAGTCATCGCCGCGCTCAAGCCGCTGGCGACGCCGGGCGAGCCGCTGTTCGCCAGCGCGGGCGAAATCGTCGCCCATGCCTATCTCGCGCAGGGCAAGCGCGCCGAAGCCGGCGCCCTTTTCGGTCAGATCGCACGTGCCGAGGGCACGCCCGAAGGCACCAGGACCCGGGTCCTGAACATGGCAGGCATCCTCGGCGTCGATGCCGTGGACGATGTCGAGAAGCTGCTCGATTCGCAGCGTGTCGACCCGCAGGCCGAAGCCCAGCAGCCGGCCGCCGAATAATCGAATAGACGGGATGAAGATGAGCCAGACCAACGCAAAACCCTATCTGCGCGGCGCACTCGTCGCAGCGATCGCCCTTGGCCTGTCGGCCTGCAGCGGCGGACTGTTCGGCGGCGGGGACGGCAAGAAGACCACGCCGACCGTCGGCAAGCGCGAACCCATCCTGTCGCGCATCACCACGGGCGCGGAAGTCGATCCGGCGCTGGCAGGCGTTTCGGTGGTCCTCCCTCCGGCACAGACCAATGCCGAATGGGGCCAGGCCGGCGGCACTGCGAGCAAGAGCTACGGGCACCTCGCTCTCTCGCAGGCCCCCACGCGGGCCTTCACCGTCAGCGTGACCGGCGCGGACAACCGCCGCCGCCTCGGTGCAGCGCCCGTGATCGGCAGCGGCAAGCTTTACGCCGTCGGCACCGACGGCCGCGTCTCGGCCTTCGATGCGCAGACCGGCGCACGCAGCTGGAGCTACCAGACCCAGCTAAGCGATGATACGCGCCCCTCTGCATTCGGCGGCGGCGTCAGCTATTCGAACGGCACGGTCTACGGCACCGACGGGGCAGGCAATGTCTTCGCCCTCAACGCGCAGACCGGCGCGGAACTCTGGAAGGTCAAGCCGGGCGGCCCGCTGCGCGGCTCGCCGACGCTCGCCTTCGACAACGTCTTCGTCATGACGCAGGACAATCTGCTCTTCGCCCTCAATGCTGCGGACGGCAGCATCCAGTGGGACGAATCGGGTTCGACCACCATGGCCGGCGTTTTCGGCGTCGCCGCGCCTGCCGCAGGGCAGGGCACAGTCGTGGCCGGCTACACCTCGGGAGAACTGATTGCCTACCGTTACGAGAATGGCCGCAGCCTGTGGGCCGACGCCCTTGCGCGCACCTCGATCTCGACGCAGGTCGGCGCGCTGTCGGACATCGACGCCGACCCGATCATCGACAACGGCCGCGTCTATGCGCTCGGCCAGGGCGGTCGCATGGCAGCCTACGAACTGGTGACCGGCCAGCGCCTGTGGGAACTCAACGTCGCAGGTATCTCCACCCCCGCGATTGCCGGTGAATGGATCTTCGCCCTCACCGACGATGCGCGCCTGATCGCCATCCAGCGCGGGACGGGCAAGGTCCGCTGGCTGACGCAGATGGCCCGCTATCGCGACGAAGAGGACAAGAAGGGCCCGATCTTCTGGCAGGGCCCGGTGCTTGCCGGCGGCCAGCTGTGGGCGGTCAATTCGGAAGGCGAAATCTGGCGCATCAGCACGGGCGAAGGTTCGGCCACGCTGTTCGCCGAGCTCGACGCCGACATCAGCCTGCCGCCGATCGTGGCGAACAACACGCTCTACGTCCTCGACGACAGCGGCACGATCACCGCTTTCCGGTAAGGCGCGATAGTTTTCGCACCGTTTACCATTGCCGCGCTATAGGGCGTGGCAATGGACAGGAACCTACCCGTACCGGACCGCCGTCCGACGAGCGACGTCTCGCCAGCCGTAGGGCTGGTGGGGCTGTTCGCGCTGCTCGCATGGGTATGGATCGCCCGCGACTGGGCAGGCATTGCCGATTACTGGAACCTGCCCGGCCCGCGCGAGCCGATGGTCGGCCCCAATGCCGCCATCGCAGGCCTCGTTTTCATCACCATCCCGATGGTTGCCTGGTCCCTGTTCCTCGACAAGGTACACCGGCGCCCGTCCACCGGGATCGACTGGTCGCTGGCCAAGACGCGCAAACCGGACCTCGAGACATCGCTGACCAAGATCGCCGGCCTGTGGGCCACATGGGCGATCCTCGTCGCCCTGTTCTGCCTGTGCCGCTGGTACTGGAGCGGGAACTACGTCTACGCGCTCAAGGTGCTCGCCGTCATGGGCGCTGCCATGGTGGTGCTGTCGGTGCCCTATGTCCTGTGGCTCGACCGCGTGATGAAGAACCCTCGCGACCACGCATGGCATTTCGGCGCGATGCTTTTCATGCGCGACGACTGGGACGCGGGCGAGGTGAAGAAGCACTGGCGCGCCTGGATCATCAAGGGGTTCTTCGGCGCCTTCATGATCTCCATCGTGCCGGTCAACTTCGCCAATGTGGTGAATGCCGACCTCTATGAATTCCTCAGCAATCCGGTCGTCTTCGCGGTCGTGTTGATAAACCTGCTGTTTCTGGTCGATGTGATGGTCGGCGCGGTCGGCTATATCGTGACGCTGCGCCCGCTGGATGCGCATATCCGGTCGGGCAACCCCTTCCTCGGCGGCTGGCTGGCCGCGCTGGTCTGCTATCCGCCGTTCGTGTGGGGCATCCTCGGGAACGGGCAGGTGATGAGCTACGAGCACAATGTCGGGCAGTGGCATTACTGGCTCGACGGCAACCAGGCGGTGCTGTGGATCTGGGCGGGGGTGCTGGTCTTCCTGACCGCAGTCTATGCCTGGGCAACCTTCGCTTTCGGCATCCGCTTTTCCAACCTCACCTATCGCGGCGTGCTGACAAACGGGCCCTACCACTTCACACGGCATCCGGCCTACCTGTCGAAGAACCTTTTCTGGTGGTGCAGCGTGATGCCGTTCCTCGTGGTCAACGGCAGCATGACCGATGCCATACGCAACACCTTCTTCCTGCTGTGCGTGAACGGCATCTACTATTGGCGCGCGCGCACGGAAGAGGCCCACCTGCTGGCCGAGGACGAGAAGTACCGCGAATATTACGCGTGGATGGGCGCAAACGGGCTGATTACCGCGCCGCTGTCACGGCTGGTCCGCCTGTTCACGCCGCGCGCCGGCACCGCGGCGGCCCAGCCGGCGGAATAGGTCAGCCGAGCGGCTCGCCCTCGTCGGTTTCATAGACCCTGATTTCGCGCGACACCGGCGGGTTGGCCGCCATCACGCCGCGGAATTCCGCCATGTGCGCCGACTGGCCGTGCGCGGCCAGCGCATCGCGGTCGCGCCAGCGTTCGAACAGGATCAGCGTGTCGGGATCGGCGAGGTCTTCGGCGAAGGCATAGTCGAGGCAGCCATCTTCGGCGCGGCTGGCGCGGACCATTTCGACCATCGCTTTGCGGGTCGCGGCATCCATCGGCTTGCCCAGCTTGATCGTGCCGTTGATCTGGATCATCGCCGTCCTCCTTCGCTCAGAAACTGTATTTGTAGACCCGGGTGATGTCACCGTTCCATTCGCCATTGTAGCGGTCGAGCAGGACCTGTGCGGGCACCTTGCCGCTGCGCACGATCTCGTCGAGCGTTTCGAGGAAGCCGGTCTCGTTATCGCCCGAAGTGTTGAGCTTGCCGCGCGCGGTAAGGCCGGCACGCGCCACTGCGAGCACTTCCTTTGCCAGGTCGCGCAGCTTGCCGCCGCCCGGAATGGGCGCGTCCAGAGCCAGTTTCGGCACCGCGTTGCGCAGGTCCTCGCGCTCTTCCATCGTCCAGTGCTTCACGAGGTCCCACGCCGCATCGAGCGCGCCCTGGTCGTAGAGCAGACCGACCCAGAAGGCTGGGAGAGCGCAGATCCGGCTCCACGGGCCACCATCCGCGCCCCGCATTTCGAGGAAGCTCTTCAGGCGCACTTCGGGAAAGGCGGTCGACAGGTGGTCCCACCAGTCGCTCTCTGTCGGCTTTTCGCCTGGCAGGACGGACAGATTGCCATCGAGGAAGTCGCGGAAGCTGAGGCCGGCGGCATCGATGTATTTCCCGTCGCGGAAGACGAAATACATCGGCACGTCGAGCATGTAGTCGACATAGCGTTCGTAGCCGAAGCCGTCCTCGAACACGAAGGGAAGCATACCGGTGCGGTGCGGGTCGGTGTCGCTCCAGATATGGCTGCGATAGGACAGGTAACCGTTCGGTTTCCCTTCGAGGAAGGGCGAATTGGCGAACAGCGCGGTCGCCAGCGGCTGGAGCGCGAGCCCGGTGCGGAATTTCTGCACCATGTCGGCTTCGGACGAATAGTCGAGGTTCACCTGGATGGTGCAGGTGCGCAGCATCATGTCGAGGCCGAGGCTGCCGACGCGCGGCATATGGCGCATCATGATCTCGTAGCGGCCCTTGGGCATGATCGGCAGTTCGTCGCGGGTCTTGTCGGGCCACATGCCGAGTCCGAGGAAGCCGACGTCGAAGGCTTCCGCCACTTCCTTCACCTGCGACAGGTGGCGCCCCGTTTCCGCGCATGTCTGGTGCAGGTTTTCGAGCGGCGCGCCCGACAGCTCCAGCTGGCCGGCAGGCTCCAGGCTGACCGTCCCGTCCTCGCCGCGCATGGCGATGACCTTGCCGCCTTCCTCCACCGGCTCCCAGCCGAACTGGCGCAAGGCCAGCAGGATATCGAGAATGCCGCCTTCCTCGTCATAGGACGGCGCGCGGTGGTCCTTGCGCTTGAAGACGAGCTTTTCGTGCTCGGTGCCGATGCGCCAGGCGTCCTTGGGCTTCTCGCCCTTCTGCATCGGCGCGACGAGCTGGTCGCGCGATTCGATGATGGGATCGTCCTTGGCGGATGTGTCGCGCGTGCTCATTGGGTGGCGTTAGAAAACGGATTCTCTCAGGGAAAGGAAATTATTCCTCTCCGATCCAATCGCCCGCTTCCGCCATCCACACCGAAATACCTGCAATGGCCGCCGTTTCGCCCCGCAATATGCGCGGGCCGAGGCTGATCGGGCGAGCGTTGGGATGGGCGCGGATCGCCTCGCGCTCGGCATCGTCGAACCCGCCTTCGGGGCCGGTGAGGAGGGCCGCGGGCCCTTCGGTAAGGCAGAAGGCATCGGCAGCACTTTCCCCGCCTTCCTCGTCGGCGAAGAACAGCAGGCGGTCTTCGGGCCAGTCGCGCAGCATGGCATCGAGCTTCACCGGTGCCAGCACTTCGGGCAGCGCGGTGCGAGCGCATTGTTCGGCCGCCTCGGTCACGATCGTGCCGGCCCGCTCGAGGTTGAGCTTGTCGGCAACGCAGCGCCGCGTGACCATCGGCGCGATGCGCGCAACGCCCAGTTCGGTCGCCTTTTCGAGCACGAAATCGAACCGGTCTTTCTTGAGCAGTGCCGGGCAGAGCCAGAAATCGGGCACCGGCTCGCGAGGGCGCAAGTGGTCGCGCGGTTGCAGCAGGACATGGCGCTTGCCTGCCTCCAGCACCTCGGCGGCCCATTCGCCGGTCGCATTGTCGCACAGGATCACCGCGTCGCCCGGCGACACGCGCATAACCTTGGCGAGGTAATGCGCCTGATTGCCGTCCACCTGCACCGGCGCATCCGCCGAAAGCGGGGTGTCGACGAACAGGCGCGGGGCGCTTTTCGGGGGCCAGGCGGGTGTAGCGGGCATGGCTTTGCAGGTGGCACGGCGGCGGGTAGGGAGCAAGTCATGAGCGAGACTGCTTCACCCGACATCGTCCCCGATACAGAGCACCGCGGCATCGTCGCGCGCCTGCCGCAACTGCCACGCGACCTCGCCATGCTCGCCCGGTTCGACCGGCCGATCGGCTGGTGGTTGCTGTTCTGGCCCTGCGCCTGGGGCGTGTGGCTGGCCGGGGCAGGCTGGCAGTTCGCCTTGCTCGGCTGGCTGCTGCTCGGCAGTATCGCCATGCGCGGCGCGGGCTGCGTCTACAACGATATCGTCGATGCGAAGCTCGACCGGCAGGTGGCGCGCACCGCCAGCCGCCCGGTTGCAAGCGGGCGCGTCTCGAAAAAGCTCGCCTGGGGCTGGCTCCTCGCGCTGAGCCTCGTCGGCCTGGTCGTCCTGCTGCAGCTCGAACCGCTGGCCCAAATCGTCGCGCTGGCGAGCCTTGCGCTGGTGGCGGCCTATCCCTTCATGAAGCGGATCACCTGGTGGCCGCAGGCATGGCTCGGCATGGTCTTCACCTGGGGGCTGCTGGTCGGCTTCACCCACTTCCGCGTCGACAATCTCGGTGCGCTCGCCGCCATGTATGCGGGCTCCGCGCTGTGGGTGATCGGATACGACACGATCTACGCCATGCAGGACCGCGAGGACGACGCGCTAGTCGGCATCCGCTCTTCCGCCCTGCGGCTGGGGGCAGGGGTGAAGCGCGGGGTGGCCCTGTTCTACACCGGCGCGGTTGCGCTGTGGGCGCTCGCGTTCTGGCTCTACCGCGAGGACTGGGTGGCGCTGCTGGCGCTGATCCCGGCCGCGTGGCATCTTGCGTGGCAGGTCGCGACTCTCGACGGCGAGGATGCAGGCAACCCGCTCGAGCGGTTCCGCGCCAATCGCTGGACCGGCGCACTGGTCGCCGCGGCCTGTTTCGTCGTCGGCAATGCGGGGGTCTAAGGCCGCGCAAGCCTTGACTCGCGCTGCGCAATCGCCTTGCAGCGAATGACACCAACTCTCGCCTTCCGGAGCGCGCACACATGAAGTTCTTCGTCGACACCGCCGACATCGCCGACATCAAGGAAATGGCCGACACCGGTCTCCTCGACGGGGTCACCACCAACCCTTCGCTGATCGCCAAGTCGGGCCGCGATTTCATCGAGGTGACGCGCGAGATCTGCAGCATCGTCGATGGTCCGGTCAGCGCCGAAGTCGTCGCGCTCGACCACGAGACGATGATGAAAGAGGCCGAAACCCTCCGCAAGATCGCGGACAACGTCTGCATCAAGGTGCCGCTGACGATCGACGGCCTCAAGACCTGCAAGAAACTGACCTCGGACGGTACGCAGGTCAACGTGACCCTGTGCTTCTCCGCCAACCAGGCGCTGCTGGCCGCCAAGGCCGGCGCGACCTTCGTGTCGCCCTTCGTCGGCCGTCATGACGACAACGGCTTCGACGGCATGTCGCTGATCGAGGATATCGTCACGATCTACAGCAATTACGGCTTCGAGACCGAAGTCCTTGTCGCCTCGATCCGCAACCCCGTCCACGTGCTGCAGAGCGCGCTGATCGGTGCCGACGTCGCGACCATGCCGCCTGCCGTCATCAAGGGGCTGTTCAAGCACATCCTGACCGACAAGGGTATCGAAGGCTTCGTCGCCGACTGGGAAAAGACTGGTCAAAGCATCCCGACGTCCTAACTAGGCACACGTGACCGACCAGACCCCCCTCGACCGTTTCAAGCAGGCGCTGACCGGCACTGCGCGCGCGCTCGCGCAGGAGCCGGAGGTCGAGGTGGCCTGGAGCGCGGACCAGCCGAGCCAGTCGGGCAAGAACTTCCGCGTGCCCCTGCCGGGCCGTAACCTGCCCCGCGACCAGGCGACCGAGGCGCGCGGCTTTGCCGACAGCTTCGCGCTGAAGCTGCGCCATCACAACGAGGCGCTGCACGCCAAGGGCGCGCCGCCCGAACCCATCGCCCGCGCCTGCTACGATGCGATCGAGCGGGTCCGCTACGAGGCGATCGGCAGCAACCGCTACGACGGCATTCGCGGCAATCTCGACGCCGCGCTCGAACTGCGCACCGCGACCGACCCCATCGCCAAGGCGAGCGAGGCCAACGAAGTGCCGCTGCCGACCGCGCTTTCGCTCATGCTGCGCGAGGCGCTGACGGGCGAGGCCGTGCCCGACCGCGCGAAGGCGGGCGTGGACATGGTGCGCGGCGATATCCTCGCCAAGATCGGCACCGACATGGACGGCCTTGCCGATGCGCTCGACGACCAGCGGGCCTTCCAGAACCTGACCCTCGACATGCTCCGCCATCTCGAACTGACCCTGCCGGACACGCCCGACGATGGCAGCTCCGACGACGGGGACCAGGACGACGGCGAAACGCCCGAACAGGACGAGGACACCGACGAACAGGACGAGGGCGAGGCCCAGCCGCAGGAAAGCGATGCCCGCGGCGAAATCACCGACGGCGAGGCCGATGGCGATGCCGAGCAGGACGTCGAAGGCGAGCAGGAAATGTCCGATGGCGACCCTTCGGACGACGATGGCGAGGGCATGCAGCCCGTGCGCCCGAACCGCCCGTGGACCGACCTGCCGGAAGACTTCGACTACAAGGCCTATACCGACAAGTTCGACGAGGTGATCGAGGCGCCCGAGCTGTGCGATCACGAGGAACTGGACCGGCTGCGCGCCTATCTCGACAGCCAGTTGGCGGGCCTCCAGGGTATCGTCACGCGGCTGGCCAACCGCCTCCAGCGCCGCCTCATGGCGCAGCAGAACCGCAGCTGGGATTTCGACCAGGAAGAGGGTTTGCTCGATGCCGCGCGCCTCACCCGCGTGGTCGTCAGCCCCGGCCATGCGCTCTCCTACAAGATCGAACGCGATACCGAGTTCAAGGACACGGTCGTCACCCTGCTGATCGACAATTCGGGCTCGATGCGCGGACGGCCGATCAGCATCGCCGCGATCAGCGCCGACATCATGGCGCGCACATTGGAACGCTGCGGCGTGAAGACCGAGATCCTCGGCTTCACCACCCGCGCGTGGAAGGGCGGGCAGAGCCGCGAGGCATGGCTCGCCGATGGCCGCCCCGCCAATCCCGGCCGCCTCAACGATCTCAGGCACATCATCTACAAGAAGGCCGACGAGCCCTGGCGCCGCGCGCGCCGCAACCTCGGCCTGATGATGCGCGAAGGCCTGCTGAAGGAAAACATCGACGGCGAAGCGCTGCTCTGGGCGCATTCCCGCCTCCTCGCGCGCGCGGAAGACCGCCGTATCTTGCTGGTCATCAGCGACGGCGCACCGGTCGACGACAGCACGCTGAGCGTGAACCAGGCGGGCTATCTCGAAGGGCACCTGCGCAAGGTCATCGAGTGGATCGAGAAGCAAAGCCCCGTCCAGCTCGCCGCCATCGGCATCGGCCATGACGTGACCCGCTACTACAAGCGTTCGGTCACGATCATGGACGTGGAACAGCTCGGCGGCACGATTATCGAGCAGTTGGCCGGATTGTTCGAGGTGGAGAAGTGATGAACGTCACCGAAGCAGTCCAGACCCGCCGTTCCGTACGCGCATTCACCGACCAGCCGGTCGACCGCGAGACGCTCACCCGCGTGCTCGAAAAGGCGCAGCGTGCGCCTTCGGGCGGAAATGTCCAGCCGTGGAATGCCGTGGTGCTCACCGGTGCGCCGATGCAGGCGCTGTTCGACCGGGTGGCGCTGGAGTTTCCCAAGGGCCGCGCGGCGATGCAGCCCGAATACGACATCTACCCCAAGGGCCTCGATGGAGCCTACGAAGAGCGCCGCTTCGGCGTGGGCGAGGACATGTACGCCTCGCTCGGCATCAGCCGCGAGGACAAGGCCAAGCGCCTCATGTGGTTCGCCAACAACTTCCGCGCTTTCGGGGCGCCGGTGCTGATGCTGGTCCACACGCCCAAATACATGGGCCCGCCGCAATGGAGCGACATCGGCATGTGGCTGCAGACCATCATGCTGCTGCTGCGCGAGGAAGGGCTCGATAGCTGCGCGCAGGAAGCCTGGGCGGCCTACAGTCCGCAGGTGCGCGAGGTGGTCGACATCCCGGAAGACCATACCTTCTTCTGCGGTATGGCCATCGGCTACCGCGATGCGGATGCGCCGGTGAACCTGTTCGATGTGAAACGCGCAGGACTGGACGAATCCGTGCGCTGGGAGGGTTGGCAGTAGCCTCCCGCGCACCTAATGCGCACGCCATGACCGAAACGCCGCTCAAGCTGTTCAACTCGCTCACCCGCGAGATCGAGACGTTCACTCCCGTCCATCCGGGCGAGGCGCGCGTCTACAGCTGCGGCCCGACGGTCTACAACTACCCCCACATCGGCAATATGCGTGCCTATGTCTTTGCCGACGTGCTGGGCCGCACCCTGAGCTGGAAGGGGTACGATCTCACCCACATCATCAACATCACCGACGTCGGCCACCTGACCGACGACGCGGACGAGGGTGAGGACAAGATGGAGAAGATGGCTGCGGAGAAAGCGCAGTCGATCTGGGACATCGCGAAGCACTATACCGAGGCCTATTGGGCCGATGTGAAAGCGCTGAATATCCGCCAGCCGGCCAAGTGGTCGGTCGCCACCGATTACATCGACGAGATGATCGAGTTCGCGAAAGGCATCGCGGACAAGCACTGCTACGAGCTCGATAGCGGGCTCTATTTCGACGTCTCCACCATCCAGGATTATGGCAAGCTTGCCCGCGCTGTCACCGAAGAAGGTGAAGGCCGGATCGAGACGGTCGAAGGCAAGCGCAACGGGGCCGATTTCGCGATCTGGCGCAAGACGCCAGCGGGCGAGAAGCGCCAGATGGAATGGGATTCGCCCTGGGGCAAGGGCGCGCCCGGCTGGCATCTCGAATGTTCGGTCATGGGCGGAAAGCTGCTCGGCTTCCCCTTCGACATCCACACCGGCGGGATCGATCACCGCGAGATCCACCACCCGAACGAAATCGCGCAGAACCAGGCGCATTGCTGCACCAACGGCCTCGACGTGGCCGAGAATAGCGGCGCGCGCATCTGGATGCACAACAACTTCCTCGTCGAACGCAGCGGCAAGATGTCGAAGAGCGCGGGCGAGTTCCTGCGCCTGCAACTGCTGATCGACAAGGGCTACCACCCGCTCGCCTACCGCATGATGTGCCTGCAGGCGCATTACCGCAGCGAACTGGAGTTTAGTTGGGAAGGATTGGGCGCGGCACTGACGCGGTTGAAGCGCATCGTGATGCAGGTCGAACGCCTGAAGGACGAGCTTGCAGGCGATCCCTCGCACCAGAAGTTCGCACCGATGCGCGAGAAATTCGCCGCCGCCGTGTCGGACGATCTCAACACTTCGATCGCGCTGGTCGCGCTGGAAGAGGCGCTGGCGATCAAGAAGGTCGACGGCGGGGTGAAGCGTGCGGTCATCGAGGACATGGACCGCGTGCTCGGCCTCGACCTGTTTTCGCTCACCCGCGAGGATTTGCGCATCCGGCCCGTCTCTGCCGAAATTACCGAGACGGAAATCGAGGCTGACCTCGTCCGCCGCAAGGAAGCGCGCGTTCTCAAGGACTTCGCCGCCAGCGACGCAATCCGCGAAAGCCTCGCCGTGAAGGGCGTCGAGGTCATGGACGGCGATCCGCTCGGCTGGGAGTGGAAGCTGGGCTGAGTTGCGGTTAGGGACTTAATCCGAAGAGGAGAGTCCCACACATGACCAAAGCCGTTATGTCCGCCCTGATCCGCCCGCTGGTGGAACCGCGCCTGCCCGATTGGGTCGAGCCCCTGTGGTTCATGAGCAAGGAAGAGGCGCTGAAATTCGCGCCCGAAGCGGAAATCGGCTGGTTCGATCTGAACGAGAAAGAGCCGATGGCCGAAATCGCACGCGCCGCGACGAACCTCAAATGGCTCAACTCGATCTACGCCGGGCTCGATTTCATGCCGCTCGACCTGCTGGCGGAGCGCGGAACGGTCGTGACGAACGGTGTCGGCATCAACGCCATCACCATCGCCGAATATGTCGTCATGCTGATGCTGGCCCATGCCAAGGGTTACCGCGAGGTCGTACGCGCGCAGGAACGCCATGAATGGCTGCTCGACAGCCCGGGCAAGCGTGAACTGTCGGGCGAGCGGGTGTTGCTGCTCGGCATGGGCGCGATCGGCAGCCTGGTGAAGACCCGGCTCGAGGCATTCGACATGACCGTGGTGCCCGTGCGCCGCTCGGGCGGGGAGGGCGCGCTGCGCCCCGGCGAATGGCGCGAAAAGCTGGGCGAATTCGACTGGGTGGTGCTCGCCGTGCCCTCCACCGACGAGACCAAGGGCATGATCGGCGCGGCCGAACTTGCCGCCATGCGCCCCAATGCCGTGCTGGTGAATATCGCGCGCGGGGACGTGGTCGAACAGGACGCGCTGGTCGAAGCGCTCAAGGCAAAGACCATCGAGGCGGCGCTGCTCGACGTGACCGACCCCGAGCCGCTGCCCGAAGACCACCCGCTGTGGGACCTGCAGAATGCGCAGGTCACCATGCACCTGTCGGGCCGCGCGCAGACGAAGATGTTCCAGCGCAGCGCCGACAGGTTCGTCGAAAATCTCGAACGGTGGCAGAAGGGCGAACCGGTCCAGCCGCAGATGGACCTTGCCGCCGGGTACTGATCAGGCGTCTTCGAGCAGCAGCAGCTCGCACCGGACCAGCAGGCGCGGGTCGGGGACCATGCGGTGCTCGACCTCGCTCACGCCGGCATCGGCGACCAGCTGGCCCGCAATCGCGAACTCGTGATCGGGCAGTTCGGCTACGAACCGCTCGCCCGCGTCCACTGCCTCGTCGCCTGCGAAGAGCAGGGCGAGGCTATGGCGCGTGCCCGCGAAAGTGATGCTGGCCCAGGCCTTCTCGGTGTGGGTGAGGACCTGTCCGCGATGATCGCACAGATCCATCAGCGCATCGCGCAGCCGGTCGGCGGCAGTGCGGCGCGGGCGGATGCGCCGGGGTTGGGGTGGGGTGCACTCAGCCGACATGGGCCACCTCCCGCGCAGCTTCACCGCGGCCGGCCTCGAAACCCGTCATGAAGCCGCGAATGCGCGCCTCCGTCCCACTACGCGGTTCGCGCCCCATGCGCAGGTCGAGCACGAAGCGCGGATCATGCGCCGCGAGCCTGCCGAACTTGGTCGGCGGCATGTCATGGGCGCGAAGGAATTTCTCGATGGACCGGATCAGCATGCGAAGGCTCCCCAAATAGCTGAACTGACAGGCGAATCGCTCGCCGTGTTCCTATTTCGTTCCACTCCAAATCCTACTTGTCTAGGAAAAATCCTATGCTATAGGAATTTTCCCGCATCGCTCTCCGGCGAGGCGCGGAAATGCGTCGGTGACGAAGGTTGGCAGGGAGTTAAGGCATGGCAGACGGAATGAGCGAAGATCGCGCCAGGCTGGTCGAACTGGCCGAACGCAACCGCACGAGCCTGGCCGCTCTTTCCTCCATGTTAGGACGTAATCCCAGTTACTTGCAGCAATTCGTGCGCAAGGGAAGCCCGCGCCGACTGGAAGAACAGGACCGCCGCCGCCTCGCCGAATTCTTCGGCGTGAGCGAGGTCGAGCTGGGGGCCGATCCTGACCTCGCCCGCCCGCGCGAATCGGACGACTTTCTGGCCGTTCCAAGGCTCGCGCTGGATGCCTCTGCCGGGCCTGGCGCGGTATCGGCGGAGGAAATTTCCTTCGACAGCTTCCGTTTCTCGCGCCGGTGGCTGCGCGAAATGGGGCTGGAGGGTGCGGACCTGTCCGCAATCCGCGTGGAAGGGGACAGCATGGAACCGGTCCTCAGGAGCGGGGACGAAATCTTCGTCGATCGCAACAAGCGCGCGGGCGAGGGTATCCATGTCGTGCGCATCGGCGACGCGCTGCACGTCAAGCAGGTGCAGGTGAGCGCAGCAAACCGCATCAAGCTGATCAGTGCGAACGATGCCTATGCGCCGGTCGAACTCGCGCGTCACGAGGTCGAAGTTATCGGCCGCGTGGTGTGGAAGGGTGGGCGAATCTAGCCACTTGGGAGGCCGTGCTGGACCTGCCCGCCGCATCGGTGGCACACTGCCGCGCGGAGGAGGATGTCCATGCCCACTATCCGGACCATTGCGACCCTGGCTGCGGCCTTGACGCTCGCCGCCCCGCTCAGCGCGGCAATCTACATCAAGATTCCCGACATCGACGGCGAGAGCGGGCGGGCAACGCCCGGCGTCGAACCCGATGAGATCGACGTGAAGATGGCCGATGGCGGTGCGCAGACAAAGGATTCGGGCGAGGCGCACCTCGATTATCTGACCATCACTCTCAGCCCGCGTACCGGCGGCCGCGAAGTGCCCCATGTCGTGCAGCAGGGCGGCACGGGCACTGAAGATGCGCACACCAGCCCGCTGCACTGGAGCGCCGAGGGCGTACCCCTGCGTGCCGGCGTCTCGGAGCGCCTGCGTCACAAGGATCGTGCGACGACGGCCGAGCCAGCCCCGCGCGATGCTGCCAGCGGCATGGCGACCGGCAAGCGGCAGCACCGCCCCGTTACCCTCAAGCCGATGGAGAAGGGCTCACGCATCTTGGTGCCGGCCTCGAACGGGCCGGGAACCCTGACTTTCGCAGGCCGGTTCGACGGCTGCGCCGAAGGTGCCAGCTACCCGCATGTGCTGATCGGCGATGACGAGGGTGGCGGCGAAGCGAAGCTGACCGGCGTGACCATCGCCAGCTGCGCGGCGGAAGAGGTCACGCTGAATTACGAGAAGATCACCTTCTGAGCGCTTGCGGCCCGGCTTGACAGGATTGCGCGCCGGGCGCAGCACCTAGCCATGGCCCGAATGATCGCCACCACTGTCCTGCAAGCGGCCCGCCCGATTACGGCGGCGACTGTTTGTGCGCCTGTGTGCTGATCCTTCCGGTCCCAAGCCACAGACACCAGCCAGACCCCGCCCGACCGGCGGGGTTTTTCGTGCCGGTCGGGCGCAACTCCCGAAAAGGATTGCCCCGATGACTGCCTTCACCAAGGATACCGATTTCTCGCATCTTGCCGACCGCGTGCTGGATACGAGCCTGCCGCGCGCCGAATGGACGCACGAGGCGCATTTCGCGCTCGCGCTGGAGATATTGCGCCATCGCCCAGACCTTGCAGGCGGCGACAGTTTTCGCACCATCATCACCCGGCTGAACGAGGCGCATGGCACGCCGAACACCGACAGTTCGGGGTATCACCATACGATCACGCTCGCCTCGCTCCGGGCGACGGAGCACTTGCTGGATGCTCGCCGCGGCGCGCCATTGGCCGAGGTCCTGCGCGAGGCGATGGCAGGCCCGCTCGGCCGGTCGGACTGGATCCTCGCCCACTGGTCGCGTGACCGCCTGTTCTCGGTCGAAGCGCGGCGGGACTGGGTGGAACCCGACCTCGCACCGCTCCTGTAGGGCGCGCTATTCTTCCTCGATCCGCACCATCACATGGGCATAGGGCGTGCCGCGCCACATGACATAGACCGGGTCCTTCGGATCGGTCGACAGCCCGGCCATCATGGCGGGATCGGGGAAGATCAGCATCATGTGCGGCCCGTCCTTGATCCACTCGTTGTCGGCGGTCGGCTCGGTCGCCATCGGGTCGATATTGCTGGTGCCGGGCGCGGTGCCTTCACCGGCGAGCATGTAGGACACACCGAACTTCTTCGGCGTGTAGGGTTCGCCCTTCATGAAGCCTGCAATGAAGGCGTCCCATTCCGTATCGTTGCAGCGCGGCCCCATGGTGGGCGCCTGCGGATAGCAGGTGTAGCCATTGCTGCCTTCGCGCAGCAGCGTGCCGTCGTTGTTGCGCACGCTCGCATTGTCGGTGACCGAGGCCGGTGCAGCGCTCAGCGCATCGGCAATCAGCGCGTCGGTGTCAGCTGACTGGGCGGCTAGCGGCGAAGCGCCGGTAACCAGCGCGATGAGTGCCAGTGTCTTGAAATTTCGCATGTCTTACCTCCGTGGAAGAGGCGACCCGTGCGACCATTTGCGCATCATAGCGCGTGGGAGCGGCAATTGCCATTGAAGGGGCGCGGCAGGCCGTGCCGCGCGCGCTTGCATTCGCGGCGGCAGGCCGCCATTTCATGCCCCATGAACGACAAGCCCATGCCCCCGATGAGAGCCGGTATCGTGCCGGTCACCCCGCTCCAGCAGAACTGTTCGCTGATCTGGTGCACCAAGACCAACAAGGGCGCGCTGGTCGACCCGGGCGGCGATCTCGACAAGCTCAAGGCCGCGGTCGCCAAGACCGGGGTGGAGCTGGAAAAGATCCTCATCACCCACGGCCATATCGACCATTGCGGCGAAGCGGGCGTCCTGGCCAAGGAACTGGGCCTGCCGATCGAGGGCCCGCATGAAGGCGACCGCTTCTGGATCAGCCGCCTTGACGAGGACGGCGCGCGTTACGGGGTTAACGGGCAGGTCTTCGAACCTGACCGCTGGCTGGAAGACGGCGACAAGGTCACCGTCGGCGAGCTGGAACTGGAAGTCATCCACTGCCCCGGCCACACGCCCGGCCACGTGGTCTTTTTCCACCGGCCGAGCAAGTTCGCCATCGTCGGCGACGTCCTGTTCCAGGGCAGCATCGGGCGCACCGATTTCCCGATGGGCAACCACCAGGACCTGATCGACGCCATCACCCAGAAGCTGTGGCCGCTGGGCAATGACGTGACCTTCATTCCCGGTCATGGTCCCACCAGCACCTTCGGGCAGGAACGCAAGACCAACGCTTTCGTCAGCGATTACGCGCTGGGTTAGAGCACCCGCATCGCGATCAGCGCGGCAACCACCGCCAGGCCCAGCAGGGTCAGCATGGTGATGATCACGCCGATGCTGCGACCGCGCGCGAACTTGCCGCCGTCCATGCCCAGACCGTGGGCGATTCGGCCCAGCATGTAGATGGCGCTGACGATCGGCAGCCAGCTGCCGCCTTTGCCGGCCAGTTCGATGGCCGCGATCAGCACGAGCACGAAGACCGTGTTTTCCACGAAATTGAGCTGTGCGCGCATCCGCGCGGTCAGCGGCCCGCCGGCATCGTCGCCGATCGAAACCTTGTGCTTCACGCGCATCTGTCCGACCCGCATGGCGAGCCAGAAGTTGATGATAGCCGCGGCTGCGGCGGCAGTCAGCGTAACGGGTAGAATAATGCCCATGCGATCCCTCCCTTGCGATCTCTCTGGCGAGCCCTATCTCGGGCTATAGAGATGGGCCCCCGGTGGCAATGCGGGCGCGGCGATTGCGCACAGCGCTTGCGCAGGCGCGAAAAATCGCTATAGCGCGCGCCTTCACCGCCACGGTCGGAAAGTTTCGGGTTCACGCACTCTTGTGCGCTGCCGGACCTTCCACTAGGGCGGCCACCGAAATTGATTGTAATTGTTTGAGGAACAGGTGCCGCCATGGCCGTCCCCAAGAGGAAAGTATCGCCCCACCGCCGCGGCAACCGTCGTGCGCACGATTCGCTCAAGGTCGAGGCTCATCACGAGTGCTCGAACTGTGGTGAACTCAAGCGTCCGCACAACCTGTGCCCGCACTGCGGTTACTACAACGGGCGTGAAGTCATCGCCGTCGGTCTTTAAGACCACAGCTGAAAGCCGGAGAACGTCATGAGTTTGCCGCGTATCGCTATCGACGCGATGGGCGGGGACGAAGGCGTTCGCACCATGATCGAAGGCGCCGCGCTTGCGCGTAGGCGCCACGATCGATTCAAGTTCCTGCTGGTCGGCGACGAAACCCGCATCAAGGCGGCGCTCGAAACGCACCCGGGCATGTCCGGCGCTTCGGAAATCCTGCATTGCGACGACGTAGTCGCCGGTGACGAGCTGCCCAGCCGCGCCCTGCGCCGTGCCAAGACCACCAGCATGGGGCTGGCCGTCGACGCGGTGAAGCGCGGCGAGGCCGGCGCTGCCGTGTCCGCCGGCAACACCGGCGCGCTGATGGCAATGAGCAAACTTGCCCTGCGCACCATGCCCGGCCTCGACCGTCCGGCGCTGGCGGCCCTGCTGCCCACGCTCGGCGAAAACGACGTCATCATGCTCGACCTCGGCGCGAACCGCGATTGCGATGCGCGCAACCTCGTCCAATTCGCCATTATGGGCGCTGCCTATTCGCGTATCGTCACCGGGCGCGAACGTCCGCGCGTGCGCCTGCTGAATATCGGCACGGAAGAGACCAAGGGCACCGAGGATATCCAGGCTGCCGCCGACGCGCTGCGCGCGGCCGACAATCTGGCGATGGATTTTGCCGGCTATGTCGAAGCCGACAAGATCAACCGCGGCGAATGCGACGTGGTCGTGTGCGACGGCTTTTCCGGCAATATCGCGCTCAAGGCGATCGAGGGCGCGGCACGCTTCGTGACCGACCTGCTGCGCCAGGCCTTCACTTCCAGCATCCGGTCCAAGGTCGGCTTCCTAGTGTCGCGCCCGGCGACCGAACTGCTGAAGCACCATCTCGACCCCAACAACCACAATGGCGCGGTCTTCCTCGGCCTCAACGGCGTGGTCGTGAAAAGCCACGGCAGCGCGAATGCCAAAGGCGTCGCCAATGCGGTGGAAGTCGCCGCCCGCCTGCTGGAGGACGACATCACCAACCGTATCGCCAACGATCTGGGCAAGATCGACACGCAGGGCTTCAACGGAAAATGATCCGCGCGGTCATCACCGGCAGCGGAAGCGCGCTGCCCGCGAACTGCGTGACCAATGCCGATTTGGCCGAGCGTGTGGATACCAGCGACGAGTGGATCGTCGAACGCACGGGCATCCGCCAGCGCTATATCGCCGCCGAAGGCGAGACGACCTCGACCCTCGCCACGCAGGCTGCGCGCCGCGCGCTTGAGGATGCAGGCGTGGACGCGGCGGAGATCGGTCTCATCGTGCTCGCTACCGCGACGCCGGACCACACCTTCCCCGCCACTGCCACGCAGGTGCAGAATGCGCTTGGCTGCAACGGCTGCGTCGCTTTCGACGTGCAGGCCGTGTGCTCGGGCTTCCTCTACGCGCTGGGTACTGCCGAATCGCTCCTGCGGACCGGCATGGCGAAAAAGGCGCTGGTCATCGGCGCGGAAACCTTCAGCCGCATCCTCGACTGGGAAGACCGCACCACCTGCGTCCTGTTCGGCGACGGGGCGGGCGCGGTCGTGCTCGAGGCACGCGACGTTGCCGAAGACGGTCCGGGTATCCTGTCGACCAAGCTGCATGCCGACGGCGCGCATTGCGACCTGCTCTATGTCGATGGCGGGCCGTCAACCACGGGCGAGGTCGGCAAGCTGCGCATGAAGGGCCGCGAGGTCTTCCGCCACGCGGTCGTGAACCTGGCCGACGTGCTGCGCGAAGTGCTCGCCGATGCAGGGGCACAGGCTGCCGATATCGACTGGGTCGTGCCGCACCAGGCCAATGCCCGCATCCTCGATGCGACCGCGCGCAAGCTCGACCTGCCGGCCGAAAAGGTCGTCGTCACGGTCGACCGCCACGCCAATACCTCTGCCGCTTCGGTGCCGCTCGCCTTCGACGTCGCCCGCCGCGACGGCCGGATCAAGGAAGGCGATCTGGTCATGTTCGAGGCCATGGGCGGCGGTTTCACATGGGGTGCCTCGCTCGCCCGCATGTAGGCGATGAAACATTTGTTTCATTCGGTTGTGAAACTCGCCGCAATACAGTATGTTGGATATCTAGAATCGAACCCCAGGGTCGCGTCTGGGAGAGTGAGATGGATATGATGCGCTCGGTGGGAACACTGACCCGCGCCGACCTGGCAGAGACTATCAATCGGAAAATGGGACTGAGCCGGGCGGAATCGCTGGACCTTGTCGAACAGGTTCTCGGCAAGATGACCGATGCGCTGGTGCGCGGTGAAAACGTCAAGATTTCCGGTTTCGGCAGCTTCGTGCTGCGCGACAAGAAGGAACGGATCGGCCGTAACCCCAAGACGGGTGTCGAAGTGCCGATCACGCCGCGCCGCGTGATGACTTTCCGGGCAAGCCAGCTCCTGAAGGATCGCGTCGCGAACGGATGACTGCTAAGGGGTCGTGATGGCGGAATTCGACGACCACAAGGACGACGGCGCACTGCGCACCATTGGCGAGGTTGCCAAGGCGACCGGCATCAAGACGCATGTGCTGCGCTACTGGGAACAGCAGTTCCCCAGCCTCAAGCCCCTGAAACGTTCCGGTGGCCGCCGCTATTACCGCGCGGAAGATGTCGCGCTGGTCGAGCGGATCGACCGGCTGGTCAACCGTGAAGGCTATACGCTGAAAGGCGCCAAGGCTGCCCTGCGCGGCGCTCCCGAAGCTGAAAGCGCCCCGGTGGTGCAGGCCCAGCCCTCGGCAGGTACCGATGCGATCCTGCCGCGCCTCAAGGCCATCCGCGACGAACTGAAAGCCGCCCTTTCCGCCTAGGCGCGCAGTCTAGGTTGCAAGGCCGAGTAGCAGTCCCCCACCGGCGCAGGCTGCGAGAACTTGCGGCACGCTCCAGCCCAACCTGAAGATCAGGACTCCGGCGACCAGCGCCAGCGAGCCTGCGCGCCAGTCGAAACTCGCCCATTCCGGCGCGAGCACCCGCACTGGTCCGGCCGCCCCGTCGCCCACGCGCGCAAACAGGACATGGAGCGCGAACCACACGGTGAGATTTGCGATCACCCCGACAATAGCCGCGGTCACGCCTGCCAACGCGCCCTTCAGCCGCACCGCATCGCGCATCCGGTCGATCCACGGTGCAAAGGCGAAGATCCACAGGAAGCAGGGCGCGAAGGTGACCCAGGTGGTCAGTCCTGCGCCGATCAGCCCCGCGACGAAGGGAGTGAACGGCTCGGGTGCCCTGAACGCGGCGAGATAGCCGACGAACTGGGTGACGAGGATCAGCGGGCCCGGCGTGGTCTCGGCAAGGCCGAGGCCGTCGGCCATCTCGCCCGGTTGCAGCCAGCCGAAACCGGTCACGGCTTCCTGCGCCATGTAGGCGAGCACCGCATAGGCCCCGCCGAATGTCACCACGGCCAGCTGCGAGAAGAACATCGCGATGTCCCACAGGCGATGCTCTCGCCCCAGGCCGATGTCGATGGCGATGATCGGCGCGGCCCAGATCGCGCCCCACACCAGCACGGCTTTCAGAGTGGCTTTCCAAGGGCGGGGCCCGCGTTCTGCCAGTGCCGACGCAGGCTTGAGCGCCAGCCAGCCAGGCCGCTTCAATGCCGCCAGCGCACCGGCAGCGCCTGCCAAGAGGACGACCAGCGGGAAGGGCAGCGCAAACAGGAACAGGCTGGCAAAGGCCATAATGGCAAGCGCACGCTTGAACCCCGTGTCGAGCGACCGTCCCGCAATCCGCAGCAGCGCCTGCGCCACAATGGCCAAGACCGCGGCCTTGATGCCGAGGAAGAGCGCCTCGAACCAGGCAAGGTCGGCCGCGACAACATAGAGCGCCGAAAGCAGTAGGACCACCAGCGCACCCGGGATGACGAACAGCGTGCCCGCGACCACGCCGCCGCGC
Source organism: Qipengyuania gaetbuli (assembly GCF_020171365.1). Taxonomy (NCBI): domain Bacteria; kingdom Pseudomonadati; phylum Pseudomonadota; class Alphaproteobacteria; order Sphingomonadales; family Erythrobacteraceae; genus Qipengyuania; species Qipengyuania gaetbuli. The sequence goes on along the minus strand of NZ_JAIUZO010000002.1, from coordinate 426,313 downwards.
CAGCCGTGCAGCCGCCATCCGATCCACGTCGCCAGCTGCTGCGCTTCGGGACCGGGCAGGAGGTGGCAGAAATTGAGCCCGTTGAGGAAATCTTCCTCGCCGACCCACTGGCGCTCATCGACCAGTTCGCGGTGCATCAGTGCGATCTGGCCCGCAGGCCCGCCGAAACTCAGCAGGCCGATGCGCGCGAACACCCGCACGGCTTCGGCAAAACTAGGAGAGGCCAGTTGCATGAAGCCTCGCTCAATCAGGCTGGATCAATTGGAGGGTATTAGCGTCAATTCGGTCTGCCGCCCATCGAGGAAGCGCACACGCTCCCCGTCGAACCACGCGTCTTCCTCGGACCGGAAATCGACCCGTTGGCCGCTCCATTCGGGCACCTTGTGGTAATTGGTAAGCTCGATCGACCATGTAGTCCCGGCCTGCACCGGATAGGCGCCGCGCGGATCGCCGTTCTGGTTGTCCCAGAACCCGATGGCCGTGCCCGCCCCGTGTCCGTGAAAGCCGATTGGATGCGAATAGATCGACGGGTCCAGCCCTTCGGCCAGCGCCTTTTCGCGGGTGCGGGCGAGTACTTCGTTACCGCTCAGCCCGGCCTCAAAGGATGCGAGCAGCAGGTCCTGCACCCGGTTGGTCGCCTTCAGCCCCGCCACGAGGCCCGCAGGTGCCTGCGTCTCGCCCGGCTTCAGGACATAGGCGAGGTGCTGGGTGTCGGTGTTGAGACGCAGATAGGTAATGCCGAAATCGGTCCACAGCAGGTCGCCCGGCTGGATGACCTCGCTCCCGCGCAGCATGCCTTCGCGCCCCTGTCGCTGGATGCCGACCGAGGGGTGGAACCACGGCGTGAGGCCCAGTTCGGCCAGCCTTTCACGGTACCACCACTGCACTTCCTCGACGCTCGTCTTGCCCGGCGTGATGACCTCGCGCGAGAAGGCGGTGCCGATGATCGAATGCGCGATCCGCACGATGCCCGGGTAGATTTCCAGCTCCCGCGGAGTGCGGCTTTCCAGCCAACGGATCGACAGCGCTTCGCCGGACACGATCCGGTTCTCGTAACCCTCCGGCAGCGCCTCGGTGAAGGCGCGGTACTGGCTCAGCGTCATGCCGTCGCCGAAGGCGGTCAGGTTGGAAAAATTGACGGCGATCTTTGCCGGGTCACGCCGGGTGATGATGTCGGCCACCGCCTGCCACTGGTCAGGCTGTGCTTCCGGCGACCAGGAGGCTTCGAACAGGTCGGCAAGGCCGTAGCGGCTCACCGTCAGGCGCTCGACCGGCTGGCCGTCACCCGGATCGTGGAAGACGAGGATCGTGCGCCGGCGTGCGTGCATGCTTTCGGCATCGAGCATGGTGGCGGTGACCGGATCCTCGAAATATTCGCGTGACATCAGCAGCCAGAAATCCACCCCCTGCTCGCGCATGATGGCCGGGATCACCGTTTCCAGCCGCTCAGCGAGGATTTCATCGATCACCTCAGCTCTTTCCCGCATCGGCAGGATCGGCGGCAGTTCTGGGCGCGCGAATTCAGTCTCTGTCATGGGAAGTAGGGGGGGCTCGACGCCAGCGGCTGCGGCCGGGCACGCCAATCCGACAGCCGTCACGGCAAGGATCCAGGAGCGATCAATTTTCAGCATATTTCTTCCACATGTAACGGATGGTGCACCCAAAAGGCGGGTCGGCAAATTATCTAGGCCACAGCGGCGCCAAACAGTTTTCCGACCAATGCGGTGACGACCATCGCCATCGCACCCCAGAACACGACCCTGACTATCGATGGCACTACCTGCGCCCCGCCAGCCTTGGCACCCAGCGCCCCAAGGACTGCAAGGCACACGAGCGAAGCAGCGGCCACGGCCACCACCATTGATGCAAGCGGTGCGAAGGGCACCACAAGAAGCGGTGCGGCAGCGCCTGCGATGAAGGTGAGAGCGGACGCAATCGCCGCCTGGAGCGGGCGAGCCGTGCTGACTTCAGAAATGCCCAGTTCGTCGCGTGCATGCGCAGTCAAGGCATCATGCGCCATCATCTGCCGGGCGACTTCCTTCGCTGTCGTGGCGTCGACGCCGCGCGCCTCGTAAACCGATGCCAGTTCCGCGTGTTCGAATTCCGGGTCGCTTGCCAGTTCTTTCCTTTCCCGGGCGAGGTCGGCCTTCTCCGTGTCGGCCTGCGAACTGACCGAAACATACTCGCCTGCGGCCATCGACATCGCGCCGGCAAACAGCGAAGCCATGCCCGCAATAAGGATCTCGCTTCGTCCCGCACTGGCTGCAGCGACGCCGACGATCAGGCTTGCTGTCGAAACGATGCCGTCATTGGCGCCCATGACGGCGGCTCGCAGCCAGCCGATGCGAGAAGTCGCGTGGCTTTCGATATGCGTCTTCAGTCTGGTCATCTCTCTGTCCTCCCACAACGCAGGACGAGCGGGCAGACTACTCCGCCGCCAGCAGTTCCTCTGCTCCGCCCAAGTCCACGCTGACGAGGCGGCTGATGCCTTTCTCGATCATGGTGACGCCGAACAGGCGGTGCATGCGGCTCATCGTGACGGCATTGTGCGTGACGATGAGGTAACGCGTGTCGGTTTCCTTCACCATCGCGTCGAGCAGGTCGCAGAAGCGGTCGATATTCGCATCGTCCAGCGGCGCGTCGACTTCGTCCAGCACGCAGATCGGTGCGGGATTGGTCAGGAACAGCGCGAAGATCAGCGCGGTCGCGGTCAGCGCCTGTTCGCCGCCCGACAGCAGGGTCAGCGACTGCAGGCGCTTGCCCGGCGGCTGGGCGAAGATCTCGAGGCCCGCTTCCAGCGGATCGTCGCTGTCGATGAGGGCAAGATGCGCCTCGCCGCCTTCGAACAGGCGAGTGAAGAGATGCTTGAAGTGGTCGTTGACCCGCTCGAACGCCTCGCGCAGCCGCTCGCGCCCCTCGCGGTTGAGGCTGCCGATCGATCCGCGCAGCCGGTTGACCGCCTCGCGCAGTTCTTCCTGTTCGGCCGCGTTGGAGCCGTGCTCGCTCTCGATCCGCTCCAGCTCTTCGGCGGCGACGAGGTTCACCGGGCCGATGCGCTCGCGGCTGGCGGTCAGGCGGTCCATTTCCTCGGCCTCGGCCTCGGCGGATTTGACTGCGGTTTCGTCGAATTCGAACTTCGCCGGCAGCAGCGGCGGGGGCGACTGGAAGCGTTCGCCCGAAATGCGCGCCATCTCGATGCGGCGACCGTCCTCGTTCTCGGCGCGTGCGGTCAGACCGGCGCGGTTTTCGCGGGCGGCTGCGAGTGCCTCGTTGGCCGCAGCGAAGCCGCGTTCGGCCTCCTGTGCCCGCTCGTTCGCGGCGGCGACGGCGGCCTCGGCTTCGGCCAGTTCGCGGCCCAGCCGCTCGCGCACCTGGTCGCCCTGTTCGATCTCGCGCATGAGACCTTCAGGCTTGGCGGCGTAGACGGCGCGCTCTTCCTCGATTTCCTCGAAGCGGCGGGCCATGTCGGACAGGCGCCTGGCCGCTTCGCCCGAACGCGCCTGCCAGTTGGCCATGTCGGAGCGCTGGGCGCTGGTGCGTTCGCGCGAGACGGCAAGGCCCTGGTCGTGCGCTGCGAGTTCGGCGGCACGGGCCTGCAGGGCGGCGCGGGCCGCCTCGTTCTTCGCGCGGGCGGCTTCGAGCGAGGCGCGGCCGGCTTCGGGATCGGGCAGGGCGCTGCGCTTGGCCTCGGCAGCGGCAAGGTCGGTCTTTGCGGCAGCGACGAGTTCGGCATGCTCGCCCTCTGCCCGTTCGAGTTCGGCGAGGCGCGCAGCGATGCGTTCGCGCGCGGCTTCGGCCAGGTCGAGTGCGCGCAGGGCCTGCCGTTCCGCATCGGCGGCTCCGGCAAGCTCGCGCTCGGCCGCGATCAGGTCGCGTTGGAGGGTCGAGAGTTCCTCGCTTGCGCTTGACTGCGTGCTTTCTGCGGCTTCCAGCGCGGCCTGCAACGAGGGCAGCTGCGCATCCAGTTCGGCAAAGCGGTTGTCGGCTTCCAGGCGGGCAGCTTCGGCCGCGCCTTCGCCGCGCACGACGAGGCCGTCCCAGCGGCGCAGGTGCCCGGCCATGGTGACGAGGCTTTCGCCCGGCGCGAGGCTGCGCCCGTCGTCACTCTCCGCCACGTGGACGAGGGCGAGGCGGGCGCACAATTCGGCGGGGCAGGCATCGAGATGGTCGGCAAGGCTGTGAGCCACCTTCTTCGGCGCATCGGCCCCGGTCCAGTAGCGCCCTTCCGCGCCGTCTTCCGGCAGGCCGAGCAATGCCTTGCCGTCGCGGCCCAGCGCGGCGGCAGCGGCGCGTTCATAGCCCTTGGCCGCACGCACGCCGTCGATCGCCTGCTGGCGGCCGGAGCGTTTGGCCGCGGCCCTCTCGCGTGCCTCGCGGTCGCGCAGCAGGGCGGCGTGTTCGCGCTCTACGCCCGAAAGTTCGGCGCGGGCGCTGGAGAGCGCGCTGGCTGCCTCGTCCCTTGCGGCCTGCAGTTCCGCCTTGCGAGCCTGCATGGCTTCAAGGGCAGTACGCTGCTGTTCGAGCGAGGCGGTAGCGTCCTGCGCGGCCTTTTTCGCGCGTTCGAGCGCTCCGTCGACGTCTTCTCCGGCGAGTGCGCCGCGCTGGTCGGCCATGCGGCGGCCTTCGGCTTCGACGCGGTCGAGCCGCAGCTTTGCCTGTGTGATTTCCGCCTCGACCACGCGCCATTCGGCTTCGACGCCCGCATTGTCGGCGGTGGCCTTGGCAAGCGCAAGTTCGGCGGTCCGGCTGGCGCGTTCCGCGTCCTCGCTCTGCGCGACGAGGGCCGGGCGGCGTTCCTCGTTGGCGGCAAGGTCCTTTTCGCTGGCGGCCAGCTCCTTTTCCAGCCGGGCAAGGGCCTCGGCAGCATCCTTGGTCAACCGGTCGGCATCGCCGCGATCTTCCTCGAGCCGTTTCTTCTGCCGTTCGAGGTCGGCAAGGCGCTGTTCGGCGGCTTCCAACTGGCTGGTGAGCGCGGCCATGCGGTGGCCGTGGGCGCTGGCATCGTCGCGGCGGTCGGCCTGTTCCTCGCGCGCTTCGGCAAGGGCTTCGGCGGCGGCGCGCTGGGCCTTCTGGGCTTCATCGGCGGCAGCCTGCGCCTGCGCGACGCGGGCCTCTGCCTCTCCGGCGGCTTTCTTGGCCGCTTCGGCGGCAGCGGCGGCATCGCGCCAGCGGGCGAACACCAACCGGGCTTCTGCCGATTTGATCTCGTCGGACAGCTTCTTGTAGCGTTCCGCCTGCTTGGCCTGGCGGCGCAGCGAAGCGATCTGGCTGTCGAGGCCCGCCATGAGGTCTTCGAGCCGCGCGAGGTTGGTTTCGGTCTGCCGCAGCTTGCTTTCGGCATCCTTGCGCCGGACGTGGAGGCCGGCAATGCCCGCCGCCTCTTCCAGCATCATGCGCCGTTCCTGCGGCTTGGCCGCGATGACCTGCGCGATCTTGCCCTGGCTGACGAGGGCGGGGCTGTGCGCACCGGTCGCCGCGTCGGCAAAGGTCAGCGCCACGTCCTTGGCGCGCACGTCCTTGCCGTTGACGCGGTAGGCGCTGCCGGCACCGCGTTCGATCCGGCGAATGACTTCGAGTTCGTCGCCCTCGTCACTTTCGGCGGACAGCTGGACTTCGGCGAAGTCGCGCGGCGGGCGGGTAGCGGTGCCGGCGAAGATTACGTCTTCCATCCCGCCCGAGCGCATGGACTTGGGCGAGTTTTCGCCCATCACCCAGCGGATCGCTTCGAGCAGGTTGGACTTGCCGCAGCCGTTCGGGCCGACGACGCCCGTCAGTCCGGGTTCGATGCGCAGGGTGGACGGCTCGACGAAGCTCTTGAAACCGCTCAACCTGAGCTGTTTGATGAGCATCGCCGTATCGCCCCCCTGCCTCGGCCCTTACCTGGCGCCGGCGCGCTGCAGGATGGGTTCGAGCGCGGCCCACTGGTTTTCCTCGATACGGTTGCCGTTGAGGAAGAAGGTGGGCGTGCCGGTGACCTTGGCCGCATCGGCCGCGGCGCGCGAGGTATTGGCCATCTCTTCGATCTTGGCCGTATCGGCGAGGCAGCTGCGCGCCTGGTCAGCCGACAGCCCGCGCGAGGCGAAGAAGTCGATCAGGCCCGCGCCCTGTGCCAGCAGCAGGAAGCGCTGTTCCGGCGGGGCGGACATGGCGGATTCGTAGGCACCGCTGGCCTGCAAGGCTTCACCGAAGCTCGGCAGGGCGGCCCATGCCTGGTCGGACAGGGCGTGGAAGCTTTCCGGAGCGCCGCACTGGGCCAGCGTCGAAATGGTCACGTCCAGCGGATCGCGCAGCAGCGGGCGGATTTCGTAGCTCACGACGCCGGTGCTGACGTAGTCCTGCTGGAGCGGGGCCGAGCCGGTTTCCGCGAAATAGGCGCAGGCTCCGCAGGTGTGGCTGGCGAATTCCACCAGCTTGATCGGGGCATCGGGATTGCCGATGACGAAGCCGCCTTCCGCGGTCTTGCTGGCAGTTTCGAGCCAGCTCGAACCTTCAGGGGCGGGAATGGCGGCGATGGCTTCGCCTTCGAGGGCGCCGACTTCCGCTTCCCCGGCATCGCCGCCACAGGCGGCAAGCGCGAGTGCGAGGGGGGCTGCAAGGGCGAAACGCAGGCTGGTCTTCATCGGATTCCTCTCGAGTGGATGAAAAAGGCTAGGCTAGGGTCCGGCGCAGGTGAAGCGCCACGGAAGCGGTGTCCACAGGGCTGTCCCCGGTAAAGGCAACCCCGCGGTTGCCCGGTTCACTTGCGGAACAGGGCGTCGAGATGGGGCTGGAGCGATTTCCAGTCATGCGCGTCGAGCTGTTCGCCACCCATGAAGAAGGTCGGTGTACCGCGCAGGCCGAATTTCTGGATATCGGCCTGGCTCTGCGCGGCGATGGCCTGCGCCCGCGCCTCGTCGGTCAGGCATTTGTCGACCTCGATGCGCGAATAGCCGCGGCCTTCCATGATCTCGTAGAAGTCGAGATCGCTGGCGATGGCCTGCGCGCGCGAGCCGAAGCTGCCGAAATTCCAGCGCGCCATCTGCGCCTGTGTCATGCTGCGCGCCTTGGCCATCCAGTCGGAATACTTGCCGATAATCGCCGAATGGTTGGCGAAGAAATTGCTCGCCGGACCGCACTGGGCAGCCAGCGCTGCGGTAAGGTCCACGGGGTCGCGGATCAGGTGGCGCACTTCGAAGGCGACCTTGCCGCTGGGCACGTAGAGCAGCTTGATCGCCCCTTCGCCGCTGCGCGCGAAATCGGCGCAGTGCGAGCAGGTGTAGCTCATGAATTCGACCAGCCGGGCGTCCGCTTCCGGATTTCCGAGCAGGTGGCCACCGGCGGTTTCGGTGATGACGCTGCTCCAGTTGCCGTTCTTCGGCTTGGCGACAGCGGGCTTGTCCCGCGCGGCGGCGGGGGCGGCTGAAAGAGTGGCGGCAATGGCGAGGAATGCGGGCGCTACAAGCCGGGCGGGAATTTTCACGTCAATCGGTTCCGTTCTCATCCTGCGATCCGAGGCCGCGCGCCAGCGATTCGAGCACCGCGCGCAGTTCCGGGTCGCCAATATCGCGCAGGCTGTCACCCAGTTCCATAGGAATCGGCTTCAGCGAAGGCGGGGCCTTGGCCTTCTGCCTGCCCTCGGGAGGCTTAACCGCACCTTGCCGCAGCTTGATGCGGGCAACTGCGCGATAGCCGAAGAACCGGTTCACCCGCTCGATTATTTCCGGCAGTACCTGCTGGATCAGCGGCGCATGGGCGGGTTTCACCACTAGTTCGAGGATCCCATCCGACTTTTCGCCGGGAGGAAAGCGGATCATTTCCGGCGTGCAGACCAGCGAATGCGTATCGCCGACAATCTCGGGCCAGCGGCTGACGATGGAGGACTGGACGAAACCGAAACGGCGGAAGGCGGGGCGGCCGATCTGCGGCATCAGGTCGGAAATCGCCTTCGCCTGTCCTCCGCGCGGCCGTTCATAAGGGCGCGCGGCCTTTTTAGGCGCCTTTTTGCCTACCGCTTCGCTGCTCGAGGCAGGGGGTTCGGGCTTGTCGCTTTCCATGACGGCGGCGCTCATGCCATAGGCGGGCCGTGGCCGCCAGCATCTCCGATACGCTTCTCGACTGGTACGACGCGCATGCCCGCGACCTGCCGTGGCGCGCGCGGCCCGGTGCGCCGCCGCCCGATCCCTATCGCGTCTGGCTGTCCGAGGTGATGCTGCAGCAGACCACGGTTGCTGCGGTGAAACCCTATTTCGAGGCATTCACCGGCCGATGGCCGGATGTGCAGGCGCTCGCCGCCGCGCCGGAAGAGGACGTCATGGCGGCATGGGCGGGGCTGGGATACTACTCGCGGGCGCGCAACCTCGTGAAAGCGGCAAAGGCCGTGGCCGAACTGGGTGCTTTCCCTGCGGACGAGGAGGCCTTGCGCAAGCTGCCGGGCCTTGGTGCTTATACTGCTGCCGCGGTCGCCGCGATTGCGTTCGGCCAGCGCGCCGTGGTGGTCGATGCCAATGTCGAGCGTGTCGTATCGCGCCTCTTTGCCATCGCCGATCCTCTGCCGGGCTCGCGCAAGCAGATCCGTGAGCGAACCGACGAAATCACGCCTGACGAACGCGCGGGCGATTTCGCGCAGGCGATGATGGACCTCGGCTCCGGCCTGTGCACCGTGCGCGACCCCAAGTGCCTGCTGTGCCCCTTGTCACATGCCTGCGCCGCGCGGGCAGAGGGCGAGCCTTCGCGCTATCCGGTCAAGGCGCCGAAAAAGGCCAAGCCGCTGCGCCAGGGCCAGGCATACTGGATAGAGCGGGAAGGACAGGTCTGGCTGGTCCGGCGCGAAGGCACCGGAATGCTGGGCGGAATGCGCGCGCTGCCGGACGACGGCTGGTCCGCTCGCGGCGACGGTGCGGGGAATGCCGCTGGCGAGGCGCTAGGCCTCGTGCGGCACGGCTTCACGCATTTCGATCTCGAGCTCTCCCTCGTCAGGATCGGGGAGACGGTCGGCGAGGGTGAATGGTGGCCGCTCGACAGGCTCGAGGATGCGGGCCTGCCGACGCTCTTTGCCAAGGCGGCGCGGCTGGCGCTGGCCTAGATGATCCCGCCGCCCAGCGACAGGCGGACCACTGCGATCAGCATCACCACGATGCAGAAATTGCGGCCCGCATTGCTGGACGACAGCTGGCCCAGCACCACGCCGATCACGATCAGCGGCAGTGCAATCCAGTTGGCCCAGCCAAGGAGGGGGATGGTCGCCGGGATCACGATCACCAGCGAGACGATTCCGAAGATGAAGGAGAGGAGGTTCAGCATGTGTCCTATATGGGTAAGTCACCTGCCGATTGCAATAGTTTCGATTCGCAATTGACCGTTCAGGATCGCTTGCCCAAAACGGCGCGCGCACCAGGTTTCGAGAGGAATTACATGGCCTACCGCGATTTCGATACGTCCCCGCTTTCCCGCCGTTCGCTGCTGAGGGGCGGCGCTTGGATGACCGCCGGTGCGGCCATGTCCGGCCTGCCGCTGGGCAGCGCGGCAATGGCGCAGGGCGCGGCGGCGCGGTGGCCGTCGGTCTCCTCGATGGTCAACAAGTACGTGGCGGAAGGCAAGGTCGCCAACATGGCCGCCGCGCTCGGCTGGGGCGACAAGGACCCGCTGCTGATCGCCAAGGGCACGCTGGTGCTGGGCGGGGCGACGCCGGTCGACATGGACAGCCTCTATCGCATCTATTCAATGACCAAGCCGGTCACCGGCATGGCCACGATGATGCTGATCGACGAGGGCAAGCTGGGTCTCGACCAGCCGCTGGCCGAAGTGCTGCCGGCCTTCTCCAACATGAAGGTGCAGAAGACCTATGACGGGTCGGTCACCGACCTCGTTCCTGCCGAACGGCCGATCACGATCCGCCAGCTGCTGACCCACACGGCAGGCCTCGGCTATTCGATCATCCAGAAGGGCCCGATCCGCGATCTTTACGTGAAATACGGCGTCGTGCCCGGACAGGTAACGCGCCTGCCGATCCCCGGCCTTGGCCGCGAAGAGGCGATCCGCGGCCTCGACAAGTTTGCCAACAATCTCGCGCAGCTGCCGCTGGTCCTCCAGCCGGGCACCAAGTGGAGTTATTCGGTCAGCCTCGACCTGCTCGGCCGCGTGATCGAGGTCGCCAGCGGGATGTCGTTCGACGAGTACCTGCGCACGCAGATCTTCGAGCCGAGCGGGATGAACAGCACATTCTTCCGCGTACCGAAGAGCGAAGTGGGCCGCTTCACCACCAATTACGGCATCATGGGCGGCATGCCGCTGCCACTCGATCCGGCGCCGGCCTCGATCTATCTCGACGATCCGGCCTTCCCCTTCGGCGGGGCCGGTCTCGTTTCCAGCCCGCGCGATTACGACCGCTTCCTCAAGATGCTGCTCGGCTACGGCACCATCGACGGCAAGCGCGTGATGAGCGAGGCGGCGGTCAGGATGGGCACGTCGAACCTGCTTCCCGAAACCGCTTCGACCAAGGGGACCTGGGTCGAAGGGCAGGGCTTCGGCGCCGGTGGCCGCGTGTCGAACGGCGCATATGGCTGGGGCGGTGCGGCCGGAACGGTCGCTTTCGTCAGCCATGAGGCGAACCTGCGCGCCAGCCTCTATACGCAATACATGCCGTCCGAGGCCTATCCGATCCATGCCGGTTTCCCCGAGGCGGTGATGAAGGACCTTGCCGCGATGACGGGGGCCTAAGCACCCATGCTGTCCTTCACCGGCTCGCGTCTCGCTCGCGCCGACCATGTGCGCGCCGATCCCGAGCGGCTGGCCGGTTACATGAACTGGAAGGCGCGGCTGCTGGCGCTCGACGGGCTGATGCCCTCGGTCGGCGACGATGGCCGCCTCATGTGGGGCACGCTGGCAGATGCGGCGGAAGATGCCGAACTGGTGTTCCTCGGCCTCGATGAGGGCAAGGCGTGCTTTGCTGCGGTTCCCCCGCGCGGCGATGCCTCCCCCCGCATGGCCAACCCGGCGCTGTGGTCGCTCATGGCGACGCTCCAGCCCGACGATCTGGCGCTCTATGGCGGGGCGCGCAGCATCGTCGACTGGCACGCGCGCCACCGCTTCTGCGCCCAGTGCGGCGGCGACACGAAGATTGCCAAGGGCGGCTGGCAGCGTGACTGCACCGCCTGCGGGGCAAGCCACTTCCCGCGCACCGATCCGGTCACGATCATGCTGGTCGAGCACGAGGGGCGGCTGATGCTGGGCCGCGGCCTCGGCTGGCCGGAGGGACGCTTTTCCGCGCTCGCAGGCTTCGTCGAACCGGGCGAAAGCATCGAGGAAGGCGTCGCGCGCGAGGTGCTGGAAGAAAGCGGCGTGCGTGTGCGCGACGTCAGCTACATCGCCAGCCAGCCATGGCCGTTCCCGAGCCAGCTGATGATCGGCTGCCATGCCCATGCCGACGACGATGCGCTGACCATCGACGAGACCGAGATGGCCGAGATCATCTGGTTCACGCGCGAAGAGGTGTCGGCAGCGCTCAAGGGCGAGGGCCCCTTCGTCGCGCCGCCGCCCCATGCTATTGCGCATCATCTCATGCAGTGGTGGATTTCGCGATGACCCAGCCCCGGAAGATGACTATCGACATCTGGTCCGACGTGATGTGCCCCTGGTGCCTCGTCGGCTGGGGAAATCTTTCGCAGGCGCTGGAGGCCCTGGAAGGCGAGATCGAGGCGGAGGTGCGCTGGCACGCTTTCGAGCTCAACCCCGACATGGCCGAGGAGGGGGAGGAGCGCACGGCGCATATCGCCCGCAAGTACGGCCGCACCATCGAACAGTCGAAGGCCGTACAGGGTCAGATGCGCGCAGCTGCCGAGGCGGCACGCGTATCGCTCGATTACGAGGGCGAGGAACCCGCGCCCGAGGCGATGATGTGGAACACCTTCGCCGCGCACCGGCTGCTGACCTGGGCAGGCGAGACGCTTGGCCCCGAGAAGCAGACGCAGCTCAAACTTGCGTTGTTCAAGGCGCACTTCAACGAGCGCCGCCGCATCGGGGAGCGCGAGGTCCTGCTCGACGTTGCCGAAAGCGTGGGTATCGACCGCGAGGCTGCCGCAGCCGCGCTCGATAACGAGGAAGTCGCTCGCAAGACCCGCGCCGAAGAACGCGCGGCATGGGACATGAACATTTCCGGCGTTCCCGCGATGATCCTCGAAGGCCGGTTCATGGTGCCCGGGGCCCAGCCGCCCGAAGCCTATGCGAATGCGCTGCGCCGGGTGGCTGAGAAGACCGCGGCTGCCTGACCGCGCGGCGCGTTAACACTTGCGAAAATCGCTGTCCCGCCGTGGCCGCGCGTTCAGGAAGGCGCGTTTCGGCACGTGCAATCCACTGAAAGACTATGCTAACCATCTTCGCATGAGCCCGGAGCACCGCATCCAGACTTGCCTCCTCGCCCGCAAGTGCCGGGTGCGCCCGTGAAGCTGCCGGGCCGCATAGCTGCCGCCTGCGCGCTGGCACTGGGCGCGTGGTCGGTACCGGCCGCAGGCGACAAGCCGCAGCTGTCGGTCATCAACGGGCCCGGCCTGCGCTTCGGCACCTTCGCGGTCCCCACTTCGGGCTATCGCGAAATCTCCCCGTCCGGCGGCGTGACGAGCGGCGGCATTTTCGCCCTCGACCAGAGCGGGGTGGGGCCGGCGCAGTTCGTGGTGCAATACGATCGCGGCAACAACGGCCGGCGGCGCATGGACCTCGTGATCGAGCTGGTGTTCGCAGCGCCTGCCACTTTCGCGCAGGGCGGACTGACCGCGCGACTGTCGCGCTACCAGATCGATCTGCAGGGTTACGGCATGGTCCAGCCCGGCCAGGTGATCCGCGTAGAGATACCTAATTGCGTGCAGCGCGTCTGCTCGCGTAGCTTCAACCTCGGAGGACGCATCGATGTCGACAGGGCATTCGGCGGCGGCCTCGTCGAGATTCCGATTTTCGTCGATGCCGTCCTTGTCTCGGTCAATTAAGGCCCTCGGGCTTGCCGCTGCGGCATTGGCTTCGCCTGCAATGGCGGAGGGCGACAGTGCCAGCGTGAGCGGCCTGGCGCATGCCTCGATTGTAGAGCCACTGACCGTACGCCAGATCGATCCGCTGCAATTCGGCACGCTGGCCGTCCGGCAGGGGCAATCGGGCGCCATCAAGGTCGATCCCGCGACGGGGGCTGTCTCCTACAGCGGGGCCCTGGGCAATGCCTGCCCCTCGTCTGCGGTTTGCGCAGCGTCGGCCGCGCTGTTTCTCGTCAGCGGGGAGGAAGGGCGCACCTACCGTATCGAGGCGCCTGCCAGCGTCACTGCGTTCCACACCGACAAGGGAACAGGACTGCCGGTTGCCGATATCGCGGTCGCGGTCGAGAATTCCGCCGGCGAGGCCATGCGCGGCGTGCTGGACGAGGCAGGGCAGGACCGCTTTCGCGTAGGCGGAACCTTGCAGGTTGCAGCCGGAAGTCCGGTCGGAACCTATCGCGCCGACCTCCAGATGGTGGTTTTTTATGATTGATGCGGGGTTAAGCTGCTGCGTAAAACCCCGTAATCATGCGGTTTCGAGACGGTAATACTTCCTTAAAGCCTACGTAGTATCCCCTAGATCAGCACCGGCAATAGCTGGTCGCGCTATTGTTCGAATTCAGGGGACACCAAATGAAAAAGATCGTTCTTGCGGCAGCCATGACCAGCGCCGTTTTCGCAGTGCCGGCAGCCGCCGCACCGGGCGACACTGCCAGCGCCAACGGTACCGCGAATGCGCGGATCGTTGCTCCCATCGCCATCACCCACGACAGCGGTAGTGCGCTCGACTTCGGCACGATGACTGCCGGTACGGGCGGTACGGTAGTTGTCACGCCCGCAGGCGCAGGTTCGAAGACCGGCGACGTTATCCTGATTGCGGGCAGCACCAACGCGGCCGACTCCTTCACCGTCACCGGTGAAGCCAACCGCGGCTTTGCGATCGTGGTCACGGGCGGCTCGGTTACCTCGGGCACCAACTCGATGACCTTCACGACTTCGCTGGCCAGCAACTCTGGCAACCTCGGCGCTGGCGGTTCGACCCAGTTTTCCGTCGGTGGCACGCTCACCGTGGGCAGCGGCCAGGCAGCTGGCAGCTACACCGGTTCGTACGGCGCAACGGTGACCTACAACTGATCGATGCAATGATCGCCGGGCTGCATCCGTAGCCCGGCGGCCATTGCCGACAGGCATCGTCCCATGGGCCAGCCATTCTCAAAAGCACTGTTTGCGGGAATTCTGGCCCTGGTGACGGGTACCTTCGCCACGCCATTGGCGGCGCAGGCGAGCAACAGCTCTACCGTCTCGGGATCATCGAATGCCCGGGTGGTGGAGCCGATTTCCATCACGCCCATCTCGGATCTGCGTTTCGGGTCGCTTGCGCGTCCCGCCACGGCCGGCATCGTCGAGGTTGCGCCTGATGGCACGGTCACGGGAAACCTGGACCTTACCGCCTTCCCGACAGGCAGGGGACCGGCCCGCTTCACCGTCCTGGGTGAACGCAACCGCCGCTTTATCGTTTTCACGCCGAACAGGATCGATATTTCGAACGGCACGGCGACGATGAGGGTCGACCGTTTCCGTGACAACCGCACGGCCGGTTTCGCACGGCTCGACGCGTCTGGCAGTTTCGACCTTTACATCGGCGGCCGGCTCAACGTGAATGCCAACCAGCAGGTCGGAACATATTCGGGGACTTTCGACGTAACCGTTCTTTATCTGTAAATGTCGAATGTCTAAGGCTGTCTGGAAGAGCGCGTAGTCGCTACAGGCAGGGAAAATATCATGATTTCAGGGTCGAAAGCTTTTCGCGGGATGCGCACCGCCGCATTCGGCGCAGCTGTGTCCCTTGCATTCGCTGTTTCAGGCCCCGCTACCGGTCAGAGCGCCGCGCCGCAGGCCGCGCCTCCGCCGCCGGCAGGATCGGTAGGCGGCGTAGGTGACGTCAACCTGTTTCCCAAGCGAGTGGTAATCAACGGCCGCCGGTCGATCGAGACGGTCGGCCTCTACAACAAGGCGGTCAATCCGGGCGATTACGAGATCACGATCGTCGACATGGCCATGACGCCCGATGGCCAGTTGCTCGCCTTCGACAATGACCTCGACCCCGCCAGCCGGGCACGGGTGAAGACAGCCAGCGAAATGCTGCGCTACTCGCCGCGCCGCGTGACCCTGCGCGGCTCGGAATCGCAGATCATCCGCGTCATGGCGCGCGCTCCGGCAGAACTTCCGGACGGCGAATACCGCTCCCACTTCACGGTCACCTCGGTGCCCGAGGCGGACGGGTTCAGCATCGACCAAGCTACTGCGGGCGACAATCCCGACGGTATCGGCGTGACCATCCGTCCGCGGTTCGGCATCGCCATCCCGATCATCGTCCGCATCGGCGAAACCACGCTCAATGTTGGCATTTCCAATGCCCGCGTGCTGACCGCGCGCGACGGGACGCAAGCGGTAGCCTTCACGCTCAACCGCTCGGGCACGCGCTCCGCTTTCGGCGACATTACCGTGAAAGCGGCAGGATCATCGGACCCGATCGCGATTGCCAAGGGGGTCGGCGTCTATCCCGAAGTCGACAGTCGGCAGGTCATCGTGCCGATCGATCCCGAAGCCGACCGCCGCCTGACCGCTCCGGGTGCAAGACTGCGGATCGAATTCGTCGACGATGACTTCTCGCCCGGCTCCAAGCTAGCCGAGCTCGATTTCGTGGTGCCGTGAGCAGGCGGAAAATCGTCGGCGGTGCTGGCACCGCGATATTGATTACCGCTGCCGTCGGGTATGGCCTTGCTCCCGGCGACAAGACGCAGCGGACCAAGATACCCGCGCCCAAACGGTTCGATCCGCAGGAGTCAGGCCCCTCGGTCAGTTTGCGCCGTCCACTGCCCACGCCCAGCTTCGGCACGGACGATCCGGCTTCGTCGAAAGCGGGGTCGCCTGCCCGCAAGATACGCCCGAAAGCGCGGCTGTCCGGCTCGGGCAGCGATGTTCCGGTACTCGCCCAGGCATCGCTCGAAGAAGCAGCGAAGAAGCGCCCGCCCGCCTATACGCCACTGCTGCCGAAGGCCGGCGCAGGCCAGCTGCCTGCGGAAGTGTCGCAAGAGCCTGCTCCCGGCACCCAACCTGTCGTTTCGGACGATACGGCTCCTCCCGCCCTGGCCGAAGCGGTGGCGGAGGATCTGCCTGTTCCCGCGTTCGGGACAGGGCCGGACCAAGTGGACCAGCAGGCGGAGCCGGCACCTGTGCTTGCCGCCGCGCCGGAGCCAGCCGACACCGACAACGCTGCCAGCGGCGAGGTGTTGGCCGCTACGGCGCCAGCGAGCCTGGAAGACGAGCCCCTCGCCGCTCCGCTCGCCCCTGTTCCGTTGGACGACCAACCGGTACCGACAACGTCCGATGGGCTGACGGGAGAATTCGTCGAATCATTCGGGACCGAACTGCCGGAAGAGCCATCCGTCACCTTCAGGCCCGAGACCGATGCAGCTCTACCAGCGGCTGACCCCGAGGTCGCGGCCCCCCAGCAAGCGCCGGTTCCCGAGCAGCACTCGGACGGGCAGGTCGGGGCGCAGGAACTTGCCGAACGCGACGAAGGGGCGGCCTCCTACCCGAGCGAGGAACTGCTTGCCGTTGAGGCCCCACCAGCCGCTCCGGCACCTCTCGCACCGCCGCCGCCGCAAGCCGAGCCAGGGACCGCCTCGCCTGAAGCGGGCGAACTGATTGCGGTGGCTCCTGCACCGGCGGAGGAACTGGCACCGGTAGCAGCAAAAGCCACTCCTCTCGCACCTCCGCCGCAGACCGCCGCCACGGCTGAACAGGTCCCCGAATACGAGCGGCTGTCCTTCGCGCCGCCCACCGACCGCGTGGCACCACCCGCAGCCGGGACGACGTCGGCTTCACAGCCGGCCGGACCGGTCGCTCCGGCCAGCTTTGTCGCTTCGCCTTCGCCGCCCGTGCGGAGCCCTGTCGAGGCGGCAGAAGCGCCTGCTTCCTATGCATCGCTGACGTCGGGCCTGATCAAGCGCGGGAATGCCGCGTCCGCGTCCACGCCTGCGCAGCCAGCGGGGGTCGAGCTGACTTCCGCTCCGGGACTGCGCGGCGCGATCGCGGGCGACGGACCGCTCATCTCATACCAGGACGAGCTAATCCTGGAGGTGCGGGTCAACGGCGCGTCCGAAACCGATACGATCATCGCCTATGGCACGCGCGGCGGCCTGTACCTGCCGCTCGGGCCGATCGTGCGTATCCTCGATCTTGCAATCTCGGTGACCGACGAGGGGCGCTACGCGCAGGGCTGGATCCTCGATGAGAGCCGTGCGCTGACGATCGACCTGCGCTCGGGCACGATCGAGGCAGGCGGCAAGACCATCAAGACCGACGGCGTGCTGGCCGCGCCTTTTGACGGCGAACTCTACCTGCGTGCCGACCAGTACGAGGCGCTGTTCCCGCTGACGGTCAAGGCGGACCTGAGGACGCAATCGGTCCTGATCACCACGCTGGAGAAATTCCCGTTCGAGGAACGGCTGGACCGGATGGTCCGCCGCGCGAAGCTGGAAGCTGCAAACGGCGGCTCGTCCAGGGACGATTTCGAGCGGGTCGTGGCGCCCTATCGCCCGCTCTCGATCCCGACCGCGGACGTGGAACTGCGCGCCGTCTCGGACAGCACGTTCGGCACCCGCGCCGAAGGTGATTTCTACGTCGCGGGCGATCTCGGGTACCTGTCGGCGGAAGGCTATTTCAGTGGGGACACGAAGAACGGCCCCACCGCATCGCTGTTCAAGGTCGGGCGGGTCGATCCCGACTCCCGACTGCTCGGGCCGCTGGAAGCAACGGCCTTCTCGGCTGGCGATATCAACTCCGCTTCCATGGCTATCGGACTGCGCAGCGTGGCCGGGCGCGGGGCCATGATCACCAATGCGCCGTCGCAGGTCGGATCGGTGTTCGACCGGGTGGACCTGCGCGGCATCCTGCCCGACGGCTACGAGGTCGAGCTGTACCGCAACGACATCCTCGTCGGCTCGACCCGCGATGCGGTCAACGGCCAGTACGAATTCCTGCAGATCCCGGTCGATTTCGGCCTCAACGTTTTCCGCTTCGTGTTCTTCGGTCCGCAGGGCCAGCGCAGCGAGGTGGTGGAGCGGATCAGCGTGGGCGACGGACGCCTGCCCGAAGGCAAGCTGGTCTACAGTTTCGATGCGGCGCAGCGGCACCGGAACCTGCTGGGTGTCAGGCCGCCGAACTATGTCGAGCCGGTCGGTTTCGGCGACTGGCGCAGCAGCGCACAGCTCTCCTACGGGGTCACCTCCGGCCTTACTGCGCTGGCAGGAGCCGCGTGGTTCGAGGACGAGGGCGAGGACCGCTGGCTGGCGACCACAGGGCTGCGCACGGGGCTTGCGGGGCTGGCGGTGAAGGTCGATGCGGGCGTGGCCGATGGCGGGTCCTACGCGTTCGGAGGCGGCGTGGGCGGCCGGTTCGGCCGGTCGAGCGTAACCCTCAGCCACATGGAATATAGCGGCGAATTCCCGGACGAGACGCTGGGGCTGGGCAACCAGTTCCTGCGCCGCGCGACCGAACTCGATTTCAACACCGCGTTCAACCTTGGCGGCGAAGGGTCCGGCATCACAGTCCCGATCAGCGCGCGCATCCGCAATTACGAAGGCATCGACGGGCGCAATACCTTCTCTGCCGGGGCGCGGGCATCGGCGCGCACCGGGGGGCTGTTGTTCTCCAACACGCTCGATTACTCACGCACCAGCGGCGGCGGGATCGCGGTGTTCGACCAGCTGTTCGGCAATTTCGACCTTGCCACGCTCAGCCGTTCGGACACGCGCGGGCGATTGTCGCTGGGCTATTCGGTCCTGCCCGAGGTGGACCTGCTCAACGCCTCGCTCGAACTCGACCACCGGCTGGACGAGCGCACGTCGATCCGCGGCTCGGCGGGCTATTTCTTCAAGCCCGGGCAACCTGCCTTCGGCCTGTCGGCCGCGCGCGAGTTCGACACTTTCACGCTGGCGTTCGATGCCAGTTACTCGTTCGTCGACAAGAGCCATTTCGTCGGCCTACGGCTCGGCTACAGCCTCGGGCGCGATCCCTTGCGCGGGCGCGTGTTCATGGCGCGGCCCGGCCTTGCAGCGTCGGGCGGGGCGAGCCTGCGCGCCTTCCGCGATCTCGACGGCGACGGAGTATACGGCCCGCCGGACGAGCCGGTGGAAGGCGTCGACTTCATCTCCTTCAACCGCACCGGCACCACGGATGACCAGGGCGTGGCGCAGCTTTCGGGCCTCGGCGTCGGGAGGGCGGTGACCGTCCAGATGGACCCGACCACGCTGCCCGATATCGACCTTGCCCCGAAGCGCAAGGGCATCGAGATCGTGCCGCGCCCAGGCACGATCCAGGCCATCGATTTCCCGATCGTCGCTCTTTCGGAAGTGGAAGGCACAGCGCGCTTCGCCGATGCCCAGGGCCGCGGCGTGTCCGGCGTGCGCCTGCGCCTGCTGAACCCCAAGGGCGAGGTCATTTCCTTCGCCAAGACCGAGGTCGACGGCTACTTCTTCTTCGAACGCGTGCAACCCGGCCGCTACACGCTGGCCATCGATCCCGACCAGATATCGCGCCTCGGCCTGTGCGAACTGGACGGCGAGGCCATCGTGATCGACCCGCAAAGCTCGATCGTCACCCGCGACCTGACCATCAGGCAGTGCGATTGAACTGTCCGGGATTTCCGAGCAATCCTTCGCCGTCCCGCTTGGCGCGTAATGCCCCGGCCCAGGACATTTCGTGGGCCTGCCCTTGATCTCTGGCCGCTTTTTGCGACACAAAATGCCCATGAACAGGATCGGAAAAGCATTCATCGCCCTTGCGGCTTCGTTACTCGCCACCAATGCCGCGCAGGCAATGCCCGACGACGTCTCGGAAATGCGGCAGATCATCGCGCAGGACTTCGGCGGCGACGTGAACGCCTATGTAGAGGATGAATACAAGGATTTCCGCCAAATGGGCTGCAAAGGCCGTGTGGATCTTCTGCAGGCCCTGCTGGACGACGGGCTCCAGTTGGATGAGTTGTCTCATCGAACCCACATGGGACCGATCCGCTGCGCGCTGATGAAGAGCGAGGCCGCCGCTTTTGCGCTAGTGCTGACGCCAGACCGGCTGTCGGCCTGGGAAGCATCGATGTTCGACGATGCCAATGTCATGTCGCCGCTACAGTTCGCGATCTACGAAAACGAATATGGTATCGTGCGTGCCATGCTGGAAAACGGCGTCCACCAGCACCTCAACGACGATGATTACGCTGTCCTCACGCGGGAGGAGCAACTGCTCCTCGCAGCCAATTATGCCATGGATGCGGGGAAGGAGAACGCGATCCGTGCCTTCCGCGATACGGGATGGGGCGACTTCCTCACCGCTTCGCAAGATGACCAGAACATCCGTTACATCCGGGCGAGGGCCGGCAAGACCGGCGGCGGTGGTGGCCTCCTCCGCACCATCGCGGGCGGAGTGGCTGGTGCCTATCTCGGCGGGACGACCGGGGCGGCGCTGGGAATTCTCGGGGGCGGGACGAGCGGCAAGGATGACGACGTGAAGATCGACCCGTCGAAGCCGCTGCCGCTTCCGACGCGGCGCGCCTCGCTTGGCGTCCTGTTGGGCATGGACGATCCGGCAGTGAAAGGGCTCAAGGTTGCGCAGGTAGCCGATGGCGGTCCTGCCGAGGCTGCGGGGCTTTCCGCAGGCGACGTTATCACGTGCATCGGTGGTGTTCCGGTTGCTTCGCGCGGTTCGCTGTACGTGGCAACGGAGAAGGTGGCCGAAGCCGAGCAGTTTGAGGTCGAATATCTTCGCGCGGGCAAGATGCAGCTAGCAACTTTCGGACTGCCGCAGCCAAAAAGTGAAAGCGGCCCGACCCGCACCACTGTTGCAGGGACTGCGCAGGCGCCATCCGAGGATACAACGCTTGCCGAACTCGAGCGGCTTGCCGACTTGCGCGATCGCGGAGTGCTTTCCCAAGAGGAGTTCGAGGAGATGAAGGCACGGATCTTGGCTGGCTCCTGATCGCCGCTTTGACATCCGTCGTCTGGTTGCAAGTCGCACGCTGTTCAGATCAGCCCTAGCCGCTCCAGCTTGCCGGCAAGCTTCCCGGGTAGCGCGTCGCCGATGTCCTCGCCTTCCGCGAGGTCGCGCGGGGGTTCGCCCTTGAGATAGCGCCAGCCCTGGTGGGCGCGCTTGGGGCGGGGGTGGACGCGGATGAGTTCGGGCTTGAGGTCGATCGACCAGCGCCCGTCGCGCGTCTCGGAAAAGCCGGTAATCTCGCTGCGGGCGACGATGCTGTGCTGGTGGATCCAGTAGAGCGAGCCGCCGATGCACTGTTCCCACTTCGTCGGGCGATAGCGCGTCGTCAGGTTCGGGCTGCGCCGCTGGGCATACCAGCTTTCGATATCGGCATAGCTTTGCGCGCCGAAGGCGATCTTGGTCAGGTTGAGCGGCATGGCTTCCTAGATAGAGGGCTGGGCAGGTTCCTCAACCGGCTTGGCTCCCGAAACAGCTTTCCTACTTGCGGAGAGACGGGGCAGGCTTGCCGGATGCATCCAGCCATCGCTCTTCGAGCCGAGCATTTCCGCCGCTTTGCGCACATCCCAACGCCCCGGGATTTTTTCTCCCTAGACCGTGTTCCAAGTGTTCCACCCTGTAGGGCTTCAGACCACCCCGAGCACGACCGCGAGGCCGAGGAAGGCGAAGAAGCCCATCGAATCGGTGATCATCGTCACGAACACGCTGGATGCGACCGCGGGGTCCTGGTCGAGCCTTTCGAACGCCACCGGGACGAGCACGCCGGCCAGCCCTGCGGTGACCACGTTGATGATCATCGCCAGCGCGATCACTCCGCCCAGCAGGGGGCTGAAGATGGCCGCGGTGGCCGCGCCCACCAGCACCGCGATGGTCGCCCCGTTGAGCAGCGCGACGCGCATCTCGCGCGCAAGGATGCGGCCCGTGTTGGACCTCGTGAGCTGGTTCATGGCGATAGCGCGCACGGTCACCGCCATGGTCTGCGTACCAGCATTACCGCCGATGCTGGCAACGATCGGCATGAGCACGGCGAGCGCGACAAGCTGCTCGATCGCGGCGCCGAACAGCGCGATGATGAGGCTGGCGATGAGCGCCGTGCCGAGGTTGGCGACCAGCCAGCGCACGCGGGCGGAGTACGCCTCGCGGATCGGTTCGTTGATGTCGCCTTCGCCGGCACCCGACATGAGCAGGGCGTCTTCGCCCGCTTCTTCGGAGATGATGTGGACCACGTCGTCGACCGTCATCTGGCCGACGAGGCGCCCGTCCTCATCCACCACGGCGGCGCTGATGAGGCCGTACTTCTGGAACATCAGCGCGACCTCTTCCTGGTCGAGCATGGCCGGAACCAGTGTCTGGTCGCGCTTCATGACGTCGGACAGCGCGATGTTGCGCGGTGTGCGCAGGATCCACGAAAGCTGGCAGGTGCCGACCGGGTGATGGCGCTGGTCGACCACGAAGACCTCGAAGAAGTCCTCCGGCAGGTCGTGCTGGTCACGCAGGAAGTCGATCAGGCCGCCGACCGTGATGTGTTCGGGCACGGCCACGAATTCGCGGCTCATCAGGCGCCCTGCGGTCTCCTCGGGATAGGAGAGGGCGGTCTGGATCGCGATCCGGTCTTCGGGATCGAGTTCGGCGAGGACTGCGCGCTGGTCCTCCTCGTCGAGATCCTCGATCAGCTGGACGGCGTCGTCGGTTTCCAGCTGTTCGGCAATCTGCGCCACCGCATCAGCGGGCAGGGCCTCCATCATCTCCTCGCGGACGTAGTCGTTGAGCTCGGCAACGACGTCGGAGGTCATGAGGTCGGTGATGGCCGAGGCGAGCTGGGTACGCTCGTCCTTCTCGAGCAGTTCGAGAAGGTCGGCCACGTCGGCAGGGTGGAGCGGTTCGACGAGATCGTAGACCTCGCTTTCGTCGCCCGCTTCGAGCGCATCCTCGACCGCCTGGACGAACTCGCGCTTGAGCGTGTTCTCCTCGTCCATGCGTTCGTCGTCGATACGGTCGTCCGGGCGCGCGCCTTCGTCCGGCGTTTCGGCCAGCATCACGTCGTCTTCGTCGAGGGGCCGTTCGTCCTCCGCCATGCTGCCCCGTCTAGGCACCCGTGCGTCGATTGCAAGCAGAGGGTGACATCGGCGGGCGAGCGCCTATGTAGGCGGCAACCAACTCACAGGAGACCAGCCAGATGGCAGACAAACTGACCTTCACCCTCGATACCGGCAATGGAGAAGGCGGCGACGTCGTCATCAAGCTGCGCCCCGACCTTGCACCGGGCCATGTGGAGCGCATCACGACGCTGGCCGGCGAAGGCTTCTACGACGGCGTGGTCTTCCACCGCGTGATCCCCGGCTTCATGGCGCAGGGCGGCGATCCGACCGGCACCGGCATGGGCGGCAGCGACAAGCCCGACCTGAAGGCCGAATTCAACGCCGAACCGCACGTGCGCGGCACTTGCTCGATGGCCCGCACGCAGGTGCCGGACAGCGCCAACAGCCAGTTCTTCATCTGCTTCGACGATGCCCACTTCCTCGACGGCCAGTACACCGTTTGGGGCCAGGTCGAGAGCGGCATGGAGCACATCGATGCACTGCCCAAGGGCGAACCGCCGCGCGAGCCGGGCAAGATCGTCAAGGCGACCGTCAGCTAACCAAGACCACGGTAGAGGAGGCGCGGGCGAGCGGGTTTTCGCCGCTTTGCGCCTCCTCTCCTTCATATGGGCAGACACCCCCAAAATTCTGCGCTGGTGCAATTGCGAAACCGGTCCTAGCCTGCGCCCTTCATCGGGTGCGCAACTTTGGGGGAAGTATTGTGGCCGGACATTCATTTCACGACGAGGCATGGCACATTGAGCACATGGGTGCCGAGGTCATGCGCCTGTTCAGCCATGCGCCGAACCGCCTGCTCGAAACCGGCAAGGATTTCTGGATCGGCCTGAGCGGAGAGGCCGGCTGTGCCGATCTCAATATGGCGGGGCTGGCTGCCTCTGTCTCAGACGACGATCTAGACCGCGTTGTACAGACCATCCGCGACACGCAGATGGACACGATCATCGTCGCGCCCAGCGAAAATTCCGACCTGAAGGACCGGCTGGAACAGCGCGGGATCGAAACAGTGGGGCAGGTGCCGTGCATGGAACGTCCTGCCGGTCCGTTCGACAGGCCCGCCCCGTTCAAGGCTCGCAAGGCCACGCCTGCCGAAATGGCGCAGGTCATGGTCGTATCGGCACAGGCCTTTTCGCTCGATATCGAGAAGACCAGCCGGTCCATGCCTGCGGAATTCCTGCAGGACGAGGGGAACGAGATCTGGCTCGTGGAAGAGGACGGAAAGATCCTGGGGACCGGTGTCTTCATGCGGACCGATGACCACCTCGGGGTCTATGTCATGGCGACCCCGGAAGAGCATCGCGGACGCGGCGTCGGCACAGCCGTTCTCCAGTCGGCGATCGAGCATCACCAGGAAAGCGGCCTCAAGTTCGCCACGCTGGGCGCGACCGAAATGGGCTATCCCGTCTACGAAAAGCTGGGTTTCAGGACAGTCGCCCAGCCATACGTGGCTGTAATCGGGGCATCGACGCAATTCTCGTAGGGCCAAGGTCCCTCGGCTGCCGCAGGGGTGATTGAACCTTGGGCAGCTTCGGGCTAGGGCCGCGATCCGCATGAAACCGACTACCGCCCCCAGGACCTACAGGGTCAAGAGCTTCGGCTGCCAGATGAACGTCTATGACGGCGAGCGCATGGCAGAAATGCTGGCAACGCGTGGCATCAAGCCTGCGCCCGAAGGCGAGGAAGCGGACCTGGTGGTCCTGAACACCTGCCACATCCGCGAAAAGGCAGCGGAGAAGGTCTATTCCGACATCGGCCGCCTGCAGAAAGCGGACGGCACCAAGCCGCTGATCGCGGTCGCAGGCTGCGTTGCTCAGGCCGAGGGTGAAGAGATCATGGCTCGCGCCCCAGCGGTCAGCATGGTCGTCGGCCCGCAGGCCTATCACCGCCTGCCCGAAATGCTCGACAAGGCCGTGCAGGGCGAGCGCGCAACCGATACCGACATGCCGGCGATCGCAAAGTTCGCGGCGCTGCCCGAGCGGCGCAAGATCGGCCCTGCCGCCTTCCTCACCGTGCAGGAAGGCTGCGACAAGTTCTGCACCTATTGCGTGGTGCCCTATACCCGCGGCGCGGAAATCAGTCGCCCTTACAGCGATCTCGTGACCGAAGCTCGCAAACTGGTAGAAGCCGGCGCCCGCGAAATCACGCTGCTCGGCCAGAACGTCAGTGCATGGAGCGGAGAGAACGACAGGGGCCACCGCGTCGGCCTTGCCGGTCTGATCCGCGATCTTGCGGGTATCGATGGCCTCGCCCGCATCCGCTACACGACCAGCCATCCTGCCGACATGGATGACGAGCTGATCGCCGCCCATGGCGAGGTCGACAAGCTCATGCCCTTTCTCCACCTGCCGGTGCAGGCAGGCAGCGACCGTGTGCTGAGGGCCATGAACCGCAGCCACACGGCGGAAAGCTATCTCAAGCTGCTCGAACGCTTCCGAGCTGCCCGGCCGGACCTGGCGCTGAGCGGCGACTTCATCGTCGGTTTCCCGGGTGAAACCGATGCGGAGTTCGAGGAAACGCTGAAGCTGGTGGACGAGGTCCGCTATGCGCAGGCGTTCAGCTTCAAATACAGTCCGCGTCCCGGAACTCCTGCCGCGAGCATGGACTGCCAGATCGCGAAGGAAGTCATGGACGAGCGCCTGCAGCGCCTCCAGGCGGCCCTCAACCGGGACCAGCTTGCATTCAACGAGGGTACCGTCGGCAGGACCTGCGAAGTGCTGGTCGAACGCAAGGGCAAGCATCCTGGCCAGTGGCTGGGCAAGACGCCCTGGCTGCAAAGCGCCTGGTTCGAAGGCGATTACGCCATCGGCGACCTGGTCGAGGTGGACCTGCTTGAGGCAGGTCCCAACTCGCTCAGGGCATCAGTGCGCGAAGGTGCGCTGTCACTCGCCTGATTTGGCTTCCGCCTCCAGCGTCTTCATTTCGGGCTCTTCGGCCAGCAGCACGGTGCCGGCTTCCTCGGTCGGTTCCGCCGGGGCAACCGTCGGGTTCGACGGGTAGCTCTCTCCGTTGAAGGCAAGGCGCATCATGCCCGACGGGCCGCCGCCGCCCGACACGCTGATGGCAAGATCCTTCCACCCGTTGGTCTCGCTATCGAGGACCGAGACCGGCGTGCGCGATACCGATATCTCCGCGACCTTGCTCCACATCGGGCCAGCAGGCGTCAGGACCAGCGTATTGCAGCCGCCGGTGCCGCAGAAATAGGGCGTGATGATGTGGACGATGGCCTCGTCCGCGCCGTCGCCATTCAGATCGGACCAGGCGAGGGCATACTGCATGGGTGCCGCATCGGGATATTCCTGCAGCAGGAAGTGACGGATGTCCTCTTCCGCATCGGCAGGTGCGGGCGATACCTCTTCGGTGGATTCGGTTTCCGGAGCCTCCGCTTCGGGCGCTTCGGCGCAGGCGGCAATCGAAAGGGCGACGATCGGCAGGAAGGCAAAGCGCATGGGTCAGGTTCCTCTGGTCTGGTCCGGACAGGATGCCGCGCAAGTTGAAATCTTGCAACTGCATGACTTTCCACCGCCATGATCGCGGTGCTCTTGCGCGGCGGGGGACAAGGCCTAGATTCCGAATCGGAAACGAAAGGAGCGCATGGCTCGCAAACCCGCATCGAAGGCCCCTCAGGCTTTCACTCCGCCGCCCAGTCCGCAGCGTGAAATACGCCGCGCCCAGCTCGACCTGACCTTCGACAACCAGAGCCTGCTCGGCGCGCTGTTCGGACAGTTCGATGCGAATATCGTGCAGGTCGAAAACCGGCTTGGCGTCTTTATCGCGGCGAGGGGCAATGCCCTCCACATCGAAGGGCCGGAAGACAGCGTGGCCCGGGCCCGCGATGTCCTCAATGAAATGTACGACCGGCTCGCCATGGGGCAGGATCTCGACCAGGGCGCGATCGAATCGCTGATCGCCATGTCGAACGAACCCACGCTCGACGGCATCATGGACGGCAAGCCGGAAGGTCCGCCGATCATGATCCGTACCCGGCGCAAGACCATCGTGCCGCGCAGTGCCATGCAGGCGACCTATATGCGCAGCCTCGTGCGCGACGACATCATCTTCGCGCTGGGTCCGGCGGGGACCGGCAAGACCTATCTGGCCGTGGCGCAGGCGGTGGCGCAGCTGATTACCGGTAGCGTCCAGCGTCTGATCCTCAGCCGTCCGGCGGTGGAAGCGGGCGAGAAGCTCGGCTTCCTGCCCGGCGACATGAAGGACAAGGTCGACCCCTACCTGCGCCCACTTTACGACGCGCTCTACGACTGCATGCCGCCCGAACAGGTCGAGCGGCGCTTGGCCAGTGGCGAGATCGAGATCGCGCCCATCGCGTTCATGCGCGGGCGGACGCTGGCCGATGCTTTCGTTATCCTCGACGAGGCGCAGAACACCACGCGCGAGCAGATGAAGATGTTCCTCACCCGCTTCGGCCAGAACAGCCGGATGGTGGTCTGCGGCGACCCGCGGCAGGTCGATATTCCGGGCGGCGACCGCATGAGCGGGCTTGCCGATGCGGTCGAGAAGCTGGAGGGCGTCGAAGGCTTCGGCACGATCCGCTTCACTGCCGCCGACGTCGTGCGCCATCCGATCGTGGGGCGTATCGTGGAAGCCTACGAGGGACCGACGGCCTAGGCGACCAAGTCGCAGAGACCTAGTGCTGCGTACGTGGACCCACGGTTCGGTCAGGGAATTTGTTTGCGTGGATCTGGACATCGAAATCGACGGTTGGCCCGAAGGCGATTGGGAGGCGCTTGCCGGCAGGGTGCTGGAAGTCGCTGCGCATGTCGAACCGGGTCTCGCAAATCCACGCCTGACCGCCTCGCTCCTGTTCACCAGCGATGAAGAGGTTCACGAACTCAATCGCGAATGGCGCGGCAAGGACAAGCCGACAAACGTGCTGTCCTTCCCCATGCTGGAGCGCGAGAATC
This sequence comes from Qipengyuania gaetbuli, assembly GCF_020171365.1. Taxonomy (NCBI): domain Bacteria; kingdom Pseudomonadati; phylum Pseudomonadota; class Alphaproteobacteria; order Sphingomonadales; family Erythrobacteraceae; genus Qipengyuania; species Qipengyuania gaetbuli. The sequence continues at coordinate 398,254 of NZ_JAIUZO010000002.1, read as the reverse complement.
TGCTGGCACTTGCACCCGATGGTCCCCCCGAAATGCTTGGAGACCTCGCGCTTGCCTACGGAACCTGCGAGCGGGAAGCGGCGGAGAAAGGCATCGCTCTGGCCGATCATGCCGCCCATCTTATCGTGCACGGATTGCTGCACCTTGCAGGCCACGACCACGTCGATTCCGACGAACAGGCCGAAGCAATGGAAAAACTCGAGATCGAAGCGCTTGCAAAACTGGGTATTGCGGACCCATATGGGGACCGCGACAAATAGGAGCACGCACCCGGCCCATGGCCAATTCTTCCACCCCCGCCGGAGACGCGGAGAGTAGCAGCGGGCTGTGGCCCGCAATTCGCAAATTGTTCGACCCCGAAAGCGGCGAGCGGTCCCTCCGCGCGCAGCTCGAAGAGGCTATCGACGAGCACGAGGGCGAGAACGGCGACGGTGCCGAAGGCGAACCGGCCAAGGGCGACCTGTCGCCGGTCGAACGCCAGATGCTGCGCAACCTGCTGCATTTTTCCGAACACGATGCCGACGACGTGGCCATCCCGCGCGGTGAGATCATCGCCGTGTCGGCCGATGCCAGCTGGGACGAACTGGTCGCCCAGTTTTCCGAACACGGCCATTCGCGCATGCCGGTCTACCGCGGCCAGCTCGACGATGTGATCGGCATGATCCACATCAAGGATGTCTTTCCCTTCCTTGCGGAAAAGAAGGCGCCGCCGGCCGACTGGACGGTGCTGATGCGCCAGCCGCTCTATGTGCCGCAGACGCGCAACGCGCTGGACGTACTCGCCGACATGCGCTCGCAGCGCATGCACTTGGCAGTCGTCATCGACGAATTCTCCGGCACGGACGGTCTCATCACGATCGAGGACCTGGTCGAGGAAATCGTCGGCGATATCGAAGACGAGCACGACGATGCGCCCGAGGAATGGATCGTGTCGATCGGCGAAGGCATGTGGGACTGCGACGCGCGCGCCGAACTCGACGACGTGGCCGAGAAGGTCGATCCGCGTCTCGCCGAGGTCGAGGAAGCGGTCGATACGCTGGGCGGGCTGGCTTTCGTGCTGGCGGAACAGGTGCCGCCGGTCGGCAAGGTTCTCGAGCATCCCAGCGGCTGGCGGATCGAGATCCTCGACGGGGATGAAACCCACGTGACCCGTATGCGCCTGCATGAACCGGCGAGCGAGGCGAAGCCTTCCGATTGATACGACTGTTGCGTGAAATGGCACATTCGCGCTCGACATGTGTGCGCGTGCACAATAGGTCCGGTGCATCATGGCTGTCCGCCGACTTCCCCCGCTGCGCGCCCTGGAGGCCTTTGTCCGCACTGTCCGGCTGGGCTCTGCACGTGCAGCAGCGGACGAACTCGGTCTGAGCCCGTCGGCGCTTTCGCGGCGCATCGGCAATCTGGAAGATTTCGTCGGTAAGAAGCTGTTTACTCGCGCGCGGCAATCGATGCAGCTGACCGATGACGGCCACGCCTTCTACGAGGCAGTGCATCCCCAGCTCGAAGCGCTGGCCCGTGCGGTCGAAAGCCAGTCGGAAAACCTGTCGGTCCTGCGGCTTCATCTCGGCGTGCTGCCCCTATTCGGTTCGCAGCGCCTGTTCCCGCGTTTGGCGGAACTGCGGGCGCGGCATCCGCTGCTGCATATCGATATCGATACAGGTCCGCACCTTGAAGACCGGGTGGGCGACACGCTGGATGCAGCCATCATCCTGTCGCGAGGGCCCGCAAGCGGCCTCCACGCGGTGCGGCTGGACTACAACATGGTCCACGCCATCGCGAGCAAGGAACTGGCGGAAAAGCTGGGCGACAAACCGGATATCGAGGCGCTCTCGCGCCAGACATTCCTCATCCACAACGGCCTTCCCGAAAGCTTCGTCGCCTGGAAGGACGAACTGGGCCTGCGCGAGCTTGAACCTGCAGCGATCGACCACTTCGATTCCGGTCAGCTGATGCTGGAAGCCGCCGCGCAGGGCCTGGGTATCGCCATCATGCATGACGACCACCTGCGCCGTGCTGCCGACACAAGGCTGACCGACCTCTACGGGGTCGAGGTCGAAAGCCCCTACAGCTACTGGTTCGTGTGCAAGCCGACCGCCCTCGAGGAACGGCCCGTGCGCCTGTTCCACGACTGGCTGGTAAACGCCGCTCTCTAACTCTCGGTTTCGCTCGCCGGCGGCTTGTAGCGCACGGCGTCGACCACGTGCTGATAGTCTCGCAGCGGCTTCCCGAGGTTCGCCTCCAACCGCTCGACAATCTCGGCTCTCGACTTGGCGGCAATCGCCTTGCGCCCGTGGAATTCCTCGGGGCTGAAGGGTTCCAGATAGTGGATGCGCAGCTTGAAGGTTCCGCGACGGGCCATGATGCGCATGGCGTTGTGGAGGCCCGTCTCGTCGCCGATCCAAGCGATCTCTTCCGAATTCTCGCCGTAATCGACCACCGCAGGTTGCACGAGGACGCCGGGCGGCGGCGGCTCCAGTACCGAGATCATGCTGGACTTGAACGGGAGGAGGGAGTGTCCATCGGTTACCGTGCCTTCCGGAAAGACCGTGACCGACCAGTTGTCGGCCAGCGCTTCCTTGAGGGCATTGATCTGCTCGGCCACGCCCATCCGGTTCTCGCGCTTCACGAAAACCGTGCGGTTGAGGCTGCACAGCCAGCCGATCACAGGGACCTGGCTCAGTTCCCACTTGGCCACGAAGGCCGTCCCGCTCGCGCCCGCCATGGCGAGGATGTCGATCCACGACACATGGTTGGCGATAAAGAAGACGTCCCGCCGCAGCGGGGTGCCCACGATCTCCACCCGCGCGCCCACGACCCTGGCGGTATAGCGCAGAAACAGCATGGGGAAGGGCGAGCCGTATGCCAGGATGCGGAAGGCATAGTGCAGCGGCACGAACAGCAACAGCAGCAGGATAATGGCGATGGTGCGTGCAATGAAGCGCACCCAACCGGCAATCGTCAGCGGGACTTTCTCGCCCCGCGCTGCGGCCAGCCTTTTCTCCGTGTAGCGCGCGAGGCGACGCTCAGCTTTCGCGGTCGAGGCGGACGCCATAGAGTTCCATGCGATGGTCGACGAGGCGGTAGCCCAGCTTTTCGGCGATCTGCTTCTGCAGGGCTTCGAGTTCCGGGTCGACGAATTCCACGACCTTGCCGCTTTCGACATCGATCAGGTGATCGTGATGCGCTTCGGGTGCGGCCTCGTAGCGGGCGCGGCCATCGCCGAAATCGTGGCGGTCCAGGATTCCCGCTTCCTCGAACAGCCGGACCGTGCGGTAAACGGTCGCGATCGAGATGCCGGGATCGATCTTGTTCGCCCGTTCGTGGAGCATTTCCACATCGGGATGGTCGTCGCTTTCCGACAGCACCTTGGCGATGACGCGCCGCTGTTCGGTGATGCGCAGGCCCTTGTCAGCGCAAAGCTGTTCGAGATCGATCTTCTGGTGCAAAGGGGCTCCCCAATGAAAAACGCCCCGCACCCTTATCGGGCCGGGGCGCTGTTCTCAAGCGAGGGATGCGGATTACGCAGCTTTCTTGCGTCCGCGCTTCTGGCCGGGCTTGCGGCCGAGGCCGATCTTCTTCGCCAAGTCACGGCGGGTGTCCGCATAGTCGGGGGCGACCATCGGATAGTCACCGGGCAAGTCCCAGCGCTGACGATATTCGTCAGGGGTCATGCCGTGTTCGGTGGAAAGGTGCCGTTTGAGCATCTTCATCTTCTTGCCGCAGTCGAGGCAGACAACGTGGTCTTTCTTGACCGACGCGCGGACAGAAACGGCAGGATCGGGACGCGCTTCTTCGGTGATCGAAGTGCCATCGAGGCCGGCGAGCGCTGCATAGACATTCGAAATCAGGGCCGGGACGTCGTCGACGGCCACGCTGTTATTACTCACATGCGCGGCAACGATATCCGAGGTAAGCGTAATCAACGTTTCGGCCATATCGGTTTCGAAGTGGTCCATAGTCATCTTTCTCCCTTTTCTATGGGATACGCCGACCATTACGGACTGTCTACATGAGATTGTATAAAACCGACAATTTTGTCGCGTCCATACAACTGGACGTTACTTGGGTTATGAAATTACAATGACTTGGCAAATGTGACCGCGTCGATGGGGGTGCCATCAAGCGTGCGGTAATAGTCCCGGCGCCGACCGATCGGTTCGAATCCGGCGGCCAGGTAGACCCTTTCGGCCTCATTGTTCGCGCGCATTTCTAGGAAAACCCGGGCGGCTCCGGCCTTTCGGGATGCTTCGAAGAACCGGTCGAGCAACATGCGGCCGATACCGAGACCCCGCATGTCCGGTGATACGCCGATCAATAGAAGTTCGACTTCGTCCAATACCTTGCGTGCAAGAACAAATCCCGCTGCATCTGCCGCTTCACTTGGTGCCTCGCCGTTTTGATCGGCCAGCAACATGAAGCCCGAAGAAAGGGAAAGCGAATCCTCGACTTGCCGGCGCGTCCACGCCTCGCGCCAATAGGGATCGAAGGCGCTCTCCATCACGGCCATCAGCTTGTCGATGTCGCTCATGCGCCGGGAAGCTTCGCATCCGGCGGCCGGCCGTAGATCGGGGAAAGCCGGTCCGTCAGCAGGCGTTCGCCCAGCGAGCCGACCCCGCGTGCATCGGGCAGGATATCGAGCGCGCGACGGGGGCCATCCAGTCCTTCGACCAGCTGCGCCGCGCGATTACCTGCAACTACCGGATGGCGGGCCGCCAGCCTTGCCTCGTCGGGGACAAGCGAGCGGACCTCCGTTTCCGGCAAGCCGTCTGCCGCGAATTCCTGCAAGAACCACTCGCCATGCCCGCCGTTCATGCAGACTGTAATCGGTCCGGCAGTCTCGGCCTGTGCCATCGCGGCGACCAGCGCCAGTGTCGGATATCCGCGAACGGGCGTCCCCCATGCAACGCCAAGTGCGCGCGCTGTGGCAAGCCCGATGCGAACGCCTGTGAAGCTGCCGGGGCCGAGCGAAACACGGATTTCGTCCGCGCGGCCCTTGCCGGGAAGGTCTGCGATCATGGGGACCAGACGTTCGGCATGGCCGCGCCCGATCGTCTCGTGGAACGAGCCGATAACGTCCCCGTCCTCGAACAGGGCTACCGAACAGGCTTCGGTCGCAGTCTCGATTGCCAGCATCCGCATGCCGTGCGCCCTGCCTCAGCCTGCGGTTCGCTTCAAGTCAGGCGATGGTGTTGAACTTGCCGAAATCGGGGCGCGGGCTGCGATCGAAGATCGTCGTGCGGTCGCCATAGCCGATGCTGCAGATAAAATTGCTCTTGTGGCGCGGGTTGTCGCCGAAGAAAGCCTTGTCGACCGCAGCATTGTCGAAGCCCGACATGGGGCCGCAGTCGAGCCCGACGGCGCGTGCGGCCAGCATGAGGTACGCGCCCTGCAGCGATGAATTGCGGAATGCACCCTGTTCGCGGCCCTTTTCGTCACCTTCGAACCAGCTTTTCGCGTCGGTGTGCGGGAACAGCCAGGGCAGTTCCTCGTGGAAGTCGATGTCGTAGCCGATGATCACGGTGACGGGGGCGGCCAGCACCTTGGCTTCATTGCCTTCCGAGACGCAGGCTGCAAGCTTCTGCTTGGCATCGTCTGACTTCACCCAGACGAAGCGGCCGGGCTGCATGTTCGCAGACGTCGGCGCCATCTTCAGCAGCTCGTAGATCGAACGGATCTGGTCGTCCGATACCTCTTTGGGCAACCAGCCGTTGTAGCTGCGGGCTTCGCGGAAAAGCTGGTCGAGCGCTTCGGCGCCGAGGACGGTGTCGTGGAACTGTGTGGTCATGAAGGGAACTCGCGTCAGGAAACAGGAAAAGGTCAGGCGGCGCGGACTTCAACCACTTCGGGCACGTAATGTTTCAGCAGGCCTTCAATGCCGTGCTTGAGCGTCGCCGAAGAAGACGGGCATCCCGAACAGGCTCCCTGCATCTGGAGGTAGACGACCCCATCGCGATAGCCGCGATACTGGATGTCCCCGCCGTCACCGGCAACCGCCGGACGCACGCGGGTTTCGAGCAGTTCGTTGATCTGCGCGACGATGTCTGCATCTTCGGCCCGTTCCTCGACCATCAGGTCCGCGTCCTCGGCAGGAACGCTGATCCCGCCCGCGCTACCCGGCACGAAAAGCGGTGCTTGCGAGACGAAATGGTCGAGCAGGATCGAAAGCACCTGCGGCTTGAGATCGGTCCAGCTGGAGCCCGGCGCAGCGGTCACAGTCACGAAGTCGGCTCCGAAGAAGACATTGGTGACCTCGCCGGTGTCGAAAATAGCCTGGGCGAGAGGGCTTGCCTCGGCTGCTTCGGGGGTGGCGAATTCGCGGGTGCCATGGCCCATGACCGTTTCGCCCGGAAGGAACTTCAGGCTGGACGGATTGGGAGTCGTTTCGGTCTCTATGAACATGGCCGCGATGTAGGAGGCCGAGGGGCCAACGGCAAGCAAAGCTGCGAAATTGCCAGTGTTCACTGGTCCTTCACTTCGCCGCCCCCTATATGCCCGGCATGACCGATTTCCCGCGCGCCGCCGGGCGTTTCGCGCTCGTCCTTCCCCTCGCGTTTCTCGCCGCCCAGCCGCTGGTGGCGCAAGATGCGCCAAGGCCCGCCTCGCTGCAGGCCGAAGGGGAGGTGCCGTGGATCTACGAGGGCAGCGATGTCCCCCGTGACAAGGAATGGCTGTTCGGCGAGCTTGATAACGGACTTCGTTATGGCGTGCGCGAGAACGGTGTTCCGCCCGGCCAGGTGTCTATCCGCGTGCGCATCGATGCGGGTTCCCTTTACGAGGAGGACAGCGAGCTCGGCTATGCCCACCTGCTAGAGCACCTCCTGTTCCGCGAGAGCAAGTATCTCGGTATCTCCGAGGCGATCCCGACCTGGCAGCGGCTCGGCGCGACCTTCGGCAGTGACACCAATGCCGAAACCAGCCCGACCCACACGGTCTACAAGCTCGATTTGCCGAACATCGATCCGGCCAAGCTCGACGAGAGCATGAAACTGCTGTCCGGCATGGTGCGAGCACCGGTCCTGTCAGACGGCAACGTCCGCACCGAAGTGCCCATCGTCCTTGCCGAGAAGCGCGAGCGCGGCGGAGTGGGCGAGCGTGTGTCCGAGGCCTCGATGAAGACGTTGTTTGCCGGCCAGCGCCTCGCGGAACGCCTGACGATCGGGACCGAGGAAAGTCTGCGCAGTGCAAACGGCAAATCGGTCAAGGCATTCTACGACCGCTGGTATCGCCCGGAAAACACCGTGATCTCGGTCGTCGGCGATCTCGATCCCGTCCTGTTCGCCTCGCTGATCGAGAAGTATTTCGGCGACTGGAAAGCGACCGGCAAGGCGGCACCCGCCCCCGATTTCGGCGATCCCGTCGCGCCCGCTGGTGCGGACGCGGAAAATCCGGTGGGCGAGGTGGCGGTAATCGTCGAGCCGACCCTGCCGCGAGCTTTCACCTATGGCTATTTCCGTCCGTGGCGGCAGGTGCAGGACACCATCGTCTACAACGAGGGGCGCCTGCGCGAGCAGCTTGCCCTCCAGCTTATTAATCGCCGCCTTGAAGCGCGCGCCCGCGCTGGCGGCAGCTTCCTCTACGCGCAGGCCAGCGAGGCGAAGATCAGCCGGTCGACCCATGCCACGCTGGTCCAGTTCGCACCGTTGACGCAGGACTGGGAGGCAGCCCTTTCGGATGTGCGCTCGGTCATCGCGGACGCCCTCGCCAACCCGCCGACGCGCGAGGAAATGGAGCGCGAACTCGACGAGATGGAGGTTGGTTACGCCAACCTCGTCGAGCAGCGTTCGGTGCTTGCGGGATCGGGCTATGCCGACGACCTCGTGAACGCGGTCGATATTCGCGAAGCGATTGCGGCGCCCGAAACCTTCCTGATGGTCTTCAAGTCGATGCGGCGTAAGTCGGACCCCGCGAACGTGCTGGAAGCGACCCGCAAGCTCTTCGACGGCGATGTCATCCGCGCCACCTACATCACGCCCGATGCCAACGAAGCCAGTAAGGCGGGCGTCGTGGCGGCACTTTCCAAACCCGTCGAAAGCGCAGGCGATGCGCGGCTGGCTGCGCAGTCCATCTCCTTCGACGAACTGCCGCCCGTCGGCGAACCGGGGACTATCGTTGCGCGGGCACCGCACACATTGGGTGATGTCGAGCGGATCGAGTTCGCCAATGGCGTGAAGGCGCTCCTGCTGGCCAATGAGAACGAGCCCGGGCGCATCGCGGTGAAGGTCCGCTTCGGCGCAGGGCTTCGCGCCTTCGGGCCTGAAGATGCTGCCCTGATCCAGCTGGGCGAGGGCGCTCTCATCCAGTCCGGCCTCGGTGAGTTAAACCAGGAAGATCTTGACCGGCTCGCAACGGGCCGCAAGCTCGGTTTCGAATTCGGCATCGGCGAAGGCGCGTTCACTTTCGCGGCCCAGACCCGCAAGCAGGATCTTGCCGACCAGCTTTACCTGTTCGCTGCCAAGCTCGGTATGCCGCGCTGGGATGCGGCACCGCTGGCCCGGGCCAAGGCCGCCGGAAGGCTCGCTTACCAGAGCTACGAATCGAACCCGGCAGGCGTCATCAACCGCGACCTTGAATATTACCTCTACGGGCAGGACCGCCGCTTCCTGACACCGACGCCGGACATGCTGGAAGGGGTCACCCTCGACCAGTTCCGCGAGGGCTGGACGAAGGCCTTGGGGCAAGGGCCCGTCGAGGTGTTGATCTTCGGCGACTACGACAAGGAGGAAGCGGTCGAGACCCTGCGCCGGACCTTTGGCGCATTGCCGCCTCGCGAAGCGATCCCCGCGACCGCACTGGCCCGCGAAATCGGTTTCGCCCAGCCGGGCGCCACGCAGGTGCGCTACCACCAGGGCGAAGCAGACCAGGCCGCGGCCGTGATGGCGTGGCCGGCTGGTGCCGGGCCGGGTGAAATCCGCAAGTCCCGCCAGCTTGCGATCCTGACCGAGGTGTTCAACAACCGCCTGCGCGATGCCATGCGCGAGCGCGCTGGTGCCAGCTATGCACCGGTTGTGCGGCTCGACTGGCCGACCGATGTGGAAAGCGGCGGGACGATCACCGCGCTGGCCCAGCTGCGCCCGGGCGACGTGCCGGCATTCTTCGCGGAAACCGACCGGATCGCGCGCGAGCTCACCCAGACCCCGCCGACGGCGGCAGAGCTGGCAGAGGCCACCGAACCGCTGCGCAATTATTACGAGCGGATTTCGAGCGGGAACTACTTCTTCCTGCTCGAGCTGGAGAATTCCACGGTCGATCCCCGGCGAATGCAGGCACTGCGCGGGTTCCTGAACGATTATTCGCAGACCAGTCCGGACATCATGCTGGCGCTGGCACAGGAATATTTCGGCGGCACTTCCGGCTGGCGCATGGCCGTCATTCCGCAAGGCCAGGAGCTGGCGACGGCCTCTGCCAGGACGACTGTCACCGGCCGCTAACGACCGATCACGGCAATCGCGCTTTTGCGCTGGCCAAGTTTATGCTGCTTGCGCGAAAAGGGCCGATGCGGCTCTGTCACCGACCGCACGTAACGAAGAATGGATGAGTAATGGCACGCGAATGGGCACCCGATAGCTGGCAGGCGTTCGAAGCACGGCACCTGCCGCGCTACGAAGACCCCGCCGCGCTGGAGGAAGCGACGACGGCTCTGTCGAGCCACCCGCCGCTGGTCTTCGCCGGAGAGGCGCGTGCACTGAAGGCAGATCTCGCCGAAGTGGCCGAAGGCAAGGCCTTCCTGTTGCAGGGCGGCGACTGTGCCGAAAGCTTTGCGGAATTCCACCCGAATAACATCCGCGACACCTTCCGCGTGCTGCTGCAGATGGCGGTCGTCATGACCTTTGCCAGCAAGAAGCCGGTCGTGAAGGTCGGACGCATGGCAGGCCAGTTCGCCAAGCCGCGTAGCTCCGACACGGAAACGCAGGGCGATATGACCCTGCCGAGCTACTTCGGCGACAATATCAACGGCATCGATTTCGATCCTGCCAGCCGGACGAACGATCCGCAGCGCATGGTCCGTGCCTATTTCCAGGCCTCCTCCACGCTCAACCTGCTGCGCGCGTTCGCCGGTGGTGGCTATGCGAACCTGCGGCAAGTCCACCAGTGGACGCTCGACTTCATGGGCCGCAGCCCCTGGGCCGACAAGTTCGCCGACCTTGCCGACCGGATCGGCGAAGCGCTCGACTTCATGGAAGCCTGCGGGATCGATCCCGCAACCGTGCCGCAACTGCAGGGCACCAGCTTCTACACCAGCCACGAGGCGCTGCTGCTCCCGTACGAGCAGGCATTGACTCGCCGCGACAGCCTGACGGGTGACTGGTACGACACCAGCGCGCACATGGTCTGGATCGGCGACCGCACGCGTTTCGAAGGCAGCGCCCACGTCGAATTCGCGCGCGGTATCGGCAATCCGCTTGGCATGAAGTGCGGACCGAGCCTCGAAACCGACACGATGCTGCGCCTGCTCGACACGCTCAACCCGGCGCGCGAGCCCGGCCGGATTACGCTGATCAGCCGCTTCGGCCACGACAAGGTGGAAGACGGCCTGCCGCGCCTCGTCCGCGCGGTGAAGGCAGAAGGCCATCCGGTGGTGTGGAGCTGCGACCCGATGCACGGCAATGTCGTGAAGTCGGACAGCGGCTACAAGACGCGGCCCTTCGACCGCATCCTCACCGAGGTGAAAGGCTTCTTTGCCGTCCACCGCGCCGAAGGAACGCACCCTGGCGGCATCCATGTCGAGATGACCGGCCAGGACGTGACGGAGTGCGTGGGCGGGGCCATCGCCATCACGGACGAAGCGCTGAAGGACCGGTATCACACGCATTGCGATCCGCGCCTCAACGCTGCCCAGTCGCTGGAACTGGCCTTCCTGATCGCCGAGACGCTCAACGCGGAACAGGACCAGCTGAAGGCGGACGCTGCTTAGGGGTTCGCGCTAGGCATTCCTACCTAGCCCCTCTTCGCCCAGCATTATCGGGGCCCGTGCCATGCATCATGCCATGGCACGGACCACCCGATCACTCGAAACCCCGACCGCCCCGCGCTCCGGCATGGCCCTGTTCGCCATCGGCTGGAGTGGGGTCCTTCTTGCGCTGGTATTCTACCAGCGTTCTGCAGTGGCAGGGATCGTCCTTGCCTGCTGCGGTCTGGGTCTGCTGGTTGCACGGCACCTGCGCCGCACATGCCAGCTGGATCGCCGGAACCGCGTACTCGAACGTGACATCCGGCATCTGGAGGCGGTCGAGGGCCTGGCAGGGGTTGGGCGCTGGTGCATCGAATGGCCGGACCGCCGGCATCTCTGGTCGCAGGAAATGTGCCAGATCGCGGGGCTGGCGCATGATATCGCGTCGACCGATGAAGTTCTCGCGCGCCTGATGCCTGACGGAATGATGCAGCTGGAAGTGACCTTGGCCGCGCACGCTACCGATCGGGAGCCTTATGCAGCCGAGTTCGAACTGATGCAGCCGGACGGCGAGGCCCGCATACTGAGAGCCCGTGCGCTTAATGTATTCTCACCCGATGGCGAGATCGAGCGCGTCCTGATGGTCGTACGCGATGCCACCGAGGATTACGCGATCGTGCAGCAGGTCGAAGAAGAAAAGGCGCGAGCATTGCGGCTTGCGGAAGAGGCCCGGCGCGAGGCTGATACCGATGCCCTCACCGGACTGGCGAGCAGGAGGGCGATCATGGCAGCGCTCGACCGTGCCCTTCTCGATGCGGCGGGATCGGGCAAGCCGTTCTCGATCGTCATGTTCGATATCGATCACTTCAAGAGTGTAAACGACCGCAATGGCCATGCAGTTGGCGACAAGGTGCTTGTCAGGGTAGCCCAGATCGCTCTGCGTCATGCGCGGGACGGCGATCTTGTTGGCCGGATCGGCGGAGAGGAGTTCCTGTGGCTGCTGTCCGATTGCGACGAGAGGGAAGCACTCGATGCAGCAGAACGCCTGCGCTGGGCGGTCGAGGCGGGCACCCATTCGGAGCCCATTCCCGATGTCACCATCAGCGCCGGCCACGCGACCCATGAACCGGGCGAGGGCGCTCTTTCACTCTTTGCCCGGGCCGATGCTGGCCTTTACGGGGCTAAACGATCGGGCCGCAACCAGGTCGCCCGTGCCGCCTGAAAGGTCATAAGTTATCATAGGTTAGCTGCGGGAGCGATTATAGAGGCTAACCCTTTAAACTGTCATCGAAATGCGTCATGGTGCCTTCAGCTGCCGATTTCCGGCATCCGATCTGATGGAGGGAGGGGTCAGATTCCGTCCCATGCTGCCAGTATCGCGCGCGACCCGTCCGCGCTCGCAGCCCGCTTTGCGGAAACCCGCAGGCTGAGCGAAGCGCTGGTGGCGCCCCTGTCCGAAGCTGATGCCACTTTGCAGTCGATGGAGGATGCCTCTCCGGCAAAGTGGCACCTGGCGCACACGACATGGTTCTGGGAAACCTTTCTCCTGCGCGACCACCTGGACGGCTACCGCCTGTTCGACGAGAGCTGGCCGTTCATTTTCAATTCCTATTACGAAGCCGAAGGCGACCGGATAAACCGCTTCTCGCGAGGCATGCTGTCTCGGCCAACGCTGGCACAGGTCATCGAATGGCGGGCCATTGTGGACGAGGCGATGGAGCCGCTGTTCAGCCGTGAAGAGCTGGCCCCCCTCATCGAACTGGGCATCGCGCACGAACAGCAGCACCAGGAATTGCTGCTGACCGACATCAAGCACGCTTTCTTCCAGAACCCGCTCTGGCCCGCGATGTGGTCCGAACCAGTTCAGGGGGCGGCAAAGGTCGAGGATGGATGGTATTCGCATCCCGGCGGTGTCGCGCGGATCGGCTTCCAGGAAGATGGCTTCGCATTCGACAATGAAGGTCCGGCGCATCGCGTGCTGCTCCAGCCGTTCGAATTGTCGTCGCGCCTGGTGACAAACCGCGAATGGGCCGAGTTCATGGAGGACGGCGGCTATCGCACGGCAAGCCTGTGGCTATCGGATGGGTGGGCCTGGGTGCGCGAGAACAGCATCGCTGCGCCGCTTTACTGGGCCGACGACCGGCATTTCACGCACTGTGGCTGGCAGGATCGCGATCCTGCCGCGCCTGTCACTCATATCTCCTATTTCGAGGCCGACGCCTTTGCGACCTGGGCCGGTAACCGTTTGCCGACCGAGTTCGAATGGGAAGCCATCGCCCGAGGCCAGGAAGGGGATGAGCCTGCGCATGACCCGGCAGGTGGTAACCAGCTCGATGCCGCTGCGCCCCCGCAACCGCGCGGCAATACCGGCCTGTTCGGCGATTGCTGGCAATTCACCCGCTCGGCCTATCTTCCCTATCCGAGCTTCCAGCCGGCAGTGGGAGCTGTGGGCGAATACAATGGCAAGTTCATGAGCGGACAGTTCGTCCTCAAGGGCGCCAGTTGTGCAACCGTGCGCGGCCATTCACGGGCGAGTTATCGCAACTTCTTCTATCCGCACCAGCGCTGGCAGTTCACCGGCCTCAGGCTCGCGAGGGACATATGACGCCGACACAAGGGATCGCTCTCGTCGACCTGGACGAGGATGGCGTCGACCGCGCGTTCCGCGCCGACGTGCTGACCGGCCTGCGCCAACGCCAGAAAGCGGTTCCTGCGCGATGGTTCTATGACGATGCGGGATCGGCCCTGTTCGAAGAAATCACGCGGCTGGAGGAATATTACCCCACCCGCGCCGAAACGGAGATCCTGCGCAGCCATGGCGCGGACTTCCGTCGCCTGATCGGGCCGGGGAGGGCAGTTGTCGAGTTCGGGTCGGGAAGTTCGGTGAAGACGCCGCTGCTGCTGTCGGCAATCGAGCCGGGCGCCTATGTCCCGCTGGACATATCGGGCGATTTCCTGCGCTCTTCCTCTGCTGCCCTCGCGCGCAAGTTTCCGGGATTGCCGGTCCATCCGGTAGAAGCGGACTTCATGCGCGAGGTGGAGCTGCCCGATGCCATCGCGCCGCTGAAGAAGCTTGGTTTCTTTCCGGGTTCCACGATCGGAAACATGGTGCCGCGTACGGCGGTCGACCTCCTGCGTTCGATGCGTGCGACACTTCGTGGCAGCCGGGGCGAACGGCCGATGCTGCTGATCGGGATGGACCTGGTAAAGGACCAGGCGGTGCTCGAGGCGGCCTATGACGACGCGAAGGGCGTTACGGCCCGCTTCAACCTCAACCTTGCCGAGCGGATCAATCGCGAACTCGACGGTACTATTCCGACCGGCGACCTGGTCCACCGCGCCATCTGGAACGATGATTTTGCCCGCATCGAGATGCATCTCGAGGCGACGAAAGACATCGTGTTTTCCGTGTCCGGCGAGAAGTTCACGATGGATAAGGGCGAAACGATCCACACGGAGAACAGCCACAAGTTCACGCGGCGCAGTGCAAATCTCATGCTGCTCGCTGGCGGCTGGACCCCGCTCGAGCGATGGACCGACGAAGAGGAACGCTTTTCCGTTACCTTGGCCCAGGCGAGCGAGCAGCGTGAAGCCCCGTGACAGTCATCGCGGCGCAAGCAATGCTGCGCTAGGACAGAGCTATGGAGCCACAGGCAATTATCGACGCGGGTGCTGAGCTTATCCGGGCGATTCCGCGCTCGGGTCTCCTCGTAGCCACGGTCGCGGCCCTGCTACTCGGCTGGATCGGATCGGCCATGCTCCGGCGGGAAGTGGCTGGTGGGCGCGCCGTGCGCACGCTCAGCACGCTGGCGCTTGTCGGCATCCTCGTAACCGTATTCCTGCAAATCGCCCGCTTCGATCCGCGGCTCGACACGATGACCGAAATCGGCTTGCCCGAGCAGAGCATCGTCGGGGCGGAAACGGTCATACCCATGGCGCCGGACGGCCATTTCTGGCTCAGTGCCGAAGTGAACGGGGTGCCGACCCGGCTGATGGTCGACACCGGCGCAACGCTGACGGCGTTCTCGACCGAGTCTGCCGAAGCTGCGGGACTTCAGCCTCGGCCGGGCGGGCTGCCCGTCATGCTAGGCACCGCTAACGGCACCGTGACCGCAGACCTGACCACGGTCCCCAGCCTGGCCTTCGGGAACATCCGCGCCGAAGGGCTCGATGCAGTTATCGCACCCAATCTAGGCCGGACCAACGTGCTGGGAATGAACTTCCTCTCGCGCCTGAAGGGCTGGCGGGTGGAGGATGGCAACCTTATCCTGTCGCCTGCCACGGCCGATACGCAGCAGTGAGCATTTGACCCGGGCGCACCAGCCGCTAAGTCGGGTGGCGATGGCCAGCCAATCCTCGCTTCCATCCCCCCCGCCCCTTGCGGACCTGCTGGTGCAGGCCCCTGCGGCACTCTTTCTCGATTTCGATGGTACGCTGGTAGAACTGGCCCCAGAGCCGGGCCTCATCGACATACCGGAAACGCTGGTTGGCTCGCTCCACGACTTGCGCGACCGGCTGGAGGGAAGGCTGGCGCTGGTTTCCGGGCGTGCGCTGGACGATCTCGAGCGCCATCTGGGCGATGTGCGCCTGTATCGCGCGGGGTCGCACGGAGTTGCCCGAAGGCGGGCGGACGGTTCGCTTGTCGGACCCGAGCCGGAAGGGCTTCCGCCGGGCGCGGTGGCGCAGCTCCGCGGCTTCGCTTCGGCGCACGACCTTCTCTACGAAGAGAAGAGCCATGGCGGCGCGCTCCATTTCCGGCGGAACCCAGAGATGGGTGAGGCGGTTCTGGATTTCGCACGGCATGTCGCTGCGCAGTTCGAACTCGAAGTCACGACCGGCAAGGCCATAGCCGAACTGGTCAGGCCCGGGGCAAACAAGGGAGCGGCTGTGCGTGCCTTCCTTGCGGAAACGACTTTTGCAGGAGCATGCCCCATCTTCATCGGAGATGATGTGACCGACGAGGACGGAATGGCCGCCGCAATCGAATGCGGAGGGTTCGGCATTGCGGTCGGCGAACGGGCCAGCAAGAATGCGCGCTATCACCTGGGCAGCGTGACCGCTGTCCACCAGTGGCTGGAGTTGTAGAAATAGGAAGCTCGCTCGAACTGTCGCCCATCGGCAATTGCCAGGTCAGCGCCCTCGTCGACGAGACGGGTGGTTTCGTCTGGGGATGCATCCCGCGGGTAGACGGCGATCCGGCTTTTTGCGCACTCCTCAACGGCGACCGGCAGGACCAGGGCGTCTGGCGGTTCGAACTGGAAGGGCAGGTTTCCGCCACCCAGCATTACGTGCGCAACACGCCGATCCTCGTGACCCGGCTGGAGGCCGAGGACGGCAGCGCGCTGGAAATCACCGATTTTGCCCCGCGTTTCGAAGGTTCGGGCCGGATGTACCGCCCCGTGGCATTCATTCGCATCATCCGGCCGATAGCCGGCGCACCGCGGGTCCGTGTCAGGCTGGCCCCGATGCACGGCTACGGGGCTGGCGAGGCGACGACGACCAACGGCACCAATCACGTGCGCTATCGCATCGGCGACGAAACGCTGCGCCTCTCGACCGATGCACCGGTCGGCTACGTGCTCGAAGGGCGAAGCTATCGCGTGGAAAGCGACCAGCATTTCTTCCTTGGCCCGGACGAGCCGTTCGTGGGCAACCTCAGAAGCGAATTGCGGCGAATGGAGGCCAATACCCGCAAGTACTGGCAACATTGGGTCCGCGGACTGCACATACCGCTCGAATGGCAGGAAGAGGTCATCCGCTCCGCGATCACGCTCAAGCTGTGCCAGCACGAGGAAACCGGCGCGATCGTGGCCGCGCTGACCACCTCGGTGCCCGAAGCGCCGGGTAGCGAGCGCAACTGGGACTACCGGTACTGCTGGATCCGCGACAGCTATTACACCGTGCAGGCATTGAACCGCCTGGGCGCGCTCGATGTGCTCGAGAAGTATCTCGCCTACCTGCGCAACATCATCGACCAGGCGCGCGGCGGGCAGATCCAGCCGCTCTACTCGGTCATGGGCGAAGCGGAACTGCACGAAAGCTTCGCGCCGCATCTCCATGGGTATCGCGGCATGGGGCCCGTGCGAGTGGGCAATGCGGCCTACAAGCAGGTCCAGTACGACTGTTACGGCCAGATCGTCATGCCGACCGCGCAGGCCTTCTTCGATACGCGATTGCTGCGCATGGCGGACGAAACCGATTTCGAGCATCTCGAAGAGGTGGGCGAGGCGGCCTGGGCCAAGCACGACAAGCCGGATGCCGGCCTGTGGGAATTCCGCACGCGGCAGGAGGTACACACCTATTCTGCGGTCATGTGCTGGGCTGCCTGCGACCGGCTTGCCAACGTCGCCTTGCAGTTGGACAAGGACGACCGAGCCGCCTTGTGGAAGGAGCGCGCGGAGGCCATTCGCGCCAAGATCGAGGCCAATGCCTGGAGCGAGGAAGGCCAGCATTACGGCGCCAGCTTCGAAAGCGACTATCTCGATGCAAGCCTGCTCCAGATGGTCGAACTGCGATATCTGAAGCCCGATGACGAGCGGTTCCTGAAGACCTTTGCCGCGGTCGAACGGGACCTGCGGCGTGGCGATCACATGCTGCGCTATGCTGCGGAAGACGATTTCGGGGCGCCGGAGACCGCGTTCAACGTGTGCACTTTCTGGCTGATCGAGGCTCTCTACCTGACCGGTCGCAGCCAGGAAGCGCGGCAATTGTTCTGCGCCATGCTGAGCCACACGACCCGCTCAGGCCTACTGAGCGAGGATCTCGACTACGAGACGGGCGAACTCTGGGGCAATTTCCCCCAGACCTACTCGCTAGTCGGTATTATCAACTCGGCAGGCCTGCTGTCCAAATCCTGGAGCGAGGTGAGATGACGTGAGCGAGACATCGCGCCTGGTGGTGGTATCGAACCGCGTGGCTGTCCCCAAGGCTCGCGGGGCGGCAGGGGCGCAAGGCGGTCTGGCTGGGGCTTTAAATGCGGCCCTGAAAAAGCGTAGCGGCGTCTGGTTCGGCTGGAGCGGACAGGAAGTCGAACAGCAAACGGGCGAAATCTCCACCCAGACCACTGACGGGGTCACCACTGCCACGATCGACCTGTCGAAACGTGATGTCGACGAATACTACAATGGCTACGCGAATTCGACGCTCTGGCCGCTGTTCCACTATCGCCTCGACCTTGCCGAATACGAACGCGAAACGGGCAAGGGATACGAACGCGTCAACGAACGCTTCGCGCAGATGCTCGAACCGCTGGTGGAACCGGAAGACGTCGTCTGGATCCACGACTACCACCTCATCCCGCTCGGCGAACGCCTGCGTGCGCGGGGCCTGAAGAACCGGATCGGCTTCTTCCTTCATATTCCGTGGCCGCCAACCCGGCTGTTCGTGTCTCTGCCCTTTCACGAGCGACTGGTGCGCACAATGCTGCACTACGACCTGCTCGGCTTCCAGACCAAGGAATGGCTCGAAAGCTTCCTGCATTACTGCCGCACCGAGCTCGGGGCAGAGGTCGACGACGAC
This sequence comes from Qipengyuania gaetbuli, assembly GCF_020171365.1. NCBI lineage: Bacteria > Pseudomonadati > Pseudomonadota > Alphaproteobacteria > Sphingomonadales > Erythrobacteraceae > Qipengyuania > Qipengyuania gaetbuli. The sequence goes on along the minus strand of NZ_JAIUZO010000002.1, from coordinate 379,848 downwards.
AGCGGCGCGGTGACCCTCGAGGGCCGCACGACTGTGGCGCGGGCCTATCCCATCGGTATCGACTGGGATCACTTCAGCGCTCTTGGTGAAACGGGTGAGGCGCGCCAGGCGCAGCAGCGCCTGATGAGTTCGACACGCCACCGCACGGCCATGATCGGCGTCGACCGGCTGGATTATTCCAAGGGGCTACCGGAAAGGCTCGACGGAATCTCGCGCTTCTTCGACCGGCATCCGGACCGGGTGCGCGATCTTGTATTTGTACAGGTGGCGCCACCCAGCCGCGAGGACGTCGAGAGCTACAAGGAAATCCGCGCCCTTCTCGAACGTAAGGCCGGCCACATCAACGGCGCTCGCAGCGAGGTCGACCTCGTCCCGGTGCGCTACGTGAACCGCGGCTACAGCCACGCGGAACTGTTCGGTTTCTTCCGGGCATCGAAGATCGGACTCGTCACCCCCCTGCGTGACGGGATGAACCTGGTGGCCAAGGAATATTTGGCGGCGCAGGATCCCGAGGATCCGGGCGTCCTGATCCTGTCGCGTTTTGCCGGGGCGGCCGCCCAGTTGGGTGACGCCGTCCTCGTCAATCCGCACAGCCCGGATGATTTGTCACACGCGATCCGCATCGCGCTCGATATGCCCTTGGCGGAGCGCCGGGAGCGGTACGGGAAATTGATCGGCACGGTGCGCGACGACAACGTCCAGTCCTGGACTGAGGACTTCCTGCGCGATCTCGATGCGGCAGGCGCGCGCTAGAGCATTATCCGCTTTTCGGGCGAGTCCCGCCAGCGACCTGCTGCCTGTTCGAGATGTTCGCTGAGCGAGCGATGTTGCGGTCGCTCGGCTCTCGCCTTGAGGACGAGGTTGACCTCGTGCAGCAGCATCTTCGCGTTGAAGGGCTTGCGAATAAAGGCCTGGGCGCCGTTGTAATAGGCGTACTGTTCGTCCTCCGCGCCGGTCAGGCCCGTGAACATGATCACGGGCAGGTCGTAGGTCTCCGCCGAACTGCGCAGCGAGCGCAGGACCTGCGCTCCGGTCAGGCCGGGCATGTCATGGTCGAGCAGCAGCAGGTCGGGCCTGCGCCAGCGGAGGATCTCGAGCGCGCGTTCACCATCGGCAACCCAGCCGCAGACATGGCCTGCATCGAACAAGAGCTTGCTCGCCATGTCGGCAACGATTTCATCGTCGTCCACTATCAGGATGCGCGCCATTCAGAATTCTCCAGCTTCCCTGTTCCCGGTCCGCCGCCGCGATAGCCGCGCAAGCCCCAAATCATCCCTTCCGCGCGCTTACGCGTTTGCCACTAGCCGCGCATTGCGGGGCGCGCCTGCGCCTGCCACACCCGCCGGCATGATTCGCGATCCCTTCATCAGCACCGACGGCATTCACAACTTCCGCGACTACGGCGGGTGGGAGACCGGCGAGGGTGCGCGAGTGAAAAGCGGGTTGCTGTGGCGTTCGGGCCAGCACGTGGATGCGAGCGATGCCGACCTGCGGGCGATCGCAGACCTCCATATCCGCACCGTCATCGACCTTCGCGGCGAGAGCGAGCGTGAACGCCATCCTTGCCGCCGGGTGGAAGGCTTCGACGGCGAGGTCGTGTTCTACGAGGGCGAGACCAGTTCGAGCCCGCCGCACATGGATGTCGACGAACACACGACCACGGCCGAATTCGCCCGCCAGCGGATGATGGCAGTATACACGCGCATGCCGCGCAACCCGGCCATGATCGACATGTTCGGCCGCTATTTGCGCATCTTGGCGGAACGCGAAGGGGCAAGCCTCGTCCATTGCTTCGCGGGCAAGGATCGCACGGGCGTGGCGGCGATGCTTCTCCTGCACATCCTCGGGGTCGACAGGGACCGGCAGATGGCCGAATTCCTGCGCACCAACGAAGCACCCAGCATGGACGTGCTTGCCGCCCAGTCCGTCCCGGGTATCGAGGAAAGGCTCGGCCGTAAGCTCGACGATGCCGCGGTCAAGGCGCTGCTCGGGGTGCATGAGGATTACCTTCACACCTTCTGGCGCGAGGTCGAGGCGGACCACGGCTCGCTCGATGCCTTCATTAGCGGTGTCTTAGGTGTGGATGAGCCTGTGCGTGAACGCCTCCGCAGCGCCTACCTGGCGTGACACCGGGGCGATCACTCCCCATATAGCGCCTTCGATTTCTACCCAGACCAACAGAGACTGACCCATGGCTACCCACCGCACCAAGATGCTCATCATCGGCTCCGGCCCTGCCGGCTATTCCGCCGCCATTTACGGCGCGCGCGCGATGATGGAACCGATCGTGGTGCAGGGCCTCCAGCCCGGCGGGCAGCTGACGATCACCACCGATGTCGAGAACTATCCCGGCTTCCGCGACGTCATCCAGGGCCCCTGGCTCATGGAAGAGATGAAAGCGCAGGCCGAGCATGTCGGCACGCGCATGATGTGGGACACGATCGTCGAGGTCGATCTTGCCAACGGATCGCCCTTCCGCGCGATCGGTGACAGCGGCGACGAATACATCGGAGACGTGCTGGTCATCGCTACCGGGGCACAGGCCAAGTGGCTCGGCGTTCCGGGCGAAATGGAACTGGGCGGCAAGGGCGTATCGGCTTGCGCGACCTGCGACGGGTTCTTCTACCGCGGCAAGAAGGTCGCGGTGATCGGCGGCGGCAATACCGCGGTCGAGGAAGCGCTCTACCTTACCAACCATTCGGATGACGTGACGCTGATCCACCGCCGCGACGAGCTGCGGGCGGAGAAGATCCTGCAGGACCGCCTGCTCAACCATCCCAAGATCTCGGTCCTGTGGAACAAGACGGTCGAGAGCTTCGAGGCCGGCGAGAACGGCGCTCTGTCGCACCTGCGGCTCCGCGATACCGTGACGGGCGAGGACAGCAACTTCTCCTGCGACGGGGCCTTTGTCGCCATCGGCCATGCGCCGGCGACCGAACTGTTCAAGGGCAAGCTGCCGATGGACGACAGCGGCTATCTTGTCGTCGAACCGGGCACCCCCAAGACCTCGATCCCCGGCGTCTTCGCGGCCGGCGACGTCATGGATCACACCTATCGCCAGGCGGTGACCGCAGCCGGAACGGGCTGCATGGCAGCGCTCGATGCGGAACGCTTCCTCGCCACGCTGGACGTCGCGGAGCGCGAAGCGGCGGAGTAAGCCCCGCCGCCCCGTTTTCCGGCGTCAGAAGTGGATGTCGAACGTCACGATGGCGGCGTGGAAGATCAGCGCCATCAGCACCACGCTCGACAGGGCGAACAGTACGAAGCGCACCAGCACCCTGTTGCTCGTCGCCTGGACGAGCGAGTGGATGATGCGCAGCCCGACGTAGATCCACGCCAGAAGCGCGTTCATCCCGACGCCCCAACCGGTGATCGCCAGCACCAGGGCGACCGCGTAGAACACGGTCGGCGCCTCGTGCAGGTGGTTGTAGTTGTCGGCCTTCCAGTTGACCTTGTCCGGCAGTTCGGCGCGCAATCCCGCGCCGGTCGAGCCGACCATGTTCACCGGGTCGAGCTTGGGATTGCGGCTCATTGCCGGAATGCGGGTGGCGTACATCCAGATCCACATCACCATGGTCCAGGCAAACAGGATCACGACGGGCTGGAGGATGGGCGAATGGGCGATATCCATCATGCTTCTCCCGATCAGGCGAAGAGGGTAAGCGCGAGCGCGCGATAGGCGAGGTAGAGCAGCGCCAGCGTCGATGCGATGAACAGCATGAAGCGCACCGACACCACGTTCACGGTTGCCTGCCAGACCGAGTGGATGACCCTGAGGCCCACGTAGATCCACGCCGCAGTCACGTCACCGGCGGCTGCTCCCATCAGCGCGATGATCATGGTGACGGCATAGAACAGCGTTGGCTGTTCCATCAGGTGGGCGTAGTTGTGCGATTTCCACTGGACCTTGTCCGGAACGACGCCTTCGAGGTCCTGCCCGCGGCCGCCCGGCTTGGCGTTGGCGAGGTCCATCCCGCTCTTCTTCATGGCGGGAAAGCGCGTGAACGCCGTCCAGAACAGCATGGCCAGCGACCATACGACGAGCACCGCAGCCGGTGCGAGCATTTGAGCCTGCATCAGTGAAACTCCCTCCCTGTAAGGACGCCAGAGGTGCTTTGCCTGCTGCCGGTTGTCAATCGCCACCTATCGTGGCGGCAAAGCTGGCGGCGTCGGTATTGCCGCCCGTCACCATGATCACCGTGTCCGCATCCACCGGCACCTTGCCCGCCAGCGCTGCTGCCAGCGCTGCTGCGCCGCCCGGTTCGACCACAAGGTTGAGCTTCGCAAAGGCGAAACGCTGGGCTGCACGCACTTCCTCGTCGGTGACGGCAACGCCCGGCTCTGCGCGGCCTTGCAGCACGGCGAGGTTGATCGGCTTCGTCGCATCGGGCTGCAGCGCATCGCAGATGGTGGCCGGCGGGTTCGCTCCGGCCCGTACGATCTCGCCTGCTGCCAGCGAGCGGCCGACCATGTCCCAGCCTTCGGGCTCGACCACGTGGATCGCGCTTTCGGGGCAAGCGAGGGCGAGGCCTGCTGCAAGGCCTCCGCCGCCGCAGCACACGACCAGCCGCGAAGGCGCATGGCCGAGCTGCGCCTCGATCTCCACGCCCGCGCTGCCCTGGCCCTCGATCACCCACGGATCGCCGAAAGCGTGCACAAGCACGCTGCCGCGTTCCGCTACGAGCTTGGCGGCAACCTCGTCGCGGTCTTCGCCGGGGCGTTCGTAGAGGACGATTTCGGCCCCCAGCGCGCGGGTCGCCTCCAGCTTCACCTTGGGCGCATTGCGCGGCATCACGATGGTCGCGGCGATGTCCAGGCGGCGTGCCGCCCAGGCAACCCCTTGCGCATGATTGCCGGAGGAGACGGCGACCACGCCGCGCTCCCGCTCTTCCTCGGTAAGGTTGGACAGGCGCCACCAGCCGCCCCTGATCTTGAAGGCGCCGACCGGTTGCAGGCTCTCTGCTTTCACATGGGCCGTGACGCCCCCGATCTCGACCGGCAGCAGCGGCGCCGGGGGAAGGATCGCGGCGATGGAGCGGGCGGCTGCCAGCACGCCGTCGCGGGTCGGTTCGCGCTGCTCGGTCAAAGTCGGATACTCCCTCGGCATGGCATACAGGATGGAACACATGGAACACGGTCCTGGAGAAGAAAAGCGCGCGCCTGCGCAAAGCGGTGCATCAACGCAGGCAGGGCAGGATTTCGCAGTTTCGCCATGGCGCGACTATCGCTGCGCCGCACGCGTTAGGAAACAGGTTTCGCGGATCGTTTGGCGCATCACGGGCATTGCGTTAGAGGGCGCGCGAGAATCGAATTCATCCAAGAGGTTTCCATCATGTCGACAGTACTGGTCATCGGGGCAGGCGGCGTAAGCTCGGTCTGCGTTCACAAGATGGCGATGAACAAGGACATCTTCACCGATATCCACCTGGCCAGCCGCACCAAGAGCAAGTGCGATGCGATCGCCGCTTCGGTGAAGGACCGCACGGGCGTCGACGTGGCGACCTACGAGATCGATGCCGAGGAAGTGCCGGCGATGGTCAATCTGATCCGCAAGGTGCAGCCGAGCCTCGTCGTGAACCTCGCGCTGCCGTACCAGGACCTGCCGATCATGGACGCCTGCCTCGAGGCGGGTGTGTCCTATCTCGACACCGCGAACTACGAGCCCAAGGACGAGGCCAAGTTCGAATACCACTGGCAGTGGGCCTATCACGACCGCTTCAAGGAAGCAGGGCTGATGGCGCTGCTGGGTTCGGGCTTTGATCCGGGCGTCACCAGCGTCTTCACCATGTGGCTGAAGAAGCACAAGCTGAAGACCATCCGCCAGCTCGACATCCTTGACTGCAACGGCGGCGATCATGGCCAGGCCTTCGCCACCAACTTCAACCCCGAAATCAACATCCGCGAAGTGACCGCGCCCGCGCGTCATTGGGAAAACGGCGAATTCGTCGAAACCCCGGCGATGGCGAAGAAGGTCGAATTCGACTTCGAAGGCGTCGGCCCCAAGAACATGTACATGATGTATCACGAGGAGCTGGAAAGCCTCGCCAAGTTCAATCCGGAGATGGAGCGTGCGCGCTTCTGGATGACCTTCGGCGATGAATACATCAAGCACCTGACCGTGCTGCAGAACGTCGGCATGACGCGGATCGATCCGATCAAGTACAAGGGCAAGGAAATCATCCCGCTGCAGTTCCTTGCCGCCGTCCTGCCCAAGCCCGAAACGCTGGGCGAAACGACCAAGGGCAACACCAATATCGGTGTCATCGCCACCGGCGAGGCGCTCGACGGGTCGGGCGAGAAGACCTTCTACATCAACAATATCTGCAGCCACGAAGCGGCTTACGAGGAAACCGGCAACCAGGCGGTGTCCTATACCACGGGCGTACCCGCGATGATCGGTTCGGCCATGATGGTCACCGGCAAGTGGGCCGGCGATGGCGTGTTCAACATGGAAGAAATGGACCCCGATCCATTCATGGACATGCTCAATGCCCATGGCCTGCCGTGGCACGTAAAGGAACTGGACGGTCCGGTCGATTTCTAGCCCTATCCGTATTTGCGGAATTTAACCCAAGTTAAAGCCGGCGTGTCCTTACGGTCACGCCGGCTTTTTTCTGCCCCGAATACTTGCGTGAATACGATTGACCGGATTTGGCGAGTATATATACCTGCGCGCGTCTAACAGGGACACCGGGACGGAATAATTCGCCCGGTTTTAAGGGGACGTACTTCCATGAAAAAATCTATCGCAGCCCTCGGGCTGCTGAGCCTTGGCGCCTGCGCGTCGCCCTATGTCGGCACGCCCTATACCGCGCCTGCCGTTCCGGTGACGTCGGTCGGCATCGTCGACGACACGCTGCCCGACGAAGCGATCGCTTACGAAGCGGCATCCACCATGGGCAATTTCGGCCTGCTCGGCGCGCTGATCGACGCCGGTGTGCAGGATTCGCGCAAGGATCGCGTGAACGAAGCGCTCGCCAGCGTGAACCACACGCCCGAAGCCACGTTCGAAGCCCACCTGATCGGCGCGCTTGCCGATGCCGGCATCAAGGGCGCGATGCTTCAGGGTCCGGACCGCGAAAAGCGCGCTTTCCTTGAAAAGTATCCGGTGGCACCCGCCGGTGCGCAGGCACTGATCGACTTCAACGTGACCGGCTACGGCTATGTCAACGCGGGCAACCAGATGTGGCGTCCGACGGTCGCGGCCGACGTGAAGATGGTCGATGCAGCGACCGGCAAGACGCTGATGGAAAACCGCATCGTCTACAATCCGGTCGACGCGCAGGCAGGCATCGTCACGCTCGCGCCGAATCCGGAATTCGTGTTCCAGAACCGTGAGGACATGATCTCGCAGCCCGAGCGTCTCGCCGAAGGTATCGACGATGCGCTCAAGCAGGTTGCAGACGCCGCTGTCCGCCTGATGAAGTAAGGGAGGCCGCGATGCGGACCAAACTGCTTCTTCTGGCAGCAGCCTCGGCCATGCTGGCCGGCTGCGCGACCACGGTGCCGATCCAGCCGGCAACGCTGTCGTTCGACCGGGCGGACTGCGTCTCGACGCCGGAAACGGTGACGGCAGTCAGCCTGACGCCGGACAAGGACAAGAAGATCTGGGTGCTCGACAGCCAGCTCTCCGCGTCCGGTCCGTGCCTCGAACGCAACGGCGTTTCCGCGCCCTACATGGTCTTTGCCCTGCCGGATGCCGGCCGTACGAAGATGGTGGAACTGGGTGCGGGTCTGGAACTGGCCCGCGTGCTTTCGCCGCGGGTGGTGCTGCTCGATGCCGAAGGCGCGGAAACCCGCTCCTTCGCGCGCGACCAGTATATGTTCCGCCCGGGCCTCCTGTCGGTACAGTTCGTGCCGCAGGAGAACGAGCGTTACGCGCTGGTGACGGTCGATCCCGAACCCATCGGGCAGAGCCACGACACCATCGTGGCCGGCACCTCGGTCACCACCATCTACACCGGTTTCGGTGCGTCCAACTGGCGCAGCGGGCACGAAGCGATGATGTCGCGCGGTTTCTCCTACGAAGGAGCCGTGCGGGCGCTGGTCTACCGGGCGGACGAAGAGAAGTAATCCTTTTCGCCAGGAGAAAAGGGGGCGGGGCGGCGAAGGCCATTCCCGCCCTTTTTCGTGTTCGGGCTTGCGGCGGGGCGGCAGGCGCGTAATCCTCCCCTCCCATGAGGGGATTTCACGTCATCATCGGCGCCGCGTTGCTGGCATCCTGCACCAGCGCCCCGCGCGAGGAAGCGCCACGCGCTGAAGTCGATGCCGACTGGCCCTCGATCCCAACCGATGCGATTTTCGGCCAGCCGAGCGCGGTCGATATCGACAGCCACGGCCACGTCTTCGTGCTCCACCGCGCGGGCCGCGAATGGGAAGAGCCTTTCACCACCAAGCCGATTGCCGAGGACACGGTCTTCATGTTCTCGCAGGAAGGGCAGTTGCTGGCGCGCTGGGGCGCGGGGCAGTTCATCATGCCGCACGGCCTGTCGGTGGACGCAGAGGACGACATCTGGATCACCGATGTCGCGCGCGAACAGGTGCTGCGCTTCTCGCATGACGGCGAGGAAGAGCTGGTCATGGGCGTGCGCGGCGAAAGCGGCGAGGACTCCGGCCACTTTGGACGGCCTGCCGACGTCGATTTCCTCGGTGACAGGGTGCTGGTCGCAGACGGCTATGTGAACACCCGCGTCGCGCTGTTCGACCGCGAGGGCAAATACCTCGGCGAATGGGGCGGTCCGGGCGAGGATGCGGGCGAACTCGACCTGCCCCACGCCGTCTCCACCGATGGCGAGCGGGTCTATGTCGCGGACCGCGAGAATGCGCGGATTTCCGTCTTCTCGACCGAAGGCGAACCGCTCGGCCAGTGGCGCGGGCTGGAGCGCGGTCATACCTACAGTGTCAAACCGCTCGGCGGGGGCTGGGTGCTGGCGGTCGAAGGGCGCGACATGCTCGACCGCACCGGCGCCATGGTCCGCGTCTACCGGCCCGACGGCACGGTGGAGCGCAGCTTCGACCTCGCTCTGGAGGGCGAGGGCGCGAGCCTCGGCCACGACATCGCGCTCGACAGTGCGGGGCGCGCCTACATGATCGACGTCTACGGCAACCGCGTGATCCGCTTCGGCGTGGATGCGCCTGCGGGCGGGGCGGGCGACTAGCCTCTTCCCCTCGGCCCCTGCGCACCCTAAGTCGCGCCCCATGGAAACCAAAGCCGGCGACCCGGGGGCCTTTGCCCATTTCGACCTCTCCCGCGTGGACAGCCCCGCATTCGTGGTGGATGCGGCCAAGCTGCGCGCCAATTGCCAGGTGCTCGCCGACATCCGCGATGCCGCCGACATCAAGGTGCTCGCCGCTCTGAAGGCGTTCTCCATGTGGGCCACCGCGCCGATCATCGGCGAGTATCTCGACGGCGTGTGCACCTCGGGCCTTTGGGAAGCCCGGCTCGCTTCCGAATTCTACGACGGCGAGATCGCCACCTATTCCGCCGCCTACAAGCCGGAGGAACTGGAAGAGGTCTGCCGCCTGTCCGACCATGTGATCTTCAATTCCCCCGGCCAGCTCGAACGCGCCTCGCTGATCCTCGAGGCGGCGCGCGCGGCAGGGCAGAGCTTCGACGTGGGCCTGCGCATCAATCCGCAGCATCCCACAGGCGAAGTGCCGCGCTACGATCCCTCCAGCCCCGGCAGCCGTCTCGGCTTCCCGATCGACCAGCTCACGCCCGAGATCATGGAGCAGGTCGACGGCATCCACTTCCACAATCTGTGCGAGCAGGATTTCGAGCCGCTCCACGAAACCTGGGACAAGGTCTTCGACGCGATCGAACCGTGGTTCGGCCAGCTCAAGTGGATCAACATGGGCGGCGGCCACCACATCACCCGTGCCGACTACCAGCGCGAGGAACTGGTCGAGTTCCTGCGTGACGCCAAGGAAGACACGGGCGCGGAAATCTATCTCGAACCGGGCGAGGCGGTGGCGCTGGATGCAGGCATCCTCGTGGGCACGATCCTCGACACCGGATACAACGGCCTGCCGGTCGCGGTGGCGGACATTTCCGCCACCTGCCACATGCCCGACGTGATCGAAGCGCCCTATCGCCCGGCCATGCTGGGCGAGGCGACCGACCAAGAGACACCCGAAGTGCGCATCGGCGGTCCTTCCTGCCTCGCAGGCGACGTGATCGGCGACTACCGCATCCCGGGCGGCGCGGAGATCGGCAAGCGCTTCGCCTTCCTCGACCAGGCGCATTATTCGATGGTCAAGACCAACACTTTCAACGGCGTGCAGCTGCCCAGCATCTGGCTGTGGGACAGCGACACCGACCAGCTCGAGCTGGTGAAGGAGTTCGGCTACGAGACCTTCCGCGACCGGTTGAGCTGAGCTGGCTTCTTAGCAGGGGTTGCGCGACATCCAGTCGGAGACCGAGTGCACGCCGCGGCCCGAAAGGAAGCCACTTACGCTGCCCCCCAGCTCGGTGATCGTCAGGTTGGTCCCGGTCGATCCTTCGTCTTTGCCGACTACTCTGGTTCCCGAACAATCGAAGCTGAGGATGTCACCGCGCGACATCCAGCTTTCGTTGAGGCGATTTCCCGAAAAATTGTAAATGCGGATGTAGTCGCGCCCGTCCGCTTCCTTGTAGGCCATGACGATCTTCGGCGCGCCTTGTGCGTGTCTACCGGTGATGTCGAAATAGCGACTGGTAAAATGCTCGCCATAGTCGAGGAACGGTGTCAGTTCACCCGTTCCCATGTCGAAGCGGTACAGGTGCTCGGGATATTCCACCCCGACCGCTCCACCCGTAAAAAAAACGACATTGTCCTCGCTGTCAAAAGGGCTCCAGGCTACGTCGAGAATACTGAAGTCCCAAAGGACCGGTGCAAGGTCACCACTGACGATGTCGTACACCCAGAGGCGGCGTGCATCGTTGGACCAAAGATTGTCCGGTTCGCTCGAACTTTCGGTGAAGACCAGCCGCGTGCCGTCGGGCGAGAATTCCATCCAGTGTACGCGCCCAGAACCAGGCGCCCTATCGACACGGGCCGAGATGAGCGTCTTGGCCCCGATCGTGACCGGGGATGCGGTCCAGCTGGTCAGGTAGACATCGCCGGCTTCCGCATAGGCAATCATCGCGAATTCCTCGTCGGACGCGACAAATCCGTCGAGCTGCGCCTGCGCTGCGGAATGGACGGTTACATAGGACGAGCCGCTGATGTCGGTCAGGCGCACATCTTGGGATTTTCGGCCATTGTACTGGTAGAGGATTTCGGGCTGGAAGTCGGCCGGATCTCCCTTTTCGCCTTTTCCGCCGCCCTTGCCCGCAGGCGGACCGGCACTGGCCGTGACAGCCAGGGTGGCGGAAATGGCGAGGGCGGCAAGAAAGCGGTAAGTAGGCAAGGCGGGTCTCCCATAGAATTGCTACGAGCGCGACCTGTCCGTTCTGGGCGACCGGGTTTATCTATAGCACAAGTTGTAGAATCCGCAGAATCCAGCCAAATTCTTACTGACAAATGCCGGTTTTCGCGAAGTTTAGACGGTGTGGCTCTCGCCCGTTTCAGCGTCTCACCAAGCCAGCGGAGCGATGATCCGGTCGAATTCGGGCATGTCGCGCAGCGGATCGACCAGCGGGTCACTGGGCGCGAACAACAGGCCCGGGTCCTTGAGCTCGCTTGCCTGTGCCAGCAGTTCGATGGCGCGCGCTTTCTCGCCCCATTGGGCAAGGACCTGCACCTGCTGGTAAAGGCCGGCATCGCCGTAATCGGCCACCATTTCGTCGAAGGCCGCCTTTGCCTCTGCCTGCCGCCCAAGCCTGTGCCGCACGATCGCCAAGCCGACCTGGCCGAACAGCGGAACCGGTTCCTGTGCGAAGGCAGCCTCCGACTTCGCAAGATCGCCCAGCATGTATTGCGAGACGCCGACGATATAATGCGCGCTCGACAGATTGGCGCCGAATGACAGCGCCTTCTCGCCATGGGCCGATGCGGTTGCGAAATCCCCGGCCAGCAGCGCGACGAAGCCGGCCGTGCGGAAGGCTCGCGGATTGATGGGGTCGAGCTTGAGGGCCGTCTCGATCAGCCGCAGGGCCTCGGCCCCTTCGCCGTTATAGGCATAGAACAGGGCGACCGCGCGCTGCACGTCGGCATCGCCCGGCGCAAGTTCCAGTGCGCGCGTGTAGTGGGGCCGCGCAGCCTTGGGATCGAGCCGGCCATTATTGAGGGAAAAGCCCAGCGAGATGTGTCCCTTGGGCAGGGTGGGGGCCAGCTCGATGGCGCGCTCTGCGGCCTTGATCGAGGCATCGTACAAGCGGGCCCAGTCTGCGGAATCGTCTGTCGCATTCGCCACTGCGGCCAGCATTTGCGCGCGCATGGCATGCGCCTTGGCGAAGGCCGGATCAATCCGGATCGCAGTCTCGAACTGTTCGAGCGCGGCGCGGTCGGTTTCGTATCCAGCCGAGGCATCGGCAAGGGCGGAGCCGCGCAGGAACGCTTCATAGGCCTGCAGGTCCTTGGTGCCGCCGACGCCTTCCTGGTCGGCAATGCTCCTTGCCGCCTCGCTTTCGCTGGCGATCTGGGCGACCAGCCGCAATGCCACCGTGCGGGCGATTTCGGTCTGGACCGCGAAAACGTCTTCCAGCTTGCGGTCGTAGGTCTCGCCCCAGCGGACCATCCCGTCCTCGACCGCGACGAGTTCGGCGCTGATGCGCACGATGTCGCCTGCGCGCTGCACGCTGCCGCGCAGGATATTGGGCACGCCGAGCGCGCGTCCGATGGAAAAATCGTCCTCGTCCGTTTGCAGGGTGGACGACGTCGGCGCGGACACGCGCAGCAACGGATTGCGCGCGAGCATCTGGCGCAGTTCGTTGGACAGCCCGCTGGTGAACCAAGACTGGTCTTCATCCCCGGTCAGATTGGCAAATCCAAGAACGGCCATGGCCACGGCCGTATCGCCATTGCTCCCCGGAAACAGGCCAAATTGCCACGCGCCAAGCGCCGCCCCTGCGACACCGACCCCGAGACCGCCTAGAACGAGCGTCCGGCGGGAGACACCAGTTTGTTCGGCGGGGAGGGGAGGGAGGACATGCCCATGGTGGCCGCCGGTCTTGCCCCCGCGCGTCTGCCCGGCGTCGATCGCCCGCTTTACCGCGGATACGATCCGTTGGACCTGCGGTGCCTTTGGATCGCCCTTCCAGCCCCTGACATCGATCAGCTGCAACTGCCGGAAACCGAGCGGTGCGATCGTGCCGTCCAGCGTTACCGGCACCAGACGGCCACGGTCGCGGCCGCTTTCGGCTTCGTCGCGAACCCAGGCGGATTCCACCGAATCATGCGACCACAGGACGATCACGCAATCCGCGCCGAGCAGGGCGGATTCGATCGTCGGAAGGTAGTCGACGCCGCCTTCGATAAGCCCGTCCCACCACATGTCGAAGCCCGACTGTTCGAGCGCCGAGATCAATTGGCGTGCGCGTTCGCTGTCCGTGCGGGTGTAGCTGAGGAACACGCTGGGGCGAGGTGCATCCGCTTGCCCGGTCTGCCCTTCCTCGTCCGACATGATAGCGCCAGTCCCCCCTTGTGATCCTTGCGTATACCCTATTTTTGCATCGTGCGAGAGCCGTTGATTGGGCAGCTGCAACGCCTGCGCAAATACATCCCGGCTTATCCAAGCTAGATGGCTCGCCAGGTTGATGTAAAACTGCATCAATCCCGCCGATTATGTGCAGGATAAACGAATATGTTCGGTGTTGGCCGCGCGCCCCGCTAATTGCAGCGCGTGCGTCGCCTCTTTCTTCTTGGCCTAGTCCTGTCCTGCCTTGTCGGCGCGCCCTTGCATGCGCAGGACAGTGTTTCCGATGTGCAAAGCGTCGAGCTGACCAATGCCGAACTCTTCGCCGTGGCCGATGCCGCGCGCGATCGCGGCGAGCTGGAGCTTGCCGCGCAGGCTTACGAGGCACTGGCGAGCAACGAGGAAGGCCCGCTCAAACGCGAAGCCCTGTTCCGCCTCGCCATGCTGCGCGCGGACCTGCAGCAGCGCTATGCGGATGCCGCCGTGCTGTTCCGCCGGATCCTCGACGAAGAACCCGACAATGCGCGCGTCCGCATCGAACTGGCGCGGATGCAGGCCATGATGGGCAACCTTGGCGAAGCGAGCCGCGAACTGCGTGCCGCGCAGGCAGCCGGACTGCCGCCCGAGGTGGAGCAGATGGTGCGCTTCTATGCGCAGGCGCTCACCGCGCAGCGACCTTTCGGCGCCAGCTTCCGTGTCGCGCTGGCACCCGACAGCAATATCAACCGCGCCACGCGTTCCGATACGCTCGACACGATCCTGGGCGATTTCACGCTCGACGAGGATGCGCAGGAAACCTCCGGCGTCGGTCTGTCGCTGCAGGGGCAGCTGTTCGGCAAGGTCGGTATCGACAAGCGGTCCGACCTGCTACTGCGCCTGTCGGCAAGCGGCGATATCTACCGGGAAAGCCAGTTCGACGATTACATCGTCGCATTGCAGGCAGGGCCGCAATACCGGCTGTGGGGCGGAACGCTGGATGTGGCCGCCACCGCGTCGCATCGCTGGTTCGGGCAGGAAAGCTATTCGCTGACAGTCGGGGCGACCGCCGATTATCGCCTGCCGGTATCCGACACCGCGCAGCTGCGCGTGTCCGCCACGGTCACGGACAATGACAACCGCCGCAACGATCTGCAGGACGGCACGCGGCTGGCGCTGCGGAGCGGGGTCGACCTCGCGCTCGATGCGCGCAGCGGCTTGGGCGCGAACCTGATGGCGGTGCGCACGGGCGCGCGCGATCCGGGATATGCCAATGTCACGGGCGGTATCGACGGCTATCTCTACCGCGAATTCGGCTCGGTCACGGCGGTGCTCGACCTGGGCTATTCGCACCTCGAGGCGGACCGGCGACTACTGCTGTTTCCCGAGCGCCGCGTAGACGACCGCTTCTCGGTTGCTTTGTCCGGAACGCTGAGGACTTTGCGCCTCGGGAACTTCGCGCCGGTCGTTAAGGTCGAATACGAAAAAAATCTTTCAACCGTCGGTATATATAAATACAATCGTCTTGCCGGAGAGATCGGAGTCGCTGCGGCGTTTTAGGGTCACGCTTCGGCGTCTTGGGGGCATAACCAAATCATGAAGTCGACTGTTGTTGCGAAGGCCTCTTCGGCCTCCGCCCTTGCGCTCGCCATGTCTCTTGCAGCTTGCGGTGGCGGGTCGAGCCCGCCGCGCAGCACGCCGCCGCCGACCGGGACGCCGTCGCCTTCGCCGACACCCACCCCGACACCGACACCGACACCTACGCCGACGCCCACGCCCACGCCCACGCCCACGCCTACGCCGACGCCTACACCGACGCCTACTCCCACGCCGACCCCGACCCCGACACCCACGCCCACTCCGCCGCCCACCACGGCGAATGCGGACCTTCTCGGGCCGCTGAAGTCGGAGACGTTCCAGGGCGTTTCGTCGCGTATCGCTGCCAATTTCAACGCGAGCGGCACCAGTGGCACGGCGACGACCGGGACCACGGCCACCATCGCCTTCAACGAGACGACGAGCAGCTATTCGCTCGTCACCCCGACCGGCACGATCACTTTCTCGCCGAGCGATATCGATACAGCGCAATCGAGCGCCGGGGCGGTGGTCTACGTCAAGCGATCAGGCGACAGGACCGACTCGCTCACGCTGACGCGGCCGGGCACTTCCGGCCCGCTCACTTACCGCTATGTCGGCAGCGCCTTCTGGCAGCGAACCAATATCGGCACCACCACCGCCTCGGGGTCGATCGACGCTTTCGTCTACGGCATCCCGACCAAGGACGCGGACGTGCCGCGCACCGGTTCGGCCAATTACGACATCGACCTGATCGGGGCGATGACCGATTTCAGCGCCATCCGCGGGCTTGCCGGCGGGGGCACGGCCTCGGTCGACTTCGGGACAGGCAACATCATCATCATCGGCAAAATGGACCTGATCGCGGATGGCAGGTCGATCGAGACGATCGACTTTTCCAGCAACGCCACGCTGTCGTCCTCCGCCAACAGCTTCTCGGGCGATTTCGTTTTCACCCAGTTCCAGCATTTCAACGGGACCTTGCAGGGCAAGCTGTTCGGTCCGGCAGGCGAGGAAATCGGTGCCTCCTGGTCCGCCAGCGATTCGACCGGACGTGTAGCGACAGGCACCATCATGGGCCGTCGCGGCGCAGCCGACACCAGCAACGGCTCCTTCGCCACCCCGCTGACCAAGAGCGAGACGTTCTCGACCACCGAAGCGGTAATGACGTTCAAGTTCGACAACCAGCTCGGCTTCAATTTCGAAAGGGGCGACTTCCGCGATATCGCGGTGACGAACGGTCCGTTCTCTATCCGCTACGATGCCGACACGAACCGCTACATCTACCGCGGCGACGGTCTGGCCGAGACCTATGATGCGAACATCGCGCAGTTCATCAACCTCGGAGCGACCAAGCAGGTCGAATTCAGCCGGTCCGCCACGGAAAACCAGATCCTGGGCAATGCGTTCAACTACGTCGCGTCGAACTACCTGCTGGTGCGCGAGGGCGACAATTTCCGCCTCAATGCCTTCGTCTTCGGTTTCCCGACCGTCTTCAACGACATCCCGACCACCGGTACCGCGAGCTATCTCGTGCGCGTGGACGGGCAGGCGGCCGACAATGCCTATCGCAACCCGATGGTCATTTCGGGCACCGGCGAGCTGCTGGTCGAATTCGGCACGGGCAAGCTGACGGCCAACGTGCCGATCAACTACGCCGAATGGGCGACCGCATCGGGCATCTTCTCCGAAACGGCGACGGGCAACTGGATCTGGGACGGCCAGATCGCTGCCGGCCGCAACGAGTTCAACGGCACGGTCACGATGACCGGGATCGGCGACTATACGGGCAGCGGCAAGGGCCAGTTCTTCGGCCCCGGCGCACGCGAGCTGGGCGGCAGCTTTACCGCGACGCGCGATGCCGACGGCATGGCGATCGGCACGTTCAAGGGTGTTCTCGACCCGGCCAAGATCCCGCCGCCCGCAGGCTCCATCGCCAGCCTGACGACGCGCACGTCGCTTACCGCAGTGGACGATTCCAAGACTTCGGATGTCGGGGCGATTACCGGCATCGTCTACGATCCGGCGACCAAGGGTTATATCCTCAGCTTCGCCAATTTCCCGGACGTCGCGCTGGACAATACGACTGCGGATTCGCGTAACAACGAAGCCGACAGGTTCTTCAACTATTCGCAGACGCTGCAGGATTCCGCCGGCAATTTCCGCGACTGGGTGAGCCAGGTGAACAACGCGCTGGGCACCAACCCGCTGGTGCCTCTCACCTATTCGAATTTCGGTCGCGTCGGCTTTTCGACCCGGGGCGTTTTCGGCAGCGCGGGCTGGGACTACAATGTCTTCTCGGCCGGGCTTCCCACTTCGGATATGCCCACGACCGGAACCGCGTCCTATACCGGTGCGACGATGGGCTACGTCCAGGTGGACCGGGACACGACCAGCGGCGGCAACCTGCTGTACCTCTACTATGGCACGGTCGGCCTGAACGCCGACTTCGGGCGGGGATCGATCACCGCGACATTCGCCGATTTCAACGGGGAACTTTCATTGCAGGAAAACGGCAGCGGGGCACCGCGTAGCCGTATCTTCGAAGGCTTTACCCTTGGCGGTCTCATCACCGGCTCAACCTTTGCCGGGCAGGAACAGCAAGGCGACTGGCTGCGGCGGATGAACGGTGCCTTCTACGGGCCCGGCGCTGCCGAGGCAGGCGGGACGTTCCGCGCCGAACGTGGCAACCCGTCGGGTACCGGTGAAGTCATCCGCATCGACGGCAGCTTCGGGGCAGGGAAGGACTAAAGGCACCGCCTTTATCCTTCCTGCCTCCGGGCAGCCCACAGCACTTCGCACTTGCGAAAGCGCGCGCCAGCGGCAAGAGGGTGCGCCATGAGCATGAACGATCTGATCGCCGCCGCGCGCGTGTCCAAGGCCTGGCCGTTCCAGGAGGCGCAGCGCCTGCTCAAACGCTATCCCGACGGCACCAAGCCCGACGGCAGCCCCGTGCTGTTCGAAACCGGCTATGGCCCGAGCGGCCTGCCGCATATCGGCACCTTCCAGGAAGTGCTGCGCACCACCCTGGTGCGCCGTGCCTTCGAGGCGATGATCGGCGCCAAGCCCGAAGACGGCAGGACGCGCCTCGTCGCGTTTTCCGATGACATGGACGGGTTGCGCAAGGTGCCCGACAACGTGCCCAACCAGGCGCTGCTCGAGGCGAACTTGCACCTGCCGCTGTCCCGCGTGCCCGACCCGTTCGAGAAGGGCCACGAAAGCTTTGCTGCGCACAACAACGCGCGCTTACGCGAATTTCTCGACCGCTTCGGCTTCCAGTACGAATTCATCGCCGCGAACGACATGTACAATTCCGGGCGCTTCGACGATGCGCTGCGGCAGGTCCTGCGCAAGAACCAGGCGATCCTCGACATCATGCTGCCCACGCTGCGCGAAGAGCGGCGGCAAACCTATTCACCGGTCCTGCCGATCAGCCCGTCGACGGGCCGCGTGCTGCAGGTTCCGGTAGAGGTGGTCGATGCCGAAGCCGGCACAATCCGCTTCACCGACGAGGACGGCAGCACGGTCGAACAATCCGCGCTCGGCGGCATGTCCAAGCTGCAGTGGAAGGTCGACTGGGCGATGCGCTGGTATGCGCTGGGCGTCGATTACGAGATGTACGGCAAGGACCTGACCGACAGCGGCGTGCAGTCGGGCAAGATCGTGCAGGTGCTCGGCGGCCGCAAGCCGGAAGGCCTGATCTACGAGATGTTCCTCGACCAGAACGGCGAGAAGATCTCCAAGTCCAAGGGCAACGGCCTGTCGATCGAGGAATGGCTGCAATATGGTAGCGAGGAGAGCCTCGGCTTCTACATCTTCCCCAACCCGAAGAGCGCCAAGCAGCTGCACGTTGGCGTGATCCCGCGCGCGGTCGACGATTACTGGCAGTTCCGTGAGCGATTGAACGAACAGGACCTCGACAAGCAGCTCGGCAATCCGGCGTGGCACCTGCTGCGCGCCAATGGCGGGTTCGACGCGGAAGAGGCTCCGGGTGGCGGCGACAGCCTGCCGGTGACCTATGGCCTCCTGCTCAACCTCGCCAGCGTGCTGGGCGCGGAAGCAACGGTCCCGAACCTGCGCGAATATCTCGAAAGCTATATCGGCGAGGGCAAGGTGACGCCCGAACTGGAAGTGCTGATCGAGACGGCGGTGAACTACACGCGCGACTATATTGCGCCCACGCTGGAAAAGCGCGCCCCGGCAGCGAACGAGGCTGCGGCTCTGAAGGCGCTCGACGCCTATCTCGCCAAGGCCGATGCCGATACCAGCGCCGAAGACTTGCAGACCGAAGTCTACGAGATCGGCAAGCGCGAGGAATACGGGTTCGAGAACCTGCGCGACTGGTTCAAGGCGCTTTACCAGACGCTGCTCGGCAGCGACCAGGGGCCGCGCATGGGCAGCTTCATCGCGCTTTACGGGATCGAAAACAGCCGCAAGCTCATCGCCGAGGCGCTGGCCCGCGGCTGACGCCTCAGACGTGCTTGCGCGTCCGGTACCACTTGGTCAGGACGTATTTCGCTCCCTTTATGACCGGTGTGCCCGCGTGCATCGTGCCTTCGTTGGGCACGCCGTCGGGCGTGGCATTGTTCCAGACCAGCAGGACGCCGGGCTTGGGTTCGATCGAGGCACCGACCTCGGTGAAATGCGTGTGCCCGCCTTCTTCGACCACGTTGAGGAAGGCCATGGCCGTCCAGCACCGCTGGCCGCCGCGCTTGCGTTCAAGCTGCCAGTATTCCTGGTCGGTATAGAACCAGTCGTTGTGCGGCTTGAATTCCTGTCCCGGCAGGTAACGCTGGCCCTGGATGGATTCGCCGCACATCGGATTCATGCCAAGCAAATCGTCGATCCGGCGCGAAATGCCCTTCACGAAAGGATCGCGCGGATCGAAATTGCCCGAGTACGAGGTACGGAACTTCTCGATATAGGCGGTCTCGTGCAACTCGCTGGGCCGTGCGACGACATCGATCATCGTAATGAAGCGGCGGCATTCCTCGGCCGAAAGGAAGTTCGGCACGGCAAAGATTTCCGCCTTGTCGGTCGGCACCTTGTAGATGTCAGGATCGGCCTCGAGGCGTGCACGCACCTGCTTGCCGATGCGCTTCAGCGCGTCCTGGTCGGGAATGATTGCGGTCTTGGTCATGGCCCGACTGTTACCAATCGGGGCGCGCCCCGCAAGGCGGCATCTTGTGCCGCTCACGCAAACGTCTAGTTTCTCCGCACACTTCGGGGAGACAAACAATGGATACCACCACCAGCGGCCGCCGCTATTCGATCGGCGCGATGATATTTCACTGGGTTATCGCGGTCGCTGTGATCGTGAACTGGCGTATCGTCGAGGCGGCCGAGCACCTGGGCGATGCGGAAAAGGCGCCGCTAATGGCCAATCACAAAGCGCTGGGCATCACCATCCTGCTGCTCACGATCGGCCGCCTGTTGTGGCGCTGGACCCATCCGGTCCCGCCGCTGCCGAGCAATCTGGCGAACTGGGAGCGGGTGCTGGCGCGCACGGTCCATGTGATCTTCTACGTCCTGCTCATCGGCCTGCCGATCGGCGGCTGGCTTGCCGGTTCGTTCTTCGGGCTGGGCGTCGACGTTTTCGGCCTCTTCTCGCTGCCGGCGCTGCCGGTGGGTGAAAACCCCGATGCGGGCAAGGCCATCATCGGCTTCCACAAGACCGGCGGCGAGGTCTTCATCTACCTCATCGCGCTGCACATCCTGGGCGCCTTGAAGCACACTTTCTTCGACAAGAACGGCGGCATCTTCCGCATGCTGCCCTTCGGCAAGGTGCCGGGCTGAGGCAAAGAAAAACCCCCGCCGATCGCTCGGCGGGGGTATCTTGCCCGAAGGGCCACTCTTCTCCCTTCGGGCAGGAGCCTGAAAAGGGCTTACCAGAAGAAGTCGTAAATCACGTCGACCACTTCGCCGCTGTAGATATCGACCAGCAGCACGTCGTCGTAATAACGGACCCAGCGATAGGGGCCGTAGACTTCCGGCAGGCGGTAACGCCAGGGATCGTTGATCCAGTAGCGGCTGCCGAAGAACAGGTCCCCGAGATAGAAACCGATGTTCAGGCGGCGATAGCTGTATCCGCGATAGGGCGCGTAGTAGCGGCCGAGACGGAAGATGCTGTGGTTGTGATTGCGATAGCGGTACCAGTCGTAGCGCGTGTTCGAGCGCCAGTGACGGTGGTCCCACCGGTCGTAATCGTGCCAGCGGCGTCCGTCGTAGTAGCGGGCGCGGCGATCGTTCCGGTCGCTCCGGCGAGCGTCGCGGTAGCCGTCACGATAGGCATCGCGGCGGATCTCGCGGTTCTCGCGGTAATCGCCCCGGCGCTCGTCACGGCGGCCGTCGCGATAGGCTTCGCGGCGGGCGTCCTCGACGCGTTCGCGGCGGATGATGCGCGCGGCATCGCGGTTGCCGTCCCAGCGTTCTGCACGCCTATCGTCTCGACGCTCACCCCGGCGATCATCGCGGCTTTCCGAGCGGTTCCAGTCGCGACCCTGACGTTCCTGGGCTACCTCGGCGCGCCGTTCGGACTGGTTCCAGTCACGGCCGCGACGCTCCTCGCCACGCGACTGTGCGGTGGCGACGGTCTGGCGGCGATCGATCTGGCGCTCGCGCATGTTCTCGATCGGGGCGCGGCGCTCGATGCGCGGGCCGGGTTCTGCGCGGCGTTCCTGGCGCACCTCGCGGCGCTCCTCGCGCTGCTGCGGACGGGCTTCGCGGCGTTCCTGGCGAACTTCGCGGCGTTCGCTGCGGCGTTCCTGGCGGCGTTCGCCGCGTTCGCGGTCGGGGCGTTCCTGCGCGGTGGCTTCGGCAGCCGACGCCTGGGCAGGCAGCACGGTGGTCGCCATCGCAATTGCGAGGGCACCCAGGGCACTGCCTTTCATCAGCTTGGTCACAGTCATTGAGCTATCCTTTTTCGCTCGTGAGACCGCTCCACCACCCGCGGCTCCTTCTTCGATGTAACACGATGTAGCAGAACGTCCTGTCTTGTAACTGAACCGGCCTGCTGGCTTCTCGTTCATGTTTCAGCGCCCCAACATGAATGCTGACGTCTTGACACCAAGCCGCCTCTGGTGCGTTTGCAACGCCATGTACGATACGCTCGACAAGGTCCGCGCCGATATCGCCGATCGTCTCACCATGGCCGCATCGGGCCGCAAGTCGGCGATGCACACGCCGGTCGTGATTACCCCCGATGCCGATGCGCGGATCATGGTGCTGCGCGAATTCGACACCGACAGTTCCACCTTGCGGTTTCACACCGATATCCGCTCGCCCAAGGTGCAGGTGATCGGTGCGGGAGCCGACATGGCAGTGCTGTTCTACGATCCCGATGCGAAGGTGCAGCTGCGCTGCCGGGGCCGGGGCCGGATCGAAACGGATACGGAGCTGGCCGATGCGGCCTGGGCATCGAGCACCAATTTCGCGCGCCGGTGCTATCTCGGCGCCGCCCCGGGCGAGGAAAGCGATGGTCCGTCCAGCGGGCTTCCCGACTGGGCGCAGGGCGAACAGCCGACCGATGAACAGTTGGTACCCGCGCGGGCCAATTTCGCCGTGTTGCTGGTAACGCTGTCGGAAGTGGACTGGTACTGGTTGTCCCACGAAGGCCATCGCCGCGCATTGATCGGCGACACAGGCGACCGCTGGCTTACACCCTGATGAGATTGCCTTCGAATACGACCGAGCGGTTACGTCCGCCGCGCTTGGCGAAATAGAGGGCCTTGTCGGCAGCGTTGAGGAGGTCGGTCTCGCTCGCCCCTTCGCCCAGTTCGGCAATCCCGATGCTGAGCGTCAGTTCGCTCAGCCCCTCGACCGGCCAGGCATAGGTGCACAGGAAATCGCGCAGCGCGGTGCAGCGCGCATCCAGTTCGCTGGCGCCGAGCCCGCGGGTCACGATGAGGAATTCCTCGCCCCCGAAGCGCCCGACCATTCCTGCATCGGCAAAACGGTCCATAAGGATCGAGGCAATCTGCTGCAGTGTGCGGTCGCCCGCTTCATGGCCGAAGCGGTCGTTGATCGACTTGAAATGGTCGACGTCGACCATGGCGATGGCCACCTTCTCGGAGCGCGCGCGCCCGTCGAGCACGGTGCGTTCGAGATCGGAAAGGACCTTGCGGCGGTTGGCGATGCCGGTGAGGTGGTCGGTTTCGGCCAGCTGGCGGGTTTCCTCGGCCTCGCGCTCGGCATGGGCGCGGGCGTTGGCCAGTTCGCGCATGGTGTTCGCGCGGTCGGTGATGTCCATCATCGTGCCGAAGATGGCGATCTTCTGCGGGTCGTCGGCCCATTCGACCTCGCCGCGGCATTCGGTATCGAACATCTCGCCCTGCGGGCCGGGGATGCGCGCCTCGAACACGAAGGGCACGCCCGTGGCGAGCGATTGCAGCAGCACGTGCGCCACGCGCTTGCGATCGTCGTCGTGGAAGAGGTCGGCGATGTCGGCGACGGTATGCGGGCGCGCATCCTCGCCCAGCATGCGGCGGGCTTCCGAGGAGAGATAGACCGCGCCGTCGGACGGAGCGTAGCGCCAGTGACCAACCTTGGCCGCCTTTTCGGCGGAAGTAAGGAAGCGGTTGCTGGTCGACAGCTTGACGAGGTCGCGCTGGCGCTGCGCCAGCATCAGGGCGACCGGCATGGCGCTGACGAGCAGGCCGAGGAAATAGACCTGCAGGAACAGGACCTGCTGGCCCTGCAGCGGGAAATAGCCGCTGACCGGGCCGGTATCGTAGACTGTCAGCACCGATCCGATGACCGCGACCACCAGCAATGCGAGCGCGGCACCGCTGAGGCCGAGCGCCGCCGTGGCGATAGAGATCGCCAGAACCGGCAGGAACAGCAGCGGGATTTGGGCCTGCCCGAAGGCGGCCAGCGATGCGACGGCCACCAGCATCAGCGCCCAGACCGTGCGCACGCTGACCAGCCGTTTGCGCCCCTCGTCGCTCTGGACGAGGAACAAGATGAATGGCGCCACGATCAGCATGCCGAGGCCGACAGTTGTCGCCCACGAGGTCAGGAAATCGAGATCGAACTTGGCAGACAGCACGCCGGCCACGCCTGCGCTGAGCATGGCGACGAACATGGCCGAGGCGGCAAAGCGGATGAGGTTCATCGGTCGCGCCAGCAGCTTGCCGCGGCTCTGCTCGCCGCCCATCAGGTAGAAGACCAGCCAGCCTTCGGCGAGGTTCGCGACCGTGTAGCCGAAACAGGCGAGTGGCGAGAGGCCGCCGACATAGTTCGCCAGCAGGCTCGCAATTCCGACGCCGACGGTCGTCGCGATCCGCCCGCTCCGGCCAAGGTGGAGCAGCGAGGCGACGAAAATGCCGCTCGACGGCCAAACGGCCGCGATCCCGTCCTCGCCCTGCGTCAGTTCCAGCGCGATATAGGCGCAGACAAGCCAGGCCAGGCTGTAGACCAGCGGCCAGACATATCTCTCGCTATGGCTTGCAGTCCCCCGGCTCAAGATTTCCCCCCCCTTGAAAGTCCTCCTGGCCGGTCGACTGTGACGCCAGCCTTAACGCGTCAGTTTCTTGTAGGCGAGACGCGTCGGACGGTCGGCCGCATCGCCTAGGCGGCGGCGCTTGTCCTCTTCGTAAGCCTCGAAGTTGCCTTCGAACCATTCGACGTGGCTGTTGCCCTCGAAAGCAAGGATGTGCGTGGCCAGTCGGTCGAGGAAGAAGCGGTCGTGCGAAATGACCACGGCGCAGCCGGCGAAATTCTCGATCGCGTCTTCCAGCGCAGCGAGCGTTTCGACGTCGAGGTCGTTGGTCGGTTCGTCCAGCAGCAGCACGTTGCCGCCCGCCTTCAGCATCTTCGCCATGTGGACGCGGTTGCGTTCACCGCCCGATAGCTTGCCGACGTTCTTCTGCTGGTCCGGGCCCTTGAAGTTGAAGGCGCCGACATAGGCGCGCGTCGACATATCCTGCCCGTTGACCTTCATGTAATCGAGCCCGTCGGAGATTTCCTCCCAGACGTTGTTCTGCGGGTTCAGGTGGTCGCGGCTCTGGTCGACATAACCGAGACGCACTGTCGAACCGATCTCGATCGTGCCGCTGTCGGGTTCTTCCTTGCCGGTCAGGATCTTGAACAGCGTGGACTTGCCCGCGCCGTTGGGGCCGATCACGCCGACGATGCCGCCCGGGGGCAGGGTGAAGCTGAGGTCTTCGAACAGCAACTTGTCGCCATAGGCCTTGGAAATGCCCTTCGCCTCGATGACCTTGCCGCCGAGGCGTTCGGGCACCTGGATGACGATCTGGGCCTTGCCGACGGCACGGTTGTCCTGGCTGTTCTGCAGTTCCTCGAACTTGCGGATACGCGCCTTGGACTTGGTCTGGCGGGCGGCGGGCGTCTGCCGGATCCATTCGAGTTCGCGCTGCAGGGCCTTCTGCTTGCCGCTCTCCTCGCGGCTTTCCTGCTCGAGACGCTTGGCCTTCTTCTCAAGGTAGGTCGAGTAGTTGCCTTCGTACGGATAGTAGCTGCCGCGGTCGAGTTCGAGGATCCACTCCACCACATTGTCGAGGAAGTAGCGGTCGTGGGTGATCATCAGCACCGCACCGGCGTATTCCTTGAGGTGGTTTTCAAGCCACTGGACGGATTCCGCGTCGAGGTGGTTGGTCGGTTCGTCAAGCAGCAGGATCGACGGCTTCTGGATCAGCAGGCGGGTCAGCGCGACGCGGCGCTTTTCACCGCCAGACAGGTCCTTCACCGGCCAGTCGCCGGGCGGGCAGCGCAGTGCTTCCATCGCGACTTCGAGCTGGTTGTCGAGCGTCCAGCCGTCGACTGCGTCGATCTTGTCCTGCAGTTCGCCCATTTCTGCGCCCAGCGCGTCGAAATCGGCGTCGGGTTCGCACATCAGCGCGCTGACTTCGTTGAAGCGCGCGACGAGATCGGCCGTTTCCTTCGCGCCTTCACGCACGTTTTCGAGCACGGTCTTGGTCGGGTCGAGCTCGGGCTCCTGCTCCAGATAGCCGACAGTGATGTTCTCGCCCGGCCATGCTTCGCCGGTGAAATCCTTGTCGATGCCGGCCATGATCTTGATTAGCGTCGACTTGCCCGCGCCGTTGGGACCCACGATGCCGATCTTGGCGCCCTGGTAGAACTGCAGGTTGATGTTGTTCAGCACCGGCTTGTTTGCACCGGGGAAGGTCTTGGTCATGTCCTTCATGACAAAGGCGTATTGGGCGGCCATCGGGCGTGTCCTTCGAGCGATTCTGTTCGGGAATGGAAAGGTTGCGCGCCAGATAGTCGTAGCTGTGGCTGGGGGCAAGCCGGAGGGTGGAATTACGGCCTGCCTTCGCCTAGCGCTTGGCGGCAATGGACGAAGGGGCAGCCAACACGGGCAAGCTGCCGCAGGACGATCCGCGCCGCCGCCGTCCGGACACGAGGCTGGCCCGCGAAATGCTCGGCTGGGAGGCAACCACGCGGTTGCGCGAAGGGCTCGAAAAGACCGTGCGCTATTTCGACCAGAGCGGTTTCGCGGCGCGCGCGCCCGATTGACGCTTGGCAGGACGGCTGCGGCTGCTAGCAAGCGCGCCATGAAAAACCAGATTGCCGCGCTCGTCGCGCTCGCCTTTGCCGCTCCGGCCCTTGCCAATACCGCCGACGAGGCGCTGACCGGCGACACCGTCGCGTGGGATTTCGTAGAGGGTATCACCACCGAAGTCGGCCCGCGCATGCCGGGCACCGAGCAGGAGGCGCGCGGCCGCATCTGGGCGATGGCCTGGCTGAAGCGCAACGGCTTTGCCAATGTGGCGGACGAGCCCTTCGAGATGGAAACCTGGGTGCGCGGACAGGAACTTGCCTGGGTCATCGCGCCCTTCGCACAGCCGATGACGATCACGGCCCTCTCGACCACCAGTTCGACCGGCCCCGAGGGGATCGAGGCGGAAGTTGTCTATTTCCCCAGCTTCGCCGATCTGCGCGACGCGGAAGCAGGCAGCCTTGCAGGCAAGATCGCATTCGTGAGTCACGACATGCGCCCCGCACAGGACGGTTCGGGCTACGGCTTTGCCGGACCGGCGCGCTGGACCGCGCCTTCGCTGGCGGCGAGCAAGGGCGCGATTGCAACCGTTATCCGATCGGTCGGCACCGATAGCCACCGCGTACCGCACACCGGGACGACCACTTTTACCGACGGGGTGGAGCCCATCCCTGCAGGCGCGCTGTCCAACCCTGATGCCGACAATCTGGAGCGCATGTTCGCGCGCGGCCAGACGGTGCGCATGAAGCTGCTGCTGACGCCGCGCGATCTCGGCACGACCACCAGCGGCAATGTGGTGGGCGAGATCACCGGCCGTAACCCGGCACTCCCGCCGGTGCTGCTTGCCTGCCATCTCGACAGCTGGGACCTCGGTACGGGCGCAATCGACGACGGGGCGGGCTGCGGCATTATTGCTGCGGCGGCAAAGCACGTCGCGGCGCAGGGCAGGCCCCTGCGCACCATCCGCCTGCTGTTCGCTGGGGCCGAGGAAACGGGCCTGTGGGGGAGCGCCGCCTATGCCAAGGCCCATGCTGACGAGCCAGTCTATGTCGGTCTCGAAAGCGATTTCGGCGCCGACCGCATCTGGAAATTCGACACCAATTTCACTGCCAGCGACCCGGCGCTGTTCGGCCAGATCGCGCGCGCCGTCGCGCGCTTCGGCGTGGCACCGTCGCGGGGTGTGGCGAGCGGCGGGGCGGACCTAAACCTGGTTCGCGAGCAGGGTGGGGCACTGATCGACCTGCGGCAGGACGGCACCCGCTATTTCGACCTGCACCACACGGCCGACGATACGCTCGACAAGATCGACCCTGCACAAGTGCGCCAGAATGTCGCCGTCTGGACCGAGGTTGTGGGAATCCTCGCCAATCGGGAAGCCCCGATATTGCGCAGTGCGGCACCCGCCAACTAAGGGCGCTATCCGGTAAGGGGCGATAATCACTCGATAATCGCGCTTTTCCTCAACGACAAATTAACCTTCGCGGGTTAGCTCGGGGCTTTCGGGGGGAAACCACGCATGCGCGAACAGATAATCGGATTGATTACTCCGCTTTCGGCGGTGATCTTCTGCATCCTGTTCCTGGTGCTGTGGAAGCGCGGGAAGATGGACAATTACGTCCTCGCCTTCGCTGCTACCTATTTCTTCTTCACCGTCGGCTTCACGGTGACACACCTGCTCGACACAGCGTCGAGCTATGTGTTCCACCTCACCCAGTTCTTCTATTCGCTCAGTGTCGCATCGGCGATCTGGGGCCTGACGCGCCGCGTTGGCCAGCCGCCTTATCTCGGCGCGCTGCTGCTGGTTTACGGATTGTCGGCGGCGACCCTTGCCGTGGCCGTGGCGGTCTCGGCGGACATTTCCTCGCGCCTGATCATCGTCAACACCGGTTACGGCGTCATGTACGTCATCGGCCTGATGTCGCTGCTCAATGCGCACCGGCGCGAGGCGATCGACCGCTTCGTGATCTTCATGCACGTGCTGCTGGCTGCGCAATTCCTGATCCGCCCGGTCATTACGTTGATGTTCGAAGGCAGCATCATCGCCAGCGAATACCGCGAATCGATCTATTATTCGGTCGTGAACCTTTCGCTCTCGATCATCTCGCTTTCCAGCGCGCTGGTCCTGCTGGGCGCCTGCATCTACGACCAGATGGTCGCAGTGCGCGAGAAGGCCGAACTCGACATGCTGACCGGTCTCAGGACGCGCCGCGCTTTCGAACAGGACGTCATTGCCTGGCTCGAAAAGGCGAAGCAGGAATCCGTGCCGGTCTCGCTCGTCGTCGCCGACATCGACCACTTCAAGGCGGTCAACGACGTCTACGGCCACCAGACCGGCGACAATGCGATTGCCGAATTCGGCGAGGTCATCCGCTCCACCATTCGCGATACCGACATTGCCGGTCGCATCGGGGGCGAGGAATTCTGCGTTCTCGCATGGAATTGCGACGGCGCGGCAGCCATGGCCATGGCCGAGCGCGTACGCCGCCGCTTCGGTGACCGCGCCATCGAAGGCATGCCCGAAGATCACCGCCTCACGGCAAGCTTCGGCGTTGCCGGGCGTGACGAGGGCGAAGGTTACGGCAGGCTCTTCGCGCGCTGCGACGCGGCGCTCTATTCCGCCAAGCAGGGCGGGCGCAACCGCATCGTCCACGATGGCAAGGTCGACAAGAACAACGTCGTCACCGAATGGCGCGGCGAGGACGAACTACGCGCCGCGCGCGCCTAGCCGGCAGGCGTCGCTCCGAACTCCCGGTCCAGCAGTCGCGGCATCAGCAGTAGCTGGAAACCGGCTCGCGCGAGCAGGAACACGGTAAACGATAGCCACAACCCATGCGCGCCGAGCGGCCAGCTCAGCCATAGCGTCAGGGCATAGACGGCAGAAGCCAGCCCCATCGAAACGAGCAGCGCCCGCGTCCAGCTAGCCCCCACGAACACTCCGTCGAGGACGAAGCTGGCGACGCCTGCGAAGGGGATGACTATCAGCCAAGGGGCCAGCGCCAGCGCTGTGGCTTCCACGTCCGCCGTCGCCGCAAAGCTCGCCAGCACAGGGCCCGAGAACAAGGCGAAGGCAAGCGCGACAACCGACGCGGCGCTAGTTCCGCGCAGCAGGATTGCCCGTGCGTAGGCGACAAAGCCCCTTCGGTCGCTTGCGCCCGCCCGCTCGCCATTGAGCACCTGCGCTGCGTTCTCGAACCCGTCGAGCAGCAAGGCAGTGAAAATGAACATCTGGTAGAGGATGCCGTTCGCTGCGAGCAGCACCGCGCCGCGCTCTGCCGAAAGGCGGGTCAGCGCGGCAAGCGAGACGGTCAGCACCAGCGTGCGCAGGAACAGGTCCCGATTGACCGACAGGAAGGGTCGCAGGGACCGCCACTCCAGCGTCGAGCGTTCCCTGAGCGCGGCTGCCACCTGCCGCAGCAATTCGCCGCGGGCGAGGAACACGCCAAGCGCAGCCAGCTTGCCGTATTCCGCAATCAGGCTCGACCAGCCGATGCCGGCAATGCCCCTGTCCAGCGCGAAGACGAACCACACGCCAAGCAGGATATTGGCCAGGTTGTAGGCCACTTCGAACAGCAGCACGGCCTTCATCTGCCGCCGTCCGACCATGAAGCCGATGAGCGCGAGATTGGCCATGACGGCCGGCGCGGACCAGTAGCGGATTTCTGCATAGACCCGCGCGGCGTCGAGCACCGCGCCCTCGGCGCCCAGCGCCTCCAGCGAAAGCGGCAGCAGCAGCGGCTTTGCCACCAGCAAAATGGCCGCAATGGCAAGGCCCACGACCAGCCCGCGCACAAGCACCGAGACCTGTGCATCCATGCCGGAGCGCGTGCCTGCCTGTGCGACGAGGCCGGTGGTGCCGGTCTTGAGGAAGTTCATGACCGTGAAAAGGACGGCGAAAAGGCGTGCTCCTACGTCTACCGCGCCCTGCGTCGGGGCATCGCCCAGCTGGCCCACGATCCACATGTCGCCGATCCCGATCAGGGCGGTCGCGACATTGGTCACCATGGCGGGCAGGGCGATCGCCCAGATCGCGCGCCGGTCGGGGACTGCGGGATAGGCGGAGGCGGTCAGTCTGTCCTCCTTCCCTCAGTTTGCCGTGTGGTCGGGGAGACAGGATTCGAACCTGCGACCCTCTGTTCCCAAAACAGATGCGCTACCAGGCTGCGCTACTCCCCGACACGGGCAAACACGACCGGATGGACGGACTGGCTGGTGGGCCCGGCAGGACTCGAACCCGCGACCTAGCCGTTATGAGCGGCCAGCTCTAACCAACTGAGCTACAGGCCCACGCCATCCGCCGATCTGGCGAATGCCGCGACTAGCCGCGCCTTCGCCCATGCGCAAGCGTCAGACCTCCACCGATTGGACGATTTCCCGCACCGTTGTGGGCCGCACGCCGCGCATTGCGAAATAGGCATAGACCCCGCGCAGCCAGTCGTAGAGATCGTCGAGGTCATCCTCGGTGCGGACATAGGGCGTGTGGCCGGGCACAAGCGAGGGGCTGTGGAAGCTGATGACCAGCAATTCCTGCCCGTCGTCCAGCGCCATGTCGATGCAGCGCAGCGCCTCTTCCTTGCTGGTGCCCTCCGGCGTCAGCGGTATGCGTTCGAACAGGCCCAGCCGGTTGAGTACGCCGCCGAGCTTCGGGAAACTGCGCAGCAGCGGCTGGACCAGCGCGCCCTGCCGGCGAAGCATGCCCCAGAAGCTGGTCGTGAGCGGCAGTTCGACCAGCCGCCGCTCCTCGTCGGTCCAGTAGGGATGGTCGGGGTGCTGGCGGAAGTCTGGCCCGCCTTGTGCGGAATAGTCGTGATGCGGCCGCACGGAACTGTCGATGGCGATGCCGCGATCCTTCAGCATGCGCGCAGTGGCCGGACCGACTCCGTATCGTCCTGCACGATAGATTTGCGGCACGACGCCAAAGCTGTCCTCGATCGCGTCGACCAGCCGATTGAACTTGTCGCGTTCCAGGTCCGGCGGGAGGTTGCCGGCGAAGCTGTTGTGTACGGTGGTATCCTCGATGAGCGGCGGATTGACCCACGGGTGGAGCTGCACGCCGATCTCGGCCTTGCCCTGCTGCACCAGCGGGACGAGGATATCGCGCGCCCGCTGAGAAGTGGCGACCGGCCAGTCCACGAGGTAGACCGGCACCACGCCCATGCCTTCACAGAATTCCTGGAATTTGGCGATGCGCAGCACGTGGCCGGTGCCGTGGCCTTCGGACGAGAAAGGCTTGGACCAGTCGAATTCCTCTTCGGTATCGACCGTCAGCAGGACGCGCTGGCCGAAACCCGGCGCAAATCGCACCTTGAGCGAGGCTGGTGGCGGATCGAGCAGGCTGCGGTCGGCCAAGCGAAACTTCCCCTCAAGCGTTGTATCGCGAGCCCCGGGAGTTTTGCCTCCCTGTTTCAGCCGGCTGCACTGTCCGGCTGGTTTTCAGGGCTAGGCAGGCTGCTGGCGGCGGTCAAGAGCGGCAGGCTGAGCACCAGCGCATCGTCCACCCTTGCCAGTTCCCCGCCCGCCGCGCGCGCCTCTGCCCGCGCGAGCCTCAACGAGAAGCCGGCTCCGAAAATACCCGCACTCAGCGCACCGGTCTGCGCGCGGGTATCGACCGAGAATATGTCCGCCGCCTTGCGTAGGGCAGCGGGCAGGGTGAGCGCGAATTCCACCTGTTCGAGCCCCGTCTGCATCTTGAGCGATACCGTCTCGCCGGCCGCCAAGGTGCCAGCAAGCGTGGCGAGAAGGCGCCATGCGAGCCGTTCCGCCTCGCCCTGCGACAGGCCGATCGGCGCGCGCCCTTCGCCAAGGTCGGCGTCGAAGCGCGCGACACGGGGGCTGAGCACCGGCTGCAACTGTGCCACCTGCTTGCGGGCGATGGCGGCGAAATCGGCATCGCCCTTTTCGAGGTCGAGGTCGCCGGTTTCCAGCTTGGCCAGCCGGTCGAGTTCGTCGAACCCGGCAAGGATATGCGCGGCGTCCCCGGCGATGGTCGCTGCGATGGCGCGATATTCGTGGGGCACAGGGCCGATCATCTGCTGCTGTATGATCTCGGCATAGCCCTGCATGGCGTTAACCGGCGTGCGCAGTTCGTGGAGCAGCTGGCGCAGGCGATCAGCCTCGGCCTCGCGGCGGTCCTCGATGCCCGACACCGCGCGACGGAAACGTCCGACATAGCCGTAGAAACGGCCTTCCGAGCGGGTGAAGCGCGGGGTCGCATCGACCACCCAATCGCCTTCCAGTCGGACCGCGCCGCGAATGTTGACGGCCAGCGCCGTCATGGGTTGGCGCATGCGGAGGGTGCGCGCTGCCTCTTCGCTATCCTTGGCTAGCGAAGCCATGTCCATGCCGGTCACCATCGGTGCAATGCCCGGTTCGGCCCAGTCGATGCGGCCTTCCGTGTCGCAGCCGAACAGGAATTGGTCGATGGGCTTTGCCGCGACCTGTTCGTCGTCTTCGCCCAGCGGCAGGCGCGGGTCGTCGTTGTCGCTGGAGCGTTCCGAACGGGTGCGCTGGAATGCCTCGATCCGGTCGACCAGGGCGCGGATGCCTTCCGAACCACCCATGGCCGGCTGCGGCTTGGGCAGCGGGACAGGGCCCGGTTCCGGCTCCGGTTCCGGCACCAGTCGTTCGGGCGAAAGCGAAAGCGGTTCCGGCTCTTCGGGCAGGATTTCGGGTTCGCTTAGCTCCGGCACGCCCTCGACATCCGGCGTTGCGAATTCTTCGACCAGGTCGAACGGTTCGGGCAGCGGCAGCGCGCGGTCGGACACGCCGAGTGCGTCGAGCGCCCGGACAGCCTCGTCGGGCAGGTCCCGGCGATGGCGGAGGAAACCGCGCGCGCGGATGGGTAGCTGCGGGATGAGTTTTTCCCACTCCTCTCCCGTCAGGCGGGCGCGATAGAGCGCGGCAGCCGCGATATGGGGATGCGCCTCGCCGAACCACTTCACCAGTTCCGGATTGCGGAAACGCCAGCCGCTTTCGCCCACGATCGCGGCGCGGTCCTTGACCGGGATCATCTCGCCCAGTGCGATCAGGCGCAGGTAAGCGGCAGCCTTCAGCGCCTTGTCGCCGGCCTGCGGACGCTCTCCCAACAGGTCCAGAAGCTGGCGGAACTGCGTACGCGCCGCACGCTCGCCCGCCGCGCGATTGCGCAGGACTGTGGCAAGGCGGTCGTCAAAATGCATTGCAGCTCCGGTACAGGGAAGGTTTGCGGGCCGGTAACCATGGCGCGCCTACCCCTTCTACCGCTCCAACAAACGTGATGAACGAGATGTTTCCGCCACGTTGCAAAGCGGGACGATTGCTGGCAAAGATAATAATGTTAGCCAATCCGATGGTTGCGCCTTTTCAACATTTCTTAAGTGCGCATCGTCTTTCTGGCGTGGCGTTGTATCGAGGATATTTCATGGCGAATCTCGACGAAATCGATCGTCGTCTGCTTTCCGAACTGCAGGACGAGGGCAGAATCACCAATGTGGAACTGGCGCACCGCGTCGGTCTGACCGCTCCGCCGTGCCTGCGCCGCGTGCGCGCGCTGGAGGAAGAAGGCGTGATTCGCGGCTACCACGCGGAACTCGATCCTTCGAAGCTGGGCTTCTCGATCACCGTTTTCGCCATGGTCAGCCTGAAGAGCCAGGCGGAAGACGCGCTGCGTGAATTCGAGAGCGCGATGAAGGACCTGCCCGAAGTGCGCGAGGTCCACATGCTCAATGGCGAGATCGATTTCATCATCAAGATCGTCAGCCGCGACCTGCAGAGCTTCCAGGAATTCCTGACCAGCAAGCTGACGCCCGCACCCAATGTGGCAAGCGTGAAGACATCGCTGACGATCCGCACCAGCAAGAACGAGCCGGGCGTCCCGCTGGGATGATCGAGGGGCGCTGCCTCTGCTCGGCTGTCCGGATCGAACTGGACGAGCCTGCGGGGCAGGTCGAAATCTGCCAGTGTTCCATGTGCCGTCGCTGGGGCGGGGCGTTCTACAGTGCCCTGTCGGGGAGCGGATTCACGATCCACGGCGAGGACCAGATCGCGGTCTACCAATCCAGCGCCTGGGCCGAACGCGCGTTCTGCAAGACCTGCGGGTCGAACCTGTGGTTCAAGTTCCTCCCCACCGGAAACCGCAGTTTTTCTGCTGGACTGTTCGACGATGCCGGCGGCGCGGAGATCGAGAAGGAGATCTTCGTCGACGAGGCGGCCAGCTGGGCCTGCGTGGCGGGCGAACATCCGCGCATGACCGGCGAAGAGATCATCGCCGAAGCCAAGGCGGCCGGGTTCACCTTCGACTAGCTAGGCGAGGCGCATCAGCTTTCTGAGGTCGCGCCGCACCATCGCATTCGTGAACCGCCCTGCAACCCACTGGCTGGGCGTCAGGCGCTTGCGGGACAGGAACTCCCGTTCCATGATTTCCGCGACCTCGTCCTTGTCCCACAGCGCCCATTCCCCGGCCATGGACAGCAGGTTGCTGCCGAACACAGGGGCCACCTCGCGGCGCAGGATGTCTTCCAGTTCTCCGGACGAATAGCCCGTCTCGCGCAGGTCGCGCGCTAGACAGAGCAGGATTCCCTCCGAATGCTCGGTATCGAGGAACAGGTTCGCCAGCACCGTCCAGGCCGCAAGGCGGCGCGGCTCGATCGGCCGCGACGCGTCGCCGCTCGTCAGGCTTCGCGCTCCTTCAGCCATTCCTCGAGCCACTTGATCGAGTAATCGCCGCTCTTCACGTCGTCCTGCAGCAGCAGTTCCTGGTGGAGCGGGATGTTGGTCTTCACGCCTTCGACGACCATCTCTTCCAGCGCGCGCTTGAGGCGCATCATGCAGCCCTGGCGCGTGCGGCCATAGACGATCAGCTTGGCGATCATGCTGTCGTAATAGGGCGGGATGCGGTAGCCGGCGTAAAGGCCGCTATCGACGCGAACGTGCATGCCGCCTGCCGCGTGATAATAACTCACCTGGCCGGGGCTGGGCGCGAAGGTCCAGGGATCCTCGGCATTGATGCGGCACTCGATGGCGTGGCCGTGGAACTCGATCTCGTCCTGCTTGACCGAGAGCGGATGGCCTGCCGCGATGCGGATCTGTTCGCGCACGAGATCGACACCGGTGATCGCTTCGGTGACGGGATGCTCCACCTGCAGGCGGGTGTTCATCTCGATGAAGTAGAACTCGCCGTTTTCCCACAGGAACTCGATCGTACCGGCGCCGCGATAGCCCATGTCGCGCATGGCCGAGGAGCAGATTTCGCCCATCCGCATGCGCTCTTCGTGGCTGATCACGGGCGAGGGCGCTTCTTCGAGCACCTTCTGGTGGCGGCGCTGGAGCGAACAGTCGCGTTCGCCGAGGTGGATGGCATTGCCTTCACCGTCGCCGAAGACCTGGAATTCGATGTGGCGCGGGTTGCCGAGATACTTCTCGATATAGACCGTGGCGTCGCCGAAGGCGGCCTTCGCCTCGCTGCCGGCCTGCTGCATCAGCGTCTCGAGCTGGTCTTCGCTTTCGCAGACCTTCATGCCGCGGCCGCCGCCGCCGCTCGCCGCCTTGATGATGACCGGATAGCCGATTTCGGCCGCGATCGCTCGCGCTTCCTCGATTTCGGAGACCGCACCGTCGGAGCCGGGCACCAGCGGCAAGCCGAGCTTGCCTGCGGTGCGCTTGGCTTCGACCTTGTCTCCCATCGTGCGGATATGTTCTGGCTTGGGGCCGATCCACTTGATGTCGTGCGCTTCGACGATCTCGGCGAACTTGGCGTTTTCCGAGAGGAAGCCATAGCCCGGGTGGATCGCATCGGCGTGGCTCACCTCTGCGGCAGAGATGATGTTGGCAATGTTGAGATAGCTGTCGGTGGCGGCAGGCGGGCCGATGCACACGGCATGGTCTGCAAGGCGCACGTGCATGGCATCGGCGTCAGCGGTGGAGTGCACCGCGACCGTCTCGATGCCCATTTCATGCGCCGCGCGGTGGATGCGCAGCGCGATTTCGCCGCGATTGGCGATGAGGATACGCGAAATCGTCATGGCCTGCCTCAGCCGATGACGATCAGCGGCTGGTCGAATTCGACCGGCTGGGCGTTCTCGACGAGGATCGCCTTGACCGTCCCGGCCTTGTCGGCGGTGATCGGGTTCATGACCTTCATCGCTTCCACGATAACGAGGGTCTGGCCTTCCTTCACGCTGTCGCCGACCGATACGAAGTCCTTCGCGCCCGGTTCGGGAGCGAGATAGACCGTACCGACCATGGGCGACTTGATCGCACCTTCGGCTGCGGCTGCGGGAGCCGCTTCGGGGGCAGGAGCAGCTGCTGCGGGTGCCGCTGCCGCAGGCGCTGCGGCCATCATCGGGGCGGGGGCTGCGGCCATGGCGATGCCGCCGCCGCGCGAAACGCGGATCTTGCGGTCGCCGTCTTCGACCTCGATTTCGACGAGGCCCGTTTCACCGAGCATTTCCGCGAGTTCGCGAACCAGCGCGGTATCGACGTTCATGCCGGATTTGCCGGCGGAGGACTTGTGGTCGGACATGGGTATCCCTGAGGTTGTTTGAACGGGCCTATGCGCGTCTGTCATCAAACTGACAAGGGGGAGGGGGCAAGCTGTTTACAGCGCGGCGGCCTTGTCCAACGCTACGGCATAGCTGCGCGCACCCAGCCCTTTCACCTCGTCGGCAGCGGCCATCCCCACGTAGGAAACGTGCCGGAAAGCCTCGCGCTGGGCGGGATCGGACAGGTGAACCTCGATTACCGGCACCCCGATTGCGCGGATCGCATCGAGGAGGGCAATCGAGGTGTGGGTATAGGCGCCGGCGTTGAGCAGTACCGCCTTCGCGCCGCTGGCCCGCGCTTCATGAAGCCAGTCGACCAGCACGCCTTCGTGATTGGTCTGGCGGAAGTCGACTGCCACCCCAAGTCCGCGTGCCTGTTCGACGAGGCTCGCCTCGATATCGGCCAGCGTGTCGGAGCCGTAGGTCTCCGGCTCGCGCGTGCCGAGGAGGTTGAGATTGGGGCCGTTGAGGACGAAGACGGTGTCGGTCATGGGGCCTGTCCTAGCCCAGTCGGGACGCAAGGCAAAAGCCGGATTGCGTCCCGCCGGCCCCCACAGGATGGAACGGATGGAACACGGTCCTGGCGAAATTACCGTTCCACGCCCTTGGCCTTCCCCCACTGGCGTGCCGCGGTGTAGCCGAGATAGCCGGTGCCGAAGAGCGCGTAGAGCTCGTCCGGCAGTCCGCGAAGATAACGCGTGATGCCGTCGCCGATGTCGCCTGCCGCCTGCGGCGAGAAGGCTGCCAGCACCCCCATCGGGATGGCGAACAGGATGATCGCATACATCACGTAGAGGAAGCTGGGCCGCGCGCGGCTGGTCCACGGATCGGCCGAGTTGGCCTCGGCGACGATGGCGGAAAGGCGGGCTTCAATGGACTTGAGTTCATGCGTGCCTTCCAGCGCGAGCAGTTCCAGCTTCGCCTTTGCGCGGGCTTGCCTGTCGGGGATGATCTTGTCGATGATCAAGGCGATGGGGCCGATAAGTGATTCGATAAGTGCCATTTGATTTCTCCTTTGCAGAAAAAATGACCGTATTGGCACTTGTAGGAAATCGGGGTGGGGAAGGCCGGTGATCGAGGCGCACCCGTTCATTGAATTACAGGCATTTCTGCGGTATCGGCAGGCAAGTCGAAGGGGCTCGGAGCACCGGATGAAACGCGCAATTCCAACTCTTGTCGCCTCTGCCGCAGCGATTGCGCTGGTCGGCGGTAGCGCGCTGGCGCAATCTGCGCAGCCGATCGCGTCCGACACGCAAGGTGCGCTTGAAGCGCCCGAATATTGGGACTGCGACCGTATCCGGCCCGAATACACCGCCTATCTGGACGCCGGAAACGCGCCCGAGAACTGGCGTTATGTCGGCAAGACCTATCGCGATGTCGCCAACGATCGCACCTACACCTGGCAGGACTGGCTCGACTGGGCCGACGATGCCGGATGCGGCGCGGCACGCCTTGCCGAACCCAAGCCCAACACCGCCATCGGCATCCTGCTCGGATTCTTCGGGGCAGGCCTGATCGCCGCTGTGGGCGGCGGTGGCGGTGGCGGCTCGATCAGCCCGGGCTGACGCACGCGCTCGCGCGCTGATGTAGCGCGACATTTCCATCGATTTGGAAGGGAAACCACTGGTCGGGACGACTGGATTCGAACCAGCGACCCCTACACCCCCAGTATAGTGCGCTACCAGACTGCGCCACGTCCCGATACCAGTGGAGGCGGCCCTATAGGCCCCGCTCCTGTGCATGGCAAGCGTCTAGCGCGGGCAATTCATTGCCCTGCAATCGCGATCCTGCTAGCTGCGCGCCACATCGAGGGGGAGGTGCGCCTGTCGCTGCTTGATTGCAGCCAAAGCGGACCTACCTCGCACGGATCAATTTACGAACGGACACAGGCAATTCCCGCATGATCGACCTTCTCGCCGCAGCCGGCTCCGCCGCAGCCCAGCCGCCCGTGTGGCTCCAGATCCTTCCGTGGGTGGCGATCTTCGCCGTCTTCTGGTTCCTGATGATCCGCCCGCAGATGCGCCAGCAGAAGGCGCACCAGGAAAAGATCGCCGGACTGAAGCGTGGTGACGAAGTGGTGACCGCTGGCGGCCTCGTGGGTCGCATCACCAAGGTGGAAGACCAGTTCGTCGAAGTCGAACTCGCCAAGGGCATGAAGGTCCGCGCGGTCCGCAACACCATCGGCGAAGTGCTTTCGGGCACTGCGACCAAGCCCGCCAACGACTGACCCGGCAAAAGGCGTAATCCAAGCCATGCTCGAATTTCCAACCTGGAGGAAAGCGTTCCTGTGGGGCATCGCCGTCGTCGGCATGCTCCTGTCGCTGCCGTCCATCTTCTCGCTCGCCAATCTCGACTGGCCCGAGCAGCTTCCCGAGCCGACGATCAATCTCGGCCTCGACCTTGCCGGCGGTAGCCACATCCTGCTCGAAGCCGACCGCGCCGATGTCGCCGCGACCAGGCTCGAGGACCTGGAAGAAAGCGTCCGCAATGCCATGCGCCGGGCAGAACCTCGCATCCGCATCGGCGATGTCTCGACCGCCGACGGCCAGCTGAGCTTCCTGCTCGACGACGTCACCGAGGTAGACCGCGCGCGCGCCGAACTCGAAGCCATCATGAACGGCACCGGACCGGTGCGCGAATGGGATCTCCAGGTCGTCGACGGCCAGCGGTTCGTCCTGACGCCGACCCAAGCGGGCCTCGACAATGCGGTCGATGCCGCGATGGAAGGCGCGCTGCGCACCGTCGGTATCCGTATCGACGGCCTCGGCACGCGCGAGCCGACCATCCTGCGCCAGGGCGACACCCGCATCGTGGTCCAGGTTCCGGGCCTGCAGGATCCCGAACAGCTGAAGGAACTGCTTGGCAAGACCGCCAAGCTCGAAT
The DNA here is from genome assembly GCF_020171365.1 of Qipengyuania gaetbuli. Classification (NCBI taxonomy): domain Bacteria; kingdom Pseudomonadati; phylum Pseudomonadota; class Alphaproteobacteria; order Sphingomonadales; family Erythrobacteraceae; genus Qipengyuania; species Qipengyuania gaetbuli. Next base: position 339,864 of record NZ_JAIUZO010000002.1, on the reverse strand, counting down.
TCAAGCTGGTCGAACGCCAGGCGAGCGCGGAAGAAGTCCAGCGCGGCTTCGTCGCGGGCGGCGAAGTGGTGCCCTATGCCGAAGGCGAGGGCTTCCCCAACGGCGTCGTGGTCCAGCGTATCGGCGGCATCGACGGCGAAACGCTGACGAGCGCGCAGCAGAGCTTCGATCCGCGTACCAACGAGCCGGTCGTCTCGATCACCTTCAACCCCGACGGCGGCCGCCGCTTTGCGCGCATGACGACGCAGTACACCGGCCGCCAGTTCGCGATCATCCTCGACGGCGAGGTTATCTCGGCCCCGCGGATGCAGGAGCCGATCCAGAACGGCCAGTCGCAGATTTCGGGCAGCTTCACTGTCGAAAGCGCGAACAACCTCGCCATCCAGCTGCGTTCGGGCGCACTGCCGGTCGATCTCAGCGTGGTGGAGGAACGTACCGTCGGTCCCGACCTCGGCGCCGATTCGATCAAGCAGGGCATGATCGCCATCCTCCTCGGCACGCTGCTGGTGATGGGCCTGATGATCGTGACGTACGGGCGCTTCGGCATCTATGCGACGGTGGCACTGGTCATCAACGTGTTCATGCTGCTGGGCATCATGGCCGCGCTCAACATGACGCTGACCTTGCCCGGCCTTGCCGGCTTCGTGCTGACCATCGGTGCGGCGGTCGACGCCAACGTGCTGATCAACGAACGCATCCGCGAAGAACGCAAGCGCGGGCGGCGGGTCGTGGCCGCGGTGGAGAACGGCTACAAGGAAGCCAGCCGCGCGATCTACGACGCCAACGTCACGAACTTCATTGCCGGCGTGCTGCTGTTCAATTTCGGTTCGGGCCCGATCAAGGGCTTCGCGGTCGTGCTCGTGGTGGGTCTCTTCACCAGCGTGTTCACCGCCGTGCCGCTCACCCGCATGTGGGTTGCCGGCTGGCTGCGCAAGACGCGCCCCACCGACATCAATCTTTGAGGTAACGGACGATGAAACTTCTCAAGCTCGTCCCCGACGACACCAACATCAAGTTCCTCAAGTGGCGCTTCCCCTTCTTCGTGGTCAGCATCCTGCTGATCGCGGGCAGCTGGGCGATGGTCTTCACCAAGGGGCTCAACTACGGCGTGGATTTCGCCGGCGGTCTCGAAGTGCGCGCGACCTTCACCGAACGGGCCGAGGCGCCGGTCGCTGAACTGCGCGAGGATGTCGAGAACCTCGGCTACCAAAGCCCGGTTGTCCAGCGTTTCGGCGAGGACAACCAGGTCTCGATCCGCGTCCGCCTGCCCGACGAGGTGGCGGCCGATAACGACGCTGCGCAGGCTGCCGCCAACGAGGTCGTTGCGGAACTGCAGGGCAACTACCCCGATTTCCGTCTCGACGGGAACGACAACGTGTCGGGCAAGGTCTCGGGCGAATTCCGCGAGGACGCGATCTTCGCGCTGGTCGCCGCTATGCTGGCGGTGGCGCTCTACATCTGGATACGCTTCGAATGGCAATTCGGGGTGGGCGCGCTCTTCGCGCTGTTCCACGACGTGTCGCTGGCGCTGGGGATGTTCGCGCTGTTCCAGATGGAATTCAGCCTCCAGATCATCGCGGCGATCCTGGCCATCATCGGCTATTCGCTGAACGATACGATCGTCGTCTACGACCGCATCCGCGAGAACCTGAAGAAGTATCGCAAGATGCCGCTGCCCGAGCTGCTCGACCTGTCGGTCAACGAGACGCTGGCGCGTACCGTGATGACCTCGCTGACGCTGCTGCTGGCGCTGCTGCCGCTGCTGTTCGTCGGCCCGGCGAGCCTGTTCGGCCTTACCGCCGCGATCACGCTCGGCCTGTTCGTGGGCACCTACAGCTCGGTCTACATGGCAGCGCCGCTGCTGGTGTGGATGGGCGTGACCTCGGACAGTTTCGTTCCGGAAGAAACGGTAGCCGACCGGCAGGAAAAGGTCGCCCGCGGCGAAGTCTAACCTTCCAGCAGGCGATCGTAATGGGCGGCCAGCGCCCGTCCGTTCGCCTCCCAGCTGTATTCCTTGACGCAGGCGGCTACCTCCTCGGGTGGCCGCCTGTTTTGCAATACCAGCCGGATACCTTCGCGCACCGCCTCGGTCCGGCGGGCGACGATCACGCCGGCCACCGGCGTATCGACCACTTCGCGCGCGCCGCCCGCATCGGTGATGACGATGGGGGTGCCGCAGGCGAGAGCCTCGATCCAGGCGTTGGCAAGGCCTTCGCTGGCAGAGGGCAGGACCATCGCGTCCGCAGCCGACAGCACCAGCGGCAGGAGGTCGTGGTCGAGCAAGCCGAGGAAGTGCACGCGCTCCGCCACGCCTTCCGAGCGTGCGAGCGCGCGCAGGCTGGCCTCGTCCTCTCCCTTGCCGACCAGGAGAAGGCGGGCCTCAGGCAGATCGCCGAGCGCCTTGATGACCAGCGCCTGCCCCTTGCGCTCGATCAGCGCGCCTACCGTGGCGAGCAACCGGTCGTCCTTGGATAGCGGGAGGCCCAGTTCTTCCGCCAGTCGCGCGCGCAACTGCGTATGGCCGAGGGGGCGGAACCGGTCGCGGTCGAGGCCGGTGCGGTGGATCGTGATTTTCTCGCGCTGTATTCCCAGCGCGGCCATGTCGTCTGCCAGCGCGTCGGACACGGCGAGCACGCCTGCCGCCTTGTCTGCCGTTTCGCGCAGCGCCGCGAGGCCGTAGCTGCGCGCGCCCCAGTAATGGATGTCCGCCCCGCGCGCCTTGACCGAAAAGGGCAGGCCGAGTTCGCCCGCGACACGCATGGCCGCGGGTCCATCGGGATAGAAGAATTGCGCATCGACGAGGTCGAAGGGTGCCGCCTCGTGAAGCGTGCGGGCGAGCGGCATAACGGCTGCCGCGATCAGCGCCGGGTTGAGCCTGCCGCCGACTTTGGGAAGCAGGCGGAAGACGGGCCGGTGGACCTCGACGCCCTTTTCCGTCCCGCTCACCGCCGCATCGCGCACGGTCTTGTAGCGGCCGAAGACCACGGGCGGCAGGCCGATGGGATTGATGACCACGGGTTGCCAGCCGGTTTCGCGTGCGAGCGCCTCGATCGAACGGGCGACGAACGTGCCGAAGCGCGGGTGCGCCTCGTTCGGCCAGAGCGTGGAGAGGACGAGAACCCGGCATTTGGGCGCGTCGCTCACAGCCGGCGGACCAGCATTTCGGCGACCCCGATCCACGCAGGCCCATCGACGACCTGCTGCTTTTCGCCATGCCCCGGCGGAAGGATGCCGACGAGGCTGCCCTGCCGGTCGATCAGCCGACCGAAGGCGAAGCGGCCGGCCTTCTTCGGTACCAGCACGTCGCGGTTGACGGCGCGGGCGGCGTCTTCGGGCGCGATCTGCCGGAGCCACAGCTGGTCGCCGGGCCGGTATTCGCCGTGGGGATAATCGATCGTCAGCACCATCAGCGAACCGCTGCCGCCGAGGTCGGTGGCAAGGATCGCATCGCGCGTCGTCTCCAGCGCCTCGGGCCCGTCCCTACCGAGCGTGGCGACCACTTGCGGGTGTTCGGCGTTTTCCGAGCGCACCAGCACTTCGGGCTCCACCTCCAGCGCGGCGGCGATCCGGTCCATCCACTTGAGCGACAGGTTGCGCATCCCCGTCTCCAGTCGCCCCACCGTCTGCGGGGTGGTCGGCGGCACGCAGGCTTCTGCGAGGTCGGCCAGCGTCCAGCCCTTCTGCTTGCGGATATCGCGGATGCGGTTGATCACTCGGGCTCTCCCTTAACCGGAATGGTTTTTGACCTTTCCTACAATAACCGGAACTTTGCAAGGGCACACCACAGACAAAGGAGACTGCCGATGCGCCGAGAACTGGTCGAACGAGAATTGACGGAGACCGGCGTGAGCGGTCGTGGCTCGGCTAGGGCCGCCAAGCGAACCGTAACGGTAAATCTCGCCGAAAGTCCGTTGTCCTGGCTCCATGCGCGGGGGCATCTGGACGACCGCCTCTTCCAAGCCGGGGAACGACTGCGGCTGGATTACGAGCGGGCCCAGCTTTCGCCCGGCGTCACCATGCGCTGGGACCCGGTGCGCGTCGACGGTGGCGGCGGTGACGGCATGACGCCGACCGAGCGCCAGCTTGCGGCGAAGGCGCGGTTCGGCGCGGCGATGGCCGAAGCGGGCAGCGGCCTGTCCGATGTCCTGTGGCGCGTAGTCTGCGGCTGCGAAAGCCTGCCCGAGGCGGAGAAGGGCCTCGGCTGGCCGGTGCGCAGCGGCAAGCTGGTACTGAAGTTGGCACTGGACCGTGTGGCGGACTACTACCGGATTGCTTGAAAGGTCTGCGGTATGAAGATTGGCAGAGTAGCTCCCGACTTACGTCCCGCGATTCGTCGCTACGCGCGAGGCTGGCGCTGGACGGGGCTCGGCTTGCTCGTTGCAGGTGCCATCATGGTGGTCTGGCCCCGCGTGACCGGTGAATGGCCGATGATCGGGTCGCTGCCCCTTCAGCGGCTGGGTTTCATTCTCGTGGCGGCTGCCTGGATCATCCTGGTCGCTGTGATCGTCCGCCGCACGCGGTATTACCGGCAGCTCCTTGCCGAAAGGGACGCGGGCTAGAGCAGGCGCGCGATCCTATTGCGCAGCTCCGGCAATACCTCTGTCTCGAACCACGGATTGGCGCGCATGAACAAGGTGCTGCGCCACGAGGGATGGGGCAGGGGGAGATACTCGGGAAGATAGTCCCGGAAACGCCGCACGCGCTCCACGAGGGAAAGCTTGCGCGATTCGGGCAGGTAACGCGCCTGCGCGTAAGTGCCGACCAGCAGGGTAAGCCTCTCTTCCCGAAGCACGTCCAGTACGCGGTCATGCCATTGCGGCGCACATTCGGGGCGCGGGGGCTTGTCCCCGCCGTTTGCCTTGCCCGGATAGCAGAAGCCCATCGGCACGAGTGCGACCTGCACCGGATCGTACATTTGCTCCCTCGTCAGGCCGGTCCATTCGCGAAGGCGGTCGCCGCTCGCATCGTCCCACGGGATGCCGCTTTCATGGACCTTCGATCCGGGGGCCTGCCCGATGATCAGAAGCCTTGCCGTCGGGGAGAAACTCGCCACCGGCCGGACACCGTGCGGCAGGTGCCGTTCGCACAGCCGGCAGGCGGCAATCTCTTCGGCCAGCTGCCTTGCGCTCAAAGCGCCTCGACCATTTCCGCCAGCATCAGCCAGCGCTCTTCCGCTGCGTCCTTTTCGGCACGCGCATTTTCGATGCCCTTGCTGATAGTCGCGAATTTCTGTGGATCGGAGGTGTAGAGACCGGGGTCGGACAGGATTGTCTCGCCCTTGGCGATGGCCGCTTCCAGCTCCTCGATCCGCGCGGGCAGCAGCTCGAAATCGCGCTGGTCCTTGTACGACAGCTTGGTCGGTTTGGACGGCGGCGGGGCAGGGGCGGGCGCGGGGGCCTTATCTTCCTTTTTCGCCTTGCCGGAGACCGGCTGGCGCCGCTTGGCTTCCCAATCTTCGTAACCGCCCGCGACCACGTCCACCTTGCCGGTCCCGTCGAGGCCGAGCGTGATCGTTACCGTGCGGTCGAGGAAGTCACGGTCGTGGCTGACGATGAGGACAGTGCCTTCGTAATCGGCAATCACTTCCTGCAGCAGGTCGAGCGTTTCGAGGTCGAGATCGTTGGTTGGCTCGTCCAGCACCAGCAGGTTCGATGCCTTGGCGAATTCGCGGGCCAGCAGCAGGCGGCTGCGTTCGCCGCCCGACAGGACTGCGACCTTCATATCGACGATCTTGGGGTCGAACAGGAACTCCTTGAGATAGCCCTGCACGTGTTTGCGCGACCCCCGAACGTCGATCCAGTCGCCGCCTTCGGCCAGCACCTGCCGCACGGTCTTGTCCTCGCCGAGCAGCTGGCGCTGCTGGTCGATCATCACGCCGGTCAGCGTCTTGGCGATGTCGACCGTGCCGCTGTCGGGCTGCATTTCGCCGGTCAGCATCTTGAGCAGCGTGGTCTTGCCGGCCCCGTTCGCACCGACGATGCCGATCCGGTCGCCGCGCTGGATGCGCAGCGAGAAGGGCTTGATGATCGTGCGGTCGCCATAGGACTTGGTGATGTTCTCGGCGACGATGACCGACTTCGACTTGAAGTCTTCTTCCGTGGCGAGCTTGAGCTTGGCCGTGCCGGCACTGGCGATCATGGAGGCGCGCTGGGCGCGCATCTGCCACAGCTTTTCGAGCCGTCCCTGGTTGCGCTTGCGCCGCGCGGTCACGCCGCGTTCGAGCCAGTGGGCCTCGATCTTCAGCTTGGCGTCGAGCTTTTCCGCCGCGCGCGCTTCTTCGGCATAGACCTGTTCTTCCCACGCCTCGTAGCCGCCGAAACCGACTTCCTTGCGCCGCAGGATGCCGCGGTCGAGCCAGATGGTCGCGCGGGTCAGGCGCTTCAGGAAGGTGCGGTCGTGGCTGATGACCACGAAAGCGCCGCGATAGCGTTCGAGCCAGCCCTCCAGCCAGTCGATCGCGCCGAGGTCGAGGTGGTTGGTCGGCTCGTCCATCAGCAGCAGGTCGGGGTCCTGCGCCAGCGCGCGGGCAATGGCCGCGCGGCGCTTTTCACCCCCGCTGGCGCCATTGGTCTCGCGGCTCATGTCGATGCCGAGCTGGCCGGCGATGGCTTCGACCTCGTGCTCCTGCGGCGCGTGCTCGCCGGCGAGCGCCCAGTCGAGCAGGGTCTTGTAACCCGACAGGTCCGGATCCTGTTCGAGCAGCACGATCTTGGCGTGCGGCTTGACCTTGCGTGTGCCTGCATCGGTTTCGATGCGCCCGTCAATCATGCGGAAAAGCGTGGTCTTGCCAACGCCATTGCGGCCGATCAGCGCGAGCCGGTCGCGCGGGCCGATATGCAGGTCGAGCGGCTCGTGGTCGGGACCGCCGAACAACCATTTTCCGCCCTGCTGCAGGGCCATGCCTTCGAGGCTTAGGATGGGGGGCTGTGCCATGTCGGGCCGCGAGGTAGTCGCGCGGCCCGCAAGCTGCAAGCGCTACTCGCCCGAAGGCTGCTGAGCCTTCTGCGCTTCGACCATGGCGGCCACGCTTTCGAGCAGTTTCGGCGCGTCGTAGACCACGCCGTCCTTAATGGTCCAGCGCACGCCGCCGACCTGCTCGATCTCGCCGCTCTCGTAATTGAGCTTCGTGTGGCCGGTGCCGTAGAGCAGTTTCAGATTGTCCAGCGGATTGCCCGGCACGATGACGAGATCGGCCAGCTTGCCCACCTGGATGGTGCCCATCGGCGGTTCTTCCCCGCGCGGCTCGTAGATTTCCTCCGCGCCCGAAATAGTCGCGGCGCGAATTACCTCCAGAGGGGAAAGGCCCGCTTCGCGCAGCATTTCGAGCTCGCCGATATAGGCGAAGCCCCAGGTCTGGTAGATATAGCCCGGGTCACTGCCCGCGGTGACACGCCCGCCGCGGCGGTGGAATTCTGCCGTCAGGTCGAACCAGTAACGGTAGAACTTGCGCCAGGCGACCTCGTCCTCGGTGCTCCAGTCCTTGTAATAGCTGCCGTGATTGGTCGCGCTGGGGGCGTAGAAATCCATCAGCGAGGGCAGCGAATAGCGCGCGTGCCAGTCGCGGTTCTTGGCCGCCATCACGTCGCGGCTGGCGGAATAGATGTTGAAGGTGGGACTGAGCGTCACGCCGCTTTCGACCAGGAAATCGATGTACTCGTCCCATTCCTCGCTGCCCGGCTCGACCACCTGGTCGGCAAGGCGCGCGACCCACGCGAAGCGGGATTGCTCGTCGAAATAATTGTAGCCTTCGGGATAGCGGACCAGCGCATTGTCGCTCAGCAGGCTTTCGAAGTGGCCGTAGAAATGGGTCACGCCGTCGAGGCCCAGTTCCACCGCCTTTTTCGCATTGACGCGCTGCACGCCCGGCTGGGCGAGGTGGGCGACCGTGCCCATGCCCTGCTTTTCCGCTTCGTCCAGCGCGGCGGCGAAGACATCGGGCATCAGCGAGTTGAAGAACTTGATCCCCCAGAACCCCTGCGCCTTGGCCCAGCGCACCCATTCGCGCGCGCCCGCTTGGGTCGTGGGGGCGGGGCGGCCCCATTTGTCGCCGAATACGGCGTAAGGGTAGAGCCGCGGCGCGACGATCGTGTTCGCCGCGCTGCGCTGGGCATCGGTCAGGTCGGGCTGGCCGGGGCCGAAATAGAACGAGACGCCGCGCACGCTGGTGACGCCGTGGGCTAGCCACAGGCGATAGCCATAGGACGGTTGGGCGGCCTTACCGGGATCGCCATTATGGCCGTGCACGTCGACGAAGCCGGGCATGACTGTCATGCCGCGCGCATCGAGCAAGCGTGATGCACCTGCCTTCACCGCGTCCGGCGCGCCGCCCCCGTGGATCGCGGCAATGCGGTTACCCTCGATCACGATATCGACCGGGCCCATCGGCGGGGCGCCGGACCCCTCGATCATGGTCGCACCGGACACGATGAGGGTCTCGAACGGGCCTTCCGCCTCGCCCGGCTGGCGGTCTGGGACGGGCTGCATCTGTGCCGACGCGCTGCTCGCCATCACGGCCATTGCCATGCCGGCCAGGAATTTGCGGATACCCATTCTCGTCCCCTTGATTTCGCTTGGGGCTGGCTAACGGCTTCACGGCGACAAGGGAAGCGGGGAACCGAACCGTTCAGCCATCGGTAAAGCAAGGATGCCGAAAAGGTACCGAGGTTTAAGGAGTTACGCCATGTCCCGCATCACCGTTACCGCCGCCGCCATCGCCGCGATTGCCGCTGCTTCGCCCGCCCTGGGTGCCGAGATCCAGATTGCCGCTACCGGTCCGGTAGTGGAACTGACCGTCAACGAGGTGGTCCGCACGGCACCCGATGTCGCGGGGGTCGGGGCAGGGGTAACGACGCGGGCCGCCACCGCGCAGGAGGCCGTGCGCCTCAACGCTCAGCAGATGGAACGGCTGATCGACAAGCTCCGTTCGCTCGGCATTGCGCGCAAGGATATCCAGACCTCGAACTTCAACCTGAACGCCCAGTACCAGTACAACAACGACGGCCGGCAGCCGACTTTCGTCGGTTATGACGTGACCAACCAGCTCAACGTGAAGCTGCGTGACCTGAAGCGTGCAGGCGAAGTGCTCGACGCGCTGGTCGGCGCGGGCGCGAACAACATTTACGGCCCGAACTTCATGCTGGAGGACGACAAGGACGCGAAGCAGGCCGCACGCAAGGCGGCTTTCGCCAGCGGGCTTGCCATGGCCGAGGAATATGCACGCATGAGCGGCTATACCGGTGTGCGCCTGCTCGAAGTGTCCGAAAGCTACCAGAGCTATGGCCCGATGATGCGCGGCGAGGGCGCTATCGCGGTCTCCTCCGTCTCGGCCGACGCGACGACCCAGATCGAACCCGGCGAGGTCGGGACCGGCGTTTCGGTGCTGGTGAAATACGAGATGACCCGCTGAACGGGCGCGAAAGGCGGTATTCACACCTTGTTCAATGGATCGCGATTAGTCACACAGGCACCATGAAACGCCTGCTCTCCTCCTTTCTCGCCGTCGGCCTCGTCGCCGGCCCGATTGTTGCGGCCCCGCTCGCGGCGCAGAGCCGTTCCGACCAGGGCGAAGCGCGCAAGGAAATGAGCGCGGGCCGCACCCTTTCGCTTCGCCAGATCGAGGCGCGCATCCTGCCGACCATGGGCGATGCCGAATATCTCGGCCCCGCCTATGACAGCGTGGCCGTGGCCTATCGCCTCAAGTTCATCCGCAACGGCCGCGTGCTGTTCGTGGATGTCGATGCGCGCACCGGCCGGGTAATCCGGCGCAGCAACTGATCGCCGGAGAAACTCCGTTCATCTTGACGCGTTCATCTACATGAACGACACGCGTCACAAAGGTTACAAGGACGGAAATTCATGCGGATCCTGATTGTCGAGGACGAGCCCACGCTCGGCCTCCAGCTCAAAACCACTCTCGAACAGAACGGCTATGCGGTCGATCTTTCGACCGATGGCGAGGACGGCCATTTCCTCGGTTCGACCGAGGATTACGATGCCGTCATTCTCGATCTCGGCCTGCCCGAAATCGACGGGCTGACCGTGCTCGGCATGTGGCGCAAGGAAGGCCGCAAGTTCCCCGTCCTGGTCCTGACCGCGCGTGACAGCTGGTCGGACAAGGTCGCAGGCCTCGATGCCGGCGCCGACGATTACCTCGCCAAGCCCTTCCAGACCGAAGAACTGATCGCCCGCCTGCGCGCGCTGATCCGCCGTGCTTCGGGCAATACCTCCAGCGAACTGACTGCAGGCCAGGTGCGTCTCGACACGCGTTCGGGCCGCGTCACGCTGGCAGGCGAGCCGGTCAAGCTGACCGCGCAGGAATACAAGCTGCTGAGTTACCTCATGCACCACAAGGGTAAGGTGGTCAGCCGCACCGAGCTGATCGAACATATCTACGATCAGGATTTCGACCGCGATTCCAACACGATCGAGGTCTTCGTTACGCGCATCCGCAAGAAGCTGGGCGCGGAAGTGATCACGACCATCCGTGGACTTGGGTACAGCCTCGACGACCCCGCAGACGCACCCCGGGCCTGAGGATACTCCGGCTGCCGAGGCGCGTCGTGCGGCGGTAACCCCGCCCGCCGATACGCCTGCGCCCGAAGACGGGGGGGTGACGGTTCCGGGCGCTCCGCCCCGCCGCAGCCTTGCCAAGCGCATGATGGCGATCGCCGCGGTGTGGATCGCGGTGCTGTTGCTGGGCGGCGGCTTCGCGCTCGACCGCACGCTGACGCGCATGGTGGAGAAGAATTTCGACGACCAGCTGGAATACCTCCTCAACGCCATGCTGGTGGTGGCCGAAGTCGGCCCGGACGGCGAAATCTACTTCAATCGTCCCGTCGGCGAGCCGCGCTTCCTCGAGCCCAACAGCGGGCTCTACTACCAGATCAGTGCGGAAGGGCAGGAAGGCTACACCTCGGATTCGCTCGAACCCTCGTTGTCCCGTTCGCTGTGGGACAGCCCGCTCAAGCTGCGGCAGGACCATTTCGACGACGATCCGCATTTCTACGACAGCTACCAGTTCGCCGGCGAACCCCTGCGTATCGTCGAACGCAGCGTCATCCTGCCTGACAGCGATGCGCGCTGGACCTTCGCGGTCGCCTCGGCGCGCGAGGAGCTGGATTTCCAGATCTCGCGTATCCGCTCCATCCTCGTGTGGAGCTTTGCCGCGCTTGCCCTTGGCCTGCTGATCATGGCCGCCCTGCAGAGCTATTACGGTCTTTCGCCGCTGCGCCGCGTGCGTGCCGCGATCCAGTCCATGCGCTCCGAAGGGGCCAACCGGATTACCGAACCGCTGCCGCTGGAAGTCGAGCCGCTGGTCGAAGAAATCAACGGCTTGCTCGCCCATAGCGAGAAACAGGCTGAAGAGGCGCGGATGCACGCGGGCAATCTGGCCCATGCGCTGAAGACCCCGCTGACCGTGCTGACCAACGCCGCCACGGCCAACGATCCGCAATTATCCGACCTCGTCTTCCGCGAGACCAAGACCATGCAGCGTCATGTGGAACACCACCTTGCGCGTGCAAGGGCAGTGGGCCGCAGGGCATCGGGCCATTCGCGCGCCGATGTCTGGCCGAGCGCGGAAAGCGTGCTGCGGGCTGTCACGCGCATCTACGAGGACACGCGCTTCGATGTCGACGGCAACAAGCAGGCCGCCGTGTCGATCGAGCGGCAGGACCTCGACGAGATCCTCGGCAATTTGATCGAGAACGCGGCGAAATACGGCGGCGGCAGCGTCTTCGTCACCATCGATGCCGACCGCGAGGGCAAGGACTGCACCATCTGGGTCGAGGACGACGGCGAAGGCATCCCGCCGAGCGAGCGGACCCGTATCTTCGACCGCGGCGCACGGCTCGACACGGGCAAGCCGGGTACGGGCCTCGGCCTCGCCATCGTGCGCGATGTCGCGGAAATCTACGGCGGATCGGTGGAACTTGGCGAAAGCGAGGACCTGGGTGGACTGCTGGTCAGCCTCACCCTGCCGCGCGCCGGAGGCTAACCCTCGCGCGCCTGTTCGTGGTGGCGGATCACCTCGTCGATGATGAAGCGCAGGAATTTCTCGCTGAATTCGGGGTCCAGCTCGCTTTCCTCGGCCAGCCTGCGCAGGCGCGCGATCTGTTCCTGTTCGCGCGAAGGGTCGGCCGGTGGCAGCGTTGCCTTGGCCTTGTATGCGCCGACGGCCTGCGTGATGCGGAACCGTTCGGCAAGCATGTGCACGATGGCCGCGTCGATATTGTCGATGCTCTTGCGATACCCGGCGAGGACCGGATCCTGTGCTGGCGCGTTGGTCATGTGAAGCACGCTATCATCAATTCCCCGCTTGCCAAGAAAGCAAGTGCAGACCATGGCCAAGCCGAAATGACAGCCGACGTCGTACACCTCCCGCGCAAAGGGCCCGAGCCCTCGATCGAGCCGATGCTGGCGCTGACCGCGTCGGGCATGAACCAGGTCAACCAGGTCATCCTCGACCGGATGCAGAGCGAAGTGCCGCTCATTCCGGCGCTGGCCGGCCACCTGATTTCGGGCGGGGGCAAGCGCCTGCGCCCCATGCTCACGCTCGCCGGGGCGGAGCTGGTCGGATACAGCGGCACGCGCCACTACAAGCTGGCTGCGGCGGTCGAATTCATCCACACCGCCACGCTGCTGCATGACGACGTGGTCGACGGCAGCGACCTGCGGCGCGGCAAGGCGGCGGCCAACATCATCTTCGGCAATCCGGCCACCGTGCTGGTGGGCGATTTCCTGTTCAGCCGCAGCTTCGAGCTGATGACCGAGGACGGCAGCCTCAAGGTGCTCAAGATCCTGTCGGGCGCCTCGGCGATCATCGCGGAAGGCGAGGTCGACCAGCTGACCGCCCAGCGCAAGATCGATACCTCGGAAGAACGCTATCTCCACATCATTCGCGCCAAGACCGCGGCGCTGTTTGCAGCCGCCAGCCGGATCGCCGCCGTGGTGGCGGAGTGCAACGAGGAAGAGGAACGCGCGCTCGACGAATACGGCCGCAACCTCGGCGTTGCCTTCCAGCTCGTGGACGATGCGCTCGATTACGATGCCGATGCGGCGCAGATGGGCAAGGACCGCGGCGACGATTTCCGCGAAGGCAAGATGACCCTGCCGGTCATTCTCGCCTATGCGCGCGGCAACGAGGAGGAACGCACCTTCTGGAAAGCTGCCATCGGCGGGTTCCGGACCAGCGATGCCGATCTCGAAGAAGCGATCCGCCTGATCGACAGCCACAATGCCGTGGCCGATACCAAGGCGCGGGCGCGCCACTTCGCCCAGCGGGCGATCGACGCGCTGTCGATCTTCCCCGACGGCAAGGCGCGCCAGGCGATGACGCAGGCTGCCCTTTTCGCGGTTTCGCGCGGCTACTGATCCCAAATAAAACCCCGGCCCTGCGCAGTGCAGGACCGGGGCTTCGCCTACTGGCCCTAAGGCTTACTGGCGTGTTGCGGTCCAGGTCACCTTGCTGCCGTCGCGCGAATCCGTGCTGACGCCCTTGAGCTTGTCGCCCTCGACCGTCAGTTCGGTGACGGAAAGCGTTTCACCGTCGCGCGAATAGGTTTCGCGGTAGCTGTTGTCGCCGGTCTTTTCGACTGCGACCATGGTGCCCGAATTGTCGCCTTCGATCGCCACCGGTTCGCCGCCCAGCGTGGCGGTCCAGCTGCTGCCGTTGCCGCTGTTGCTCAGCGTATCGCCATCGAGCGCGAAGGTGAACTTGAGGCCGGCCTCGTCGATGGAGTCGATGTTGGCCGTCGTCCACTTGCCAGACATGGCGTGCGAGCCTTCCGGACCTGCTGCGGTGCGGGTGAAGGTCGACTTGCCGTTGACCGGCGTGTCGCCGGACAGGTCGGTCCATTCGACCGTTGCGGTCTGCCCGTCTTCGCTGATGGTCATGGTCGAACTGCCTGTGTCCTCGCCCTTGAAGCGGCTGGAGAACTTGACCGTGCGCTCGTCGACCACCTCGATCATCTGGCTGTCGGTGCCGGGACGGTCGACCGTCTGCCATTGGCCGTCGGCGGCGAAGCCGTAAGGAGGCAGGCAGCTGTTGCACTGGTACTGGCCATCGGCGAGCACCCAGTCGCGGTTGTCGTTTTCGAAGCTGGCCGACTCGATATCGGCCTTCCATTCGCCCGCGATGGAGCCTGCTTCCGTGCTGGCCGCCTCCGTATCCGCAGTTTCGGAACAGGCGGTTGCCCCCGCCACGAGGGTAAATGCCGCCAGGGCGGTCATCATCTTCTTCATGGTTTTCTCCCTTGCTTTATCGGTGTCCCGCCGTGCGCCTTTGCGCTGTCCGGATCCCGGGACCACCTCACCCCCTCCACCCGAATGAAAGAGCAAGGAGCGGGGGAAATACCAGCATTTTTGCCCTTTCTGCAAACGCGCGGAGGTTCGCGTGGGATTCCAATCCGATGCGAGAAAAAGCGGGCAGGGAGGGCTGCACAAATCCCGCCGCTGTGCAAAGAGCCGCTTCGTGGCCGACGAACTTCCCATCCATGCTGTCCTGCAGGACCTGCTGGCGGCCCTGCGCAGCGGCACCGGCGCCGTGCTCGTCGCTCCCCCTGGGGCGGGCAAGACGACTGCCGTGGCGCCGGCCCTGCTGAGCGAGGACTGGTGCGGTGGAACCGTCATCCTGACCTCGCCCCGCCGCGTTGCCGCGCGTGCAGCGGCCGAGCGCATGGCCGAATTGCTGGGCGAAAAGGCGGGCCAGACAATCGGCTACCTGACGCGCCTCGACAGCAAGCGCAGCGCCGCGACCCGCGTGCTGGTCGTGACGGAGGCGATCTTCGTCAACATGATCCTCGACGATCCCGAACTGTCCGGCGTTTCGGCCGTGCTGTTCGACGAGGCGCACGAGCGGCACCTCGACAGCGATCTCGGTCTTGCCCTCGCGCTGGAAAGCCGCGCCGTGCTGCGCGAGGATTTGCGCGTGCTGGTCATGTCGGCAACGATCGACGGTGCGCGGTTCGCTTCGCTGGTCGGTGAAGGCACGCCGGTGGTCGAAAGCGAGGGGCGGGCCTATCCGCTGCGGACCGTCTGGCTTGGTTCCTCACCGCAGGAACGGGTCGAAGACGCCATGGCGGCAGCCATCTCGCAGGCCTGGCGGGAGGAGAAGGGGGATATCCTCGCCTTCCTGCCCGGCGTTGGGGAAATCGAACGCACGCGGGAACGGCTGGAAGTCCGGCTTCCGACCGCACTCGTCCTGCCGCTGCACGGGCAGGTCAAGCCCGCCGAACAGCGCGCCGCGATCCGCCGCGATCCCGACGGGCGCCGACGCATCGTGCTTGCCACCGCGATTGCGGAGACATCGCTGACGCTCGACGGGGTATCGGTCGTGGTCGATGCAGGCCTCTCACGCCGCGCGGAATTCGACCGGGCTGCGGGGACCACGCATCTGGCGACCCACCGCGCGAGCCAGGCCGCCGCGGCCCAGCGCGCAGGCCGCGCGGCCCGGCAAGGGGCGGGTGTCGCCTATCGCCTGTGGGAAGAGGGTGGCCATGCGGGCCGCCCCGCATTCGACCCACCGGAAATGGCGACGTCGGACCTCGCCCCGCTGGTGCTGACGCTGGCGAAATGGGGGTCGAGCGATCCTGCATCGCTGCCGTGGCTCGACTTGCCCCCCGCGCCCTCTGTCGCCGCGGCGAGGGCGACGTTGCAGGCACTTGGCGCTTTGGACGGTGACGGGAAGATCACGGCGCGTGGGCAGCAGATGGCCGCCCTCCCGCTCGATCCGGCCTCTGCAGCGATGCTTCTGTTCGGGGCGAAGCACGGTTGCGAGGGCGAGGCGGCGCGGCTCGCCCTGCTGTTGCAGGAACGCGGGCTGGGCGGACGCGGCGAAGACCTCGAAGCGCGGCTTTCGCGCTGGAACGCCGACCGGTCCGGCCGCGCGGATGCGAGCCGCAAGCTCGCTGCGCGCTGGGCGGAGCGTGCCCGCGAACTCATCGGCAAGCAGCGGCGCGAGGATGTCCCGCTCGCCATCCTGCTGGCGGCCGGCAGGCCCGAATTCATCGCCAAGCGCCGCGACGGGTCCGGCGAAAGCTGGATCGCGGCGGGAGGACGCGGTTTCGCCCTCGACCCGGCATCCTCGCTCGCCCGGGCGGATTTCCTCGTCATCGGCGATGCGCAAGGGCAGGCCAAGGGCGCGCGGATCACTGCTGCCATCGCGCTCGACGAGAAGGAGCTTGAACGCTGGCTGCCCGAGCGGATCGAGCGCAAGTCGATCACCCGCTGGAACGGCAACCGGATAGAGGCGCGGCTCGAACGCAGGCTTGGCGCGATAACGCTTGCCACCGGCCCCGATCCTGCGCCCGACGAGGCGGCGATTGTGGATAGCCTTGTGGAAAAGGCGTTGGAAGACGTGGGAAAGCTGGTCCCGCGCGAACTGGCGGCGCGCGCCCGCTATGCCGGGATCAAGGCCTTGGACCCGGCTTCACTGGCCGGACAGGCCGATCTCTGGCTCGCACCGTTGCTGGCCGGGCGTCGCGACCTCGACATTCCCAAGGGCAGGCTGGTCGAAGCCTTGCTCGGTCTGCTCGACTGGGACGAGCGCCAGCGCCTCGACAGGGAAGCACCGCGCGAATTGACCTCGCCCGCCGGCACTACCCACGCGATCGACTACACGGGCGACGATGCACCTTGCACCGAGGTCCGCGTGCAGGCGCTGTTCGGCCTCGAGCGGCATCCGACGGTCGGCGATACGCCGCTGCTGCTCAAGCTCACCAGTCCCGCAGGCCGCCCCATCCAGGCCACGCGCGACCTGCCGGGCTTCTGGCGCGGCAGCTGGGCGGACGTGCGCAAGGACATGAAGGGCCGCTATCCCAAGCACCGCTGGCCGGAGGAACCGTGGACCGAAAAGCCGAGTTTGAAGACCAAGAACGCCTTTTCAAAAAGCGAGGGCTGAATTAGGGGAGCGGCCATTATGGCGGCACGAATCTACCAGCGACCGAAAAACGCGATGCAGTCCGGCAAGGCCCGGACCGACGAGTGGGTGCTCGAATTCGAGCAGTCCGAAGCGCGCAAGGCCGACCCCCTGATGGGCTGGACCGGCAGCGGCGACACGCAGGTGCAGGTGCAGCTGACCTTCCCGACGAAGGATGCGGCCAAGGCCTATGCCGAGAAATACGGCATCGTCGCACGCGTTCACGCAACGCCGCCCAAAAGCCTCAAGCTGCAGGCCTACGCCGACAATTTCCGTTAAGGTCAGCGGCGCGCGAAACCGCTTGGCGGGTTTGAGCTTCTTTGGCAGATGATCGCACCGGGGCCGGCATCGTGCTGGCCGATGGATCGACACTGCATGACATCACGATTTCGTCGGGCCGGTAGGGCGGCCCGCATCGCAGGCACCTTCGCCTTGGGCGTGACTGCATTGGTGCCGGCACCTGCGCTCGCACAATCGGCTCCGCAGGTTTCGGCGGCTTGGATCGAAAGCCTTTGTCCCGCGCCTGCTGCCAATGAATTTGCGCTCGGCAAGACCGAAGAAGAGCAGGCGGCCTCTGCGCTAGCCTTGTTCGAATCTCCGGGCGAAGCGCGGGCGCCTTTCACCTCCGGCTCGGGCGTCTACACGCCGTGGTCGCGGCGGCTTGCCGGACTGAGCTGGGAAAGCGAACTCGAATACGGCGACCACATGGAAGACTGGCGCGTGGCCCTTGCCGAGACGCTCGCCGCGAACGGCTGGGAGCAGCGCGAGGATACCATGTTCGGTGCCGGCCCGGGATGGTCCGCCCTGGCCTTCGAAAAGGCCGAAATTGTCGACGGGAGCGAGCGAACGCTCATCTTCCGCTTCGACACGTTCGACAAATATTCGGTCGACTGCGGGGAAGCGGACATGCTTGACCTCTACCAGCGCGAAGTGGGGGGCGAACTCGAACCCGGCTCGCCGCGACCGGTCGATCCTGGCCCGCCTGCCAGCGAAACCGAATACCTTGCCCGGTTCGACTGCGCCGATCCGGAAGTCGTCGCAAGGTTCGCGGCTGCAGGCTCCACCGAAGTCGCGGGTCCCTACGCGGAAACGCTGATCTCGGGCGCCATGCCCTATGATGTGCAGGAGCAATACGAACAGCGGCTGGGAACCTGGCTCGGCTGGATGTTGCTCGCCTCGGGCAGGATTTCGGATGAAGATTTCTTCGAATTGACCCGCGAAGCCGACGACGTCGTCGAACTCGACTTCGAGGCAGACCTGATGGGCATGATCGGTAGCCTGGAAAACAGCTTCAAGGGGCTGGAGGAAAATGACGGTGCCCGCGCATGCACCGGCTACCGGACCATGCTCAAGAGCGGGATCGCGGCGACCAAGGCGAGCTACAACCGCCACCGCCGCATCAACGCAGCGATGATCGCCGAGGCGGAGCGGCTGGGTATCGACATCGACTAGCTAGCCGTATCTTGGCTTGCATCGGGGCGTCCTCGTCGCCATATGCGCCTCCGGGAGTCGGTCGGACGTTTGCGTTCGCTCACCGGGTCAGGTCCGGAAGGAAGCAGCCCAGGTGGATTGCGGCGGGTCGGCCGGCTCCTTTTTCACCCACAATTCGCATTGCTCACGGTGTGACATTTGGCGCGCCAGTGCCTACCTAGTCATGCATGGGTGATTCACCGGAGAATACCGACTCGCTCCCTTGGGAAAGCGAGGCCGAAGAGGCCGCGCCGAGCGCTGCCGAGCTAGAGGCGGCAGGGCAGGAATCGATGTTCGGCGCGCCTGCCGAACCGCCGCCTGCACCTGCTCCAACACCCGAGCCTGCGGCGGAACCCGAAGCAGCGGAGGAAGCGCCAAAAGCGGCTGAAGCGCCTGCCTCCTCGCGGCCCTACCGCGTGCTGGCGCGCAAGTACCGTCCGCAGACCTTTGCCGAACTCATCGGCCAGGATGCGATGGTCCGCACGCTGGCCAATGCGATCGCGCGCGACCGGCTGGCCCACGCCTTCCTGATGACGGGCGTGCGCGGGGTCGGAAAGACCTCGACCGCGCGCCTCATTGCCAAGGCGCTGAACTGCATCGGGCCGGACGGGCAGGGCGGCCCGACGATCAGCCCCTGCGGCGAATGCGAACCGTGCCGCGCCATCGCGGAAGGCCGCCACATCGACGTGATCGAGATGGACGCCGCCTCGCACACGGGTGTCGACGACGTGCGCGAGATCATCGAGGCGGTGCGCTATGCCGCCGTTTCGGCGCGCTACAAGATCTACATCATCGACGAAGTCCACATGCTGTCGCGCAATGCGTTCAACGCCCTGCTCAAGACTCTTGAGGAACCGCCTGCGCATGTGAAGTTCCTCTTCGCGACGACCGAGGTGGACAAACTGCCGGTCACCGTCCTCAGCCGCACGCAGCGTTTCGACCTGCGCCGTATCCCGGTGGAACTGCTCGAGGCGCATTTCGCGGAAATCTGCCGCAAGGAAGGCGTCGAGGCCGATGGCGAGGCGCTGCACATCATCGCCAATGCCGCCGAAGGTTCGGTGCGCGACGGGCTGTCCATCCTCGACCAGGCTATCGCCCACGCCGACATGGATACCGGCGGCCGCGTCACTGCGGAACGCGTGCGCGACATGCTCGGCCTCGCGGACCGCGGGGCGCAGCGCAAGCTGTTCGCGCACCTTCTCAAGGGCGATGCCAAGGCCGCGCTGACTGCGGTGGACGACCAGTATGCGCTGGGCGTCGAACCGCTTGCTTTGATGCGCTCGCTCATGGACATCACCCACCGCATCGCGCTGGCGCAGGTCGCGGGCGAAGCGGATGCGCCAACCGTCGAAGAGCGCGAGCAGTTGCAGGACTGGGCCCAGCGGCTCGAGGTCGGCCAGGTCCACCGTCTGTGGCAATTGCTGCTCAAGGGCCATGACGAGGTCCGGCAGGCGCCCGATCCGCTGGTTTCGGCGCGCATGGCTCTGCTGCGCGTACTGCACGCTTCCAACCTGCCCGACCCGGGCAAGCTGGCGAAGAAGCTGGACGAACTGGCAAAGCGCGGTCCGGCACCCGCCGCACCGTCGGAAGGCGGAGCGGGCGCACCGGGCCCGACCGCAGCGCTCGACTGGGAAGAACTGGTCGAGAAGGTCGACCATGCCGGGCACCTGCAGGCCGCCAGCATCATGCGGCTGCAAATCCGGCCGATTTCGGTCGAGCAAGGCAAGCTGGTTTACGACCGCCCCGACAATTTCAGCGATGCGATCGAGCCGGTGCTCAAGGACGCGCTCTATGCCGTCAGCGGCGAACGCTGGCTGCTCGAAGCGGGCGATCCCACCAAGGCGCAGCCCTCGCTGGTCGAACGCGACAAGGCGGCGCGCGAAGAAGCCAAGGCGAAACTGCGCGAACACCCGCTGGTAAAGGCCACTTTCGCGGCATTTCCCGATGCCGAACTGATTGAAGACGGCGCCGAACTCCCCCCGATGCGGCGCGAAATACCCTGGAGCAGAAACGCATGAAATCGATGGAAGAAATGATCGCCGCCGCCCAGAAGGCGGCGGAGACGATCCAGACCCAGATGGGCGAAGCACAGGCCAAGCTCGACAATATCGAAGTCGAAGGCACTGCCGGTGGCGGTCTGGTAAAGGTTCGCGCCACCGCGCGCGGCCGGATCATCGGCGTCCAGATCGACGAAAGCCTGATGAAGCCGGAAGAAAAGCAGATCGTCGAAGACCTCGTCACGGCAGCCTTCAACGATGCGCGCGACAAGGCCGACCGCAAATCGGCCGAGGAAATGCAGGCCATCCAGAGCGGCATGGGCCTGCCCCCGGGCTTCAACCTGCCCGGAATGTAATCGCGCCGGCACCGGCCTGCGGGCCCCGCTGCCCGCCAATCCCCAAGATGTTGCGCCCCCCGCGTTGCGAAGCGCGGGGGGCGCACCCATATTCAGCCCTAAGCACGGTCCTGCTGAACCGATCGGACCGCAAACGGACGCATGAATATGACCCAGAGTTTCCCCCTTCTTCCCTTGCGCGACATCGTCGTCTTTCCCGGCATGGTCGTCCCGCTCTTTGTGGGCCGCGACAAGTCGGTCGCGGCGCTCGAAGCGGCGATGGAAGGATCGAAGGACATCTTCCTCCTCTCGCAGCTCGACCCGGGTTGCGACGACCCTGAAGGCAGCGACCTTTACGACCTCGGCGTCGTGGCGCAGGTCCTCCAGCTGCTGAAGCTTCCCGATGGCACGGTGCGCGTGCTGGTCGAAGGGCAGGAGCGTGCAAAGCTCGAAACCCTGCGCGAAGAAGGCGACTACGTGATCGCCGATGTCGCGATAATCGATGAGCCCACCGCTTCGGGCAGCGAAGTGACTGCCATGATGCGGCAGGTCGTCGACCAGTTCGCCGAATATGCCAAGCTCAACAAGAAGGTCGGCGACGACGCGGCCGAACAGCTGCGCGAAATCGACGATGCCGGCGAGTTGGCCGACACGATCGCCGCTGCCATCAATGCCAAGGTGTCCGACAAGCAGTCGCTGCTAGTCGAACCCGATCCGCTGAAGCGGCTCGAAATGGTCATGTCCTTCATGGAAGGCGAACTATCGGTGCTGCAGGTGGAGCGCCGCATCCGTGGCCGCGTGAAGCGGCAAATGGAGAAGACGCAGCGCGAATATTACCTCAACGAACAGCTCAAGGCGATCCAGAACGAGCTGGGCGGCGACGACGAGGACGGCGGCAACGAGATTGCCGAACTGACCGAGAAGATCGCCAAGACCAAGCTGTCGAAGGAAGGGCGCGAAAAGGCCGAGAGCGAGCTCAAGAAACTGCGCACCATGCAGCCGATGAGCGCGGAAGCGACCGTCATCCGCAACTATCTCGACGTGCTGCTCGGCCTGCCCTGGGGCAAGAAGAGCAAGGTCAAGAAGGACATCGGCAAGGCGCAGGAAATCCTCGATGCCGACCACTATGGCCTTGAAAAGGTCAAGGACCGCATCATCGAATATCTCGCGGTGCAGGCGCGCACGCGCAAGCTGAAGGGGCCGATCCTGTGCCTCGTCGGCCCGCCCGGTGTCGGCAAGACCAGCCTCGGCAAGTCGATCGCCAAGGCGACGGGCCGCGAATTCGTGCGCCAGTCGCTGGGCGGCGTGCGCGACGAGGCGGAAATCCGCGGCCACCGCCGCACCTACATCGGCTCGCTGCCGGGCAAGATCGTTACCAACCTCAAGAAGGCTGGCAAGTCGAACCCGCTGTTCCTGCTCGACGAGATCGACAAGCTGGGACAGGACTTCCGCGGCGATCCGGCATCGGCGCTGCTCGAGGTGCTCGATCCCGAACAGAACAACAAGTTCCAGGACCACTACCTCGAACTCGATCTCGACCTGTCGGACATCATGTTCGTGACGACCGCGAACAGTCTCAACCTGCCGCAGCCGCTGCTCGACCGCATGGAGATCATTCGGCTCGAAGGCTACACGGAAGACGAGAAGGTCGAAATCGCGACCCGCCACCTGCTACCCAAGCAGGTGAAGGATCATGGCCTCAAGAAGGGCGAGTTCGAGCTGACCCAAGACGCGCTGCGCGACCTGATCCGCTATTACACCCGCGAAGCCGGTGTCCGCACGCTCGAGCGAGAACTTGCGCGCCTCGCTCGCAAGAGCCTGCGACAGATCCTCGAAGGCAAGGCGACCAGCATCACGATCACGCCGGAAAACCTCAGCGACTTCGCAGGCGTGCGCAAGTTCAAGCACGGCATGAGCGAGGACGAGCCGCAGGTCGGCGCCGTCACCGGTCTTGCCTGGACGGAAGTGGGCGGCGAACTGCTGACCATCGAAAGCGTCACCACGCCGGGCAAGGGAGAGATCAAGACCACCGGCAAGCTGGGCGAGGTCATGAACGAAAGTGTCGCGGCTGCCTTCAGCTTCGTGAAGGCGCGGGCGCCTGCCTACGGCATCAAGCCCAGCATCTTCCAGCGCAAGAACATCCACATCCACCTGCCAGAAGGCGCGGTGCCCAAGGATGGTCCGAGCGCGGGCGTGGGCATGGTCACCTCGATCGTCTCGACCCTGTCGGGCGTTCCGGTGCGGGCGGACGTGGCGATGACCGGCGAAGTCACGCTGCGCGGCCGCGTGCTGGCGATTGGCGGGCTGAAGGAAAAGCTGCTCGCGGCGCTGCGTGGCGGGATCAAGAAGGTCCTCATTCCGGAAGAGAACGTGAAGGATCTTGCGGAGATTCCGGCCAATGTGAAGGAAGGCCTCGATATCGTCGCCGTGAGCCATGTCGACGAGGTGCTTAAGCACGCGCTGACCGCGCTGCCGGCCCCGATCGAATGGACCGAAGCCGACGATATCGCCAGCCAGCCGGGCCATCCCGCAGCGGGCGGATCGCCTTCGCCGACGGCTCACTAACAAAGGATAAGTTGCACTGCAGCGACTCGGAGAGGCGTCCGGACCCGTGTCCGGGCGCCTTTCCCGTTGTGGGACAGACGCTCGCAACGGTTCGTCGCAGAAATCGAATTCGCAGGCCAAAAACCGCACTTTTTAGCCGAATTTGCCTTTGACAGCGGGGGGAAAAGTCTCTCAATTCCCAGCCCTTCGGTGGCCCCGAGTCACCGGCATTATTTCAAAACACCAATGAGGGGGTTTCCACTAACATGAACAAGAACGACCTGATCAGCGCGGTTGCGGATTCGAGCGGCCTTTCGAAGAGCGACGCCTCGAGCGCCGTCGAAGGCGTGTTCGACGCAATCACCAAGTCGCTTTCGAACGGCGACGAAGTCCGCCTGGTCGGCTTCGGCACGTTCTCGGTCGCCAAGCGCAAGGCATCCACCGGTCGCAACCCCCGCACCGGCGAGCCGATGACGATCAAGGCGTCGAACCAGCCGAAGTTCAAGGCCGGCAAGGGTCTCAAGGACGCCGTCAACTAAGACGGTTTTTCCGCCTCTGTGGCGGGAACAAGAAAGCCCCGCAGCCTCGAAGGGCTGCGGGGCTTTTCCTTGGCCGGAACGCGCCTCAGTCGAATGCGATCAGCGCAGTCGGTGCCTGTTCGGTCTGCTGGTCGATTTCCCAGACCAGCGCCTGACCGCGCGCATTGGCGACCGGACCCTCGTCGGTGTTGTTGGCCAGGATGCGACCATCGGTGACGATGGTGAAGGTCCCCTTCGGCAGCACGATGCGCGGCATCTTGGCACCCTCCGCCTCGCCTTCTTCCAGCCCGAGCGACGCCAGCCCCATCATGCCGGCCATCATGCCCTGCATCGGATTGCCGCCACCTTGCGCGGCGAAGCCGGGCGCGTCCACGCGGACCTGCCCGCCATCGCGCAGCATCATGGTGACGAACATGTTCGCCATCGGCATCTTTTCGACCATGGGGAAGGCAAAGTCGTGGGTCATCCGGCCCGACACGCGGAAATCGACGTCGAAGATGCCGTCGCCCATGTAGTCGACCTTCTCCCAGCCGCGCTGGCGTTCCAGCGTGTCGGCCAGCTTGTTGGCCGCTTCGGGATCGGACGGGTCGAAACCGCCCAGCATCTGCTTGGTCTGTTCGGCCTTGCGTTCCGCCTCGGCGCGCCGTTCGCTCGCCCCGGCCTGCCATTCGGCCCGCTGTTCGCTGACTTCCGCCAGCGAGCATTCGCGTTCCTCGTAGGTTTCCTCGTCGATGCACTCCGCCTTGAAGGTATCGTCGGCCTTAGCGCCCATCTCGGCCAGCTTGCTGAGCGCCAGCATCTGGATTTCGCCGTCATAGGAATAGGCGAAGCTGCCGTCCTTCATCATGTGGAGTTCGCTGGTGAAGGTGCCCGGCGAAAGCAGGCAGCCCGTCAGGGCAAGCGAACTGGCAGCGGCAAGGGCCGCGGTGCGGATCGGTTTCGTCATATTCCCCCCGTTTCGAGAATCAGCTTCGGGTAGCTACCGCATAGAGTGCCACGGCAGCGGCGTTGGAAACGTTAAGGCTCTCGATCTCGGACGAGATCGGCAGCTTGGCGAGCGCGTCGCAATGCGTCTGGATATTGTGCCGCATCCCGTCGCCCTCCGCACCGAGCACGATGGCGACCGGGCCAGCGGGCAGGGCTTCGGCCAGCGTCGTATCGGTGTGACCGGTAAGGCCGATGCGCCAGTAGCCGGCCTCCGCCATCTCCTCCAGCGCGCGGGCGAGGTTGACCACGCGGATCCACGGAAGCGTCTCCAGCGCGCCGGATGCGGTCTTGCCGATCACGCCGCCTTCGGGCGGGGCATGGCGGTCCTGCGTCACCAGCGCCGCCGCACCGAAAGCTACGGCCGAGCGCATGATCGCGCCGACATTGTGCGGGTCGGTTACCTGGTCGAGCACCACGATGGGGCGCGAGGGATCGCCGTCGAGCACCTCGTCGAGGAAGCGGTCTTCCAGCGCCATGCATTCGAGCACCAGCCCTTGGTGCGGGGCGTCCTTGGCCACGAGGCGGGCAAGGTCGGCCACGTCGGCATATTCGACCGGGAAATCGGCCGGCAGTTCGCCGTCGAGCGATTCGATGCCTTCGCGCGTCGCCCACAGCTTGCGGTGCACGCGGTCGGGGTTCTTGAGCGCGGCCTCGACCGCGTGGCGCCCCCACAGGCGCACGGCGCCCGCGCTGGCCCGGCCGCTGCCGCGCCCGCCCTTCATGCGGCCTGCACGGCCCCTCAATGCGCGTTTGCGTTCGCCCTTTGCCATCAAATCCATCCTGTAATTCGTCTTCGGGGCCGCTCCTGCCAGCGAGGCCATTGACAGGCAAGCGCCGCTTCGCCAAAGGGGCGCCTCTCGGCGCGGGACCCCAAGCGGTTCCGCACGTTTTATCTCTATCCGAGATAGCAGGCGAGCCCGTGTGGACAGGTGGCCGAGTGGTTAAAGGCAGCAGACTGTAAATCTGCCCGCGCAAGCGTACGCTGGTTCGAATCCAGCCCTGTCCACCACCGGCTTCCCTCATGCATTTCGAACAGCAACTCTCTTGCAGGCGGTCGGCCTCGCGCCTAGTCACGCCCGCATGACACAGCATCCCCAGATGACCGGCCGGCCCGTCATTTCCTCGACCGGCCTGTTCACGCCCGAAGAAAGCATCACCAACGAAGAGCTGGTCGCCAGCTTCAACGAGTATGTGCGCCGCCACAATGCCGCCAACGCCGATGCGATCGCGGCGGGCGAGATGGAGCCGCTGGCGGAAAGCTCGGTCGAATTCATCGAGAAGGCGAGCGGCATCAAGGCCCGTCACGTCATGGCGAAAGCGCCGGTGCTCGATCCCGACATCATGGCGCCGCGCTGGCCTCAGCGTTCGAACGAGGAGGTCTCGATCCTGGCCGAGATCGGCATCAAGGCCGCCCGGCAGGCGCTGGAGCGCGCGGGCCGCGACCCTGCGGATGTCGATGCGGTCCTGTGCGCCGCGTCCAACATGGAACGGCCCTATCCGGCGATGGCGATCGAGATCCAGAAGGAGCTGGGCATCGACGGCTTCGGCTTCGACATGAATGTCGCCTGCTCGTCCGCGACTTTCGGCATCCAGACTGCCGCCGATTACATCCGCGCGGGCAATGCGAAGAGCGTGCTGGTCGTCAGCCCCGAAATCACCAGCGGCCACCTCAACTGGCGCGACCGTGACAGCCACTTCATCTTCGGCGACGTGGCGACCGCCGTGCTGGTGGAAGATGCCGCCATCGCCCCGGCACAGCACTGGGATATCCTCGGCACCAAGCTGAAGACGGTGTTCTCGAACAACATCCGCAACAATTTCGGCTTCCTCAACCGTGCCTATCCGGAAGACGCGGGCGGGCCGGACAAGCTGTTCGTTCAGGAAGGGCGCAAGGTCTTCAAGGAAGTCGTGCCCATGGTCGCGCAGATGATCTGCGAAGAAGCGGAGCGGCTCGACATCGATCCCAAGGCGCTTCGCCGGATGTGGCTGCACCAGGCGAACACGGGCATGAACCGCCTGATCGCGCACAAGGTGCTGGGCCACGAGGCGAACGAGGACGAGAGCCCGACCGTGCTCGACACCTACGGAAATACCTCCAGCGCGGGCTCGATCATCGCCTTCCACCTGCACAGCGACGACCTTGCCGCAGGCGACACGGGCCTCATCTGCAGCTTCGGCGCAGGCTATTCCGCAGGCACGGTTTTCGTGCGCAAGGTGGCCTGAGCGACTTGTGAGGCGCGCCGTCAGCGCCTAGGCCAAGGCCATGGCAGGTGATCTACTCGACAGCCGGGGTCGCGGCGAGGCGCAGTGGGGGCTGCCCGCGATCCATCCCGAAGGACGCAAGTTCGGCATCGCAGCGCTGGGCATCTCGCTCGTCTTTGCGCTCTTCGCGTGGGAGACGCTGGCATGGCCGATGGCGTTCCTTTCGCTGGGCGTCTTCGCGTTCTTCCGCGATCCCGAACGCGTCGTCCCGCAGGACGAAACCTCGATCGTCTCTCCCGCAGACGGCAAGATCGTTCAGATCGCCGAAGTTGCCCCGCCGCGCGAACTGGTGATTGCGGATGGCAGCGGCACGCGCGGCCTTGGCGAAGAGCCGGTCACGCGCATCTCGATTTTCATGTCGGTGTTCGATGTCCACATCAACCGCACGCCGATTGCGGGTATGGTGCAGCGCGTCGTCTATATCCCGGGCCAGTTCCTCAATGCAGAACTCGACAAGGCGAGCGAGGACAACGAGCGCCAGCACATCTTGGTCGAGCGCAGTGACGGCGTGCAGGTCGGCTTCACGCAGATCGCAGGGCTCGTCGCCCGCCGCATAGTGCCGTTCGTGAAACCGGGCGACACTCTGGGCATTGGGCAGAGAGTGGGGCTGATCCGCTTCGGCAGCCGCGTCGACGTCTACCTGCCCGCAGGCACCGGCTCTCGCGTGATGCTGGGGCAGCGGGTGGTGGCGGGCGAGACCGTCATTGCCGAACTGGGCAAGCAGCCCCTGCGTGAAGGAGTGTCGCAATGAGCTTGCCCCCGGCCGGACCGCACGACGATTTCGAGGAACGTGCGCGCCTTGGCCCCAAATCGGCCGAGGACGAGAAGCCCCTGATGGGCCGTTCGCGCGGGCTGTCCCTTCGCGCGATGGCGCCCAATGCGATTACCGCTGCGGCACTGTGTTCGGGCCTCACGGGTATTCGCTTCGCCATTTCCGACCAGTGGGCCGCTGCGGCGGTCGCGATCATCGTGGCGGGTATCCTCGACGGGATGGACGGGCGCATCGCGCGCCTCCTGAAAGCCCAGTCGCGGTTCGGGGCGGAACTCGACAGCCTCGCCGATTCGCTGAGCTTCGGCACGGCACCGGCGATCATCATCTATCTCTGGTCGTTGTCGGCCGAACCGCGCTGGGGCTGGTTCGCCGCGCTGGCTCTGGCCATCTGCTGCGCCCTTCGCCTCGCGCGCTTCAACGCCCAGATCGACATGGAGCACCAGCCGCACAAGTCGCTGGGCTTCCTTACCGGCGTCCCTGCGCCGATGGGGGCAGGGCTGGCCTTCATGCCGTTCTTCCTGTGGTCGGCAACCGGGCTCGACATCTTCCGCGAGCCGATCGTGGTGGGACCGTGGGTGCTGGCAGTGGCTTTGCTGATGATTTCGAGCATGGCGACACCCAGCTGGACATCGCTGCGTCCGCGCCGGGGCATTCGCTTGTGGGTGCTGGCCTTTATCGGCCTGGTGTTCGCGGCGCTGCTGTCGGAACCGTGGTGGACGCTGAGCGTGATCGGGATCGGTTACCTGGCGCTGCTGCCGTTCACGCTGATGCGCTATGCGCGGATCAGGCGGCGCGCCGAACCGTCTGGCGCGTAACTGCAGCTACGCGTCCGGGGCGGGTGAAGCCGCCATGGGCAAGCGCCGGGCGCATTCCGCTTTCGCAGACCTGTGCTTCCGTAGGCAGCTGCAGGCGATGCCGCAGCTGGCCGAAAGCGGACCACCAACGCAGTCCGCCATCGACGAGCAGGGCCACTGCCGCGATTGCGGCGAGGGCGGAAACGGCAGTCAGGAACAGTGCGAACATCCGAGTATCTCCTGTCCCGGGCCTGTCGACAAAGCTGTTGACAGCCTGGGTAATTCTACGGGAAAACACCTATGGCCCACCGGTTGTTCCGGTGATGAGGACAATGTTCCTGTTTTGTTCTCGCCTGTCAAGCGCTTTTCGCGCCCGGATTCCCTTTTTTAGCGATGAATCGAGTCTGGATTTGCCGGCAAAAGCCCGCTAAGGGCGCGCCGTTCGCTTGAGATTCGGCCAATTCGGGCCGGTCAGACGGCGGGCAAATCCACATGGAAGGCGCACATACCGGTGCCCGGCCGCGGGATATTCCGCACCACGGGTTCCTGCCTTCCAGAGGTATAACCGGAAAGGAAATGACCATGGCGGCTCCTACCGTCACCATGCAGCAACTGATCGAGGCCGGCGCACACTTCGGCCACCAGACCCACCGTTGGAACCCGCGCATGAAGCCGTACATCTTCGGCGCGCGCAACGGCATCCACATCATCGACCTGTCGCAGTCCGTGCCGCTGTTTGCGCGCGCGCTCGACTTCATCAACCAGACTGCCCGTTCGGGCGGCAAGGTGCTGTTCGTCGGCACGAAGCGCCAGGCACAGGACGCGATCCGCGAAGCCGCGCTCGCCTCGGGTCAGCACTACGTCAACCACCGCTGGCTGGGCGGCATGCTCACCAACTGGAAGACCATCAGCGAGCGTATCAAGTACCTCAAGACCCTCGACGAGCGTCTGGCAGGTGACAACGCCGGCCTGACCAAGAAGGAAATCCTCGACCTGACGCGCAAGCGCGACAAGCTCGAGATGTCGCTTGGCGGTATCCGCAACATGGGCGGCATTCCGGACGTGATGTTCGTGATCGACGCCAACATGGAAGACCTGGCGATCAAGGAAGCCAACGTTCTCGGCATCCCGGTCGTCGCCGTGCTCGACACCAACGTCGACCCGAGCGGCATCGCCTTCCCGATCCCGGGCAACGACGACGCTGCCCGCGCCATCAAGCTCTACTGCGACGCCGTCAGCGAAGCAGCCCGTTCGGGCAAGGGCGAAGGCATCCAGGATTCGGGTGCAGACGTCGGCGCGATGGAAAATCCGCCGGAAGAAGCCGTCGCCTGACCGGCAATTGACTGATTGGCGCGCCATGCGCCCGTCACAATGCGACGATACGCGCCGGGCCGCTCCTCCAGCTGGCCCGGTGCCCGCACACTGATTTGAGAAGGAAAGTATCATGGCTGCATTCACTGCCGCTGACGTGAAGGCCCTGCGCGAGAAGACCGGCGCGGGCATGATGGATGCCAAGAAGGCTCTCGAAGCCGCCAATGGCGACATCGAAGCCGCAGTCGACGCACTGCGCGCCAAGGGCCTGGCAACGGCCCAGAAGAAGTCGAGCCGCACCGCCGCAGAAGGCCTCGTCGGCATCGCCGTCGAAGGCACCAAGGGCGTTGCTGTCGAAGTGAACTCGGAAACCGACTTCGTCGCCAAGAACGACAAGTTCCAGGATTTCGTGCGCAAGACCACGCAGACCGCGCTCGCCACTGCCGGCGACGACGTCGACACGCTCAAGGCCGCTGCCTACCCCGATGGCGGCACCGTCGGGGAGAAGCTGACCGACAACGTCGCGACCATCGGTGAAAACCAGCAGATCCGCCGCATCAAGACCGTCTCGGTCACCAACGGCGTGATCGTGCCCTACATGCACAACGCTGTCGCTCCCGACCTCGGCAAGATCGGCGTTCTCGTCGCTCTGGAAAGCGAAGGCGACAAGGCCAAGCTGGAAGAGCTGGGCAAGAAGCTCGGCATGCACATCGCCGCTGCCTTCCCGCAGGCGCTGACCGCAGAAGGCCTCGACGCCGAAGTGATCGCGCGCGAGCGTGCCATCGCTGCCGAAAAGGCTGCCGAAAGCGGCAAGCCCGCCGAAGTGCAGGCCAAGATGGTCGACGGTGCGGTCAACAAGTACGCCAAGGAAAACGCCCTGCTCAGCCAGGTCTACGTGATCGACAACAAGACCCCGATCGCGCAGGTCGTCGAGCAGGCCGCCAAGGACGTCGGCGCCAAGGTCGAACTGGTGGACTATGTCCGCTTCCAGCTCGGCGAAGGCATCGAGAAGGAAGAAAGCGATTTCGCAGCCGAAGTGGCTGCTGCCGTCGCCGGCTAAGCCTTCTTACAGGCCAATTCGAAAAGGGGCTGTCCGCCATGTGCGGGCAGCCCCTTTTTCGTACCTGCGGCCAATTGTGCAGATTTGGGGGCAGGGGGTCCGGCCCTGCCACAAAACCGACTTCTTTGGGGCGGGAACTCTGCTACAGCGCCTGCGTCACCTGCGAGCTTTCGCGCGCCCCTGATCCCTTCGGGTCGCACCGTTGAGAGAAATTGGGTAGCCCCCGGAATACGGGGAGGTGGCACTTCTTTTTCCCAAACGCTCCTGTCGTGCACCACGACTGCTTCCCGCTTCCGGCAGGGTTCGTGGGGCTTTCCCTTTGCGCGTATCCGTCTTCATGGCTAAGGAGCCGCATCCCACCATTCATACGGATTCTCCGCCTGCCATGACTCTCCCCAAGATGAACCGCGTCCTCCTGAAGCTGTCGGGCGAGGTGCTCATGGGCGACCAGCAGTTCGGGATCGATCCCGCTTTCGTCCTCGAACTGGCGAAGGAAGTGAAGGCGGCAAAGGAAACGGGGCTGGAAATCTGCCTCGTCATCGGTGGCGGCAATATCTTCCGCGGCATGGCAGGGGCAGCGCAGGGCATGGACCGCGCGCAGGCCGATTACATGGGCATGCTGGCCACGGTCATGAACGCGCTGGCAATGCAGAGCGCGCTCGAGCAGCTCGGCGTCCAGACCCGCGTGCAGAGCGCGGTGCAGATGGACCAGGTGTGCGAGCCGGTGATCCGTCGCCGTGCCGAACGCCACCTCGAAAAGGGCCGCATCGTGATCTTCGCCGCCGGTGTCGGTGCACCCTATTTCACCACCGACAGCGGCGCTGCACTGCGTGCTGCCGAAATGAACTGCGACGCGCTGCTCAAGGGCACCAGCGTCGACGGTGTCTATGACAGCGACCCCAAGTCCAACCCGTCGGCCACGCGTTACGAAACCGTGAGTTACGGCAAGGTGCTGGCAGACAATCTCAAGGTCATGGATGCGAGCGCCGTGGCGCTGTGCCGTGACAACGACATTCCGATCGTGGTCTTCTCCATTCGCGAGAAGGGCAATCTGGCGCGCGTCCTGTCGGGCGAGGGCGTCCAGACCGTCGTTACCGATCACACCGCATAAGAACACACGAGAGAGACGAGGAAGCCATCATGGCCAAATACGACAAAGCCGATATCGAGCGCCGCATGAAGGGCGCCGTGGAAAGCCTCAAGGGCGACCTGTCGGGCCTGCGCACCGGCCGCGCAAATACCAGCCTGCTCGATCCGGTCGTGGTCGAAGTCTACGGCGCGATGATGCCGCTCAACCAGGTCGCCACCGTGTCGGCCCCCGAACCGCGCATGCTCAGCGTGCAGGTGTGGGACAAGGCCAACCTGATCGCGGTCGAGAAGGGTATCGCCAAGGCGAACCTCGGCCTTAACCCGATGATCGACGGCCAGACGCTGCGCCTGCCGATGCCCGACCTCACCGAAGAACGCCGCAAGGACCTCGCCAAGCTGGCGGGCGAATATGGCGAGAAGGCCAAGATCGCGATCCGCAACGTGCGCCGCGACGGCATGGAAGCGCTCAAGGACGACGAGAAGAAGAAGGAAATCTCCGAGGACGAGCGCAAGCGTTCGGAAGACGAGGTCCAGAAGCTGACCGACACGTACGTCGCCGAAACCGATACGGCGGTCGAGAAGAAGGTCCAGGAAATCCTGACGAAGTGAGCCGCGCGGCGCCCGCCTGCCGCGGCCCCGGGCCGTTCGGGCAGGCAGGGGCGCCGATGCGGCCCGCCTTCGCCCTGTGCGATCGGATGGTGCTGTGACCCCTCCCGAAAAGACCGCCCGCCACGTCGCCATCATCATGGATGGCAACGGCCGCTGGGCGAAGCGCAAGCACCTGCCGCGAGTGATGGGCCATAGGAAAGGCGTGGAGGCCGTGCGCGAGCTCGTGCGCAGCTTGAAGGATACCTCGATCCAGTGCCTGACGCTCTATGCCTTCAGCAGCGAGAACTGGAAGCGTCCGGAAGAAGAGGTCGACGACCTGATGAACCTGATGCGCAAGTTCATCAAATCGGACCTGCCCGAATTCATCGCCAATGACGTGCGGCTCAAGATAATCGGCGACTGGCAATCGCTTGCGCCCGATATCGTCGAAATGCTCGAGGATGCGTTGGCAAAGACCGCGCATGGTTCGCGCACGCTGGCCGTCGCGCTCAATTACGGGGCGCAGGCGGAAATCGTGCAGGCCGCAGCCAAGGCTGCTGCGGCTGGCGAAGTGACCGAGGAAAGCATCGCCGCCAACCTCTACACAGCCGACCTGCCGCCGCTCGACCTGCTGATCCGCACCAGCGGCGAGGTACGCCTGTCCAATTTCCTCTTGTGGCAGGCGGCGTATGCGGAAATGATCTTCACCGACGTGTTGTGGCCCGACTTCACGCCGGCGCACCTGATGGATGCGCTCGACCAGTTTGCCGGGCGGGAGAGACGATTTGGGGGACGCTGAGGCCTTGGCGCCGAAAAAGAATGCCGATTTGCCGGTCCGGATCGCGTCTGCGGCCGTGATGTTGGCGGTGGCGATCGGCGCCCTTGTCGCTGGCGACCCCTGGCTCGACTGGTTCATCATCGCGGTCGTGCTGGCGACGCTGGTGGAATTCGTCCTCCTGGTGCTGAAGGCGACGGGCAAGGCGGCCAACCGTTTCGTCGGCATCATCGCCGGCACGCTCTATATCGCGGCAGCGGGTATCATCCTGACCGGCCTTCCTGCGCCCATGATCGTCGGCGTGGTGGGTACGGTAATCGCCGTAGATACCTGCGCCTATTTCTTCGGGCGCACGCTCGGCGGGCCGAAGATCGCGCCGGCTATCAGCCCGTCCAAGACCTGGGCCGGGCTGCTCGGCGGTGTCGTCGGGGCAAGCGCATGGCTCGCCGCCTTCATCTATTTCACGGCCCGCCAGACAAGCGGCCCGACCACCATGGGCTTCGACCTGCGCGAGACGGGCATCATCGTGCTGATCGGCACGGTGTTGGCGGTCGCTGCGCAATCGGGCGATTTCTTCGAAAGCTGGCTCAAGCGGAAGGCCGGCGTGAAGGACAGCTCGAACCTCATTCCGGGGCACGGCGGCTTTTTCGATCGCACCGACGGCATGATTCCCGTGGTCCTGATTGCGGGCCTGTTCCTCGGCTTGCCTGCATGACACGCAGCATTTCCATCCTCGGTGCCACCGGATCGGTCGGCGCATCCACGCTCGACCTCGTGCGGCGCAACCGCGGCGAATGGCAGGTTGCGGCGCTGACAGCGCACTCCAACGTCGCGGACCTCGCCCGGCTGGCGCGCGAGTTCGAGGCGGAGGTCGCGGTCATCGCGGACGAGCGGCATTACGAAGCGCTGAAGGACGCGCTGGCAGGCTCGGGTATCGAAGCGGCCGCTGGGCGCAAGGCGCTGTGCGAAGCGGCATCGCGCAAGGTCGATATCGTTATGGCGGCCATCGTCGGCTGCGCGGGGCTCGGCCCGGTCATGGCAGCGATCGAGCAGGGCACCACCGTCGCTCTCGCAAACAAGGAAGCGCTGGTTTCTGCAGGCGAGGTCATGACCGCAGCCGTCGCGACACACGGCGCGCGCCTGCTGCCCGTCGACAGCGAGCACAATGCCATCTTCCAGTGCCTGCAAGGCGGCAAGGTGGAAGAAGTGCGCACCATAACGCTCACCGCCAGCGGCGGCCCGATGCGCACATGGACGAAAGAGCAGCTCGACAAGGCGACGCCTGCGCAGGCTATCGCGCATCCCAACTGGGACATGGGCGCCAAGATCAGCGTCGACAGCGCGACCATGTTCAACAAGGGCCTCGAACTGATCGAGGCGCATCACCTGTTTCCCGTCGGCCTCGACCGCATCCGTATCGTGGTGCACCCGCAAAGTGTGATCCATTCGATGGTCGAATATCGCGACGGATCGACATTGGCGCAGCTCGGCCCTTCCGACATGCGCGTGCCGATCGCCTCCTGCCTCGCATACCCTGCACGCATGGAGACGCCGATGGACCCGCTCGATCTGGCGGCCATCGGCGAACTGACCTTCCACGCGCCTGACGAAGAGCGTTTTCCCGCCACACGGCTGGCGCGCGAGGCAGCGCAGGCGGGCGGCGCGGCCCCGGCCGTGCTCAATGCCGCAAACGAGGTCGCCGTTGCGGCCTTCCTTGCAGGTAACATCCCGTTCAGCCGGATTGCGCTAATGGTGGAGCGCATTCTTACGGAAACCGAACTTCCATCACCGCCGCGGACCCTGGAAGAGGTCCTGCGCGTTGACGAGGATGCGCGGATGCGCGCAAGCGCCATGCTGGAGCATTGCTGAGTTGGACGGATCGATCCCTTTCTGGATGTACATCATCGGTTTCCCGCTGCTGCTGGGGCCGCTGGTGACGCTGCACGAACTGGGGCACTATCTCGTGGGTCGCTGGTTCGGCGTTAAGGCAGAAGCCTTCTCGGTCGGTTTCGGCAAGGAAATCGCAGGCTTCACCGACAAACATGGCACGCGCTGGAAACTCAGTGCCCTGCCGCTGGGCGGCTATGTCCAGTTCAAGGGCGACATGAACCCGGCCAGCGTTCCCAATCCCGAAGAGATCGCGAATGCTACCCCGGAAGAGCGGGAAGGCAGCTTCCACCACGCCAGCCTCGGCAAGCGGGCGCTGATCGTCTTTGCCGGTCCGGCGATGAACATCCTCGTGACGCTCGCGATCCTCGCCAGCTTCTTCATGATGTTCGGAAAGCCCGTGATCGCCGATCCCGAACAGACCAACGTGGTCGTGCGCTTTTCCGAGGAATCGGCTGCGCGCGATGCCGGGATCGAGGAAGGCGACCGGATCGTTGCCATCGATGGCGACCGTGTGACGGAATTCGACCAGATCCAGGACCGGGTCATGATGTACCCGGGCAAGGACATCGTCATGCGCGTGGAACGCGACGGCGGCACGCTCGACGTTCCGGTAACCATCGCCGACGTCAAGGAAAAGGACCGCTTCGGCAACGTCTCGCGCATCGGCCGTATCGGTATCTATTCCTCGGCCATGTCGTTCGAGCCGGTCGGCGTGATCGAGGCGACGCGTCTTTCGGTCGAGCAGACCGGCAAGCTGGTCGACATGATGGTGACCGGAATCAAGCAGATCGTCGTGGGCGACCGGTCGGTCAAGGAACTGGGCGGACCGGTCACGATCGGCAAGTTTGCCGGCGAACAGCTGAGCCTCGGGCCGCTTGCATTCTTCAACCTGGCAGCGCTGATCTCGCTTAACTTGGCATTCATCAACCTCCTGCCAATCCCGGCGCTCGACGGCGGACACCTGGCATTTTACGCAGCGGAAGCAGTCCGCCGCAAACCGCTGGGCCCCCGTAGTACGGAGGTGGCCTACCGGGCCGGTGTGGCAATCGTGCTTGCACTGATGGTATTCGTCACCTTCATCGATATCGCCAAACTCCCGTTCTTCGGGAATTAGGCGGGGACAGGGCCTTGTGAAGGCGCGTTTGCGGCGTCACACGGCTTGATTGCCTGGCGCGCATGGGGCAGGGGGCCTCCAGACGCTCCGCAAGGCGTCTTTTGTATTTTTGAGGACGGGAACCCCCTTGTCGATGACTGGATTTGCGAACGCCGCGAGCAATAGGAAACCCCACGGCGCGCGTCTCGTCGCCGGACTGCTGGCCGGAACGGTGCTGGCCGGCGTGCCGGTGGTGGCGCTGGCGCAGGACACCCAGGAAGGCGAGCAGGCTGCCCCGCAGTCGATGTTCCGTGAAGACACGGTCCGCTCGATCGCCGTTGCCGGTGCCCAACGTCTCGAACCGCAGACCATCCTGTCCTACATCCGCCTGCGTCCGGGCGATGCCTATACCGCCGCAGCGGGCGACCAGGTCATCAAGGACCTGTCCGCGACCGAACTGTTCTCCACCGTCTCGGTGACGAACAACAACGGCGACGTGGTCATAACCGTGGTCGAGAACCCGGTGATCAACCGCATCATCCTGGAAGGCAACGACCGGATCAAGAACGACAAGATCCTGCCGGAAATCCGCCTCGCGCCGCGCCAGATCTTCACCCGTTCCAAGGTCCGCGCGGACGTTGCGCGCATCATCGAGCTCTACAAGCGCCAGGGCCGCTTCGCCGCCACGGTCGAACCCAAGCTCGTGCAGCTGAGCCAGAACCGCGTCGATATCGTCTTCGAGATCGAGGAAGGTCCCAAGTCGAAGATCCGCCAGATCAACATCATCGGCAACGAGGCGTTTTCGGACGGCAAGCTGCGCGGCGAAATGGTCACCAAGCAGTCGCGCCTGTGGACCTTCTTCAGCTCGAACACGAGCTACGACCCCGACCGCCTGGCCTTCGACCAGCAGCAGCTGCGCACCTTCTACCTGACGCAGGGCTATGCCGACTTTCGCGTTGTTTCCGCCGTCGCCGAGCTGACGCCGGACAAGGAAGACTTCATCATCACCTACGTGGTGGAAGAGGGCGAGCGCTACAAGTTCGGCGACGTAAAGGTCGAAAGCCAGCTGCGCGACTTCGACAGCGACACCATGACCGAGCGTCTGCCGATGCAGAGCGGCGAATGGTACGATGCCGAACGCGTCGAAAACACCGTCGAGCAGCTGACCGAACTGGCCGGCACCTTCGGCTATGCCTTTGCCGACGTTGCGCCGCAGTTCACGCGCAATCAAGAAACCCTGACCATGGACGTGACCTTCGCCATCCGCGAAGCGCCGCGCGTCTATGTCGAGCGTATCGACGTCAACGGTAACACGCTGACGCAGGACAAGGTCGTGCGCCGCGAATTCCGCGTGGCGGAAGGCGATGCCTTCAACAGCCTCGCGATCAAGCGTTCGGAAGCGCGCATCAACTCGCTCGGCTATTTCCAGGAAAACTTCGAAATCGCCCAAGCGGAAGGCAGCGCCCCCGACCGTATCGTGCTCGAAGCCAATATCGAGGAACAGCCGACCGGCGAACTGCAGCTGTCGGCCGGTTTCTCCTCGATCCAGAGCTTCATTCTCGCCGGCTCGATCCGCCAGCGCAACTTCCGCGGCCGAGGCCAGACCATCGGCCTCAGCGTCAACTATTCGCGCTATTCCAAGTCGGCGCAGGTGAGCTTTGCCGAACCCTATGTGTTCGATCGCAACATCTCGCTCGGCGCGGACATCTATCACCGCGAATACGACAACGACTTCTTCGCGACCGATTTCAACCGCTACAAGCAGGCGCAGACCGGCTTCAGCCTGCGCGCCGGCGTGCCGCTTTCGGAATACATGTCGCTCGTGGGCAGCTACACGCTGCAGTATGAAGACGTGTCGATCGGCAGCGGCTTCTTCTCCGACATCGACGGCGACGGCGTACCGGAATGCCAGCAGTCGCGCTTCATCTGCGAGGCGGTCGGCACGCGCACCGTGTCGATCCTCGGCGCGACGCTGAACTTCGACAATCTCGACAGCCGTATCCGTCCCACGCGCGGCGAGCAGATCAGCATCACCGGTGAATTCGCCGGCCTTGGCGGCAATGTGAAGTACCTGCGCATGCGTTCCCGCATGGGCAAGTGGTTCGACCTCGGCAGCGGCCTCATCTTCTCGCTCAATGCCGAAGGCGGCTGGATCCACGCGCTCAGCGAACGTGCGGAGCCCGGCTTCGACGACGTGCGCCTGACCGACCGCTTCTTCCTCGGCGAACCGCAGTTCCGCGGATTCGACATTCGCGGCGTGGGTCCGCGCGTGGTGCGCCTGCAGTATCTCGACGACGACGCCGATCCGACGACGCCGCGCGTGCTCGAGACGATCGAGCAGTTCCGCGAGACCAAGAACCGCGCCTTCGACGATGCGCTGGGTGGTCGTGCCTATTATCTCGCGCGTGCAGAGCTCGAAATTCCGCTGGGCTCGGGCGTGCGCGAAATGGGCATCCGTCCCTCGCTCTGGGTGGACGTAGGATCGCTCTTCGCCATCGATACGCCGCAGCTCGACGATTTCCCGAACAGCTTCCAGCGCAGTGTCGGCGGCCAGCTGGTCTACACCGGTCCGCTGTATGACGAGGACGGCGATCCGCTCCTCGGCACGGATGGCAATCCGATCATTGGCGACACGTTCGACCAGTTCGATGCCGATGGGAACGCCAATGCCGCCTCGATCGAACCGAGCGGCTACTATCGCGAAGTCCTGTTCGGCGACAGCATCAGCCCCCGCATCACCGCGGGTATCGGGGTGAACTGGAACTCGCCCTTCGGGCCGTTCAGGATCGATCTATCCCAGACGATCAAGAAACAGCCGGGTGACGATACCAAGACCATTTCCTTCAATGTAGGAACACAATTCTAATGAAACTGATTTCCAAGACGCTCGCCGCTGCGGGCCTTTCCGCCGCCGCACTGGCCGCCACGCCCGTCGCTGCCCAGGTCAGCGGCAACATCGGCATCGTGAGCGCGCCGGCTGCCATCGCCGCCACCACGGCCCGTGCGACCGCTTACCAGCAGATCTCGACGACCTACGCCTCGCAGATCCAGCAGATCCAGCAGAAGCAGCAGCAGGCCCAGACCCTGCTCCAGCAGCTCGACACCAACAAGGACGGCCAGCTCGACGAAGCCGAGCAGCAGGCTGCCCAGAACACGCCGCAGGCAACCCAGCTGCAGACGCTGGACCGTGAAAGCGCGCAGCTTTCGGCCCAGATCGACAGCGCCCGCGTCTATGCGGTCGAGCAGATCCTCCTGCAGTACAACGCTGCCCTGCAGACCGTCGTCCAGCAGAACAACGTGCAGATCGTCCTAGCGCCCGACGCGGTGGCCTCTTCGGTTCCCGCCGCCAACATGACCGAAAAGGTCGTGGCTGCGCTCAACGCCCGCGTGCCTTCGGTACAGATCACGCCGCCGCAGAACTGGCAGCCCAGCCAGCAGTCGATCGGTGCCTTCCAGCAGGTCCAGCAGATCCTCATGGTCGCTGCGGCCCGCCAGCAGGCTGCCGCTCAGCAGCAGCAACAGCAGCCGCAGCCGACCGGCCGTTAAGCCGACAAGACAGGGAGCAGGGGCATGAGCGAGACCGGTTTCGACGTCGTCGAAGTGCTGAAGCGCCTTCCGCATCGCTATCCCCTGCTGCTTGTCGACCGCGTCAAGGAACTCGTCCCCGACGAGAGCATCCACGCGGTCAAGGCGGTCAGCTTCAACGAAGACTTCTTCCAGGGCCATTTCCCCGGCGCGCCGATCATGCCCGGCGTGCTCCAGATCGAGGCGCTGGCGCAGGCCGCCGGCGTGCTCGCGGTGGAAAGCCTCGGCCTCGCAGGGTCGGGCAAGCTGGTCTATTTCATGGCGATCGAGAACGCCAAGTTCCGCGCGCCAGTCACGCCCGGCGTGCTGCTCGACCTGAAGGCCAGCTTCGTCCAGAAGCGCGCCCGCGTGTGCAAGTTCGCAGGCGAAGCCAGCGTCGACGGCAAGGTAACCTGCGAAGTGCAGTTCACCGCGATGATCGCCGACGCGCCGGAATAGTCTTGCAAATCGGCGCGCGCGGCGCTACCCGCGCGCCTTCTCCACAAACAGCTGGACCGGTCGGAACCGTTCCGAAGCTAGAAGGACGTTTATCATGAAGGCCGAAGGGCACCCCGATTATCACACGATCACGGTCAAGATGACCGATGGTACGGAATTCCAGACGCGCTCGACCTGGGGCAGCGAAGGCGACACGCTGACGCTCGACATCGACCCGACGAGCCACCCGGCCTGGACCGGCGGCAAGCAGCAGATCGCCGAAGGTGGCCGTGTTGCAGCCTTCAACAAGCGTTTCGGCGGCCTTACGCTCAAGAAGTAAGCGTTCCGGCGATCGACAGATCAGGGAAGGGCGGTCCGGTCGGGCCGCCCTTTCTCGTTTGGGAGCCTAGTCGGCGCAGTCGATGCAGCGCGTGGCGATCGGGCGCGCCTCGAGCCGGGCGCGGGCGATGTCCTTGCCGCACTTGGCGCAGGTGCCATAGGTGCCGTTCTCGATCCGCTGCAGGGCGTAGCGGATCTGGACGATCTCGGCGCGAAGCACATCGTCGACGCCTTCCAACGCCTCGTCATCGGCAAGGTCGACCGCCTGCTCGCTCGAATCGGCATCCAGCGGGTGGCGTAGATCGTCCTCGATCACCTCGGCCCGCTCGAGCAGGTCGGCAAGGCGCGTTTTCAG
Organism: Qipengyuania gaetbuli; assembly: GCF_020171365.1. Classification (NCBI taxonomy): domain Bacteria; kingdom Pseudomonadati; phylum Pseudomonadota; class Alphaproteobacteria; order Sphingomonadales; family Erythrobacteraceae; genus Qipengyuania; species Qipengyuania gaetbuli. Next base: position 298,747 of record NZ_JAIUZO010000002.1, on the reverse strand, counting down.
ACGGTCCTGCAGGTCGCTGTATTCGGTCATTCCTCGGTCCCTTCACTCTGTCTCGCTTCGCAGGCTAGCTCGAAGGATACCCCAAGGGATTGATCGGGATCAATTTCGGAAGCGTTCGAACCGCAACACGCCGACGTATCCGTATTCGCCGCCGTCACCCGGGTGGTTCTGTCCGTCGAAGATGGGAATCTCCGGCAAATCGTAAATGGTCATACCGTCGATACAGGCCAGGTTGATGCCGTAATGATCGGGTTCGGACCGCAGCTGGTGGAACGGGTGGATCCCGCATTTCGAACAGAAACGGTGCTTCGCCTGCCCGCTGCCGAAGGTGTAGAGGGTGAGCGCGTCCTCGCCCTGCAGAATCTCGCAATCGGCGATCGGCACATCGAGCATGACCACGCCCTTCATGGCGCAGATCGTGCAATTGCACCGCCGGATCACGGGTTCTGCCGGCATGGTGAAGCGAAACCGCACCGTGCCGCAATGGCAACCGCCGTCGTATGTCTTGCCGCCCTCGATCATGTCACCAGCCCCAGGGCCTCTCACGGTACCACTTGGTGATGACGTATTTCACACCGCGCCGCACCTTCATGCCGTGATGGATGGTGTTGGGGTTTTCCCGTCCGTCTGGGCGCCAGTTGTTCCAGCACACCAGCTTGCCGGCTTCGGGCTGGAAGCTCTTGCCGATCGCCTTGAAACGCGTGGCGCCGCCCGCCTCGACATCGTTCAGGTAGACCATGAAGGTCCAGGTCCGCTGGCCCGAGACCGAGCAGAACCTCTCCCAGTCGCGCCCGTCGCGGTTGAAGTAGTCGCAATGCGCCTTGAATTCCTGCCCGACGTCGTAGCGCTGGCCCTGCAGTGGCTCGCCATGCGCGGGATCGATCCCGTTGAGGGCGGCGAAGAGCGCCTCCATCTCGCGCACGGCCGGTTCTTCCGCATCGAGGTCGCAGGTCTCGCTGGTCCGGAAATACCGGTCGTCGCCCGCATCGGCCAAGGTGGAGGGGCGGCGGTCCTTCTCGATCAGGGCGATCAGCTTCGCGCACAGTTCGGGACTGACGAAATCGCGCAGCTGGAAAAGCTCCAGCCGGTCGGTGGGTACGCGCTGCACGCCGGGGCGCGACAAGAGCAGGGAAGCCGAGGATTCGCCGGGTCCGATCATGGCTTTGCACGATAGCTGCGACTGCAAGGCCTGCAAGGGCCTGAAAGATAGTTGCGCAGATGGCCCGCCTGACGCTTTTTCGCTTCCCATTCGAAGCGCATTGTGCAACAGGCACGCGCCGTTGCGGAAGGCGGGTTGACGCCCGTGCGCCCGCGATTATGTGCCGCCTACCCGGCTGCGTTCCGGGGGCGTGTGGCGATCGTAGCTCAGTTGGTTAGAGCGCCGGTTTGTGGTACCGGAGGTCGCGGGTTCGAACCCCGTCGATCGCCCCATTTTCTCCCCATTGCGCAGTCACGTACAACTCCTTGCAGGGGCATGCGATGACGGCTTTCTGGACCGAAGCGGATTACGACGATCACGAGCTGGTGCAGCTCGTACGCGACCGGAAGAGCGGCCTGACGGCGATTATCGCGCTTCATTCCACCCATCTCGGCCCCGGCGCAGGCGGAACGCGCTTCTGGCACTATGCCGAGCCTGCGGATGCCATGCGCGACGCGCTGCGCCTGTCCCGCGGCATGAGCTACAAGAACGCCATGGCCGGCCTGCCCATGGGCGGCGGCAAGGCGGTCATCCTGGCCGGTGCCGACAAGACCAAGACCCCCGAAATGCTCGCAGCCTTCGCGGACGCGGTCGAAGCGCTCGGCGGAAAGTACGTCACGGCCGAAGACGTCGGCATTTCCGAAGCCGACATGGCTGCCGTTGCGCAGCGCACCCAGTATGTTTCCGGCCTCCCGGTCGAGGGCGAAGACGCTGCAGGCGGCGATCCCGGCCCGTTCACTGCGCTCGGCATCTTCCTCGGCATCAAGGCCGCGGTGAAGCACAAGCTGGGCAAGGACAGCGTCGAAGGCGTCCACGTCGCGATCCAGGGCACCGGCAGCGTCGGCGGCGGCGTTGCCCGCCTGCTGGCCCGCGACGGTGCGAAGCTGACCGTGTCCGACATCCACATGGACCGCGCCGAAGCGCTTGCTACCGAAATCGGTGCCGACACCGCAGCGCCGGACGCCATCATGTCGGTTGCCTGCGACGTCTTCAGCCCCAACGCGCTGGGCGCAATCCTCGACGATGCGGGCATTGCCCGTCTCGACTGCAAGGTCGTGGCCGGCGGCGCGAACAACCAGCTGCAGCGGCCCGAACACGGCCCGATGCTGGCCAAGCGCGGAATTCTTTACGCGCCGGACTACGTGATCAACGCCGGCGGCATCATTTCCGTGACGCTCGAATACCTCTGCCGCAACGACAAGGCGCCCTGCGACATCAACGAGGTGCGCAAGCGTATCGCGCTGATCCCGGGCCGTCTGGAACAGATCTGGCAGGAAAGCGACAGCACCGGCGAATCGCCCGACCAGGTTGCCGATCGCATGGCGCAGGCGCTCATCGGTCGCTGAGACCTTCGATCACCCCTTGCGGGGCAGGGCCGCACCTGTAAAAGCGCGAGCGACGGCTCATTATCATGCACGGCTTCGCCAATCCCAAACGGTTCCTCGGTCTGGCTCGGTGGCTCACCCCGCTGCTGCTGGCCCTGGGCCTGTTGCTGACGGGAATCGCGCTGTTCTGGGGCATGACGTCGGTTCCGCCCGACCGCCTGATGGGTGAAACTGTGCGTATCCTCTTCATCCATGTGCCGACCGCGTGGCTGGGCATGGGCGGGTGGAGCGCGATTGCGATTTCCAGCCTCGTTTTCCTCGTCTGGCGCCACCCGCTGGCCGCCATCGCTGCACGCGCCGCTGCCGTGCCTGGACTGGTATTCACCGTGATCTGCCTCGTTACCGGCTCGATCTGGGGCCGCCCGACCTGGGGCACCTGGTGGGTGTGGGACGGGCGGCTGACCAGCATGCTGGTGCTCGCCTTCCTCTACATGGCCTATATCGCGCTCGCCCAGGCGGCGGAGCGTGAAGGCGTTTCGGCGCGCATCCCGGCCATTTTCGGCCTCTTGGGCGCGATCAACATCCCGATCATCAACCGCAGCGTGGTGTGGTGGAACTCGCTCCACCAGCCGCCCAGCATCACCATGGGCAAGAGCGCGATCGACGCGGTCTTCCTGCAGCCACTGCTGCTCGCGGTGCTCGGCTTCTCGCTGATTTTCGGCGGCGTGGTGCTGGCCCGCATGCGCGCACTGCTGGCCGATATCCAGGCCGAAGCACGCCTGCGTCGCCGCGCGATGGAGGCGGACTGACATGCGTGAAGCCTTGGACCAGTGGGATTTCGTGGTCGCCGCCTATGTCGTCGCGGTCACAGGCACGCTCGCCATGATCGCGTGGAGCTGGATCGCAATGAAGCGCGCGGAAAAACGGCGCGAGGAGGCACGGCGCAAGTGAGGGCGAAACACCAGAGGCTGGTCCTGATTGCGCTGGCGCTGGTCGCGCTGGTCGGCGCTGGCCTGCTCGCCGCCTATGCGCTGCGCAACCAGGCGAGCTATTTCTACCTGCCCGAACAAATGGCGGCGAACCCGCCGGAACCGGGCCAGGCAGTACGCCTCGGCGGCATGGTCGAGCCCGGCTCGCTCGAGACGCTGCCGGACGGCGTGACCGTGACCTTTGCCGTCACCGGACGCGAGGATTCGCGCATTCCCGTGCGGTTCGCCGGCATCCTGCCCGACCTCTTCGTCGAAGGTTCGGGCGTGGTCGCGGAAGGCAGGCTGGGGGCGGACGGCACATTCGTGGCCGACAACCTCCTTGCCAAGCACGACGAGAATTACGTGCCGCGCGAACTGGAAGGCATGAGCGAGCACCAGGCCGCCGAAATGGCCGAAGAGACCACGGTCGGCCTCGAATGATTGCAGAACTCGGCCATGCAGCCCTGTGGCTGGCGGCAGCGCTGGCATTGCTCCAGCTCGTCGGCGGGGCGCTGGCGCTGCGCGGGGGCGAGGCGGACGGCATTGCCGGTCTGGCGCGGCCAGCCGCCATGCTGCAGGGCGGTCTCGCCGGTTTTGCCTTCTTTGCGCTTCTCTATGTCTTTGCTGTAACCGACCTGTCGGTGAAGCTTGTCGCGGCGAATTCGCATTCGCTCAAGCCGCTGATTTTCAAGTTGTCGGGTGCATGGGGCAACCATGAAGGCTCGATGCTGCTGTGGGTGACGGTCATGGCGCTGGCCGGCGGCCTGATCGCGGCGGTGGAGCGCCGCCTGCCCGAGAAGACCATGCAGGCCACGCTGGCTGCGCAAGGTTTTGTCGCGCTCGGTTTCTATGGCTTTCTGCTCCTGAGCTCCAACCCGTTCGAGCGGTTGCCGGAACCGGCCATGGAAGGCCTTGGCCTCAATCCGCTGCTGCAGGACATCGGCCTCGCGCTGCATCCGCCGACGCTCTACTTCGGCTATGTCGGCCTGTCGGTCGCCTTCAGCTTTGCCGTGGGCGCCCTGCTGACCCGCTCCGTCACGCCCGATTTTGCCCGCGCCATGCGGCCCTGGGTGCTCGGCGCATGGGTGTTCCTGACGCTCGGCATCACCGCCGGCAGCTACTGGGCCTATTACGAACTCGGCTGGGGCGGCTGGTGGTTCTGGGACCCGGTGGAAAACGCCTCGCTCATGCCGTGGCTGGCAGCGACCGCGCTGCTCCATTCGGTGAGCGTACTGGCCAGCCGCGACGCGCTGCGGGTGTGGACCATCATGCTGGGCGTGGTCGCCTTCTCCATGAGCATGCTCGGCACCTTCCTCGTGCGCTCGGGTGTGTTGACGAGCGTCCATGCCTTTGCGGTCGATCCCGAACGCGGCAGCTTCATCCTTGCACTGCTCGCCATCTATATCGGCGGCGCGCTGCTGCTGTTCGCCCTGCGCGCTTCGTCAATCAGCGAGGGGGAGCGCTTCGCCGTCGCCAGCCGCGAAGGCGCGCTGGTGTTCAACAACGTGATGCTGAGCGCCATTCTGGCGGTGGTGCTGCTCGGAACGCTCTACCCGCTGCTGACCGAGGCCTTCGACGTGCGGGTTTCGGTCGGCCCACCCTATTTCAACCCGGTCTCCGCGATCTTCACCATTCCGATGCTGTTGGTCATGGCAGTGGGCCCGCTGCTGCGCTGGCGCGGGGATAGCTGGGCGCGGATATCGAAGGAACTTGCGCTGATTGCCGCCTTGGTGATCGCAGGCCTCATCTTCTTCGCCCTGTTCGAAGGCGGCGCGCTGCTCCCGCTGCTGGGGCTAGCCATTGCGGTAATGCTGGCAGTGGCGAGTTTCCTGCCGCTGAGGGGGCGCAATCTCAAGCGCCTTCCCATTGCCGTTTGGGGCATGGTCGTCGCCCACTTCGGAATCGCGGTCGCATTGTTCGGCATGGCGAGCGAAAGCGCCTTCTCGACCGAGCGGCTCGCCGCGCTGGAAGTGGGGCAATCGGCCACGGTCGGTCCGTGGGAAGTCGAGCTTGCATCGGTTCAACCTGTTGCAGGGCCGAACTGGACCGCGATCGAGGGCCGAATGCTTGCCAGCTACAAGGGCGGGGAAGCCCAGCCGATCGCACCCCAATCGCGCAATTTCTGGGCTCCGGCGCAGCAGACGACGGAAAGCGTGCTGCTGACCCGCTGGAACGGGCAGCTTTATGCGGTGATGGGTAACGAGGCGAATGATGGCCGCTGGCAGCTCAGGCTCTGGTGGAAGCCCTTCGTGACTTTCATCTGGTACGGCGGGATGTTGATCGCGCTGGGCGGCGTTCTCGCCATTATCGGCAGGGTGCAGCAGGACCTCAAACGGCGCTCGATCCGGCGCAAGGGCGCGGTTCGCCGCGCGGACATGGAGACGGTGTGATGGGCTGGCGCATGTGGCTCCCCCTGATGGTCTTCGCCCTGTTCCTGGGGCTGGCGGCCTACCAGCTCACCCAGCCGAAGGACGAATTCGTCGAGAGCCGCATGATCGGCCAGTCGCTGCCCTATTTCGATCTTCCCGCAGCCACCGAAGAATTGCCCGGCGTCAGCAGCAAGGATTTCGCCGACGGCAAGCCCCGCCTGCTCAATATCTGGGCCAGCTGGTGCCTTCCCTGCATCGCCGAGGCGCCCCAGCTCGAAGCTCTGAAGGAACAGGGCGCGGACATCGTCGGCGTTGCCATCCGCGACGATCCGGCAGACGTCGCCGAATTCCTCGCGCGCCATGGGAATCCCTATTCGCGCATCGGAAGAGACGACCTGTCCGAAGTGCAGCTTGGCATCGGGTCTTCCGGCGTGCCGGAAACCTTCGTGATCGATGGCAAGGGCACGATCACCTACCAGCACATCGGCGATATCCGTGCAGACGACGTACCGGTCCTGCTCGAGAAGCTGCGCGAGGCGGGGCAATGAAGGGGCTGCTCGCCCTCTTGCTGGCGGCCATGGCCATGCCGATTGTCGCGCAGGGCAATGCGCCGCCTGCGCCCTATGCCTATCGCCAGCTTGACGATCCGGCGAAGGAAGCCGCTGCGCAGGAACTCATGGAGACGCTGCGCTGCCTCAAGTGCCAGTCGCAGTCGATTGCGGACAGCGATGCGCCGATGGCGGGCGACATGCGCCACCAGGTCCGAATCCGGATTGCCGCGGGTGAGAACCCGGAGGACATCCGGTCCTGGCTCATGCAGCGCTACGGCGATTACGTGAGCTATGCGCCGGTCGTCAGCGCGCGCACCTGGCCGCTCTATGCGTTGCCGGTCGTGTTCCTGCTTATCGTCGGCGCGATCCTATGGCGCCGCTTCCGGAGGCGCGCATGAGCTGGTTGCCGATCATTGGTCTGGCGCTTGTCGTCTTCGTAGTCGCGGCATCCCTGCTGAAGTTGCCGCGCGCCTCGTGGACGATCCTTGGCGCCGCGCTTCTGTTCGGCCTTGCCGGCTATGCGATCGAGGGATCGCCGGGGCAGGCCGGCTCCCCCAAGGACGCAGCGCGCATGCAGGCCGAGAGCGGCGAACTCATCGTTGCAGCCCGGCGCGAGTTCTTCGGGAAGGGACAACTGCCGAGTCGCTGGGTCGTGACTGCGGATGGTTTCGCCCGCCGCGGCGATTTCACGCAGGCTTCCGGCCTTTATTCAAACGCCACCGAAGAAAACCCCGCCGATACCGAGGCCTGGCTCGGCCTCGGCATAGCACTCGTGGAGCATGCCGAGGGCAATCTGACGCCCGCAGCCCTGCACGCTTTCGAGAAAGCGGCTCAGCTTTCGCCCGAGAATGGCGGCGCACGCTATTTTCTCGGCCTAGCATGGCTGCGCGCGGGCGAAGTGGGCAGGACGCGCGATCTCTGGGCCGAAGCGCTCAAGGCTGCACCTGCCGATGCCGAGTGGCGCGAGTTGCTCGCCCTGCGCCTGGAAAGGCTCGATGCGCTCATCGAAATGGCGCGGGAACAGGGCGATACCGCTCCGTGACAGGCGCTATGCTCGCCATTGCGGGCGATGCGCAGCGGTGCTAAGCGCCGCGACCTTGCGAGGGGCACGGGCCCTTCGGGACAGGCAGACCATCTGATGCAGCCGGACACCATCTTCCCATGAGCGATAGCGCAACCGTAGGCGATACGGCCCCCGAGGGCGCGTCCGGCCAGCATGGCCACGGCCATGGCGCGTCGCGCACTGCCCTGGCGGTGGGTGCGATCGGCGTCGTGTTCGGCGACATCGGCACCAGTCCGCTCTACGCCTTCCGCGAAACCTTTTCCGGCGCGGTCGATATCGCGATCGACCGCATGCACGTGCTGGGTGTCGTCAGTCTCATTTTCTGGTCCATGACGATCGTCGTCGCGCTCCAGTACGTCACGATCCTCATGCGCGCCGACAACAAGGGGCAGGGCGGAAGCCTCGCCCTGATCGCGCTGATCAGCCGGCACATCGGGCAATCGAGCTACGGCTGGCTGGTCGTCTTGCTGGGGGTCTTTGCAACCTCGCTGTTCTACGGGGACAGCATGATTACCCCGGCTATCTCCGTCCTTTCGGCGGTGGAAGGCCTGACGGTGGTCGACCACAGGCTCGATCCGCTGGTTATCCCGATCGCACTTGTCCTGCTGGTACTCCTGTTCCTCTTGCAAAGCCGCGGCACCGCCAAGGTCGGGGCGCTGTTTGCGCCTGTGATGATCATCTATTTCATCACGCTGGCGGGCCTCGGTCTCAACCAGATTCTCAAGAACCCCGATATCCTCTGGGCGCTCAATCCGTACTACGCCTTCATGTTCTTCGTGACCGACGGGGTCATCGCCTTCCTCGCCCTCGGCGCTGTGGTGCTGGCGGTGACGGGCGCAGAAGCGCTGTATTCGGACATGGGGCATTTCGGTCGCGGACCCATGCGCCTCTCGTGGTTCGGTTTTGTCATGCCGTGCCTGCTGCTGAACTATTTCGGGCAGGGAGCGATGATCGCCGGCCTTGCACCCGAACAGGCGGCAGAGGTGGTGAAGAACCCGTTCTTCCTGCTGGCGAGCGAGGAATACCGACTGCCGCTGGTTATTCTTGCGACCATGGCGACCTTTATCGCGAGCCAGGCGGTTATTTCGGGCGCGTTCTCGATCACGCACCAGGCGATGCAACTCGGCTTCATGCCGCGCCTGTCGATCCGCCACACGAGCGAGACCGAGGCGGGCCAGATCTACATCCCGATCATCAACTGGGCACTGATGGTGGCCGTGATCGTGCTGGTGCTGACCTTCCAGACCTCCTCCAACCTTGCCGCAGCGTATGGCATCGCGGTTACCGGCGCGGTGACTATCGACACTATTCTGATGGGTGTCCTGTTCGTGGGTGTATGGAAGTGGAAATGGTGGGTCGCTCTGCCGATCGTGCTGTTCTTCCTCATTGTCGATGGCGCCTACTTCGCTGCGAACCTCGTGAAGGTGCCTGATGGCGGCTGGTTCCCGCTGGTCGTCGGACTTGTCGCCTTCACCTTGCTGACCACTTGGGCCAAGGGTCGCAAGCTGATGCGCGACCGTATGAGCGAGACCGCGCTGCCGATCGAAATCTTTGCCAAGAGCGCGAAGAATTCGGCCACCCGCGTTCCGGGCACGGCGATCTTCATGGCCAGCCAGACCGCGGGTGTGCCTTCGGCGCTGCTCCACAATATCAAACACAACAAGGTGCTCCACGAACGCGTGGTCATCCTGACCGTGCTGATCGACGACACGCCCTATGTCGATGCGGAACACCGCTGCGAAATCCATGACCTTGGCGACGGTTTTTACCGCGCGGTCCTCCATTACGGCTTCATGCAGGAAACCGATGTCCCGCAGGGGCTGAAAGAGATGGAGCGCTGCGGCGGCAAGTTCGACATGATGCACACCAGCTTCTTCCTCAGTCGCCAGACGCTTCTCGCCAGCGACAAGCCGGGCATGCCGATCTGGCGCGAGAAGATCTTCGCCTGGATGCTCAGGAACGCGGCGACCGCGATGGACTTCTTCCGCCTGCCGACCAATCGCGTGGTGGAACTGGGGAGCCAGGTCGAGATCTAGCCAATCAGGAACGACCGCTCCGCCCGTTCATAATTCAGGCATGAAGGAGTTTGTCACCTGTTACCGCTGGCCGTTGGCCACCTTCCTGCTTGCCGCGTTTCTGGGATACGGTGCGCGGTCCGCTATCGGCCGTGTCTACAGCGCCGCAGAGGCCGTGGACCTTCTCAACGCCCTGTCGCGCGCCGGCCTTTATCTCGGTTCGGCCATCGCCACGGCATCGGCCACGATCATTGCCCTGATGCTGACGCTGGTCGGGATGATCCGCCGCATGGACGAGGATTTCGACCATTCCGCCTATCGTGATGTGGCAATGGTCGGGCGGCTATCGGCGCTTACCTTGCTGGTCTCGCTATTCCTGCTGATGGCGTTCGCGCTGCCCATCGGCGAATTCGAGGAACTGCCGCCCGCTTGGTTCAAGAACGTCTATGACGGCCTATTCGCCGGAACCGTGCTGATGGTCGGCCTGTCGGCCGCCACGGTGGTGCTGATCTACACCACGCTGATGCGGGTGATGATCAAGATCACGCCGGGAGACGATGTCTGATCAGCCGGTCGGCGGTTCGTCCTGCATCACCTCGTCCGTATCCTCGAACGAAAGGCCGTGACGCAGCAGCATCGGGACCTGCGTGAAAGTGAACAGGAAGCTGAGCGGCAGGAACACCCACAGCTTCGCCCAGAGCCAGCCTTCGAAACTCATGGTTCGCACCAGCACCTCGTTGAGCGCGGCGAGAGCGAAGAAGAAGATGCCCCAGTTGCGCGACAGCTTCATCCAGCCTTCGTGCGTCACGCCCTCGAAGGCAGCGCCCAGCAAGACCTGCAACCACGCCCTATCGCGCAGCCAGCCGATCATCAGGACAACACCGAACAGGACGTAGATCGCGGTCGGCTTGAACTGGATGAAACGTTCGTCGCGCAGCCAGATGGTCAGTGCGCCGAAACCGACGATCAGCGTGGTGGAGAGGATCAGCATCGGGCTGACCTTGCCGAACTTCCACTTGCTGAACGCTAGGGCGATGACGGCAGCTACCATGAAGGCCACCGTGCCGTAGATCACCGCCGCAATCTCGCCGAAAGTGGAATCGGATGGCGGCTGGTAGAACTTGTAGACTCCGAGGAAGACCAGCAGCGGGCCATAGTCGACCAGCGTGTGCAACCATCCGGTGGGTTTCTTCTCGCTCGTCTCGGCCATCAGGCAATCCCCGCGATGACGCGCGCGACAAGGTCAGGGTCGAACGGGCGCAGGTCGTCGATCTTTTCGCCCACGCCGATGGCATGGATGGGCAGGCCGTATTGCTCGGCAGCCTGCACCAGCACGCCGCCGCGGGCCGTGCCGTCGAGCTTCGTCATGACCAGGCCGGTGACACCGGCGACTTCCTTGAAGACATCGATCTGCGAAAGCGCATTCTGCCCGTTGGTCGCATCGAGTACCAGCACCACGTCGTGCGGCGCTTCGGGGTTGAGACGGCCGAGGACTTTGCGGATCTTTGCCAGCTCGTCCATCAGCTCGCGCTTGTTCTGCAGGCGTCCGGCAGTGTCGACGATCAGGACGTCGGTGCCGATTTCCGTGCCCTTCTTGACCGCGTCGAACACGATCGAGGCAGGGTCACCGCCTTCGGGGCCGCGCACGATCGGCACGTCGACCCGGTCGGCCCAAGTCTGGAGCTGGCCGATGGCCGCCGCTCGGAAAGTATCGCCTGCCGCCAGCATGACGGCATAATCGTCTTCCTTGAACAGGTGGGCCAGCTTGGCGATGGTCGTGGTCTTGCCGCTGCCATTGACGCCGATCACCAGCACGACCTGCGGGCGCGGGAAGGCCGTGATTTCGAGCGGTTTGGCAACAGGGCGCAGGATGGCGGCGATTTCCTCTGCCACCGCTTCCTTCAGTTCCTGCGCGCTGATTTCGAGGCCGAAGCGCTTGTCCTTGAGCTTGGCGCGGATGCGCGCAGCAGCACTCGGGCCGAGGTCCGACATGATCAGCGCATCTTCGACATCGTCGAGCGTGGCATCATCGAGCCGCGCCTTGCTGACCACCTCGGTGAGGTTCTCGCTCAGGCGTTCCGACGTCTTCTTGAAGCCGCCGAACAGGCGCTCGGTCCAGCTGGGTTTACTCATACCAGGAGGTCGTCCTCGATAGTCTTGGGGGCGATCGTCACGATCCGCCCGGCCTCTGTACCCGCAGGCATGCGAACCCGCGCGAAGTTTTGCGAATAGCCCGTCCCGTCGCGTTCGGCGAGGACGGACAGCGGCTTATCGACGAGCGTTGCCAGCCACTCTGCGCGCACCTTGGCGACGGCTGCGCGCAGTTCGCCGGCGCGGCGCTTGACCACCTCGCGCTCGACCTGCGGCATGCGCGCAGCAGGGGTGCCGGGGCGGGGCGAGTAGGGGAAGATGTGCCCGTGTACGATGCCGAGTTCTTCGATGATCGAATGGGTTGCCGCGTGATGTTCCCCTGTCTCGGTCGGGAAACCGGCGATGAGGTCGGCACCGATAGCGATGTCGGTTCGGCGCTGCTTGAGGTTTGCCACCAACTGGACGGCATCGGCGCGGCTGTGCCGGCGCTTCATGCGCTTCAGGATGAGATCGTGGCCGTGCTGCAGCGAGAGATGGAGATGCGGCATGAGGCGGCGCTCGGTCGCGAACAGATCGAACAGCTCCTCGTCCACCTCGATGCCGTCGAGCGAGGACATGCGCAGGCGCGGCAATTCGGGAAAGCGGTCGAGTACGGTGCGCACCATCGCGCCAAGCGCAGGGCGGCCGGGCAGGTCGTGACCCCATGAAGTCACATCGACGCCGGTCAGGACGACCTCCTGCGCGCCTTCCGAAACATGGCGCGCCACTTCCGCGACCACTTCGTCCACGGACAGCGAGCGGCTGGTTCCGCGTCCCTGTGGGATGACGCAGAAGGTGCAGGCATGATCGCAGCCGTTCTGGACCGCAACGAAGGCGCGGGTGCGGCGCTTGGCTACCGGCGGCGGTGATTGCGGGACGTTCCAGGCGCGCGGGTCGAGCTTGGCGGTATTGGCGACAAGGCCGTCGACCTCCGGCATTGCGGCGATGGCTTCGCGCTCCACCTCGGCGGCGCAACCGGTGACGATGAGGCGGGCATCCGGATTGGCGCGGCGCGCACGGCGGATGGCCTGGCGCGTCTGACGCACGGCCTCGCTGGTCACGGCGCAGCTGTTGACGACGACGAGGTCGTTCTCGCCCGCCAGCATGGCGCGGATACGTTCGCTTTCGGAGAGGTTCAGGCGGCAACCTAGCGAGACGACTTGCGGCGCATTCATGCGTAGTCGGCCCATTCGAAGCTGCCGCGGAAGCTTTCGGTCGCAGGACCCGTCATGTGGATGCTGCCACCTTCGCTCCATTCGATCTGGAGATCGCCGCCGGGCAGGGTCACCGTGACCATGGGCTCGACAAGGCGGCGGCGCATGGCGTGGACTGCCGTGGCGCAGGCACCGGTGCCGCAGGCCAAGGTGAGGCCGGCACCCCGTTCCCATACCCGCAGGCGAATGTGGTCGGGTGCCAAGATGGTGGCCACATTGACGTTCACGCGTTCGGGAAACAGCGGGTCGTTCTCGATCTCGGGGCCGAGGCGATCGAGCGGGACGGCATCGGTATCGTCGGCGAAGAAGATCACGTGCGGATTGCCCACGTTCACCGCGCCTGGGTTTTCCAGCATATCCCAGCCGACCGGCATGGACAGCGTGTCCATTGGGTAAGCGAGAGGGATCGCTCCCCAGTCGAAGCGCGGCACGCCCATGTCCACGCTCGCCCCGCCTTGGGTAGGTGAAGCCAGCAGCAGGCCGCCGGCGGTGGCGATCCGGGCTTCCTTGCCGTGGAGCATGGCAACGGCGCGGGTCGCATTGCCGCAGGCGCCGACTTCGCTGCCGTCATGGTTGAAGATGCGCATTGCGAAGTCTGCATCCGCGCTCGGCGCGAGAAGAATAAGCTGGTCGCAGCCGATACCGGTGAAGCGGTCGGCCAGTCGGCGCACCGTGTCGCCGGTCAGTTCGGGCAGGTCATCGACGCGCGCATCCAGCACGACGAAGTCGTTGCCGAGGCCGTGCATCTTGATGAAGGGAACGCGCATTATGGCGCGCATCTATGCCCTCGCGGGCCCAGCGTCCAGTATCAGCCCGCGCGCTGGTCTGCCGAAGGATTGTCGCTGCGCTTCTCGCGCTGCTCGGCAAGGTCCACCACCTGCTCGGGCGGGCCGGCAAGCAGACCGTGATCGGCAAGCCGTTCGCGAACCTTGTTGGCCGGTTCGGGGCGGCCGTAGTGATACCCTTGGCCTTTCATCTTGCCGAGCCTCTTCAGGGCCTCGAGGATCGTCTCGTTCTCGATGCCTTCGGCAGTGATCGGCAGTTTCAGACCATCGCTCATCGCTACTATGGCATTGACCAGCGCATCGCCGTTTTCCTGCTGGCGCAGTTCGCCGATGAAGCTGCGGTCGATCTTGAGCCGGTCGAAAGGCAGGCTGCGCAGCTGCGAGAGGCTGGAATAGCCCGTCCCGAAATCGTCGAGGCTGACGTGCACGCCCTGGTTGCGCAGGCTGGTAATCATCGAACGGACCATGCCGACATTTTCGTGCAGGCAGGTTTCGGTGATCTCGATGTCGAGTCGGTTGGGCGGGAAGCGGTGCGCCACCAGAAGCTTGAGGATTTTCTGCGCAAACCACGGATCGCGCATCTGCACGGGCGAAATATTGACCGACAGGGTCAGTTCCGGATCCCATTCCTTCGCATCTTCGAAAGCCTGCGCGATGAGATTTTCGGACAGTTCGCCGATGGCACCGATTTCCTCGGCGATCGGGATGAAGATATCGGGACCGACCACGCCCAGTTCGGGCGATTCCCAGCGGGCCAGCATCTCGAATCCGACCAGCTTGTCGGTCTCCAGATCGATCTGCTGTTCGTAGTAAGGAACGAATTCCCCGTTCGCGATACCTGCACGGATGCCAGCCTCCAGCTTGTTCCGGAAACGCAGCTCGTTCTCCATCGGCGCTTCGAACCAGTAGTAGCGGTTCTTGCCCTGCTTCTTGGCGTGATACATGGCGATGTCCGCCTTATGCATCAGGTCCTGGGCCGCGCTGTCCGCCGCCAGTTCCTCGTCCAGGTGAATGGAGCTGGCGATGCCGATCGACACCGTAACGTCGAGCGATACGCCTTCATGGGAGACGGAGGTCGCCACGGCTTCGATCATGCGGGTCGCGAGGTGTTCGATCCGGTCCGCGACATTCACGTAATAGGGCACGACGCAGAGGAATTCGTCGCCTCCGATACGGGCCAGCACACCGCCGGCCGGCAAAGTACGCTCGATCCGCTGGGCCGTGGCGCGCAGTACTGCGTCTCCCGCCATGTGGCCGTTGAGGTCGTTCACCTGCTTGAAGTTGTCGAGGTCGACCGCGATGGCGGCAAGTGCCCGTTCATTGCTGCATTCGGTCTTGAGCAGGACCGCGAGACGGTCCGCGAAACTGCGCCGGTTCAGGCAGCCTGTGAGGTCGTCGATTTCTGCAAGGCGGCGGGCTTCCTGTTCGGACTTGCGGCGTGCGACCAGTTCGGTGTTCAGCGCCTTGTAGCGATGCCAGCCGAGCAGGATCAGCGCAATATTGAGGATCAGCGCATTGGTCAGAATGATGTCCGGTCCGCCTGCGCTTCCGGTCCAGGTCTTGAAGACATTGGGCAGGGCAACGCCTGCCGTACCGACGAACAGGATCATCGCGGCAAAGGCGATGCCGCGCGTCAGCAGGTCGTGCGAAGCTTTGGGTAGCCGCACTTTCGCTTCTTTTTCAGTCCGTTCCCTGGTGGGTTCCTGGCCCAAATTGTCCCCCGCGACACGCTTGTCAGTAGGCTGTTTCTAGAGGGGGATGTCTAAGAAGCGGTTAACCCCGCGAGGTGCCTGTGGAGGGGGTTCTGGCCATGCCGCGAAGCTCGCGCTAGGGCGTCGCGGCAAGCAAGCACGAAGGAGATTTCCGCACATGGCCCGCTACTGGCTGATGAAGTCCGAACCGTTCAAATACAGCTGGGACGATCTCGTCGCGGAAGGCGAGGGAACCTGGGACGGCGTGCGCAATCACCGGGCCAAGAACAACCTTGCCGCGATGGAGGTGGGCGACCAGGCCTTCTTCTACCATTCGCGCGAAGGGCTGGAGATTGTCGGCATCTGCGAGGTCAGCGTTGCCGGAATCACGGATCCCACCGACCCGGAAGGCAAGTGGGCTGCGGTCAAGGTCAAGCCCAAGACCAAGCTGCCGCATGCCGTCACGCTCAAGCAGATCAAGGCCGAACCCCAGCTCGAAAATTGCGAGCTGGTGAAGCTCTCGCGCCTGTCGGTCGCAGAAATTACTCCTGCCGAATGGTCGGTGATCTGCTCGATGGCAGGTATCTGACCGGCGACTAGCCCCTGCTGCGCAAACCGCTGACGGTTGCGCCGCTTGCAGCAAGCTGTTCGACTTCGATCACGCAGTGGATCAGCCGCAGGCCGCTTCGGCCCTGCGCCGCGACGAGCGCGTCCCTGAATTCCTGCGTCGTTTCGGCGCGGGCGGACCAACCGCCATAGGCCGAGGCAAGCGCCGCGAAGTCAGGGTTGGCGAGGCGCGTGCCGCTGATCCGCTCGTCCCCTGGAAATTCGCGTTCCTGGTGCATACGGATCGTACCGTAAGCGCCGTTGTCGACCACGATCACGAGGAGATCGGCTCCGTGCTGCACGACCGTGGCGAGTTCCTGGCCGTTCATCAGGAAGTCGCCGTCTCCGGCAACAGCCACGACCGTGCGGTCCTTGTGGCGTAGCGCGGCAGCAACGGCCGCAGGCACGCCGTAGCCCATCGCGCCGCAGGTCGGTGCGAGCTGGCTGGGATAGCCTTCGTACCGCCAATAGCGGTGCCACCAGCCGGCGAAATTGCCGGCGCCGTTACAGATGATGCTGTCGGCAGGAAGCGTGTCGCGCATGAATTGCACACAGGATGCCATGTCGAGTGCATATTCGCCGGGCTTCGCGGTCGCCCAGGCCTGCCATTCGGCATTCGCTTCGGCACCGGCATCGAAATCGATGACGGAGCCGTCGTCCCACAGCGCTGCACTTTCTGCGAACTCGTCCATCTCGGCGCAAATGGCGAGATCGGCGGGGTATACGCGGTTAAGCTCGTTGGGATCGGGATGGACGTGCACCAGCTTGCGATCCTCGGCAATCAGCGGCGGGACCGTATAGCCATCGGTGGTCGCTTCACCGAGGCGGGCGCCCACCGCCAGGATGAGGTCGGCATTCTTCACCCGCTCGACCAGCTTGGGGTTGGGACCGTAACCCAGCGCACCGGCATAGACGCGGCTCGACGGCGATATCGCATCCTGCCGCCGGAAGGCGGTGGCGACCGGGATGCCGATCCGTTCGGCAAAGAGCTGGAAATGCTCGCGCGCCTTCGCATTCCAGCCCGCACCGCCGATGATGGCGACTGGCGCTGCGGCATCGGCGATGAGGTCCATCATTGCCCGCATGGCGTCGGGGCAGGGGGCCTGAGCCGGACGTTCGACCCGCTTGCGCGGGCGGGCAGGGGTCTCGTGGCTCAGCATGTCTTCCGGCAGGGCAAGCACGACGGGGCCGGGACGTCCGGAGATAGCCGTGGCGTAGGCGCGCGCCACGTATTCGGGGATGCGATCGGCGGAATCGATCCGAGCGGCCCACTTGGCGATGGGGCCGAAGAAGGCGGCAAAGTCGACTTCCTGGAAGCCTTCGCGGTCGCGCATGCCCGAATCGACATCGCCCACGAACATGATCATCGGCTGCGAATCCTGCATGGCGACATGGACGCCGATGCTGGCATTGGTCGCGCCCGGACCGCGGGTCACGAAAGCGACACCGGGCCTGCCGGTCATCGCGCCGTCGGCGCATGCCATCATCGCGACCCCGCCTTCCTGGCGGCAGGTTACGAGATCGATGGAATCCTGCCCTGCCAGCGCATCAAGCACCTGCAGGAAGCTTTCGCCGGGCACGGTGAAGATACGCTCGCACCCCTGTTCGGTCAGGCAGTCGACGAGCAGCTTGGCGGCGGCGGGAGTGGGGCGAGTGGTCATGGCTGACGCGGTTAGCGCCCGGCGCTGACCTGCGCAATCGCGCCGGCAATTCTTGCGCTTTATCCTCACCGGAAAGGCTTAATGTCCCGCTTTGCGACAGCGTGGTTTCACCGGGACCCCGAAGGTTAAAAATGCGTTAAACCCGCATCATGAGACGCGCACTTGTCCTCAACAGCGAAGCAGCCCGTCACTGGCTGCGGGTCAGCCTTCCCCAGCGGCGGATGATGTTTGCCGACATCCCGCAGGACCAGCCGATCGACTGGAAGCTGACCGCGTCCGACGTGCGCGGCGCTGCATCGGTCTATTTCGCGACCTTCGCCGCAGTCCTCGCCTTTATCGCCTGATCAGGCCTGTTCGCGCGCGGCTGCCTGCCGTTCCGCAGCCAACAGCTTGCGCCCCAGCCACGCCGAAACAAGGCACATGGCTGCACTGATCAGCACCTGCTCCACAATCGGAACGCCTGCCGCGCTCATGGCCATGGCGAGGAGAGAGCCGCCCACCATCGCGCCCGAATTGACGATATTGTTCGCCGCGATCGTGCGTGACGCCTTTTCGGGCGCGACGCGGGTGGTGAGGAAGGCATAGAGCGGGACGACGAACATCCCGCCTGCAATCGCAATGCCGAGCAGGCACAGCAGCAGCACCGTCGCCATCGGCCAGGCAAGAAAGCCTGCCACGTCCAGCAATTCGGTCGGCTGGTCGGCCTGCCACAGCTTCGCCACGCCATAGAAGGCGATGACAAAGAAGCCCATGACAATGACCGAGGGGGGCGAATAGCGGGCCGAAACCTGTCCCTTGAGGAGGGCGTTGATGGCGACCGATCCGATCGCGATGCCGACGGAGAAGACCACGAGGAACAGGCTCGCCACTTCCTTGCTTGCCATGATCACGTTCTTGGCCAGCGGCGGGAACTGGATGAACAGCACTGCACCGATGGTCCAGAAGAAGCTGATGGCGATGATGGCGTAGAAGACCTCGCTAACGTGCATCGTCTCGCGCACGAGCTTCACCGAGGCGCGCAGGATGTGCCAGTCGAGCTTTTCGACCGTGCCTTGCGGCGGTGCGTCGGGGATCTGGCGGCTGACAACATAACCCACGATCGAAGTCAGGATGATGCCGATGGCGGCCACCTCGACCGGGATCCAGCCTGCCAGGATCGTGCCTGCCAGGATGGCGATATAGGTTCCGGCCTCCACCAGCCCCGTTCCTGCCAGCACTTCGTCTTTCTTCAGGTGCTGGGGCAGGATCGCATATTTGATCGGGCCCAGGAAAGTCGACTGTACCCCGGTCAGGAACAGGGCGAGCAGCATCAGGACGATGGGAAAGCTTGTCTGGATGCCGAAAAGCGACACCGGCATCTCGTACCCGCGCCAGGCCAGGTAGAGCCCGCTCGCGCCGATGAGCATCAGCACGATTTCGCAGAACTTCACCTTGCGGATGATTGCCGCCTTGTCGCGCATGTCTGCGAGCTGGCCTGCCAGCGCCGACAGGACGAAGAAGGGGAGGATGAACAGGCCCGAAGCGATGGCGCTGAATTGGCCTTCCGCCTCTTCCGAATTGTAGATCGAATAGACGACGAACAGCACCATGGCTGTCTTGTAGAGATTGTCGTTGAAGGCGTTGAACAGCTGCGTGACGAACAGCGGCAGGAACCGCCTGCTGCGCAGCAAATGCGTTGATGTAAGCATGACCCCTCGTACGCAACCCCGCGTGCGCGGCCCTTGTGAGGAACAACACGGCGGCGGACAAGGGCATTGTGCGGCTTTTGCGGCGAGACGTTTGTCGTTAGGGGGAGTGCCATCATGTTGAGCCTGCCCAACATCCTCACGCTGTCGCGCATCTTCGCGATCCCGCTTCTGGCCTTCCTTCTGTGGTGGCCGGGTTGGGAAACGGGCTATCTTGCCGCCTTCGTGCTCTACTGCGCGATGGGGATTACCGATTACTTCGACGGGATGCTGGCACGGTCCAGCGGTACTGTTTCGAAGCTGGGCATTTTCCTCGATCCGATCGCGGACAAGATCATGGTCGCCTCGGTCATCCTCGTGCTGGCGGCCCAGGGCGTGCTTCGCGGCCCTTATGTCGGGGACATGCACGTCGTGGCGGGGCTGATCATCCTCGTGCGCGAGATTGCCGTCTCGGGCCTGCGCGAATTCCTCGGCGGGTTGCAGATTTCCGTGCCGGTGAGCCGGCTCGCCAAGTGGAAGACGACTTTCCAGCTGATGGCGCTGGGTTCGCTGATCCTCGGCCAGGGCCTGCCGCGCTGGACGATGCAGATCGGCGATATCGTGGCCAACGTCCCGCACACCGTCGGCCTCGTATCGCTATGGGGTGCGGCCATCCTGACGCTTGTCACAGGCTGGGATTACCTGCGGGTCGGCCTCAAGCACATGGACTAGAAGCGCGCGAGCAGCCTTCGGGCCACGCGCAGCATTTCGGCCTCGCTCGATTGAGGCCGTCCCGACAGCAGCCACAGCAGCATAACAGCGGAAAAATAGATGGCTGCTCCTAGTGCGGCGCGCCAGAGCAGTTCGACCAGCGGTGAAGGGGTGAGTGCAGGAAGCGCGCGAACGCAGAAATACATCGCCGTGGCTGCAAGATATGGCCGCGCGACCGCCACGAGGAACCCTGACAAGCGATAACGCGAGAAATGGGCCAGCACGACGAGGCCAGCAAACAATGTCATGGCGCTCACGATCAGGCCCGTATGGGCGATGTCCAGCGGAGTGCCGCCGAACTGGGCGACTATTCCGACCGCGGCGGCCAAGCCTGCCAGCCCCGCAAGGCACAGCAGGGCCGACGATTTCTCGTGGCCGCCTGCTTGCAAAGACGATGCGATCAGGCGGAAAACCGCCATCAGTGCGGTGCCGATGGCGATGGGAGCAACAAGCGGCACTGCCGAGCCCCATTGCCCGCCCAGGAAGACCCGGATGAAGTGCTCTGCCACCGCCGCAAGCCCAAGTCCCATGGAGGCCGTGATCATCGAATAGGCGCCGAGCGAGAGGGCAATACGTTCGCCCTGCGTGTCGAACGCCCCGCTCCTCGCCGTGGTCACGAAGGTCACGCGGTTGAGTGCCATGGCGATTTCCTGCGTGAGGATGTTCGAGACGTCCTTGCTGACCGAGAAGGCACCCACGGTGCCCGTGTCGGCCGTACGCCCGACCACGATCCTCTCGACCTGCCCGTAGAAGACCTGTGCGACTACGCCTGCGAAAATCCACAGGGACACGCCCAGCAGTTCCGCGCGTCGCACCAGTGAAAGGCGCGGGCGGAATGGCTGCATTGTGTAGGACAGGACCGTCAGGATCAACGACTGCACGATCATTCCGACCACGAGAGCCCAGTAGGATCGCAGCCACAAGGCGAGCGCCACAGTGACGAAGAACGACACGATCCGCGCAGTCGCCTTCATCTTGAGGTCCTGTGCGAAGGCGAAATCCCGCTCGAACTCGACAACCCCGATATTGACGAGGCCCAGCATCACGAACCTTAGCGACAGCGCGTAGACCACAGGCTCGACGCGCGGCTCGCGGAAAAAGTCTGCGGCTGGGGCAGCAATGGCAAACAACAGCAGGCCGAGCGCTGAAAACATGATCAGCTGGATGGTGAAAGCCGTGTCGTAATAATCCCGCTCAGGCTCCTCCATCCGCAGCAATGCCTGCTTCATGCCAAGGTAGGAGAACGTCTCCACCAGCGCGACCGCAGTCATGGCGAGGCCGACAACGCCGAAATCGGCCGGAGTCAGAAGGCGCGCAAGAATGAAGACCGAGACCAGCCCGATCGCGCGCAGCACCCATGTCAGAGCAACGGCAATGGCCGCGCCGCGATAGACGCTGCCCTTGCTGGGCGATCCGCTGCTCATTGGCTCGCCATGTCCAGCGGTTGCTGTGGTTGCGGCATGCTTCCCCTCGTGTGTCGCGGCCAGCGCTACGCGCTAACCACCGGGTATGCACCCAAAATTTGCGGGCCTGCAGGGGCGGAACGGGGGATCGGCGCGACGAACGGGGGAAACCGCGCAGTGGTCAACGGTTCTTTTACCAAACGCAATTAACAACGGTCGCATGGGTACTACGATACACATGATCCTTGCCGCGCTGCTCAAGGTCAGCGCAGTGGCAATCATCTTCAACGAGATCCGCGGGCTCATCCTCGCGGCACCCGTTCTGTACGGCCTGTATATCTCGGGCGGCACTGCCATGGCGATCTGGATCGCCTTCTGCTCGCTCGCCGGGATTGCGCTCAGCGTTATCGTCCCGATGTTCGCCGTTAAGAAGCTCGACAGGTTCGTGAAGTCGAAGGTCGCAAAGACCCAGGAACCGCTTGCGGCCTAACCGGCGCGCAATTCTTCCGCCAGCAATTCGAAATCGTCCCGGCGCGGGGAATTCTTGCGCCAGATCAGCGCGATTTCGCGGCTCGCCTGCTTGCTCTTGAGCGGGCGTGCGACGACATCGGTACCGTTCAGGATACCGGCTTCCACCGCCATTTCCGGCAGCATCGTCAGCCCGAGGCCATTATCGACCATCTGTACCAGAGTATGCAGGCTGGTGCCGATCATCGTGGCGCTTCCACGAAGTTCGGGCCGGTTGCAGGCCGCCAGCGCGTGTTCCTTGAGGCAGTGACCGTCTTCCAGCAGAAGCAACCGGCCTTCGTCGATCATGTCGGCTGACACGGTTTCGGGCGGATCGCGCGGATCGTCTTTCGGGAAGGCGACGTAGAGCGGATCGTCCGAGATGTGCGCCTTCTCGACCTCGCCCGTCGCAAAGGGCAGGGCGAGTAGCACGCAATCGACGCGCCCGTGCTGGAGCGATTCGACCGCGTCGTGACTGGTTTCCTCGCGCAGGAACAGCTCGAGGTCGGGGCGCTCCTTGCGCAGGCGCGGCAGGAAACGCGGGAGCAGGAAAGGCGCGATCGTCGGAATGACGCTCATGCGCAGCTGCCCCGCCAAGGGCTTGCCTGCGGCCTGGACGAGGTCCGCCAGCTCTTCAGCTTCGCGCAGGATGCGGTGTGCTTTCTCCACCACCTGGTTGCCCAGTGCAGTGAAGCGGACCACGCGGCGGCTGCGCTCTACCAGCGTCACGCCCAGCAGCGATTCGAGCTCGCGGATGCCGGCTGAAAGCGTCGATTGGGACACGAAGCTTGCCTCTGCCGCGCGGCCGAAATGGCCGTGCTCGTGCAGCGCGACAAGGTATTGCAGCTGCTTGAGGGTGGGGAGGTAGGTGCTCACTCCGCGGCCTGTGCCTCGGTCAATTCATCGCCCATGTCGTCGACGTGGGTCATCAGCAGCTTGCCATCCTTGACCGCGAAGGCGAGTCGCCCCTCGACCAGTTCGAGCGCGTCCTTGCCGAAAACCTCGTACCGCCATCCTTCGAGGATGGGCAATTTGCGTACGCCCGCGGCCAGTGCTTCCATCTCGTCCGCCTTGGTCAGCAGGCGGGCGGCGACGTCGATTTCGCGCGCACGGATCTTGAGCAGCAGCTTGAGGAGGTCCGCGACCAGCGCGCCTTCCTTGCCCAGCGGCGCACCGCGCTTGGGCTTGTCGGGCATTTCTTCCTTGGTCAGCGGTTCGGCCTTTTCGATGACCTTCATCAGCCGCTTGCCGATGTCGTTGTCCTTCCACGCGTTCGACAGGCCGCGCACCTTGGTCAGGTCGACCTGCTTCTTCGGCGGGTGACTGGCGATGTCGGCGAGCGTTTCGTCGCGCATGATGCGCCCGCGCGGAATGTTCTTGTGCTGCGCCTCGCCCTCGCGCCATGCAGCCAGCGCCTTGAGGCGACCGAGCACGGTCGGATTGCGACCGGGCGAGCGAATGCGCTTCCATGCGATGTCGGCGTCATTGGCATAGTTCGCCGGATCGGCGAGCTTGTCCATTTCCGCATCGAGCCATGCACCGCGGCCCGTCTTCACCAGCTTTTTCAGGATCTTGGGAAAGATTTTGGACAGGTGCGTCACGTCGCCGATGGCATATTCGATCTGCCGGTCGGTCAGCGGCCGGCGGCTCCAGTCGGTGAAGCGGGCGCCCTTGTCGACCGTGATTCCCAGCCAGCTTTCGACGAGGTTGGCATAGCCGATCTGTTCGGACTGGCTGATCGCCATCATCGCGATCTGCGTGTCGAAGATCGGGTGGGGCGTCTTGCCGGTGAAATTGTAGACGATCTCGACGTCCTGTCCGCCAGCGTGGAAGACCTTCAGGACTTCCTCGTTTTCGCACATCAGGTTCCACAGGGGTTTCAGGTCCATGCCGTCGGCCAGCGGGTCGATGGCCGCGGCTTCTTCCTCGTTGGCGATCTGCACCAGGCACAGTTCCGGCCAGTAGGTGTTCTCGCGCATGAATTCAGTATCGACAGTGACGAAATCGCTTTTCGCCAGGCGTTCGCACAGGTCTGCGAGGGCCTCGGTAGTCGTAATCAGGTCGTGTATCTTCATCGTGTCTTTTCTTGCTCTTGAGCGGAGTACCGCTCTCGCACCGCAGCGAGCCTTGACAAAAACCCGCAGGTGCCCTGTTAGCGCGCGCGATTCCTGCTAGAGGAGCGCGACGCCGCGCCCCTAGCGCCATAGCTCCGAAAATGGAAAGATTTTAGATGCACGCCTATCGTACCCACAACTGCGCTGCGCTGACCAAGGCAAATGTCGGCGAAACTGTCCGCCTGTCCGGCTGGGTGCACAACAAGCGCGATCACGGCGGCGTGCTCTTCGTCGACCTGCGCGACCATTACGGTATCACGCAGATCGTCGCCGACAGCGACAGCGAAGCGCTGCCGGTGCTGGAAAAGCTCAAGCTGGAATCGGTCATCACCATCGACGGCGATGTGAAGGCGCGTGACGAAGTGGCGGTGAACAAGAACCTGCCGACCGGCGAGATCGAGGTATTCGCCCGTTCGGTCACGGTGCAGAGCCGTGCCGACGACCTGCCGCTGATCGTGAACCAGGCGGAAGACTATCCCGAGGAAACGCGCCTCAAGTACCGCTTCGTCGACCTGCGCCGCGAGCGCGTCCACGCCAACATCATGCTGCGCAGCCAGGTCATCTCCAGCCTGCGCCGCCGGATGCAGGACCAGGGTTTCTTCGAGTTCCAGACCCCGATCCTCGGCGCGTCGTCGCCCGAAGGTGCGCGCGACTACCTCGTCCCCAGCCGCCTCCACCCGGGACGTTTCTATGCGCTCCCGCAGGCGCCGCAGATGTTCAAGCAGCTACTGATGGTCGCCGGTTTCGACCGGTATTTCCAGATCGCGCCCTGCTTCCGCGACGAGGACCTGCGTGCCGACCGCTCGCCGGAATTCTACCAGCTCGACTTCGAAATGAGCTTCGTGACGCAGGAAGACGTGTTTCAGGCGATCGAGCCGGTGCTTGCGGGAGTGTTCGAGGAATTCGCGAACGGCAAGACCGTCACCCCTGCAGGTGAATTCCCGCGCATTCCCTATGCCGAAGCCATGCTGAAGTACGGCAGCGACAAGCCGGACCTGCGCAACCCGCTGATCATCAGCGATGTGACCGAGCACTTCACCACCTCGGGCTTCGGCCTGTTCGAGAAGATCGTCGGCACCGGGGGCCGCGTGCGCGTGGTTCCGGCCCCGAACACCCACGAGAAGAGCCGCAAGTTCTTCGACGACATGAATGACTGGGCGCGCCGCGAAGGCTTCGCCGGCCTCGGCTACGTCACCCGCAAGGGCGGCGAATTCGGTGGTCCGATTGCCAAGAACCACGGCACCGAAGGCATGGAAAAGCTCTATGCCGAACTCGGCCTTGGCGAAAATGACGGCCTGTTCTTTGCTGCCGGCAAGGAGAAGGACGCCGCCAAGCTGGCCGGTGCCGCGCGTACCCGCGTCGCCGAGGAACTCGGCCTGATCGAGGAAGGCTGCTTCAAGTTCTGCTGGATCGTCGACTTCCCGATGTTCGAGTACGACGAGGAGCAGAAGAAGGTCGACTTCAGCCACAACCCCTTTTCGATGCCACAGGGCGAGATGGAAGCGCTGGAAACGCAGGACCCGCTCGAAATCAATGCATGGCAGTACGACATCGTCTGCAACGGTTACGAATTGTCGTCGGGCGCGATCCGGAACCACAAGCCGGAAATCATGTACAAGGCATTCGAAATCGCCGGGTACACGCAGGCCGAGGTCGACGAGAACTTCTCCGGCATGATCGAGGCCTTCAAGCTGGGCGCACCGCCGCACGGTGGCTCGGCTCCGGGTATCGACCGCATCGTGATGCTGCTCGCCGACGAGCCGAACATCCGCGAGGTGATCGCATTCCCGCTCAACCAGAAGGCGCAGGACCTGATGATGGGCGCTCCCAGCCTCGTCAGCCCGCGCCAGCTGCGCGATGTCCACATCCGCACGGTCGAGGCACCCAAGACCGAAGGCGCCTGATTGCCCCTGCGCGGGCTACCTGCGCATTCGTTCATGACACGGCCACCGGATTGGGGCTAGCCTTCCTGAAAAAAGGGGGAGGGTCCGAATGCGTCTTGGTATCCGCGTTTGCGTGGCAGCGCTGGTCGTTGGACTTCCGGCTGCGGCGAATGCCGAAGTCCTGACAGTCGAAGGTGTCTATGCCGCCCGCGATGCAGGTGCGGTCGAAGTCGAGGAAATCACTATCGAGCGCTTCGGCGGCGAAGTGGGTGAACGGCTAGCCATCGCCCTGACCGACCGGCTCGAAGACGTGCAGATCGACGGCGCGCGGTACTTTACCGTTCGCGCCGGTGCCGGTGGGGGCAATAACTTCTACATCTACGGGGCGGATACGCCTGCGAGCGAAGTGGCCGCGGCGGTCGAGGCGGGCCCGGTGGCCGCAACCATGCGCGGTACGGCATCGGGCGAAGTTTCGGATTACCGGTCTGGATCCACGAAAAAGACGCGCTGCGTGAAGAAGGACGAAAACAAGAACTGCGTCGAGGAGCGTGTGGACGTCTACGAATGCCGGACCATGACCGTCAGCTTTTCGCCATCGCTCCGCCTGATCGCGCGGGAAGGCGGTACGCTATACGCGGCAGATGGCCGGCACAGCCAGTCGCAGAATTACTGCGCGAACGAGTATTCGCAGCCTTCCGCCAACAAGATGATGGACGCGCTGGTGGATAGCTTCGCGACCCGCGTCAGGCTCGACCTGGCACCCGAATTCCGGCGCGAGGACATCCGTGTGCTCGAAAGCCGCAAGGGCCTGGGCAAGCAGGATTCCAAGGATTTCAAGACCGCAGTCCGGCTCACCAAGAATGACCAGCTGGCGGCCTGCATCCGCTTCGAGGAGATGGCTGGACGCAACCCGGAACAGGTATCGGCGATCTTCAATGCCGGACTTTGCGCAGAGCGCGACGGACGGCTGGAAGAGGCCGCCGACCTCTACCGGCGCGCCTTGGCAACCGGCGAGAGCAAGGATTATTCGGAGGCCGGACTGGACCGCGTCTCGAGCCGCCTCGAGGCGGAGCGCCAGTTGTCACTGCGCTATCCGCCGCAAGACTGAACGGGTGACGCCGTCAGGCGGCGTCCTCGGTGAAGACATATTCGTGCTGGGCATCCATCAGGATCAGCACGCGCTTGCCTTCGCGCTCGCCCATAATCAGCGGGAAGCCGAAGAAGCCCGGCGTCATGAAGATCACCGAATTCGTGCCATCGTCATTGGCCTTGGTGCCGATCGCTGACTTGCCGGAGGTAACCGTTGCCCAGGTCAGGCCATTCTCGGTCGAGATGGTGAGCGGACCCAGTTCGGGGCTGACGTAACGCGGCGCGAGCGTTGCCAGAACGGTCGGATCGCCTTTCTCGATAATTCCCTCGCGACCCTTTTCACGCGCTTCCGCCCCGAGTTTGACGGATGCTGCCAAGCTCTCGTCCGCCTCCTTGTTGCCGTCGTAGAGCACTTCAAGGAGCTTTCGCTGGAACAGGCCGAGCATGCCTTGCCCGGTATCCGAATTGGTCAGCAGCACCGCGCCGATGCCGTCTTCGGGAATGAACCAGAAGTTGCTCTTGTAGCCGATCAGGCTGCCGCCGTGGAAATAGACCTGCTTGCCGAGGCCCGCGTCCTCCATCAGGCCCATGCCGTACCAGCTGTTTTCGCCAAGCGGCACGTAACGCTCGCGGCGCTTGAGCAGGTTTTCCGCCGATGCCAGCTGGGCGCCGTCTGCCATCTTGCCGTTGTTGAGTTCGTTGAGCGCATACAGCGCCATGTCGTGCGCGGTCGACCACACGCCCCCTGCAGGGCGATAGGGATAGACCATGTAGTTCCAGTCCATGGGGGCTTCCTCGACCGGTCCGGCATACCCGCGGGCATGCGGCTTGGCCCAGTTGGCCTTCATCGCCTCGGAGAAATCGAAGGTAGTATCGTTCATGCCCAGCGGATCGAAGATGCGTTCGTCCATCGCCCGGTCGAATGCGGCGCCGATCTCCATGGCGGGGTAGACCAGGTGGCCGCCGATATAGCCGGCTGCGCTCGCCATGAGGTTGTTGTACTGGAAGACCTCGCCGAAGCCGCTGGTCGGCTCCGTCAACGCCAGCTGGGCGAAGGTATCGCTGGCAGGCGTCTCGGCGCTGGTATTCATGACCCACTGCATGTCCTTGCGCGGCAGGCCGGTGCAGGCGCAGATCAGGTGTTCGACCCGCACGCTGTCGGTGGTGGCATCGCTGCCGAGGCGGAACTCGGGATAGACTTCGGTGACCTTCTGGTCCCAGGCGAGCTTGCCCTCATCGACCAGCGTGGACAGGAGTAGGGTTGCCATGCCCTTGGTGTTGGAGGCGACCATGAAGCTGGTGTTTTCGTCCACCTTCTGCGTGCCGCCCTGTTCGGTAACCCCAAGGCCGCCTTCCCACACGATCTTGCCGTCCTCGATCAGGGCAAGGCCGACGCCGGGCACTTCGAGCCCCTTCATCGCCTCTTCGACGAAACCGGTGATTTCGGCGATGCGCGCAGGCGTCAGCGCATTTGCCTCCTTGCCCGCGAAAGTCTCGCGCTCGAAATCGGCCGGCTTGAGCGAGCCGAAGGCCTGGTTGAGCTGCGCATTGCGCTTGGCGATGGTGGCCAGCGCGCCGTTGATCAGCACGACCGTCCAGCGGTCGCCCTTGCGCAGGCCGATGCCCTGCACGGCGATCTTTTCTGCCGGGGAGCTCTTGTAATTCACCACCGTGATCTGGTCCCAGCCGTCGCGGGCGGGCGGTTCCTGCGCGATGAGCACTTCGCGCTCGAAACCGGGCGACAGCTTCTGCCAAGCGGCGGCCACAGCAGCGCTGCCATCTTCTGCTGCATCGACTCCGACGACAGCGGCCGTTGCATCCCCTTCGGGTGCGGTGAAGACGAGCATGCCGTCGCGCGTCTCGCTTGCCCAGCCGGGCACCGGAACGATCGTTGCGCCCGTGCCGGTATCCACAGCCTCCTGCGCCGCGGGGGCGGCTTCCTGGGCCAACAGGGGCAGGGGCGATGCGGTCAGGAGGAGGGCAGAGGCAGCGAGGGCAAGCTTTTTCATGGCGTTGGGCTCCTTGTGTCTTATCCACACAATACGCCATATGCGTGACAGGTCAATTTCAGCTACGGCACCGCGAGCACTTGCGCTTGTCCGCGCCGTTCATTAGGGCGAAACCCAATTTCAAACCCCCATGAATTCGAGAGGGAATAAAATGAGCGATACTGCCGACCGCGTGCAGAAGATTGTCGTCGAGCACCTCGGCGTCGAAGCCGACAAGGTGACGCAGGAAGCCAGCTTCATCGACGATCTGGGCGCAGACAGCCTCGACATCGTCGAACTGGTCATGGCTTTCGAAGAAGAATTCGGCGTTGAAATCCCCGACGATGCGGCTGAGAAGATCACCACCGTCGGCGACGCGACCAAGTACATCGAAGAGCACAAGGGCTAAGCCTTTCGCTTTTCGAAGCCCGCGCCAATGCGGGACCGGACAGGCCCGACCCGGTAGCGGGCCGGGCCTGTTGTCTTATCTGCGGAGAATTACATGCGTCGTGTGGTCGTAACCGGACTTGGCCTTGTCACCCCCCTGGGCGGCGATGTCGAAACCTCGTGGGCAAACCTGATCGCTGGCAAGAGCGGGGCGGGGCAGATCACCCGTTTCGACACGTCCGACCAGAAGTGCACCATCGCCTGCGAAGTTAAGCCGAAGGATCACGAATACGGCTTCGATGCCGACAAGCGCGTCGACCACAAGGTCCAGCGCCAGGTCGATCCCTTCATCGTTTACGGCATCGACGCTGCCGGACAGGCGCTCGAAGATGCCGGCCTTGCCGAGATGGACGACGATCTGAAGCTGCGTGCCGGCGTGTCCATCGGCTCGGGCATCGGCGGCCTGCCGGGTATCGAGAGCGAATCCATCGTGCTGCATGAACGCGGTCCCGGCCGTGTCAGCCCGCACTTCGTCCACGGCCGCCTGATCAACCTCATCAGTGGTCAGGTTTCGATCAAGTACGGCCTCATGGGCCCGAACCATGCGGTGGTGACCGCATGTTCAACCGGTGCGCACTCGATCGGTGACGCGGCGCGCATGATCAAGGACGGCGATGCCGACGTGATGCTGGCGGGCGGTGCGGAAAGCACGATCAACCCGCTGGGCGTTGCAGGATTTGCGCAGGCCCGCGCGCTCAACATGAGCATGAACGACCGCCCGACCGAAGCCAGCCGCCCCTATGACAAGAACCGCGACGGTTTCGTCATGGGTGAAGGCGCGGGCGTGGTCGTGCTCGAGGAATACGAGCACGCCAAGGCGCGAGGCGCCAAGATTTACGCCGAAGTGGTCGGTTACGGCCTCTCGGGTGACGCCTATCACGTCACCGCCCCGCATCCGGAAGGCAAGGGCGCGGAGCTGGCCATGCGCATGGCGCTGCGTAAGGCCGGGATGGAGCCGGGCGACATCGATTACGTCAACGCCCACGGCACCTCGACCATGGCGGACACCATCGAACTGGGCGCGGTGAAGCGCGTGCTGGGCGACAATCTGGGCGGCGCGTCGATGAGCTCGACCAAGTCGGCCATCGGTCACCTTTTGGGCGGTGCAGGCGCAGTTGAAGCTATCTTCTGCATCCTTGCCATCCGCGACCAGATCGTCCCGCCGACGCTCAACCTCGACGATCCGGACGAGGGTACGGAAGGCGTCGACCTCGTCCCGCACACTGCCAAGAAGCGCGAGGTCAAGGCCGCACTCAACAACAGCTTCGGCTTCGGCGGCACCAACGCATCGCTGATCGTCAAGAAGGTAGACTGACGTGAAGGCACGGGGCGCGCTGGTCCTCGGCGCACTCGCTGCGCTGCTTGTCGCCGTGGGTGCCGTCTGGTTCGCCAGCGGCTGGTGGGGCTCCGCCAAGATCGGGGAGGATACGTCCTTCACCGTCCCGTCGGGTTCGACGCTGACCTCGGTCGCGAACAGGCTGGAGGAGGAAGGGATCATCGCCTCGGCGGATGCCTTCCTGCTGCGCGCCAAAATCTTCGGTGGCGGCGATCCGATCCAGGCAGGCGAGTTCCTGCTGCCCGCCAATGCGAGCCAGGCGCAGATCCTCGACATGTTCCAGGACGGCGAGGTCATCCGCCGCTTCGTGACCGTGCCCGAAGGCATGCCTTCCATTCTCGTGTGGGAACGCCTGATGGCGGAAGAGCACCTGACCGGTGACATTCCCGTACCGCAGGAAGGCAGCGTGCTGCCCGACACCTATGACTTTGAACGAGGGGAAGAGCGCGCCGCCGTGCTCGCGCGCATGCAGGCGGCCATGCAGAATTACCTCGCCGAGGCATGGCCCAAGCGCAAGCCGGGCATTGCGGTCGACAATGTGAAGGACGCGCTCGTCCTCGCCTCCATCGTGGAAAAGGAAACCGGCGTTCCGGGCGAGCGCCGGATGGTGGCAGGCCTCTATTCCAACCGCCTCAAGGACGGCATGATGCTGCAGGCGGACCCGACGATCATCTATCCGATTACCAAGGGCAAGCCGCTGGGGCGGCGCATCCGGCAGTCGGAAATCTCGGCCGTGAACGACTACAACACCTATTCGATGGTCGGCCTGCCCAAGGGGCCGATTACCAATCCGGGTCGCGAATCGATTGCCGCCGTGCTCGATCCGGCAAAGACCGAAGCGCGCTACATGGTCGCCGACGGGACGGGGGGGCACGCCTTTGCCGAAACGCTCGCCGAACATAATGCGAATGTCGAAAAGTGGTTCGCCCTGCGGCGCGCCCGCGGTGAGATGTGAGCGGCAGCGACGCGCCCCTGATCCTGACGGCGGAACTGCCGCCCGACCTGCATCGCCGCTATACCGACCTTCGTACCGCGCATTTTCCGCCGGAGCGCAATTACCTCGAGGCGCACGTCACCCTGTTCCACGCCTTGCCGGCGCAGTGCGAGGATGAATTGCGGCGCTACCTGGCCCGCCTGACGGGAGAGATCGCCCCCGTTCGCGGGCAGGTGGACGGGCTGATGCCACTGGGCGGCGGCACGGCCATCAAGCTGTCGAGCCCCGACATGCTGGCCTTGCGCGACGAGATTGCCGAGCATTTCCGCGGCATGCTGACCAATCAGGACCAGCACCGGCCGCGGCTCCACGTGACCATCCAGAACAAGGTCACGGGCAAGGAAGCGCAGGCGCTGCAGGCCCAGCTTGCAGGCATGATAGAGCCGCGCCCTTTCACCTTTCCGGGCCTTGCGCTTCACGCCTATCGCGGCGGTCCGTGGGAGTTCATCCGCCGCTTCGCATTTCGCGGGAAATGAGTGTTGACCCGCGCGCAACCGCGCCCTAAATGCGCCGCCTGCCGAGCGGGCACTTGCCCGCCGACACGGCCTTTCGGGGCGGAGTAGCTCAGGTGGTTAGAGCAGCGGAATCATAATCCGCGTGTCGGGGGTTCGAGTCCCTCCTCCGCTACCAATTTCCAGACATCTGCGATTTCGTACCTGCTCTTGCCAAGCTGTGACGGGCAGGTGTAGCCAACCTGTCAGGGTCGCTGGGAGGAGGCTCTATTGGCAAATCAACCAGCGAAGACGCGCATCTACCAGAACCATCATCTGGATTCGACCAGGTGGAACTGGTTCAAGCCCCGCGACAACGACATCATCATCGCAACGTCCTACAAGGCCGGGACGACGCTGATGCAGACGATCGTCGCCAACCTCCTGTTTCCTCACGACGACATGCCGGCGCCCGCATCCGATTTGTCGCCCTGGCTGGACTTCAGGCTCTTCCCGCTTGAACTGGCGCTCGGCCAGCTGGAGGCGCAGGAACACCGGCGGTTCATCAAGACGCATACCCCGCTCGATGGTTTGCCCTATTTCCCCGAAGCCAAGTACATCTGCGTCAGCCGTGATCCACGGGACGTCTTCATGTCGCTCCTCAACCATTGGGGAAACCACACCGAAGCGTTCTACATGGCGGCGAATTCGACCCCCGGGAGAGTGGGCGACGAGTTCCCGCGTTTCGGCGGCGATATCAAGGAGATGTGGCGGGACTGGATCACCCACAGCTGGTTCGATTGGGAGATCGGCGGCTACCCCTATTGGTCGCATCTGAGCTACGCGCTCACCTTCTGGAACCATCGCGAGATGGACAATATCCTGATGGTCCACTTCAACGATCTTAGAGCCGATCTCGAAGGCGAGATGAGGCGCATTGCCGCGTATCTGGAAATCGACGTGGCCGAGGAGGACTGGCCGGACGTCGTTCGCCGCTGCACTTTCGAAGAGGTCAAGAAGAACCCGTCCAAGGTGGTGGGCGAGGGTATCTCTTTCGCCTTCGAGGGAGGGGCGGATACCTTCATTCACAAGGGCACCAACCGGCGCTGGGTTGGCGTTCTGGATGAAGAAGACCTGGCGCTCTACGAGGAAGCGATGGCCAAGTTGCCGAAGGATTTCAGGCAGTGGCTTGAAGGCGGGACCCAGGCGGGAATGGCTGCCTAGCTATTCCTCCGCCACCGGATTTCCTCAAGATTTGTGCTTGGCGCTCGACTGTCATAGTCTTCCCTCGGGTCCGGGGGAGATTGGTTATGAGTGCTTTCGCGCGATCCTTATTTCATGCCGTTGCTATTACCGCCTTGGCCCTTCCTGCGACGCAGGCATGGGCTCACGATCCGGTTGTCCCTGAACTGGAAGCGATGCGGGTGGCGGACATGCAGGGTGCCACGCTGGCATTCCTCGGCACACTGACCGACGAACAACGGGAGAAGGCCAGCAGCACGCTGGGCGACAATGCGACCAGGACAAGCTGGTCCAACCTGCCCGTCAGCATGGCGCCGAGGTCAGGACTGGTCGTGGCGGAAATGTCGCCCGAGCAGCGCCGCGCGCTACACGCCATGATGGCGTCGGCCCTGTCGAGCCAGGGTTACCTCAAGTCGGCGACGATCATGTGGCACGAGGACGTGTTGCGGGCGATGTTCGACGCGATGGTGGCAACAATGCCTGACAGCGATCCGCGCAAGGCGCAGGCGCTTGGTTTTGCCGACAATTACGACAGCGAGAAGTATTTCGTCTCCGTTTTCGGGGATCCCCGTGGAGAGGAATGGGGTTGGCTGGTGACGGGACATCATTTCGCCGTCAACTTCACCGTGTCAGGCGGCAAGATCGCGTTCACGCCGATGTTCCTCGGTGCCAATCCGCAAATTGTCCAGGAGGGCCGCTACGCAGGCTGGCAGCTTCTCCAGCATGAATCCGACAGGGCGTGGGCCTTGCTCGGATCGCTCGACGACGATCAACTGGCGCAGGCCGTCGTGGCGGCAGAGGTCGATACCGCTGTCTTTGCCGGACCGGGAAAACAAGAAAGCCACCAGCAGGCCTTCGGCATAACAGCCTCGGACCTCAACCCGGTGCAGCGCCGCCTGCTGGACGGCCTGCTCGACGAGTATCTCGGCGATGCGTCGGATGAGGCGGCCGCGCGGCAACGCGCTTCGATCGAAGCCGACGGTCTGGATACGTTGAGATTTGCCTGGTGGGGGCCGACCGACCAGCCGAGAGGCCGCTACATGTTCAGGGTGCAGGGCCCGTCAGTGCTGATCGACTATGTCCGTGAACCGTCCGGCGACGGAGCGCATAATCACGTGCATTCGATCATGCGCGATCCGTCGAATGACTACGGATCCGACTGGCTGAGGCGCCACTACCACGAAGCGCACCAGGAGTAGCGCGCGAGATATGGGACCCAGGGGCTAGTGCCCTCCAGCCGCTACCGCGTCTCCGTCGCTTCGGGTGAGCCAGTCGCCGTCAGCATTGCCTGGCAGCTGGCGCCTCGGGTGTTGGCTGACGGGTCCGCCAAGGCTTCGAGGTCCTGCACATAGGCCTCGGGCAATTCGGACCGAATCCTGGCCCAGGATTTGCTGCCTCCCGGCGTGCAGATGATGCGCAGGAAATCCGGGCCGGCTCCGAGATCGAAGTGCCTTGCCGGGACCAGTCCTTCCTCCGCGCGATCCCACAGCTGGAACGTTGCCCAGGCGTGTTCGCGCATCATGTAGTCGAAGCGCATCTGGTCGGTCGGATCGAGCTCCCGGGAACCGTCCAGTCCCGCGCGGAAGACTTCTGCCGTCTCGCGGCTCTCGTAAATCGAGCTGCGAAACTTCGACCATTGGGACATGCTCGCATTCGATTCCTCGCGGCTGGCAATCTTGGTGCCTTCCGATATCTGGAAAGCGACAAACATCAGCGAAACGATGAGTGCGGCTGTCGAGATGACCTGGGCGATGAAGGAGACATATTCCATGCGCCGGTGGCGATGGGCCGCGTCAGGATCGGTTCCGCTTGCAGGTTCGATCTTCTCGGTCATTCCATTCCCCCCGGATGGCCGCAACTGATTTTCGATCATGTATCGGGCGGCTTTTTGAGGAGCAAGAAGCTCCAGCCAACCCGGCCGTAGTCGCAAGGGTCGAGAGTTACTCCCAGCTGGCGACGGTCGAGCGCCAGACCTTTTCTTCAGCGTCCCACACGCTGGCGGTCACGCACGGGGTCGGGTTGATCCCGTCGCATTGCGAACCGTGGACGTCTGCCAGCAAGACCGTGTGCGGGCCCAGCTTCGCCATGCCCCAACCCTGGGTCAGCATGGAGGCGAGGCTGTCGTCGATGAGGAAGTGCGACATGGTCCCGCCGGTGCCTCCATACATCGAGGCAGCGGTGGAGCAGGCGAAGGCGGATTCGTTCAGCACCCAGTCCTCGTCGCCGTCACCGTCGAGGTCGACGCGCTGGATCGCTGCATCCTCCATCGCAAATTTACCACCGTCCATTTCGGCGCAGACAGAGCCAGCTTCGGCTATTTTGGCCTGCAGTTGGGCCGGCACTTCTGCTGACGTTTCGGCATAAAGCGGCGTCGGTGCGGCCAACGCTATGGATGCTATGAGCGCGGCAATCCTCTTATCACCCATGAAATTTTCTCCTCTCGATCTTGTCGACCCCAGACCTGAAGCTGGCGCAAGTCTGCTCGAACGGCAAGAGGCGCGCTCGCCCTGTAGGTCACCAGCTTCTTGGCCAATCAGTTTTCCCGGGAACATTGACATCCGTGCGGTGTATATTAGATAATGCTCATATTAGGGAGCTAGAGACCATGTCTACCCACGATACCGTTATGGAAAACGCCACGACCCAGATCTGCCGCGCGCTCGACGACAAGGCGCTGCGCCCCTCTATTGCAGGGTTCTTCGACGAAGCGACCAACACGATCAGCTACGTCGTCCACGATCCCGCCACCAACGAGGCGGCGATCATCGACTCGGTGCTCGACTACGATGCTGCTGCAGGCCGTACCTCCAACGGTTCGGCGGACCTCATCATCGAATATGTCACCAAGAACGACCTGACCGTGACCTGGCTGATCGAAACGCACGCCCATGCCGATCACATCTCGGCAGCGCCCTATCTGCAGGAAAAGCTCGGCGGCAGGCTCGCCATCGGGCGCGAGATCATTCGCGTGCAGGAAGTCTTCGGCAAGCTGTTCAATGCAGGCACCGATTTCCAGCGCGACGGTTCGCAGTTCGATCATTTGTTCGATGACGGCGAGACCTTCAGGCTCGGCACGCTGGAAGGTATCGCGCTGCACGTCCCCGGCCACACGCCGGCGGACATGGCCTTCATCATCGGTGATGCCGCATTTGTCGGCGACACCATCTTCATGCCGGACTTCGGGACCGCCCGCGCGGACTTTCCCGGCGGCGACGCGCGCCAGCTGTACCAGTCGATCAAGCGGCTCCTGTCGCTGCCCGAGGACACGCGCCTGTTCCTGTGCCACGATTACAAGGCACCTGGCCGCGACGAATATGCCTGGGAAACCACGGTCGGCCAGCAGAAGCGCGAGAACGTGCACGTCAAGGAAGGCACCAGCGAGGACGAATTCGTCGAGATGCGCACCGCGCGTGACAAGACGCTCGACATGCCCAAGCTGATCATGCCCAGCGTGCAGGTGAACATTCGCGGCGGGCGCCTACCCGAGCCGGAGGATAATGGCGTGAGTTACATCAAGATCCCGGTGAACGCGGTATGATCCTCCCCGGCTTCCCTGAAGCAGCCCCGCTCGCCGGCCTGGCGGGCGGCCTGCTCATCGGCCTCGCTGCAGCGCTGATGCTGCTCGGCGCGGGCCGTGTCACCGGCGTGTCCGGCATTGTCGGGCGAGCCTTCGGCATCAACGACAGCGGCATGTCCTGGTCGAGCGCCTGGACCTTCGTCATCGGCCTGCCGCTCGGCGCGTTCCTGGTGGCAACGCTGAAGGGCGGGTTCGAGCCCGATTTCGTGCCCCTGCCGCTGCTCGCTGTTGCAGGTGTGCTAGTCGGTTTCGGCGCGCGGCTCGGCAGTGGTTGCACCAGCGGCCACGGTGTTTGCGGTGTCAGCCGCCTGTCGCAGCGTTCGCTTGTGGCGACGGCGACCTTCATGATCGCGGGTATCGCGACCGTGGCCGTAATGGGAGCTCAGTGATGATCCGCACGCATCTACCTCCCCTGGTTTCCGGTACCCTGTTCGGCGCGGGCCTCGCGCTGGGCGGGATGACCGACCCTGCGCGCATCCGCGGGTTCCTCGACATCTTCGGTGCGTGGGACCCGACGCTGGCCTTCGTCATGGGCGGCGCAGTGCTGGTCATGGCGATCGCATGGCGTTTCGTTCCCCGGATGGCCCATCCGCTGTTCGCGCCCAAGTTCTCGCTGCCCGACAGGACCGACCTGACCCCGCAGCTAGTGGGCGGCGCGACTCTTTTCGGTGTGGGCTGGGGCCTTGCCGGCCTGTGCCCGGGACCGGGCTTTGCAGTCCTTGCCATCGCACCGCTCGAGGCATTGGTGTTCTGTGCAAGCCTGCTGGCCGGAATGCTGATGCATCGCGTGTTCTTCGACCAGAAAGCAAAGGCACCTGCCCATGCAAGCCAATAAGCTCACCGATCGCCTGAGCGTTCGCGGCCAGATTACGGCCGAGGACGTGCAGGCCGCCAAGGACGCCGGTTTCACGACTATTGTCTGCAACCGTCCCGACGGCGAGAGCCCTGACCAGCCTTCCGCCGAAGCAATCGCTGCGGCGACGAGTGCGGCTGGCCTGGCCTTCCACAACAACCCTGTGACCCCGGACACGCTGACGCCCGAAAAAGTCCGTTTGCAGGGCGACATCTTGCGGTCTGCCGAGGGCAAGGTGCTGGCCTATTGCGGGAGCGGCAGGCGCTCCACCATCCTCTGGATGCTGGCAAATCCGGACGGGCTGACGCCGGACGAGCGGATCGATATCGCGGCGCAGGCCGGATACGACCTTGCCTCGATGCGTCCGAACCTCTGACCGGCGGAGCGTTGGATGGGTAGCAAGGCTCCCGGCACCGGGAACGGATCGCTGGCGGGCGGCGCGATGCGCCTGACCCGTCAGCACGCCCGCCGTTACCTCCCCATCCTCGACTGGGGACGCACCTACGACAGGGGCACGCTGTCCAACGACCTGATTGCGGCAGTGATCGTGACCCTGATGCTGATCCCGCAGAGCCTCGCCTATGCGCTTCTGGCGGGCCTGCCGCCGGTCGTCGGGCTCTATGCCTCGATCCTGCCCCTAATCGCCTATGCTATCTTCGGTACCAGCCGCACGCTTTCGGTCGGGCCGGTGGCCGTGGTCTCACTCATGACCGCGGCAGTGGCCGGAAAGGTCGCTGCGGGCGGCACTGTAGAATATCTCGCCGCGACCATCGCGCTGGCAGCGATTTCCGGGCTGATGCTAACCGCCATGGGCCTGTTGCGGCTCGGCTTCCTGGCCAACCTCCTGTCGCATCCCGTCGTCAGCGGTTTCATCACGGCAAGCGGGATCATCATTGCGGCCAGCCAGCTCAAGCACTTGTTGGGTGTGAAGGCAGAGGGCGAAACGCTGGTTGAAATCGTGCTGTCGCTTGCCTCGCGTATCGGGGACACCAACCTGGTCACTCTGGCGATTGGTGTGGGCGCCACTGCGTTTCTCGTATGGGTGCGAAAGGGGCTGAAGCCTACCCTGATGAAGCTCGGCCTCAAGGAAGGACCAGCGGGCGTGGCGACCAAGGCGGGACCTGTGCTCGCGATCGTCGTGACCACGGCAGCCGTAGCCTTACTGGGCCTCGACGAGCGCGGTGTCAGGACCGTGGGCGACATCCCGGTCGGCCTGCCGCCGTTTGCCTTGCCCAGCTTCGATGCGGGGCTCTGGTCGGAACTGCTGGTCGGAGCCGCCTTCATCTCGATTATCGGCTTCGTCGAGTCCGTGTCTGTCGCGCAGACGCTTGCCGCCAAGCGCAGGCAACGCATCGATCCCGACCAGGAACTGGTGGCGCTCGGTTCGTCGAACCTGGCTTCCTCGCTGTCCGGAGGCTTTCCGGTTACCGGCGGCTTTTCACGCTCGGTGGTCAATTTCGACGCCGGTGCAGCAACGCCGGCTGCAGGGGCCTTCACAGCCATCGGCATCGCGCTGGCCACGGTTTTCCTGACGCCGCTGCTGTTCTACCTGCCGCTGGCGACCCTGTCGGCGACGATCATCGTTGCGGTTCTCACCCTCGTGGACCTGCACAAGCCCGTCGAACTGTGGCGCTATTCCAAGCGTGACTTCATCGCGATCACTGCCACGATCCTCGTGACGTTGGTGGACGGGGTGGAAACGGGCGTGCTGGTCGGCGTGATCGCCAGCCTTGCCCTGTTCGTCTGGCACTCTTCGCTGCCGCACGCGGCGGTGGTGGGGCAGGTCCCCAATACGGAGCATTTCCGCAATGTGCGCCGGCACAAGGTCCTGTGCGATCCGCAGGTCCTGACCATCCGGGTCGACGAATCCCTGACCTATCTCAACTCGCGCTGGCTGGAGGAATTCGTCCTCAGCGAGATTGCGGACAATCCGGAGGTCAAACACCTCGTCCTGATGTGCTCGGCTGTGAATTTCATCGACGCTTCGGGATTGGAGGTGCTCGAGGCGCTCAACGAGCGGCTGGGTGATGCAGGGGTGACCATGCACCTGTCCGAGGTGAAGGGGCCCGTGACCGACCGGCTGTCGCGCACTCACTTCCTCTACAAGCTGAGCGGCAAGATATTCCTGACCCAGTACGATGCGTTCAGGACGCTCGCCCCCGATGCGGCAGCACACGGGACCATGTCGACGCCGGACCTCGGCGCCAACCGGATAGAGAAACGGATGTGAGCGGGGCGGACGCGAAGATCAGGCCGAGGCCTGACCGGCGTCCGTTTCGCATTGTGCGCAGAACAGGTCGTAGAGCGTGCCGATCACGGCCTTCGCGTCTTCGCTGTCGATCGAATACCACACGAACTGGGATTCCCGCCGGGTCTTTACGAGGTTCTCGCGGCGCAGGACGCTCAGGTGCTGCGAAAGCGCCGATTGCGAGAGCGGGATTTTGGTCGCCAGCTCGCCGACCGTCATTTCCTTCTGCGACAGCTGACACAGAATCATCAGGCGCGACTCGTTCGCCATCGACTTCAGCAGCGCGACGGCACGGCCGGCATTTTCCTGCATCATTTCAAGTGGAAGATCCACCTGGCGGCTCCTTGGCTGCGGGCATCGCGCGCGCGTCTTACAACCGGGCCATTCGCGGTTGCGTCGCGAAACCGGCCCTGCAATAGCTGTATTAGGAACTCGTGATATGAAAACAAGTCGCGAGCCGTGGGAGAGAGATGGGCTTTAACCCCTTCGAGACCGTCCGCGAGGACGTCGCCCTGTCGCCGCAGGTGGCCGACGAGGTGAAGACCTCGACCTGTTACATGTGTGCCTGCCGCTGCGGTATCCGGGTCCATCTCAAGAACGGTACGATCCGCTACATCGAGGGCAATCCAGATCACCCGGTCAACAAGGGTGTGCTGTGCGCCAAGGGTAGTGCGGGCATCATGCACCAGTACGCGCCGGCCAAGCTGACCAAGCCACTGCTTCGGACAGGCGAGCGGGGATCAGGCGAATTCCGCGAGATCGAGTGGGACGAGGCGCTGGAACTGGCGACCGAGTGGCTGGGCGAGGTTCGCGCGCGTGATCCGGCCAAGCTCGCCTTCTTTACCGGGCGCGACCAGTCGCAATCGCTGACCGGCTGGTGGGCCAGCCAGTTCGGCACGCACAATTTCGCAGCCCACGGCGGCTTCTGCTCGGTCAACATGGCGGCAGGCGGGCTCTACACGCTGGGCGGGGCTTTCTGGGAATTCGGCGAGCCCGATTACGAGCGCACGCTTTACCACATGATGTTCGGTGTGGCCGACGATCATGACAGCAATCCGATCAAGCTCGGCCTCGGCAACCTGAAGACCCGGCCGGGCACGAAGTTCGTTTCGGTCAATCCGGTGCGAACCGGCTATTCGGCGATCGCCGACGAATGGATCGGGATCCGGCCGGGGACCGACGGGCTTTTCGTCTTCGCGCTGATCCACGAATTGCTGCGGGCAGAGAAAATCGATTGGGCGAGCCTTGGCCGCTACTCCAACGCCCCGTGGCTGGTGATCAGCGAGCCGGGCGCTGCCGATGACGGCCTGTTCCTGCGGCACGGGGACGACGGCGCACCGCTCGCCTGGTGCCTCGAGCAAGGCAGGGCGATCAGGGCCAATGCTGCGCACATCAAACCGGCCTTTGCGGGCGAGCGAGAAGTGAATGGCCGCCGCGTCATTCCGTCCTTCCAATTGCTCGCAGAACGGTACCTAGACGCCGAATTTTCGCCCGATGCGGTGGCTGACACGACCGGCATCCCGGCGGACACGATCCGCCGCATTGCCGCAGAACTGGCCGAGACGGCGTTCGAGAAGGAAATCGTGATCGAGGAGCCGTGGATCGATGCCTGGGGACGTCACCACGACCGCTTCGTCGGCCGGCCCGTGTCCTTCCATGCCATGCGCGGGATCTCGGCGCATTCGAACGGCTTCCACACCTGCCGGGCCATCCACATCCTGCAGGCGCTGCTGGGCTCGGTCGATTGTCCGGGCGGATGGCGGTACAAGGCACCGTTTCCCAAGCCGATCCCGCCCGGCGTCAAGGCGGCATGGCCCAAGGCGGAAGCCGGCGTTCCGCTGGACGGCCCTCCGCTGGGCTTTCCGCGATCTCCCGAAGACCTGATTGTCGATCAGCACGGTGAGCCGCTGAGGATCGACAAGGCTTTCAGCTGGGAGCACCCTCTAGCTCTGCACGGCATGATGCACATGGTGCTGCACAATGCCGCGACGCAGGACCCTTACGGCATCGACGTGCTGTTCATGTTCATGGCCAACATGGCCTGGAACAGCTCGATGAATATCCCCGACACGCTCGGCTACTTCATGAAGAAGCGCGAGGACGGTGAATACGTCATACCGAAGATCATCTACTCCGATGCCTTCTGGTCGGAGACGGTGCCCTATTGCGACCTGATCCTGCCCGATACGACCTATCTGGAGAGGTGGGACTGCATCTCCATGCTCGACCGGCCGATCTCGTCTTCCCATGGCGGCGGGGACGCGATCCGCCAGCCGGTCCTGCCGCTCGACCGCGATGTGCGGCCGTTCCAGACTGTCCTGCTCGATCTCGGCGCGCGGCTGGGCCTGCCGGGCATGACCAATCCCGACGGATCGCCGAAATTCCCGGGCGGGTACGAGGATTACATCGTCAACCACGAACGCGCGCCCGGCGTCGGTCCGCTATCGGGCTGGCGCGGCGAGGACGGGAGCAAGTCTGGCGTCGGCGCGGTCAATCCAGAGCAGCTCGACCGCTACATCGAGAACGGGTGTTTCTGGCACGAGGAACTGCCGCTTTCGGCGCAGTTCATGAAATACGCGAACCGCGAATACCTCGCCTATGCGAAGAAGATGGCATGGCTCGGCTCGACCGACCCGATCACCTTCCAGCTCTACAACGAGGATTTGCAGAAATTCCGCCTGGCGGCGCGCGGGTACGGCAAGATCCAGCCGCCGGAAGAGCATCGCGAACGGATCGACACCTATTTCGACCCGCTGCCCATCTGGTACCAGCCCTTCCTCGAACGCGAGGAGGGCGGGGAGGATTTCCCGGTCCACGCGCTCTCGCAGCGGCCGATGCACATGTATCACAGCTGGGGCAGCCAGAACGCCTGGCTGCGGCAGATCACCAGCGCGAACAAGTTGCACATGCACCGCGACCTTGCAGCGAAGCACGACCTCGCGGACGACGATTGGGTCTGGATCGAAAACGGCCGCGGGCGCGTGAAGGCGCAGGTGAAGCTCGTCACCGGCGTGAACCCCGATGTCGTGTGGACCTGGAACGCGATCGGCAAGCGCAATGGCGCCTGGGGCCTCGACAAGGACAGCCCCGAGATGACGCGCGGCTTCCTCCTCAATCACATCATCACCGAGAAGCTGCTGCCGGAGAAGGGCGACAAGGTCTATTCCAATTCCGACCCGGTAACCGGCCAGGCCGCCTGGTACGATCTTCGCGTCCGCTTGCGGAAGTGTACGGCGGAGGAAGCAGGTGAAGCGCATCCCGTCTTCGAACCTGTCGGACAGCGCTACACGGGGCAGGACGGCCCGCTCGAATTCGGCGTAGGCCTCAGGGGAAGCGGAACGGACGGGAAGGCCGAGCTCAAGGAATTCATCGGCCAGCGCCATGCCAATCACGGCTGGATCGACGGCATCAGGGACGGGCGCGGTAACCGGGGGAATGACGGGACATGACCAGTTTGCCGGAGACCACTGGCA
Source organism: Qipengyuania gaetbuli (assembly GCF_020171365.1). NCBI lineage: Bacteria > Pseudomonadati > Pseudomonadota > Alphaproteobacteria > Sphingomonadales > Erythrobacteraceae > Qipengyuania > Qipengyuania gaetbuli. The sequence continues at coordinate 255,151 of NZ_JAIUZO010000002.1, read as the reverse complement.
AGAAGCTCGGCCTCGTCGTGGATCTCGACATCTGTGTCGGGTGTCACGCCTGTGCGGTGAACTGCAAGGAATGGAATGCGGGGGCGAAGTCCGCGCCGCTCACCGATTACGACCCCTACGGCAAGAAGCCGGACGGCGTGTGGTTCAACCGCGTCCACACCTACGAGACGACCGATGACGTCGGCCGCGGCCAGACCGTCCATTTCCCGCGGTCCTGCCTGCACTGCGAAGACGCGCCCTGCGTGACCGTGTGCCCGACAGGGGCGAGCTACAAGCGCGAGGAAGACGGCATCGTGCTGGTCAACGAGGACATCTGCATTGGCTGCAAGCTATGTAGCTGGGCCTGCCCCTATGGCGCGCGCGAATATGACGAGAACCAGGGCGTGATGAAGAAATGCACGCTATGCGTCGACAAGATCTACAATGAGAACCTGCCCGAGGAGAGCCGGGTGCCTGCCTGCGTATCGACCTGCCCGGCAGGCGCGCGCAGTTTCGGCGACCTGGGCGATCCGGACAGCGAAGTTTCGCGCCTCGTCGCTGCAAGGGGCGGATACGACCTCATGCCCGAGCAGCAGACGAAACCGGTCAACAAATACCTGCCGCCGCGACCGCGACAGGACGGGCGTGATGGGGCCAAGGCACCGCGCATGCTGGACCATGTCGACGAGACGACCGATGGAGCGGGCCTGATCGCCCGCTGGGTCGACAAGATCCTGTCGTAGGGGAACGGGCGATGCATCCTGCGAAATCCGTGATCTTCTTCACCACCGCCAGCGGCGCGGGTTACGGCATGATGATCCTGCTGGCCCTTTTGGCGTCGCTCGATGTCCTGCCGAAAGAGCCGGTTTTCGGCCTCGCGACGTTCGGCCTGGCTTTGGCCCTGATCGTATCGGGCCTGTTGTCCTCGACGATGCATCTCGGACGTCCGGAGCGCGCATGGCGGGCGTTGTCGCAGTGGCGTTCGAGCTGGCTTTCACGCGAAGGGCTCGCGGCAGTGGTCGCCTTTGTCCCCTTCGGCCTGTTCGCGATTTCGTGGAGCTTCAACCTCGTCGCGAGCTCGACCGCCGTCGTGCTGGGTGTCGCGGGGGCGGCCGTGTCGCTCGTGACGCTTTACTGCACGGCCATGATCTACGCCTCGCTGCGACCCGTTCCCGCGTGGTTCAACGGCTGGACTGTTGCCGGCTACCTCGTCCTTGGCCCAATGAATGGCGCGGTGATCCTCGCATTCCTGCTGGACGCTTTCGCTGCCGAGCAGGCGGCGGCGATCACGCGGCTGTTTGCGCTGGTACTGTTGATGATCGGACTTGGCGTGAAGCTGGCCTACTGGCGGCGCATCCACGCCTCCACGCCCGTCAGCACGGCAGGTTCGGCGACAGGGCTGGGCCATCTGGGACGGGTCGAGATGACCGGCAGCCCGCATGACAATGACAATTACCTGTTGCGGGAGATGGGCTTCCGCATCGCGAGGAAGCATGCGGACAAGCTTCGGCGCATTACCGTGTCGTTTGGCTTCGTCATCCCCATGCTCGCCATGGCAATCGGACTGGTCTTTCCCTCCGCGCCGTGGACCCTATCGCTCATGGTGCTTGGCCTGATCGCCTGCCAGATCGGAGTCGCGACCGAGCGCTGGCTGTTCTTCGCCGAGGCAAAGCACGCCGTGACCTTGTATTACGGAGAGCAGGCCGTCTGACCCGCGATATTCAGCCGCACTTCGGCGTCGCGTAACTGTGCAAGGTCGTCGATATCTTCGAACGCATTGCCGCTCCCGTCCGCAGGCCATTGTATTTCGGTGGCTTCCTGCGCCTCCGCAAACCGCCGGAGTGAACGCCCGCCTTGTGCGATGAAAGCGGCAAGCTGGTCCGGCGCCGCTCGCCAGAGACCCGCCATCGCCTGTAGATGACCTTCCGCGACGGGAAGCGCGGCGCCTTTATCGCCGATAGCTGCGGCAAGGCGTGGCAAAAGGTCGCGGGGCAGGAAAGGCATGTCGCAAGCGACTAGCAGGACGTGAGAACAGTGCTGCCGAATGGCAAAGCGGAACGCACTCGCGAGCGCCGAAATCGGGCCGAGGTTTTCCGCGCCATCAAGCAGGACGGGAAGGTTCGAATTCGCTGCCTGTCCCGGCTCCCTCACCGCTATCGCGATGGTATCACCCCATGTTTGCGCCGCGTCGATGGCACGTTCCAGCATTGATCGACCGGCCAGTTTCCGAGCAGGCTTGTCTCCGCCCATGCGCTCGCCCTGTCCGCCTGCGGCAATGACGATGGCAACCCGGCTTGGATGAAGGACTTCGACCACTGCTGCAGGCTAGGCCGGGCGGACGAGGCCGTCCATACCGACTGTATTCGCCAGTTTGTCAGACCGCTGCGCTGAAGCGCGTTTTCGACACTTGCCGGTGCGGATCGAGCAGGGCGGCAATCGTCCGCGCATAGGGCAGGCCGTCGGAGTCCATGGTCAGCACGTTCCCGTCCAGCGATGCCAGGCCGCGTGCGGTGAAAGCCGACAGGCGGCAGGCGATGTCGGAAGCGAGATATTCGGGCAATTCGGTCCTGCCCTGGCAGAGCAGTTCTTCGATCGCCTTGCCGCGCTCGCGGTCCTCTGCGCTGCGCTCGAACCCGCGCTGGGCGGTGAGCGATCCTTGCGAGGCGATCATGCGGTAACGTCCGCTGTTCTTCTCGTTCTGGGCGAGGAGCTGCGGGAAGGAACTGATCGCCGAACTGCCAAGGCCGATCAGGTTCGGCGCGGCATCGTCGGTAAAGCCCTGGAAATTGCGGTGCACCCGCCCTTCCGTCGCTGCGCGGGCGAGGGGATCGCCGCCGGGCCGCGCGAAATGGTCGAAACCGACTGGCAGATAGCCGTGGGTCGCCAGGTAGGAATAGCCGAGTCCGGCCATGGCGAACCGTTCTGCCTGGTCGGGCAGGTCGGTATCGTCGATCATGCGCTGGCGCGGGACGATGTGCGGCACATGGGCATAACCGAACAGCGCCACGCGATCCGCGCCCAGAACGCGGGTGCGCTGGAGCGTGTCGAGCAGGTCGTCGCGGGTCTGGCCGGGCAGGCCGTACATGAGATCGAAATTGAGCGAGGTGACGCCCGCGTTCCTCAGCAGATCGACAGTCTCGACAATCGAATCCTCTGTCTGCACGCGCCCGATCGCTTCCTGGCAGTGAGGGGCGAAGGTTTGGACGCCAAGGCTGGCACGCTCGATCCCGACGTGGCCGATCACCTCGGCCCAGGAGCGCGTCATCGTGCGCGGGTCGAGCTCGATCGAGAAGATAGGGTCGTCGAGGCCGAAGCGGATGGTCAGCGTGTCGACCAGCCGCACGAAATCGGTAGGCGTGATGGCATTGGGGCTGCCGCCCCCGAATGCCACCCGCCCGACCTTCGTGCCTCGCGGGAGGAGCGAGGACACGAGATCAATCTCTGCGTGCAGTGCCGAGAGATAGGATTCCAGCCGCTGCCGCCGCCCGGCCTTGCCGGTGTTGCAGCCGCAGTAGAAACAGATTTTCTCGCAGAATGGGATGTGGACGTAGAGCGAGACATCGCCCGACACGCTCTCCAAGGCCTTGCGATAAGCATCGCCGGGGATGTCGCCGAATTCGGCGGCAGTCGGGAAGCTGGTGTAACGCGGAACGGGCGTTGCGAGCAGGTCGGGGTGATAGGGCCACATGCAGGCCGGATTGGCGGGATTTGCCCCCGCTTTCATTGACTTCGATCAAGCCGTTTTCGAGAGCAACCGGCGTGACACCCTTTTTGCAGGCAGGCGCCGGGTTCGTCTTCTCCGCCGGTGCGCATCGGGAGGGTAAGGACGATGGTCTCACCACTGGCGCAGAGCGTTGCCGTCAAGCTCGTGGCTTCGGCGGGCAGGGGGCCGATTATCAGTGGGAGCAGCGCAGCAAGGGGGAACGCGAAGGAACTCATTTGGCGCTCCTTTCGCTGTCGTCTTCATCGTCGATCAGAATGCGGTGCGCCGCACCGTCGAGATCCTCGAACTGCCCGTCGCGCATGGCCCAGAAGAACATCGCCAGCCCGAATACGCCCATGCCGAGCGCAATCGGGATCAGGATCGCAAGCCCGCTCACTTCGCGGACCTTGCGAGGCGGAGCGAGTTCGCGACCACGACCAGCGAGCTGAGCGACATGGCGATGGCTGCGATCAGCGGCGTGACCATGCCTGCCAGCGCCAGCGGAACGGCCAGCACGTTGTAGCCGATGGCGAAGGTGAAGTTCTGGCGGACGATCCGCATCGTATCGCGCGCCACGCTCACGGCAGTCGCCACGGGCGCAAGGCGCTCGCCGATGAAGACCGCATCTGCGGCCTGCTGGCTGATATCGCTGGCCGTGCCTGGCGCGATGGAGGCGTGGGCGGCAGCAAGGGCAGGGCCGTCGTTGAGCCCGTCGCCGACCATCAGCGGGAAATGCCCCTCGCTGCGCAGGGTTTCGAGCCGCTCGAGCTTTTCTTCCGGACCGACCCCGGCAAAGCCTTCGAGGTCCAGTTCCTCGACGACCTTGGCGACGGCACCCGGGCGGTCGCCGGAAATGACCTGCGAGCACACGCCCATGCGCGCCAGCGTGTCGATCGCTTCCTTCGCGTCTGGTCGCAGGCCATCCGAAAACAGGATGGGATAGGCGAGCCCGCCGACATGGAGCGTGGTGGACATGCCCGGTCCGCCGATCTCGTTACGGCGCAGCGCGACTGAGGAATTGTCCCACGTCGCCACGATCCCTTCGCCCTTTATCTCGCTGATATCGGAAATGGCGGCAGGCTTCACGCCTTCAGTCCGCAGGCTTGCCGAGAGACCGCGGCTGAGCGGATGGCTGCTGGATTGTGCAAGGGCGAGGGCCACCGATTTGGCGCGCCCGTCGAGGTGCGAGGTATCGGGGCGAGGCTCACCCAGCGTGAGCGTGCCGGTCTTGTCGAACAGGGCGATATCGACCTCTGCCAGCCGTTCGAGCGCCGTCCCGTCCTTGACCAGCAGGCCTTTCTTGATGAGCGCACCGGAGGCGACAACCTGCGCCGCCGGAACTGCAAGCCCCATCGCGCAGGGGCAGGTGATGATGAGCACCGCAATCGCGATGACGAGCGACTGGTGCCAGCCGGCGCCGGCGATCATCCAGCCGATGAATGCGAGCACTGCCAGGGTATGTACGGCAGGCGCATAGAGCCGCGAGGCGCGGTCCGCGATACGCACGTAGCGGCTGCGCGATTGGCCCGCCTCGTCCATCAGGCGCGCGATTTCCGCCAGTGCAGTATCGCCCTGCGTCGCCGTAATCTCGACCGTCAGCGGACCTTCTAGTGCGATCGCGCCAGCATGGACCGTATCGCCGGGGGCGACGGCTTCGGGCGTGCTTTCGCCCGTCAGCATGGCATTGTCGAGCGCGCCCTTGCCGGAAACGACCGTGCCGTCTGCGGCAAGGGCTTCGCCCGCCGCCACGATCATGGTCATGCCGGGAAAGAGGTTCTCCGCCGCGATCCGCTGCGTGCTGCCGTCCTCCTGGACGATGGCCGCGCTCTTGCCCATGCGCGACAGCAGCGCCCCGATGCCTGCCCGCGTGCGGTTGCGCATCATGGCGTCGAGCGAACGCCCTGCCAGCAGGAAGAAGAGCAGCATGACAGCGCCGTCGAAATAGGCGTGCTCGCCGCCGGTCAGCACTTCGTAGAAGGACATGCCCGTCGCCAGCAGGACACCGATCGAAATGGGTACGTCCATGTTTGTCCGACGATACCGCAGCGCCATGGCTGCGCTGGCGAAGAAGGGCCGGCCGGAATAAGCCACCACCGGCAGGGCGATAAGGGCGGAAAGAAGGTGGAACAGCTCGCGCGTCACGCCGCCCGCGCCCGACCACACGCTGACCGACAGAAGCATGATGTTCATCATGCCGAAGCCTGCGACCGCAAGCGCGCGGAAGAGGCGCTTTGCCTCCCGGTCGTCTTCCGCCAGCGGATTGGCGGCCACCGGCTGCGCTTCGAAGCCGAGGTGTTCGAGCGCCGAGATCAGCGCTTCGTCATCCACCCGCGCATCGTGGCGGACCGCTACGCGCTTGGCAGAGAAGTTCACGCGCGCCGCGTCGACACCATCGATTTCGCCAAGGCCGCGCTCGATCTTCGCGATACAGCCTGCGCACCGCATCCCCGGCACGGTGAAGCGGCTGTCGACCAGAGCCGGCGCCTCGTCGGGCAGGGGAGTGGCGAGAGCGTTCATCCCACGGGGCGCTCGATGCGGTATTCTTGGTCGCCTTCGGCAAGGGTCAGGCGGACCAGCCAGCGTCCTTCGGGCAAAGGCGCGGCGCTGACGAAGCGGCCGTCATCTGCTGCCTCGAGCTGCCAGCGCAGCGGTTCTGCCCGGCCGAGCGGATGACGCAGTTCGGCCGTCGCGAGCGTGCCTGCGGGGGTACCCTCGGTCTGGACTTCCAAATGGCCTGCCCCATTTCGTGCCACACGAGCCGACCAGCCGAGTTCATTGGCCTCTTCAGCTGCTGCCAGCCAGCCGTTGAACTTCTGGCTGGCGACGTAGGAATTCTCCACGACAACTCCGCCGAAGCTGTTCACGGCAAGGCCGGCCATCATGAAATTGACGGCGACCACCACGCCGAAGCCTCCGACGAGGATGCCGGTCATGTGCCAGCCCGTGAAACGCTTGGTCATCATTCGCTCTCCGGTGCGCTGAAGCGGGTCGTGCCGCTGGCGGTTTCGGGTTGCTGGTCGTCGGTCGCCAGCGTGAAGGTGAAGTCCTGCTGGCCGCTGCCTGCAGGCGCGACGACATAGGCCCTGACGGTCCGCGTCTCGTCCGCCGGGACGGTGAAGGCCTGACTGCGAGCCGCAGCATCCTGGCTGATGCGGTCGGTCCAGAAGCGGCCGCCTTCCAGCCCCTCCATCGCCACGGTCATCTCGCGAGGGCTGGTGGTCATGTTGCGCAGCTTGAGCGTGTAGGAATTGCGGATCGAACCGTCGCTCATCAGCATGAAGGGCGGATTGCGGTCGGGCGAAATGGTAAGGTCCAGATGTGATCTGGTGCCGAGGGCGAACAGCAGGGCGAAGCCGATCGCCGACCAGATGCCGAGATAGACCAGCGTGCGCGGGCGCAGCAGCGCCTTCCACGGCGGGCGCGGGGTGCCGCCTGCGGCCTCCCGCTCGCAGTCCTCCAGCGTGGCGTAGTCGATCAGGCCGCGCGGGCGACCGATGTCCTTCATCACCCGGTCGCAGGCATCGATACACAGGGCGCAGGTGATGCAGCCGATCTGCGGTCCTTCGCGGATATCGATGCCGGTCGGGCAGACCTGCACGCACTGGGTACAATCGATGCAGTCCCCGAACTGGCCGGGATTCTTGGCGGCCTTCTTGACGCTGCCTCGCGGTTCGCCGCGCCAGTCCTTGTAGGTCACCAGCAGCGATTTTTCGTCCATCATCGCGGTCTGGATGCGCGGCCAGGGGCACATGTAGATGCACACCTGTTCGCGCATGAACCCTCCCAGCGTGACCGTGGTCAGCGTCAGGACGGCTACCGTGATGTAGGCGACCGGCGCGGCCTCTCCGCGCCAGAAATCATGCACCAGGGTAGGTGCATCGGCGAAATACATAATCCACGCGCCGCCGGTCCAGAACCCGATGAAGAGGTAGATGGACCATTTGAAGGCGCGGCGCATGACCTTGCTCCAGGTCCACGGCGCCGCGTCGAGGCGCATGCGCGCATTGCGGTCGCCGTCGACGAAGCGGTCGACGTGCTGGAACACGTCGGTCCACACGGTCTGGGGGCAGGCATAGCCGCACCAGGCGCGGCCGACCGCGCTGGTCACGAGGAAGAGGCCGATGCCCGCCATGATCAGCAGGCCGGCGACGAAGTAGAATTCGTGCGGCCAGATCTCGATGCCGAACATGTAGAAGCGGCGGTTGGCGAGATCGACCAGCACTGCCTGGTCGGGCGCGTAGGGGCCACGGTCCCAGCGGATCCACGGTGTGCCGTAGTAGATCGCGAGGGTGACGACCATAACCAGCCACTTGAATCGGCGGAACGGGCCGTCGATGCGCTTGTTGTGAACCGCCTTGCGCGCTTCGTAGAGCTTTTCGGGCAGGTCCTGACGCGGCGGCTGGTGCGGCTCGTGCCGGCGGGTGGCCGCTTCGGGGCTGGCAACGGCGCTCGAGACGGGGTCGTTGGTCTTGACGACCCCGTCTTCGATTACCTGCCGCGGATCGTCATTCTGCGGCATCGGCTTCGGCGACCGGTTCTTCGACCGGAGCCTCCACGAAGTCCTCGCCTCCCCCGCGCGAATGGACGAATGCCGCCAGCATCTTGATGGTCACCGGATCGAGCCGTTCGCCAAAGGCGGGCATTGCGCCCATCTTCGGGTTCACGAGCTGCGCCCGGATGGCTGCGGCGCTGCTGCCGCGCAGCCAGATGGCGTCGTCGAGGCGCGGCGCGCCCAGTTCGCGGTTCCCTTCGCCTGCGGTGCCGTGGCAGGCGGCACAATTGTCCGCATAGGTGGCAGCGCCGGCGGCATTGGGCTGTTCCAGGCCGCTGAGCGACCGGACGTGCGAGACGAGCGCAGCCATCTGGGCATTATCGAATGCGCCGTCGAACGGGGGCATCACGCCCTGGCGGCGCTCTTCGCCCGGCTGGCGGATGCCGTGCGTGATCGTGTATTCGATCTCGCTCATCGAACCGCCCCACAGCCAGTCGTCGTCGTTGAGGTTGGGATAGCCGAGGTCCTGATAGCCCGCTGCGCCCGATCCGTGGCACTGCGAACAGTTCACGCGGAATGCAGCGGCGCCGCCAGCGATGGCCTGTTCCATCAGTTCGGGATCGGCTGCCAGCTTTTCCACGTCCAGAGCGGCGATCCGCTCGTTCACGCTCATGCGGGCCTGGTCGGCGAGATCCATCTCGTCTGCCAGCTGGCCGCGGCTGGTCCAGCCCAGCATGCCCTGCGTGGCGCCCGATATCATCGGCCAGGCAGGATATGCCACCGTGTAGGCGAGGCCCCAGAAGACCGTCAGGTAGAAGGTCCACAGCCACCAGCGCGGCAGCGGCGTGTTCAGTTCCTCGATGCCGTCCCATTCGTGACCGACGAATTCGGTCCCGGTCGGCTGGTCGATGCGCTTGTCGTCATTCGCCATCGGGCATGTCCTTGAAAATCGAATTGGCGGCGTTCTGGTTGTGCTGGTGTGCTCCGGGGCGGAACGGCCAGGCGCAGAGCGCGAGGAAGGCGACCATCATGGCTGCGAGGCCATAGCTGTCGGCGAAGTGGCGCAGGGTTTCGTACATCCTCAGCGCCCCTTCTCGGTGGCGAGTTCCTCCTGCGCGGCGGCGCTGTCGACATCGACCAGCGTGCCCAGCATCTGCAGGTAGGCGACCAGCGCATCCATCTCGGTCAGGCGAGCCGGATTGCCGTCGTAATCGCGCACCTGCGACTTGGGATAGCGGGCAGCGAGGTCCGCCGCATTGCCGGCAGGGTCAGCCTGGAGCTTGAGGTCGGCCTCGGCCTTCTCGATCTGCTCGTCCGAATAGGGCACGCCCACCAGGCGAAGCGCCGCGAGGTTGGCAGCCGGATCGGCAATAGACAGGTCTGCCTCCGCCAGGAAGCCGTACTGCGGCATCACGCTTTCGGGCACGACATCCTGCGGGTTCTTGAGATGCTGCACGTGCCATTCGTCCGAATAGCGGCCACCGACGCGGGCAAGGTCCGGCCCGGTACGCTTGGAGCCCCACTGGAACGGGTGGTCGTACATGCTTTCTGCCGCGAGGCTGTAGTGGCCGTAGCGTTCGACCTCGTCCTTGAACGGACGGATCATCTGGCTGTGACAGGTATAGCAGCCTTCGCGGATGTAGATGTCGCGGCCGGCGAGTTCGAGCGGTGTGTAGGGACGCATCCCGTCCACCTTCTCGATCGTGTTGTCGATCCAGAATAGCGGGGCGATTTCCACGATGCCGCCGATAGTGACGGTGAGGAAGGTCGCGACCGCCATCAGGGTGACGTTGCGTTCGAGCCGCTTGTGGCCCTTGACGGTTTCTTTGACGACTTGGTCTGTCATGCTCGTTCTCACTCGGCCGGTACGGCGGCAGGGGGAAGGGGACGGTCGGCGTTCTCGTCGTGCGGGGTTTCGGTCATCGGAGCTTCCTCGCGGACACGACCGGCGAGGGTCTGCCACACGTTCCAGATCATGATGACGTAGCCCGACAGGTAGAGCAGGCCGCCGAAGGCACGCAGGAGGTACATCGGGTGGAGCGCTGCGACGGTGTCGGCAAAGCTGTTCACGAGGTAGCCGTCGGCACCGTATTCACGCCACATCAGGCCCTGGGTGACGCCTGCCACCCACATGCTTGCGGCGTAGAAGACGATCCCCAGCGTCGCGAGCCAGAAGTGCCAGTTGATCATGCGCAGCGAATACATCCGCTTGCGCTTCCACAGGCGCGGCGCGAGGTAGTAGACGCAGGCGAAGGTGATCATGCCGTTCCAGCCCAGTGCGCCGGAATGGACGTGGCCGATGGTCCAGTCGGTGTAGTGCGACAGGCTGTTCACGGCCTTGATCGACATCATCGGGCCTTCAAAGGTGCTCATCCCGTAGAAGGCGAGCGCCATGACCATCATGCGGATGATCGGGTCGGTGCGGATCTTGTCCCAGGCGCCGTTCAGCGTCATCAGGCCGTTGATCATGCCGCCCCAGCTGGGCATCCACAGCATCACCGAGAACACCATGCCCAGCGTCTGCGCCCAGTCGGGCAGCGCGGTATAGTGGAGGTGGTGCGGACCCGCCCAGATGTAGAGGAAGATCAGCGACCAGAAGTGGATGATCGACAGGCGGTAGGAATAGACCGGACGCTCGGCCTGCTTGGGGACGAAGTAGTACATCATCGCCAGGAAGCCGGCGGTCAGGAAAAAGCCGACCGCGTTATGGCCGTACCACCACTGGGTCAGCGCATCCTGCACCCCGGCGAAGACCTGGTAGCTGCGCGAACCCGTCAGGCTGACCGGGATGGCGAGGTTATTGACCACGTGCAGCATCGCCACGGTGATGATGAAGGCGAGGAAGAACCAGTTGGCCACGTAGATGTGGGGTTCCTTGCGCTTCACGATCGTGGCGACGAAGACGATAAGATAGGCGACCCAGACGATGGTCAGCCACAGGTCGACGTACCATTCGGGTTCGGCGTATTCCTTGGACTGCGTAACGCCGAGGAGATAGCCGGTGGCCGCCAGCACGATGAACATCTGGTAGCCCCAGAACACGAAGCGCGCGAGCGAGGGGAAGGCCAACTTGGCGCGGCAGGTACGCTGGACGACGTAGAAGCTGGTTGCGAGCAGCGCATTGCCGCCGAACGCGAAAATCACCGCGCTGGTATGCAGCGGGCGCAGGCGGCCGAAATTGAGGTAGGGCTCGAAATTGAGCTGCGGAAACGCAAGCTGCAGGGCGATATAGAGCCCTGCCACGAAGCCTGCCAGGCCCCAGAACATCGTCGCCAGCACGCCCCAGCGCACCGGGTCGTCGTCATACTGGCTTTCCCCCGGCGGAATGCGGAAGAAGCTGTTGAGCGATGTCGTGGGATCGAACCTTGCGGCGCTGACCAGGACGAGGGCGAAGGCCGTCACCGCGACGATCAGCGCATGCGCGGCGAAACCGCCGTCCTTCGCCGATAGCATCGCCGCCAGTGCCAGCAGGGCGATGACAAACCATAGTGCCACGCGCCCGAGAGCAGATTCAGCTTGCATTGAAATCTCCGTTGTCCGGCACTGCTGCTAGCCACCCGTTGGCGGGCAAACTTTGATCCAGCGCAATTTTGGTCAAAAATTTCACGCGGCCTCGGTCAGGTATCCGGCCCGCGCCTCGAGGGCGCGCAGATCGACCAGTTGCACGCCCGACTTGCCGACCGTGCGGACGATCCCCAGGTCGCGCAGGATGGTGAATTGGCGGCTCACCGTCTCGATGGTCAGGCCGAGGCTGTCGGCAATGTCGCGCCGCGACATCGGCAGGTCGATGAAGGTGAGGCCTTCGCGCTCCACGCCGATGCGGTGCGCCATGCCAACAAGGAAGCTGGCGAGCCTTTCGGTGGCGGTCTTGCGGCCGAGCGTGAGCGACTTTTCGCGCGACCGCGAAAGCGAGCGGCGGGCTGTGTCGAGCAGGCTGCGCAATACGGCAGGATCGCCGCGGGCAAGGTCGGCGAAGCTGGCGTAATCGAACACCAAGAGGTCGCTCTTGCGCAGCGTGCTCAGCGTATAGGAATGCTCGGCGCGGGCAGGGACGACTACCAACTCGTCGGGGAAATGGAACGCGACCACCTGGTTGCGACCGGCCGAGGCATGGGCGACCAGCTTTATCGCGCCCGATGACACGAACACGAGATGGTCGCTCCCCTCGTCGAGGCCAAGAGCAACGTCGCGCGCCGCGTCCACGGGGCGCGCCAGCGAGCGGAACCGCAGGATGGCGTCATCGCCAAGATGTGCCGGCAGGTGCAGCTGCGCAAACCGGTCGAATTGCTCGGCGAAGGTCATCATTGCGCGGCGATGCCGTACAAAACCTCTGGCGGCATTGACCTAAATCAAGGTCAGGGACTTGCGCCAAGGGCATTGGGACTGGCGAGCGCTGTAACAACCTCGGCCGTAAAGGGCGGCCACTGCAGCGCCAGGACGGAAATCATGAAGAACAAGTTCGCGCTGAGCTTCGCCACCCTGGCAATCGCAGCTTTCCCGGCCACCGCATCTGCCGAAGCCGGCGACCTGCAGGTCAAGCTTCTGGGCACGCTGGTCAGCCCCGACGGGGAAATCACGCGTGTGGACACCGACATCGTCGGCCTGCCTGCCGATACGCAGACCAAGGCCAACGACAACTTCGTGCCGACGCTGGCTATCGAATATTATTTCAGCGACAATTTTTCGGTCGAGACGATCTGCTGCATGACCCAGCACGACGTCGATGCCGTGTCGGGCCTTCCCGGCGCCGAACTGGTGTCGAACGCCAAGGTGATCCCGGCAACCTTCACCGCGAAGTACCACTTCGACCTCGGCGCGGTGCGTCCCTATGTCGGCGCAGGCCCGACCTACTTCCTGTGGGTCGGCGAAGATCCCGGCGCGGCAACCCTGCCGCTGGGCGTGACCGACACCGACCTGTCGGACGAATTCGGCGTTGCACTGCAGGCCGGTTTCGATGTCGATCTCAACGACAAGGGACTTGGCCTGACTTTCGATGCCAAGCGCTATTTCGTCGACACCACCGCGCAGTGGTACGTCGGTGACACGCTGGCCATCCAGACCAAGCACAAGCTCGACCCCTGGGTGCTCAGCGCCGGCGTCAGCTACCGGTTCTGACCGGCATAAAGGTGCAGCCGCGCCGCGGGATGAACACCGAGTTCCCGCGGCGCGGCTGCGCTTCCCATTTCAGAAGGGGACGGCCTCGACCAGCGCCCCCTTGTCGCAGGCAGGCGATCCGGCAGGACGCCTGATCAACCAGTCAGCCGCTGCGAGCGGTGCCTGCGCCCCGCTTTCCTGGTTTCCTACCGGTGCCAACCCCTCCGACGTGGCCGTTGCCCTGACGAATGTCTCGCGGTCGCCGGTTTCGGGCAGGGGTGAGGCCAGCGGATTTGGGACGAAGCGCAACTCTGCTACCGGTTTTCCGCCCTGCATCGCTGCCAGTAGCGGACGCAGGAAAAGCCGCGCGGTGACCATGGCGGATGTCGGATTGCCCGGCAGGCCCATGACGAGACGGCCATTCGCTTTCCCGAACCACACCGGCTTACCGGGCTTGATGGCGATGCCTGCAAAGACAAGGTCCAGACCTGCCTTGCCGAACATGGGCTTGGCGAGGTCGTGATCGCCTACCGATGCGCCCCCGGTTACGACCACGCAATCGGCTGATTCCAATGCCTTGGCCGCTGCGTCTTCCAGCAATTCTAGCCGGTCGGCGCCTCTTGACCGCAGGACCACTTCACAGCCCATGGCCTCGCACATTGCGGCTACGCCGTAGCTCGCGGATTCGGCGATCGCACCGTCCTTCAAATGCGCAGAGCCGGGGGCGGCCAATTCGTCACCCGTCGCGATAATCGCGATCCTGGGCCTGGCTGAGACCTCTACCGTGTCCCGGTCGGCAGACGCCGCCGCCACCATTGCGCGTGGTGTGAGCCTTGTCCCCGCGGCCAGAAGCAGTTCCCCTGCACGAAAATCACTGCCGGCGCTCCTTACATGCCGCGCCGGACCGAAGCCGCTGCGGAACCGGACCTGCTCGCCTTCGCGCTCGGCGTATTCCTGCATGATCACGCAATCCGCACCTGCCGGTAGCGGAGCGCCGGTGAATATGCGCATGGCAGTGCCCGGTTCGAGGGTGCCGGGATCGGGCTGGCCGGGCCGGCTCTCTCCGGCCACGGCCATCCACCGGCCCGGTTCCGCATCGGCCAGCGACACGGCATAGCCATCCATCGCCGACACGGCTCGCGCAGGGGCATCCGAACGCGCGTTATGCGGGGCTGCAAGGAAGCGCCCTGCCGCCTGTTCGAGCGGCACGCTTTCGGAGGGTAAGGGGCGAACAGCGCCCGCAAGCAGCGCGAGCGCTTCGTCGAAGCTGGTCATGGACGCCTTCTAGGGCTGCCGGCCATTGCTTGGCCAGAGCGGCTTTTGCCTCAGGCGCCCTTGAATGCGGCCTTGCGCTTCTGGAGGAATGCCATCGCACCTTCGACGGCGTCCTGCGTGCTGCCCGCGATACGCTGGGCATTGGCCTCTGCCGCAAGCGTGGCTGGGAAGTCGGCCTGCAGCCCGTCGCGCAGCGTGCGCTTCATCTGGCCGAGCGCCACGGTCGGACCGTTGGCCAGCTTTTCGACCAGCGCGCGGGCTTCGCTTTCCAGCGCGTCGTCTTCCACGCACTTGTAGATGAGGCCGATGCGTTCGGCTTCCTCGCCGTGGATCTTCTCGCCCAGCATCATCATGCGCGTTGCCTGTGCGGTGCCGATGAGACGCGGGAGCATCCAGCTCGATCCGCCATCGGGCACGAGGCCGATGTTCACGAAAGCTTGGAGGAAATACCCGCTCTTGCCTGCCAACACGAAATCGGCGGCTAGCGCGATAGAGCAGCCGACGCCGGCTGCCGGGCCCTGGACCATCGAGACGACGGGCACGGGAAGGCTGGCCAGCGCCTGCACCATAGGATTGTAATGCTTGCTGAGCGAGGCAAAGGCGCGGTCGCCGCCGCTGACCGACATTTCGGCGTTGGCAGCAAGGTCCGCACCCGAGCAGAAGGCACGGCCTTCGCCGCGCATCAGCACCGCGCGGGCATCGCCGATATCGCGCAGGGCGGTGAAGATCTCGTCCGCCATCTGCGGGGGGCAGGCGTTGAGGCGTTCGGGCCGGTTGAGCGTGATCGTCAGGACCGGACCTTCGCGGGTCGCCGTGATCATTTCGAAATCGCTCATCTCTGCAGTCCCTCTCTCATGTGTCTGTGCAACCCCTCTGCGCAAATCGGTGCGCGATTGCAACCTATTGCGAGGAGCGTAGCCAGATTGCGCGTCCGTCCTCGCCGGTCAGGATGGTGCCGGCAGTTCCTACCGGCTCGCTGGTGCCGTCGGTGAAGAAGGCAATCATCTCTGCGTCATCGCCGGAGATGGCGGCGAGAGTGCGCTTGCCCTCCGGCGTGCGTGCGACGACGACACCCTCGCGCGCGCTGCCGTCGCGCTCGTAGAACACGGTATAGGTCTCGACCGTCGCGGGACCAGCGTATTCCTCGTCGAGTTCGGGCACTTTGCCGCGCCGCTCATCGGCTTCTGCCTGATAGTTGAAGTCCTGCGGGAAGCTTGCACCGGTCGGCTGGCCCGACAGCAGGATCGTGTGATTGTGTGTCGCATAGCCGCCGTTGGCGAAGAGCAGGCCCTTGTCAGCCGTGCCGCGTAGCCGCAGCACCATCTCGGCGACCGCATGGCTCATGTAATTGCCGATCGGCCCGCCGCCGAAGGTGAGGCCGCCGAAGACGCTGGACGCCTTGTCCAGCGGCCAGCCGAGCACGCGGCGCGCCATCTTCGGTACGCAGGGGAAGCAGGAATAGAGTTCGACATGGGCAAGGTCGCCTGCCTCGACATCGTTCAGCTGCATCGTCCGCTCGATCGAGGTGGCAAGGCTGGGCGAGGCATCGTAGCGGTCGCGGGCAAGGAAATTGCCGCTTTCGTGCGCCGCTGCGCCATATCCCACGAAGACCACCTGACTATCGGAAAGACCGCGTGCGCGCGCTTCGCCGAGGCTGGTGACGAGGAAGCCTGCGCCTTGGTTCACCGATGAATTGGCGACCTGGAGCTTGGTATAAGGAAAGGCGATCGGGCGATTGTTGTCCGACGGGGTGACGATGTCCCCGGCTTCTGCTTTGCGGCGGATCCAGGCGCTTTCGTTGCCGGCTGCGACCTTGCTCATGCCGGCCCAGATTGCGCCGCTTTCCGCCTGCCCTTGGGCGAGCGACTGGCCGTAAGCCGCGCGTCCTGCATTCTCGTAGAGCGGATAAACGTCGGTCGGCACGACCAGCCCGAAACCTTGCGCATAGCCTGTGCGCCGCCGGTGCGAGGCATCGCGCAGCGCGTTGGGCTTGGAGCCGTCCTCCCGCGGCTTGAGCGCGGCAAGGCGTGCGGCGGTGCGCAGGGCTTCGCCGCCGACCACGGCACAGACGCGCGCGTCGCCGCAGGCGATGCGGTTGGCGGCTTCGTGAAGTAGAAGGATCGGGCTGTCGCCATTGGGCATGGCAGTCTGCATCCGGTGGGCCGGGTCGATTCCGAGCCTTTCGGCCAGCGCCCCGTCGACCGGGTTGAACTGCGGCCATGCCAGCTGTGCGACCACGGCCAGCGAATCGCAGGTCTCCAGCCAGCCGCCGCCCGCATCGGCATCGGCGCGTCGCAACGCCTCTGCCATCAGCCCGATGGGGTCGAGGGCGTCGCCGGGATTTTCGGTGCGGTCGTTGATCTGGCCAACGCCGATGATGACGGGAATGCGGTTCGGGTCCTGATCGCTCATGCGGTCAGGGTTAGCGGGAAGCGCCGAATTCGCAAATGGGAGAAAGTGGCTGGGGTGGCAGGGATCGAACCTGCGAATGTCGGTACCAAAAACCGATGCCTTACCACTTGGCTACACCCCAGCAGGCGGGCGCTCCTATAGCGCGCCCGCCGCCGATGTGAAGGGGGTGTTAGAGCTTCTTGCCCTCGAAATCCGCTGCCGAGTGCCGTTCGAGAAGCTGGGTGTCCTCGTCGCCCCATGCCTTGTTGACGATCCGCCCGCGCTTGACGGCGGGGCGAGCCGCTATCTGCTTCGCCCAGCGCGCCACATTCCCGTACTCGTGGATCGAGAGAAAGGTCTTCGCCTCGTTGTAGATCGTGCCTTCGACGAAGGGCGCGAGCCAGGGGAAGGTAGCGATGTCGGCCACCGTGTATTCGTCACCGCCGAGGTATTCGCTGTCCGCAAGCCGCTTGTCCGCGACATCGAACAGGCGCTTGGTTTCCATGGCATAGCGGTTGATCGGGTATTCGTATTTTTCCGGCGCATAAGCGTAGAAATGGCCGAAGCCGCCGCCGATGAAAGGCGCGCTGCCGACCTGCCAGAACAGCCAGCTCAGCACCTCGGCGCGCGAGGCGTCGGTCGGCAGGAAGGCGCCGAACTTTTCCGCCAGGTGCATCAGGATTGCGCCGCTTTCGAAGACTCGCACCGGGTTCTCGCCGCTGCGGTCAAGCAGGGTGGGAATCTTGGAATTGGGGTTGAGGTCTACGAAACCGGAACCAAACTGGTCGCCATTGCCGATGTTGACCGTGAAGGCGTCGTATTCCGCGCCCGAATGCCCTGCCTCGAGCAATTCTTCGAACATTATTGTGGCCTTCACCCCGTTGGGCGTCGCCAGCGAATAGAGCTGGAAGTCGTGCTCGCCGGTCGGCAGGTCCTTCTGCTCGCGTGCGCCGGAGGTCGGGGCGTTGATGCTGGCGAAGCGGCCGCCGTTTTCTGAGTCGTTGGCCCAGACTGCGGGCGGGGTATAGGTCGGGTCGGCCATCAGGTTCTCCTTTCCGTGATGGGCTAGTTGGCTCATCCGTTCGTCGCAAGATGGGGAACCGCTACAGCCCTGCCACGGTTCTTCGCTTCGCCATGACGAAGCTCATCTATGTCGACGACAGCCTGCCAGGCATTTCCCGCAAACGCGCCGGCAAGGGCTGGGCCTATTACGACGAGAAGGGCAGGCTCATCGGCGATGCGGCGGAGAAGAAGCGGCTCAATGCGATCGCCTTGCCACCAGCCTATACCGACGCATGGTTCTGCCCGGCGGCAAACGGGCACATCCTCGCCACCGGCATCGATGCCAAGGGGCGCAAGCAGTACCGCTACCATCCGGAATTCCGCACCGCGCGCGAGAGCGAGAAGTTCGATGGCTGCATCGCGTTCGGAAACCTGCTGCCGCTGGTGCGCAAGCGGGTGGAGGACGATCTCAAGGGCCGCAAGCTGACGCGCGAACGGGCAGTTGCCAGCGTGGTGCGCTTGCTCGACCTCGGCGCCGTGCGCGTGGGGAACGAGGGTTATGCGGAGCGCAACAAGAGCTTCGGAGCCACTACCCTGCGCCGCCGCCATGCCGAAGTGACGGGCAAGACCCTGCGCCTCAGGTACAAGGGCAAGTCCGGCAAAATGCGCGAAGTCACGCTGACCGACGGGACGCTGGCGCGCATGGTGCGCTCCATGCAGGACCTGCCGGGCCAGAACGTCTTCAAATATGTCGACGAAGACGGAGAAGTGAATGCCGTCACCTCCAGCGACGTGAACCACTATCTCGAAGAGGCCATGGGCGAGCGGTTCACCGCCAAGAATTTCCGCACCTGGCACGCCAGCGTGCTGGCGCTCGAATGCCTGCGCAATGGCGAGGGGAAGATGCCTCTCAAGGCGCTGCTCGACTGCGTGGCCGAGAAGCTGGGCAATACGCCTGCGGTGACGCGACGAAGCTATATCCACCCCGCCGTGATCGACCTCGTAGAACGGCAGGAAGAGTGGCGGGCGAACCTGCGCCTCCCGCGTGCCACGCGCTGGCTGACGCGCGAGGAACGGGCACTGATCGATCTGCTGCAGGAAGCGCCGGCGGCAGCGGAGTTGCTGAAGGCCGCATGAGTCTTGCATCGATTATCTTTTAGAGATAATCGCATGGGCATGCATATCGCGGGACAGAAACTCAAGGCCTGGCGCCTGTCGCAGGAGCCGCCACTTTCCGCGGAAGAATTCGCCTCGCGGCACGGCTTCAAGACGCAGACCGTATTCGGCTGGGAGAGTAAGGGCCGGATCGCCCGCGCCGATGCCCAGCGCAAACTTTCCGAGCTCGGCATCTGCCAACCCGCCGACTGGATCACCCCCGCCTCTGAAGGCGAGAAAGACACCCGACCAATGGCAATGGGCGATACGCACCCCTTCTACGACTTGCACACCCATGGCTTCGTACGGGTGGCGACGGCTACCCCGCGCACGCGCACGGCAGACGTCGCCTACAATGCGCAAGGCATTCTGGAGCAGGCCGAAAAGGCGCACGAGCAGGGTGTCGACCTGCTGCTTTATCCCGAGCTGTGCCTGTCGTCCTATGCGATCGACGATCTGCACTTGCAGACGGCGCTGCTCGAAGCGGTGGAGCGGCACCTGTCGGACATCGTCGAGGCATCCGAGAAGCTTTCGCCGGTTTTCGTCATCGGCGCGCCGCTGCGGCGCAACGGGCGCATCTACAATTGCGCCATCGCCATTGCGAAGGGTCGCATCCTCGGCGTGGTGCCCAAGAGCTACCTGCCCAACTACCGCGAATTCTACGAAAAACGCTGGTTCAGCCACGGGCGCGAATGCGTCGGGCTGGAGATCACGGTGGGCGGCAAGACGGTACCCTTCGGCACGGATATCGTGTTCGAGGCGACCGACCTGGCAGGCTTCACTTTCGGCATCGAGATCTGCGAGGATTTCTGGTCGCCTAACCCGCCCGGTACGCTTGCCGCGCTGGCCGGGGCGACGATCCTGCTGAACCTCTCGGCCTCGAACATCACCATCGGCAAGTCGGACGAGCGGCACATGCTCACCCGCGCCAGTTCCTCGCGCTCGGTCTGCGCCTATGCCTATTCGGCGAGCGGTTACGGCGAGAGCACGACCGACCTTGCGTGGGACGGGCAGGGGATGATCTACGAGCTGGGGGACCTGCTGGTCGAAAGCGAACGCTTCGACCACGCACCCGAGCTATGCGTCACCGATATCGACACCCGCCGCATCCTTGCCGAACGGATGCGGATGCAGACCTGGGGCGACGCCGGAGATTTCGCCGGACGGCCCGAGGACTGGTTTCGCCGCGCCAGGTTCGAACACGGGGCGCCGCGCAGGGACATTGGCCTCGTGCGCCCGATCCGCCGTTTCCCCTTTGTGCCCAACCGGCGCGAGAAGCTGGACGAGGATTGCTACGAGGCCTTCAACATCCAGGTCGATGCGCTTATGCGCCGGATCGAATCCACCAAGGCCAAGACCATCGTGATCGGCATTTCGGGGGGGCTGGATTCGACCCACGCGCTGCTCGTCGCGGCGAAGGCGATGGACCGGCTGGGGCGGCCCCGCACCGACATCCGCGGTTACACCATGCCCGGCTTCGCGACCTCGGACCACACCAAGTCCAATGCGTGGAAGCTGATGGAAGCCTTCCACATCACGGCCGAGGAAATCGACATCAAGCCGGCCGCACGCCAGATGTTGGAAGATATCGACCACCCCTTTTCCGACGGCGAGCCGCAATACGACACCACCTTCGAAAACGTGCAAGCTGGCCTGCGGACCGACTATCTGTTCCGCCTCGCCGGGCACCATTCTGGCTTCGTGCTAGGGACGGGCGACCTGAGCGAGCTGGCGCTCGGCTGGTGCACCTATGGCGTGGGCGACCAGATGAGCCACTATGCAGTGAATGCGGGCGTGCCCAAGACGCTGATCCAGTACCTCATCCGATGGACGACCACGACGCACCAGTTCGACGACGGCGTGGACGAGATATTGCTCGCCATCCTCGATACGGAGATCAGCCCGGAACTGGTGCCGGCTGGTGCGGACGGCGCCATCCAGTCCACCCAGTCGATCATCGGGCCGTATGAGCTGAACGACTTCTTCCTCCACCACGTCATCCGCTGGGGGCAGAGCCCGAGCCATGTCGCCTTCCTCGCGTGGCATGCTTGGAAGGACGCGGAAGCGGGGTTGTGGCCGATCGACTTCCCGAAGGAAGCGCGCAACCAGTACGACCTTTCCACCATTGCCAAATGGCTCGAGAATTTCGTGAAGCGCTTCTTCGCCTTCAGCCAGTTCAAGCGCAGCGCCTTGCCCAACGGCCCCAAGGTCAGCGCGGGCGGCGCCCTGTCCCCGCGCGGCGACTGGCGCGCGCCGAGCGATGCAGTGGCCGACGTCTGGCTGGCCGATTTGCACGGCGCGCTCCCGCCGCTGGAAGGCTGAGCCCGTGTCACCCCGCGCCTTTGCCATCATCATGGCGTGCAACGTCGTCTGGGCGCTCAACGTCGTGGTGAGCAAGATTGCGGTCAGCGACCTTGAGACGCCGCCGCTGTTCTACGCTTTCCTGCGTTCGGCCATTGTCGCGCTCGCCTTGCTGCCGCTGCTGCGACCGGTTCCGAGGCAGTTGGGCAGGGTCATGCTGATCGGTCTTGCGATTAGCGGCGGGTCCTTCGCCCTGCTGTTCATGGGGCTCCAGACAGCCAGCCCTTCGGCTGCGGGCGTGGTCAGTCTTTCGGGAGCACCGATGACGGTGCTGTTCGCCATCCTGTTCCTAGGCGAGCGCATCCGCTGGAAGCGTGGCCTCGGCATCGCACTGGCCTTCGGCGGCGTCCTTTACGCGATGACGGGCGGCAACCAGATGGAAGCGAGCACCGGCCTTATCCTCATTTTTGCCGGTGCGGTCGTCGGTGCGCTGGGCACAGTGTTCATGAAGCAGCTCGATATCTCATCGATCCGGTTGCAGGCTTGGGCAGCCCTCGCATCGGTGCTGGTGCTGTTGCCTTTGTCGCTGGCGATGGAGACGGGTCATGCCACCTCGTGGAAGGCTGCCCCGTGGGAGCTGGCGGCCTGCCTGGTCTTCGCCGCAATCGTCGTTTCGGTCGGCGCACACACGGCCTACTACCGGCTGCTGCAGGAAAACGACGCCAATCTCGTCGTGCCCCTGACCCTTATGACCCCGATCCTGACGATCGTGTTCGGTGCATGGCTGACGGGCGATGCGGTGGGCACGAGGCTGGTCGTGGGCGGGGCGATCGCGCTGGCAGGCGTTGCGATTATCGTCCTCAGGCCCACGCGCAATATCTTCAAGCCGCTGCTCGTAAAGACGCGGATATGATGCTCCTCCTCGTGAAATCAGCAGCTTGGGCGACGCACTTGCCAGAACGGTGATTCCGAGTCACACATCCGGCACGGATCGTTAGGGACGCATCCGGCCACGGCACAAAGCCAGCCGCTCACTGCAAGGGGGACGAGCATGGCTGTTGCCGGTTCAAGCAATCCGTGGATTCTCGAAAACAGCCAGCGACTGCGGCTGTTCACGCTGTTCATTCTCTATGTCGGGCAAGGCATGCCCATCGGCCTGTTCTGGTTCGCCATCCCCGCCTGGATGGCCGTAAATGGGGCGTCCGCTGCCGATGTCGGGACGGTCGCCGCACTGACGGCGCTGCCGTGGTCGCTGAAGCTGGTGAACGGCTTCATTATGGACCGCTACACCTTCCTGCCAATGGGACGGCGCAGGGCGTGGATACTTGGCGCGCAGTTCGTGATGATCGCGTGCCTGGTCGCCGCCGCCCTGATCGATCCGGCAGTGACCGACGTCGCCATCCTCGGCGGCATAGGCTTTGCCGTGAACATGGCGACGACGTTCCAGGATGTCGCCGTCGATGGCCTTGCAGTCGATATCATGACCGAGGACGAACGGGCCCGCGGGTCGGGGATGATGTTCGGCGGACAGGCGATCGGCGTCGGCGTTGCCACGGCCATCTGCGGCTTCGTGATCGAGCGTCTGGGTGCGCCTGCCGCCTTCCTTATCGTTGCGGCGCTGATCTTCGCCCTATGCGTCTACATCGCATCCTTCAGGGAACGCAGCGGAGAAAGGTCGTTGCCGTGGAGCGCCGGGCAGGCGCATCGGCGGAACCTGGAAATCCAGCTCGATGCCTGGTGGCCGCTCCTCAAGGCGACATTCCATTCGATGAGCCGGGCGGTGAGCCTGCTCTGGATACCGTGCCTGTTCGGGCGCGGGATGCTCTATGGTGCCTTCACCGGGGCCACTCCGCTGATCGGGGCGAATTATGCCGGCTGGGATACATCGGAAATCGCCAGCCTGACCGCGACGGGCGGTCTCCTGGCAGGCGTGCTGTGCATGACGCTCGGCGGCTGGCTCGGGGACAAATTCGGCGCGAAACGGATCGGCCTGATGTGGCTGGCCTCCGGAATTGCCCTTTGTGCCGTCATGTATTTTGGCGTCGCCTATTGGAGCAATTCGGCCGTCTTCGTGGCCTTCGTGTGCTTCTGGATCCCGCTGGACATGCTGATCACGGTCGCACTGCTGCCGATCTCCATGCGCCTGTGCGATCCGACCGTGGCTGCCACGCAGTTCACGATCTACATGGCCGTGTCCAACTTCGGCATCTCGTTCGGGGCGTACATGCTCGGCAAGACCGATGCGCTCGGAGGCTTGCCCGCGATCTTCCTCATCGTGGGGGCAGGACTGGCCGGTGCCCTGACATTGTTGCTGACCGTCCAGTATCCGCGCCGCCCCGAGTACTATGAACTCCGGAAGCGGCGCGAAATACTTTCCGCGCAGAAGCCTGCCTGATTAGGCGGCCAGCTGTTCGACCTGCTGGTGCGCTTCGGCGATCTTCTCTTCGCCGCCTTCGCCCATGATGCCGTCGGCAGCGACGACTTCCACGTCCTTGATGCCGAGGAAGCCGAGGAAGAAGGTCAGCCACGGCGTCATGAAGTCCATCGCGCTGCCCACTGGCGTGCCGCCCGATGCGGCCGTGATGTAGGCCTTCTTGCCCGTCAGCAGGCCCTCGGGACCATTGGCGGTGTACTGGAAGGTCGTGCCGGCACGCGCGACGAGGTCGGCCCAGGCCTTGACCGTCGCGGGGACCGAGAAGTTGTAGATCGGCACGCTGAAGACCAGCGTATCGGCCGCCTTCAATTCCTCGATAAGCTCGTCGGCCACTTTCGCCAGTTCATGCTGTTCGGGCGAGCGATCGGTATAGGGCGCGAGGTTTGCTGCGAAACGCTCGGCGTCAATGAAGGGCAGGTCGTTCTTCGATAGGTCGCGGGTGAGGACGTTCGCGCCCTCTTTGGCGGCGAGGCCATCGACCAGCTTGATGCCAAGGCTGCGCGATACGGATTCGCCGTCACGGATACTGGCGGTGATGTGAAGGATGGTGCTCATGTGTCTGTCTCCTGTTCAGGCTGCGTCGACGAGGACGAGTTCGCTGTCCTCGAGCGCGGTGATGGTGATGCTGTCTTCCTTGGTGATGGCGATGCCGTCGCGGGCCTTCGCCTCGATATCGCCCACGCGGATGCTGCCGGTGGCGGGCACGAGGTAGAGGTGCCGGTCGGCCTGGGCAGGCGTGTAGGTCACGCTTTCGCCTGCCTTGACCGTGGCGCCAAGCACGCGGGCATCGGTGCGGATGCGCAGCGCGTCATCATCATCTGCAGCTCCGCTGGCGAGCGGTACGAACTGGCCGGCGCGGTCGCCCTTGGGGAACTGCCGCGCGCCCCAGCTGGGATCGCCGCCGCGTTCGGACGGGATGATCCAGATCTGGAACAGCGTGGTTTCCTCGTCCTCGAGGTTGAACTCGGAATGGGCCACGCCGCGGCCCGCGCTCATCACCTGGACGTCGCCTGCTTCGGTGCGGCCTTCGTTGCCCATGCTGTCGCGGTGGGTGATCGCGCCGCTGCGGACATAGGTGATGATTTCCATGTCCTGGTGCGGGTGGGTCGGAAAGCCGCTCTTGGGCGCGATCTTGTCGTCGTTCCAGACGCGCAGGGCGCCCCAATTGACGCGCGAGGGGTCGTGATATCCGGCGAAGGAAAAGTGGTGGTGCGCATCGAGCCAGCCGTGGTTGGCCGCGCCGAGCGTGTTGAAAGGCCGTAGTTCGATCATGACGTGTCTCCCTGTGGGAATGCTTCGTTGGGAGTGGAGATAGGGTTTGCACCGCGTTTCGATAACTGCGATAAAACACATCAGGATGTTCAGGAAATCCGAACAATGAAGTTGGGCGAGCCGAGCCTCGACCAATTGCGCATCTTCCTCGCCGTGGCGGAGGAGGGCAGCTTCGGCGCGGCCGCGCGGCGCATGGGGCGGGCGGTTTCCGCCGTCAGTTACGGCATCGCGCAAATGGAGTCGCAGCTTGGCGTCACCCTGTTCGAACGCGAGGGATCGCGCCGGCCCGTGCTGACCGAAGAGGGGCGCGGCCTGCTGGCCGAGGCCAAGGGCATCGCCGACGGGATCGACGCCCTTCTGGCCAAGACGCGCAGCCTTCATGCGGGGTTGGAAAGCGAAGTTTCGCTGGTGGTGGACGTGATGCTTCCGGGAGAGGTTACGGCCAGCGTGCTGCGCGAATTCCGCGCGATGTTCCCCACCGTCGCCTTGCGCTTGCAGGTCGAGGCATTGGGGGCGGTGGCGGCCTGCCTGCTCGATGGCGGCGCGGACCTTGCCGTCGGCGGGCCGGTGCTGGCGGATCATCCCGAGTTGGAACGGCAGGCGATCGGTGAGGTCGAACTGGTCCCCGTGGCCGCGCCGCAGCACCCTCTTGCCCGCAAGGGTGTCGCGCCCGGTGAAAGCCGCAAGCACCTGCAGCTCGTTCTGTCCGACAGGTCGCCGCTGACGGAGGGGCGCGAGTTCTCGGTCCTGTCACCGCAAAGCTGGCGATTGGCCGATCTCGGCGCCAAGCACGCGTTGCTCAAGGAAGGCATCGGCTGGGGCAACATGCCGCGCCACACGGTGAGCGCGGATATCGCCGAGGGGCGGCTGTGCCTGCTCGACCTGCCCGAAAAGCCCGGCGCGAATTACACGCTCAGCGCCCTATGGCGCCGCGATGCACGCCCGGGCCCGGCGACCAGCTGGTTGATCGATGCGATCCGAGACCGGCTGGGCGATTGCAGCGCGGTCGAACCGTCGGTCGCCGCGAGGGGTTAGAGCTTCACCGTCCAGCCGTGATTGTCGGGAACGGCGCCCTTCTGGATGCCGACCAGCTTTTCGCGGATCTTGTTGGTGATCTGGCCTGTGCCGCCGCTGCCGATGTGGAATTCGCCATCGGGGCCGAGGACCGTGCCAACCGGCGTAACCACCGCTGCGGTGCCGCAGGCCATCGTCTCGAGCAGGCGGCCCGAGGTGGCATCGGCGCGCCACTGATCGATGCTGTAAGGCTCCTCGCGCACGGTGAGGCCTTCCTCGCGCAGCAGCTGGATCAGGCTGTCCCGAGTGATGCCCGGCAGAATCGTGCCGGTGAGCGGCGGGGTGATCACGCTGCCGTCGTCGAAGACGAAGAACAGGTTCATGCCGCCCAGTTCCTCGATCCACTTTTTCTCGACCGCATCGAGGAAGACGACCTGGTCGCAGCCGTGTTCGATACCTTCGGCCTGCGGTACGAGGCTGGCTGCGTAATTGCCGCCGGTCTTGGCCGCACCCGTGCCGCCGGGGGCCGCGCGGGTGTAATTGCGGCTGACCCAGATCTTCACCGCCTTCGCGCCGCCCTTGAAATAGCCGCCGACCGGCGAGGCGATCAGGATATACTTGTACTGGCGGGCCGGACGCACGCCGAGGAAGGCCTCGGACGCGAACATGAAGGGCCGCAGATACAGCGCGCCGTCGGGAATGGTCGGTACCCAGTCGCGGTCGATCGCGACAAGCTGGCGGATCGATTCGAGGAACAGTTCCTCCGGCAGTTCGGGCATGGCCATACGCCGGGCGCTATCGTTGAAGCGGCGTGCATTCTGTTCGGGGCGGAACAGGGCAAGGCTGTCGTCGCCCTGCTTGTAGGCTTTCATCCCCTCGAAGATTTCCTGCGCATAGTGAAGCACGGCCGCGGCGGGATCGAGGCTGATCGGCTCGCGCGGGCCCAGCGTCGCCTTGTGCCACCCGCCCTTGTCGGCGTCGTAGTCGATCACGACCATGTGGTCGGTGAAGAGCTTGCCGAAGCCGGGGTCGAGAAGGGCCTGCTGGCGCGTTTCGCCGGGGACCGGGGCGGGGTGGGGGATGTGCTCGAAATCCATGCCCGCGCGGTTAAAGGTAGGTGGGTTTCAGGGCAAGGTCTGAAGCCACAAAATGAGAAGGGCAGCTTCGCCCGGAGGAGAAACTGCCCTTCGCATGGTCAGCGGCGGAAGTGCCGCTCACGAAGTCTCTATCGGGTCTGCTTACCGATAGTACCTCGCGCGGAAACTTGCCGACCTCTCTGCTGAACCATGAGACATCGGATCACCTCCTTTCGCGCTAGTGAGCTAGAAGCCTTTTCAAGGGCCCCAAGACCGCGTTCGCCGCTGATCTTGACTATCAATTTGTTGCGTTGCGGCGTGTAAAACAAGGCTTGAAAAAAAGTTTTCCCACGTCAGAATCAGCATTTGTGGCTCGGAGCATCCTCCGGGCCTTTTTCATTGGTCGATCGCTGGCTTGCGCAAGGCGGTGGAGGCCGAAGGGAATCGGCCTAGCGGCAATCCTCGATCACGCGCGTTACTTCGGCCCAGGCGGGCAGGTAGAGCGTGGGCTGGCCCGGTGTCTCGACTGCGAATCGACCACGGGTCAACGCAATCGCGTCGAGCAGCGGATCGCGAGCCGCGACCACCGCCACCGACAGGGGCGCCTGCGAGGTGGCAGGCCTTGCCTGCAGCGTGCGGTCCTGCGTTTCGGTGCGCAGCGTCATGGTCGAGGCGGTATTCGTGCCGCGAATCGTGCGTGCGATGGAAATCGTCCGGTCCGCCGTGTTGCAGGAGAGCGACAGGGCCGTCTGCATGGGCGAAGTCCCGGTGCCGAAGGTCGCGCTGTTATTTGCGTATTTCCAGTCGCCCGGCGTCTGCGGCGCATCGATCCAGTTTTCGGGCGCTGGTGCGGCTGCGATCGGAGCCGGCGGGGGCGAGGGCCTCGTTGCAGGCGTGGGGCTGGGCGCTGGCGTCGGTTCCGGCGCGGGCGGGATGCAGGCGGCAAGGCCGAGCGTCAGTGCGGCAGCGGCGGCAAAATGTCCGTAGGTCGGTTTCATAGATGAACAATGCGCGCTAACGCCCTAGGTTTCAAACGGAGTTTGCTGTGGCGAAGAAACGTCTCGACCAGATGCTGGTGGACCGCGGGCTTGTAGAAAGCCGCACGCGGGCGCAGGCGCTGGTCATGGCGGGGCTGGTCTTTTCCGGCGAACAGAAGATGGCCAAGCCCGGCCAGCAACTGCCGGAAGACGCGCCGCTAGACGTACGCGGGCGCGATCATCCGTGGGTCAGTCGCGGCGGGATCAAGCTCGCCCACGCGATCGAGCATTTTGGGCTCGATCCGCGCGGCATCACGGCGATGGATATCGGCTCGTCCACCGGCGGGTTCACCGACGTGCTGCTGCAGGGCGGGGCGGAGCACGTGTTCGCCGTCGACAGCGGCACCAACCAGCTGGCATGGAAACTGCGGCAGGACGAGCGCGTCACCGTGCTCGAACAGACCAGCGCGCGCATCCTGACGCCGGAGATGATCGACCGCCCAGTCTCGTGGGTCGTATGCGATGCGAGCTTCATCAGCCTCGCCAAGGTGCTCGAACGTCCGCTCGAACTGGCGGAGCGCGATTGCCGCCTCGTTGCCCTCATCAAGCCGCAGTTCGAGGTCGGGCGCGAGGAAGTGGGCAAGAAAGGCGTGGTCAGCGATCCCGCCCTCCACGCCCGCGTGTGCGAGGAAGTGCGGACTTGGGCCGAAGGGCTCGGTTTCGCGGTGCAGGGCATCGTCGAAAGCCCGATCACCGGCCCTGAAGGCAATGTGGAATTCCTGATTAGCGCGCACAGGACCACCTGACGTCATTGACGCTGCCGCTCCGTCCGCTCTAGGCGCTTTGCCGAGAGAGTTCAGACGGAGAGAACATGTCCGCCAATATCGCCGAAATGGAACGCCGCCGCGCCGCTGCAGAGCTGGGCGGCGGGCAGAAGCGCATCGACGCGCAGCACGCCAAGGGCAAGCTGACCGCGCGCGAGCGGCTCGACGTGCTGCTGGACGAGGGCAGCTTCGAGGAACTGGACCGCTACGTCGAGCATGACTGCGTCGATTTCGGCATGGACCAGCAGCGCATCCCGGGCGATGGCGTGGTCACCGGATCGGGCACGATCAACGGCCGCCTCGTCTATGTATTCTCCCAGGATTTCACGGTCTTCGGCGGCTCTCTTTCCAAGCGCCATGCAGAGAAGATCTGCAAGGTTATGGACACTGCGATGAAGGTCGGCGCACCGGTCATCGGCCTCAACGATTCGGGCGGCGCGCGCATTCAGGAAGGCGTGGCATCGCTGGGTGGATATGCCGAGGTGTTCCAGCGCAACGTGCTCGCATCGGGCGTGGTGCCGCAGATCAGCCTTATCATGGGGCCGTGCGCAGGCGGGGCGGTCTACAGCCCTGCGATGACCGACTTCATCTTCATGGTGGAGGATTCGAGCTACATGTTCGTCACCGGCCCCGATGTGGTGAAGACGGTGACCAACGAAGTCGTCACGCAGGAGGAACTGGGCGGGGCGAAGACGCACACCACCAAGACCTCGGTCGCCGACAACAGCTTCGAAAACGACATCGAGACGCTGCTCGCGACGCGCAATTTTTTCGACTACCTCCCGCTGTCGAACCGCGAGGAGGTGCCCGAGCGCCCGACCTCGGACGCATGGGACCGCGAGGAGCCGAGCCTCGACACGCTGATCCCCGACAACGCCAACCAGCCCTATGACATGCACGAGGTCATCCGGAAGACGCTGGACGAGGGCGATTTCTTCGAAATCCAGCCCAACCATGCCGCCAATATCATCTGCGGCTTCGGCCGGGTGGAAGGGCGCACCGTGGGCGTGGTGGCGAACCAGCCGATGGTGCTCGCCGGCGTGCTCGACATCAATTCCTCCAAGAAGGCCGCGCGCTTCGTGCGCTTCTGCGATGCCTTCGAAATCCCGATCCTGACTTTCGTCGACGTGCCCGGCTTCCTTCCCGGAACGGCGCAGGAGCACAATGGCATCATCAAGCACGGTGCGAAGCTGCTCTTTGCCTATGCCGAGGCGACCGTACCCAAGATCACCGTGATCACCCGCAAGGCCTATGGCGGCGCTTACGACGTGATGGCGTCGAAGCACCTTCGCGGAGACCTCAACTACGCCTGGCCCACCGCCGAAATCGCCGTGATGGGCGCCAAGGGCGCGGTGGAGATCATCTTCCGCCAGGACCGCGACGATCCCGACAAGATCGCGGAGAAGACGAAGGAATACGAAGACCGCTTCGCCAACCCCTTCGTGGCGGCGCAGCGCGGCTATATCGACGAGGTGATCTACCCGCACTCCACGCGGCGGCGCA
Source organism: Qipengyuania gaetbuli (assembly GCF_020171365.1). NCBI lineage: Bacteria > Pseudomonadati > Pseudomonadota > Alphaproteobacteria > Sphingomonadales > Erythrobacteraceae > Qipengyuania > Qipengyuania gaetbuli. The sequence goes on along the minus strand of NZ_JAIUZO010000002.1, from coordinate 224,659 downwards.
TCGCGCTGGGGCTAAGGAAGCTGCGTGGCAAGCAGCTCGAGAACCCGTGGAAGAAGCACGACAATATTCCTCTGTAGGAGCGAGACCATGAAACTCGGCCGTCTGAACCATATCGGCGTCGCCACGCCCTCGATCGAGGAATCGGTGCGCTATTACCGCGACGTGATGGGCGCGACCTCGTTCCACAAGCCCTTCGACCTGGAGGCGCAGGGGGTGAAGGTCTGTTTCGTCGACACGCCGGGCGAAAACGGAACGCACGGCACGCAGATCGAGCTGATCGAGCCGCTCGGCCCCGACAGCCCCATCGCCAAGTTCCTCGAAAAGAACCCCGCCGGCGGGCAACACCATGTCTGCTACGAGGTCGAGGATATCGAGGACGCGCGCACCTGGTTCGAGGGACTGGGCAAGCGCATCCTTGGCCCGACGCGCATCGGCGCGCACGGCACGCCGATCTTCTTCCTCCACCCCAAGGACATGATGGGCCAGCTGACCGAAATCATGGAAACGCCCAAGGACAATGCGCACTGGTCGAACTGACGCTGTGCCACTGGAAATCGAAATGACTGACAAGCCGACCTATGACGACTGGAAGCCCCTCGCCGACAAGGAGGTGAAGGGCCGCGACCTGACCTGGCACACGCCCGAGGGCATTGCGGTGAAGCCGCTTTACACGAGCGAGGACACGCAGGGGATCGACCCCGGCGTGCCCGGCATCGCGCCCTTTACGCGCGGGCCCTATGCCTCGATGTACACCGGCCGTCCGTGGACCATCCGCCAGTATGCGGGCTTCTCGACGGCCGAGGAATCGAACGCCTTCTATCGGCGCAATCTCGCGGCGGGACAGAAGGGGCTGAGCGTGGCTTTCGACCTCGCAACGCACCGCGGCTATGACAGCGACCACCCGCGCGTGGTCGGCGATGTCGGCAAGGCGGGCGTCGCGATCGACACCGTGCGCGACATGGAAATTCTCTTCGACCAGATCCCGCTCGACGAGATGAGCGTCTCGATGACCATGAACGGCGCGGTGATCCCGGTCATGGCCTTCTACATCGTCGCGGCGGAGCGGCAGGGCGTCTCGCAGGACAAGCTCGCCGGGACCATTCAGAACGACATCCTCAAGGAGTTCATGGTCCGCAACACCTATATCTATCCGCCCGAACCGAGCATGCGGATCGTTTCGGACATCATCGCATATACCTCGGCCAACATGCCGAAATTCAACAGTATTTCGATTTCGGGCTATCACATGCACGAAGCCGGGGCGACCGCCGTGCAGGAGCTCGCCTTCACCATCGCCGACGGCAAGGAATACGCCAAGCGCGCGATGGAAGCGGGCCTCGATATCGACGCCTTTGCGCCGCGCCTGTCCTTCTTCTGGGGCATCGGCATGAACTTCTTCATGGAGATCGCCAAGATGCGCGCCGCCCGCGCGCTGTGGCACGATGTCATGTCCGAACTCGGGGCGCAGAACGAGAAATCGAAGATGCTGCGCACCCACTGCCAGACTTCGGGCGTCTCGCTGCAGGAGCAGGACCCCTACAACAACGTCATCCGCACCACGATCGAAGCGATGGCGGCGGTGCTGGGCGGCACGCAGTCGCTCCACACCAATGCGCTGGACGAGGCGATCGCGCTGCCGACCGACTTCTCCGCCCGCATCGCGCGCAACACGCAGCTGGTGATCCAGGAAGAAACGGGCGTGACCAAGGTCGCCGATCCGCTGGGCGGCAGCTATTATATCGAGAGCCTGACCGCCGCGCTGATCGAGGAGGCGCAGAAGCTGCTCGACGAGGTCGAAGCGGCCGGCGGCATGACCGAATACGTCGCCAGCGGCAAACCCAAGGCGCAGATCGAGATGGCCGCTGCGGCCAAGCAGGCCAGCGTCGACAAGGGCGAGACCGTGATCGTCGGCGTGAACAAGTACCGCCTGCCGGAAGAGGCCGATATCGACACGCTCGACATCGACAACCACGCCGTCCGCCAGAGCCAGATCGCTCGCCTCAAGGCCGTGCGCGAAGGCCGCGACGAGTTCGCCTGCAAGGCCGCGCTCGATGCGCTGGCGCGCGGGGCGGCGCAGAAGGAAGGCAACCTGCTCGCCCTCGCGGTAGAGGCGGCGCGCCAGGATGCGACGCTGGGTGAAATCAGCCAGGCGATGGAAGACGCCTATGGCCGCTACGACACAATGCCGCGTCCGGTGCGCGGCGTGTATTCGGAAGCCTATTCGGACGACACGCGCTACCGGCAGGTGGTCGAAGGCGTGAAGGCGGTCGAGCGTCGCCTTGGCCGTGCGCCCAAGCTGATGGTCGCCAAGATGGGTCAGGACGGCCACGACCGCGGCGCCAACGTGATCGCCTCCGCCTTCTCCGACATGGGGTTCGAGGTCGTTTCCGGCCCGCTGTTCCAGACGCCGGAGGAAACGCGTGACATGGCGCTCGAAAACGATGTCGACGCCATCGGGGCGAGCAGCCTTGCGGCGGGCCACAAGACCCTCATTCCCGAACTCATCACCCTGCTGAAGGAAGCGGGCCGCAGCGACATCAAGGTGATCGCCGGCGGCGTGATCCCGCAGAAGGACTACGAGTTCCTCAAGCGCGCAGGCGTGCAGGGCATCTACGGCCCGGGCAGCAATGTCGTGGAGTGTGCCGCAGACGTGCTGCGCCTGCTCGGCCACAACATGCCGCCTGCCGGAGAGGACCTTGACGAGGCGGCGGAGTGATCGCAGTCATTTTTGCAGCGCAGTTCGCTGCACTCCCGATACCCGAAGGTTGCGAACGGATTCGGGATGGCGCCCACAATGCCGAGTGCGCCGAACGCGCCTTGGAGGAGGCCGACAGCAAACTCGACGAGCTTCGCGGCAAGATCAGGTTGGTTGGCGACCGATTCTCGACCATGAGCCTCGATGGGGGCGGGGGCGACCCTTCCATAGATCCGCGCACCAAAATGCGGGAAATCTTCGATACGGCGGACCTCCAGTGGCATGCCTACCGCAAGGCTGAATGCGCTGCCCAGAATGTGACTCTGGAAGAAGGCTACGAAGACTTCGTCGCTTACAAGACCTGCCTCACTCTTCACGCCCGTATGCGCATCGCGTCGCTCGAAGCTGCATTCGGGCCCTACATCAAATTTCTCGAAAGTTCCGAATGACCGAAATCCGAACCGACTGGACCCGCGAGGAGATCGCGGGGCTGTTCGACCTGCCCTTTACCGAACTGCTGTTCCAAGCCGCCACCGTCCACCGCGAGTTCCATCCGCCCGAGCAAATCCAGCTCTGCACGCTGCTGTCGATCAAGACCGGCGGGTGTCCGGAAGATTGCGGCTATTGCTCGCAGTCGGTGAAGGCAGACAGCGGGGTCGAGGCGACCAAGCTGATGGAGGTGCAATCTGTCCTCCAGCGCGCCGCGCAGGCAAAGGATGCAGGCTCCCAGCGCTTCTGCATGGGCGCGGCATGGCGCAATCCCAAGGACCGCGACATGCCCGCGATCGTCGAGATCGTGAAGGGCGTGCGTGCGATGGGCCTCGAAACCTGCATGACGCTGGGCATGCTGACGCCGAAACAGGCGGAGATGCTCAAGGAAGCGGGCCTCGATTACTACAATCACAATGTCGACACCGGGCCGGAGTATTACGAGCGCGTGATCTCGACGCGCAACTACCAGGACCGGCTGGACACGCTGCAGAACGTGCGCGATGCGGGCATCAATGTGTGCAGCGGCGGGATCGTGGGCATGGGCGAGACGCGCGAGGACCGGGTGGGCTTCGTCCACACGCTCGCCACGCTCGAACGCCATCCCGAAAGCGTGCCGGTGAATGCGCTGGTGCCGGTCAAGGGCACGGTGCTGGGCGACATGCTGGCCGATACGCCACTCGCCAAGATCGACGATATCGAGTTCGTGCGCACCGTGGCGGTTGCGCGTATAACCATGCCCATGTCGATGGTCCGCCTTTCCGCCGGTCGCGAGAGCATGAGCGAGGCGACGCAGGCGCTGTGCTTCATGGCGGGTGCGAATTCGATCTTCACCGGCGACAAGCTGCTGACCGCACCCAATGCGGGCGACGACAGCGATGCGGCGCTCTTCGCCAAGCTGGGCCTCACCGCGCTCAAGCAGGAAGAGCCGATGCGCGCCTGCAAGGTCATGGAGCCTGCCGAGTGACCTATGGGGACCGCCCTGGCTTTTCCTTTTGGCAAAGGGCAGGTTGCGCGCTCTATGCGGTTGTTGGTGGACTTGCTTCCGCATACTTCATGCTAGCGGCGTCACTGGGCGATTGCGCTGAGACGACCAACTGCATCACCGAAACTGGGCGAGCGGTCATGTTCTACGGCGTCCCGACAGCGTTCTTCTCAGGCGGCCTGCTCATGTCTTGGCTTTTCCAGCGGCGCAACGACCGATGAATCTCGGCTTCTCCGTCGACGACTTGCTCCCCAAGGCACGCGGTGGCGGGGTGCTGAAGATGGGGCTCGCCAAGCTGGACGAGGACAAGTGGCTCCAGCCCGATCCCGACCTTGCTGCACGCGAGGCGGGGTTTGCAGCCTATCCGCAAGGCATCCAGATTTCGCCGGAGGGCGAGGCACCGGGGGCGGAGCTTGCCGCCATGCTCGGCCTGTCGGGCGGGCTGCCGGAAGCGGCCCGCACGCATCACGAGGACATGTGCCTTCTCACCCTTCGCGAAGGCGACGACCAGTACCGCTTGGTCGGTGCGGCGGTCGCATGGCCGTCGGACTGGACCCCGGCGGACAAGCTGGGGCTGCCCTTGCGCGCCCTCCACGCGCCAATCCAGGGCTACGAGGAGCAGCTCGCCAGCGGGGTCGACCATTTCATGGCCAAGCTGAAGGCAGGCGCGATTTACGGGCGCTGCAACTGGTTCATCGCTGCCACGGGCGAGCGGCGCTGGGTGGCGGAGCCTCCGGCACAGGCCTTTGCCCATGTGACCCCCGACAATGCGGGCGAGACGCTGTTCGTTCGCTCCGAACGCCAGACGCTGCGCCGCTTGCCCGAAACGGGCGCGATCCTCTTCACCATCGGCATCTACGTCTCGCCGCTGGGCGAATTGTCGCGCGGGAATGTGGAGCGGCTGGCGGGTGCGATGCGCACCCTGCTGGACGGCGAGGGCGACCGCCGCGGCGCCGGTGCCTATGCCGAAGCGCTCGTCGCCTATGCGGAAAAATCCAGCTGAGGCAGCCGCTTAGGCGCCTTCCTTGACTCCCGGCGGGAAAAGGCGTGTCTTTCGCGCCGCTGGGGGACAACAGCATCATTACAATTCGGATCGCTTCTCAGGGCCGCATTCCTTGAAGGGAGAGGACGTATGAAGAAGCTTTTACTCGCCGCAGCCGCAATCGGGCTCGCACTTCCCGCCGCACCTGCCATGGCCCAGGAAGGGCCGGAACGCATGGAAGGCGTGACCTGGGCCCGCGTGGTCCTGACCAAATTCAAGCAGGGCAAGCGCGGACGCGGGACGGAAATCATCCGCGACTATTTCGCCAAGGCCGACGGCATGACCGGCAAGAAGAGCGGCATCCACGGCATCCATCTCAACACCGGCGAATGGGACCTGATGTATGTCTTTCCCATGGAAGGTGGGCCGAACGACCTGACCTGGGCCACTTCGCCCGATGATGTCGCCTGGATGGAACAGCTGTCCAAGCTGGCCGGCGGCCGGGACAAGGCGCAGAAATTGCTGGAGGAATTCGATTCCCTCATTGCGCGCGAGACCAGCTACATCGGACACGCGCACGCCGATCACTGAGCATGACTTGAAGTGGCTCCGAAGGGGCGGCATAGGCTTAAGCATGACCTCTGCCGCTCCCGGAGCCTGAATGTTCAAGAAAATCCTGATCGCCAATCGCGGCGAAATCGCCTGCCGCGTCATCAAGACGGCCAAGCGCATGGGGATCGCCACCGTGGCGGTCTATTCCGATGCCGATGCGCGGGCGCCATTCGTGCGGATGGCGGACGAGGCGGTGCACATCGGTCCGGCCCCGGCGTCCGAAAGCTACCTCATCGCCGACAAGATCATCGCCGCCTGCAAGCAGACCGGTGCGGATGCGGTCCATCCGGGCTACGGTTTCCTGTCCGAACGCGCGAGCTTCGTGGAAGCGCTGGACAAGGAAGGCATCGCCTTCGTCGGCCCGCCGACCAAGGCCATCGCCGCAATGGGCGACAAGATCGAGAGCAAGAAGATCGCGCGCGAAGCGGGCGTGAACGTGGTCCCCGGCTTCGTCGGCGAAATCCGCGATACCGAGCATGCGGTCGAGATATCGAACGACATCGGCTATCCGGTCATGATGAAGGCCAGCGCCGGCGGCGGCGGCAAGGGCATGCGCCTCGCCTATAGCGAGAAGGACGTGCGCGAAGGCTTCGAAAGCGTGAAGCGCGAAGGCCTCAATTCCTTCGGCGACGACCGCGTCTTCATCGAGAAGTTCATCGAAGACCCGCGCCACATCGAGATCCAGATCCTCGGCGACAAGCACGGCAACGTCATCTACCTCAACGAGCGCGAATGCTCGATCCAGCGCCGCCACCAGAAAGTGGTCGAAGAAGCGCCGTCGCCCTTCGTCAGCGCCGAAATGCGCAAGGCCATGGGCGAACAGTGCGTCGCCCTGTCCAAGGCGGTCGGCTATCACAGCGCGGGCACGGTCGAACTGATCGTCTCCGGCGCCGACAAGACCGGAGAGAGCTTCTACTTCCTCGAAATGAACACCCGCCTGCAGGTGGAACATCCCGTCACCGAGGCGATCACCGGCGTGGACCTCGTCGAGCAGATGATCCGCGTGGCAGCAGGCGAGAAGCTTTCCATCACGCAGGACGACGTGAAGATCGACGGCTGGGCAATCGAGAACCGCGTCTATGCCGAAGACCCCTATCGCGGCTTCCTGCCGTCGACGGGCCGCCTCGTGCGCTACCAGCCGCCGGTCGAGCCCTGGGCCGACGACGGGGCGGAGAACGGCCGCCGCGGCGTTGCCGGTGTGCGCGTCGATGACGGCGTGTTCGAAGGCGGCGAGGTGTCGATGTTCTATGACCCGATGATCGCCAAGCTGATCACCTGGGGCGAAACGCGCGACGAGGCGGCAGACCTGCAGGTGCAGGCGCTCGACGCCTTCCGCATCGAAGGGCTGGGCCACAATGTCGATTTCCTCAGCGCGATCATGCAGCACCCGCGCTTCCGTTCGGGTGAACTGACCACCGGTTTCATCGCCGAGGAATATCCCGACGGCTTCGAGGGCGCAGCCGCCTCGGACGATCTGAAGCGTGTTCTGGCAGCCGTCGGCGGGGTCATCGCGACTGCCGATGCCGACCGCGCGCGGCGCATCGACCAGCAGCTCGACGGCGATTTCTACGCGCCGGGCGACTGGACCGTGCGGCTCGGCGAGACCGATTACCGCGTCGTGCTCGAAGAAGATGCTATCACGGTCGATGGCCAGCCGGTCGATCTCGACATGGAATACACGCCCGGCGAGACGATGATCGACCTCGAGGCGGAGGGCGAGGCGCTGACGTTGCAGCTGAAGCCCACACGCACCGGCTATGCCATCACCACGCGCGGCGCGACGCACAGCCTGCGTATCCTTCAGACACGCATCGCCCACCTCGCATCGTACATGATCGAGAAGGAGCCGCCGGATCTTTCGAAGATGCTCATCTGCCCCATGCCCGGCCTGCTGGTGAAGCTGCACGTCGCCGAAGGGGACGAAGTGCAGCCCGGCCAGCCGCTCGCCACGGTGGAAGCGATGAAGATGGAAAACATCCTTCGCGCCGAAAAACAGGCCGTGGTCGGCAAGATCAACGCGGGCGAGGGCGACAGCCTGGCGGTGGACGAGGTCATCCTCGAACTCGAATAGGCAAGCGGCTTGCGCGATTAAGGATAGTGCCGCGCAATCTTTTGAAAGGGTTGCGCGACATTCCTTGCGAATTTCGCTGCATTGCACCCAAACATGGTGAACGGGCTTTTACCGACTCGGTAAGCTGGAGATATTGAGGACCTTCGGTTCGCTTCTGACGCAACACGCACAGGAGTTATCGCATGGCACACAGGGGCACAGGCTTCTTCGATACCAGGGGCAATTACCACAAGACGCCCGAGGACGCGACGATCGCGGACCTCGCTGGCATTCTCGGAAAGATCGGCGAAGGCGACAGCCTCGCACCGGGCATTGCGCAGATGCTGCTGCAACGCCGCCCTGAAATCGAACGCCTTTTCGAAGAACACGACGCGATGCTGGCCGATTACCAGCCGGTCGGCGCAGGGGCCAAGGTCACCCGGCTCGAACCGCGCGCGGGCTGAGCAGGTTCATTCCGTCAGCGGGAGGTGGTAGCACTGGTTGTGCGGCCCGTTGACGTAGTCCGCAAAGGCATCGCCGCGTTCGAAACCGTATTTCGTATAGAGCCTGATGGCGGGGACGAACTCGTCCGAAGTCCCCGTTTCCAGGCTCAGCCGCGCAATCCCTTCCGCGCGTGAAAGGTCGATCAGCGCCTCCAGCACCGCTTTCGCAATTCCCTTGCCGAGATGTTCGGGCCGCGTGCGCATCGATTTCAGTTCCGCTTGCCCGCTGCCGAGCCGCTTGAGGGCACCGATGGCGACCAGTTCCTCGCCTTCCCATGCGCCCAGCACGGTCGTCTCGGGCCCCGAAAGGCCGGAGAGGTCGAGCGCGAAGCTGGTGCCGGGCGGTGACACGGCATCCATGTCCTGCTGGTGGAAAGCGATGAGGTCGCGAACCGCCGGGTCCGCCAGGCTCGCCTCGGCGATCCGCATGGTCAGTCTTCCACCATCGCGACCGCGCGGATCCAGCCTGCGCTGGCGCGCTCGATCTTCACGGGGAAGCAGCTGAAGGTGAAGCCGTGGTCGGGCAGGGCGGCGAGATTGGTCAGCTTCTCGATCTGGTAATAGGGCCTGATGCGGCCCGCCTTGTGGCCTTCCCAGATGATCGCGGGGTCGCGCTTTTCCGCCCAGCGCCGCGCGGTGTGGCTGAAGGGCGCATCCCAGCTCCATGCATCGGTGCCGACCACTTCCACGCCCCTTTCGGTGAGCCACAGGGTCGCTTCCGCGCCAAGGCCGACGCCCTGGTCGGTGAAATTCTCCGTCCCGTAAACCGCACCCGACTGGACGAGGACGATATCGAGCGGCTGGAGGTCGTAGCCGATCTTCTCGAAAGCCTGTTCCACCTCGGCTGCGCTCACCACGTGGCCGTGCGGCAAATGGCTGAAATCGAGCTTCACACCGGGGCGAAAGAACCGGTCGAGCGGCGCCTCGTCGATGCTGGGCGCGGCGCGCGCGCCATCGTCGGTCGTCGAGTGGTAGTGCCACGGCGCGTCCATGTGGGTACCGTTGTGGGTGGAAAGCTCCAGCATCTCCACTGCCCAACCTTCGCCGTCGGGCAGGTCCCTCTTTTCGAGGCCGGGGAAGAACATGGCGATCTGTTCCCACGTATTCTCGTGGGTCATGTACTGGATTTTCGGCCGCATCACCTCCGGGTCCGAGACCACGTCGTTGGTGATCGGGATGGACAGGTCGATGAAGCGCGTCATGCGTGGCAGTCCTAATGCGCCTGCAGCTGTTCGTCGAGGAACGCCGCGACATCGGCCAGTTCGACATCCTTCGCGAGGTGAGCATCACCGATGCCGCGCAAGAGGATGAAGGGCAGGGTGCCCGCATCCATCTTCTTGTCGTGCAGCATGTGATCGGCCAGCGCGCGTCCGTCGCACCTGAGGCCGAGGGCGGAAATCTCCGCCGGAAGTCCAGCGGTATCGACCGCGCGCGTGACGCGTTCGGCTGCGTCGGTGGAAATTTCCCCGCGCCGTGCGGAATAGCGGGCTGCCAGCACCATGCCGAGCGCCACGCCTTCGCCGTGGAGCAGGCGATCGGAAAAGCCCGTTTCCGCCTCCAGCGCATGGCCGAATGTGTGCCCGAGGTTGAGCAGGGCGCGCGCGCCGCTAGTCTCGCGCTCGTCCTCGGCGACGATCCGCGCCTTCATCGCAACGCTGGTAGCCACGGCGTGTTCGAGCGCAGCGGCATTGCCAGCCAGCACCCTGGCCCCGTTCGCTTCAAGCCAGTCGAAGAAGCCGGCATCGCCAAGGATTCCGTATTTGAGCACCTCGGCATAGCCGGCGCGCATTTCGCGGGCGGGCAGAGTGCCGAGCGCGTCGAGATCGGCCAGTACCAGGCCCGGCTGGTGGAACGCCCCGACGAGGTTCTTGCCCGCAGCGGTGTTGATCGCGGTCTTGCCGCCGACCGAACTGTCGACCTGAGCCAGCAAGGTGGTCGGCAATTGCACGAAGCCGCAGCCGCGCTTCAGGATGGCACAGGCGAACCCGGTGAGGTCGCCCACGACCCCGCCGCCCAGTGCCAGCACATGATCGCCGCGCTCCACCCCTTCGGCCAGCAGCCAGTCGGTCAGGCGGGCAAGGCTGTCCCAGCTTTTCGATCCTTCACCTGGCACGACCTCGTACCAGCGCGGCTCCTTGCCGGCAGCACGCAGCGATGCCTCGACCGCCTCGCCCCAGTGCTTGCGCGCATTGGCATCGGCGACGATCGGCACGCTCGCCTTGCGCAGGAACGGCGCGGCCTGTTCGCCGATGGCGGCCAGCAGGCCGTGCTCCACGCGCACTTCGTAGCTGCGCCCGGCCAGGGCGACGTCGATCACAGCCATGCGGCCAGTTCCTCCAGTATTCGGTTCACGGCTGCATCGTGCGGACCGTCGCCGGTCACGACGTGGATTTGCGCCTCGGCATAGGCAGGACCACGCTGTTCCTTCAGGTTGAACAGGATTTCGCGCGGGTCGCCGGTCTTGAGCAGCGGCCGTGTGTTACGGCGCGACGTGCGCTCGACCAAAGTGTCGAGGTCGCAGTCGAGCCACACCGCTACGCCCTTTTCCAGAACCAGTGCGCGGGTTTCGGGATCGACGAAGGCACCGCCGCCCGTCGCGATGACGCCGTGACCTTCTTCCATCAACCGCGCGATCACGCGGCGTTCGCCGTCGCGGAAATAGGCTTCGCCATGCTCTTCGAATATTTCGGAGACGCTCCGGTCGGCCGCCTTTTCGATCTCCTCGTCGGCATCGACGAAATCGCGCCCGAGCGCGCCCGCGAGCCGTCGCCCGATGCTGGTCTTGCCCACGCCCATCAGGCCAACGAGCACCAGCGGCCGGTCCAGCCTGCTGGCGATGCCGGCACGGTCCACCGTTTCGGAAGGCTTGTGCGCGTTGTTCATTGCCGCTCGGCCTATAGATGGGCTAGGGCGCGGGCAAGTCACACGGATTGTTGATCGAGGATACGAAAATCTTGGCCGTGAAACGCCCGCGCATTCTGGGGATCGCTGCGCTCGCCCTGCTGGCCGTGCTCGTCATCGCATGGATCGACGGCGGCGAAGAGCCGATCCGGCCGATTACCGAGCCTGTCGAAGTGCCGGAGATCGCCCGATGAGCCGCGGCTATTGGCTCGCTGGCGCGGCGCTCGTCCTGTCTTCCACGGTGGTGCTGGCCCAGCGTGCGCCGGAAAGCATCCTGCCGTCTTCCGCCAATACGCCCGTGCCGAGCCCGGCGCCTGCCCGCGCGCCAGCACCGGCCGCATCGCCAGCGCCCTCCGCCCCTGCGGGCCAGTCCGGTGAAGTCGTCCAGCCCCTGCCGAGCGCGCCCGAGCCGGTCGACACCTCTGGCATCGACCTGTCCGATATTCCCTCGGTCGAAGAACTCGAGGCGATGAGCACTGCCGAACTGGACGACGTCCTCGGCCTCAAGCCCCGCTTCGACATTCCGCCTGCCGCGCGCCGTTCGCTGTCGCGGGTCGGGGTGATCGCCGCTTCGGAAGGTGGTTTGCCGCCGCTCTCGCTCGCGAACCAGCCTGCCGGACTCGTTCGCGCCACGCTGGGAGGCATCCGCGGGCCCATGGTGTCGCGCTGGGGGCACATCCTCATGCGCCGCGCACTCGCCAGCCGTCTCGATGCGCCGCAGGGCATGAGCCCGATCGAATTCGCCACCCTGCGCGTGCGGGTGCTCAATTCCATGGGCGAATATGCCGCCGCCCGCGCGCTGGTGCAGGATATCGACACGGCGAACTATTCGCCTGCGCTGACGCAGGCCGCAGTCGATGCCTATATCGGCACGGCCGACATCGTCGGGGCCTGCCCTTCGGTCCGCCTCGGCACCGGCACGGACGAGATTGCCAATTGGGCCATGCTCGAAGGCATTTGCGCGGCATTCGCGGGCGAATCGCAGCGCGCCCAGAACGACCTTCGCCGCCTGCTCTCCCGCGCCGAGGGAGATGCGCGGATCGACGTGCTGCTGGCCCAGCGCTTCGCCGGGGCGGCAGGCGATGGTCGCCGCGCGGTGACGATCGAGTGGGACGGCATCGATTCGATGACGCCCTGGCGTTTCGCGCTGGCCAATGCGCTGGGCGAACCGCTTCCGGAGAACCTGACCGACGACCTGGGCGCGACCTACCTGATCTCCGAAGCGATCACGCCCGCCCTGCCGGTCACGCAGCGCATTCGCGGGGCCGACGTCGCGGCAGCTTCGGGCGTGCTCTCGGCAAAGGCCATCGTCGATCTCTATGGCCAACTCTACGCGGCGCGCACCGACGCGGGTGAGGGGCCTGCGCTGACCACCGCATCCCGCCTGCGCGATGCCTATGTCGATCCCTCGCCTGCCAACCGCGTCGCGGCCATCCGCGAGGTGTGGAGCGGCAGCGATGCCGATTACGGGCGCATGGTCCTGACCGCTTATGCCGCCGCGCGCGTAACGCCGAGCGACGATTTCGCCGATGACGCGGGCGAACTGATCGCCTCCATGCTGACTGCGGGCCTCGAACGCGATGCGCTGCGCTGGGGCGACGCTGTGGAGGCCGGAAGCCTCGGCTGGGCACTGCTGGCACTGGCCAATCCGCGCGGCGGGACGGTCAGCGACGGCCAACTCGACACGTTTTTCGATGACGATGACTCGCGAGACAGCCGCAAGTCGCGCATGCTGCTCGCCGGGCTTGCAGGCCTCGGGCGGGTGAACGAGGCGGAGATTTCCGAATATTCGCAGCGTCTGGAAATGAACCTCGGTGCGCCGACACGCTGGACGCAGATGATCGACCGCGCGGCCGCGGTGGAGAACCGTGCGCTCGTCGCCTATCTCGCCGGCCTCGGCATGCAGGGCGACAGCTGGGACCGCATGACCGCGCGCCACCTTTATCACATCGTTTCCGCGCTCAACCGCGTGGGGATGGAAGCCGAAGCCCGGATGATCGCCGCGGAGGCGGTCGCGCGGGCCTGAGCCGGCGGTGGCTGCTCCCAGGGGCACGATCGAGGATTTCCTCGCCATGCTCGCCGCCGAACGCGGCGCGGCGCGCAACACCATCCTCGCCTATGGGCGCGACCTGGCGCAGGCGGAAGAACTGCTGGGCGGCGACCTCGCCGGGGCATCTGCCGCACAGCTGTCGAAGCTGGGGCAGGGCTGGGCCTCGCTCGCGGCATCGACCATGGCGCGCAAGATTTCGGCGCTGCGGCAGTATTACGGCTTCCTCCTCGACGAGGGGCTGCGCGAAGACGATCCGACCCATGCCCTGCCGCGCCCTGCCACGCGGCGGCCGCTCCCCAAGATCCTCAACCATGCGCAGGTCGAGGCCCTGTTCGCCCGCGCCGAGGACGAGGCCGCCAGCGACCGGCCCGAGGCTGTGCGCATGCTGGCGATGCTCGAACTGCTTTACGGATCGGGCCTTCGTGCGACGGAACTCGTCTCGCTGCCGATTTCGGCGGTCCCGCGCGACGAGCCGTTCCTGACCGTCACCGGCAAGGGCGGGCAGGCGCGCATGGTGCCGGTCAGCCGCCGGGCGAAGCAGGCACTGTCGCGCTGGCTAGCCTTGCGCGAACAGGGCTCGCGCTTCCTCTTTCCCTCGCGCAGCGGGCATATCTCGCGCGTCAGGCTGTTCCAGCTGCTCAAGGAATTGGCGGTGCGCGCCGGTTTGCCGCCCGAAAAACTCAGCCCCCACGTGCTGCGCCACGCCTTTGCGACCCATCTGCTGGAGGGCGGGGCGGACCTGCGCGCGCTGCAGACATTGCTCGGCCACGCCGATATTGCGACCACGCAGATCTACACCCATGTCGATGCGACACGGTTGGTAAAGCTGGTGAACGAACGCCATCCCCTTGCCCGTCCGCGCGCGAGCGACTAGCGGGTCTGCGATGATTTCCTATCTCGAATTCGAAAAGCCGGTTGCCGAGCTCGAAGCGCGCATTGCCGAACTGCGCAATGCGGCCGAGGGCGACGACGTCGACATTTCCAACGAGCTGCAGCGCCTCGAACTCAAGAGCGCGGACCTGCTTGCAACGACCTATGCCGCGCTGACGCCCTGGCAAAAGACGCAGGTCGCCCGCCATCCCTCGCGCCCGCACTTCCGCGACTACGTGGAATATGCGTTCGAGGAATTCGTGCCGCTGGGCGGCGACCGCGCCTATGGCGAGGACGAAGCGATCATGGGCGGCTTTGCCAAGCTGGACGGCCGCAAGGTCGTGCTGATCGGCCATGAAAAGGGCAATGATACCGCCAGCCGCCTGCGCCACAATTTCGGCATGGGTAAGCCCGAAGGCTACCGCAAGGCGATCCGCCTGATGGAACTGGCGGGCCGCTTCGGCCTGCCGGTGGTGACGCTGGTCGACACCTCGGGCGCCTTCCCGGGCGTCGAGGCAGAAGAGCGCGGGCAGGCAGAAGCCATCGCCCGTTCGACCGAGGCGTGCCTGGCACTGCCGGTCCCGATGGTCGCGACCATCGTGGGCGAGGGCGGTTCGGGCGGCGCGGTCGCGCTCGCCAGCGCCGAACGGGTGCTGATGCTCGAACATGCGGTCTATTCGGTGATTTCGCCCGAAGGCTGCGCCTCGATCCTGTGGCGCACCGCCGAAAAGGCGCCCGATGCAGCCGAAGCCATGAAGGTGACGGCGCAGAACCTTGCCGAGCTCGGCGTCATCGACCGGATCGTTGCCGAGCCCGTCGGCGGGGCGCACCGCGACCCACGTGCAGCCGCTCATGCGCTGGGCGAGGCGATCGGCGAGGAACTCGATATGCTGTCGCGCTATTCGCCCGAAGAGCTGATGCGGATGCGCGAGGAACGCTTCCTCAAGATCGCGGGCTGAGCCTTAGTTTCGGGATGCGGGAACAATTAGCCGCATCCCCCTGTTTCCCCTAGCGTATAAGAATCGGCCCGGCGGCGGTGGGACCCGCAAGGCCAGAATCAAGGGGAACCCAATGTCCGCAATGAAGACACTCGCCGCCTCGACCGCGACGCTCGCGCTCGCGCTGACCGGCTGCGCCACCATTCCCGACAGCTCGGCACCGATCTCGCAGGGCGAAGCGCAGCAGGGCGCACAGGCGCATCCGCAGCTGCTTGCCGAATTCGGCGGCGCGATGACCGGCCCGCAGGCACAGTACGTTGAGACTGTCGGACAGAACATCGCGGTGCAGTCCGGCCTCGGCAATGCCCGCAGCGCCTTCACCGTGTCGCTGCTCAACAGCCCGGTGAACAACGCCTTCGCGATCCCCGGCGGCTACGTCTACACGACGCGCCAGCTGGTCGCGCTGATGAACAACGAGGCGGAACTGGCCGGCGTGCTGGGCCACGAAGTCGGCCACGTTGCCGCGCGCCATTCGCAGCGTCGCCAGCAGGCCGCGCAGCGCAACTCCATCCTCGGGGTGCTCGGCGCGATCGCCAGTTCCGTCCTGCTCGGTAATTCGGGCCTCGGCCAGCAGCTCGGACAGCTGTCGCTGCAGGGCTCGCAGCTGCTGACGCTCAAGTTCAGCCGCGAGCAGGAGCTCGAGGCGGACCGTCTCGGCATCCAATACCTCAACACCGCCGGTTACGACACGCGCGCCATGGCGACGGTGCTGTCGAGCCTGGCGGCGCAGAACGCGCTCGATGCGCAGCTGATGGGCCGCGACAATGCGCGCCTGCCCGAATGGGCCTCGACCCACCCCGATCCGGCAAGCCGCGTGCAGACCGCGCTCAGCTTCGCGCAGCAGACCGGCGGCACGGGCGGGGTGACCAACCGCGACACCTTCCTGACGCGTATCGACGGCATCCTGTACGGCGACGATCCGCAGCAGGGCGTGGTCGAAGGGCGCCAGTTCATCCATCCGGACCTGCGCCTCGCCTTTACCGCGCCGCAGGGCTTCTACATGGTCAACGGCACGCGCGCGGTGACTATCAGCGGGCAGAGCGGCAAGGCCCAGTTCTCGATGGGCCCGTACAACGGCAATCTGCAGAGCTATGTCAGCAGCGTCTTTGCGGCGCTCAGCCAGCAGCAGCAGATCACCCCGTCCAGCATCCAGCGCACGACTGTGAACGGCCTTCCGGCCGCTTATGGCACCGCGCGAGTGGCGAATGGCGGGCAGCAGGTCGATGTGACCGTGTTCGCGTATGAATTTGCAAACGACCGGGCTTACCACTTCCTCGCGCTGACGCCGGCCGGCCAGTCGGGGACCTTCAACGCCATGTTCCAGTCGATGCGGCGCATCTCCACCACCGAGGCGGCGAATGTCATTCCGCGCAGCATCGACGTAGTGACGGTGGGTTCGCGGGACACAGTAGCCACGATGGCTGCGAAGATGGCCTATTCCAATGCGCAGGAAACGCGCTTCCGCGTACTCAACGGCCTGTCGTCCAGCGACACCGTTCGCGCGGGCCAGAAGGTGAAGATCGTCGTGCGCGGCCGCTAGGTCGCCGCGCTTTCATTCCGCGCAACAAAAAAGGCGGCGAGGGTGACCTCGCCGCCTTTCTGTTTGGCTGAAAGCCGTGTCGATTAGACAGCAGCGTTGGCGGTTGCCATTGCCGAGTCGGTCGTGTTGAACGTGGTGCTCAGCTCCTGGCCGAGGCTCTGCATGGCAGTGATCGCAGCAACGGCGATGAGAGCGGCAATCAGGCCGTACTCGATGGCGGTTGCACCTTCTTCGTTGCGACGCAGCTTGTTGATGAACTTCATGTCTAGTCTCCTGGTTCAGTCTTCAATACCCGGCTCTCACCCCTGTTGCGGTTCGAGCTATCCTCTTTCTGCCTCGGACAAGTTGACAATTCCCTAATCGCCAACCGTCTTTGGTTTTCTCGCCTCAGACCCCGGTAACCGTGGCGACAGTCGTGCTGACGTTGTTCCACATGTTGATGGTGGTCTGACCGACCCCAGTCACGGCGGTCATCATGCCGAGAAAGATCAGAGCGAGGATCAGCCCGTACTCAATAGCGGTGGCGCCGGAGTCATCGCGTCCCAGATTTTTGAGAAATTCGATCACTTGTCCTGCCCCTCGATTGAATTCGTAGCTGACATCGTCGAACTACGCGGTGACCCGTTAAGAAAGGGTTTCGAAGGATCTCGCTTTTGGAAAATAATCCGACATGGATGTGCGTGGTGGCGCTGGCCCTGCAGGACGCAAGCGGGCGCTGGCTGCTGCACAAGCGACCCGTAAACAAGCATCACGGCGGCCTGTGGGAATTCCCCGGCGGCAAGGTCGAACCGGCTGAAAAGCCTGCATCTGCGCTGGTTCGCGAGATCGGCGAGGAGCTGGGCATCGCGATTCGCGAAGCCGACCTTGCGCCCTGCTGCTTTGCTGAAGAGGCGCAGGGAGAGGGCAGGGCGCCGATTGTAATCCTGCTTTACACCTGCAGCCGCTGGACGGGCGAGGTGGCAGCGCTGGAAGGCGGCGAGGTCGCCTGGTTCGCGCCCGATGCCATCGCCGGACTGGACAAGCCGCCGCTCGATATCGCGCTTGCCGCACGCCTGCTGGAAAAAATGCCCGATTAGGTGTTGCCAAGGGCAGAGCACCTGCCTATGTGCCGCCCTCCAACGCGCCAGTAGCTCAGCTGGATAGAGTACCTGACTACGAATCAGGCGGTCGGAGGTTCGAATCCTTCCTGGCGCGCCAAACAAGCCCATGACCCGCAAGGGTCGTGGGCTTTTTTGGTTTCGGCGCCGGTGAAATCAGTCTTCCTGGTCTTCCAGCCAGTGCATGTCGTCGTCGCTAAAGCCGAAATGGTGGCCGGCTTCGTGGATCACGACATGGCGCACCAGCTCGTCCATCCGCACGCCCGTATCGCGCCATTCGGCGATCAGCGGCTGGCGGAACAGCCAGATGCGGGCAGGCTGGCGTCCGCTTTCCCAGATTGACCGGTCGGGCAGCGACACGCCTTCGTAAAGGCCGCTCAGCTCCCATTTATCGTCGAGGCCGACGCTGGCGAGTTGTTCGTCCGTGGCGAATTCTTCGACCCTCATCACGATCTCTTCCATCTGCTCGCGGAATTGCGCGGGCAGCGTCGCGCGGACGGCTTCCGCCATCTGCTGCATCTGTTGCTGGGTCGGGCCGGGGCGAAGGTGGAGCATCGCCTTCATATGAGTCGCGCATTCGCATCCTGCAAGAACGGAACCCGCTCGGCTTTCGCCTGTTCAGGAAGGCAAAGGAGAAACCCGATGACCCAAGCCACCGAAATCTTCGAACGCCTAAAGGAAGATCACGACCGCCACCGCGACCTGATCGACAAGCTGCTCGACACCAGCGGCGAGAGCGAGGAGCGCAAGGAGCTATTCACGGAGCTGACCAAGGAGCTGAAGGCCCACGCCGCAGCCGAAGAGCAGGCGCTCTATTCGACTATGCTGCGCAAGCCCCCGACCACGGACGAGACGCGCCACTCGGTCGCGGAACATCACGAGCTGGACGAAGCGCTCAACGACCTTGCCGCGACCGACATGTCGGAAGGCGGCTGGCTGACCAAGTTCAAGACCTTCGCCCACGACTATCGCCACCACATCGACGAGGAAGAGGAAGAGCACTTCCCCGATTTCGAGAACTATCTCGAAGACGACGACATGAAGCACATGCGCCAGGTGTTCGAACGCCGGAAGAAGGAAGAGAAGGCCGAGGCCGAGGTGACGCCCGAGAAAAAAGAGGACGCCAAGGAATAGGATGGCCACGGGGGTGGGGGACGACACCGAAAAACCGGTCGATCCGAAACGCGTGTCCCGGCTCGACGACGGCGTCGAGCCGGGCGTGTGGCGTTACGAGAAGGTCGAGCGTGCGCGCGTGATCATCGATGCGGCGGACTATTTCGCCGCCATGCAGGAAGCGATGCTCAATGCGCAGCACCGCATTTTCCTGATCGGCTGGGACTTCGATACGCGCATCCACCTCACTGACGGGCGCCGCTGGTGGCAAAGGCCTTACCGGCGCGAATTTCCCTCACGGCTGGGGGGCTTCTTTTCGTGGCTGGTGCGCCACCGTCCCACGCTGGAGATCCGCATCCTGAAATGGAGCTTCGGGATCTTCAAGTTCGTCGTGCGCGGCTCGATGTGGTGGGACCTCATGCGCTGGGCACGGCACCGCCGGATCGATTTCAAGTTCGACAGCGCGCACCCCACCGGGTGCAGCCACCACCAGAAGATCGCCGTGCTCGACAACCGGCTGGCTGTGTGCGGCGGGATAGACATGACCGTGAAGCGCTGGGACACGCGCGACCACGAAGAAGACAATCCGCATCGCAAGACGCCGCGCGGCCAGGCCTACGAGCCCTGGCACGATGCGACCATGATGATGGAAGGCGCGATTGCAGACGCGCTAAGCGAGCTGGGTCTGGACCGCTGGGAACGCGCCGGCGGCAAGCCGTTGCTGCCGATCAAGGCGCGGACGGACAGCCTGTGGCCCAAGGAACTGGAGCCGACCTTCGAGAACGTGGAGGTCGGCATCGCCCGGACCCGTGCCGCCTATCGCGACTGGGACGCGGTGAAGGAAATCGAGGCGCTGTTCGTCCAGCACGTCCAGCGGGCGAAGAAGTTCATCTATGCCGAGAGCCAGTACTTCGCCTCGCGCAAGGTCGCAGAAGCAATCCTTGCTCGGATGCAGGAGGACGACCCGCCCGAGGTCGTGATCGTCCATCCCGCCAATGCCGACGGCTGGCTCGAACAGCAGGCGATGGATCATGCCCGCGCCGAACTGGTGCGCTGCATCGAGGAAGTGGACGATAACCACCGCTTCAGCATCTGGATGCCCTACAGCGGCGAAACCCCGATCTACGTGCACGCGAAGATGATGATCGTCGACGACGAGATCTTCCGCATCGGCTCGGCCAATCTCAACAACCGGTCGATGGGGCTGGACAGCGAATGCGACGTATTCGTCGATGCGGCGCGCAAGGGGAACGAGCACGCTGTCGACGCCATCCGCGCGATCCGCCATTCGCTGCTGGCCGAGCATTGCGGGGTCGAGGAAAGCGAGATGCCCGACCTGCTGGCGCGCTACGGTTCGATGGCGGGCATGATCGACCACACCGTCAGCGAAGGCGGGCGCAACCTCAAGCGATACCATCCGCCCGAACTGACCGAGGCGGAAAAGAAGGTTGCGCACAGCAGCCTGCTGGACCCCGAAGATCCCGACGACATGTTCGAGCCGTTTGCAAAGGGCGGGCTTTTCCGCAAGGGAACGCGGCTCGAGAGGGTTCGCAGCAGAATCAGAGGAAAATGGGGCAAATGAGCAGCCTTGTAGGACCGGACGAAGACGACCCGCGCGGCAAGCCGCCCGTACCCGAACACGTGCAGCAGGCGATCCGCACGCTGATCGAATGGACCGGCGACGACCCGACCCGCGAAGGGCTGGTCGATACGCCCGCGCGCGTCGCGCGCGCGTGGAAGGAATATTGTCTCGGCTACGGTGAAGACCCCGGCTACCATCTCAGCCGCGTGTTCGAGGAAGTCGGCGGCTACAACGAGATCGTGCTGCTCAAGGACATTCCCTTCCAGTCGCATTGTGAACATCACATGGCCCCGATCATCGGCAAGGCGGCAATCGCCTACCTGCCGAACGACCGCGTGGTCGGCATTTCAAAGCTCGCCCGCGTGCTCCACGGCTTCGCCCGCCGCCTGCAGGTGCAGGAACGCCTGACCGCCGAAGTGGCCGACTGCATTTGGGAACACCTCCAGCCGCAGGGCGTGGCCGTGGTTATCGAGGCAGCGCACAGCTGCATGACCGCGCGCGGTGTGCGCACGCCGGGCGTCGGCATGATCACCAGCCGGATGATGGGCACCTTCCTCGAAGACCAGCGCAGCCGCAAGGAAGTGCTCAGCCTGATGGGTTACGGTTGAGGCAATCGATCCGTTCATCCAGCTGACAGTATCGGGGGCGCAGGTTCCCGGGCATCAACAGGAGAGGACTTGCCATGGGAATTCTAGTCTCGGCCCTTCCGTTCGTTGCGATCGGACTAACCGCCGCCCAAGCCGACTATTCGGAGCAGTACGAGAAGATCGCCGTTGCGGTCAGTTCGGTACAGACCTGCGAACAGCTGGGTTACACGGTCGACCGCGATGGCCTAGTCGGCTGGACGAGGGATGCGCAGCAAAGCGCCATGGCAAGCGGCCTCACTGAAACCGAAGCCCGCGCGCGGCTCGAACAGGCGGTCAATGCGCAGCACGCAGCCGATTTTGAACGTTTCGCCGATGCCAAGCGCATGGAGCATTCGGAGGAAGCCGTCGCGCGCAACAACCGCCTGTGGCGCTCGCGCTGCAGCGGTCTGGCCGAAGGATCGATGACAGCCGCCTTTTTCACCAAGGCGGAAGGTTGAGCAGGACCGGCCGGAGCCTACCAGCCATGATCAGCCGCCCATCAGGCGCCTGAAAAAGCCGCGCTTGCGTGGGGCAGGGGCGGTTTCGCCGACGACGGTGAAGAGATAATTGCCCAGCTGGACCGCCTGTTCCTTGCTCAGGAAATAACGGAATTCGCGTACGTCCTCGTCTCTTTCGACGATCTTGCGGGTGCTTTGCATCTTGAGCGCGATGCGTTCTCCCGCCGGAGTCGAGCTCCAGCCGAGCAGGATGCCGAAGTTCTCGTCGCCGCTGTTTTTGCCCTCTGCCATGCACCAAAGACTGCGCCCCGCCTTGCTGCGAGGCAAGACGGGGCGCAGGATTGTCCGCAATCGGGACAGATTGCAGGCTTACATCTGCTCGAGCATGTGCTCCGCGCTCGATACCGAGAAGTCACCCGGCGCCTCGACGTTGAGCTGCTTCACCACGCCGTCCTCGATAAGCATCGAATAGCGCTGGCCGCGCTTGCCCATGCCGAAACCCGAACCGTCCATGGTCAGGCCGACAGCTTCGGCGAAGTCGCCATTGCCGTCTGCCAGCATAGTCACGTCGCCGGCCTCGTTAGCATTCTTCCACGCGTCCAGGACAAAAGCGTCGTTGACCGCGGTGCAGGCAATCTCGTCCACGCCCTTGGCCTTCAGTTCCTCGGCCTTGTCGACATAGCCGGGCAGGTGGCGCGCCGAACAGGTCGGGGTGAACGCGCCGGGCACCGAAAACAGCGCCACGGTCTTGCCCTTGAAATACTCGCTCGACTGGACCTGCTGAGGCCCATCGGGCGTCGCCTTCACCAGCTTCACATCGGGGAGGCTGTCGCCAACAGCGATTGTCATTTGATAAAACTCCTGTGTCTTCCCATCCACACTCACGATGTAGAGCGACGAGCCGTGCATGCAAGGGAGTCGGATGGTTAAGGTTGGTTTACTGCGCGGCTTTAACTCCCGGTAAAATTTTGCACTCATGTTTTCCATCGCGGGCAACGGGTCGCTCGCGAAGGGAGACCAGGGACTATGAAAAATCTGAGGGATATTGCGCTTGCGGCATCTGCCGCTGCGCTGCTTTGCGTGCCTACCACTGCCAGCGCCGGGACGGGCGACGAGCAGATCCGCAAGCTGGACATCATGCTGATGGTGACTTCGCTTCGGTGCCGGATGGGTTCGGACGACTTCCAGCACCATTATCGCAAGTTCTCTTCCAACCACCTGCACACGCTGAACGGTGCGGCACGGCGGATGGAGCAGGGCCTCGTCAAGCGCCACGGCGCGCGCGGCGCGAAGCGGGCGCTCGACAAGATGAGCGTCGGAATGGCGAACGAATACGGACAGGGCCATCCCTGGCTGGGCTGTTCGGAACTGAAGGAAATCACCTCCGACCTCTCGCAGTCGAGGGATCCTGCCGTGCTGGCGCAGGCCGCCGACGAACTGCTGGGTCCGCGCCCGGCAGGCGGCGGCCGCTACGCGCGGCGCTGAGGCCTTTCGGGATACGCAAGGGAGGGCGGCAGAGGGGGCGCTGTTGCCCTCCCATAAATCACAAGCTAGGGGCGGCGCTAACAGTGCCGCCCCTTCTCGTATGCGCGGTACCCGTTCCATCCTATCGAACGAAAAGGACCGCTCGTGGCCCAGTTTACCGACTACGTCGTCAAGGACATCTCGCTCGCCAATTACGGACGCGAGGAAATCCGCATCGCCGAAACCGAAATGCCGGGCCTGATGGCGACGCGCGAGGAATACGGCGCTGCGCAGCCGCTGAAGGGCGCGCGCATCACCGGCTCGCTCCACATGACGATCCAGACCGCCGTACTGATCGAGACGCTGACCGCGCTGGGCGCCGAAGTGCGCTGGGCGACCTGCAACATCTTCTCCACGCAGGACCATGCCGCTGCCGCGATCGCCGCGCAGGATATTCCCGTTTTCGCCATCAAGGGCGAAAGCCTGGCCGAATACTGGGACTATGTCGGCCGCATCTTCGACTGGTCGAGCGATGAGGACCCGGACTGCACCGCCAACATGATCCTCGACGATGGCGGCGATGCCACCATGTTCGCCCTGTGGGGTGCGCGCATCGAGGCGGGCGAGGAAATGCCGGCCCCGACCAATGCCGAAGAAATCGAGATGCAGCGCGCGCTCAAGGACTTCGTGAAGAAGAAGCCGGGCTACCTCACCAAGACGGTGAAGGCCATTAAGGGCGTTTCGGAAGAGACCACCACCGGCGTCCATCGCCTCTACCACCTTGCCAAGCAGGGCAAGCTGCCGTTCCCGGCGATCAACGTGAACGACAGCGTGACCAAGTCGAAGTTCGACAACCTCTACGGCTGCCGCGAATCGCTGGTCGACGCGATCCGCCGCGCGACCGACGTGATGCTGTCGGGCAAGGTCGCCTGCGTCGCCGGTTACGGCGATGTCGGCAAGGGTTCGGCCCAGTCGCTGCGTAACGGCGGCGCACGCGTGCTCGTGACCGAAATCGACCCGATCTGCGCCCTGCAGGCGGCGATGGAAGGCTACGAGGTCGTGACGATGGAAGACGCGGTCACCCGCGCCGACATCTTCGTCACCACCACGGGTAACGAGGACGTCATCACCGCCGAACACATGAAGGCGATGAAGCCGATGAGCATTGTCTGCAACATCGGCCACTTCGACAGCGAGATCCAGATCAGCGCGCTCGACAATTACGAGTGGACCGAGCTGAAGCCCGGCACCGACCTGGTGAAGTTCCCCGACGGCAAGGAAATCATCGTGCTGGCCAAGGGCCGCCTGGTGAACCTCGCCTGCGCGACCGGCCACCCCAGCTTCGTGATGAGCTGTTCCTTCACCAACCAGGTGCTGGCCCAGATCGAGCTGTGGAAGAACACGGACGACTACGAAAACGACGTCTACGTCCTGCCCAAGCACCTCGACGAGAAGGTCGCTGCGCTCCACCTCGACAAGCTGGGCGTCAAGCTGACCAAGCTCAGCAAGGAGCAGGCGGACTACATCGGCGTGCCGGTCGAAGGCCCGTTCAAGCCGGAACATTACCGCTACTGATCGCAAAACGCCCGTTTTTCGGCGGGTAAGCAAGGCAATAGGGCGGCGGGGCATTGCATCCCCGCCGCTGGCCGCATAGCTGGCGGGTAATGGAAGTCTCGCCCGCACTCCTTCCCCTGATCGGCGTATTGCTGGCCGTGTGGACCGGCGCGGCCGTCTGGCTGATGCTGCGCGCCACCAATCGCGCGCAGGCGGCGGAATCGCATCGCAAGGCAGCCTTGCGGCTTGCGCGCATGGTCGAGGAAGGCCCCGCCATCCCGCTGATGGTGCGCAGCGACGGCCGGATCGAGGCGCCCGACCGCTTCGCCCGCTGGCTCGGCCTCGACCGCGTGCCCGAATATCTCAGCGAACTGGCGCGCGAGGACGGGACCGGTCTTGCCGAAGACCAGATCGAACAGCTTTCCACGCTGGTCCGCCGCACGCAGAAGAGCGCCAAGCCGTTCAAGATGTCGCTGCGCCCGCCCGGCTCGGGCAAGACACTGGCCCTGCGCGGCGCGCTGGCGGACCCGGCCGTGTCGCCCAGCGGCGCGGCGCTGGTCTGGGTATTCGATTTCACCGAGACCGAAGACGAACTTGCCCGCCTCGGCGAAGAGGCTGCGCGTGCGCGTGACGATTTCGGCGCGCTGGTCGGCCTGATCGAGGCCGCGCCCATGCCGATGTGGTTCCGCGGCGCAGACATGCACCTGCGGCTCGTCAACCGCGCCTATGTCGAGGCGGTGGGCGGCACCAGCGCGGACCAGGTCGTGACCGACCAGGTGGAACTGGTCGAAACTGTCGGCGGACGCACGGCTGCCGAAGTCGCCCAGCAGGCCGCCGACCGCCGCCAGCCGATCGAGCGTATCGTGTCGGCCACGATCAAGGACGCGCGCCGCACGATCCGCGTGACCGACCTGCCACTGATGGGCGAGGGGATCGCCGGATACGCGGTCGATATCGAGGAAATGGAAGAGCAGGCCCGCGAATTCCGCGCTTTCCGCGAAGCGCAGCGGTCCATGCTCGACCAGCTGTCGATCGGCGTCGCGCAGTTTGATGCGCGGCGCAGGATGACCTTTGCGAACCAGCCGTTCCACCGCGTCTTCTCGTTGCCGCCGGGCGTGGTCAACGAACGCACCACTTTCGAGCAGATGCTGATGGTCGCGCGCGAGAACGGGCGCATTCCCGAAGTGCGCGATTTTCCCGCATGGCGCGGCGAACTAGTCGGCTGGTTCCAGAAGGACGAGCCGGAGGAAATGGCCTGGCCGCTGTCTGACGGCACGCATTTGCGCGTCGTCGCCCAGCCGCTGCCCGACGGCGGGCTGGTGCTGATCGCGGAAGACCGGACCGAACAGCTCAACCTGTCCGCCACGCGCGACACCTTGCTGCGCACCCGCACGGCGACCTTCGACAGCCTGTTCGAAGCGCTCGCCGTCTTCGCGCCCGACGGGCATCTCGAACTGTGGAATCGCGGTTTCCCACGCGCCTGGGGTCTCGACAGCGAAGTGCTCGACAACCATCCGCAGGCAGAAGAGCTGCTGGAAGCGATTGCCGGACAGCTGGCCGATCCCAAGGCGGTCTCTCAGATCGGCCAGACTATCCGTTCGGCGACGCTCGACCGCAAGAACCGCGAAGGGCGTATCGAGCTCGCCGACGGGCGCACGCTCGATTACGCGGGCGTTCCTTTGCCCGACGGCAATGGCCTCCTCACCGTGATGGACGTCACTGCCTCGCAGCAGGCGGAAGAGGCGCTGCGCGAACGCAACCGCGCGCTGGAAGAAGCCGACGCGGTGATGACGCGCTTCCTCGCCAACATGAGCTACGAATTCCGCACCCCGCTCACGACCATCGGCGGCTTTGCCGAAATGCTGGAGAGCGGGCTGGCGGGCGACCTGACACCGCAGGCGAAGGAATATGTGGCGGCGATCACCCAGTCGGTCGGCAAGTTGACCGAGCAGGTGGAAAACGTGCTCGACCTATCGCAGTCCGAAGCCGGGCTGATGCCGCTGCGCAAGGGGCGGGTCGAGCTGCTGCCGATGCTGACGAAGATCGTGCGCAAGCGAGAACAGTCGATCCTCGACGGCGGCCTGACGCTCGACCTCAAGGGCAATGCCAACAAGATCGTCGAGGCGGACGAGCAGCAGCTGCAGCGCGCAATCGGCCAGCTGCTCGACAATGCCATCGGCAACACGCCGCCCGGCGGCCGCATCGTTATCGACGTGGCCAAGCAGCGCGGGCTCAACCGCATTTCCATCACAGATAACGGGCGCGGCATGAGCCAGCACGAACTCGCCCGCGCGCTGGAAGGCATCCGCATGGCGGCCGACGGCAAGGGGATCGAGCGCCGCCACGGCCTCGGCATCCCGCTCGCGCGGCAGCTGGTCGAAGCGCATGGCGGGACGCTGGAAATCCAGAGCCGCCGCAATGCGGGCACCAGCGCGGTCATCACGCTGCCGTGACGAGCGCGCCGGTCATCGAACCGCTGCCGGACCTCCCGGCGATGGAGGAATTCGGCAAACGCATCGCGGCCCGCCTGCAGCCGGGTGACGTGGTAGCGCTGTCGGGCGGGCTGGGGGCAGGCAAGACCACGCTCGCGCGCTCGATCATCGCGGCGCTGGGGCATGCAGGCGAAGTGCCGTCGCCGACCTTCACCATCATCGAGACCTACGAGCACCTGCGCGTGCCGCTGGTCCATGCCGATTTCTACCGGCTCGAAGATCCTTCCGAAGCGGAGGAAATCGGCCTCGACGATTACCGCGAAGGTGCCGCGCTGATCGCCGAATGGCCCGATCACGCAGGCGGCTTCGCGCATGAGGCAGCCTGCCTCGAAATCACGCTGGAAACCGTGGGCGAGGGGCGCAGGGCCGTTGTCGCGGCGGGCGAAGCTTGGCAAGGGCGGATGCCATGAACCACACGCTGCCGCAGGGCATTCACGAGTTTCTTGGCGACACCGCATGGCAGGGGGCGGAAATCGCGCCGCTGGTCGGGGACGCCAGCTTCCGCCGCTATTTCCGCCTGCGCATGGGCGGGCGCAGCGCCATGCTGATGCATGCGCCGCCCCCGCATGAAGATCCCGCGCCTTTCCTCCATGTCGCGCACTGGCTGGCCGCCAATGGCATGCGCGCACCGGAAATCTACGCGGAACTGCCCGAACAGGGCTGGGTCCTGACCGAGGATTTCGGCGATTTCCGCATGAAGGAATGGATCGACGAGCATCCGGGCGACGAACAGGCCGTCTATGCGCAGGCGATCGACGCGCTGGTGCAGCTGCACCGCCTGCCCGCCGGTCCGTTCGAGCCTTACGACATGGCCGTCTACCAGCGCGAGGCGGGACTGTTCACCGAGTGGTATTGCCCTGCCGCAGGTCTCTCGGTCGATGAAGCGGGCTGGACCCGCGCATGGGACGAGGCGCTCGCGCCGCTGCTCGAGCGCCAGCAGCCCGGTGTGACGGTGCTGCGCGACTATCATGCGGAGAACATCATGCTGCTCGAACCAGGCAAGCTGGGCGGGGAGCAGGGCATCATCGATTTCCAGGACGCGCTGGTCGGGCACAAGGCTTACGACCTCGTCAGCCTGCTGCAGGACGCGCGCCGCGACGTGTCGGAACAGCTCGAACACGACATGATGTGCCGCTACCGCGCGGCTGCCGATCCGGACGAGCATTTCGAGGCCGACTACGCCCGCCTCGGTGCACAGCGGAACGCCAAGATCGTCGGTATCTTCACGCGCCTCTACAAGCGCGACGGCAAGCCGCGTTACCTGCGCATGATCCCGCGCGTGTGGAAGGCCATGGAACGCGACCTGCAGCACGAAGCGCTCGCCCCAGTCGCGGCGTGGTTCGAGGCCAATATCCCGCAGGCGCTGCGCGATGCGCATGGCGGGGAGATCGCATGACCAATCTCGCCTCCGACACGGTGATGCTGATGGCGGCAGGCCTCGGCAAGCGGATGCGTCCGCTGACCGCCGCCATGCCCAAGCCGATGGTGCGCGTTGCCGGAAAGCCGCTGATCGACCGCGCGATGGACCGGATCGAGGATGCGGGCATCGCGAAGGCGGTGGTGAACGTCCACTACCTTGCGGAATCGATCGAGGCGCATCTCAAGGCCCGCAAGAGCCCTTCCGTCACCTTCTCGGACGAACGCGCGGAACTGCTCGAAACGGGTGGGGGCATGGTCAAGGCGAGCAAGGCGGGCCTGCTGCCCGACCCCTTCTTCGCCTGCAATGCCGACAGCATCTGGCTGGACGGGCCGCGCAACGCCTTCCGCGACCTCTCGCATGCCTGGGACCCGGACCGCATGGACGCGCTGCTGCTGGTCGTGACCCATGCGCGGGCGCATAATTTCGACGGGACGGGCGATTTCTACATGGACGGCGCAGGTCGGCTGAAGCGCAAGCTGCCCGGCCGGATTGCGCCCTTCATCTACACCGGCATCCAGCTGGTCTCGCACCGTCTGCTGCGCGATGCGCCCGACGGCAAGTTCTCGACCAATATCCTGTGGGACCGCGCCATTACCGAAGGCCGCCTGTTCGGCGTCGCCTTCACCGGCCTGTGGTACGAAGTCGGCACGCCGCAGCACATCAGGCCTACCGAAGAGGCATTGACGGGTGGCTGAGGAAGGCAGGGTCGCAAACCAGCCGAAGGTCTACTCCATCGCCGCCCACCGCGGTTTTGCCGATGCGCTCGTGGCGGGACTTGTCCCGCGCTATGCCGAGGACGGGCTCGGCCTTGCCCGACTCACGCTCCTGTTACCGAGCAGCCGCGCCCGCCGCACGATTGCCGAGGCGTTCATCCGCCATGCGGGCGAGAACGGCACGCCCGGCCTGCTGATGCCGCGCATGGCCGTGGTCGGCGATCTCGACCTCGACGAGGCACTGGGCCCGCTGCTCGACCCGCTCGGCACCAGCGACATCAAGCCCGCCATCGACCCGCAGCGGCGCATGTTCGCGCTCGCCGCGCTGATTGCGGAGGAAATGGGCGCCGAAGCCCCCAAGGGCGCGACGCTGCTACGCCTCGCCCGCGAAACCGGCGCGACGATGGACCGCCTGCTGGTGGAGGACGTGGGGCCCGAGCAATTGCTCGACGAGAAGGTCCTCGCGATCCACCCCAGCCTGTCCGAACACTGGCAGAAATCGCTGCGGATATTCGCTCGCGTGCAGGTCAGATGGCTCGCGTGGCTGGAAGCGAACGGCGCGCTCGATGCAGCGGCAAGGCGCAACCGCCTGTTCGACCATGCCGCCGCCCGCTGGAAGGCGAACCCGCCTGCAACCCCGATCGTCGCGGCCGGTGTGACCAGCGCCGCGCCCGCGCTCGCGAGGCTCTTGCGCGTGGTTGCCGACCTGCCGCAGGGCGCGGTGATCCTGCCCGACTTCGACCTCACGATGAGCGGCGAGGTGTGGGACGAGCTGGGCAGGGCAGGCAACCGCCCCACGCCCGACGACACCGTCTTCGACCGCGAGGATGCGGTCACGCACCCGCAGTACCACCTCAAGCTCCTGCTCAATCGCATGGGCGTGCGCCGCGAGGAAGTGCAGCCATGGCACCGCAAGGGCATGACTGCCGCTCCGCCGGAGCGCAGCCACGCCATTGGCGCGCTGTTCCTCCCGCCCGAAGCGAGCAAGGTCTGGGTCGACCTGCCGCCCGAAAAGCGCCGACTTGCCGGGGTGCGGGTCATGCAATGCGCCAATCCCGAAGAGGAGGCGCAGGCCATCGCCCTGCTGGTGCGCGAGGCGGTCGAGCAGCCTGAAAAGCGGGTCGCCGTCGTCACGCCCGACCGCGCGCTTGCCCGCCGCGTGGTGCATCACCTCGCACGCTGGGACATACTCGCCGACGATTCCGCCGGTCGCCCGCTCTCGCAGACGGCGGCGGGCCGGGCCTTCCTGCTCGCTGCCGAGGTCATGGCGGAAAATGCCATGTCGGTGCCGCTGATGGCGCTGCTCGGCCACCCGCTGGCAAGCGGCGGGATGGAACGCGGCGTGTGGCTGCGCCAGCTGCGCCGGGTGGAGCGCGAATTGCGCGGGCCGCGGCTCGAAGCGGGCCTCGATCCTGTGCGAGAAACCGTCGCCAAGCTGTCGGAAAAGCACGGCAATGTGGCGAAGTTCTGGGAGGCTGCCGAAGCCGCGCTCGCACCGCTGGTGGCGCGCGATCACGATGCCGCCGCGCCGCTCGGCGACCTCATCGATACGCTGGCCGCCAGTGCCGAGGCGCTGTGCGGCGAACGGCTATGGGCGCGCGAGGACGGGCGCAGCCTAGCCTCGTTCGTGGAGGATTTCCGCCTCCATGCCCGCGAGGCAGGGTTTTCCGTCGCCCCGCGCGACGTCGCCGCGCTCCTGTCCGACGCGATGGAGCAGGTGGCGGTCCGCCCGCCCTATGGCGGCCATGCGCGCGTTCAGGTGCTCGGCCTGCTGGAGGCGCGCATGAACCGGGCCGATCTCGTCATCTGCGCCGGCCTCAACGAGGGCGTATGGCCCGCGCGCGGCAGCGTCGATGCACTGCTCGCCCCGCCGGTACTGCGCAATCTCGGCGTGCCCGGCAGCGATTTCCGCATCGGCCTTTCCGCGCACGACCTTGCCGGGACGCTGGGCGCGCCCGAAGTCGTGCTGAGCCGTGCGGCGCGTGACGAGGGCGGACCTGCCATCCCCAGCCGTTTCCTGCTGCGGGTTCAGGCGCTGCTGGGCGACCAGCTGTCCCGCCACGAGGAAAAGCGCGCGGTCGAACTGGCGAAGGCCATTTCGCGGGCGGACCCTGCCGCGCCCTATCCGCGCCCGAAGCCCATGCCGTCTGCCGAGCAGCGACTGGTCGACATTTCCGCCACCGCGCTCGACCGGCTGCGGGGCGATCCCTACCAGTTCTACGCCGGCAAGATCATGCAGCTAGCCGAACTCGACGCGCTCGATGCCGAACCCTCGCCTGCCTGGCAGGGCACGGTGGCGCACGAAATCCTCCAGCAATGGCACGAGGCCGATCCCAAGGTGCCGATCGCAGAGGTGATGGACCGCGTGTTCGAGGCACGCAACGTCCACCCGCTGATGCGCGGGCTGTGGCAGCCGCGGCTGCAGCAGGCGCTCGAATGGGTGGAGCACGAGATCACCCATGCCGACGGGCGTGAGGTCGTGGCGGTGGAACAGTGGGGCGAGATGCATGTCGACGGCGTGCGCGTCCACGGCAAGATCGACCGGCTCGACCGCTTCGCCGACGGGACGCTGGGCATCGTCGACTACAAGACCGGATCGCCCCCGTCTTCAAAGATGGTGGAACAGGGGTTCGCGCTCCAGCTTGGCCTGCTCGGCATGATGGCGGGCGAAAGCGGCTTCGGCGGCGTGAAGGGCGAGGCGAGCGCGTTCGAATACTGGTCGCTCGCCAAGGCAAAGCCGGACACCAACCCCTTCGACTTCGGCTATGTCGAGACCCCGCTCAAGATCGGCAACAAGCGTACCGGTATCGAGCCGGAGGACTTCCTGCCCGAGACCGAGACCTACCTGACCGATGCCATCACGCGCTGGATCAAGGGCGACGATCCTTTCACCGCGCGGTTCAACCCCGATTACCCGGCCTACGACACCTATGACCAGCTGATGCGGCTGGAGGAATGGCTGCCGCACATGGACGTCGAGGAGGACGAGGCATGAGCGGCAAGGTCTATCCCCTCGTCGGCCACCAGCGCGATGCGGTCGACCCGCAGGAAAGCGTGTGGCTGTCGGCCAGCGCAGGCACCGGCAAGACGCAGGTGCTGTCCGCGCGCGTGTTGCGCCTGCTGCTGGAGCAGGGCGCGGACCCGTCGCAAATCCTCTGCCTGACTTTCACCAAGGCGGGTGCGGCCGAAATGGCCGTGCGCGTGAACGAGGTGCTGGCCCGCTGGGTGCGCATGGAAGACACGCAGCTGGCCGAAGAGCTGGGCAACCTTGGCGCGCGGACTGATCCCGATACGCGGGCGCGGGCACGATCGCTCTTTGCCCGCGTGCTCGATTGCCCGGGCGGTGGCCTCAGGATCGATACGATCCACGCCTTTGCGCAATACCTGCTTGCCGCCTTCCCGGCAGAGGCGGAAATCCTGCCCGGCAGCCAGCCGATGGAGGACCGCGAGCGCGATCTCCTCAGCCGCGAGGTGCTGGGCGAATTGCTGGAAGAAGGCGATCCGCGCTTCGTGGAAGCGATAGCGGAGATGAGCCGCCGCAAGGGCGCCGATGCTGTGCGGGGCTGGCTGATGAAATGCGCCGGCTACCTCGATCTGTGGAAGCTGCCCGGCTGGCAGGGCGATTTGTCCGGCGCGGTCCGGCGCGTGCTGGGCGTGCCGGGCGATGCAGGGCCCGAATGGGTAGGCGATGCCTGCAGCGACGCGGTGTTTCCAGTCGCCAGCCTGCTTGCCTGCAGCCGCATCAATGCGGAATGGGGCACCAAGACCGGCCTCGACAATGCCGATTTCGCCGCTTCGTGGCTGGCCGCCGGAACGCAGGACCGGCTGGCCATGCTCGACGGCTTCTTCGGCACGCTGCTGACCAAGAAGGGCGAGCCGAGCAGGCTCGGCAACCTTGAGAAGATCGACCCGTCCTATGGCGGCAGGATCGAAGAGGTGCTCGAGGGCATCGAACGCGTGGCGCAGCGGCGGGCCCTGCTCGCCCTGGCCGAATTCCTCGCCCCGCAGCTGGAGGCCGGACGCGCTTTCGCGCTGCGCTGGCAGGAGGCCAAGGCGCGCGAGGGGCTGGTTGATTTCGACGACCTCATCCAGCGCGCTGCGCACCTCCTCTCCGATGCGGCGGTGGCGGACTGGATCCGCTACAAGCTCGACCGTAGTTTCGACCATATCCTCGTCGACGAAGCGCAGGATACCAACCGCGCCCAGTGGCAGATCGTGGAGGCGCTGACCGACGATTTCTTCTCGGGCGAAGGCGCAAGGTCGGACCATATCCGCACGATTTTCACCGTGGGCGATTTCAAGCAGGCGATTTTCGGCTTTCAGGGCACCAGCCCGCGCAATTTCGCCGAGGCGCGGGACCGCTTCGCCGAACGGATGCGCCGCGCCGCCGAAGCTGCGGACGAGGCACGCGGGGCACAGCGGGCGCGCACCTTGCAGGAATACGGTCTCGGCCAGAGCTTCCGCACCGCCGACAACGTCCTCGATTTTGTCGATGCGGCGATCGGTGCGATCGGGTCCGAACGTCTTGGCCTTGACCGCGCGGCGGAAGCGCACAAGGGGCAGGACCGCCCCGGCCTGGTGGCGCTGTGGAATACCATCCATGCCGACAGCGGGATGGAAGAGGGCGAGGCGGACGACAGCTGGCTGGGCAAGCACGACCGCAAGCTCGCCGACCGCATCGCGCGGCAAGTGAAGCGCTGGATGGACGACGGCTTCCCGCTGGTGAAAGGCGACCGGCCGCGCCGCGCGGGGCCGGGCGACGTGATGATCCTGGTGCGCAAGCGCCGCGACCTCGCCTCGCTGATCGTCGCGCGGCTCTATCGCCACGGCGTGCCGGTTGCGGGCGTAGACCGCCTGCGGCTGGGCAATCCGCTGGCGGTGAAGGACCTGATGGCCGCCATCCGCTTCGCAGCGCAGCCGCTCGACGATCTGACGCTGGCAAGTCTGCTGGTCTCGCCACTGGTCGGCTGGTCGCAGGAAGAGCTGCTCGAACACGGTTTCCGCCCCAAGGGCGTGCGCCTGTGGGAGCATTTACGCGAGGGCAAGCACCCACGCGTGGTGCAGACGGTTTCCGATCTACGCGAGATCCTGCGCCGCGCCGATTACGACAGCCCGCAGCAATTGCTGCACTGGATACTCGTCGGCCCGATGGATGGCCGGCGTGCGCTGGTGGCACGGCTGGGGCGCGAGGCGAACGACCCGATCGACGAATTGCTCAACGCTGCCAATGCCTATGCCTCTGCCCATGTGGCGAGCCTGCAGGGCTTCATCCGCTGGTTCGATGCGGGCGAGGGGGAGATCAAGCGCGAGGCGGGCGAGGGCGGGGACCAGGTCCGCGTCATGACCGTGCATGGCTCCAAGGGCCTGCAGGCGCCCATCGTGATCCTCGCAGATGCCGCCATCGGGCCGGACGGTGCGGGCGATCTCGAACTGGCCGACAGGCCGATTGGCACCGACCTTGTCCATCCCGTGCCGCTGCCGGGCCTGCGAAAGGACGAGAAGGTCGGACCGTTGAGTGAAGCGGAAGACATTGCCTCAGCCGAAGCGATGGAGGAGCATTGGCGCTTGCTTTACGTCGCCATGACGCGCGCAGAAGAAGCGCTGTTCATCGGCGGCTCGCTCGGCCCGCGCGATGCGAAGAACGGCCCGCACGAGGACAGCTGGTACGCGCGCTTGAAGCCGCTGTTCGGCGACGAGGCGCTGGAAGACGATTTGTGGGGTGCGCGCTGGGAATGGGGCGCGCTGAGCGATGCCAAGCTGCCGCCGCCCTCTGCCGAGGCAGAACCGCGAACCGAATTGCCCGACTGGGCCCAGCGACCCGTAGGCCCCGAACCGCGGCCGCCGCGCCCGCTCGCTCCCTCCGGCCTCGGCGAGGTCGAGGGCAGCGATCCGCCGCTGCCACCCGAAATCGCGGCAGGTGCCGCGCGGCGCGGCGTGTTGATCCACGCCCTGCTCGAACGCCTGCCCGAAGTGGTGGAGGACGAGCGCGAGGCGAGGGCAACCGCTTGGCTGGCGAAACAGGCGCCCGACCTGCCCGAAGCCGAGCGGGCCGAAATGCTTGCCCGCGCACTCGACGTGCTGCGCGAACCGGCTTTCGCGGCCATCTTCGCGCCCGGCGCGCTGGCGGAAATCCCGCTGGCCGCGACCGTGCAGGGGCAGGTGGTCATGGGCACTGCAGACCGCCTGCTGGTGACGGACGACACGGTCACGGTGGTCGATTTCAAGACCGCGCGCCGCCCGCCTGCCTCGCTTGGCGCGGTGCCGGAGACGACCTTGCGCCAGATGGCGGCCTATGTCGCCGCGCTGGAGGCGATCTATCCCGGGCGGCGCGTTTCGGCCGCGGTGCTCTATACCCAGACCCCGCAACTCATCGCCTTGCCCGAAAGTGCTCTCGCACCCTACAAGGCCGCCTTCCCGGATCGGCAGGAAAGCTTTGCCCTGCCGCCGCTTGAGTAATTACCCCCGCCGCACCACATCGGCGCCAGACACGAATTCAGGAGATATCCCATGGCCACCATCAACGTAACCGACGAAGGCTTCCAGAAGGACGTGCTCGACAGCGACAAGCCCGTCCTCGTGGACTTCTGGGCGGAATGGTGCGGGCCGTGCAAGATGATCGCCCCGGCGCTGGAAGAACTGTCGGACGAACTGGCCGACAAGGTCACGATCGCCAAGATGGACATCATGGAAAATACCGGCGTCCCCGGCTCGATGGGCGTGCAGTCGATCCCCTATCTCGTGCTGTTCAAGAACGGCGAGCCGACCGCCCAGATGCGCGGCGCTGCGCCCAAGGGCCAACTCAAGCAATGGCTCGAAAGCGTCCTCTGACGCGCTGACACGCGCCTTTTTCCTGCCATCTTGTGCTGCGGCGCAGCACTGCTAAACGCGTGAGACCATGAAGCGCACGCATCTGCCCCTGAACGCCCTGCGCGTATACGACGCCGCCGCGCGTCACCTCAGCTTTACCCGCGCCGCGGACGAGCTGGCGGTGACGCCTGCCGCCGTGGGGCAGCAGATCCGCGCGTTGGAAGACCATCTCGGCACGGTGCTGTTCCGCCGCACGAGCAAGGGGCTGGAACTCACGCAGGAAGGCGCTGCCGGTCTCGACGCGCTGCGCGAAGGCTTCCTGAAGTTCGAGGAAAGCGTGTCTGCCATGCAGGCAGGGCAAGCGTCCGACAGCTATACGATCGCCTGCCCGCGCGAATTCTACGCGCAGTGGCTCGCCCCGCGCCTCGCGAAGTTCGGGGAAGCAAATCCCGACATCAAGTTCGCTTTCGTGGCGGACGAAAACGCCGATTTCACCGAAGCGAACCTCGATTGCGCGATCCGTCTCGTCGACGGCCCGGGCGATCTGCAGGGCGTGGAACTGGCCGCGGCCCGCCGCGTGACGGTGGCCGCACCCGGCGCACCGGACAAGTGGATCGACTGGGGCCTGCCGCTGCAGGACGGCGTGCAGGCGCATGTGACCGTCAGCAATGCAGGACAAGCGCTGTCCTCCGCCATGGCGGGACTGGGCAAGGCGATCCTGCCCGAACTGCTCGCCAAGGAAGCGATCGAGGCGGGCCAGCTCGAAGTGCTCGACGGTC
Source organism: Qipengyuania gaetbuli (assembly GCF_020171365.1). NCBI lineage: Bacteria > Pseudomonadati > Pseudomonadota > Alphaproteobacteria > Sphingomonadales > Erythrobacteraceae > Qipengyuania > Qipengyuania gaetbuli. The sequence goes on along the minus strand of NZ_JAIUZO010000002.1, from coordinate 187,879 downwards.
CCGAACCCGGCACGCGCGCCTACTGGCTCGTCGCGCCGACGCCGCAATGGCGCACCAAGAAGGTCAAGGCGCTGGTCGCGTTCCTCGAAGGTGCGTGACGTAACGGTCCTGCGCACGGACCGATTCATTCTCAGACACCTTCGCAGCGACGATACTGCCGCGCTCTTCCCCACCTTCGCCGACGAAGGCCAGTGCCTCTACCTGACGCGGCCTGCGTTCACTTCCGAAGAGGAATTGTGGGGCTGGCTGGCCGAACCGGGGTGGAATGGCCGCACCTGGATTGCCGAGGATGACAACGGCACGGTCTGCGCCCGCCTCGTCGCCGTGCCCGGCCATGACGCGGGCGTCGAGGAAGTCGGCTACGTCACCGTGATGGACCGGCAGGGCGATGGCGTCGCGCGCGAATGTATGGTCGCATTGGTCGAGCACCTGTTCGCAGAAGGCTCTCGCAAACTCACCGCCGAAGTCGATATCGACAACACGCCCTCCATCCGCCTGCTGGAACGGCTCGGCTTCCAAAAGGAGGCGCTTTTCCGCCAGCACGAGACGACCCATGCAGGGCTTCGCGACGTGCTGGTTTACGGACTGCTGGCCAGCGATCCGCGCTAGGCGAAAGCGGCAAATACCGAAGCGATGCCCGGCGGGTCGGCTGCATCGCGCAGGCGGGCGAGCGCTTCCTCCACCTCGAGCACGAAGCCGCGGGTCATGTCGACGCTCCCATTGCCCACGCCCCCCAGCATCCGGGTGAAGCTGGCCGCGCTGTGGTTTTCCGACAGGGTTTCGACATGGAACCGCCTGATCCCTTCCTCGCGCGCGTCGAGCAGGATGGTCGCGGTCAACAGCTTGCCGAGGCCAAGGCCGTGGTAATCGTCCACGATGGCGACCGAAAACTCCGCGCAATCAGGATCGTTTTCATCGCGGAAGGCATGGACCGCGCCGATGGCGGGGCGCGCCTCTTGCGACAGGTCAATGGCGCCCCAGGCAAGGTGCTTCTCGCCGTCTGCATCGAGCAGGCGTTCGATCACCCAGTCGGGCGGGGTGCGCATGCCGGAAAAGAACCGCAGGTAGCGCGAGCGCGGCGACATCCGTTCGATCCCCTCGCGCATCAGCGCCTCGTCGGCAGGGGTCACGCGGCGGATGCAGACGGGTGTCGCATCCTCCAGCGCCGTGTCGATGGAGCCGGGGCCGCAGCCGCCGCGCCACGGCGCAAACGGGGGTTTGGGGATGCCGCTCTCGATGCTCATGCTCCGCCTTACGCGGGAGCCTGATAGCAGTTCCGCGCCGGAACCACGCGGGTTTTCAGCGCGTAATACCCCCTGAAAGGGGAAAACCATGCAAAATCAGAACAGTGGGTCGCACCACGGCAAGTGGAGCACTTTTTTCGCCATGATCGCCACATCCATAGTGACGATGTTCGTGCTCAAATATTCCAATATCTACGAAGCCGATCACGCCTTCTTCAGCCAGACCCGGATGTGGATGGCGTTGATGATGGGCATGGCGATGATCGTCATCATGCTCGGCTTCATGTGGGGCATGTACAAGACCTTCGCGACCAAGGTCGTCGTGATGGTCGGCGCCATCGCCGGTTTCTTCCTGTTCCTGTTCCTGGCGCGCAGCCAGTCGACGGTCGGGGACGAGGCATGGATGAAGGCCATGATCCCGCACCACTCGATTGCCGTGCTCACCAGCCGCCGCGCGGAAATCAGCGATCCGCGAGTGCGCAAGCTGGCCGATTCCATCATCGAGGCGCAGGTGAAGGAAATCGCCGAAATGAAACTGCTGCTCGAAGATATCGAGCGCAATGGCGAGATGGGCGATGGTACGCCCCTGCCGCCGCGCACGGCCGACCTGGCGCCCGAATTGCTCGAAAAGGCCAGGAAGACCGTCGAACGACCCGCAACGCCGGAGATTGCCGAGGAAATCGAGCCGGGCGCCTGACGCCCGGCCGAGCCTTAACCGCCCTTGGCCGAATAGGTCGCCCAGACGACCCGCTTGTTCGGTCCGAAGGCGATGATCTGGTAGGCTTGTCGCCGGTCGCCCGCTTCCATGCCGGGCGAGCCGAGCGGCATGCCGGCCACGGCAAGGCCGGTGATGCCCTTGGGGCGCTGCTTCAGCAGGCGTTCGATATCGGCGGCGGGCACATGGCCTTCGATCACCATGCCGTCGACAATGGCGGTGTGGCAGGAAACGAGCTCTGTGGGCACGCCCTTGCCCGACTTCAGAGCCGCGATATTCGGACTGTCGACGGACTTGGCCGTAACCTTTTCCTCGCCCTTCGCGAAATGGTCGTTGGCGTGCTTCAGCCATGACAGGCAGCAGCCGCAATTGGGATCGCGGTACATGGTGATGCTGGTCGCCTGCGCCGCACCGGCACAGGCCGCGAGTGCGAGGCCGAGCGTCATGCGAAGGGGGGTGCGGGTGAACGAGGTGAGGGTCATGGCTTCGTTTGTCCTGCTGTCTCTTGTTCGGTCCGGGGCGCGGCCTAACGCCGCTTTTCGAGGAGGTCGACCAGTTCTTCGAACTTCTGGCGCTGTTCCTTTTCGTCGCCGCTGGCGATGGCTTCGGACACGCAGCAGGCCGCGTGATCCTTCAGTACTTCGCTCTCCACCTTGGCGAGCGCGGACTTCACCGCCTGGATCTGGTGGAGGATGTCGATGCAATAGCGATCGTCCTCGATCATGCGGGCGATTCCGTTCACCTGTCCGGAAATCCGGTTCAGCCGGCGGATCTTTGCGGCAGACTTCTCGTTCATCTCGAAATGGGTCCTTCCAAATACCCCATGGGGGTATATATAGGGCCGCGAATACCCCCATGGCAACCGTACAGAAGTGTCGATGACCTCCTCCCCCCTGATTACGCGTCGCAACCTCATTCGCAGCACCGTCGGCCTTGCCGCAGCAAGCGCAGTTCCGCTGCCTGCATGGGCCATGGGACAATCGCTGACCCACGCCCGCCAGGGCTTCGGCGAGGTGAGCGGTGAACGCATCGCGCTGACGGTGGACAGCCATCATTTCGGCGTCGGCGGCCGGAGCGGCCATGCGGTGGCCGTGAACGGCACGGTGCCGGGCCCGCTGGTGCGGCTGCGCGAAGGGCAGAACGTGCGCATCGACGTAACCAACCGGCTGGCGGAGGATACCTCGATCCACTGGCACGGCCTGCTGCTGCCCTTCCAGTTCGACGGCGTGCCGGGCGTCAGCTTCCCCGGGATCAAGCCGGGCGAAACCTTCACTTACGAATTCCCGATCCGGCAGAACGGCACTTACTGGTGGCACAGCCATTCCGGCCTCCAGGAGCAGGAGGGGCATTACGGCCCGCTCATCATAGAAAGCGCCACGCCCGACCCGCGCTACGACCGCGACTATGTCGTGCTGCTGAGCGAGTTCACGCCCGTCCACCCGCACGAGATCGCGCGCAAGCTGAAGGTCGGGGAGCATTACTACAACTACCAGATGCAGACTGCGACCGAAGGCGACATGAGCTTGGAGGAGCGGCTGATGTGGGGCCGCATGCGGATGAACCCGCGCGATATCTCCGACGTGACGGGTGCGACCTACACCTTCCTCGTCAACGGTCACGGCCCGATGGACGGGCTGGAATATCTCTTCACTCCCGGCGAGCGGATCAGGCTGCGCGTGATCAACGGCTCGGCCATGACCTTCTTCAACATCCGTATCCCGGGCGTGCCGATGACCGTCATCGCCGCCGACGGCAAGGATGTGGAGGAGTTCGAGGTCGACGAATTCCAGATCGGCACCGCCGAGACCTACGACGTCATCGTCACGCCGCCCGACGGCAGCCACGCGCTGGTCGCCGAGGCGATGGACCGTTCGGGCATGGGTGTTGCCTCGCTCACCTCGCACAAGGGCCACCGCGCCGCCCCGCCGCCGCTGCGCGAACCGGTGACGCTGACCATGGCCGACATGGGCATGGGCTCGATGGAAGGCGGCGAGGGCGGTCATGGCGGCCACGGAGGGCACGGCGGCCATGGCGGGATGGACCACGGCTCCGGGGATGCGATGGCCGGAATGGATCATGGCTCGATGGACCATTCCATGCGCGATACCTCGAAGCTGCCGGACAATGTGAAGGTCGGACCCGGGCTCGACATGGTGGCGCCCATGCCGGTCGACCGGATGGACTTTCCGGGCCTCGGCCTCGACGGGGTCGACCACCGCGTCCTGCGCTACACCGACCTCAAGGCGAAGCGGCCCAACCCGCACCGCATGCCGACGCGCAGCCTCGAGATCCACCTCACCGGCAACATGGAGCGGTACATGTGGAGCTTCGACGGCAAGAAGTTCTCCGCCGTCACCGACGATCCGATCCGCTTCGCCTATGATGAGCGGGTGCGGGTGAAGCTCGTCAACGACACCATGATGGCACACCCCATCCACTTGCACGGCCATTTCTTCGAGCTGGTGAACGGCGCGGGGATGATGAACCAGCCGCTCAAGCACACGGTCATCGTCCAGCCCGGCGGCACCGCGACTTTCGACGTCACCGCGAACGAGCCGGGCGACTGGGCCTTCCACTGCCATTTGCTCTACCACATGCACGCAGGGATGATGCAGACGGTCACCGTGCGGCCGTTCCCCAAGGCGGGAGAGGGCGCATGAAGACCGCTCTCGCCCTGCCACTGATCCTGTTCGCCCTTCCGGCCGCGGCGCAGGACCACTCGGGCCACGCCGGCCATGAAGGCCACGCGGAAGAACCCGCCAAAGCCCCCGCACCGTTCAAGCTGCCCGACATGACTGGCGCCCCCCAGATGGACCACTCGGCGCACCAGGTCGGCGACCTGCCCTCCGGCCCGCCGCCGGCAGAGGCGTTCGAGGGGCCGCAGCACGCCGCCGACGCCATCTTCGGGGCCGAAGCCATGGCCGCCGCCCGCGCGGAAAACCACGCGACCCACGGCGAGATGACGACCGGCACCGTTATGGTCGAACGGCTCGAAGCGCGCGTCGCCGACGGCCACGATGCCTTCCTGTGGGACGTGCAGGGCTGGTACGGCGGCGATATCGACAAGTTCGTCTTCAAGTCCGAAGGCGAGGGCGAATTCGGCGGCAGCGTCGAGGATGCCGAACTGCAGGCGCTCTGGGGCCATGCCATCGGCCCCTTCTTCGACCTGCAGGCCGGCTTGCGGCTCGATGTGGAGCCGGAGACGCGCAGCCACCTCGTCCTCGGCGTGCAGGGCCTTGCGCCCTACATGTGGCACGTCGATGCGGCGGCCTTCCTGTCCGATCGCGGCGACATCACCGCGCGGGTGGAGGGCGAATACGACTGGAAGCTGACCCAGCGCCTGATCCTGCAGCCGCGCGCGGAGCTGGAACTGTCCGCACAGGACATTCCCGAACGCGAAATCGGGGCAGGGCTGACCAAGCTGGAGACAGGGCTGCGCCTGCGCTACGAATTCGCGCGGGAATTCGCCCCCTATGTCGGCGTCGGCTACGAGGCCAAGCTGGGCGAGACGGCGGACATCGCGCGCCTTGCTGGCGAGGATACGGACGGCATCGCGCTCCTGCTGGGGCTGAGGGCCTGGTTCTAGGCCGCGTCCCTCACGGCTCTTCGCCGGGGAAGGCGGCGTCCCAGTCGATCGCCCCGTCGCCTGCATCCTCCTCCGGCGGCTCCCCCTCCTCGGGATCGTAGCCGTAGAGCGCGATCGCCCGCTCCCGCCGCGCGGCGTTGATGGCCTCGGGCGAGCGCGCCGCGACCTTCGCCCGTTCCTCCGCCAGCACCTCGGCGCGGATGGCCTCGTAAACCGCATCGCCTTTTTTGGGGCCTACCGCTTCGCTGCTTGAGGCCGGGGAATACCTGTCCCTGAGCCTGTGCTGGAGGAGGAACCTGAGCAGCCCGTTATCGGGCTTGTGCCACACGCCCAGCAGCTTGCCGGAGGAGACGATCGGCGTCGGCGTGCCCTCCAGCGCGCGTTCGAGCGCGCAATCCTCCAGCCGCTGCACGCCGCGCTCCAGCGCCGCGTCCCAGGCGGCGGCAAACCCTTCGGCCCCGGGCCGCGCGCGCAACTTGTAGAGCGCCTCCATGCTCTTGCCGATGGAGCGCGCGGCCTGTGTGACGATGCCCGTGGCCGCGAGCGTGCCCACGAAGCGGCGCTGCAAGTCCGGCGTAATCGAATTGCGCCGCGGCGCTGCATGGATGAAAGGCGCGAAGGCGAGCAGCGGATCGTCCTCCTCCGGCTCGGGCGCAATGTGGGCGACGGCGGAGGTGGCCTGGCGGGCGATCTTGCGGGTGGGTTCGGTCATGGCCCGCCGCAGGATGCAGATTTCGGCTGAGTAGGAAAATTCAACCAATCAAACGGAGATTTGTGCGGTAGCCCAGGTCGCCAATACCTGTTTTGAGCGATAAGATTTTGCCTTGGTTGATTTAGTCCGGTTGTTTCGTCGGGCCATCAATAATGATCTGTTTGGGCGCGTCGAGCATTTGGTCCTCTAGGTTCTCCCAAGGCAGATATATTGTGAACCCGCTCAAGACATGTGGCAAACCTAAGTTGGATCCGAAGTTAAATCGCAAGCCGCGGTCATTGATAGCGAACTCTGTAAATAAAGCCGTCAAATCATCGTCGTATGAATATTCCCGGATATCGAACGCTCCGTAATCCTGTCGTTTAAGTTCGAGGTTTACATGGTCAGCCAAATACCCAGCTGTCTTCTGTGCATCCGAGAAAAGCTCATGAAACGACAGCAACCCAAATCCATCTCCCAAAAAATTCTTGGTGTGGGTGGCATGCATCGGATGAGCTCCACCCCAATACATGGATTCGTTGATCACAAGTGAAATTATTTCGCCACGCCGAAAGAACTCTGAAACGGATATATCAGAATACGAATTGGGATGCGCAACGTCTCCATCGAAGAACCATTTCTTCCTCTGGAAGTAAGACCTGAATATGGGAGTCTGAATCTCTCCATTTACATACTTCCAATAAGTAGTATCTTCATGATAGACAGGCCATTCGGCTCGAAATTCAAAATCATCGCCGACAGATTCCAGTTTTTCGATATTCGGGGCTTTTCCCAATGTGGTCGCTGCTGCCACTTCAAGTTCTGGCGGGCATTCGACGCCATCTTGCCTGTATAGTTTGAGCAGTCCTTTCGCGAGCTGACCTTTCCAACCTTCCGCGAATAGGTCGACATATTGTAAGTCCGCTAATTCCGAAGGTAAGTCTACGTCCACCGCGCGGGCCGGAATAAGATATACCTTCCCCAAGCGTTTATCACCAAGGTGAGAAAGAGCCTCATTGATCTCGCGGTGATACACTCCATCGCGATCGTTTGTCTGGGGGCCGCAGATCACGATCACTGCGTTCGCTTTGCGTAATGACTCTCGACGATGTCGATCCCAGTTTTCGCCAGGAACGATTTTCTCTACGTCAAGCCAGTAAGGTACCTTGATTGAGCGACAGAATGCCGCAACCTTCTTAGTGTCCTGTTGCAGTTCTCGAGGGTAGCAAAGGAAAATTTCCATTTAAGAGTTATTCTCGTCCATTTGTGGCTTGTGTAGAAAGTCCGAAGATACATCAAAGCTTACGAAATTTTAGAGGTTCGGAGCCGCTTCAATTGTTTTAACTCATCTTTCAATTCGCGTTCGGCTTCAGCCAAGTCAACTTTCATCTGCAAATTGAGCCACAGCTCTGGCGAAGTATCTAGTACGTGGGCTAGGCGAACGGCCATCTCTGGTGTCACGGAGCGGCGTGAATTCAAAATTTGATTCACGCTGAATCGAGATACGCCCAGCGCGTTCGCGAGCTCTTCCTGAGTAATGTCCATCCGGCTGAGAACTTTAGTTTTCAAGACGTCGCCCGGTGTAGTGTGGTGGGTTCGCATGTTTACCCCTATTCAAGCTGAATATTGATCGCGCCAAGTTCTTCGATCCAGTCGAACCTGATTGCGCGATGACGGTCCACTTGGATGCGCCAGGTATTGCCGTCGATGTGGTTGAGTTCGGTGAACATGAAGTCGAGGTCGGTGAGCGTTTTGCACGCCAACAACAGGTCGATCTGCATGGCCATCGGGGGGTCGGGCTCGGCCAAAAATGGGTCGATAATTCGGGATGTCATGGGAGGCTCCAAATGCCAGTGTTCGTTTCGCCTGCGGCGGCGCGACTTGGGCAATCTGGAGTGGGGGTGGGCACCCGGTCCGGAAAAAATACTCCAATATGTAATCTCTGGAGGTTGCCGTGATGCGAGGAAGCCTGCTGTCGCGACAGTAGGTTCCGATCCTGATAAAAGCGCTCAAGCGCTCATGGAGAACCCGGAGAAACCTTCGCTCGCCATTCCTCTCACAGGCATCATTCCGAAAAATGCTGCGGTCCAAAGTATTCAGCAATGAGGAGATGATCTCACGACGCTTCCTGAAGGATACGTGGTGAGCAATCGCACCCTGGTGATGGTTACCATCGCTCAGGTAGCTGTGGAGCCTCCAGTTTCGACGGATGGTGTCCATCGCATACCCAGCGATTTCGGACCTTAATGCCTTATCGAAGCACCGTTCAAGCTCGCCGGTGAAGGCGACTTCGAAATCGCCTTTAACCTCGGCACTTGCCGACCAATCCGAAGCATTCACCTCGAATACAGCGTTAAGATACTCCCTGAATACTCCGTAGAGAGATTTCGCATGTAGGTCCCTGACCCCGATCTTGTAGCTGCCGGTCAGGTCCCAAGCTGCGAAGACGGCAGTATCGCTCGCTTGTGCGATTTCGGTTAGGTGCCCCTTGAACTGTGTCCGACCCACTACATCTACCGTTCGGCGCTCACGGCAAACACCTTCACGGTGGTAGGGGGTAATCAGGACGCTCATCTGTGGCAATGTAAACAACGACATTACATTTGTCAAGTGTCTTGCTCTCACCAACCCTTGACCCATGCCCCCCATCCCACTATGTGCGCGCCCATCCGGCGTAGGATTCGTCCCGCTCCGGCCAGATAGAGCTGAACATTGCCGGTCATGTCCCGGGGGCCTGTCGAGAATTCGACCAGGCTCTTTTCTATTGCAGCGAACCTTGCGGGGATCGCTCGGGGCAGCCGTCAAAGTAACCCGGTGGCCGTGTGGCCGAAGGGTGGAGCGTTTCAGGCTCGTGCAGATATGCCGCCCCGGTGCTTATGCGCCGCGCGCGTCGCAAGCACGAACCCCGATCGCATCACCCGGACGTCACTAGTCGCCGCCATTCATATCGATCCCGTCAGGGAAAGTGGGAACCGGTTTCCCGCCCGGACGGGTCGATGCAAAACGGTGAAGCGAGAAACTATGCCGACGATCAACCAGCTGGTCCGCAAGGGCCGCGTTCCGCAGAAGGCCAAGAGCAAGGTCCCTGCGATGGAGCAGAACCCGCAGAAGCGCGGCGTTTGCACCCGCGTCTATACGACGACCCCGAAGAAGCCGAACTCGGCTCTGCGTAAAGTTGCCAAGGTCCGCCTGACCAACCAGCGCGAAGTCATCTCCTACATCCCGGGCGAAGGCCACAACCTGCAGGAGCACAGCGTCGTGCTCATCCGCGGCGGCCGTGTGCGCGACCTTCCCGGCGTGCGCTACCACATCCTTCGCGGCGTGCTCGACACGCAGGGCGTCAAGGATCGCAAGCAGAGCCGTTCGAAGTACGGCGCGAAGCGTCCGAAGTAAGATATCCCGTTAGGAGCAAGATAGATGTCACGTCGTCGTCGTCCCGAGAAGCGGGAAATCCTGCCTGATCCCAAGTTCAACGATCAGGTCCTGTCGAAATTCATGAACAACCTGATGTATGACGGCAAGAAGGCCGTCGCCGAAGGTATCGTCTACACCGCGCTCGACACCGTCGAAGCCAAGGCCAAGACGAACCCGGTCGAGGTGTTCCACGAAGCCCTGAACAACATCAAGCCGCAGGTCGAAGTGCGCAGCCGCCGCGTCGGTGGTGCGACCTACCAGGTGCCGGTCGAGGTTCGTCCCGAGCGTGCCCAGGCGCTGGCCATCCGCTGGCTGATCTCGGCCGCTCGCGGTCGTCCGGAAACCACCATGGCTGCCCGTCTCTCGGGCGAGCTGATGGATGCGGCCAACAATCGCGGCAACGCGGTCAAGAAGCGCGAAGACACGCACCGCATGGCGGACGCCAACCGCGCCTTCTCGCACTACCGCTGGTAAACTTATCGAGGGGGCTGCCCCTCATGGAGACTTAACATGGCACGCGAATATCCGCTGGAGCGGTACCGCAACATCGGCATCATGGCCCACATCGATGCCGGCAAGACCACCACGACCGAGCGTATCCTCTACTACACCGGCAAGTCCTACAAGATCGGCGAAGTCCACGACGGCGCCGCCACCATGGACTGGATGGAGCAGGAGCAGGAACGCGGCATCACGATCACCTCGGCTGCCACCACGACCTTCTGGACGCCCGAAGATCCGGCAATGGATCCGCGCTCGGCTCCCGAAGACCTGCGCGCTAACATGCCGAAGTACCGCATCAACATCATCGACACCCCCGGCCACGTCGACTTCACCATCGAAGTCGAACGCTCGCTGCGCGTGCTCGACGGTGCGGTCGCGGTCTTCGACGGCGTCGCCGGCGTTGAACCGCAGTCCGAAACCGTGTGGCGCCAGGCCGACAAGTACGGCGTTCCGCGCATGTGCTTCATCAACAAGCTCGACCGCACCGGCGCAGATTTCTACTACTGCGTCCAGTCGATCGTCGACCGCCTCGGTGCAAACCCGCTGGTGATCACGCTCCCGATCGGTGCCGAAAGCAACCTGCAGGGTGTTGTCGACCTCGTCGCCAACCGCGGCATCGTGTGGCAGGCCGAAGATCTCGGTGCGAAGTACGAGTTCGTCGACATTCCGGCCGACATGGCCGACAAGGTCGCCGAATATCGCGAGAAGCTGATCGAGACCGTCGTCGAGCAGGACGACGATGTCATGGAAGCGTACCTCGAAGGTAACGAGCCTGACGTCGCCACGCTCAAGAAGCTGATCCGCAAGGGCACCATGGCGCGCGACTTCGTGCCGGTTACCTGTGGTTCGGCCTTCAAGAACAAGGGCGTCCAGCCGCTGCTCGACGCAGTGGTCGACTACATGCCGTCGCCGCTCGACGTTCCGGCGATCAAGGGCGTCCTGCCCGACAGCGACGTGGAAGAAACGCGTCCGTCGTCGGATGACGAGCCCTTCGCAGCGCTCGCGTTCAAGATCATGAACGACCCGTTCGTCGGCTCGCTCACCTTCACCCGCATCTATTCGGGCAAGCTCGCCAAGGGCTCGGTCCTGAACTCGGTCAAGGACAAGAAGGAAAAGATCGGCCGCATGCTGCTGATGCACTCGAACAACCGCGAGGACATCGAAGAGGCATTCGCAGGCGACATCGTCGCGCTTGCCGGCATGAAGGACACCACCACGGGCGATACGCTGTGCGATCCGGCCAAGCCGATCATCCTCGAGCGTATGGAGTTCCCCGAGCCGGTCATCGAGCTGTCGGTGGAACCCAAGACCAAGGCCGACCAGGAAAAGATGGGCGTCGCCCTCAACCGCCTGGCTGCCGAGGATCCGTCCTTCCGCGTCTCGACCGACCATGAATCGGGCCAGACCATCATCAAGGGCATGGGCGAACTGCACCTCGACATTCTCGTCGACCGCATGAAGCGCGAGTTCAAGGTCGAAGCCAACGTCGGCGCGCCGCAGGTGGCCTACCGCGAATACCTCGGCAAGCCGGTGGACGTGGACTACACCCACAAGAAGCAGTCGGGTGGTTCGGGTCAGTTCGGCCGCGTGAAGGTCAAGGTCGAGCCGGGTGAACGCGGCCAGGGCTTCGTCTTCCAGGACGAAATCAAGGGCGGTAACATTCCGAAGGAATACATCCCGGCCATCGAGAAGGGCATCCGCGAGCAGGCCGAAAGCGGCTTCCTGGTCGGCTTCCCGATCATCGACTTCACCGTGACGCTTTACGATGGTGCCTACCACGACGTCGACTCGAGCGCGATCGCGTTCGAAATCGCCGGTCGCGGTGCCATGCGTGAAGTGGCCCAGAAGTCGGGCATCAAGCTGCTCGAGCCGATCATGAAGGTGGAAGTCGTGACCCCCGAGGACTACCTCGGCGACGTCATCGGCGACCTCAACTCGCGTCGTGGCCAGATCCAGGGCACCGACAGCCGCGGCAATGCCCAGGCAGTCGAGGCCAACGTGCCGCTCGCGAACATGTTCGGCTACGTCAATGAACTGCGCTCGTTCACGCAGGGTCGTGCGCAGTACACGATGCAGTTCAGCCACTATGACGAGGTTCCGGCTAACGTCGCGGCCGAGGTCAAGGAGAAGCTTGCGTAAGCCAGCTTCAAGGTCTAGGGGCGGCGCCTGATTCAGCGGGCGCCGTTTCCTCCCCGCAGAAATCCCAAATTTTAAGACAGAGGTTATTGGAAAATGGCGAAGGAAAAGTTCGAGCGTAACAAGCCGCACGTCAACGTCGGCACTATCGGTCACGTTGACCACGGCAAGACCACGCTGACCGCGGCGATCACCAAGGTCCAGGGCGCAGCCGTCGATTTCGCAAACATCGACAAGGCTCCCGAAGAGCGTGAGCGCGGCATCACCATCTCGACCGCACATGTCGAGTACGAAACCGACGCGCGTCACTACGCACACGTCGACTGCCCGGGTCACGCCGACTACGTGAAGAACATGATCACCGGTGCTGCCCAGATGGACGGCGCTATCCTGGTCGTGAACGCAGCTGACGGCCCGATGCCGCAGACCCGCGAGCACATCCTGCTGGCCCGCCAGGTCGGCGTTCCGCAGCTGGTCGTTTACCTGAACAAGGTCGACCAGGTCGACGACGAGGAAATCCTCGAGCTCGTCGAACTGGAAGTTCGCGAACTGCTTTCGAGCTACGACTTCGACGGCGACAACATTCCGATCATCAAGGGTTCGGCTCTGGCCGCTCTCGAAGGTCGCGATCCGGAAATCGGCGAGAACTCGATCAAGGCTCTCATGGACGCCGTCGACAGCTACATTCCGACCCCGGACCGTCCGGTCGACAAGCCGTTCCTCATGCCGATCGAAGACGTGTTCTCGATCTCGGGCCGTGGTACGGTTGTTACCGGCCGCGTTGAAACCGGCGTCGTGAACGTCGGCGACGAAGTTGAAATCGTCGGTATCCGCGACACGCAGAAGACCACCGTCACCGGCGTTGAAATGTTCCGCAAGCTGCTCGACCGCGGCGAAGCCGGCGACAACATCGGCGCCCTGATCCGCGGCATCGGTCGTGAAGACGTCGAGCGTGGCCAGGTTCTCTGCAAGCCCGGTTCGGTTAGCCCGCACACCGAGTTCAGCGCAGAAGTCTACGTCCTGTCGAAGGACGAAGGTGGCCGTCACACGCCGTTCTTCGCGAACTACCGTCCGCAGTTCTACTTCCGCACCACCGACGTCACCGGCGAAGTGATCCTTCCCGAAGGCACGGAAATGGTGATGCCGGGCGACAACGTGACCATCCAGGTCAAGCTGATCGCACCGATCGCCATGGACGAAGGTCTGCGCTTCGCAATCCGCGAAGGCGGCCGCACCGTCGGCTCGGGCGTTGTTGCTTCGATCCAGAAGTAATCTTCGGCTGAAATCTGGCAGGCCCGTCCTTCCTTGGGGGAGGGCGGGCCTTCCGGTTTTATGAGGGCTGGCGAACGGGCCTGGAACACGGTTCGTCGCGCCTCCGGACCACCTGTGAAAATGGGTGGAATTCGGGGGTTGCCAGATGCGGGTCTCGCCCGTATATGCGCGCCCACAGACGGGGATTCGTCCCTGTACAAGAATTCATGGAAGGTCGCCCGTTCCGGGAAACCGGGCTCACAAGCGGGGTCAGACCTTTCTTTTTGTTTGCGGGCCACCGCTGGTCCGTTTGGCTCTTTCGCATCGGTGTAGGTAATGGAAGCACAGAATATCCGCATTCGCCTCAAGGCGTTCGACCATCGCGTTCTCGACCAGGCAACTGGCGAAATCGCAGACACCGCGCGTCGTACGGGTGCCCTCATTCGTGGTCCCATTCCCATGCCGACGCGTATCGAGAAGTTCACCGTGAACCGCGGCCCGCACATCGACAAGAAGTCGCGCGAGCAGTTCGAGGTGCGCACCTACAAGCGTCTGCTCGACATCGTGCAGCCCAACGCCCAGACCGTCGACGCGCTGATGAAGCTCGACCTCGCAGCTGGCGTGAACGTCGAGATCAAGCTGGCCTAAGCCACTGATCCGGTCCCCGGCAGGACCTTAAAGTCGCCGGAAGTTTCAGGGGCCCTCGATTGCCCCGCCTGGCTCGCAAGGCCCGGCAAGACATCGGGATACCGCCGGATTTCATCCGGGACTGCGTCCCCCGTCTGCCTTCTTCTCGAAGGCAATCAGCCCGGACGGGGGCACGCATCGCACAATCGGGCTGGCAAGCACCCATGGGATGGGCCCTTGGGTGCCTCTGTTGAGGAGTTTGACGATGCGCACAGGCGTTATCGCAAAGAAAGTCGGGATGACCCGCCTCTTCCAGGAGGATGGGCGGCACGTTCCCGTGACCGTTCTTTCGCTGGAAGATTGCCAGGTTACCGCACATCGCACGCAGGACCGTGACGGCTATTATGGCGTCCAGGTCGGTTCGGGCGAAGCGAAGCAGAAGAACGTGAACAAGCCGCAGCGCGAAGCCTTTGCGAAGGCCGAAGTCGCGCTGAAGATGAAGGTTGCGGAATTCCGCGTCGACAGCGAGGAAGCCCTGCTTCCCGTTGGCGCACGCATTTCGGCCGAACACTTCATTGCCGGCCAGAAGGTCGACATCACCGGCCACACCCAGGGTAAGGGCTTTGCCGGCGCCATGAAGCGCTGGGGCTTCGGCGGTATGCGCGCCACCCACGGTGTTTCGATCAGCCACCGTGCCCACGGTTCGACGGGTAACCGTCAGGATCCGGGCCGCGTGTTCAAGGGCAAGAAGATGGCCGGCCACATGGGCGACCGTCAGCGCACCCAGCAGAACCTCGAAATCGTGCGCACCGACGCCGATCGCGGTCTCCTCTTCGTCAAGGGCTCGGTCCCGGGTGCGAAGAATGGCTGGCTGCTCGTCCGTGACGCCGTGAAGGTTGCTGCCCCGGCAGAACTGCCGTTCCCGGGCGTGATGCGCCGCAACGAAGACCAGTTCGCCTCGGAAGAAGCGAAGCCGGGCCTCGTCGAGAGCGCAGCCGAGCATGAAGTCGGCACCGAAGTTTCCGCCGAGCAGCAGGAAGAGCTGCTGAAGGCGCAGGAGGCCGGTGCTGATGCCGAAACCACCACCGAAGGTCAGGCCGATGCCGCGACCGACGGCGAGAGCAAGGAGTCCTGATCGTGAAGGTCAAGGTCCAGAAAATCGACGGCAAGGCGTCGGGCGATATCGAGCTGAATGACGACGTCTTCGGCCTCGAACCGCGCGCCGACATCCTGCACCGCGTCGTGACGTGGCAGCTCGAAAACCGCCGCGGCACCGCCCGTCCCACGCGTGAGCGTTCGGACGTTGCCCGCACCGGCAAGAAGTTCGGTCGCCAGAAGGGCGGCGGTACGGCTCGTCACGGTGACCGTGCAGCCCCGATCTTCATCGGCGGCGGCAAGGCCCACGGTGCGCGCAAGCGTGATTTCGCGCAGTCGCTCAACAAGAAGATCCGCGCTCTCGGCCTCAAGATGGCCCTGTCGAGCAAGGCGAAGGACGGCCTCATCGTCGTCGACAGCCTCGAGCTCAAGGACGCCAAGACGAAGGCTCTCAAGGGCATGTTCGACAAGAATGGCTGGGCCGGCAAGGTTCTGGTCATCGACGGCGAAACCGTGAACGACGGCTTCAAGAAGGCTGCCGGCAACCTGCCGGGCGTGAACGTCCTGCCCGCCATGGGCGCGAACGTCTACGACATCCTGAAGCACGACACGCTGGTCCTCACCAAGGACGCTGTCGAAAAGCTGGAGGGCCGTTTCAATGGCTAAGAAGCAGGCAATCGACGCGCGTCACTACGACGTGATCCTTGCTCCGCACATCACCGAGAAGTCGACGCTTGCGTCGGAAAACAACGCGGTGGTGTTCAAGGTCGCAGGCGATGCGACCAAGCCGCAGATCAAGGAAGCCGTGGAAGCGATCTATGCCGATCAGAAGGCAAAGGTCGTCTCGGTCAACACGATCAACGTGAAGGGCAAGACCAAGCGCTGGAAGGGCAAGCCCTACAAGCGCAACGACGTGAAGAAGGCGATCGTCACTCTCGCTGAGGGTTCGATGATCGACATCACGGAAGGTGTGAGCTGATGGCACTCAAGAACTACAAACCGACGAGCCCCGCACGCCGCGGCCTCATCCTCGTCGACAAGTCGGGCCTGTACAAGGGCAAGCCCGTCAAGTCGCTGACGGAAGGCAAGCGCAAGACCGGCGGTCGCAACAACAAGGGCCATGTCACTTCGCGCGGCATGGGCGGCGGTCACAAGCAGAAGTACCGCTTCATCGACTTCAAGCGTCGCAAGTGGGACGTCGAAGGCACCGTGGAACGGATCGAATACGATCCCAACCGCACCGCTTTCATCGCACTCGTGAAGTACGACGACGGTGAGTTGGCCTACATCCTTGCTCCGCAGCGCCTCGCTGTCGGCGACAAGGTGATCGCTGCTGAAAAGTGCGACACCAAGCCCGGCAACGCCATGCTGCTCGGCCAGATGCCGGTCGGCACGATCTGCCACAACGTAGAAATGAAGCCCGGCAAGGGCGGTCAGATCGCACGTTCGGCAGGTGCTTACGTCCAGCTGGTCGGTCGTGACCGCGGCATGGTCATCGTGCGTCTCAACAGCGGCGAGCAGCGTTACCTGCGCGCCGACTGCATGGGCACCGTTGGCGCCGTGTCGAACCCCGACAACCAGAACCAGAACCTGGGCAAGGCCGGTCGTCGTCGCTGGATGGGCATCAAGCCGCTTACTCGCGGTGTCGCCAAGAACCCGGTCGACCACCCGCACGGTGGTGGTGAAGGCCGCACCAGCGGTGGCCGTCACCCGGTCACTCCGTGGGGCAAGCCGACCAAGGGCGCCCGTACGCGTAACAACAAGCAGACGGACAAGATGATCATCCGTTCGCGCCACGCGAAGAAGAAGAGGTAATCCGACATGGCTCGTTCCGTCTGGAAAGGTCCGTTCGTCGAACTCAGCCTTCTGAAGAAGGCCGAAGAGGCTCAGGACGCAAGCAACGCAAAGCCGATCAAGACCTGGTCGCGCCGCAGCACCATCCTGCCCCAGTTCGTCGGTCTCACGTTCAACGTGTACAACGGCCACAAGTTCATCCCGGTCTCCGTTTCGGAAGAAATGGTCGGTCACAAGCTCGGCGAGTTCGCACCCACGCGCACTTTCCCGGGTCACGCTGCCGACAAGAAGGGTAAGCGCTGATGAGCAAGCAGAAAGCTCCCCGTCGCGTCGCCGACAACGAGGCTCTGGCAGTGGGCACCACCATCCGTGGTAGCGCCCAGAAGCTGAACCTCGTTGCTGCACTGATCCGCGGCAAGAAGGCCGAAGAGGCCATGAACATCCTCGCTTTCTCCAAGAAGGCGATGGCGAAGGACGCCAGCAAGGTGCTCGCTTCGGCGATCGCCAATGCGGAGAACAACCACAACCTCGATGTCGACGCTCTGGTCGTCGCTGAGGCTTCGGTCGGCAAGTCGATCACGATGAAGCGCTTCCACACCCGTGGTCGCGGCAAGTCGACGCGCATCCTGAAGCCGTTCAGCCGCCTGCGCATCGTCGTCCGCGAGCAGGAAGAGGCGTAAGATGGGCCATAAGAGCAATCCGATCGGTCTGCGCCTGCAGATCAACCGCACCTGGGACAGCCGCTGGTACGCCGAAGGGCGCGACTATGCCAAGCTGCTGAGCGAAGACATCGAGATCCGCAAGTACATCCTCGAGAACGCAGCACAGGCCGCTATCTCGAAGGTCGTGATCGAGCGTCCGGCAAAGCTTTGCCGCGTGTCGATCTATGCTGCGCGTCCCGGCGTCATCATCGGCAAGAAGGGCGCGGACATCGAAAAGCTGCGCGCGCAGCTGTCGAAGATGACCGAAAGCGAAGTGAAGCTGAACATCGTCGAAATCCGCAAGCCGGAAGTCGACGCCAAGCTCGTCGCCCAGGGCATCGCAGATCAGCTGATCCGCCGTGTCGCTTTCCGCCGTGCGATGAAGCGCGCCATGCAGTCGGCCATGCGCCTTGGTGCCGAAGGCATCAAGATCATGTGTGGCGGCCGTCTCGGCGGTGCGGAAATCGCCCGCGTCGAACAGTATCGTGAAGGCCGCGTGCCGCTGCACACGCTGCGCGCCAACATCGATTACGCTGAAGCCGAAGCGCTGACCGCTTACGGCATCATCGGCATCAAGGTGTGGGTCTTCAAGGGTGAGATCCTCGGCCATGACCCGACCGCGCAGGACCGTCTGATGATGGAATCGCAGACGTCCGGCGTCCGTCCGGCTCGCTGATTGCAGGTATAGGAAAGAACCATGCTGCAACCGAAGAAAACCAAGTACCGCAAGGCGTTCAAGGGCAAGATCCACGGCAACGCCAAGGGCGGCACCACGCTCAATTTCGGCTCGTACGGCCTCAAGGCCCTCGAACCCGAGCGTATCACCGCGCGCCAGATCGAAGCGGCTCGCCGCGCGATCACGCGTCACATCAAGCGCCAGGGTCGTCTCTGGATCCGCGTCTTCCCGGACGTGCCGGTTTCGAAGAAGCCTGCCGAAGTCCGTCAGGGTAAGGGCAAGGGTTCGGTCGAATACTGGGCAGCTCGTGTGAAGCCGGGCCGTATCCTGTTCGAACTCGACGGCGTTGCCGGCCCGCTGGCCGCCGAAGCGTTCAGCCGCGCAGCCATGAAGCTGCCGGTCAAGACCAAGGTTGTCGCTCGCCTGGGCGACTCCTCGCACCTGGGAGGCGAATGATGAGCAAGATCGAAGATCTGCGCCAGAAGAGCGACGACCAGCTGGCCGAGGAACTGACCAGCCTGAAGCGTGAGCAGTTCAACCTGCGCTTCCAGGCCGCGACGAACCAGCTCGAAGCGCCCGCCCGCATCCGCGAAGTCCGCCGCACGATCGCCAAGATCAAGACGCTGCAGACCGAGCGCGCCAGCGCCGCTGCCAAGGCTTAAGGAGTAGACCATGCCCAAGCGTATCCTTATCGGCACCGTCACCTCCGACAAGACCGACAAGACCGTTACCGTGCTCGTCGAGCGTAAGGTGAAGCATCCCCTCTACGGGAAGATCATCCGCCGCTCGAAGAAGTACCACGCTCACGACGAGAACAACGAGTACCAGCTCGGCGACGTCGTGCGCATCGAAGAGACCAAGCCGATCTCCAAGACCAAGACCTGGACGGTCAAGGACCGGGTGACGGCAGGCGGTACCCAGGCTGTCGAGGCTGACCTCGAAGTCGAAGCCGCAGGCAACTGACGTTTTAGGAACTGCCGGGCGAATGTCCCGGCAAGCCAAGAGAAGGAACCGGATCAATGATCCAGATGCAATCCAATCTCGACGTCGCGGACAACAGCGGCGCGAAGCGCGTCCAGTGCATCAAGGTACTGGGTGGCTCTAAGCGCCGTACCGCGTCCGTCGGCGACGTGATCGTGGTTTCCGTCAAGGAAGCCCAGCCGCGCACCAAGGTGAAGAAGGGCGATGTTCATCGCGCTGTCATCGTGCGCACGAAGAAGGACGTCCGCCGCCCCGATGGCAGCGTGATCCGCTTCGACAGCAACGCCGCGGTTCTCGTCAACAAGAACGAAGAACCGATCGGTACCCGTATCTTCGGCCCGGTGGTCCGCGAACTGCGCGGCCGCGGCTTCATGAAGATCATCTCGCTTGCTCCGGAGGTGCTGTAATGGCTGCCGCAAAGATCAAGAAGGGTGACAGCGTCGTCGTCCTGTCCGGCAAGGATAAGGGCAAGACCGGCACCGTTGCGAAGGTCATGCCGAAGGAAGGCAAGATCGTCGTCCAGGGTGTGAACGTCGCTGCACGTCACCGCAAGCCGACCCAGCAGAACCCGCAGGGTGGCATCGACCGTTTCGAAGCGCCGATGCCGATCAGCAAGGTTGCTGTTGCCGATCCCAAGGACGGCAAGCCCACCCGCGTCCGTTTCGAAACGAAGGACGGCAAGAAGGTGCGCGTTGCCGTGAAGAGTGGGGAGACCATCGATGGCTGATAACGCCCCCCGTATGAAGCAGCGCTACGACGACCAGATCGTCAAGGCGATGACCGAGAAGTTCGGCTACAAGAACCGTCTCGAAGTCCCGAAGCTGGAAAAGATCACGCTCAACATGGGCGTGGGTGAAGCCAGCCAGGACAAGAAGAAGGTCCAGACGGCCGCTGAAGAAATGGCGCTGATCGCCGGCCAGAAGCCGGTTATCACCAAGGCCAAGAAGTCGATCGCGCAGTTCAAGCTGCGTGAAGGCATGCCGATCGGTGCGAAGGTTACCCTTCGTCGCGAGCGCATGTACGAATTCGTGGACCGCCTGGTGACCATCGCCATGCCGCGTATCCGCGACTTCCGTGGCCTCAATCCGAAGTCCTTCGACGGCCGTGGCAACTACGCCATGGGCCTCAAAGAACAGATCATCTTCCCCGAAATCTCCTACGACAAGATCGAGAAGGTCCGGGGCATGGATATCATCGTGACCACCACGGCGAAGACCGACGAGGAAGCGCGCGAACTGCTGCGTCTCTTCGGCTTCCCGTTCCCGGCTGAAACCAAGTCGGAAGAGAAGGAGGCGGCGTGAGCCGCCTTCCGATCGAGATTTAAGGAAGGAACTTAAGTCCAATGGCGAAACTGAGTTCGATCAACAAGAACGAGCGTCGCAAGAAGCTCGTCAAGCAGTATGCGGACAAGTACGCGAAACTGAAGGCTATCGCAGATGACGAGAGCCTCGATGAAGGCGAGCGTCTGATCGCGCGTCTCAAGATGGCGGAACTGCCGCGTAACGCGAACCCGACCCGGGTGCGCAACCGCTGCTCCACCACCGGCCGCCCGCGCGGCTATTACCGCAAGTTCGGTTTGAACCGTATCGAACTGCGCGACCTCGGCAACAAGGGCCTGATTCCGGGCCTGACCAAGTCGAGCTGGTGAGGAATCGATAGATGGCTATGACCGATCCCCTGGGTGATATGCTCACCCGTATCCGCAACGGCCAGCGTGCGAAGAAGGACAGCGTCCTTTCGCCCGCCAGCAAGCTGCGTGCAAACGTGCTCGAAGTCCTCCAGCGCGAAGGCTACATCCGTGGCTATTCGGCTGACGACAGCGGCAAGCACCCCGCGCTGCGGATCGAACTGAAGTATTTCGAAGGCGAACCGGCTATCAAGCACGTCGCCCGTGTCTCCAAGCCCGGCCGCCGCGTCTATGCGGGTTCCAAGGAACTCCCCGTGGTCCGCAACGGCCTTGGCATCACCATCGTCTCGACGCCGAAGGGCGTGCTCTCGGACGCCGAAGCACGCAACGAAAACGTCGGCGGCGAAGTGCTGGCGGAGGTGTTCTGATGAGCCGCATCGGCAAAAAGCCGGTCACGATCCCGAGCGGGGTTGAGGCCAAGATCGAAGAAGGCACGCTCAGCGTGAAGGGGCCCAAGGGCACCCTTTCGATGGGCCTGTCCGACCTGGTCGAGTACAAGCTGGAAGACGGCGAAATCTCGGTCAAGCCGGCCAACGACACGCGCGCCGCTCGCAACCACTGGGGTATGCAGCGTACGCTGGTGTCGAACCTGGTCGAAGGCGTGACCGACGGTTTCACCAAGGTCCTCGAGATCACCGGCGTCGGCTACCGTGCGAACGCCCAGGGCAAGACCCTGAAGCTGCAGCTCGGCTATTCGCACGATGTCGATCTCGACGTTCCCGAAGGTATCGAGGTTAAGACCCCGGACCAGACGACTGTCGAAATCAGCGGTACCGACAAGCAGGCCGTGGGCCAGTTCGCGGCGAATGTCCGCAAGTGGCGCAAGCCCGAACCCTACAAGGGCAAGGGTATCAAGTACCGCGGCGAGTACATCTTCCGCAAGGAAGGGAAGAAGAAGTAAGATGGCAAAGCTCTCTCTTTTCGAACGCCGCCGCCGCCGTGTCCGCACTGCTCTTCGCAGCCGTGCGGGCGGCAAGCCGCGCCTCTCGGTCCACCGCACCGGCAAGCACATCTACGCGCAGATCATCGATGACGCGGCAGGCAAGACCGTTGCCGCTGCCTCGACGCTCGGCGTGAAGGGCTCGGGTGCCAATGTCGACGCCGCCAAGAAGGTCGGCAGCGACATCGCCGCCGCCGCCAAGAAGGCCGGCGTCACCACCGTCGTGTTCGACCGCGGTGGCTTCCTGTTCCATGGCCGCGTCAAGGCGCTGGCCGACGCCGCTCGCGAAGGCGGGCTGGAGTTCTGATGATGGCTGACGAAAACAAGACCGAAGAAGCCGTGACGGCCGAAACCGAAACCGCCGTGACCAACGAGCAGCCGGCAGTCGCCGACACTCCGTCGGAAGCAGCTGCTAACCAGGACCCCGCGCAGGGCGCCGAAGGCGAACCGCGTCGTGGCCGTGGTGGCCGTGGTGGCGAACGTGGCGAAGGCGGCCGTGGCCGTGGCCGCGGTCGTGACGACCGTCGCAACAACCGCCGCGAGGAAGAAGACGACGGCATCATCGAGAAGCTCGTCCACATCAACCGCGTCAGCAAGACGGTGAAGGGCGGTAAGCGCTTCGGTTTCGCTGCGCTGGTCGTCGTGGGTGACGGCTCGGGCCGTGTCGGCTTCGGCAAGGGCAAGGCTCGCGAAGTGCCGGAAGCCATCCAGAAGGCAACCGCTGCCGCTCGCAAGAAGATGATCCGCGTGCCGCTGAAGGAAGGTCGTACCCTCCATCACGATGGCAACGGTCGCTTCGGCGCCGGCAAGGTCACCGTGCGTACGGCGCCTCCGGGTACCGGTATCATTGCCGGTGGTCCGATGCGCGCCGTCTTCGAGAGCCTCGGCGTTGCCGACGTGGTGACCAAGTCGGTCGGCACCTCGAACCCCTACAACATGATCCGCGCCACCTTCGACGCGCTGCAGGACCAGACTTCGCCGAAGTCGGTTGCCCAGCGTCGCGGCAAGAAGGTTGCCGACCTCCTCGGTCGCGGCGGGGCATCGGAGGCCGAGGCTGAAGCCGACGCCGCCGCTATCGCGGAGTAAGAACGATGGCCAAAGCGAAAACCATCAAGATCAAGCAGATCGGTTCGCCGATCCGCCGTCCCGAAGGCCAGCGCAAGATCCTCATCGGTCTTGGCCTGAACAAGATGCACAAGGTCGTCGAACGCCAGGACACCCCCGAGGTGCGCGGCGCAGTCGCCAAGATCCCGCATCTGGTGACGATCGTCGACTGATCGACCGGGGCTTCGGCTCCAGCAAGATAGAAGGGCCCGCGACCGTACCGGTTGCGGGCCCTTTTTCGTTGGCTCGCTCAGCCGAGCTCCATCCGTGCCAGCAAGCCCGCGATGCGGTCCCGGTACGCCGCGAAGCGGTAATCGCGGGCACTGGCGCGTGCATTTGATCGCCAGTGAATGAGAAGATCGCGGTCGGAAATCGCCTGCTCCATCGCCGAAGCCAACGCGTCCGTTTCGGGGCGTTCCAGCATGATGCCCGTGTCGGGTGTCACCGCCCGGGCAGCGCGGTCGGTCTGGATCAGCGCCATCCCTGCGGCGAGCGCCTCGTAGAGGACAAGGCCCGCTCCTTCGAAATAGGTCGGGAATAGCAGGACATCATGCCGCGCCATGACCCCGGGAACCTCGGAGCGGGGCAGGGTGGGGATGTGTGTCACACGCCCGGCAAAGGGCGCGAAAGTCTCTGGCGGCACATCTATCGAGCCCAGCAGGGTGAGTGTTGCCTCTTCTTCGGGAAAGCGGGAGATCGCTTCCAGCACATGGTGGATGCCCTTGCGCGGGATGCCGAGGCCGGCAAACAGGAAACGCACCGGGCCGCGGGGGGCATGAGGCACAGGCTCCACCGCGTCGAACGCAGGGTCGTAGCAGTATTCCAGAACCTCGAGTTTGCCGGCTACCGCTGCATCTGCCGCTTCGGCCGAAATCGTGCTGGCCGCATAGTCGCAGCCCACCAGGATCCGGTCTGCCAGGGCATATTCGGCATCGGCCCGTTCGATCTCGCGGGGATCGGTCCTGTTGTGTCCTCCGAGGAACCAATCGCCATATGTTTCCTGCAGCGCCGCCATCTCCTGGTCGAGCGCCCGTGGATCGCCAATCGTTTGGTCGAGGATACAGGTCCTGCCATGTCGTTTTCCCAAGGCGAAGCTTTCCAGCGAGGACTGGTTATACCCCCACAAG
This sequence comes from Qipengyuania gaetbuli, assembly GCF_020171365.1. Taxonomy (NCBI): domain Bacteria; kingdom Pseudomonadati; phylum Pseudomonadota; class Alphaproteobacteria; order Sphingomonadales; family Erythrobacteraceae; genus Qipengyuania; species Qipengyuania gaetbuli. The sequence continues at coordinate 163,606 of NZ_JAIUZO010000002.1, read as the reverse complement.
GCGAACGGCCTGTCGGAAGCGATATCATCCCCGATGACTCGCACGAACGCCTTGTTGCCCGCCGCGTTCAGCAGGTGGGCAAGGCCCGTCCTGCCCAACCTGGCGCAAATCCGCTCCGCCCATTCGTGCCATCCGCCGGTCCGGACCAGTGCGGGATCGATGCCTTCAGCGGCGAAGCGGCGGAATTCGCGCTCCAGTTTACCGCCCAGAACGGGCAGGCGCTCGAGCATGTACGGCCAGCGATTGGGCTGGTAAAAAAGCGACGTAGCGTAGAATTGCAGCCTGCCGAGGTCCTGCAGGGCCTTTGCGGTCTGCCAGCTGTGCTGGGTGCCTGGATGGAACACGCCGACCGGGATGCAGGGGCTGGTTTCACCGTTCGACATGGTGGTACGGGGATTACCGTCCGCCGGCCGTTTCGCAAACGCGAAAAGGGGGGGTGACAACGTGGGCCATACAAGCTAGGGCGCGCGCCTCACTAAATCAGTGCGAAATCTCCGGCGCACATCCGCGCCGGACCAAGCGAAAGCGAGTGCAGAACATGAAACTCAACGAAATTCGTGACAACGAGGGTGCGCGCAAGAACCGCATCCGTGTCGGCCGTGGTATCGGTTCGGGCAAGGGCAAGACCGGTGGTCGTGGCCAGAAGGGCCAGAAGAGCCGTTCGGGCGTCGCCATCAAGGGCTTCGAAGGCGGCCAGATGCCGCTTCACATGCGCCTGCCGAAGCGCGGCTTCAACAATCCGTTCGGCAAGGACTTCGCCGAAGTGAACCTGGGTATGGTCCAGAAGTTCATCGACGCCAAGAAGCTCGACGCCAAGAAGGACATCGACCACGCAGCGCTGAAGGCCGCAGGCCTCGCACGCGGCGGCAAGGACGGCGTCCGCCTGCTCGGCAAGGGCGAACTGAAGACCAAGGTCAAGTTCGTCGTCGCCGGCGCCTCGAAGGGTGCTGTTGCAGCGGTCGAAAAGGCCGGTGGTTCGGTTGAAATCCTCGACAAGGGCAAGCCCGAGCACGAGAAGAAGGCCGAACGCGCAGCCGCCAACAAGGCTGCCAAGGCAAAGTAATCGATGGAAATAGGGGAGCGGGGGTTCGACAATCGTCCCTCCGCTCCCTATCTGTCCGGTCAGCGCCGGGACGGGCCGGCGCCAAGCTAGGATCGAAGACGACCAATGGCATCACGCGCCGACAGTTTCGCGAGCAATATCAGTCTCGCCAATTTCTCCAAGGCAACCGAGCTCAAGCAGCGCATCTGGTTCACGATCGGCGCGCTGATCGTTTTCCGTTTCCTCAGCTTCGTGCCGCTGCCGGGCATCAATGCCCGCGCACTCACCCAGCTTGCCGATGTCACCCAGGGTGGCATCATCGACATGTTCAACATGTTCACTGGCGGCAGCCTGGAGCGCATGAGCCTCATCGCGCTCGGCGTGATGCCCTACATCACCGCCTCGATCGTCGTGCAGATGGCCTCGGCCCTGCATCCGGCGCTTGCCGCCTTGAAGAAGGAAGGCACGGTCGGTCGCCAGAAGCTGAACCAGTACACGCGCTACGGTACGGTGCTGCTGTGCACGGTGCAGGGCTGGTTCCTTGCAGCCGGCCTTGAAAGCTTCGGTGCTGCCAATGGCATCGCTGCAGTCGTCGACCCGGGCTACATGTTCCGCGTGGGCGCCGTCATCAGCCTCGTCGGCGGGACCATGTTCCTGCTGTGGCTGGGCGAACAGATCACCAGCCGCGGTATCGGCAACGGCGTGTCGCTGATCATCATGGCCGGCATCGTCGCCCAGTTCCCGACCTTCGTCACCAACATGACCTCGGGCTACAGCGAAGGCTCGATCTCGACCGGCATCCTGCTCGGCTTCATTTTCATGGTCGTCGGCCTGATCCTGCTGATCAGCTTCTTCGAGCGCGCCCAGCGCCGCCTGCTGATCCAGTATCCCAAGCGCGCGACGCAGCGCGGCATGATGCAGGCGGACCGCTCGCACCTGCCGCTCAAGCTCAACACGGCCGGCGTCATCCCGCCGATCTTCGCCAGCTCGCTGCTCCTGTTGCCGCTGACGATCACGCAGTTCGCGGGCAATTCGCTCGACACGGAAAGCGGCTTCGGCGGTTCGGTCCAGACGATCTTGCAGTACCTGCAGCACGGCCAGCCGCTCTACATGACGCTCTATGGCCTCGGCATCGTGTTCTTCTGCTTCTTCTACACCGCAGTGGTCTTCAATCCGGAAGAGACGGCGGAGAACCTGAAGAAGAACGGCGGCTTCATCCCGGGCATCCGTCCGGGCAAGCGGACCGAGGAATACCTCGACTATGTCCTGACCCGCATCACCGTGATCGGTGCGATCTACCTGACTTTTGTCTGCGTGGTCCCCGAATACATGATCGCGCAGACCGGCATCCCGCTCTTCCTTGGCGGTACCAGCCTGCTGATCGTCGTGAACGTCACGGTCGACACGATCAGCCAGATCCAGTCGCACCTGCTGGCGCACCAGTATGGCGATCTCATCAAAAAGGCCAAGTTGAAGGGACGCCTGCGTTAAGGCATCAAGGCGCGCGACAAGGGACTTCACGCGATGGATATCATTCTTCTCGGCCCTCCGGGGGCAGGCAAGGGAACGCAGGCTCACCGCCTGATGGAACACCACGGCATGCGCCAGCTTTCGACGGGCGACATGCTGCGCGCCGCGGTCAAGGCGGGCACGCCGGTGGGCATCAAGGCCAAGGCGATCATGGATGCGGGTGAACTCGTGTCCGACGAGATCGTCTCGGAACTGATCGATGCGGAACTGACCGCCATGGGGTCGGACACGGGCGCCATCTTCGACGGTTATCCGCGGACCGAAAAGCAGGCGGAAATCCTCGACGGCCTGCTGGCAAAGCACGGCCGCAGCCTCGACCATGTCATCGAACTGGACGTGGACGAGGATGCCCTGGTCGCCCGCATTACGGGCCGTTTCACCTGCGCCAACTGCGGCGAGGGGTATCACGACACCTTCAAGCAGCCCGAAGTAGACGGCGTGTGCGACAAGTGCGGCTCGACCGAGTTCAAGCGTCGCCCCGACGACAACGAGGAGACCGTGCGTCACCGAATGCAGGTCTATCGTAGCGAAACCGCTCCGATCCTGCCGGGCTACGAAGCGCGCGGCATCGTCACCCGGGTGGACGGCATGGCCGCCATCGGTGACGTGACCCACGCTATCGACGCCATTCTGGGCTGACCGGCCTTTCCAAACGCCCAAGGCGGTCATAGGACTCGCTCCCGAGATATTCCCGGGAGTGAGACATGCCGCAATTCCGCTACTTCGCCGCCGCTCTGGGCCTTGCCATGATGGCGACGCCTGCTGCGGCGAAGGTCGTTGCCACCAGTGACGACGGCTTCGTGACCAAGGCATCGGCCAGCGTGTCCGCAACCCCGCGCGAGGCTTGGCTCGCTCTCATCAAGCCCGGGGCCTGGTGGAACGACAGCCACACCTGGTCGGGCGATGCTGCCAACATGACATTGGTGCCCAGTGCGGGCGGCTGTTTCTGCGAGAAGATCCCGGGCGAGGGCGACATCCCCCTCGACGGGAGTTCCCAGCACGCGATCGTGGTGCAGGCTGTGCCCGACAAGGCATTGCGCCTGCGGGGCGGGCTTGGTCCGCTGCAGGCCGTGCCGGCAACCGGCGTCCTCACGATCACGCTCCACGAAATCGACGGCGGCACGCGGATCGACTGGGAATACAATGTGGGCGGCCCCATGGGTATTCCCATCGCCCAGATCTCCAAGGCGGTCGACGGCGTCATGTCCCAGCAGCTTATGGGCCTGCGCGATCACCTCGGCGCGCTCAATGGGGATACCGAGCAGGCACCTGACGAGGCGAAGGTTGACGAGGAAGGGCCGGGCGACTTCGAGAAGGCGTTTGAGACGCCTGAAGAACCTGCGGAAAAGACACCTGTCACCGACGACTAGGGCTGTGCACAGCCCTGGCTTTGACCTTTCTCCCGGCCGGGCGTATGATGGTGTTGTAATAGACGGACGGCTGCCCATATGGGCTGCCTCGTCGTTTGTGCGCGCGAGCGGTTGACCTTACGGCCGAATCCGCCTAAGCGCGCCTTTCATTCGACACTTTCGGTGAGTCCGGCAGGCGGTAGCGCTATGCACGCCATCCGGGCTTTTTGCGTTACCTGCCACCGGGTGTGTCAATGAAAACAAGGCGTTGAGATAGGGTCCCGCTTCAAAGGACCCTGTGGAGCATGGAGATTTAAGTGGCTCGTATTGCCGGGGTAAACATCCCCACCAACAAGCGCGTTATCATCGCGCTCACCTATATTCACGGTATCGGTCGCACCACGGCCGTCGAGATCGCCGACAAGCTCGGCATCGATCACGCTCGCCGTATCCAGGACCTGTCCGACGAGGAAGTCCTGCGCATCCGCGAAACGATCGATGAAGATTACACCGTCGAAGGCGACCTTCGTCGCAACACCGCGATGAACATCAAGCGTCTCATGGACCTCAAGTCCTACCGCGGCCTTCGTCACCGTGCCGGTCTGCCCGTTCGTGGCCAGCGCACCCACACCAACGCCCGCACCCGCAAGGGTAAGGCCAAGCCGATCGCCGGCAAGAAGAAGTAAGCCTGGGTCTCCCAGAGCTTTTCCCTTCTTGAGAATATAGAGGAAGATACACCATGGCACGCGAACCCGGCCGTATTCGGCGCCGCGACAAGAAGAACATCTCTTCGGGCGTCGCGCACATCAACGCCAGCTTCAACAACACCATGATCACCATCACCGACGCGCAGGGCAATGCTATCAGCTGGTCCAGCGCAGGCATGATGGGCTTCAAGGGCAGCCGCAAGTCGACTCCCTATGCCGCGCAGGTCGCTGCCGACGACGCAGGCCGCAAGGCTGCGGAACACGGCGTGCGCACCCTCGAGGTCGAAGTGAAGGGCCCGGGCTCGGGCCGTGAAAGCGCACTGCGCGGTCTCGCCGCAGTCGGCTTCACGATCACTTCGATCCGCGACGTGACGCCGATCCCGCACAACGGGGTCCGTCCTTCCAAGCGTCGCCGCGTCTGATCCGTACCTGCCTGGCGGCTCGTTAGCGGGCCGCCGACACCTTCACGGACCGGACGCTCGGTAAAGAGCTCCGGTCCTGCCCGCATCCACACCAGGGGAAATCCATGTCCGTCAACATCAAGAACTGGCAGGAACTCAAGAAACCCAACACCCTCGACATCAAGGACGGTGGCGACAAGGCGCGCAAGGCGACCTTCGTGGCCGAACCGCTCGAGCGCGGCTTCGGCCTGACGCTCGGCAACGCGCTGCGTCGCGTTCTGCTGTCCTCGCTGCAGGGTGCAGCCATCACCTCGATCAAGATCGAGAACGTGCTGCATGAATTCTCCTCGCTCGCCGGCGTGCGCGAGGACGTTACCGACATCGTCCTGAACGTGAAGCAGATCGCGCTCAAGATGGAAGGCGAAGGCACCAAGCGCCTGCAGCTCTCGGCCACCGGTCCGGGTGAGGTGAAGGCCGGCGACATCGCCGTGACCGGCGACATCGAGGTGATGAACAAGGATCTCGTGATCTGTCATCTCGACGAAGGCGCCACGCTGAACATGGAACTGACCGCCGACACCGGCAAGGGCTACCGCCCGGCAGTGATGAACCGTCCGGCTGATGCGCCGATCGGCCTCATCCCCGTCGACAGCCTGTACTCGCCGGTTCGCCAGGTGAGCTACAAGGTCGAGAACGCCCGCGTCGGCCAGGAACTGGACTACGACAAGCTCTCGCTGACCGTCGAAACCGACGGCACCGTGACCCCGGAAGACGCCGTGGCCTATGCCGCGCGCATCCTCCAGGACCAGCTGACCCTGTTCGTCCACTTCGAAGACGGCATCCCGCAGCCGAGCTCGGCCATGATCGGCCAGGCAGCAGAGCCGCAGGAAAGCGACACCAACCAGCTCAACCGTTACCTCCTCAAGAAGGTCGACGAGCTGGAACTGTCGGTCCGCTCGGCGAACTGCCTCAAGAACGACAACATCATCTACATCGGCGACCTGGTCCAGAAGACCGAGGCCGAGATGCTCCGTACGCCGAACTTCGGCCGCAAGTCGCTCAACGAGATCAAGGAAGTCCTTTCCTCGATGGGCCTGCGCCTCGGCATGGACATCCCTGGCTGGCCGCCGGAGAACATCGAAGAAATGGCCAAGAAGCTCGAACAGGAACTTCTCGGCTAATCACAGGTACCGGCGGCGCACCTCCCACATCCGGGAAAGCGCCGCCAGCACTGGGCTACCTCGAACGGGCCCTTTTCGAACGAAGAAGGAAGTACAATGCGTCACAAGATTTCCGGCCGTAAGCTGCAGCGCAAGACCGGCCACCGCAATGCGATGTTCCGCAACATGGCTGCCTCGCTCATCAAGCACGAGCAGATCATGACCACCGCTCCCAAGGCGAAGGAAATGCGTCCCTACATCGAAAAGCTGATCACGCTGGCAAAGCGTGGCGGTCTTTCGAACCGTCGTCTCGCACAGAGCCGCCTGCAGGACGAAACGCAGCTCAAGAAGCTCTTTGACGTCCTCGCCGAGCGTTATGCCGATCGTGAAGGGGGTTACACCCGCATCATCAAGGCCGGCTACCGCGGCAGCGACGCAGCCCAGATGGCCGTGATCGAGCTGGTCGACCGCGACGTCGACGCCAAGGGCCAGGACAGCGGCCCCGTCATGAACGACGAGGAACTGGAAGAAGCGTAAGCTTCGCCACAACCAGACAAGCGGGGCCGGAGAGGAAACTCTCCGGCCCTTTTGTTTTGCCTCTTGCGAAAGGCGTGTCACAAGGCGCGCATGATCAGAAACGCCCTTGCCGCCGCCGCGCTGCTCGCCGCCACCCCGCTTGCCGCCCAGTCGACCACGCAGGAGGAAATCGACGCCCGCTACGACCGCGCGCTTGCGGCCGGATACAAGGCGCTGTTCCTGTGCAGCGCGATCGCCAATGCCGAATGGACCGGTTCCACGCGCACACCCGAAAGCGTTCATGCGTGGGAGCTCACCGGCATTCAGGCTCCGCTTGACGAGATCGTCCAGGATTTGCCCTTTACGATCATCCGGGACGGCGACGACGGGTTGGGCAAGATCAACCGTGTGGAAGTCACCTGGGCCGAGGATATGCCTCCACGCTCGGCGAAGCATTTTCCGGGGTCAGGTTGCTCCGTGATGCCGATAGGCATGAAGCCGCCCGGTGGCACTTATACGAGGCTTGGCGAGGAACCTGCGAGCCCGATGAGCTTCGCAGTGCCGCCGGCACCCGAAGGCCCATCGAATGCAGTGTTGGCGGCCTCGTTCGAGGGGCTCTATGGGGCAGGAACACGTACGACGGCCGTTCTCGTCACGCGGGCTGGCAAGCCTGTCGATTGGGCCACGCATCCCGAATTCACGCTTTTCACCCCGCAACGCACCTGGTCCGTGGCCAAGAGCATTGCCGCCACCATCGTGGGTGCAGCGGTGGAACGTGGAGAGACGGCGGTTGGGGATTCGGCGCGCCTGGGCGGAGAAAGCAATCTCGATCCTCGTCGTGAAATCACGATCGACCATGCCCTGCGGATGGCCACGGGTCGCTATTCCGATACTCCGGGCAACCGCACCGATCCGCTCTATTGGGGCGGTACGACGGTTGACGAGCGCGCGCAGAACTGGCCGCTGATCCACACTCCCGGGACGGTCTATCGATATGCGAACAACGACACACTGGCGGCCATCGCCGCTATCAAGGACAGCTTTGCCGCCCATCCGCCGCGAGAAGTCCTGGCATCGTTCGGCATGCGGGACACCATCCCCGAATATGACTGGCGAGGAAATTATGTGCTTTCCAGCCAGGTCTGGACGAGCGCGAACGATCTGGCGAAACTGGGCGAGCTTTACCTCAATGACGGCGTTGCGAGCGACGGAACGCGTATCCTGCCCGAAGGCTGGGTGCAGTATGTCTCCTCACCCAGCGGCCCGCAGCCGGACGGCCCGTTCGGCTATGGCGCGGGGTTCTGGCTGCTCAACAAGTCCGAGGGTGTGCCTGCCGATACTTTCGCCGCCTTCGGCAATCGCGGCCAGTACGTCGTGATTGTCCCCAGCATGAACGTCGTGATTGTGCGCAGGGGCGAAGATCCGACAGGTTATCGCTTCGATATCGCCGCGTTCACGCGCGATGTGCTTGAATCGCTTGGGAAATAGACGTTCAGCAAAAGCGTTAGTTTTCTGAACATAGGCTGCTTGGGCGATTCAGCGTCACCTCAGTGCGACTCGCATAGAACCTCAATCGACCGAGGCAATCCCGCCCCGGTAGAGATGAGGAGCACCTCACATGAGCAACAAGACAAAGACATTTGCGAAGGGTGGGATCGCAACCGCAGCCGTTGGTGCAATGGCGCTTGCAGGTGCCACCCCGGCGCAGGCCCGCGACCGCGACGACGGCATTTCCGTCGGCGACGTGATTGCCGGCGCCGTGATCATCGGCGGTATCGCCGCCGTCGCCAGCGCAGCCAGCAAGGACCGCGACTATTACCGCGACGGTCGTTACTACCGCGATGGCCGTTACTATCGCGACGGTTACGACTATCGCCGCGATGCCTATCGCAGCCGTGGTAACCCGCGCGCCGCTGTCGAACGCTGCGTCAATGCCGCGACCAGGGACGCGCGCCGTTCCGGCTACCGCTATGCCCAGGTAACCGACATCCGCGACGTGGATGACACCCGTTACGGCTGGAGGGTCAAGGGCCGCATCGTGGTCGATGGCGAACGGGGCCGCTACGGCAACTACGGCCGCTATGACCGCTATGACCGCTATGACCGTGACGACCGCTATGGACGTTACGACCGTCGCGGCTATCGCGGCGAGGATCGCGGCAAGTTCACCTGCTACATCGAGCGGGGCCGTGTCAGCCACGTGAATTTCGACGGAATTCGCGGACTGCGCTGATAAACCAGACCACCAGGAAACGGCCCGGACCCCAGTGGTTCGGGCCGTCTTCTTTTGTCCGGTTCAGCCGTGCTAAATGCGCGACGGGATACTGCCACGCTAGTTGAGACTTGCGCCGGGTGGGGCGCGCCATCGAAGGGACCACTTCCAATGTCGCTGTTCCGCACCTGGGCCGCTGCGCCCGCGCTGCTTGCCACCGCTTCGCTTGTCGCCAGCCCGGCCTATGCCGCGCACCTTCCGGTCGTCACCTCTTCCCCGGCGCAGGCCGAAGGCGTGACCACCTACGACCCTGCCGACCAGACCTACGAGAACCATCGCTATCGCCGCTATCGCCATCATCGCGGTCCAGGCCTCGGCGACGTGCTGACCGGCGTCCTCATCATTGGCGGCATCGCGGCCATCGCCAACCGCGCCAAGCGCGACGACGATCGCCGCTATCGCGACCGCGACTGGCGCTATCCCGAACAGCGCCGCGACCAGTCGCGCTGGGACGATGGGCGCGGTATCGACCGTGCGGTCAGCATGTGCGTCGAGGAAGTCGAGCGCGACCGCCGCGTGGAAACGGTCGATCGTGCCAACCGCACGCCGCGGGGATGGGAAATCTCCGGCACGGTTTCAGATGGCGAGGCCTTCTCCTGCGCCATCGGCGAGGACGGCCGGATCGAAAACGTCGATTTCGGATCGCGTGGCAGCTGGCGCGACGAGCAGGGCGGTGACGAGGAATTCGCCCGCGCTCCCGATGATCGCCAGTGGGACGACGAACGCTATGCCGCGGAATGGGATCGGGTGGATCGCCAGTCCGCCACACCCGCGGAACAGGGTGCCCAGCCGCCCTATCCGGGCGGCCCGATCGAGGGCGACGAGCCCGTCGATGCAGATCTCGACGTCGGCACCGGCTACCCCGGCAAGGCTATCTGAGGCTTAATCCTTGCTCGCCCCGCGCTCGTCATAGGCGGGGAGGGCAAGGTTCCACCTGATCGCGGCGAGGCGCAGGCCGAACCCGGCCACTGTCGCCGCGATCCAGACATACCAGCGCTCGAACCCGGCCATGCCGCCTGCCACGGTCAGCGCGGCCGACAGTGCTGCCGCCGTGACATAGAGTTCCGGGCGCATCAGGATGGACGGGCGTCCGGCAATCACGTCGCGGATGATACCACCCGCGCAGCCGGTAATGACCCCCATAAGGAAGGCCGGGACGGGCGGTACGCCGTATTCCAGCGCCTTTGCCGTGCCCAGCACGGCGTAGGCAGCGAGCCCCAGGCCGTCGACGATCGAGAGGAAGCGGCCCTCCCACCAGCGGGTGGGGGTGAACCATGCGAACAGCGCCATGCCGAGGCAGATTGCCGCGACCCACGGATCGGCGATCCAGAACACCGGAGCCTCTATCAGCAGGTCGCGGATCGTGCCGCCACCCACGCCGGTGATCAGCGCGAAGAAGGACAGCGTGACAAGCGTCTGCTTTTCCTTCGCCGCGACCAGTGCGCCGGTCAGCGCGAAAATCGCCACGCCCGCAAGGTCGAGCCAGTCGAGGACCGGGGTGAGGATTTCCTCGTTCATCGGATCACTTGTCGATCAGCGGCACCGGGCGCGCCTTGCGGCGGCGGAACATCAGGATGCAGCCGAGGATCGATCCGATCACGCCGAGCGCGGCAAACAATACCAGCATGGCGTAGTTGAAACCGCTCTGGTCGTCGAGCTCGCGCGTCTGCAGGTTCATGATGTGCAGGCCCCACATGAAGTCGAAAGTGCGCCACCAGCGCGTGCGCACCGCCTCTACATTGCCCGTCTCGGTGCCGACGTAGACATGGGTGCCGTCTTCCAGCGCCACCTGCCACACGGGCATGGGGCGACGGAAATCGAACGGCACGTTCTCGGCATCGAAGCGCTTCGTGCCGACGACCTTGTCGCCGCCGCGGATTTCCTTCGAGACGATCATGCGCGCCTCGACATCGGACAGCGGCGACATCTGGGTTCCATCGGCGCGATATCGTTCGCTCGTGCCGTCCATGTAGGTGATGCGGGTAATCGTCTCGCCGCGTTCCATCTGCGTGCTTACCGACCGTACGGGTCGCTCCCCGTCGGCGGGAAGGGCAACGGCAATCTCCGTGTCGCTGGGCAGCGGGCTGGGCGGGGATTCGATGCGCAGGTGGTTGCCGCGCACTTCCTCGATCGGCGTGATGACCATGACCAGGCCCGTGACCGTCCACATGAGGACGGGAACGCCGACCAGCCATCCAAGCCAGATATGCCATTTCGCAAAGCGCCGCATGACGCGCTGGTGACCCACGATACTTCTCCTGTCCTTGTGGGCCCCGCATGGGGCGAGGCGCTCAGGAGTGCAACACCTGCCCGATCGCTTCTGCTGCCGCGATGGTGGAAAGATCGGACCAGCGGGGGCCCATTACCTGCATGCCGCAGGGCAGGTTGCCCGTCCCGCCCACCGGAAGGATGGTCGCCGGAAGGTTGGGGAAGGTTGCAAGGCCGGCCCAGCACAGCCCGGCAGCCCCGCGAACCGGTTGTCCGTCCACCTCAATCTCGCCATCGAAGATCCGCCCCTCGCTATGCGGGACCGCGAGGACGGGAGCAGGCGGGGCGAGAACATAGTCATAGGTCTCGAACAGCTGCGCCCAGGCCGCCTCGTTGCGATATTGTTCGTCGAGCAGGTCGAACCAGTCGGTCGCACTCGCGCGCTTGCCACTTGGTCCAGGCGCCCCGCGAGCCATCGCGACATTGAGCATCCGCATGTAGTCGGCCTGCTGGTGGGCAAGGTCGGGCAGGAGATCGCTGGTGCGGTCGACCTGTGCGCCTTCGGCCTCCAGCGCGGCAAAGGCTTCTTCGAGCGGAACCCTCACGCTCTCGTCGGTCGGACAGGCCGGATGGCCGGTCAGGGCCAGCAGTCGCATCTTTTTCACCGACTTGCGCTCGGTATGAAGGGGGCGTTCGCTCGTGATAGTCACGAGCGCGGCGAGATCGGCTGCGTTGCGGGCGAGCGGTCCGGCAATCGAAAGCGCGCCATCATGGGCGCCGAGCCCGGCGACGAGCGGGTGGTCGTGGCCTTCCTTGCTGATCAGCCCCCAGCTCGACTTGTGACCCCAGACCCCGCAGAAATGGGCGGGCACGCGGACCGAACCGCCGATGTCGGTCCCGAATTCGCACGGCACCATGCCACTGGCCACGGCCGCTGCGGAGCCGCCCGACGATCCGCCCGGTGAACGTTCGTGATCGTGCGGATTGTTGGTCCGACCGTATACGGGATTGTTCGATTGCCAGTCCGCCAGATCGGGCGGGACATTGGTCTTGCCGAGGAAGATGACGCCCGCTGCCTTGAGCTTGCGAACCACTGCGGAATCGGCAGACGCGATGCTGTCCGCGTAGGCGGTGTGCCCCCAGCACGTGGGCAGGCCTTCGATATCGAAGCTTTCCTTGATCGTCATCGGCACGCCGAACAGGGTCTGCCCGGCAGCCGGTTTACCCCCGGTCATCGCGCGGGCAGTGGCGCGCGCGCGATCGAAATCGCAGACTACCACGGCGTTTATATGCGTATCGAGATGTTCGATCCGCGCGATTGCCTCATCGACCGCCTCCAACGGAGACATCTCGCCTTTCGCGACGGCCGCTGCCGTTTCCAGCGCGCCGGGTTTCTTGGTCAGTTTCGGATAGGCCATTGCGTCTCCCCCCGCGCGCCGCTCCTGGCGGTCATTCCTCGGTCGAACACCGATAGTTGCGCGGGACCGCACCCAAGGCAAGCCCGAAGCCGAGGATTGACGCCGCGCCATAGCCGAGGAGGGGCGTCGGGTAGTTTCCGATGAGGGACATCGCTGTGAAACCGGTCATGGCGGCGGCCAGCACAAATCTCTCCTCGCGGGGCATGGTCCGCGAAATCAAAAGCAGGACAAGGCCGGTTGCGACTGCCGCAACAAGGGAGAGGGCAATCAAGGGCTGCACCGCCCAGACGTCGGCAAATACGTGCTCGACGAAGGGCTGGGGAGGCAGGTTGCCAAGTCCGAACGCGATTACGCAAGCTGCAAGGCCAAGCGCCGTGATGGCGGCGAAGAACGGCGTGCGGTGCATCCACGCGAGCGCTGCAGCGACAAGCGTCAAGGCAGCCGCACTCGCCGCATCGGGCTGGAGCAGGGCGACGCCCATGGCTGCGCCAAGAACCCAGCGACCGTAGCGTGGATCGCGCGCGCACAGACAGCCGAGAAACGGGATGAGGAGCATTCCCGCATGGAGTGATAGCGGGCCGAGCGGGAGCCAGCGCCGCACGCCCTCGATGTCGGGGCCAGCGAGCAAGGGCAGGGCGAACAGGGCGAGCAGGACTGCCGGCAAGACGCGCTTGGCGATTTCGCTATCGGGAAGCCGTCCGGTAGCTATCCAGCCAAATGCCAGCAGCAGTGCGCCGCCATTGACTGCAAGGTAGTGCGCAGGCGCGCCGGATGCTGCGAGATGGGCCAGTCCCGCAAGGGCAGGGACGGCCAGCGGGAGCATCAGGCGGTACCGGTCGTTCATCGTCCGGTACCGCCGGAATGCATCAGATGTGGATCGGCTTGCCCTGCACCGCCATCGCCGCTTCCTTGATCGCTTCGGAATGCGTCGGGTGGGCGTGGCAGGTATAGGCGATGTCTTCCGACGTTGCGCCGAATTCCATGGCCTGTGCGGCCTGCGCGATCATCGTGCCGGCGACACTGGCGATCGCCCAGACACCCAGCACGCGGTCGCTTTCAGCCTCGGCGATGATCTTTACGAAGCCGTCGGGCTCGTGATTGGTCTTGGCACGGCTGTTCGCCATCATCGGGAACTTGCCGATCTTCACTTTGGCCTTGTCGCCGCCCATCTTCTCGATGGCTTCGTCCTGGGTCAGGCCGACACCGGCGAATTCGGGCCAAGTGTAGACCACCCCCGGGATGATGTCGTGGTTCACGATGCCGGTCAGGCCCGCCACGTTTTCGGCGCAGGCGATGCCTTCATCCTCGGCCTTGTGTGCGAGCATGGGGCCGGGAACGACGTCGCCGATGGCCCAGACGCCATCGACCTTGGTGCGGAAATCGTGGTCGGTTTCGATCTGGCCGCGCTGGTTCACTTCGAGGCCGATGTTCTCGAGGCCGAGGCCCTGCGTATTCGGACGGCGGCCGATCGACACCAGCACGCAATCCGCATCCAGCGTCGTGGCTTCGCCCCCGGCGGCGGGTTCGAGCGTCAGCGTGGCCTTCTTGCCCTTGACCGTGCAGCCGGTGACCTTGGTCGACAGGCGCAGTTCCATGCCCTGCTTCTTGAAGATCTTGGCCGCTTCCTTGCGGACGTCGTCGTCCATGCCGGGAAGCAGCTTGTCGAGATATTCGACCACCACCACCTCTGCGCCGAGACGACGCCAGACCGAGCCGAGTTCCAGCCCGATCACGCCGCCGCCGATGACGACCATCTTCTTCGGTACGGCCTTCAGTTCGAGCGCGCCGGTGGAATCGACCACGACCTGCTTGTCATTGTCGACTTCCACGCCCGGAAGCGGAGTGACCGACGAACCGGTGGCGATGATGACGTTCTTCGCGGTGACGGTTTCGTCACCGACCTTGACCGTGTGTGCGTCCTGGAAGGTGGCATGGCCCTTCTTCCAGTCGACCTTGTTCTTCTTGAACAGGAATTCGATGCCCTTGGTCAGGCCATCCACGGCGTCGATGCGCTGCGCGTGCATCTTGTCGAGGTTGAGCTTGGGAGCGACCTCGATGCCCATGTCCGCCATCGTGCCGTTCGCCGCGGCATCGAAGAATTCCGATGCGTGCAGCATCGCCTTCGACGGAATGCAGCCAACGTTGAGGCAGGTTCCGCCCAGCGTCTCGCGGCTTTCGGCGCAGGCCGTTTTCAGGCCCAGCTGCGCAGCGCGGATTGCAGCGACATAGCCACCCGGGCCAGCGCCGATGACGAGGACGTCGTAGTCGTATTCAGCCATGATTTCTTCCTCAGAGGTCGATCAGCATCCGGGTCGGATCTTCGATCGCTTCCTTGATGATTTTCAGTGCGGTGACCGCCTCGCGGCCGTCGATCAGGCGGTGGTCGTAGGACAGGGCGATGTACATCATCGGACGGATGACGATTTCGCCGTTGCGCACGACCGGACGGTCCTCGATGCGGTGGAGGCCCAGAACCGCGCTCTGCGGGGGGTTGATGATCGGGGTCGACATCAGGCCGCCGAACACGCCGCCATTGGAGATAGTGAAGGTACCGCCCTTCATGTCTTCCATGGTCAGCGTGCCTTCCTTGGCGCGCTTGCCGAAGTCGGCGATGTCCTTCTCGATCTGGGCGAAGCTCTTGCTGTCCGCATCGCGCACGACGGGGACCACAAGGCCATTGGGGGCCGAGACCGCGACCGAGATGTCGACGTAATTGTGATAGACGATTTCATCGCCGTCGATCTGCGCGTTGACGCCCGGAATGTCCTTCAGCGCGAGGCAGGCGGCCTTGGCGAAGTAGCTCATGAAGCCGAGCTTGATGTCGTGCTTCTTGGCGAAGAGGTCCTTGTACCGTTCGCGCGATTCGATGACGGCGGACATGTCGACGTCGTTGAAGGTGGTAAGCAGCGCGGCCGTGTCCTGTGCGCTCTTGAGACGCTTGGCGATGGTCTGGCGCATGCGGGTCATCTTGACCCGTTCCTCGCGGCGTTCGCCGGTGGCGGCAGCAGCAGGTGCAGGTGCAGGTGCCGAGGCAGCTTGGGCCGGTGCGGGGCTGCTGGTCTTGGCCTGGGCCGCGGCGATCACGTCTTCCTTGGTCAGGCGGCCGTCCTTGCCGGTGCCCTTGATGGTCGAGGGATCGACGCCGTGTTCCAGCACCGCGCGGCGCACGGCAGGCGACAGGGTTTGCGATGCGTCGGAGCCGAGCGCTTCCTTGGCCTGTGCCGGGGCGGCCTTCTCGACGCCCGCATCGGGCGCGGCGGCCTTGGGCTCTGCAGCAGGCGCGGCAGCAGCGGTGCCGCCTTCGTCGATGATGGCGAGCACTGCGCCGACCTCGACCGTGTCGCCGACTGCGACCTTGAATTCCTTGATCACGCCGGCGACGGGCGAGGGGGCCTCGACCGCGACCTTGTCGGTTTCAAGGCTGACGATCGGCTCGTCGACAGCGACGGCATCGCCGACGTTCTTCAGCAGTTCGCCGATGGAGGCTTCGGTAACGCTCTCGCCGAGCGTGGGGACTTTGACTTCGGTGGCCATGGTCAGATTTTTCCTTCTAGGGCCTCGATCAGGAGCAGGTTGTGGAAGCGGCGGAGGTGTCGCCGTTCAGGCCGAGTGCGATGTTGACCAGCGCTTCCTGCTGGACCTGGTGACGGCTGGCAAACCCGGTGGCGGGCGATGCGCCGACTTCGCGACCGGCATAGCAGGGGCGCATG
Source organism: Qipengyuania gaetbuli (assembly GCF_020171365.1). Classification (NCBI taxonomy): domain Bacteria; kingdom Pseudomonadati; phylum Pseudomonadota; class Alphaproteobacteria; order Sphingomonadales; family Erythrobacteraceae; genus Qipengyuania; species Qipengyuania gaetbuli. Next base: position 147,293 of record NZ_JAIUZO010000002.1, on the reverse strand, counting down.
CCCTTCTTGCCGGCCTTGTCGGCCGCTTCTTCGATGAGCCGGTCGACGAAGAACCAGGCACCGTTGTTCTTCGGTTCTTCCTGGCACCAGACGATCGTCTCGAGGTTCTTCATCCGCCCAAGACGGACCGCAAGCGGGTCGCCGGGGAAGGGATAGAGCTGTTCGATCCGTACGATGGACACGTCTTCGAGACCGGCGTCGTCGCGGCGCTGCATCAGGTCGTAGGCGACCTTGCCCGAACACAGGACGAGGCGCTTCACCTTGTCGTCGGCAATGGTCTTGAGGTCCGACTTGATGCGCATGAAATGCGTATCGCCGAGGAAGCCTTCCGCCTCGCTCTTGGCCATCGGATGGCGCAGCAGCGACTTGGGCGTCATGATGACGAGCGGCTTGCGGAACGGGCGCAGCATCTGGCGACGAAGCACGTGGAAGTAGTTCGCCGGGTCGGTGATGTTGCAGACCTGGATATTGTCGTTCGCGCACAACTGCAGGAAGCGTTCGAGACGGGCCGAGCTGTGTTCGGGACCCTGGCCTTCGTATCCGTGCGGCAGCAGCAGGACGAGGCCGTTGGCGCGCAGCCACTTCACTTCGCCCGCAGCAATGAACTGGTCGATCATGATCTGCGCACCGTTGGCGAAATCGCCGAACTGCGCTTCCCACATGACCAGGCTCTTCGGGTCCGCCATGGCGAAACCGTATTCGAAGCCAAGCACGCCGTATTCGGACAGCGGGCTGTCGTAGACCTCGAACTTGCCGTGGGGCAGGGTGGTGAGCGGGATGTACTTGCGCTCGGTCTTCTGGTCGACCCAGACGGCGTGGCGCTGGCTGAAGGTGCCGCGGCCCGAATCCTGGCCGGACAGGCGCACGCCGAAACCTTCGGTGACGAGGCTGCCGAAGGCGAGTGCTTCGGCGGTGGCCCAGTCGAAGCCGGTGCCGCTGTCGAACATGTCCTTCTTGGCCTTGAGCACGCGCTCCAGCGTCTTGTGGATGGTCACATCCTCGGGGACGGTGGTCAGCGTGCGGCCGAGGCTGTCGAAGAGCTTCTTCTCGATCGCGGTTTCTACGTTGCGGCGTGCGTTTTCGGGATCGGCAGGCTTGTTCATGCCGGCCCAGCGGCCACCGAACCAGTCCGCCTCGTTGGGCTTGTAGTCCTTGGCGGCAGCGAATTCCTCTTCGAGGTGGGCGTCGAACTCCTTGCGCAGTTCGTCGGCATAGCCGTTCGCGATCACGCCCTCTTCCTCGAGGCGCGCGGCGTAGATCTCGCTCACCCGCGGATGCTTGCGGATGGCGTCATACATCAGCGGCTGCGTGAATTTCGGCTCGTCGCCCTCGTTGTGGCCGAAGCGGCGATAGCACCACATGTCGATCACGATGTCGCGGCCGAAGACCTGGCGGTATTCGATGGCCAGCTTGCAGGCGAAGGTCACCGCTTCCGGATCGTCACCGTTGACGTGCAGGATCGGCGCCTGGACACCCTTCGCCACGTCGGACGGATAGGGGCTGGAGCGCGCGAACTGCGGGCTGGTGGTGAAGCCGATCTGGTTGTTGATGACGAAGTGCAGGCAGCCGCCGGTGTTGTAGCCGCGCACGCCCGAGAAGCCGAGGCACTCCCACACGATACCCTGGCCTGCGAAGGCCGCGTCGCCGTGGAGGAGGACCGGAAGGACCTGTTCGTGCTTCTTCAAATCGTCGCGGATGGCCTGCTGTGCGCGGGTCTTGCCGAGCACGACGGGGTTCACCGCCTCGAGGTGCGAGGGGTTGGGCACGAGGCTCATGTGCACGTCGATGCCGTCGAATTCGCGGTCGGTGCTGGTGCCGAGGTGGTATTTCACGTCGCCCGAGCCGCCGACATCGTCAGGATTGGCGCTGCCGCCGGAGAATTCGTGGAAGATGACCTTGTAGGGCTTGCCCATCACGTTTGCGAGGACGTTGAGGCGACCGCGGTGGGCCATGCCGTAGATGATCTCGCGCACGCCGAGCTGGCCGCCGTACTTGATGACCGCTTCCAGCGCCGGGATCATGGATTCGCCGCCGTCGAGGCCGAAGCGCTTGGTGCCGACGTATTTCTTGCCGAGGAACTTCTCGTATTCCTCGCCGCGGATCACTGCAGCGAGGATGGCCCGCTTGCCTTCCTCGGTGAACTGGATCGTGTCCTCGGGCTGCTCGAACTTGTCCTGGAGGAAGCGGCGTTCCTCCGTGTCCGAGATGTGCATGTATTCGAGGCCGACCTTGCCGCAATAGGTTGCGCGCAGGGCGTTGTAGAGATCGCGAACGGTGACCCATTCGAAGCCGAACACGCCGCCGACGTAGACTTCCTTGTCTTCCTGGCCGGCAAAGCCGTGCCATTCGAGCGTGAGGTCTTCCGGTACTTCGCGGTGGGTGAGGCCGAGCGGGTCGAGATTGGCCGCAAGATGGCCGCGCACGCGGTAGAGGCGCACCAGCAGCATCGCGCGGATGCTGTCGTCGGCAGCCTGCGCGATCGCCTTGGGATCGCTCGCCTTGCCGGCCTTTTCGGCTGCCTGCGCGACCGCGAGGCGCATCTGCGTCGGGTCGAGCGCGGCGGTCAGGTCCGCGCCGCTGTCGACGACCTCTGCCATCCAGCGCGGATTGCCCCAGCTGGGGCCCGGCTGCGGGGCTTCCTGGTCCCCCAGTTCGGGGAGGAAATCGTGGCTTTCGTTACCCATCGGGCTACCTTTCGCGCCGGACCTTGTGCCGGCTCCTAAACGCCAATGCCTCGGCGGTGCGGAAGGCTCCCGGGGAGGAGAAAACCTTGCCGCGCCGTGCCGTGTATCAGGCGAGTTCCTTCAGCATCGCATCGAGCGTGGTGCCAAGCTCGCTGGGCGAGGGCGACACGCGGATGCCGGCCGCTTCCATCGCGGCGATCTTGTCTTCGGCGCCGCCTTGGCCGCCCGAGACGATGGCACCGGCATGGCCCATGCGGCGGCCCGGAGGCGCCGTGCGGCCCGCGATGAAGCCGACCATCGGCTTCTTGCGGCCCTTGGCAGCTTCCTGCTTGATGAATTCGGCCGCTTCTTCTTCGGCGCTGCCGCCGATTTCGCCGATCATGATGATCGACTTGGTGTCGTCGTCGTCGAGGAAGAGGTCGAGCACGTCGATGAAGTTGGTGCCGTTGACCGGGTCGCCGCCGATGCCGACCGCAGTGGTCTGGCCGAGGCCAACCATGGTGGTCTGGTGGACGGCTTCATAGGTCAGCGTGCCCGAGCGCGAGACCACGCCGACACTGCCCTTCTGGAAGATCGAGCCGGGCATGATGCCGATCTTGCATTCGCCGGGCGTCAGGACGCCGGGGCAGTTCGGGCCGATCAGGCGGCTGTTCGAGCCGCGCAGGGCGGCCTTGACCTTGACCATGTCGAGCACCGGAATGCCTTCGGTGATCGCGACGATGAGTTCCATCTCGGCATCGATCGCCTCGAGGATGGCGTCGGCAGCGAACGGCGGCGGCACGTAGATGCACGATGCGGTCGCGCCGGTTTCGGCCTTGGCTTCGCGCACGGTGTTGAAGTTCGGCAGGCCGATGTGCGAGGTGCCGCCCTTGCCGGGGGTCACGCCGGCGACCATCTGCGTGCCGTAATCCAGCGCCTGCTGCGTGTGGAAGGTGCCGGTGTCACCGGTCATACCCTGGGTGATGACCTTGGTATTCTTGTCGACGAGGATGCTCATAAGTCTCTCTCTTGCGTCTTGAATTCGGGCGTTACTGTTCGTCGGCCATGGACATGGCGGTGATGCGGGTGCTGAGCCCGCCGCTGCGGTTCTCGAAGGACAGGATGGCGATGACGTCCCCGACCACGAAGCCGGCTCCCGGTCCGCTGCGGTTGACGGTCAGCTGGTCTGCGAACCGTGCGGCAAGGCGGGTTTCGATAGTTTCGTCGAGACCGTCACGCTCGCCCTGCTTGGAATAACCGTCGACCACGCAGGTCGGCGAACCCATCATGTCGGACGTAACGATGGCAAGGCTGGTGTCGCCATGCTTGTAGCGCGTACCGAACGGGTTCTTGCCCGTTTCCTTCCAGCCGGCCTTGGTCACGCTGTCGGCAAGGTTCGCACCTTGCGCGAGGCCGTCGATGCAGGCTTCAGCCGCCATCGCGAACTCGTCGCCGCCTGCGGTTTTCTCGCCCGCAAGCGCCGGCGCCGCGAATGCGAGCGCACACAGGGCGAGGGCCGAGGGGCGGAGCACGCTCACTCGGCGGTTTCCTCGGCGGTGGCGGTGATTTCGAACCGCGCGATCGGCTTGTCACGGTCGCCGGCGGGGTCGACGCGCATGTTCATGCCGTCGCCAAGCGACCAGAAGTAGGTCGGACCTTCGGCGCGCACGGGCATGCCGACGATCTGCGACACGCTTTGCGCGGTGGGGCCGTAGTCGGACGTATTGTCCAGCTTGGCGAAGACGACGCAGGCCTTGGCCTTCAGCTCTTCCTTGCTGATGATGATGAGCGCTTCGTTTCCGACCTTCTCATAGGCACCGCGCACGACCTGCGTACGGCGACCGGCAGCCTTGCGGTACGGCTTCCAGCCGTGGTCCGAAAGGCTGTCGAGGTGGAGCCACGTCGGCGTGGTGATCTGCTTGCAAGCCTCGATCGCGTCGACGATCTGGAAGGCGGTGGCAGGCTTGTCCTGCGCAGCGGCGGGAGCCGCCGCGGCGAGGGCAAGGAAGGGGAGGAAGCGAAACGTCTTCATCGTGGTGCGTCCCTGGATGACTGGCGCGCTCAGGCGAGCGCGCCGTCCATGCCCTTGCAGGCTTCGAGCAGTTCCTCGACCGCGTCGGTCGAGACCCTGAGGTTGCTTGCTTCTTCTTCGGACAGTTCGATCTCGACCACTTCCTCGATGCCGTTGCCGCCGATCACGGCCGGGACACCGACATAGAGGCCATCGAGGCCGTACTTGCCGTCGACATAGGCGGCGCAGGGCAGGATGCGCTTCTGGTCGCCCAGATAGGCTTCGGCCATGGCGATCGCGCTGGTGGCCGGCGCGTAATAGGCCGAGCCGGTCTTGAGCAGGCCGACGATCTCGCCGCCGCCCGAACGGGTGCGCTGGACGATTTCGTCGATGCGCGCGGGATCGATGCCCTTGATCTTGGCGAGGTCGTTCACCGGGATGCCGCTGATCGTGGTGTAGCTGGTAACCGGGACCATGGTGTCGCCGTGGCCGCCGAGGACGAAAGCGTTCACGTCCTTTACCGACACGCCGAATTCCCAGGCGAGGAAAGTGGCGAAGCGCGCGCTGTCGAGGACGCCGGCCATGCCGACGACCTTGTTGTGCGGGAGGCCCGAATATTCGCGCAGCGCCCAGACCATCGCGTCGAGCGGGTTGGTGATGCAGATGACGAACGCGTCGGGGCAGTTGGCCTTGATGCCTTCGCCGACCGACTTCATCACCTTGAGGTTGATGCCGAGCAGGTCGTCACGGCTCATGCCGGGCTTGCGGGGCACGCCGGCGGTCACGATGACCACGTCTGCACCGGCGATGTCGGCATAGTCGTTGGTGCCGGTGATCTTGGCGTCGAAGCCTTCGATCGGGCCGCACTGCGACAGGTCGAGCGCCTTGCCCTGCGGCATGCCTTCGGCGATGTCGAACAGGACGATGTCGCCCATTTCCTTCTTCGCGGCGAGATGGGCGAGGGTGCCGCCGATCATGCCGGAACCGATAAGGGCGATCTTCTTGCGACGGGCGCTCTGGGCCATGCGGGGAAATCCTTCCAAACGCGCGGGACGGTCTGCATCGATCCGAATGGCGCGCACGCGTGTCCCGCGACGGTGCGTACGCCCGGAGTTCGAGGGCGGCCTAGGCCTCGGCGGATAGGAATGCAACCGGCAAAAGGTCGCATGGGCAAACTATCTTTGCAACTGGTTCGCAGTAGCAATAAGAAGTTTTGGCCATGCTTCAAGAGGGCAATGGCTACCCCCTGCGCCGGTTCCGCGCAATCGGTGCCTAAATCGCTGGAAAGCCCGGGGTCTTCGGCCCGGGCGAAGCGTCAGCCGATGAGCGGCTGGTTGTCGAGGATCAGCTGCCGCTCGAAAGCACTCGCCTGCCGCTGGTCGAGGTTGCGGAAAATGCCGTTCCAGCGCGCGAATGCGTCGTCGTCGCCGTCGTTATGGGCGAGTTCGGCAAGCTTGCGTGCCTCGCTGGCGGCGGCAAGGCCGTGGCGGGCGAAATGCATAAGCGTATCGCGCAAGGCCTCGTCGAACACGACGGGCGTTGCCGCCTGGCCTGCATTATCATTCGCCGCCGCGCCGGGTTTCAGGGGTCCCAGCACCCGCGCTACGTGGGAACGCAGGGTGCAGCGCGCGGCGGCGAAATGAACAGGCATCAACACGATCCTTCAGTAAAGCCGCGATCTGGCGTCGCGGTCCGGCTGGGGATTGCTTTAGCGCGCCACGCGCTAAGCATCGGTTCCGCAGCATGCTTATGATTGGGTTAAACGGCTATTCCGTAGCCGACTTGGCCGCGCCGGGTTCGCGGATCCAGCGTCCGCTGTTGCGGAATTCAGGCTTCACGTCGCCCGATTGCAGAGGCCCGCTGCTGCCGCGTGGCGTCTCGGCCGATGGCTTAGGTTCGGCGACCTTGGGTACGTCCGTTTCTGGCAAGGGCGAGATCAGGTCGGTCGACCCTGCTCCTGCCGACGCGGGAAGCGGCGAAGCCTCGCGCGGATTGGGCAAGGCGAGTGGCTCGCGTCCGGCATAGGCATTGGTGAAGGCCGCGGCGCGCCCGGCATTGCCTTTCCACCGGTAGAAACGGTGCGCCCCGATCGACCCGATGAGATCGAGGCTGCTCGCCCAATACGGGTTCACCGCGTGGGTATGGTAGTGCGTGGCGAGGCCGATGGGGGCGAACACCTTGCCCGACAATGCCGCCAGCGCGACCGACTGCGCCCGTGCCCAGCCGGCCCGCGAAGGCTGCCGGTTGAGCGAGCCGTCGCAGGTGAAAGTGAACTGGCAACCGGTCTTGCGTTCTGATCCCTGGAACACGACGCCGCAGATGCTGGACGGGTAGGCGGGATGCGCCACTCGGTTGAGCACGACCTGCGCCACGGCCTCCTGGCCTGCCTGGCTCTCGCTCGCCGCCTCGTAATAGACTGCCATCGACAGGCATTTGAGCGCGCGTGCCTTGTCGATGCCGGTGCCCGCGCTCATGAATGCGCGCGCCGTTGCACCCGCGCCGAATTTCTCGGTCAGCTTGACTGCATCCAGCGTGCCTTCGGCCACGCGCAGCTCGTCGATGTCGAACACCGGCTGCGGTGGTTGGTCGAGGTAATAGAATGCCGACCCGGGAAAGCTTTGTCCGGCGATTTCGAACGGCATCGGCTCTACGTACCGTGCGCTTTCGTCAATGCCCATGGCGATGGCGAAGCCCGGCCAGGCCCCTTGTGCCGCAGCCGTCGGCACCGCCACGGCCAGCGCCAGCACGCCGGCGCGCTTGGCTAGCTGGCGACGCGCAGCCGAGCGCGCTTCACGCACGGCGCGCCTGCTCGACGCTTGTTCACCTCTATCCGGCATGAAGTGCTTCATATCGCAGCTTTGCATAGCGGGGAAAGGTTAATGGCTGTCCCCTTGCCGCACCTGCGAGATAGGCCTAATGAGCGCGCCATTGGTAAGGGTTGTCCGGGAGACCGGACCTAAGAGGGAACGGGGTGCATAGCCCCCGGCTGCCCCCGCAACTGTGACCGGGGAGCGATCCCGCCAGATGCCACTGCCCGCAAGGGTGGGAAGGCGGCGGGAAAGCGAAGATCCGGCGAGCCAGGAGACCTGCCTCTACCAGTCGTTCGGCCGCGGGCGGGGTGTACCGATGGCAAGCGGGGACGCGGGCAATCCTGCGCGCTCCCGTCATGGGCGGCAGTTCGTTCATGATGGGAGCTATTGTGCATAAATACCTGTTTTTAATATCCGTATCCGTCATTCCGGTGTCCGCCCATGCGCAATCCGCTAGCGAGGAAGCGCTGGCCGAAATCATCGCGCAGCAGGATGCCGCGCAAGGGCAGCAACAGCCCACCGAGGGCGCTCCTCAGCCCGAACAGATCGTCATTACCGACTACCGCGTCCCGCTGGTCACCGTGACGGCCAACGGGCTCGGCACCAATGTCCAGAACACCGGCCAGGCGGTGACCGTCATCGGCCGTGACGAGATCGAGAGCGTGCAGGGCGCGGACGTGACCCGCGTGCTCCAGCGGACCCCCGGCCTGTCGCTGTCGCGCAACGGCGGCATCGGCGGCTTCACGGGTGTGAACATCCGCGGGGCTAGCGCCGACCAGTTGCTGGTCCTCGTCGACGGTGTGCGCGTGGCCGATCCGGCGGCGCCGGGCGGCGGGTTCGACTTCGGCAACCAGCTTGCAGGGATGGCGGGCAAGTTCGACATCCTGCGCGGCTCCAACAGCACGATCTGGGGCAGCGAGGCGATCGGCGGGGTGGTCGATATCTCCACCCGCGCCGAAACCGGCATGGTCGGCACGTTCGAATATGGCGCGCGCGATACGCTGACCGCGAACCTTGCGGCAGGGGTGGACGAGGACTTCGGCTATCTGGGCCTCACCGGATCCTGGCTCAGCACAGACGGTTTTTCCGCCGCCGACACAGGGGCCGAGGCTGACGGTTTCGAGCAGTTCGCTATCGGCGGGACGGCTTTCGTGGACCTGACCCACAGCCTGTCGCTGTTCAGCCATGTGAACTGGAGCGAAGGCACGCTCGACATCGACGGTTTCCCGCCGCCCGACTACGCTTTTGCCGACACGGCGGAAACGCAGGAGACGCAGCGCCTGTGGGGCGATCTGGGCCTGGCCTATTACGGCAACGACCTGACCTTGCGCGCGGCATTCAGCCGTTCGGAAACGAAGCGCGACAATCTCGACGAGGCGGGCGCGCTCACCTTCGGCAGCGAAGGCACGTCCGACCGGATCCAGCTGCGCGGCGAATACCGCCTCATCGGTGGCCTCAGCCTGGCCTTCGGCGGCGAGCACGAGTGGACTGCCTTCGAGACCAATTTCGACCCGCGTGCGGAGACGCAGATTACGGGTCTCTACACGCAGCTCGGCTGGGTGATGGGCGACCTCGCGATCCATGCCGGTGCGCGGCTCGACGATCACGAACAGTTTGGCAGCGCGACCAGCTTCGGCGGCGATGTCAGCTACGGCCTCGGCAACGACTGGCGCGTTCGGGCGAGCATCGGCGAAGGGTTCAAGGCGCCAACACTCTACCAATTGCTGTCATTCTACGGGAACGCGGACCTCGAACCGGAGGAAAGCACCAGCATGGACTTCGGTATCGAGCATGGCCGGCGCGACAGCGGGCTGCACCTTGCACTGACCGCCTTCCGCCGCGACAGCGACAATCTGATCGGGTTCAATTTCCCGGCAGGGTACGAGAACACTGCCCGTGCGCGTGCACAGGGCATCGAGGCGGAAGCGGGCGTGGATATCACCGGGACGCTGCGCCTGTCCGGTGTCTATGCCTTCGTCGATGCCGAGGACCGCGAGACCGGCCTCGACCTCGCGCGTCGGCCGCAGCATTTCGGCACCATCTTCGCCGATTGGGAGAGCGATTTCGGCCTCAGCCTGGGCGCGGACCTGCGCATTTCGGGCGCGAGCTTCGACAATGCCTTCAATACGGTCCGGCTGGACGGATACGAGGTGCTGGACCTGCGCGCCGCCTTCGATATCGGCGAGCACCTGGAGCTCTTCGGGAGGGTGGAGAACGCGTTCGACGCCGACTATCGCACCGTGGCGGGCTACAACACGCCCGGTCGCGGCGGCTTCGTCGGGGTGAGGGCGCGGATGTGAAGCCGCTCCTGCCCGCGCTGGCCCTGGCTCTTGCGTCCTGCGCGGGGGCGGAGGCCCGCGCGCCGCAGGGCGATGCGCGGCCGACCATCGTCAGCCTCAATCCCTGCACCGACGCCATCCTTGCCGAGGTCACGGCGCCGGGACAGCTGCTGGCGATTTCGCATTACAGCAAGGACGCGCGCGCCAGTTCGATGGAGCCGCAGGACGCGGCCCGCTACCTCGCGACAGGCGGGACAGTGGAGGAGGTGCTGGCGCTCGACCCCGATCTCGTGGTCGCCAGCACGTTCATCGATCCCGCCACGCGCGCTGCGCTGGAAGACCTCGGACTGGAAGTCGCGACCTTCGGTGCGGCATCGACGGTCGAGGACAGCGCAGAGCAGGTCCGCCAGCTGGCAGCGCTCGCGGGCAATGTCGCCGCTGGCGAGGCGCTGGTGGCAAGGATGGAAGCGGCCTTGCAGTCAGCGGCTAACACTGGCGAGCCGGTCGAGGCCGCCCTGTGGCAGCCCGGCGGGATCGTGCCGGGCGAAAGCTCGCTGGTGAGCGACCTGCTGCACCGGACTGGCTTTGCCAGCTATTCGGCAAGTCGTGGCATGGCACAGGCGGATTACCTTGCGCTGGAACAGGTGGTTGCCGATCCGCCCGAAGTCCTCCTCGTTGCGGGCGGCGACACGGGCCAGCGCCATCCGCTGCTCTCCCGCATGCCGCAGATGCGCCGCGAAGCCTTCGACACGCGCCTCATCTATTGCGGCGGGCCGACCATTATCCGCGCGGCTGAACGGCTCGCGGATATCCGCAAGGGCACCCGGTGAACCGCGCTGTCTTGATTTTTGCCGCGCTACTGGCGCTGGCGCTCCCGCTGTCGTTGCTGGCGGGACGCGTCTGGATCGATCCGGCGAGCACGCCCAATGCGTGGCTCATCCTCGGTGAACTGCGCCTCCCGCGCGCCGTGCTGGCAATCGTCGTCGGTGCGGGGCTGGGCGCCGCAGGGGCCGCGATGCAGGGCTATTTGCGCAACCCGCTCGCCGATCCGGGGTTGTTCGGCATCGCACCGGGCGCGGCGCTGGGTGCGGTGACGGCGCTGTTCTTCGGTTATGCGGCGAGCGCTTGGCTGCTGCCTGCCTTCGCGCTGGTCGGGGCAGGCGGAGCAATGGCTTTGCTCGCTCTCATTGCGGGGCGCACCGGTGGGATCGCCCTGTTCACGCTGGCCGGTCTGATGGTCGCCAGCCTTGCAGGCGCGTTGACCGCGCTCGCGATTTCGATGGCCCCCAATGCCTTTGCCATGAGCGAAATCGTCCTCTGGCTGAACGGCGCGCTGACCGACCGCAGCTGGCGCGAGGTCTGGATTGCCGCGCCGCTTGTCTCGTTCGGCGTGGCGCTGCTGTGGCGCGCAGGAGCATCGCTCGACGCCTTGACGCTGGGAGAGCCGGTGGCGCGCTCGCTCGGGGTAGAACCCGCTCGCCTGTTATGGCTGCTCATTTTCGGCATCGCGCTGACCGTGGGAGCGGGCGTAGCGGTGGCAGGCATCATCGGCTTCGTCGGGCTGATAGTGCCGCATCTTGTGCGCCCGCTGACCGACCGCAGGCCATCCCAGCTCATCCTGCCGAGCGCATTTGCAGGCGCGCTGCTGGTACTGGTTGCCGATAGCGTGGTGCGCGTCCTGCCACTGGTGACAGAATTGCGCCTGGGCATCGCGCTCAGCCTGCTCGGCGCACCTTTTTTCCTCTGGCTGCTGCTGCGCATGAGGAGGGGGCTGGCATGAGGCTGGTAGCAAAGGAACTGGCTCTCGAGGGACGGCTGGCCGGTGTGGATTGCACGCTGGAAGCGGGCGCGATCACCGCGATCTGCGGGCCGAACGGGGCAGGCAAGTCCAGCTTGCTTGAAGCGCTTGCGGGGCTGCTCTCGCTTGATGGTGGAACGGTCGATCTTGATGGCGAGAGCCTTGCAACCCTGCCACCGCGCGAACGTGCAAAGCGTCTCGGCTATCTTCCGCAAGGGCATGAAATCGCGTGGGATGTTCCCGTCCGCCGCCTGGTCGAACTGGGGCGCATGCCGCATGGCGACCGGCTGGCAGGACCGGTCGATGCGGCGCTGGATGCGCTCGATATTACCGGACTGGCGGACCGGCGCGCGCAGTCGCTTTCGGGAGGCGAAACAGCCCGTGTCCTGCTGGCCCGCGTACTGGCAGGCGAGCCGCGCTGGATCCTCGCCGACGAGCCGCTCGCCGCGCTCGATATCGCCCACCAGCTGGAACTGCTCCGGCACCTGCGCGCCGAGGCCGACAGGGGCACCGGCGTCGTGCTGGTTCTGCACGACCTCGCCCATGCGATGAACCATGCCGACCGTGTGATCGTGCTGGATGAAGGCCATATCGCTGCCGATGGCCCGCCGCAGCAGGCTCTCTCGCCAGAACGCGTAGCGCAATGCTGGCGGGTCGCGGTCAAATGGATCGGCGAGGACGGGGCAAGGGCACTGGTCGCGGCCTGACGCCACGAAAAAGGGGCCGGACCTTAAAGGCCCGACCCCTCTTGCTTCCCGTTACGGGATGATCAGTTCACGGACTGCGGCGGCAACGCCCCGTCCGAAACCTCGCTGTCCGCCGCTTCGTCGCCGGCGACGAGGCCGCGGGCTTCGAGCATCGGGGTCACGTCGGGCGCACGACCCGCGAAGTTCTCGAACATCTTGAAGTAGTCCATCGTACCGCCGCGGCTGAGCACGGTGGCGCGATAGTGGTCGCCGTTCTCGCGGGTCAGGCCGCCGTTCTCGATGAACCACTTGCGGCTGTCGCGATCGAGCATCTCGGTCCACAGATAGCTGTAGTAGCCCGCGGAATAGCCCGAGGGCGAGCTGAAGATGTGGTTGAAGTAGGTGCTGCGATAGCGCGGCGGCACGAGGTCGATCTCGAGGCCGAGTTCCTCCAGCGACTTGCGTTCGAAGGCGTCGACCTTCTCCGGCGTGTCGATGGCGGCGGCTTCTGTGGGCGACAGCGCGCTCCACTTCATGTCGAGCAGGGCGGCTTCGACGACTTCGCCGAAATCATAGCCCTGGTTGAACTTGGCCGCGGCCTCTATCTTCTCGATCAGCTCGTCGGGGATGGTCTCGCCCGTCTTGTAGTGCTTGGCATAGTTGGAGAGGATCGACGGCCAGGTCGCCCACATCTCGTGGACCTGGCTGGGATATTCCACGAAGTCGCGCGCTGTCGCCGTGCCCGACAGGCTGGCGTAACGCTGGTCGGCAAAGAAGCCGTGCAGCGCGTGGCCGAATTCGTGGAAAGTGGTGTTCACCCAGTCGAAGCTGACCAGCTGCACCTCGCCTTCCGGCGCCTTGGGGATGTTCAGCACGTTGTAGATGACCGGCTTCGTCCCGTAGAGATGGCTCTGGTCGACGAAGTTGCTCATCCACGCGCCGCCGCGCTTGGAGGCGCGCTGGAACGGGTCGAAGTAGAAGATGCCCAGTTCGCTGCCGTCACGGTCGAACACGGTGTAGGTCCACACGTCCGGGTGATAGACCGGCAGGTCGGTACGGCGCTGGAAGGTCAGGCCGTAGAGCTTCTCCGCCATGTAGAACACGCCGTCCTCGAGCACCTTGTCGAGCACGAAATATTCCATGACCGCATCTTCATCGAGATCGTACTTCTCGGCCTTGATGCGGTTGGCATAGCGGTACCAGTCCCACGGCTGCACGTCGTAATCACCGCCGTCGGCCTTGATGGCCTCGGTCAGCAGCGCGGCTTCGCGGCGCTGGGTGGCGGCGAGGGCGGGGACCATCTGCTCCATGAAATCGAGCGCGGTCTTGGGCTTTTCGGCCATGCGGTCCCACATGGCGTAGCTGGCCCAGTCGGGCTGGCCGAACAGGGCCGCCTTCTTTGCGCGCAGTTCCGCGATCTCGGCGATCAGCATGCGCGTGTCGACAGTCATGCGGCCGTCGGCGCGGTGGTAGCTCGCCTTGAACAGCTTCTCGCGCGCGGCGCGGTTGGCCATGCTCGGCAGGAGCGGCTGCTGCGTGGTGTTCTGCAGGGCAATGGCGAACTTGCCCGGCTGGCCCTTTTCGGCAGCGAGGTCGGCGGCAGCCTTGATGTCGCTGTCCGACAGGCCGGCAAGGTCTTCGCGGCTGTCGAAGAAGACCGGCTGGTCGCTCATCGCGGCGCGGGCTGCCTGGCCGAATTCGGTGGTCAGCGTGGACAGCTGCGAGTTGAGCGTCTTGACCTCTTCGCGCTGGGCGTCGGTCAGCAGCGCACCGGCCTGGACCATGCCTTCATAGGTGCTTTCCAGCAGCTTGGCGTCTTCCGGCGTCATCGTCATGGCGGCGCGGTTATCGTAGACCGCCTTCACGCGGGCGAAGAGCACCGGGTCGAGCGTGATGGCATCGCCGTGCGCGGTCAGCTTGGGGCTGATCTCGGTGTTGATCGCGTCGAGCTTGTCGGTGGTGTTCGAGCCGGTCAGCGCGAAGAACACCGTGGCGACGCGGGTCAGCATCTTGCCCGAGGTTTCGAGCGCGACGATCGTGTTCTCGAAAGTCGGCGCCTCGGGATTATTCTTGATCTTCTCGATTTCCGCGGCGTGGATCTTCATCGCGGTTTCGAAGGCGGGGATGTAGGCATCCTCGCTGAACTTGGTGAAGTCGGGCGCGCGGAACGGCAGCGTGCTGTCGTTGGCGAAATAGCTGACCTGCCATTCGACCGGCGGAAGCTCTTGGGCCATCGCCGCCTGGGGCTGGGTCGTGAGAATTGCAGCAAGTGCTGCGCTGGCCAGGATCTGGGCCTTCATGGTCTCTCCAATACTGTGCGAAACGCGGGGGCTAAAGGATTGTGCACCCGCAATATGGTTTCGTTTGCGACAATGGCGCATGAACAGGAATTGCAGCCGATGTGCAAGGTTCCAGCGGCAAATGTGCGATGCGGGTCTGCGAACCCCTTGTTGTCGAGGTTTTGACTAGTCGAGGATCTGGCCGCGACCCTTGTCCGCCTGCCGCCGAGCCGCTTCGGCTGCTTCGCCCAGCGCCTGCCGGTTGACCGTGACGACGCGCGGCCTCCCGCCGGTGGCATCGACCACGAGCCAGAGCGAGCCGAGCTCGAAGAAGGCACCCTGGTCCTTCTCGACCGTCATGTGCGACAGATCGAGGTTCTGCAGCAGGGCAATCATGCGTGCATCGAACACCTCGTCGAACAACGTGTCGACCTCGTCCCCGGTCAGCTCTCGGCGGTCACCCTTGGCGTCGATATAGAGCAGGGGAATGCCCACTTCGCGCAGCAGCCGTTCCTTGTCGCCGCTGCGCGCCGCATCGCGCAGGGCGGCGATGGCGGCTTCGAACTGGCTGGCGCTGGTGCCAGTGGCGCAGGAGATCGCGCCGCCTTTGACCGTGTCGTGCGAACGGTCGAAATCGACATCGGGCGCGTCCTGTTCCGACCACACCAGCAGCAGGCAATTCTCGCCCGGATCGGGGCTTTCCCCGACCTCGGGTGCGGGAAGCTGGGGCGATTGCTGCGCTTCGCCCTCCGCTACCTCGGCAGGCGAGCAGGCAAGCAGCAGCGTAAGGGGCAGGAGGGCGAGGTGCAGGGACTTCATGCCGCAGCTGGATAGCGGATGACAGGCGTGTAAATCGACCCTTCTTCGTGCAGTTCGCTCTCGAACAGGGCGAATTCCTGCACGGTCCATGGCGCCAGCGCCAACTGCCCGTGCTGCGCAAGCCACGGCGCCACCGGGCCGCTCGCCGTGTTGAGGCGGGCGAGTGTCACGTGAGGCGTGAATTTCCTGTGCTCAGCCTCGATGCCGACCGATTGGCACACCCGCTCGACGCGGCGTTGCAGCCGGACGAGAGGCTCGCTCCTCTCCACTCCCGCCCACAGGGTTCGCGGGATGCATTTTCGCTCGAAAATTCCGGTACCTGCGATGCGTAGCTCGAACGGTTCGAAACGGATCGTGCCAAGCGCCTCGGCCAGGTCGTCGGCCTGGTGGGTCTCGGTCTCGCCGATGTATCGCAGGGTCAGGTGAAGCTGGTCGTCATCCTGCCAGCGGGCATTGTCCACCCCGTCCATCGTATCGAGCAGGGCATCGCGAAGGGTCTGCGGCGGGCGCAGGGCAATGAACAGGCGGTGGCTCATGACAGGGGTTTAACGTTCGACCCTGCGGACGCGGTTCCGGCCCTGCGTTTTCGCATCGTACATGGCCGCATCGGCGCGCTGCAGGCTGAGGTCGACAGTCTCGCCGCGGTCGTGGTGGGTAAGCCCGATCGAAGCGCTCAGCGCGCCGCCGGGCAGCCCCACCGCCTCGTGCAGCTGCGAGAAAGCCTCGCGCAGATCCTCGGCAAAGACCAGCGCCTGCGCTGAGTCGGGTTCGTCGATGAAGAGGCAGAACTCTTCCCCGCCAAGGCGGGCGGCGAAATGATGGCCCGGACCATAGTCGCGCATGACGTCCCGCATCAGCTTGCTCGCCTCGATCAGAGCGCGGTCGCCCATGTCGTGGCCGAAACTGTCGTTGAGCTTCTTGAAGTGATCCAGATCCACCAGCAGCAGGTGTGCCGTTTCGTTGTGGGCGCCGTCGACCAGCCGTTCCTCGAACAGCGCACGGCGGTTGAACAGGCCGGTCAGCGGGTCGTGCTTGGCGAGGAATTCCGCATGGGCCAGCGCCTCGGCCAGGTCCTCGTTCAGCCGCCGGTTCTCGACCAGCATGTCGGCCGATGCCTCGCGTTGGCGCACATTGGCGAAAGCGAAAATGAGCACGCCTGCCGCGAGCAGGGTAACACCGGCCGAATAGATGACGGCCGCCTCGGGCGCCCCAACGACAACGCCGACGAAAAGAGTGACGAGGAAGCCGGCTACATAAGCCAGCGTCGGGATGCGCAGCGTCGCGGTCATGGTGACGATCAGCGCCACGCCGACCAGCGTACCGCCAGCCATCAGCACCCGGAGCGGGTGGTCGACCGCTGTGTCGAGCGAGGGGAGCAGGAGGTAGGCCCAGCTCATCCCGCCGAAGAACAGCATGACCCCCAGCAAACGGAGCGCCGGTTCGAGCGGAGCGCCTTTCTGGATGCGGGAGCGCAGGTGATTATAGGAAAGATGCGCGCCGACCAGGGCAAGGACACGCATGAGCAGCGGCAGGATATAGGCCGAAGCATTGGGCAGGCAGCTGGCTGCCCCGGCGAACAGGATTACCGACAGCACGTTGGCAGGGAAAGCACGACCCTCGGTGATGAGCACCGAACGCACAGTTTCCCGCCACCTTTCGCGGACCCAGTCCGCATCCCTTTCCGTTATGGCCCCGAATGCCTGCGCCTCGGACAAGCGCACCCCCTGTTATTGCTCCGGACTGTCTCGCCCGCAAAGTGGCGGCGCCTATGGCATGTTTCACATGAACGGGAAATGATAATAAAAAATGTCGCTAAATATCCGTAAGATAACCCGATTATTGCTCAAATTTCGCGCGGATCGTCGTAACTGGCGTCCATGAAGATTTGCGCGCGCCGTTCGGAACGAAACTCCAGCCCGCGGGCAATCTCGCCCGCCGCGTAGGTGTAGTCGAGCTCTGCCGCGATAGCTTCGTAATCGGCTGCACGAATGGCCTCGTTGAGACGCGGGCTCTCGGTCTCGGACACATTGCCGAGGCCCACATTGTAGACGAGATCGAGCAGGGCATCGAATTCATGCTGGTACAGGGGAAGCGTGCCGACCAGCTGGCGGACGCCCTGTTCGGCGATCCGCAGGTCGCGATCGAGCAATGCCAGCACGCGGTCCTCGTCGATCCGGTCACCGACCCTAAGGTTGTCACCGGGCGTTACCAGGTGTCCGACACCGACCGTAGGGTAACCGGCAACGTCGCGGTAAACGGTGTAGCGAACGCCTTCCTCCTCGATCAGCGCCTGCTTGAACGCATCGCTTGCCTTCAGCAGCGCGGCGGGCAGCCTGATGGTTCGTTCCGTCTCGTCTAGCGAGAGGTTGTTGGGCGCAACCCCGTCACCCGATTGCTGGATCGGGGGGCCGGTAAAGGCGGTCAGCCCCATGGCCCCGGCACCCATCATGAGTGTCGCCCGCTTTCGGGTAGAGAGGCGCGGCTTCACTCCGAAAGCGGCTTGCGCAGCCTTGCGGGCTCGCTTCAGTTGCCGGCGGTGATCGCGGTGGCGTCTTATCCGGGCAAGCAGCCCCTTGGCCCCCTTCTGGTCTCCGGCGTGGGGTGTCGAGGTCCATTTCTCGCTGTCCAGCGGCCTGTCGTAGTCGCCGAACAGCGCGCGGATTCGCTCGGTCTGGAGCTGGTCGGCAACGGATGACGGACGCTGGGAGGGCAGGGGTGGCATGTCCCCTTGCTCCTTCTCGGTTTCTTGCGTCATCTCGTGGTGGTCCTGAACTGCGAATGGTGGTCTGCTGGCGCTTCAGTCACTCAACGGTCCGCAAGCCGCGAAAGGTCCACGGCTTGCCGCTCGCAAACCTCCTTTCGGCAGTGGGCGCCTACTGCCTGATGCTCTGCAGCGGGTTCGGAGCAGGGGTCCAAACAAGCCATTGAGAGTAGGGCGGTAAAACCGGCGCGGTGAAGCGTGGCAGGCATGCTGGGAGAGCGCACTGCATCGCCATCGGGGTCCCGCGCTTGCATTCGCGCCCGGCTTTCCCACATCGCTGGAACTCTCGCGCCGCTCGTCCGCTCCCTGTTGCAGGGCCCTCCATGCGGAACGCGGCCCTCTTGACCAAAGCGAACAATTCGGGAACACGCTCTCCCCATGGCACTTACGCAAATCTCGGTACGCGGCGCGCGTGAACACAACCTCAAGGGCGTCGATATCGACCTGCCGAGGGACAGCCTGATCGTGATCACCGGCCTGTCGGGCTCGGGCAAGTCGAGCCTGGCGTTCGACACGATCTATGCCGAAGGGCAGCGGCGTTATGTCGAGAGCCTCAGCGCCTATGCGCGCCAGTTCCTCGAGATGATGCAGAAGCCCGATGTCGAGCATATCGACGGCCTCAGCCCTGCCATCTCGATCGAGCAGAAGACCACCAGCCGAAACCCGCGCTCGACCGTGGCGACGGTGACCGAGATCTACGATTACATGCGGCTGCTGTGGGCGCGGGTGGGCGTGCCCTATTCGCCCGCCACCGGCCTGCCGATCGAGGCGCAGACCGTCTCCAACATGGTCGACCGGGTCATGGCGCTGCCCGAAGGCACGCGGCTCTACCTGCTCGCGCCGGTAGTGCGCGGGCGCAAGGGCGAATACCGCAAGGAACTGGCCGAATGGCAGAAGGCCGGCTTCACCCGCGTGCGCATCGATGGCGAGATGTACGCGATCGAGGACGCGCCCGCGCTCGACAAGAAGTTCAAGCACGACATCGAGGTGGTGGTCGATCGCCTCGCGGTGAAAGAAGGCATCGAGACGCGGCTGGCCGACAGTTTCGAACAGGCGCTGAAGCTGGCCGAGGGGCTGGCCTATGTCGACCTCGCCGACGGCGTCGTGCCGGGCCGCGAGGGCGAGGCTGACAGCGGCGGCGCGATGAAGGGCGCGGGCATCCCCGCCAACCGCATCGTCTTTTCCGAGAAGTTCTCCTGCCCGGTGTCCGGCTTCACCATCGAGGAGGTCGAGCCGCGCCTGTTCTCGTTCAACGCGCCGCAGGGGGCTTGCCCCACCTGCGACGGGATCGGCGAAAAGCAGCTGTTCGACCCGCAGCTGGTCGTGCCCAACGAAGCGCTGAGCCTCAAGAAGGGCGCCGTGGTGCCCTGGGCCAAGTCCAACCCGCCGTCGCCCTATTACATGCAGGTCCTCGCCAGCCTCGCGAAGGAATACGAGTTCAGCCTCGAAACCCCGTGGGAGGATTTCGACCGCGAGGTCCGCGAGATCATCCTCTACGGCACCCGCGGCCGTGCCATCCCGCTCACCTTCAAGGACGGGCGCAAGGAATACACCGTCCGCAAGCCGTTCGAGGGCGTGATCGGCAACCTCAACCGCCGCATGCTCCAGACCGAGAGCGCCTGGATGCGCGAGGAGCTGGCCAAGTTCCAGACCGCGCAGCCGTGCGAGACCTGCCACGGCAAGCGCCTCAACGAAAAGGCGCTCAGCGTGAAGATCGCCGCGACCGACATCGCCACGCCCACGAAGATGAGCGTCGCCGATGCGAAGAAGTGGTTCCTCGCGCTGCCCGACCAGCTGAACGACACACAGCGGCAGATCGCGCAGGCCATCCTGAAGGAAATCAACGAGCGGCTGGGCTTCCTCGACAATGTCGGGCTCGACTACCTCAATCTCGACCGCACCAGCGGCACGCTTTCGGGCGGGGAGAGCCAGCGCATCCGCCTCGCCTCGCAGATCGGCAGCGGCCTGTCGGGCGTGCTCTACGTGCTCGACGAGCCCAGCATCGGCCTCCACCAGCGCGACAACGACCGGCTGCTCGAAACGCTGAAGCGCCTGCGCGATCTCGGTAACACGGTCATCGTGGTCGAACATGACGAGGACGCGATCCGCGCCGCCGACCATGTGGTCGACCTCGGCCCGGGCGCGGGCGTCCACGGGGGCGAGGTGGTGGCGCAGGGCACGCTGAAGCAAGTGCTCAAGTCGAAGAAATCGCTCACCGCCGCCTATCTCAACGGCACGCGCGAGATCACCGTCCCCGCCGACCGCCGCAAGGGCAACGGCCATCAGCTGACCGTCCACGGCGCGCGGGCGAACAACCTCCAGGACGTGACCGCCAGCCTGCCGCTCGGCACCTTCACCTGCATCACCGGCGTATCGGGCAGCGGCAAGTCGTCCTTCACCATCGACACGCTCTACGCGTCTGCCGCGCGCCAGCTCAACGGTGCCCGCGTGGTCGCGGGCGCGCACGACAAGGTCACCGGCCTCGAATATTGCGACAAGGTGATCGAGATCGACCAGTCGCCCATCGGCCGCACCCCGCGGTCCAACCCGGCGACCTACACCGGCGCCTTCACCCAGATCCGCGACTGGTTCGCCGGCCTGCCGGAAGCGCAGGCGCGCGGCTACAAGCCCGGGCGCTTCAGCTTCAACGTCAAGGGCGGCCGCTGCGAGGCGTGCCAGGGCGACGGCCTCATCAAGATCGAGATGCACTTCCTGCCCGACGTCTACGTCACCTGCGAGGAATGCGGCGGCAAGCGCTACAACCGCGAAACGCTGGAGGTGAAGTTCAAGGGCCACTCCATCGCCGACGTGCTCGACATGACGATCGAGGATGCGGAGGAGTTCTTCAAGGCCGTCCCCCCGATCCGCGACAAGATGCACATGCTGAACGAGGTGGGGCTGGGCTACGTCAAGGTCGGCCAGCAGGCGACCACGCTGTCAGGCGGGGAGGCGCAGCGGGTGAAGCTGGCCAAGGAACTGTCGAAGCGCAGCACCGGCCAGACGCTCTATATTTTGGACGAGCCCACCACGGGCCTCCATTTCGAGGATGTGAGGAAGCTCCTCGAAGTGCTCCACCGGCTGGTCGACCAGGGCAATAGTGTCGTCGTCATTGAGCACAACTTGGACGTCATCAAAACGGCTGACTACATTCTCGACCTTGGCCCCGGAGGCGGTGTCAGGGGCGGGAAGATTGTCGCAAGCGGGACACCTGAGCAGGTCATCGAGGTGCCGGAGAGCTACACCGGCCAGTACCTCGCCCCGCTACTGAACCGCCGGGCGGAAGCGGCTGAATGACGACGGCAGTGGTGATCGAGCACAATCTCGACGTCATCAAGACCGCCGACCACATCCTCGACCTCGGCCCCGGCGGCGGCGTGCGCGGCGGCCAGATCGTCGCGCAGGGCACGCCGGAAGACGTGGCGGAAGTGCCGGAGAGCTATACGGGGCAGTACCTCAAGCCGATGCTGGAGAGGCAGCGGGAGGCGGCGGAGTGAGCTTTGGCCACCAATGAATTAGCATCTTTATCCAATATGGTGACAAGAGGCAGAGAGTTCGTTGACACACCGAACACCGTTTAGCATGGTCTCCCTATGTTCTCAGAAGACGAAACACCCGCTTCAGCCTTGCTACGCGTTGCAAACGGCGTCAAATTTGGAACAATTCTGGCTGACCCACCTTGGCAGTTCCAGAATAGAACAGGGAAGGTCGCCCCGGAGCACAAGCG
Source organism: Qipengyuania gaetbuli (assembly GCF_020171365.1). Classification (NCBI taxonomy): domain Bacteria; kingdom Pseudomonadati; phylum Pseudomonadota; class Alphaproteobacteria; order Sphingomonadales; family Erythrobacteraceae; genus Qipengyuania; species Qipengyuania gaetbuli. The sequence goes on along the minus strand of NZ_JAIUZO010000002.1, from coordinate 125,463 downwards.
ACTAATGCGCTATGGAACTATGGCGCTCGATGAAATTTGCGAGCTTCCGGTAGAAGAAATTTCGGCCGAACCGGCACATCTTTATATGTGGGTTCCTAATGCATTATTGCCGGATGGACTTAAGGTAATGGAAGCTTGGGGATTTCGGTACGTTTCAAATATTATCTGGCATAAGATTCGGAAAGACGGAGGCTCCGACGGAAGGGGCGTTGGGTTTTACTTCCGTAATGTAACAGAGATTCTGCTTTTTGGCGTGCGAGGGAAAAATGCTCGGACGCTTCCCCCTGGCCGCAGCCAAGTAAATATGATTCAGTCGCGCAAGCGTGAGCATAGCCGGAAACCTGATGAGCAGTACCAACTCATTGAGGAATGTAGTTGGGGTCCAAGACTTGAAATGTTTAGTCGGGGCGTACGTGACGGTTGGACGGTTTGGGGCAATCAAGCTGACGAATCTTATGCCCCAACTTGGAGCACCTACTCCTTCAACTCGATGGCGGTAGCTGCTGAATGAGCTCTTCTCTTTATGGTGGCGATTTTGAAGCTGCCGATGACGTTTCGACCGGGAAGGGTGCCGACCCTGCGATCCTAGCGGAATCAGTGTTAGGCAAAAACATCTGTGAGAAATTCGAGGTCCGTAGCTACAGAAATGCGGCCGCAATATTGGCTTCAAGCTTCCCACAGCAGTTCGCTGACCTAAAATCAGCGCTAAACAATTTTCAAATCACAGAGACGATGATCCGGTTGCCGGGCGGTAGCAAGGGCCCAATAGCGAAATACGTCGACACACTCTTCGACCAGAATTCGGGTTGGCAGGAGTCGCGGATTTCGGCCGATCTTCACGTGAAACTGCTGCACGCGAAAAAGAAGGATCAGATAATAGACTCTTACGTGCGCGAGGGATTCCTAGACGGACACCGGATCGATTTTCTCCAAGGTCGCGTCGCGATTGATCTCGAATGGAACTCAAAGGACCAGACGTACGACCGAGATTTATACGCGTTTTCAGCGTTTTATGAGGCGGGAGCGATTGATGTTGGTGTGATTATTACGCGAGGTTCATCACTCGACACCAACTATTTCCGCGGACTAGGAAAAGTGCTCAAAAAGGATGGCACCCAAGGCGCTGACGAAGTCTACAAGAAGTTTGGAGCTTCGACGACGTGGATGGGCAAACTGCTTTATCGCTTGGACGCCGGACGAAATGGAGGCTGTCCGGTCCTCGCGATCGGAATTACGCCTCAGTGTATTGTACCCTAAATCCCCGAGTTTAGGCTCAAATTCCGATCTGTCCTACTCCCCAATTCCCCTATAACTAACCCGGTTCACTCCACTTCATGAGGTGAACCATGAACGCTCTCGTCCCCATCGAACCCGCTCCCACTGCCGGCCCGCACGGCGAAGGACACACCGTCTTCTCGCCCGCGCGGCAGGCGGAGTTTCTCGCCAGCCTCCAGCTGTTCGGCAATGTCCGGCTCGCGTGCCGCGCGGCGCGGGTCTCAGCGCAGACGGCCTATCGCCAGCGGCGGGCCTCGGCGGCGCTTGCGCGGGCGTGGGACGCGGCGCTGCTCGCGGCGCGCGCGCACGCGGAGGCTACGCTGGCGGAGCGGGCGATCGAAGGGGTGGAGGAGGCGGTGTTCTACCACGGCGAGGAGGTCGCGCGGCGGCGTCGCTTTGACAGCCGCCTGCTGCTCGCGCACCTGGCGCGGCTCGACCGGTTGGAGGAGCGGCCCGAGGTGGTCGCGGCGCTCGCCACGCTCGACGGGGATATCGAGACTTTGCGCGAAGGGTGCGCGCTGGAAGACCGGCCCGGCTGCGATGCTGGCGATGCTTCGGATGCCGCCGGAAATTCTCCCCAGGACCCTGTTCCATCCGTTCCACCCTGTAGGAAGTGCGGAGGGCAATGCGACGATCCCGACGCCAAGCTGACGCAGGCCGATTGCCAGTGGTTCGGCAACCGGCTCGAGCGGTTCTACGACGCGCGGCCCGATGGGGTGGAGAGCTTCGCCCAGCTCGCCGGGTGGGAGCTCGACCCCTACGACGTGGAGGCGGTGCAGATGGAGGCCTACGAGGCGGGCGTGCCCGAATGGTGGCTGCTCACCACCGAGGAGGAGCTGGCGGCGGCGCTGCGCGCGGTGGGCAGGGGCGATTGTGCGACTCTGCCCGAAGGCGTACCTTCCCCTACGGAAGGGGAGAGATCATGCATGCACGGAACTGGTTCATAGCGCTGGGGGCACTCGCACTGCCCTGCGCGGCGCAGGCGGCGGCCTACATGAAGTTCGACGGCATCAAGGGCGAAAGCCGGATCGCCGCAATGGGCTTCAAGGGCGAGGGCGAGGGCTTTACCGGCGGCGTGAAGGTCGCGAGCGGGGACGTGACGAACGACGGCACGGCCGATGCGAGCGGCGATGGCCGGGTGGACGGGCGCGATTACGAGGTGTGGCGCGACTCCGCTGCCTCTGCCTCGGGCGCTCCGGGCGATGTGGCGGCGCCGGGGCCGAGGCCGCAGGCGGCCAGCCTGCTGCTTCCCGCAGTTCAGAAGGTGCGCGAAGCGGCTGCGGCGCGGCCTTCGGGCATGGCGTGCGAGGTCGGCGCGACGCTGCGCAACCTCACCATCCGCAACGAGGAAACCGCACAGGTGGTGCGTGTGCCCGTGGCGACCGTCACGGCCTGCTCTGCCGAGCAGGTGACGCTCAACTTCTCGAAGGTGGAGGCGATGGATCCGGCGCAGCGGCCCCGCAGGGCCAGGACGCGCGAATAGGGAGACGCGGAGCGCTTGCTCAGTCGAGCAGCGCCAGTTCCACTTCGCCGTGGCCGCGGTTGACGATGCCGATCTCCTCTGCCGCGGCGCGCGACAGGTCGATCGTGCGGCCGCCGTGGAAGGGACCGCGATCGTTGATGCGGACCACCACCGACTTGCCGGTGCGCGGGTTGGTCACCGAAACGCGGCTGCCGAAGGGCAGGGTGCGGTGCGCGGCGGTGTAGCCGTTCATGTCGAACCGTTCCCCGCTGGCGGTGCGGCGGCCGTGGAAACGCTTGCCGTAATAGGAGGCGACGCCCGAGCCGAGCGAGGTGCCCGCAGGTTCCGCGTCGACTACCGGCTCGATCGTGGCGAGGTCGACCGCCTCCGGACCCGGCGCAGGCGCTTCGGGCAGGGGCGCGTAGGCGGCGAAAGTGGCCGCGAACTGGGTGTCGGATACTGGGGTAAGCTCACGCTCTTCGGAATGACCGGCGGTACCGGGCAGCGTGAGGGCTGCGAAGAAGAGCATGCTGCGTAGCGCGCGTTTGGCCATGAATGGACCTCCCGTTCGGTTCGGGAGGCTATAGATGACCCCGCAGGCGGAGTCGTTAAGGCCAGGGGCGGCTGCCTCGATTCGGCCACAGTTCGTCGCGATTGCGGCCTCGCGGCGCGGATCGGGCGCACTTTCCTACAGCATCTCGTGGGTGGCACAGGGCAATCACACTATCGCGTGATTCGAGGGTCTGCATGCCTGGACGGAGGATGGCGAGATGCGGGGAAGGGAGCCCAAAGCAAATGGGGCCGGCATTGCTGCCGACCCCACTCTCACCGATGCGTGGTCTTGTCCGAAGACGAGAGCTTGGCATCCGATGCTTTTCCCTTCTGTCCGTCCGAAGACGGTCTTCCGGGTCTGTCACCGGCGCTCGCACCGGCATCCGGCTCCACCCTCCAATCAGCCCGGTCAGGTCGCGTCGTGGCCGAAGCCATTCGCTTACCTTCCCCAGCCGACCTTCGACGGGCGGCTCCGCAGCCCGACCTTCCGTTGATGGCCGGAGCCTCGAGCGGTTGCATCACCATCCGGTCCGAAGACCTTGCTGCGACGCCTCCTCGGCATCCGACCGGGTTGGTCCGGCCCATAATGGGATGTTACGCGTCTCCGTCATCGACCCGCCTTGCGTCTGGCCGAAGCCTTCTGCACGAGGGTCTCGAAAGTCGCGCGGACAGATCCCGCTACGTCTTTCCGGTTCCGAATTTCCTAAGTCTTTCAGGTCGTTGGACCGTCTGGACCGGAAGCTTTCTTCGCCGTTCCGATGAATTGAAGCTGCGCCTGATCGCCCGATTCTTCAAGCTTGCAAGAGCCGAGTTATCCACTTTCCCCCGAATTCGCTGTGGACGGAGGTGGATAAGTCAACGGTTCGTCGCAATTTCTGAAGGTCAAGCGTAGGGAATGCGCAATTTTGCGCTTCCCGCACCCGCTTTCACGCAATTACCGGTCGCGCTTCGCCAGCAGGCGGAGGCGCAGGGCGTTGAGCTTGATGAAGCCTTCCGCGTCCTTCTGGTCGTAGGCGCCCGCATCGTCCTCGAAGGTGACGTGCGCTTCGGAATAGAGGCTGTTGGGCGACTTGCGGCCCACCACCATCGCATTGCCCTTGTAGAGCTTGAGGCGGACGGTGCCCGACACCTTCTCCTGGCTGAGGTCGACGGCAGCCTGCAGCATCTCGCGTTCCGGGCTGAACCACAGGCCGTTGTACACCAGTTCGGCATAGCGCGGCATGAGTTCGTCCTTGAGGTGTGCCGCCCCGCGGTCGAGCGTGATCTGCTCGATCCCGCGATGGGCGCGGGCGTAGATTTCGCCGCCGGGGGTTTCGTACATCCCGCGGCTCTTCATGCCGACGAAGCGGTTTTCGACGAGATCGAGGCGCCCGATGCCGTGCGCGCGGCCGAGACCGTTCAGCGCGGCAAGCAGGGTCGCCGGGCTCATCGCCTCGCCGTTCAGGGCAACGCCGTCACCCTTCTCGAAATCGATCGTGATGTATTCGGGCGTGTCCGGGGCGTTCTCAGGATGGTCGGTGCGCGAATAGACGTAATCTGGCGTCTCTTCCCACGGATCCTCCAGCACCTTTCCTTCCGACGAGGTGTGCAGCAGGTTCGCATCGGTCGAGAACGGGCTTTCGCCGCGCTTATCCTTGGGAACGGCGATCTGGTGCGCTTCGGCCCAGGCGATCAGCGCGGTGCGGCTCGTCAGATCCCATTCGCGCCACGGGGCGATGACCTTGATGTCCGGATCGAGCGCATAGGCCGACAGTTCGAACCGGACCTGGTCGTTGCCCTTGCCGGTCGCGCCATGCGCGATGGCGTCCGCGCCGGTTTCGTGCGCGATCTCGACAAGGCGCTTGGAAATCAGCGGGCGCGCGATGCTGGTGCCGAGCAGGTAGTCGCCTTCATAGCGGGCATTGGCGCGCATCATCGGGAACACGAAATCGCGCACGAATTCCTCGCGCAGGTCCTCGATGAAGATGTGCTGGTCCGGAATGCCCATGGCGCGCGCCTTGGCCCGGGCCGGTTCGATTTCCTCCCCCTGGCCGAGGTCGGCAGTGAACGTGACGACTTCGAGGCCGCGTTCCACTTCGAGCCACTTGGCGATGACGGAGGTATCGAGGCCGCCGGAATAGGCGAGGACGACACGCTTGATATCGGACATTCGGACACACCTTTCGATTACGGGCGCGCCGCTAGCAGGAGCGCGGCGCTATAGGCAATCAAGAAGCGCTAAGTTGCGGGAAAGATGGCGCGATGACTGGTTCGGCGCGGGGCAAGACCCTAGATTGGCATGACACCGCGGGGGAGGGCATAGCTGATGGGCATGTGGAGCAAGGCGAAGGGGCTGGCGCAGCAGGCTCCGCCCGAGCGCAACCGCTATGTCGATTTCCTGCGCGCCCTGTCGATCCTTGCCGTCGTGGTCGGACACTGGCTCGTCGCGGCGCCCTATATCGATGCGAGCGGGGAGGTGGTCGGCGGCCACCTGCTCGGGATACTGCCCTGGTCGCAGTGGCTCACCTGGGGTTTCCAGGTCATGCCGGTGTTCTTCCTCGTGGGCGGCTATTCCAACGGCGTGAGCTGGGCCTCGACCCGCGCCAAGGGCGGCCATTATTCCGATTGGTTCGCCAGCCGCATCCAGCGCCTGATCAACCCCGTATTCCCCGTGTTGCTGGTCTGGGCCGCATTCGCCTTTGCCGCCACGCAAATGGGGATGGCGCGCGAAACCGTGCGGATGGCGGTCTTCCTTGCGCTGATCCCGGTCTGGTTCCTCGCGGTCTATCTGCTGGTGACCGCACTCGCCCCGCTGACGTGGAAACTGTGGGAGAGGCTGGGCTTCGGCAGCGTCGCCCTGCTAGTCGCAGGCGCCGTTGCGGTGGACTGGCTGACGCTGGCGCGCAGTGTGCCTTACGTGAACTTTGCCAATTTCATCTTCGTGTGGGTCGGCATCCACCAGCTCGGTTATGCCTGGCAGCAGGGGAGGCTGGTGCCGAACAGGGCGCTGGCGCTGTTCCTCGTGGGCCTCGCAGTGCTGGTCGGCCTCACCATCTATGGCCCGTACCCGATTGCCATGATCGGCGTTCCGGGGGCGGAGATCACCAATTCCATGCCGCCCACGCTTGCACTGCTGGCACTGGGCATGACGCAGACCGGACTGGTGCTTGCACTGGAGCCCTGGGGCCGGAAGCTGCTCGACAATCTGACGGTCTGGACCACGACCGTGCTGATGAACGGCATGATCATGACCGTCTATCTCTGGCACCTGACGGCTTACGTGCTGGTGATGGTGGCGGCATGGCTGGCAGGAGGCATCGGCCTGCGCGTCATGCCGGGCACGGGTGAATGGTGGCTGAGCCGGCCTGTCTGGTTCGCGCTCTGGATCGCGGCCCTGCTGCCGCTGATCGCAATCTTCGCCCGCTACGAGCGCGGTAGCGTCCCCGCTGCCCGCGAGCGCCCGGTACCCCGCCTGCGCCTCGTCATCGGCATGATCGCGATCTGCGTGGGGCTAGCCATGACCGCCGCCATCAGCATCGCCAGCCCCGAAGGCGTGACCGGCGTGCGGCTATGGGTGGTGGCGCTGCCTTTCGTGGGCGCGGCGCTGGTGGGGTTCGGGCCGGTGTATCGGTGGGTGCGGGGGTAACTACCGAGACAACAGCTTCGCCTCCTCCGCCGCCATGTAGTCGCGGGTGAGGGGCAGGGCGTGGCGGCTGCGGGCGAACTGGATCTGGTAGTTGCCCATGCCGCCCCATTCGAAGGCCGCCGTCGCCCCGGCGAGGTAGAAGGTCCACATGCGGTAGAAGCGCTCGTCGTACATGGCGACGATGGCCTCGCGGTTCGCCTCGCACTTGGCATACCAGGCGCGCAGGGTCTTCGCGTAATGCAGGCGCAGCGTCTCGATGTCGGTCGCGATGAGGCGATACTTCTCGCTAGCCGCAATCGTCTCGGACAGGGCCGGGATGTAGCCGCCGGGGAAGATGTACTTGCGCGTGAAGGCATCGGTGGTGCCGGGCGAGCCGAAGCGGCCGATGGTGTGCAGCAGCATCACGCCGTCTGCCTTCAACAGCGCGGTGCAGGCCTGGAAGAACGCCTCGAACTGCGGGCGGCCGACGTGTTCGAACATGCCGACCGAAACGATCCGGTCGAAGCTTTCGCCTCGCGCGGCGAGATCTCGGTAGTCGACGAGTTCGAACTGCACCCGGTCGCTCACGCCGGCCTCGCTCGCCCGGACGCGGGCCAGGGCCAGTTGCTCTTCGGATAGCGTGATGCCGTGGACACGCACGTCGTAATGCCGGGCGAGGTAGATCGCCATGCCGCCCCATCCGCACCCGATGTCCAGCACCCGCTGGCCCGGTGCGATCGCCAGCTTCGCCGCGATATGCGCCAGCTTGGCCTCCTGCGCCTCGGTGAGTGTCGCCGTCTGCGTCGTCCAGTATGCGCAGCTGTATTGCATGTGCTCTGCATCGAGCATCAGCCGGTAGAAGTCGTTCCCGATGTCGTAGTGATGGGCGATATTGCGCTTTGCGCCGATCCGGTTGTTGACCGATTCCCGTGCGAAACCGAGCGAGTTGATCACCCGCTTGCGCAGGCTCGGCCCGCGCAGTTCGCCGCCGCGGTCCCAGGGCTGGTTGCTGCGCAGGAGTTCGACGAGTTCCATGATCCCGCCGCGCTCGACCACCAGCCGCCCGTCCATGAAGGCCTCCGCCGCGCCGAGCCGGGGGTCGAGAAGGATATCGCGCGGTGCCTTGTCGTCGGTGAAGCGGATGGCGACGTCCCGAAAGCCCTCTACGGGCGTTCCGAGCTTCTCGTGCGTGCCATCGGCATAAGCGATCTCCAGCGTGCCGGATTTGACCACCGATCCCAGGAAGCGCGTGAGAAGTCGCTTGCTCATGAGCATTATGGATATGCGTTTTCACACCTGCTGTTAAGTCACCTGTCGCGCTGGGCGGCGGGTGGTGGTAGGTTTGATCCCATGGCCGAGGCGAAAACCACGATCACGGACCAGTCGCCTGCCGACTTCATCGCCGGGGTCGAACCCGAGCGGCGCCGGGAGGAGGCGCTGGTCCTCGATGCCCTGTTCCGCAAGGTGACCGGCGAGCCGCCCGTCATGTGGGGCCCGTCGATCATCGGCTATGGCCAGTACCGGACCACCTATGCCAGCGGCCGCGACGTGCACTGGATGCGGACCGGTTTCAGCCCTCGCAAGGCGAAGCATTCGCTCTACCTGATGGGCGGCTATTGCGACGAGATCACCGGCAAGCGTCGCGATGCGATGCTGGCGAAGCTGGGCAAGTACTCCACCGGCAAGAGCTGCCTCTACATCAACAAGCTGGCCGACGTAGACATGGCGGTGCTGGAGGAGATGCTTCGCAACGACTGGGACGCGATGGCGCGGCTCTACCCCGAATAGTCAGATGCCGGCGTACCACTGGTATCCGGCGCGATCTTCCCAGTAGCCCCCTTTCCCGCCGCCGATGTCGTCGAGGCTGCCGACCGCTTCGATAGCCGTGAGATACTTGGCGTGCTTGTAGCCCAGCTGCCGCTCGATCCGCATCCGCAGCGGCGCCCCGTTGCGGATCGGCAGCGGTTCGCCGTTCAACAGATGCGCCACGATGGTCTGAGGGTGGTAGGCATCGATGAGGTCGACGCTTTCGTAATAGTCCTGCCCGTTGAGATTGTCGGCGCAGCGGAACACGATGAACTTTGCCTCCGGCTTCAGCCTGGCCGCATCGAGCAGGACGGACAATTGCGGCCCGGTCCATTCCCCGATCGCGCTCCACCCTTCCACACAATCGTGGCGCGTAACTTGTGTGCGCTGGGGCAGGCGCCTGATGTTGTCGAGGCTGAGCGAAAGCGGTGTTTCCACCAGCCCGCGCACTTCCAGTCGCCAGTCGCCAAATCCGTTCGCCGCCTGCGCGGGATAGTCCCCGTTCTGTGGATCGACCGAGCCGTTACCGCGAAAGTAGGGCGAGATCGCAGCGCGAGGGAATTCCGGTGCCAGCGCCTTGCGATCCTGCAGGAAGCGATGCGCGCTCTTGTGCCAGCCGTCCGCCGCCCCGAGCAGGCGCGATCCTGTCTCGCTTTCGGCGAGCTTGTTGCAGCCGGCCACGAATGCTGCGCCCATCACGGCAAGGAAGCCCCTACGCTTCATCGCTGCGGCCCCCTGTGATCATCGCGCCCACCTGCTTCACCGGACCGGACAGCAGCACGAGTGCCAGGTGGACGAGGAAGAAGCCGAATATCGCGAAGGCGAAGATGAAGTGCAGGCTGCGGGCAGATTGCCTGCCGCCGAGCAGGTCGACCATCCAGCCGAGCACGGGTTCGATACCCGGGCTGATCGCCAGCCCCGTGAACACCATCATCGGCAGGAAGACGCCGAGGACGAGCCCGTAAGCGAGCTTCTGGAGGAAGTTGTACTTGCCATCGCCGTGGCCGAAATCGAGCTTCAGGTGACGGAGGATGTCTTCGCGGATTGCCGGCCAGCGCCATTCGTTGCGCTTGGTCGCGATATCGCGGCGGAAATGCCGGTTTGCCAGCATCGCGGCCCACATGAACAGCAATCCCAAGGCGAAGGGCCAGGCGGTCAGGATGTGCCAGTCCCGCGCAAGGGCGAGGTCGTAATAGCCCGGAATGGTCATCCAGTCGGGAAAGCGCGGTACTTCGAGCCATGCCTGCGAGCGCGAGAAGCCCCAATCGCCCCAGTAGAGCAGCCGGTGGGCGTTCGAGATGATGAGGCCCGACATGAACAGGACCACCACGCACACGAGGTTCACCCAGTGCCACAGCCGCGTAGAAAGGGCGTGGCGGCTCACGATGCCCCGGCGCTTTCGCGGGCGAGATAGATGACGTCGCGGTCCTGCCGCATCAGGTGCTGCCCACTGTCGATGTAAAGCGTCTGGCCGCTCGCCAGCGCTCCCGATGCGAGAAACAGGGCGGCATCCGCGATTTCAGCGGGTCCGGTGCGGCGAGCGAGCAGGTTCAGTCGGTGCGACACTTCGGCTTCCGCGTCGGACTGGTCGTGGCTCGGCAGGATGGCACCCGGCGCCAGTCCGTAGATTCGGTCTTCGGGCTGCGCTGCGCCCATCGCCAGCATCGGGATGGTCGCGTCCAGAGCGTGCTTGCTCATGGTGTAGCTGAAGAAGTCGGGGTTCGGGTTGCGCAGCTTCTGGTCGGTGACCTGGATGACCCTGCGCCCGCCCTTCGCCCTGGCGTGGGCGAGAAAGGCCTGCGCCATGCGCGCGGGCGTCTGGGCGTTGACCTGCATCGCCCGCTCGTTCGTCGGCAGGTCGAGCGCGGTTACATCGTCCCACTCGAAGAGTGAGGCATTGTTGACCAGCACCCGCCAGTCATCGAGCCGTTCTGCCAGATTGGCGATCATCGCCACCGCCGCCTGCATGTCCGACAGGTCGCAGCGGACCGTTTCGGCGGAGGGCAGGGTGGCGGCGAGGGCTTCTGCCTCATCGCTGGAATCGCGGTAATGGATGACCACGTGCCATCCGGCAGCGGCGAAGGCGCGGCTGATCGCGGCACCGATCCGCGCGGCTCCACCCGTCACGAGCACGGCACGAGAGCTCATCGCATACTCCTACAGGATGGAACGGATGGAACACGGTCCTGCAGCAAAAACGCCGCCCCCGACGGATCGGGAGCGGCGCCATAATTCTTGGGAAGGCTTTGCGGTCCTTGCATGCCCAACGCCTAGCGGCGCTGGCGCAGGTAGGAAAGCCCTACAAGGTCAACGGCAGCTCAGGCTGCCACGGTCGATTTCGCGTCCGACCACGGCGCCGATCGCGCCGCCGAGGATCGCGCCGAGCGTCTTGTCACTGCGACCGGCAAGCTCGTGGCCGGCAAGGGCGCCGACGCCTGCACCGATCACCAGGCCGGTCGTGCCGTTGTCGCGCTTGCAATAGTAACGGCCATCGCGGCCGCGCCACATGTAGCTGTCGCGGCTGATGCGACGCGGCTCGATGTAATAGCCGCGCGAATCGTACATGGCGCGGTCCTTGGCGCGCTTGCCGTGGGCGGGGGCCCAGTGCGGCGGGTCGGCGGCGGCGGGCGCTGCAGTGCCGAGGCCGGTGAGGGCCATCGTGCCGGCAGCAAAAGCGAGAGCGATCTTCTTCATTGTGCGGTCCCTTTTAGGATTGTTCGACCGCAAGAATGCGCCAGCGATTACAACCGCGCCTGAACGAATGCGCTTAACTCGAAATTAGCGATAAACCGTGGCGAAACGCGGGACGAGTTGTTCGCAATTCAAAGCTTTGCGGCTGCCTTGCCGCGCCAGACAGCGCTGAGCCGGTCCAGATTGGCGATCGTTTCGAGGTCTTCGGTCGAAGGCGGATTCGCCTTGTCGTAAAGCGCTGCGAAGACGCGCGCCACGGACCATCCCGGGGCCGCGGTCTCGATGCGTTCAAGCCTGTCGCCCGCAGCGGCCTCGCCTTCCTCGATCACGCGGTAGTACCAGCCGCACCGGCCGGTCTCGAGAATGCGCGCGACCATGCCCTTGCGCTGGAAGCGGTGCTCGATCTTCCAGCAGGGCTGGCGACCCTGGCTGATCTCGAGGATCGCGGTGCCGAGCCGGAACCGGTCGCCGATATGGACCTGCGTTTCCGTAAGGCCGAGCGACATGAGGTTCTCGCCGAATGCGGCAGGGCCTGCGAGCAGTTCGTGGCCACCGAGCCAGTCGTTCCAGTCGGCATAGTGGTCGCCCGGATAGTGGTGCACCGCCATGTCGGCTCCGCCGTGGTGCTTTGTGTCCGCCACCATGTCGCCTTCGATGCCGAAGGTGCGGATATTTACCCGTCCTTCGACCGGAGCCTTGGCGATTGCGCTCAGTTCGGCACCGTTGAAGGGCTTGGGCAGGCCGACGCAGATCGCCCGGATTTCGCAGGTCATTGCTTACCCTTCCGCACGGTCAGCGCATACCAGTCGCGCCGCGTGCCGTCGGTGCTGGCGGCATTGTACGAGTAACGATGCTCGATTGTGAAACCGGCCTCGACATAAGACGCATCCAGCCAGTCCGAACCTGGCAGGCTTGACCATCTACCCGTGGTGTCGCGTCCTTCGTACGGGTGGTCTTCATCGCCCAGCTTGTAGTTCGCAAAGTGCAGTCCGCCGGGTTTTAGGGCCAAGAAAATCCTGGCGATCACCGGGGGAAGGTCCGCACGCGGCAGGTGGTGCAGGCAGGCATGAGCCCAGATTGCGTCGTAGCGTTCGACCGCAGCGAGCTCGTCGAAGCGCATCTGCCGCGCGCCGACGTCGAAACGCTCGTTCGCCTTGCGGACCATGGCCGCAGCACCATCGGTGGCGTCGAGGGTGAACCCGCGTTTCAGGATGTGCGCGGAATCGAGGCCGATGCCGCAGCCGAGTTCGAGAATTTGCGCGCCCGGCGACAAGCGGTCGAGGAACGGATCAAGCAGTTGGTGGCGATCCTGCGCGCTACTGGCTGTATAACGGGGCGCTGCGCGCTCGTAATAGGCCAGCGTGGCGCTGTCGCTCACGCGGAAGCAGCCTCTGCCGCCTCGCGGTCCAGCTGGGCGCGGCTTTTCTTTTCGGCCGCCGTCTTGAGCTGGCCGCAGGCCGCGTCGATGTCGCGCCCGCGCGGGGTGCGGACTGGCGCGCTGATGCCGCCCTCGAAGACGATGTCGGAGAAACGCTTCACCCGTTCGGGCGTCGAGGTGTCGTATTCCGCGCCCGGCCAGGGGTTGAACGGGATGAGGTTCACCTTGGCCGGCAGCTTGTAGTGCTTGAGCAGGCGGACGAGTTCACGCGCGTGTTCGTCGCTGTCGTTCTTGTCCTTGAGCATCACGTATTCGAACGTGATGCGGCGGGCGTTGCTGGCACCGGGATAGGCGGCGCAGGCTTCGAGCAGTTCCTCGATGCCGTACTTCTTGTTGAGCGGCACGATCTCGTCGCGGATTTCCTTGGTCACCGCGTGGAGCGAAACGGCCAGGTTTACGCCGATTTCCTCGCCGCAGCGGTCCATCATCGGCACGACGCCGCTGGTCGACAGGGTGATGCGGCGCTTCGACAGGGCCAGCCCGTCGCCGTCCATGACGAGCTTCAGCGCGCCCTTGACGTTGTCGAAATTGTAGAGCGGTTCGCCCATGCCCATCATCACGATGTTGGTAAGCAGGCGGCCGTCCGAGGTGTAGTGGCCCTCGTCCTCGGCCTCGTCGAGGCCGGCCATCGAACCCTTGGGCCATTCGCCCAGCGCGTCGCGTGCCAGCATGACCTGGCCGACGATTTCGCCGGGGGTCAAATTGCGCACCAGCTTCATCGTGCCGGTGTGGCAGAAGCGGCAGTTCAGCGTGCAACCGACCTGGCTCGACACGCACAGCGTGCCGCGATCCGCATCGGGGATGAAGACCATCTCGAAATCGTGGCCGTCGGCCGTGCGCAGCAGCCACTTGCGGGTGCCGTCGACCGAGTGCTGCGCCTCGACCACTTCGGGGCGGCCAATGACGAAACGTTCCGCAAGCCACGGGCGCATGGTCTTGGCGATGTCGGTCATCGCCTCGAAATCGGTTACGCCGCGGTGGTAGAGCCAGTGGAACACCTGCTTGGCGCGCAGCTTGGCCTGCTTGGGATCGAGCCCTGCATCGGCGAAGAGTTCGCGGATGCGGTCCTTGGGCAGGCCGATCAAATCGATGCGGCCATCGGCGCGCGGTGTGATGTCACGCGCGACGGGAACCGGGTCGATCTGCCCGGGGATGCTCATGAGTGTCGTATCGGCCATGGGAGCGGCGCATATAGTCGCGAGCGCACGCAAAGGAAAGGGGCGCGACCAATCCGCAAAAGCGCGTTCGGTTTCCGGTTCCGGCGCCCAATTCGGACCGGCTCGTCGATTTTTTCGGTTCCCGTCGTTTCGTCGCACAACGTGTGCAACTCGTCGACGAATTTGTTGCACAAAAACAACGTGTTCTTGTTGTGCAGCGTTAATGAAACGCGATACCCGCCGCTCCGTTGAATGGGTCCACGCATCGCTGACGGTGCGTAGAAAACAACAACGGAGTTACCCAATGAACAAGTTCGCAGCCCTTCTGGTCGCAGGTACGGCAGCAGCAGTCGCAACCCCCGCCATGGCGCAGGACAACACGCCCTTCACCGGTCCGCGCGTGGAAGTCCTCGCCGGTTACGATGTAAGCAAGGCCGGCAGCTCGGTCGATGACGACATCAACGAAGACAACGACCAGTCGATCGAAGGCGTCGGCTACGGCGTGGGCGTCGGCTACGACTTCAATGCCGGCGGCGTGGTCCTCGGCCTCGAGGCCGAACTGACCGACTCGACCGCGAGCGTCGATGTCGAGAACGGCGATTTCGAAGGTTTCGGCCTCGGTGAAGTCGAAACCGGCCGCGACCTCTATCTCGGTGCCCGTGTCGGCGTTCTCGCCCAGCCGGACCTGCTGATCTACGCCAAGGGCGGTTACACCAACGCCCGCTACAACGTCGAAAGCTCGTTCGACGGCGAGCAGTATAACTCGAAGATCGACACCGACGGTTTCCGTCTGGGTGCCGGCGTCGAATATGCGCTCAACCCGAACACCTTCGCCAAGGTCGAATACCGCTATTCGAACTACAGCGACGCGGAACTCGACTTCGAAAGTGACGCGCCCGACGTGGATCTCGGCGAAATCGACACCGATCGCCACCAGATCATGGTCGGCTTCGGCTACCGCTTCTAAGCGTAGCTAAACCGATGGACGGGGCCGGTAGCCATGGTGCTGCCGGCCCCGTTTCTATTTGCGCCGGGCACAGGCCAAAGTTGCCGCGTCGAGCGCGCTGGCAGCGCCGCCGAGCCGGTAGGTGGCGGAATAGCTGCGCCCGTCGGCTCCGCGCGAGCGGACGGTCATTTCGCCGGCGGAGCGCATGGCCGCGACGATTGCGGCATCCATCTTTGCATCGCGCGCCCAAGCCCCGTCGCCTTCGGCCCTCAGGGAAAAGCTCTGCCGGCCAATGCGGAGCGTCGCGCTCTTCGATGGGGCAGGCCGTGACAGCTTGAAATAGACCTGTCCGCGAACGCGCTGGCGCGGCCAGGTGCCGACACTGGCAAAGGCCCCGCGATTGGTGGCCCCGCGATCGGGGATGGGCGAGGAAATCGCATAGCAACGCGGCACGCTTGCATCGCGAAAGGCACCCCAGTCTCCGAACACGCCCAGGCTGTCCTTTGCTGCCAGCGGCGCGGCGAGGAGCAGGGGGAGGGAGGCGAGGAACAGGCTACGCATAGACGATCGCGATGACTTCCCATTCCTTGTCGCCCGATGGAAGCCGCACACTGCGCAAATCCCCGACGCTTGCACCCTTGAGCGCGCGGGCAAGGGGGCTGGACCAGCCGATCCTGCCGGCGCTCGCGTCCTGTTCGTCATCACCGACGAGCGTCACGACTTTCTCGACATCGTCCTCGTCCGCCAGCGTGACGCGCGCGCCGAAGAAAGCGCGGCTCTTATCGGGCTGCTCGGAAGGTTCGATGACGCGCGCGGCCTTCATCCGCCGGGCGAGATGGGCAAGTTCGCGGTCGATCTCGCGCATGCGCTTGCGGCCATAGAGGTAATCGCCGTTCTCGCTGCGGTCGCCATTGCCCGCCGCCCAGCTGACAATTTCGACGATCTCCGGCCGTTCCTTGCCCAGCAGATGGTCGTAACGCGCCTTCATCGCGGAATAGCCCGCCGGGGTGATTGGATTGGTCTTGCCCTGCATCAGGCGAGGGGCCCTAGCGCCGATCAGCGCCCGACGTAATGGCGAATATCGCGTTCGTAGGGGGCCGACTTGTCCGGATGCAGATTGGCGTAGGTAACCGCGTTCCCGATCACGCGCATGACGTAATAGCGGGTCTCGAAATTGGACGGGATCTGTTCGATCCACGAAATCCAATCGACGGCTCCCGTGCGCGGGTCACCATTGAGACGCAGCCATTCGTTCACGCGTCCCGGCCCCGCGTTGTACGCTGCGATGGCGAGCGGATAGGCGCCGTTGTAGCGATCCATCAGCCGCGCGAAATGCGCATCGCCGAGGCGGATGTTGTAGCCCGGGCTGTCGGTCAGGTTGGCCGACATGTAGGTGATGCCGAGCTTGCCGGCCTCTTCGCGGGCGGTGCCGGGCATCAGCTGCATCATCCCGCGCGCGCCGGCATGGCTGACACGGGTGCGGTCGAATTCGCTTTCCTGCCGGGCAATCGCGTGGACCATCGTCCAGTTCGCGCCCGAGTGGGTGGGCACGGTCGGGAAGCCGAGCCATTCGAAATCGGCGAAATCGCGCTCGCCAGCGACCATGCCGGCGACGACGGCCATTTCTTCAAGGCCTGTCTCGCGCGCGAGTTCGGCGACGAGGGCCATGTCTTCGGGCGTCCTGGCATTTTCGGCGATGGCTTCGAAGAAAGCGCGTTCCGTCTGCCAGGCGCGCCGGTTGCGCGAGATTTCGCGCAGGGCCTGCGTCAGCGGCTGCGCGTTGAACGCGGCACGCTGTTCCGGCGAGGGCTGGACGGGCAGGCCGCCGGCAAATTGCTTCATCGGGCGACCCAGTTCGCTCAGAGCGAGCTGGCCGTAGTAATATTCGGGATGGCGGGCGGCCATTTCCCAATAGCGCTGCGCCTCTTCGCGATTGCCTGCGCGCGCCGCGGCGCGGCCGGCCCAGTAAAAACCCTTGGCGCGGGTCAGCTGGCTCTTTGCTGCGGAGCCGTAGCGATAGAATAGCGGGGCGGCTTTCGCGCCGTCGCCCATCGACCACAGCGCCTTCGTGCCGCCGAGCCACATGAGGTCGGTGTATTTGTCGCGCAGCTGGAAGCTGCCCTGCGAAATGTCGGTGCCGGGGGCGAACAGGTCGTCGACCTTGCTTGCGATAGCGACGGCCTGCGAGGTGCCTGCGCCCTTGGCGATGCGCAGCGCCTCGACGACGAAATCCGTGCCGTCGAAGGCGGGGGCGGATGCCGGCGCACGGGTGGCGAGCAGGTTCACCGCTTCGGGCAGGTTGCCGCTGCTGCGCTTGAAGCGCGCAAGATTGTAGACATAGCCCGCATCGTTCATCGCGCCTGCGGGAACCCGCAGGCCGATGCTGGCCGGATCGGTCCCTTGCAGGAGCGAGAGGCGTGCCTGCGCCATGTCGCGATAGGCGGGCGACACGCGCACGATCTGGCGCACGGCCGCTTCGGATTCGCCCTGCCATAGCAGCGCATCCATGCGCGCATCATGGTCTTCGGGGCCAAAGCGCTGGCCGAACAGGCCCTGCATATAGGCTTCTGCCGGTCCGCTCATCCGGCCGCCGCGCCAGGCCGCGCGGGCAAGGTCGAAGGCTTCGGGCCGGTTCATCGCGGCAAGGGCGAGGGCATAGCGCGCCTTGGCGCCGTTGGAGAGCGGCGGGTTCTGCTCGAAGAAGGCGACCAGCGACTGCGGCGATACCGCATCATTGTCGAGCGCGGCTTCAGCGCGGCGCTGGATCAGTTCGGCCTTCGGGAAGTTGGGATATGTGGAAAGGAAGCCCGCATATTGCGAGAAAGACAGGTTGTCGGTCTTGGTCAGGTATTCCCACTGCGACAGGGCTGCCGCCATCCGGGTGGGCTGCTGGGCGACCATGGTCCGCTGGGGCACTTCGATCGTCTGCGCAAATGCAGGTGAGGCCAGCGCGCTGCCGGCCAGGAAAACGAACGAAACAAGAGATTTACTGCCCATGCTGGACATAGTGCCCGGCCCCTCCTTATCAGGCGCTGAATGAATTGCGGCACGGGGTGCCACAAAGCGCCCCTTTTCATAGCTCTAACGCAGGACTCGCGTAAATGTTCTCTGGCTCAATTCCGGCTCTGGCGACTCCTTTTCGCGACGGATCGTTTGACGAGGCCGCTTTCCGCAAGCTTGTCGACTGGCAGATCGAAAACGGCAGCAAGGGTCTCGTGCCCTGCGGCACCACCGGTGAAGCCTCGACGCTGTCCAATGCCGAACACCATCGCGTGATCGAGGTTTGCATCGAACAGGCTGCCGGGCGCGTGCCGGTGATCGCCGGCTGCGGATCGAACGACACGCGCAATGCGCTGCTGCACATGAATTTCTCGAAGAAGGCCGGTGCGACCGCGGGCCTGTGCGTGGCGCCCTATTACAACCGGCCGAGCCAGGCGGGCCTGATCGCGCATTTCAGTTTCCTTGCGGAAAACAGCGACCTGCCGATCGTCCTTTACAACGTTCCCGGGCGTACGGTGACCGACCTCGAGGACGAAACCGTGGTCGAACTGGTGCGCAAGTATCCCGACCGTATCGTCGCCATCAAGGATGCGAGCGGGGACCTGTCGCGCGTGGCGGATCACCGCATGGGCATCGGCCACGATTTCTGCCAGCTGTCGGGCAATGACGAATTGTGGCTGCCGCATTCGGCTGCGGGCGGTGCGGGCTGCATTTCCGTGACGGCGAACGTTGCCCCGGCCCTGTGCGCGGAGTTTCACGAGGCAATCGCAGCCAACGACCTCGTCAAGGCCCGCAAGCTGAACGACAGGCTGTTCCCGCTTCATTACGCGATGTTCTCCGACGCGAGCCCGGCGCCGGCCAAATACGCGCTTAGCCGCGTTCACGACTGGTTTTCCGACGAGGTCCGCCTGCCGCTGGTCCCGGCGAGCGAAGCTTCGCGCAGGGCAGTCGACGAGGCGCTGGAAATCGCAGGCCTGCTCTAGAGCACCTCGTCCTCGTCGAGCAGCGGGGTCGCCGGGAAGGGCGGCGCGCTGACGGCGAGCGCTTCCACGATGCTGTTGGCGTGCTGGCCCGCGTGGTCGAGCCCTTCGACCTCTGCGATATGGAACAGCGCGTCACCCTGGTTCACGATGGGCAGGGTCGCGTGGCCGATCACCACGCCGTCGAACGGGCTGACGAGATCTTCGGTATCCTCGCCGAACAGCCCCCCGACAATCGCCAGCAATTCGCCCGTGCGGACGACATCGCCCGATTTGCAGGCGCGGCGGCTGATTCCGCCTCGCGGCGCCCGTACCCAGGTCGAGCGGCTCGATCGCAGCGGGACCTCGACTTCCTCAAGGCCGTCGTCGGCGTCGATCATGCCGATGTGGGCAAGCACGCGCAGTACGCCGGCCACGCCGACCTCGATCGCGAAGCGGTCGAAACGCAGCGCCTCTCCCGCTTCGAGCAACAGCATGGGGGTCTCGCGTTCGGCGGCAAGCGCACGCATCGAACCAGGGCGCAGGAGGCTTTCGATGATGATCGGCGCGCCGAAAGCCATGGCAAGTTCGGAGAGGTAGGGGCTGCCCGAGGCAATGCGTATCTGCGGCAGGTTGTAGCGGTGCACTGCGGCCGAGTGGATATCGATGCCGAGCGAACAGCGGTCGATCACGTTCTCGAGAAAGCAATGCGCCAATTGCGCTGCCAGGCTGCCTCGTTCCGCGCCCGGAAAGCTGCGATTGAGGTCGCGCCGGTCGGGCAGGTAGCGACTGTGCGAGACGAAGCCGTAGATATTGACCACGGGTGCGAAGATGATCGTGCCAGACAGTGTTTCGGGCGAGATCTGCTCGATCAGTCGCTGGATCACCGCCGCCCCGATGATCTCGTCGCCATGGATCGCTCCGCTCACGAAAATGCAGGCGCCGCGCTTTGCCCCGTTGAATACCTTGAGCGACAGCGAGGAATCGAGGCCGGTGACGTGCTGGCTGACCGGGATCGAGACCGTCGCGCTGGTCCCCGGAGCGATCACCTTGTCGTGAATGGCAAACGGTTCGTTTGAATTTCCTGCGTGCATTGCCTGCTTTCGCCACGCGGCGGCGCTCTTTGGCAAGTGAATTCGCGCCTGTGCCCTTTCCAATCGCGCATGCCTCGCCTACATGCGCCCACCCTATGGCTCGTCCCAAACCCGCCACTTTCGACAAGCAGAAAACCGTCGCCGACAACCGGCGCGTGCGGTTCGACTATCATGTCGAGGATACGTTCGAGGCAGGGCTTGCCCTGCAGGGAACCGAGGTAAAGGCACTGCGGGCGGGCGAGGCGTCGATCAAGGAAGCCTATGCCGAGGTGCGCGACGGGCAGGTCTGGCTGGTCAATGCCAACATCCCCGAATATTCGCACGGCAACCGCCTGAACCACGAGCCGCGCCGGCCGCGCAAGCTGCTGCTCCACGCTCGCGAGATCGAGAAGCTGTTCGGCGCGGTCGAGCGCAAGGGCATGACGCTGGTGCCGCTGTCGATCTATTTCAACTCGACCGGGCGGGCGAAGGTCGAACTGGCTCTCGCCAAGGGCAAGCAGTCCCACGACAAGCGCCAGACGATCAAGGACCGGGACTGGCAGCGCGACAAGGCGCGCCTGATGCGGGAGAAGGGTTGAGCTTTTCAGCAAGCCGCAATCAAATCGTGCTAATCCCGTCGCCAACCATGCAGTTTTCCTTGCCGATATCTGATTGCCACTCCTTGCGCTTGGCAGGGCCGCGTCCCATTGCAGGAAGATGGCAATGAGCGGGCCCAGATCGAAGACCTGGCTGTCGGACCTGATCCGCAAGCATATGCCCACGCGCGAGGAAATGGCGTCCAACCGCTATTTGCGCCCCATTGCCCACCGTTTCCTGTCGCCCGAACTTTGGCGCTTTACCCGCCGCAGCGTCCCGCGCGGCGTGGCGCTGGGGCTGTTCGCAGCCTTCATCGTGCCGCTGGGCCAGATATTCCTCGCCGCTTTCCTGGCGCTCCCCGCGCGTGCGAACGTGCCGTTGTCGGCGCTCGTGACCTTCGTGACGAACCCCTTCACGCTGCCCTTCTGGCTGGTGGTTGCCAACCGCGTGGGTGAACTGACGCTCAACATCGACGCCACCCTGGGCGCAGGTGCCGCCAATACGCTGGCTGAAGACAGCGGCGTGCTGGCCCGCTGGCTCGAAGTCGGGGGTGTGACTGCCTTCGGTTTTGTGGTCCTTGCCGTGGTCAGCGCGGCGCTCGGCTACCTGATCGCTGGGTTCGGATGGCGCTACATCGTCGCCCACAAGCGCCGCAAGCGGCTGATGAAGATGGAGCAGCGCCTCGTCGAACGCCTCAAGGAACACGGCCAGTGAGCCTCGGCAGTCACGGCGACGGGCCGAGCCTCCCGCCCATTCCGCTGC
This sequence comes from Qipengyuania gaetbuli, assembly GCF_020171365.1. Taxonomy (NCBI): domain Bacteria; kingdom Pseudomonadati; phylum Pseudomonadota; class Alphaproteobacteria; order Sphingomonadales; family Erythrobacteraceae; genus Qipengyuania; species Qipengyuania gaetbuli. The sequence continues at coordinate 104,141 of NZ_JAIUZO010000002.1, read as the reverse complement.
TCTTCGGCATCCTGTTGGCGCTAGCCGTATCGGTCGGGCTGGTCTGGCTGGTCGGCGGCACCTCGCTGGTGGCGCTTTCGTACGGCGGTGCGTTGCTGGCCGTTCTGCTCACCCTGCTGCTGGCGGCACGGCTCAAGACGACGGAAGAGACGGCCCAACTGACCCAGCCCGACTGGGCAGTGACCGCCGCTGCGATCGAGAACCGGCGCCGGGCCGTGGCAATCATCGACCGGGCCAACCGGCTCGTGTGTGCGAATGCTACCTACGAGGCATGGTTCGGCGGGCAGGGCGCCCCGCATGAAATCGCGCTGGATGACGCATCGCGCAAGCGGCTCGCCGATGCGGCGCGGCAGGCATGGCGCGAAGGGTCGGCCGAAACCGACGAGCTGTCGACCCCGGCACGGGATCGGAGCTTCACCCTGCAGGTCGAGCGGGTCGGGCGCGGCGAGGACTATCTCGTCTGGCGTTTCGGCGAAAGGATCGACGACAAGGGTCAGGAAGGCGTTGCCGACCGCATTGCCGGACCGTTCGGCGCGCTCCTGTCCGCCTCGGGTATCGAACTCGCACTGGTTGCGCCTGACGGCATCGTGCAGTCGGCCACGCCCGGCCTCGCAGAGCGGGCTTTGGGCGAGCAGGGCGGATCGCTGGTGGGGCAGGAATTCGTGCAGCTCCTGAGGTCCGACGACCGCGACCGTATTTTCTTTGCGCGCGAAGGCCAGCAGGGCACGCCCCAGACGCTGGTGCACATCCCGCTCGACCAGCCCGACGGCGATGCTGGCGCACCCGCGGACAAGGCACCGTCGCTGATGCTGCTGGTCGACAGCAATGTCGGCATCGGCGGTGGCTGGCAGGGCAGCGGCAAGGCAGCCATCCCGCAGCTGGAGGCGTTGCTTTCCGCGCTGCCGCTGGGATTGGCACTGACCGACCGCGACGGGCGCTTCCTCTTCGCCAACAAAGCGTTCCTGCGCGCGGTCGAGCGCGAGGAGCAGGGGCTGCCGCAATTCCCATCCGACCTCGTCGTGCGTGAGGACAAACCGGCCATTGCCGACACGGTGCGGCGCTTTGCCAAGGGCGCGACTTCTAGCGGCGACATGGCCGTGCGGCTTGCCGGCGACAAGGAAGAGCCGGTCTCGATCGGCCTCGCCGGTGTGCGCGGGCTGGGCGATGCGGCGGTGCTGCTCTCGATCACCGATTCCACCGAGGAAAAGCGCCTGCGCCGCCAGGTCGCGCAGGCCACCAAGATGCAGGCCGTCGGCCAGCTGGCTGGCGGTGTCGCGCATGACTTCAACAACGTGTTGACCGCCATCATCGGCTATTGCGATCTCATGCTGCTGCGCCACACGCCGGGCGACAGCGATTACGACGACATCCAGCAGATCAAGGCCAACTCCAACCGCGCAGCCAGCCTGACCCGCCAGCTGCTCGCCTTCAGTCGCCAGCAGACGCTGCGCCCCGTGGTCCTCCAGTTGCCCGACGTGGTGAGCGAGGTCAGCCAGCTGTTGAAGCGCCTGATGGGTGACAAGATCGAGTTCGCCGTGCGTCATGACCGCGAGCTCGGCCCGGTCCGCGCCGACCCGCAGCAGCTCGAACAGGTCATCATCAACCTTGCCGTGAACGCGCGCGATGCCATGCAGGCCCATGCGGCGCGCTCGGGCAAGGAAAACTGGAAGGGCAAGCTGACCCTTGCCACCCGCCGCGTCTCCGCGCGCGACGTGCGCAAGATGGGCATCGATATCATGCCTGCCGACGATTATACCGTGCTGATCGTGCAGGACACGGGCGGGGGCATCCCTGCCGAACACCTCAGCAAGATCTTCGAGCCGTTCTTCACCACCAAGGAACAGGGCAAGGGCACGGGCCTCGGCCTTTCGACGGTCTACGGGATCGTCAAGCAGTCTAATGGCTTCATCTTCGCAGACAATATCGGCGGGCCTGACGGCCGGCCCTCGGGCGCGCGCTTCACTATCTATCTGCCGGTCCACAAGGGCGAGATGCCCGTCGTCCAGCGCTCCGACGACAACGAGGATGCCAAGGCCAGCGAATGGTCGGGCGGCGGCAACCTCCTGCTGGTCGAGGACGAGGATATGGTCCGCGCAGTCGCCGAACGCGCGCTTACGCGGGCTGGCTATACCGTCACCACCGCACGTGACGGCGAAGAAGGCCTGGCGGCCGTGGCCAATGGCAAGGCCGATTTCGACCTCATCGTGTCAGACGTGGTCATGCCTGCCATGGATGGCCCGGCGATGGCGCGGGCAATCCGCCGGGTAAAACCGAAGATCCCGATCCTTTTCATGTCTGGTTACGCCGAAGAGCAGTTGCGCAACGAAATCGACATCGACAACATGCACTTCATTCCTAAGCCGTTCAGCGTACAGCAAATAAACGGTAAGGTATCAGAAGTGCTTGGAGAACAGGCCAAGATCGACGCCTAGGGTTTTTCGGGTGCATCTGGCCGCGGGGAGGGACTGCGATGAAGGTGCATTCGATAACGGCTCTGGCAGGTCTTGCGGCGCTGGGGGCGGCACCCTTGCTGGCCCAGTCGGCAGAGCAGGTGCTGGCCGATCCCGACGCCACTGCGCAGGGCGATGTATCCGTCACCATCTACAATAACGACCAGGCGCTGGTTCAGGACGTGCGGCAACTGGCCATCGGTGCCGGTCGCAGCCGGATCGAGTTTCCGGACGTCTCCGCGCGCATCCGGCCCGAAACGCTCAGCTTCGCGGCGGCGGGTGCGGGCATCGTCGAACAGAACTTCGACTTCGACCTGCTGACACCCACCAAGCTGATGGAAAAGGCCATCGGCCAGACCATCACGCTGATCCGCACCAACCCCGCGACCGGCGCTGAAACGCGCGAGCGTGCGACCGTGCTGTCCACCGCCGGCGGCGTGGTGGTGAAGATCGGCGACCGCATCGAGGTGCTGCGCGACGACGGCTTGCCAGTGCGCGCCATCTTCGACCGCGTGCCGACCAATTTGCGCGCCCGCCCGACATTGTCGGTCACTGTGGAGAGCGACCGCAGCGGGACACGTCCGGCCTCGATCCGCTATCTCACCCCTGGCCTCGGCTGGAGTGCGGATTACGTCGCCCTGTTCGACGAACAGCGCGGGGCCGTCGACATGCAGGGCTGGGTGACGCTGACCAACCAGACCGGCACGACCTTTCATCGCGCAGATACGCTGTTGGTCGCGGGCAGTCCCACCGGGGGCAACAACGGGAATTACAACCCGCGCCGCCGCCCGTCGCCGCCTCCGTCGAACACGATGCGTCCCGGTACGGAAACGGCGAACCGCGAGCAGCTGGGCGATTTCTACCTCTATCCCCTGTCCGAACGCACGACGATCGCCAACCAGCAGACCAAGCAGGTCAGCTTCCTCGACGTGCAGAGCGTGCCTGCCAAACGGCGTTACGAGCGCACAGTCGACTGGCTGACGAATGATGCCGGCTCAATCAATGTCGCCAGCCAGTTGCAGTTCAGCACCAGCCGTAATCAGGGGCTGGGCGATGCGCTCCCGGCCGGCACGGTCCGTTTCTACCAGCGCGATGCGCAGGGGAACCCGCAGTTCATCGGCGAAAGCGGCATCGGCCACACGCCCATGGGTAGCCTGCTGACTCTGCAAACGGGCGATGCCTTCGACGTGCTCGTGCTTGCCGAAGTGGTAGAGCGCGAGAAGATCACCTCGGCCGAATTCGAAAAGTCCGCGCGCTACCGCGTGATCGAGAACAGCAAGGTCATCCGCGACGTCGAAGTGGAGGAGGCCAAGGAATTCTGGCGCACCACCATGCGCTATACGATCACCAATGCGAAGCCCGTCCCGGTCGAGGTCGAGCTGTCGCAGGCGGGCCTCTATCGCGGATGGTGGTCGGAAGACTACCGCGTCATTTCCGAGGATATCCAGGGCCGCCGGTCCGGCCTCGACCGCCGCGAATGGACCGTGCCGGTTGCCGCCAACAGCAAGCGCGAAATCACCGTGACCTACGAGGCGCGCTTCTGAGGCCATTGCGATGAAGCGCATCCTCATCGGACTGGCGGTGTTCGCGGCATCCATCGCGGCTCCCGCTGCCGCGCGCGAGGCGGTCGATGCCTCGAAGCCGCAGAGCCTTGCCGTGACGGTCTACCGCGATCCGGGCCGGGACGAAGACAGCCGGATGAACCGCGACTGGCCCGAAGGCTTCGCCATGATCAGCGAGGTGCGGACCGTCACGCTGCCCAGGGGCGTCTCGACGATCCGCTTTACCGGCGTTGCCGAGGGCATGGTGGCGGTGAGCGCCATCGTCACCGGGCTCCCCGGCGGCACTATCGAGAAGAACCGCAATGCCGAATTGCTGAGCCCGGCGGCCTTGGTCGACCGTTCGCTCGGCAACCGTGTCACCATCACGCGGACCGATCCGGCCACCGGCATCGCGCGCTCCGAAGATGCCATCGTCAGGACGCGGGCGGATGGCGGCCTCGTGCTGCAGACGCAGCAAGGGTACGAAGCGGTGCGTTGTTCGGGCCTACCGGAAAAGCTCGTCTTCGACCGCGTGCCGTCCGGCCTTTCTTCGGACCCCGTGTTCTCCATCGATACGCGCAGCGAGGAGGGGGGCACCTATACGGTAACCCTGTCCTACCTCGCGTGGGGTTTCGACTGGGAAGCGAACTATGTCGCGCGCCTCCAGGAAGCGAAGCGCGATGGCACGCTGCGGATGGAGCTGCTGTCCTGGCTCACCATTCTCAACGACAACAACCAGAGCTTTCCCGACGCCGATTTGATGGCGGTGGCTGGCACGCTCAATATCGAGAGCGACTTCGACGAATTGTCGGAAGAGCCGGTGGCCAATCCCTTGCGGCTGACCTGCTATCCCTTCGGCAGCACGGCGCGCGGTAGTCCGGTCGCCTATCCGCCTCCGCCGCCACCACCTCCGCCGCCGCCTCCGGCAGCGATGATGTACGACAGCGCCAACGCGATTGTCGTCACCGGGGCTCGGGTGCAGAAGGTCATGGCGGAAGCAGCCGCGCCGGTCGCTGTCATTGCCGCCGAGGAGGCGCTGGGCGACCTAAAGCTCTATCGCATTCCGGAACCGGTCACCGTGTCGGCGCAAGGCCAGAAGCAGATCGCCTTTCTCGAGAAGGACGCGGTCGAGGCCCGTTTCGTGTACCGGGTCTCCTGTGATTATGGCGAAGTCGATGCCTATGACGAGGTCGAATATTTCGATCCGGTCCCGATGCTGCTCGTGACCGCCAACGAGGAAGCGAAAGGGCTGGGCCAGTCGCTGCCGATGGGCGGGATGGCGATCTACGAGACTACTGCGGCAGGCGACCTGCTTGTCGCCGAAACCCGCCTGCGCGATTTCGCCCTGTCGGAAGATATCGAGCTGGAACTCGGTGCGAGTTCGCAGGTCTTCGCCCAGTGCGGCCACGTGGACGACGACGAGCTCGACGATGGAAAACGCTGGATCCGCAAGCGGGCGCAGGTTTCCAATGCCAATGATGCGCCGGTGACCGTCAGGCTCGATCTCGGCATGGCCGGCTACACTAGGCTGCGCAATCTTTCGGGCACTAAGATCAAGGATGGGCGAGTGATCTACGAGTTCGAGGTGCCCGCGAATTCACGCCGCGCTGTGCGTTTCCGCGAACGGCAGGACTAGGTGTAAATTCCAGACCGGCAAAAAAATTTCGTTCCACTCTTGTTCTTATGGAACAAAGTGGGTACACCCTGTTGTGTTGAAGAGTCACGAACGGCTCTGGAAATACGAAAGGGGTATGTGTCATGGCGGCCAGTCTGAAGCTCGTGGAAGGAAAACAAGTGGACGCAGATCGCCAGAAGGCATTGGACGCAGCTCTCGCGCAGATCGATCGCGCATTCGGTAAAGGCTCGGCGATGAAGCTGGGCCAGAAGGAAGCCATGAACGTGGAGGTCATCTCCACCGGCTCGCTCGGCCTCGACATCGCGCTCGGCGTGGGCGGCCTGCCGAAAGGCCGCGTTATCGAAGTGTACGGCCCGGAAAGCTCGGGCAAGACGACGCTTGCGCTGCATGTCATCGCCGAAGCGCAGAAGGCCGGCGGTACCGCCGCTTTCGTCGACGCCGAACATGCCCTCGACCCCGTTTACGCCAAGAAGCTGGGCGTCGACATCGACGAACTGATCGTCTCGCAGCCCGATACCGGCGAACAGGCGCTGGAAATCACCGACACGCTGGTTCGCTCGAACGCGATCGACGTGCTGGTGGTCGATTCGGTCGCAGCCCTCGTGCCGCGCGCCGAAATCGAAGGCGAGATGGGTGACAGCCACGTCGGCCTCCAGGCTCGCCTCATGTCCCAGTCGCTGCGCAAGCTGACCGGTTCGATCAACCGCTCCAAGTGCATGGTGATCTTCATCAACCAGCTGCGCATGAAGATCGGCGTGATGTACGGCAATCCGGAAACCACGACGGGCGGCAATGCGCTCAAGTTCTATGCATCGGTCCGTCTCGACATCCGCCGCACCGGCCAGATCAAGGACCGCGACGATATCATCGGCAACTCGACCCGCGTGAAGGTGGTCAAGAACAAGGTTGCCCCCCCGTTCAAGCAGGTCGAATTCGACATCATGTACGGCGAAGGCATTTCCAAGATCGGCGAGATCCTCGATCTTGGCGTGAAGGCCGGCGTCGTCGAGAAGTCGGGTAGCTGGTTCAGCTACGACAGCGTTCGCATCGGTCAGGGCCGCGAGAACGCGAAGACCTTCCTGAAGGAAAACCCCGAAATGTGTGCCAAGTTGGAAGCCGCCATTCGCGGCAAAACCGACGAGGTCGCCGAGGAAATGATGACCGGTCCGGACGCGGACGACTGATCCTCACTCCTCGAAGCGGGAGCGCGGGCGGCGCTTCAACCCCTGCCGCCAGCAAGCCGGACTGTCCCCCGGTGCTCCCGATGAAACGGAAAGCCGGTGCGCGCGCCCATTCCATGGCTGCCGCACCGGCTTTTCCGTATCCGCCTATGGTAATGGACAGGCCACGCGCATAGGCAGGCTGCCGAAACCACCAGGAGCCGTGCATGACCATCATCGTCCACCATCTCAACAACAGCCGTTCGCAGCGCATCCTCTGGCTGCTCGAAGAGCTGGGTGCGGATTATGAAATCAAGGCCTACCAGCGCAATGCGGATACAAATCTCGCTCCGCCCGAACTGAAGGGTGTGCACCCCCTGGGCAAGTCTCCGGTCATTGAGGACGACGGGCGGATGGTCTCCGAAAGCGGCGCGATCATCGAATATCTCTGCGCCCGGCACGGCGGCGAGGCATGGCTTCCTGCGCAAGGTTCTGATGAGTGGGTCGACCATCTCGAATGGATGCAGTTCGGGGAAAGCTCGTTCTTCGTCCCCGTCATGCTCAAGATCTACGCAGGCCGACTGGGCGATGCCGCAGCGCCGCTGATGCCCCGCGTGGACGAACAACTGGCCGCACACATCGATTTCGCCGAACAGAAGATCTCCGACGACCTGCATTTCGTGGGCAACGACTGGAGCGCCGCCGATGTCATGATGAGCTTCCCGGCAGAAATCGCCGTCATGCAGGGCTATGGCGAGCGCGCGCCCAAGCTCGCGCGTTTCGTCGAGGCCGTCCATGCCCGTCCGGCATGGCAGCGCGCCCGTGAGCGGGGCGGACCCTATTTCGTTTGGTAGGCTCGCAGAGCCGCACCGGCCTTGCAATCCGGCGGGCCGAGCCCCTACATGCGCCCCGACCGAACGGCATCCGCCGTCGCCTTCAACACGGGTAACAAGATGAAGATTGCAGTTTTCGGGCTCGGCTATGTCGGGCTGTCAAACGCCATCATGCTCGCCCAGCACAACACGGTTGTCGGCTGCGACGTATCGTCTGATCGCGTGGCCATGCTTCAGGATGGCAAGTCGCCGATCCAGGACGCACTGGTGCAGCAATACCTTGCGGAAGCCGACCTCGACCTGACCTTCACGACCGATTTTGTCGAAACTGTCGCAGGGGCGGAGTTCGCCATTGTGGCCGTACCGACCAATTATGATGTCGATACCAATTTCTTCGACACATCAGCGGTCGATTCCGTCATCGAAAACGTGCTTGCGGCGAACGACCGCACGGTCATCGTGGTCAAGTCTACCATTCCGGTGGGTTACGTTTCCTCTGCGCGGCAGCGTTTCGGCAGCGACCGGATCATGTTCAGCCCCGAATTCCTGCGCGAAGGGCAGGCGCTGCACGACAATCTCCATCCTTCGCGGATCATCGTGGGTGAACGTTCGGAGCGGGGCCAGCGCTTTGCCGACCTCCTGCTCCAGCCCGCTCTCGATGACGATGTGCCGGTGCTGCTGACCGACGCGGACGAGGCCGAGGCGATCAAGCTGTTCGCCAACACCTACCTTGCCATGCGTGTCGCCTTCTTCAACGAACTCGACAGCTATGCCCTGTCCCGCGGCCTCGACACGCGCCAGATCATCGAGGGCATCGGGCACGATCCGCGCATCGGTTCGCACTACAACAATCCCTCTTTCGGCTACGGCGGTTACTGTCTGCCCAAGGACACCAAGCAGCTCCTCGCCAATTACAGCGAGGTGCCGCAAAACCTCATCCGCGCGATCGTCGATGCCAACCGGACCCGGAAGGATTTCCTCGCCGACCGCATTATCGAGAAAAACCCGGCGACAGTCGGAGTGTTCAGGCTCGTGATGAAGGCGGGATCCGACAATTTCCGCCAGTCCTCGATCCAGGGGATCATGAAACGCATCAAGGCCAAGGGCATCGAGGTCATCGTCTACGAACCCGTGATGGAGGAAGACAGCTTCTTCGGCTCGCGCGTTGAACGCGATCTTGCGCGGTTCAAGGCCGATGCCGACGTGATCATCGCCAACCGCCTCGATCCCGAGCTTGCCGATGTGAGCGACAAGGTCTTCACCCGCGACCTGTTCGGGGCCGATTGATGGGCGAAGCTCGCACGGCGCTGGTCACGGGTGCCGCTGGGTTCATCGGCTACTTCACCTGCAAGCGCCTGCTGGCTGACGGCTTCCGCGTCGTCGGTATCGATTCCCTGAGCGACTATTACGACCCGCAGCTCAAGCGCCGGCGTCAAGCCGAACTGCTGCAGAATGCCGGCTTCCGGATCGAGAATGAGCCGATCGAGGCACCCGGACTGCTGATGCAGATGTTCGAGGATGAGAAGCCCGACGTGGTGATCCACCTCGCCGCACAGGCGGGCGTACGCTATTCGATCGAGAACCCCCGCTCATACCTCGAAAGCAATCTGGTCGGCACGTTCGAGCTGCTCGAAGCGGCCCGCGCGCACCCGCCGCAGCACATGCTGCTCGCCTCGACCTCCTCGGCCTACGGGGCGAACGAGGAAATGCCCTATCGCGAGACGATGAAGACGGACCACCAGATGTCCTTCTACGCGGCGACCAAGAAGGCGAACGAAGCGATGGCGCATTCCTACGCCCACCTGTTCGACCTGCCGGTCACCATGTTCCGCTTCTTCACCGTGTATGGTCCGTGGGGCCGCCCGGACATGGCGCTGTTTAAGTTCACCAAGGCGATGCTGAACGGCGATCCGATCGACGTGTACAATCACGGCGAGATGATGCGCGACTTCACTTATGTGGAAGACCTCGTCGAGGCGATCCGCCGCCTGATCGACACTCCGCCGGTGCGCCCCGAAAACCGCGATGACATCGCGGAAGGCGACAGTCTCTCCCCCGTCGCTCCGTGGCGGGTCGTCAACATCGGCAATTCGCAGCCGGTCCAGCTGGGCGACATGATCGCGGCGGTCGAGGACGCGCTGGGCATCGAGGCGAAGCGGAACCTCATGCCGATGCAGCCGGGCGATGTTCCCGCGACCTGGGCCGATGCGGAGCTCCTGAAATCGCTTACCGGCTATGTACCGCACACCGATATCGGGGAAGGCGTCCGCCGCTTCACCGACTGGTATCGCGATTACTACCGGGTCTAGGCGATGACGGACCGGTCCGACTGGGAAGGGCGCGTCGGGCGTAGCTGGGCCGATGAATGGCGCCGGACCGACCGCAGTTTCGGCGTACTGACGGACAGGCTGGTCGAGGTTGCCACGCGGGAGGCATTCAGCCTTGCGCTCGATATCGGCTGCGGGGCCGGGGAAACCTCGCTCCGTCTTGCCGATGCCCGCCGTGAAGCGCGCGTGCTCGGCGTCGATATCAGCGAAGACCTGCTGTCCATGGCACGCGAGCGGGTCGGCGATCGTGCCAATATCGAATTCCGGTTCGCAGATGCCTCGAAGTGGACGGCGAGGGAGCAGGAACGGCCCGATCTCATCCTGTCGCGCCACGGTGTAATGTTCTTCGGCCAGCCGCAATCAGCCTTTGCGCATATCAGGGCGCAGGCCAAAGAGGGATGCCGCCTGGCCTTTTCCTGCTTCCGTGCACGATCCGAGAACGAGTGGGCGATGAAACTTGCAGGCGTGGTTTCGGCAGAAGCATCGCCGCCTTCCGACCCCCGTGCGCCCGGTCCTTTCGCCTTTGGCGATGCGGAATACGTGGAGCAGCTTCTTTCGTCCGCGGGCTGGCGCGACATCGGTTTCGAAGCGGTCGATTATCCCATGATTGCGGGCGAGGGGGTCGATGCGATCGAGGATGCGCTGTCCTACTTCCTCCGCATCGGCCCTGCTGCGGGAGCGATTGCAGCCCTTGATGGCGAGCAGCGCGCTACCGCGATCGAGCGCCTTCGCGAGTTGATGGCCGCGAATTTCGACGGGGGTCGGGTGGCGCTTCCCGCCTCCAGCTGGATTGTGACGGCGCGCGCGTGAACTGATCGCAGGCTCTGCACAGTCTGAACGGGCATTCGCGCTTGTCGGCTGCGCGCCGATTGCCTAACTGCGCTCCCATGACGTCGACCAACGAAATCCGCCGCTCTTTCCTCGATTATTTCGCTGCCAACGGGCACGCGGAAATCCAGAGCGCGCCGCTCGTCCCCTTCAGCGATCCCACGCTGATGTTCGTGAACGCCGGGATGGTGCCGTTCAAGAACGCCTTCACCGGACTCGAAACGCCGCCTGCGCCCCGTGCGACCACTGCGCAGAAGTGCGTGCGCGCGGGTGGCAAGCACAACGATCTCGACAATGTCGGCTACACCGCTCGGCACCACACCTTCTTCGAGATGCTCGGCAATTTCTCATTCGGCGATTACTTCAAGGAACAGGCGATCGACCATGCCTGGACCTTGCTGACCAAGGAATGGGGGCTGGACAAGGACCGGCTGCTGGTCACCGTCTACCACACCGACGACGAAGCGTTCGACTTGTGGAAGAAGCGCACCGGCTTTGCCGACGATCGCATCATCCGCATCCCGACCAAGGACAATTTCTGGGCGATGGGATCGGACGGTCCGTGCGGGCCGTGCTCGGAAATCTTCTACGATCACGGCGATCATATCTGGGGCGGACCTCCCGGTTCGCCGGAAGAGGACGGTGACCGCTTCGTCGAGATCTGGAACCTCGTCTTCATGCAGTTCACGCAGGAAAACGACGAGATCGTCGGCGACCTGCCCAAGCCCAGCATCGATACAGGCATGGGGATCGAGCGCGTGGCCGCCGTCATGCAGGGCGTGCACGACAACTACGACACCGACACCTTCAAGGCGCTGATCGGCGCGAGCGAAGCGCTCACCGGCGTGAAGGCCGAAGGCGACCAGCAGGCCAGCCACCGCGTGATCGCGGACCATTTGCGCTCGACCAGCTTCCTCCTGGCCGACGGCGTCCTGCCGAGCAATGAAGGGCGCGGCTATGTCCTGCGCCGCATCATGCGCCGCGCGATGCGGCACGCACACCTGCTGGGCGCAAGTCAGCCGCTGATGCACCGCCTCGTGCCGGAACTGGTGAGCGAGATGGGTGCGGCCTATCCCGAACTCGTCCGTGGGCAGGCGCTGATCCAGGAAGTGCTGGAGCGCGAGGAAACCCAGTTCCGCCGCACGCTCGACAAGGGGCTCAAGCTGCTCGACGAGGCGACCGGCGACATGGGCGAAGGCGGCACGCTCGACGGCGAGACGGCCTTCAAGCTCTACGACACCTACGGTTTCCCCTACGACCTGACCGAAGACGCGCTGCGCAATCGCGGCATCGGCGTCGACAAGGCCGGTTTCGATGCCGCCATGGCGCAGCAGAAGGCGGCTGCACGGGCTGCATGGAAGGGTTCGGGCGAAGCGGCCAGCGAGGAAGTCTGGTTCGACATCGCTGAGCGCGAAGGATCGACCGAATTCACCGGCTACAGCTCCGACACGGGCGAGGCGGCAGTGGTCGCACTGGTCAAGGACGGGCAGGAAGTCGCCACCGCTTCGGCGGGCGATGAGCTGATCGTGCTGACCAACCAGACACCGTTCTACGGCGAAAGCGGCGGCCAGACCGGCGATGCCGGGCGCATCTGGACGCCCGAAGGCCTCGAGATCACCGTCAGCACGACCAACAAGCCGCTTGGCCGCCTGCATGCGCATGTCGCGAAGGTGGAAAAGGGCAGCGTGAAGGTCGGCGATGCAGTGCATCTGGAAATCGACGCCGATCGCCGCGACCGCATCCGCGCGAACCATTCGGCAACGCACCTCGTCCATGCAGCGCTGCGCAACCGGCTTGGCGACCATGTCACGCAGAAGGGCTCGCTCGTGTCCGACGACCGTTTCCGCTTCGACTTCTCGCACCCCAAGCCGCTTGCTGACGATGATATTGCGGCGATCGAAGCCGAGGTGAACGCCGAGATTCGCGCCAACGAACGCGTCGGCACGCGCCTCATGTCACCCGATGATGCGGTGGCAGCGGGCGCGCTCGCACTGTTCGGCGAGAAATATGGCGACGAGGTTCGCGTCCTGTCGATGGGCCGCAAGGCCGACGGCGGCAACAACTACTCGGTCGAACTGTGCGGCGGCACACACGTGGAAGCCACAGGTGACATCGGTCTGTTCAAGATCGTGTCGGAAAGCGCCGTCAGTTCCGGCGTGCGCCGTATCGAGGCGCTGACCGGAGAAGCGGCGCGCCAGTGGCTGCTCGCCCGTGACGAGGCGGTGCGTATCATTGCCGGCGCGCTCAAGACCTCGCCGGACGAGGCGGCCGCGCGTGTGTCGGCACTGGTCGAGGAGCGCAAGCGTCTCGAAAAGGAACTCACCGAAGCCAAGCGCGCTCTCGCACTGGGCGGTGGCGGTAGCGGCGATGCAGGGCCGGCCGACGAAGAGATCGGCGGCGTCGCATTCTCCGGACAGGTGATCGAAGGTCTCAATCCCAAGGACCTTCGCCCGCTGCTTGATGAGGCGAAGAAGCGCCTCGGTTCGGGCGTTGCTGCGATTTGCGCGGTCAACGATGGCAAGGGCGCATTCGCGGTTGCCGTGACCGATGACCTGACCTCTCGCTTCAGTGCGGTCGATTTCGTGCGCGTCGGCGTCGAGGCGCTTGGCGGCAAGGGCGGTGGTGGCCGTCCGGACATGGCGCAGGGCGGCGGACCGGACGGCTCGAAGGCCGAGGATGCGATTGCCGCGGTGCGAGAGGCGCTGGCCAAAGAAAACGCCTGACGGTTACCGCCAGGCGTTTCCTGTCTCAGCCGGTTCAGGCGGCGGGCGTCTCCTTGGTGACGCCGCTGGACCCTTGCTCGATATCGTAGCCTTCGGTGTCGCCCGGCTTGCCGCGAAGTTGGTCGCGCGCCTGGTCCTTGAGGGGATCGGCCACGTTCTGCGGCTTGAATTTCTCGCTGTTCGGCGTGGGCTTTGTCGGATCGGGATTGCTCATAAGAATTATCTCCTTTCCCGACCAACGCACGGAAAAGGTGAAGGTTCTTAGAAAGTCAGCCTTCCGCCGTGCTTGACCTCAGCTTGGGCTTGTAGGTCAGCGCTCCATCCTCCTCGATACGGGCGCGGAATTCGTCGCGCTTCTCGTGGATGGAGGCGATTACAGGCCCCATGGCAACGCCGATGTCGACCAGAACCGCCTCGGAAAGCTGCAGCGTCGCCTCCAGCGTTTCGGGCACGGCATGGCTGGCGCCTGCACGGTAGAGTTCCGATGCATGGGCGATGTCACGGGCACGCGCGACGATCAGCAGGTCCGGGTGCTCTGCGCGAAGCTTGGAAACGAGCCGCTGGGCCAGCACAGGTTCGTCCATGGTCAGGACGACCGCCAGCGCATTGTCGACGCCCAGCCTCCTGAGCGCATCCCCTCGGGCGGCATCGCCGAAGGTTGCCCGATAACCCTTGCGCTTGGCGCTCTCGATCATGTCGGCATCGGAATCGATCGCGACATAGGGCTTGTCGTGCGCTTCAAGCATCTGGGCGATCAGGCGACCGACGCGGCCGGCACCCACGATAATGACCCGCGGTTCGCCCTCGTCCTCGGGCGGCAGTTCGGGGGCGGGTTCGATACGGCGGGCAACCATGCGGCCGAGCCGTGCCAGCAGGGGCGTGATGGTGAGGCCGATTGCAGTCACGATCTGCCAGAACTGCGCCGTGCCGGGCTGGATCAGCAGCGCGCTGCTCGCCGCCGCCAGCACGATCAGCGTCGTTTCCGAAGGGCTGGCCATCAGGATGCCCGTTTCCGCCGCCGTGCTGCGGCGCGCACCCATGAGGCGAAGGAGGACGCCCGTCAGCAAGGCCTTGAACAGAAGCACGCCAACAACCGCGACGGCGACAACGCCTAGGTTTTCCCAGATGGTCCTGAGGTCGATGCTCATGCCCACGGTGATAAGGAAGATACCCAGCGCGAGGCCCTTGAACGGCTCCATGATCGTCTCGACTTCGCCGTGATATTCGGTCTCGGCGATCAGCAGGCCCGCAATCAGCGCGCCCACGATGGGCGACAGGCCGACGGCTGCAGTGGCCAGGCTCGACCCGATGACCACCAGCAGGGCGGCGGCGAGGAAAAGTTCGGGGCTTTTGGTCCGGGCTGCCTGCGCGAACAGGCGGGGCAGGAGAATGCGGCCGGCAATCATCATCACGCCGATCACCAGCGCACCCTGCCACAGCGTCTGCAGCAGGCCTTCCCAGCCGTCCGCCTGCGCATTGGGTGCCATTGCGCCAAGGACGAAAATGATCGGGACGATCATGATGTCCTCGAACAGCAGCATGGAAAGCGCTGCGCGGCCCACGGGGCTGGAACTGCCGGAGATCGGCAGGACGATGGCAGTGGACGAGAATGCAAGGGCAAAACCCAGCGCCAATGCGCCGGTCCAGTACTGGCCCATCATCGCCAGCACCGCCGCAATGCAGATGCCGCCTATCATCAGCTCCATCGCGCCGAGGCCGAAGACCAGCTTGCGCAATTGCCACAAGCGCTTGAACGACAGCTCGAGGCCGATGGCGAACAGCAGCAGGATGATTCCGAACTCCGCAAATGGCTCCAGTGCTTCGGGATCGGATATCGTGACATGTTCGAGCAATGGTCGCTCGTAGACCAATTGACCGAGGCCATATGGACCGACAAGAATGCCGATCAGGATGAAGCCGATGACCGGCGTGATGCGGAAGCGGGTAAACACCGGGATGACCAGCCCGGCAGCGCCGAGGATCACCAGTGCGTCGGAAATTGCGGGAGAAGCCAGTTCGCCGGATGCCATGGGGGTGTCTTATGGGCAGAAACCCGCTCTGTCATCCGGTTAAGGCGGGATGGATCGAAGCTGTCATCAGGCAGTTCATGATTTGCTCACATGAAAGACGTAGATTTGCTTCGACCAGGTCGCACCGTGAAGAAATACCCCTCCCGAACGTCCCTATCGAGGACCGGCGCCGCGATGAGCCTCGTGCTCATGCTGGCTGCGTGCGGCGGTGGAGGGGGAGGGCCGCCCGTTTCGGCCCCGAGACCCACGCCGACACCCACGCCGACCCCGACCCCGACGCCCACGCCGACTCCAACGCCTACGCCCACTCCGCCACCAAGCGGCTTTGTCACGGCCGAGTACGAGCGGTCCGACGGGCCGGAATTCCACGGGGCCATCACAGCCTGGGAATCCGGTGCCACGGGTACGGGTTCGGTAATTGCCGTGATCGACACAGGGATCGACAGCGACAGCCCGGAATTTGCCGGACGCATCCATCCCGCGTCGCAGGATGTGGCCGGGAACCGCGGTATCGAGGCGGAGGATGATCACGGCACCAATGTCAGCCTGATCGCAGCCGCCGCGCGCAACAACCAGGGCATCGTGGGTATCGCTTTTCAGGCCGACGTCCTTGCCCTGCGCGCCGATGCGCCGGGCACCTGCGCTACCGATACACCGGACGATCCATCGCTCGGCTGCAGCTTCATCAATCGCGACATCGCGCGTGGGATCGACGTTGCGGTCAACGCCGGTGCGACCGTGATCAACCTCTCCCTCGGCGGAGGGGCGCCCGGGCAGGCGGTGCTCGATGCGGTTGCCCGCGCTTCGGCAGCGGGTGTCGTGATCATCGTCGCCTCGGGCAATTCCGGCGACGGAAGCGACCCCGATTTCGACCGGTTCCAGCCGCTGCCCTTTGCCTCCGCCATCCGCGATGCTGGGGGGAACAACGTCATCATCGTCGGTTCGGTCGATGAAAGCGGCGCTTTTTCCAGTTTCGCCAATCCGGCAGGAGCGCAGGCGGACTTCTACCTGACGGCTCGCGGCGAGCGCCTTTGCTGCGTCTACGAGGATGGCCGCATCTTCGTGGGCACAGACACTAGCGGCGATTACGTGGTGCTCTTCTCCGGCACGAGTTTCGCAGCACCTCAGGTTTCCGGCGCCGTGGCTCTGCTCAAGCAGGCCTTCCCGAACCTGACCGGGGCGGAGATCGTCGAATTGCTGCTCGACAGCGCAAGGGACGGGGGCGACCCCGGGACCGATACGACCTTCGGACGCGGCATCCTCGACATTGCTCGGGCATTCCAGCCGGCAGGTGCACTTTCGATTGCCGGAACGAGTCTGGCGGTCTCCAGCGGCCAGCCCGTGGCAGTCGGCTCGCCCGCGATGGGCGATGCGCTGTCCGGAAACGGCGGCGTGACCACGGTTGCGACAGACAAGTACGACCGCGCCTACTCCGTCGACCTCGGTCGCGGGATGCGTGACGGGTTCGAGGGCAGCGACCGACTTAGGGCTGCACTTGCACCCGGTGGCCGACGCGTGTCGGCCGGCAACGAGCGGCTCGCAATGGGTTTTACGGTCACGGACCGTTCTGCCGCGAACAGCGGGTTGGAGCCGGTTGCGGAGCTGCTGCTCAGCAGGAACGAGGCTGATGCGGCACGGGTGCTGGCCGGACGCATTGCGGCGCGCATCTCGCCGAATCTGCAACTGAGCTTTGCCATCAGAGAAGGCAGCGACGGCCTTGCCGCACAGCTGGAAGGAAGCGATGCTCCGGCGTTCCTGGTTGCAGGGTCAGGCAGGGCCTCACCGCTTCAGGCGCGCGGTACGCGCACGATTGCAGCGCGCTATGAAATCGACCCCAGCACCGGCCTGAGCCTCTCGATGGAAAGCGGCGATGTGTCGGTATCCTCCGAAGGTCCGCTGCCGGAGCCCACGCGCGTCCTGTTCGATCGCAACCGCTATGTCCGTGTCAGTGGACAACTGGACCGCTCCTTCGGCAATTTGCGCGGATCGACGGCGCTGGACTGGATCCGCGAGGACAGCACGGTCCTTGGCGGCTGGTTTGGTGGGACGCTGGGCGGCGAGGGGGCGGAAACCGTCCTGCTGACCGGTACGCTGGGCTACGATATCGCACCGCAGTGGACGCTTGCCAGCACACTGCGCCGCGGCTGGACCATGGTCGACACTGCGGGGCTTATCGGTGCGAATTCGCGCCTTGCCACCAGTAGCTGGTCGATCGATCTCGACCGGAGGGGCGTCTTCAATGCGCAGGATCGCCTTGCATTCCGCCTCTCGCAACCGATGCGGGTCGAAAGCGGGGGCCTCAACCTGCGCCTGCCGGTGGGGTACGATTACGCCACCGAAAGCGCCGTGTTCGGCGACCGCCTGTTGTCGCTCACGCCTTCATCGCGCGAGATAGTGGGCGAAGCACGCTGGAGCGGCCCGATGGGCTGGGGCTGGGGCGGAGCGTCTCTATTCTACCGCAAGGACCCGTTCCACCGCGCCGATACCAACTCCGATTACGGGGCCGCCGTCAGCTACCGCGCCACGTTTTGAGGCGTCAGCCGCCGCCCGGATGCTTTGGACCGAGCGGTTCGCGGCGCGGGCGGGGCTTGCCAGGGTGCTTCCCGTCCTCATCCCACTCGATGCGATAGAGATCGAAGCGGCGGTCGGCGAGGTTGCGCACCGTGCCTTCGGCGCGCGCCCATGACAGGTCCGCGAGGTTGATGTCGCTAATCGTCAGCGTCTCCACGTTTTCGCTGGCTTCTGCCGCGATACCGTCGCGGGCGAAGGGAAAGTCGCACGGCGTCAGGATGCAGCTCTGTGCGTACTGGATGTCCATGTTGGCGACGTTGGGCAGGTTGCCGACATTGCCCGACAGCACGACGAAACACTGGTTCTCGATCGCACGCGCCTGGCCGCAATAGCGCACACGCAAATAGCCCTGCCGGCTGTCGGTACAGAATGGCACGAAGATGATCCGCGCACCTTCGTCGGCGAGGCGTCGGCTGAGTTCGGGGAATTCGCTGTCATAGCAAATCTGTACGCCGATCGGGCCGCAGTCCGTCTGAATGACCTCGACCTTGTCGCCGCCCTTGATGTTCCACCAGTACCGCTCGTTCGGGGTGGGGTGAATTTTCTCCTGCGCATGGACCGAACCGTCGCGCAGGCAGACGTAAGCGACATTGTGGATATCGCCGTCTTCCATGCGGGTGGGGTGGCTGCCGGCAATGATGTTGATGTTGTAGCGCATCGCCATGTCGGAGATATCGCTGCGCAGGCGCGGGGTGTATTCCGAAAGGCGCTCGATCGCCTCTACCGGCGAGAGTTCCTTCTCCTCGAAGCTCAGCAGCATGAGCGTGAAGAGTTCGGGAAAGACGATGAAGTCCGCCTCGTAATCGCTTGCAACATCGATGAAATACTCGATGGCCCGCATAAATTCGGCGTAGTCTGCCACCGCGCGGGCCTGCAGCTGGCAGGTGGCCACGCGCACGGCTTCCACCCCGCGGGGCAGGCGCTTCTTCACCGGCTGGTCGCGTTCCACATAGGGGTTGCGCCAGACCATCATGACCGCATTGGCCATGCTCGCCTTGTCTTCGGGCAGATAGCCTTCGATGATACGCTCGGGCTCGAAACCATTGGCGAGCTGGAAGCGCAAGACCGGGTCGTGCAGTTTCCCCTCGACCACCTTTTCGAGGTAATCCTGCGGGCCTTCGACCCTGCGGCGATAGCGGCGGTAATTCGGCATCCGCCCGGCAAAGACGATGCCCGTCAGGTCCTTCTCTTCCGCCAGCGCGCGGCGCTCTTCATAGAGGCGGCGCCCGATGCGCACGCCGCGCACCTTGGGGTCGACGCACATTTCGTAGCCGTAGAGCCAGTCGCCCGTCGGGTCGTGGCGGCTGCCGTAGCCGTTGCCGGTAATCTCGTCCCAGTCATGATCCTGGAATGCGAGCGCTTCTGCGACCTGCATGGTGGCGCAATAACCCACCACCTCGTCGTCGAGCAGGGCGACGAAGCAGCCTTCGCGGAAATTGTTGATCTGGCCGCGGATTTCGCCGTGGGTATAGGCGGGCATGTCCTCGTAGACGCGTCGGACGAGGTCGGCGATGCCGCGAATGTCCTTGATCTTGGCGTTACGCACCTCGAGCCGGCGCTGGCCGAACTTCTCGGAGGACTTGCGACGTACAGACGGGCGTTTTTTCCTGACCGGAGAGCTGTTTGGCATCAATTTTCCGCGTTGAAGAGCTGTTCGACCGACCCGCCGTTGCCAACAAGAATGGCGGCGACGCGGCGGCGTCCATGGTAATAAGGCAAGGCGGGATGATCGGTTCCATCGCGCTCGAGCGCTGCAGCCTGCTCGTCTGACAGAGTGCTTTCGCCCGCGACGTAGTCGGAATACCCTTCCACCTTCCAGGTCGGGAAGGCCTGGGATTTCAGGATCCCGAACCGGCGCCGGATCAGGCCATGTGTGAATTCGTGCGCGAGGACGCTGCCGAGAGAGCGCTTTGCTCCCAGCGCAGGGATGATTCCTTCTACGGGATCGGTCGCGTTGACGACCACCGCATCGGTCAGAGGTCGCGTGATGGCGAGCGCGCCGGACGAAGTGTTGGCGAGCCAATGCCAGCGCCATCCGCCGTCGGTGACAAAAATCGGCCGCCGTTCGTTCGCGGAAGCGAGCGGCGTGCTCGCCATTCTTTCCTTGACCGTCGCGACGCTGCGCCGGACCATGGCCGGATCGAGCGCGCGCTCCGATCGGATCGTGCCGATCTCGGTTTCGGTGGAGTAGGGAAAGGCCAGCAACTGCGGTGCGAGCAGCGGCGAAGCCAGTAGGAGGAGTGCGGCGCCGCTCAGGAACGACGCCGCACTCTTGAGGCCGGGGCGCTTTTTCAGGCCCAGTTGGCCATTTCCTTTTCGAGGTTCTCGACGATCGCCTCGAAAAACTGCTCGGTGGTCATCCAGCTCTGGTCCGGACCGATCAGCAGCGCGAGGTCCTTGGTCATCTTGCCGCTTTCGACGGTCTTGATGCAGACTTCCTCCAGCGTTTCGGCAAAGCGCACCACGTCGGGCGTGTTGTCGAACTTGCCGCGGTACATGAGGCCGCGGGTCCAGGCGAAGATGCTGGCGATCGGGTTGGTCGAGGTCGCCTTGCCCTGCTGGTGCTGGCGATAGTGACGGGTGACGGTGCCGTGCGCGGCTTCCGCTTCCACGGTCTTGCCGTCCGGCGTCATCAGGACCGAGGTCATCAGGCCGAGCGAGCCGAAGCCCTGCGCCACGATGTCCGACTGCACGTCGCCGTCGTAGTTCTTGCAGGCCCAGACGAACTTGCCGCTCCACTTGAGGGCCGCGGCGACCATGTCGTCGATCAGGCGGTGCTCGTAGGTCAGGCCGTGCTTCTCGAAGTCGGCCTTGAACTCGGCGTCGAACACTTCCTGGAACAGGTCCTTGAAGCGGCCATCGTACTTCTTGAGGATGGTGTTCTTGGTGGACAGGTACACCGGCCACTTGCGGTCGAGACCGTAGGAGAAGCTGGCGCGCGCGAAATCGCGGATGCTGTCGTCGAGGTTGTACATCGCCATGGCGACGCCGGGGCTCTGGAACTCGAACACGTCGAGGTCGATCTTCTCGCCGTTCTCGCCTTCGAAGACGAGGCGCAGCTTGCCGGCGCCCGGGATAAGCGTGTCGGTGGCGCGGTACTGGTCACCGAAAGCATGGCGGCCGACGACGATGGGATCGGTCCAGCCGGGCACGAGGCGCGGCACGTTGTCGATCACGATCGGTTCGCGGAAGACCACGCCGCCGAGGATGTTGCGGATGGTGCCGTTGGGCGAACGCCACATGCTCTTGAGGTTGAATTCCTCGACGCGGGCTTCGTCCGGAGTGATCGTGGCGCACTTCACGCCGACGCCGTGTTCCTTGATCGCGTTGGCTGCATCGACGGTGATCTGGTCGTCCGTCTCGTCGCGCTTCTCGATCGAGAGGTCGTAATACTTCAGGTCGATGTCGAGATACGGAAGGATCAGCCGTTCGCGAATCCACTTCCAGATGATCTTCGTCATTTCGTCGCCGTCGAGTTCGACGACCGGGTTGGCTACCTTGATCTTGGCCATGGGTTTCCTGTCAGTTCGAATGGATTTGCGCGCGCTTTAGCAGAGGTGTGGGCGAGGGCAAGGTCGCCGCCTGCCGCAACGTCAAAATGCGTTGCGGTGGACCAGTACCAGTGCTGTGCGTGCCAGGATCTGGAAGTCGAGAAGGGGGCTCCATTTCGAAACGTACTCAAGGTCGCTGTAGAGCCTGTTGAGCAGGTCTTCCTCGTTCTCCGTCGCACCGCGATAGCCGCGCACCTGCGCAAGGCCGGTCATCCCCGGCTTGAGGGCATGCCTCAGCCAGTAGCTGCGGTCGATTTCCCAAAACAGCTTGTTACCCGCGAGCGACCCGGTGGCATGCGGACGAGGGCCGACGAGGCTCATCGATCCGCCCAAGACATTGAATAGCTGGGGCAGTTCGTCGATGCTCGTGCGCCGGAGTATCGCCCCGATGCGCGTGACGCGATCGTCATCCCGCGATGCCGAGACATTGCCGTCGAAATCGCTCGATTCCACTTTCATGGTGCGGAATTTCACGATCCGGAAGAAGCGGTTGCCGCGACCGACACGTGCCTGCCTGAACAGCACGGGGCCGCCGTCCTCGACCTTGATGGCGATCGCGACGAGCAGGAAAAGCGGGCTGAGCAAGAGGAGTGCTAGCGCGGCAACTGACAGGTCCATCACCCGTTTAAGCAGGCGTTGCGGTAGAGTCAGCGGGCCGGTCGAAACCTCCAGCGAAATGAACGATTCTTCGATTCGGATGCGAGAGACGCCGAGTTCCTGCAGGCCGTGCGACACGACTTCCCCGTTCACGCCGGCGGCGCGCAGGATCGGTGCCCACAATTGCCGATGCTCGACCGGGCAGCTGACGATCGCACGGTCTACGTTGCGCAGGTATGACCCGATCTGGTCCAAGGTCAGCGGGCCCGGATCGTCGAGATTTATGTTCATCTCACGGGCGCTGATCCGTTCCGCACCATCTAGTGAAATCCGCGGACCGCCATCGTCGATGATCAGTACGCTCTCGAGATCCTTGCGCCCATGCGATTTCAGCCAACGGGTAAGCGTGAAGCGGACCAGGGCCAGCGGCGGGAAGGTCAGCAGCATGCCCAGGCCGAAACTGAAGCGCGAGAAGTCCTCGGCCGACTTGGTGAAGAAGATCGCCGCGGTCAGGAGGAGGGCGGAAATGGCCTGGGTCACGACAAGCGCGGAAGTCGCCTGCCATACCTGCGTGAGCGAGCGCGCATTATAGAGGCCGGAATACTGTCCGATGACCACGAAGATCGATGAAAACGCCAGTGCGTTGGCCGTGGTTGTGTCGGACAGGAAGTCTCCGAAGTACAGCTGGCCGGTCACGCCGAACATGGCGAAGATTACCGCGATATCCACGCACATCATGGAAATCCGATACGCAAGCCTGCGCCGTTCCATCGAGTGGGGGAAAGGCACCGCTTGCCGTGTCAGTTCATTGCTCAACTTATTCATCAGGCGATATTTTTATCAGACGCCCTGCCTGTGTTCGCGTTTGGCATGCCAGCTCCTCACCCCCGGCATGATCGACAGACAGATCGCTTGCTTACCTCTTTTTCTGGTTCTTCGGCTCGTTGCCGCAGGCCTTGCGCCACACATGAGTTCCGAGCGTTTTTCGCTTAGTCTAAAATGTTTCTTTTCGACAGACTTTATTGTTGCGGGTGCGCGATGGCCACTTGCGGGGACAAATGTCCGGCAGTGCCCATCTCTTCCTTTTCTATATCGTTTTTTTTTCTTATGGACCGCGAGTTACCAGGTGCGCTGCCGAAACAATCCCGCCATTCCCTCAGAAGCGAAAGCGTCGAGACCGCAAGCCACATGGCTGATCTAGTTTGGAAATTCAGGCGTCTCGCTTTGATGTCGCCCGCCGAGATAGCGCACCGTGTATCCAACGTCGTGCAGAACGGGTGGGAAGCAAGGTTCAGGCTCGATCCGGCTGTTCCTGCACCCGATCTCTCAGTGCAAGGCACTGGCCTGCTGACAGAGTTGGATCACTCGCTGGAAGGTCGTCCCTACAGCAAAGCGGCGGATCGCCTCCTTTCCGGACAGATGCGGGTATTCGCAAAGGACGACGCGCCGTTCCCGCCGCACTGGAATCGGGACCCCAAGACCGGGACGCAGGCGCCGCTAAGTTTTGGAAAGGGCATAAATTACCGGCACGAAGCCATCGTCGGCGACATCAAGTACCTGTGGGAGCCCAACCGCCACCAGGAACTGGTCACGCTGGCCCAGGCATGGCGGCTGACGGATGACGCCCGCTATCTCGATGCGATTGCCGGGCTGCTTCGTAGCTGGCTCGACGAGTGCCCGTATCCATACGGCGTGAACTGGACCAGCTCGCTCGAACTGGGCCTCAGGCTGGTGAACTGGTCGTTCGTCTGGGACCTCACCGGCGGACTTCAGTCACGCCTGTTCGATGGCGAGGGTGGAGAAGCGCTGCGGGAAGACTGGCTCAAATCCATCTATCTGCATCAGGATTTCATCGCGCGGCATCTCTCTTTCCATTCCTCCGCCAACAACCATATCCTGGGCGAATACCTTGGCCTGTATGTTGCCGGTGCGCGCTGGCCCTTGTGGGCCAAGTCGCACCAATGGCGGTCGCTCGGACGGGAAGGCTTCCTGCGCGAAGCCCTGCTCCAGACCGGCCGGGACGGGGTCAACAAGGAGCAGGCCGTCTATTACCAGCACGAGGTGATGGACATGATGATCCTCGCGGGCCTGCTGGCCCGGGCAGAGGAGCAGGATTTCCCCGTTGAGTACTGGGCACGCCTCGAGGCAATGTGCGAATTCCTTGCCGCGATCATGGATGTCGGCGGGAATGTGCCCATGATCGGCGATGCGGACGATGCCCGAATAGCCCGCCTCGATCCCGATCAGCATAGCGATCCATACAAGCCGCTGCTGGCTGCAGGTGCGATATTGTTCGACCGAGAGGATTTCGCTCACAAGGCCGGGCATATGGACGACAAGACGTGCTGGTTGCTGCCGAACCGGCCGCTGCCATGGCCTTCGGCGCGCCCCCCAGTCACCACCTTCAGCGAGGGTGGGTACTACGTGTTAGGTCACAATCTCGAACAGGCAGACGAAATCCGCCTGGTGTGCGATTGTGCTCCGCTAGGATACCTGTCGATCGCCGCCCACGGTCATGCCGACGCGCTGGCCTTCACGCTGTCGGCGGGCGGCATGGAATGGCTCATCGATCCGGGGACATTCGCCTACCATACGGAGAAGAAGTGGCGCGACCATTTCCGCTCGACCCTGGCGCACAATACCCTGTGCATCGACGGTCTCGACCAGTCGGTGATCGGCGGCAACTTCATGTGGATGCACAAGGCGAATGCATCGCTCGTGCAGTTCGATGCCGAGGCGGGCCTGTTCGAGGGCGAGCATGACGGTTACCGGCGCCTGGCAGACCCTGTGACCCACCGGCGCCGTATCGAACTGGACGGACCGGCGCGAGTAGTTACTGTGACCGACTTCCTGGAATGTTCGGAAGAGCACGAGGTAGGACTGTCCTTTCAGTTGGCAGAAGAGTGCACAGCCCGGATCGACAAGGGCGAAGTCCTTGTCGGGAAGGCGGGCCAGACCATCCGTATCCGTTGCGAAGATGCACGGCTCGAGCCCGTCATTCTCGAGGGCGAGACCGATCCGCCGGCAGGGTGGATTTCGCGTCGGTTCGACGAAAAGAGCGCAGCCCCGATGATCCGCTGGACCGGACGTGTATCACGCGCGCAGATCAGGACTGTGATTACGATCCAGGAAGGTGCGCGGTCATGACAACTCAGGCCCGCAATTCGGCCGTCCCGCTTCAGGTGCTGGTCGCAACACCGCTCGGCAAGGGTGGTAATGGCGGTATCGACCGCCTGATGGACCTCCTGCGCGACCGGTACGAGATGTCCGGGGACAGGGAAGCGGTCATCCGCTTCGGCTCGACAAGGGGGAAGGGCCATATCCTGCTCTCGCCAGTCTATCTGGCAGCATTCCTGTTTCGGATGGCGCTCCTCAAGCTGACGGGTCGGCTCGATATTCTCCACATCAATCTGTCGAGCCAGGGAAGCTTCAGCCGCAAGCGCATCGTTGCCCGCTTCGCGATGATGCTCGGCGTTCCTTATGTTTTGCATCTCCATGGATCGCGCTTTCGCGAGTTTTACGAAAGCGCGAGCCCGGGCAAGCAGCAGGCCATTCGCGAGACTTTCGTAAATGCACGCGCCGCGATCGTGCTTGGCAGCTACTGGCGAGAGTTCGTCTCGGAGATGGACCGGCGGATCAATACCGTCATCCTGCACAATGCCACTGCACCCCTCGACGTACCGATAAAAGCCGATTCACCGGGCGAGGTGCATGTCGCGTTCCTGGGCGCCCTAGGCGCGCGCAAGGGCGTGCCTGAACTGGTGGAAGCCGCGCGCCGGCTTGCCGATCTGCCCGGATGGAAGATGACGATTGCCGGAAACGGAGAGGTCGAGGAGACGCGCAATGTCGTAGCGGAGCACGGCCTCGGTGACCGGATCGCGATACCGGGCTGGCTCGGCCCCCAGGACTCGGCAAGGCTGCTGAGCACCTGCGA
Organism: Qipengyuania gaetbuli; assembly: GCF_020171365.1. Lineage (NCBI taxonomy): Bacteria > Pseudomonadati > Pseudomonadota > Alphaproteobacteria > Sphingomonadales > Erythrobacteraceae > Qipengyuania > Qipengyuania gaetbuli. Next base: position 77,960 of record NZ_JAIUZO010000002.1, on the reverse strand, counting down.
TGTGATCGTCCTTCCGTCCTACAATGAAAACCTGCCGATGTCGGTTATCGAAGGCATGGGCGCAGGCAAGGCAGTCGTCACGACCCCGGTCGGTGCCGTACTCGATATCATCTCCGACGAGGACAACGGCCTGATCGTTCAGCCGGGCAATGTCGAGGAGCTGACCGCTGCCCTGAGGCGGGTAATCGAAGACGGTGAACTACGCCGAAAACTTGGCGAAAATGCGCGCTCGACACATCGCGAGATGCTGGATATCAGCACCTATCTACCGCGCCTGACGGTCATCTGGAAAGAAGCGTTGTCAAATGCTTCTGCCAACAAGCAACAGAATTTGAACACTTGAACAAGGGAGTGAGCGGTCTTCGGCTGCCACCGGGAATTTCAATGAAACTAAGCGTATTCGGATTGGGTTATGTGGGCGTGGTCGCGGCGGGGTGTCTTGCCGCAGACGGGCACGAGACGATCGGTGTCGATCCCAATCGTGAAAAGGTCGACCTGGTCAACGCAGGCAACTCCCCGATCATCGAGAAGGACATCGGCGAGATGGTCGAAGCTGCCGTCAAGAACGGCATGCTGCGCGCGACGACCGATGCTCGCGAAGCGATCATGGCCAGCGACATGGCCCTGATCTGCGTGGGCACGCCCAGCCAGCGCAATGGCTCGCTCGATCTTACCTATGTCCGCCGCGTGTGCGAGGAAATCGGCCGCGCCATCGGGGAGAAGGACGATTATTTCGTGGTCGTCATCCGCTCGACCATCCTCCCAGGTACCATGCGGGGCCTGATCGTCCCGGTCCTTGAAGAAGCTTCGGGCAAGAAGGCAGGCGTCGACTTCGGCGTGTGCAACAACCCCGAATTCCTGCGGGAAGGGACGGCGGTCTACGACTATCGCAACCCGCCCAAGACGGTCATCGGTGAACTGGACGAGCGTAGCGGCGCGATGCTGGCGGACCTCTATGCCGATCTCGACGCGCCGCTGATCCGCACTTCGGTAGAGGTGGCGGAAACGGTCAAGTATATCGACAATGTGTGGCACGCGACCAAGGTCGCCTTCGCCAACGAAGTCGGCGCAGTGTGCAAGTCGCTCGACATCGACAGCCACAAGGTCATGGACATCTTCTGCCTCGACACGAAGCTGAACCTGTCGAGCTATTACATGAAGCCCGGCTTTGCTTTCGGCGGATCGTGCCTGCCCAAAGACGTTCGTGCGTTCAATTATCGCGCCAATTCGCTCGATCTCGACCTGCCGCTGATCGGATCGATCATGGCCAGCAACGAACGCCACATCGATCGCGGCTTCGAGCTCGTTACTCGCGGCGGCAAGAAAAAGGTCGGCATTCTCGGATTCAGCTTCAAGGCGGGGACCGACGACCTGCGCGAAAGCCCGATCGTCGAACTGATCGAACGCCTGCTCGGCAAGGGGTACGAACTTGCGCTCTACGACCGGAATGTCAGCATCGCGGCGCTGAAGGGCGGGAACCGGGACTACATCCTGAACCATATTCCGCACATCAGCCGTCTCATGCGCGAAACTGCCGAAGAGGTGGTCGCGGACTGCGACACGATCATCATCGGCAATTCGGATCCGGCCTTCGCCGACGTCAAGTTCCGCGACGACCAGAACATCATCGACCTCGTCCGTATCGAGGGCGATGCCTCGGCTGTCGAAGGCTACGAAGGCATCTGCTGGTAACGTGACCCGCCGTGTCCTGATCATTGTCGAAAACCTGCCCGTACCCTTCGACCGAAGGGTCTGGCAGGAGGCCAGTACCCTGCGCGATGCAGGCTATTCGGTCAGCATCATCTGCCCGGCGACTAAGGATTATCCCAAGCGCCGCGAGACGATCGACGGTATCGAAGTATATCGCCACCCGCTGCCGCACGAGGCAGATGGGGCGGTGGGCTATGCCCTGGAATATGGCAGTGCTCTGTTCTGGGAGCTTTACCTGGCAACGAAGATCGCGTTTTCGCGCGGCTTCGACGTGATCCACGCGTGCAATCCGCCGGACCTCATTTTCATGGTGGCCGCGTTCTTCAAGCCATTCGGCAAGAAGTTCGTGTTCGATCATCATGACATCAATCCCGAGCTTTACGAAGCCAAGTTCGGGCGCCGGGATTTCTTCTACCGGCTCATGCTGTGGGCGGAGCGGCTGACGTTCCGGCTCGCGGACATGTCGATCGCGACCAACCACAGTTACCGCAAGATCGCCATCGAACGCGGCGGCATGGATCCGGACAAGGTCTTCGTCGTCCGCTCCGGGCCGAAGCTGGACAGGCTGAAGCTCGTCCCGCCTAAGGCCTACCTCAAGCAAGGGCGCAAGTACCTGGTCGGCTACGTCGGGGTGATGGGCAAGCAGGAAGGTATCGACCTGCTGCTCGAAACCGTGCGCGTTCTCGTGCACGAAAAGGGACGCCAGGACATTCATTTCGGCCTTGTCGGCGGCGGCACCTCGCTCGACGAGATGAAGGAGCTCGCCGGTAAACTCGGCGTGGACAATTACGTCACCTTCACCGGCCGCGTCAGCGATGCCGACCTGCTCGACATGCTCAATACGGCGGATGTCTGCGTCAATCCCGACGTCGCCAATGCGATGAACGACGCCTCGACCATGAACAAGATCATGGAATACATGGCGCTGGCCAAGCCGATTGTGCAGTTCGATCTGACCGAAGGGCGATATTCGGCACAGGATGCCTCGCTCTATGCGCAGCATAATGATCCGCACGACATGGCGGACAAGATCATCGCACTGCTCGACGATCCCGAACGCCGGAAGAAGATGGGCGAGTTCGGCCGCAACCGCGTGATCAACGAACTCGAATGGAAATACGAGGCGCCCAAGCTGCTTGCCGCATACGATAGTCTCTGGAAGACTGCGGACTGAGGACCGTAAATTGCAGACCATCATGCGCCTTCACCGGATATCCTCCACCTTCTACCGGTGGCGGCTGCCTGTCGTCGGCAGGATAGTGGACGGTATCATCCGTGTCCTGTTCGGAGCTGTCGTTCCCGGCAAGGCGCAGATCGCGCGGTCCGCATTCTTCGAACACAGCGGCCTTGGCGTGGTGCTTAACGAGCGCAGCGTGATCGGTGAGAACTGCCGGATCGGAGTTCACGTCGTCCTAGGCGGCAAGGCGCCCATCATTGGCGCGCCTGCTCTCGAAGATAACGTGATTGTCCATGCAGGGGCGAAGCTGATCGGGCCGATCACCGTCGGCAGGGGCACCGTGATCGCAGCGAACGCAGTCGTGATTGGCGATCTGCCTCCGGGTGTCATGGCCGCGGGGGTCCCGGCAGTCGTCAAGAAGCCGGCAGAAGCTTCCGACCAGCACGGGTAGGCGCCAGGTGACAGCACCCCGCAGAGGGCTGCTGCAGGTGCTGTCACGGAGCGGATTGATGTGCCTCAGCTAATGCATCGCGCCAGTTTGGCTCCTGTGAGCCTCACGCTTGCCGATGCTCCGTCGATCCCTGCAACACCCAGATTGACGACAAAATCAAGTGCCGCGGTATTTCCGAGTACGATGGGGCTGGTCCGCAAGACTCCGGACCAAGTCTGGTCGGGGTAACAGAACTTCGTCCCCGTCGGCACACCGGCCTGTGTGCCAAGCACGCGGGCCAGCTGGCCTGTAGTGTCTGCGACCTGGAGTTGCAGTTCCGTCAGGCTTGACGGGCCAATGCCCGACACCTCGACTTCGACCAATCCTTCGACTTTTTCGCCAGGTGCATAGGAAGAATAGATCTGGCGGTAGAGCCGCCCTCTTGCTTCACCAGATGCCTGGCTGCCCGAAGCGGTTATACTGTACGCGGGGCGCGACATGCCATTGGCCAGCGCCTGCGTTTCGAAGGCGCCGGTTAGCGACCCGCCTGCCGATTGACGCTGGAGGACCCAGCCCGCCGGCGCGGTTCCAGAAGCTCCGCCGGAAACCGTACCACCTGGCGTGCCGAGCGCGAGGGCGGGGCCGAGTTTCGAGCCCGTCGGATTGGTGAGCGCATCGAACTGGTCGTGCGCTCCGTCCAGTAGTGGCGGCCTTCCGTACAGGCGGTTTTCGAGAACCCCCGCGATCGTCTTGCCGATCCAGAACGCGCCACGGATCGAGGGATGCAGACCGTCGTAGGTCATGGCCGTGGGGATGCTCGAACCGGCTGGCGCGCCGCCGATGGGAAGCCCCTTGGAACTGGCGTGATCGAGCAGCAGCGGGCCTGCGTCGGCTACTGCGAAGCCGCTACCTACGGAGCGCGCCCGGATGTGGTGCCTGACCTGCGCGAGATGGGCCTGCTGTGCATCCGTCAGGGTCTGTCCCGCCAGTACTCCCGCGGGGATAGGCGGGACCGCAACCACGAAAATGCCCGCATCCCGCAGCCTGTCGTAGATCCGCTCAAGGTTTCGGATCGTTTGCGCCGCCGTAAGCGTGGGCAGGTCGTTCACGCCGCCGAATACGACGCAGATGTCGGGCCGTGCAGCGACGACGCGGCCGACGCGGGCCAGCATCTGGTCACTGCGTTCACCCGAAACGCCGAAGTTGAATTCTGCCGGCGATATCAGCCGGCCGCCGGAGAGGATTTCAGCCCAAGAGAGGTAACCGTAAGGCCGCTTCCACCAAGGGCTGCCATCCGAATTCTGGAAGGTCATGCTGTCACCGAGCGCGGCGAGCGTGGAGAGAGGACGCGCCAGGCCAGCCTGATCGAAAGCCGCGCGCGCGATGGCCGCAGGCTGCAGCGCCATGGCCGCGCTCATTGGGCCACCCGATAATCGAGCGTGCCGCCAATCAACTCAGCGTCGAGGTAAAGCGAGGCTGATCCCTCGGTCTCGACCCACACGATCTCGTTGATATTCTGTGACCAGACGAGAGGGCGTCCCGCGAGCGTCGCAGGCATGCGCGTGGCTCCGCCGTCTATCGACCGTTCGAGCGTGACATCGCCGGACCATTGCCCCGAAAGGGTCAGAACGATTTCGCGCCCGATCTGGGGTTTGAAGGGGCCGAAGGTAGCACTGGCGGTGGCCGAACCGACGAGAGGCACGGAAGTGGCTACGGTCTGGGTGTGACTGACGGGCAGGGGCGATTCGATCGAAACCGGTCGGGCTTCTTCATCGATGGTCCCGTACGAGATGGCGACCGAAGGCACGAAACCCGCAGGAGCGTTGATGGAAGGCAAGGACATGGCGTCTCCTCATTGAAAGGGAGATTGCCATTAATTCTCAGTATGTTCTGTAGGAAAGAAGAAAACTCTCCGGCCGACCCTACCTCTTGGGGAGGTTGCGATAGGCGTATTTCAGCACGGATTTCGCGTACTGGGTCCATGTCCTCGGCTTTACCCAGGACGCGCTCCAATGATGGATAGCGTAGGTTTCCTCGGTGATGTCGGAGTACAGCAGCTGCTTTACCGGCTGATCAGGATCATACGGGTTGTACGGATAGAAGTAGCGGGGCGGGTAGATGGTCACGTCGAAATCGCCGGCATCGTAGACCTGCTGCATGATCTTCGGAATTGATGTGAAGCTCGGGCTTCCGGCTGAGGCGTCACGGTCCATCCATTTGAGACAGGCCTTGAGGAAGGCAGAATGTGGGTGTGCCCCGATAATGCCGGCACTTATTTGGCCGTCGGATTCATTCCCCACCACATGCGTGTGTTCCAGGAATTTCTCAAGGGGCTTGACCACCTCCATATCCGTGTCGAGATAGATGCCGCCATGTGCGATGAGAGCCTGCAGGCGAGCGTAGTCTGCCACGAAAGCCCAGAGTCCCCGCATGTACGCGATCCGCATATATGGATGGTCGTCTATGGGCGTATTGGATTCATCCCAGCGAATGATTTCGAACTCCCCGGCTTTGCGCTCCCAGCTTTCGACGCAAGCCTGAGCGAGGGGTGTCAGCGGCTTCCCGCCGTACCAGCAATAATGGATTTTGCGCGGTATCGTCACGGTTCGTCTCGATAATTTCCTAAGTGGCCGGAGCCGTGCCTTGCAGTGCGTTCGCCTGCCGCGCTTGCCGGAACTCCGCCATGGCTTGTCCGCGCACGATGGCAGCGTATTTTTCTAGGCCGCAAAGCATGCCGACGCAGCTTGCGAAAAGGAAATGAATTGCGGGGCCGTCGACGAGCGAGCGGTCGTAGATCAGCAATGGGAAAGCCAACACGATAATGCCGGCCATCAAATCCGCCCTGGATTGGATAGTGCGATTGGGAGCCTCTCTCGCTATGCGAAATGCCAGTCGCAAGGCAGAGATGAAGATCGAAACGTACAGGCACAGGCCAATGATGCCCGTATCCCAAAGGAGCTGGGCAATCGTGGTGGAATTGATCACGGCCTGTCCGAACTTCTCTGTCACGCTACCGCCTTCCACCGTGTCGGAAAGGCGGCTTGCTCCAAGTCCGTAACCGACCAGTCTTTCGGCTGTGTTTCCGCCGCTTTCAAACCACAGGGCGATCGAAGCGCCGCGCGAAACCTCTCCGGTCCTTGCAGAGACGTAGGTCGTGTCGAAGAAGTATTCGAAAGAGGAGGTGATGCGCTCGCTGCGGCCGGTTGAGGACCCCGCCTCGCTGTCGGCGTAAATCCCGAGGGTGACATAGCTTCCCAGCGCGACGCTGACGAGCAGCAGGCCACTCTGGAGTGGGCGTTTCAGCATCAGCCGGCGCAGCATGACTGCGACGCCTAGTGGCATCATGATGAAGAAGGCCTTCACCTCGCCCTGGATCATGATGAGGAACGCCAACGCCACAGCTAACGCTGCGAACCAAAGCGCTGCCTTCTGCCGCTGCCACCAGGAAATCGCCACGAGCGTGCCGACGATCACGTACACCATCAGGGTGCCGCTTGCGCCGCCGCCTTCGACATCACCGCCGAACGTTCCCACCACCGCGTCCCAGTTGTCGGTGGTGAAGTTCTGCCAGACCGCGAAAGGCAGTTGCAGGGCGAAGAGGCCCAGCAGCGCCCATTCGAAGCGGGACAGGAACTGGCTTCTCATGCCCAGCCAGACGGCGGGGATCGCAACAAGCCAGATCGCGAAATAATTCTTCAGCGCGAGAAGGGCCTGCGACTGTCCGATGCCTGCAACGACGGAGACGAACGTGCCCCACAGCAGGAATGCTGCAAGAAGCTTGATTGGTCGATGGCGCATGAGGCGCAGCGAGGCCGGCTGCTGCAAGAACTCGAGGAAATATTTCCCGGCAACGGCTCCGCAGAACACCGCCGCCAGCCAATAGGACCGTTCTTCACCGCCGTAGTAATGTGCGAGGCCTATCGCGACCGTGATCACGAAGAAGGTGACGAAATAAACGAACGAAGTTCGCAGCACGAGAACTGCAATGCCGCCAACAAGTCCGGCCAGGGCGATTACGAGAAGGAGACCTGCGCTCATGAGAACAGCCTGCCGTAGGCGATGCGGCAGCGTTCCGCCAGTGCAGGATAAGCCCTGTTCTCGACTAGCCAGGATCGGGCATTTTCCAGCGTGCCGGTCGGGACGGGACCTAGGGACAGTGCCCGCTCGACCCCTGACTGAAACCCTTCCGGAGTGAATTCGACCACTTCGCAATAGCCTGTCATGAAGGCCACAAGATCGTGGTCGGGCAGGTGGTTGACCACCGCCCGGCGGCCGCACGCAACATATTCTACAAGCTTGGTGGGCGTCGATACATCGAACATCTCGGTGTTGGGCACAGCAGACAGGCAGACTGTCGCCCTCCTTATCACGGCAGGCAGTTCCTGCAGCGGGACCGCACCGAGGAAATGCACCCGCTCGTCTGCGTGCTGGCGAGAAAAGATTTCAAGTATTTCTACGCGCTGTGCATCCGTGGCTGGTCCCGCAACCACGAATACGACATCCGGCAATCGGGCCAGCACACTCGCGACGCCCTCAAATGCGACTGCCAGGTTCCGTTCGGTGTCGAGGGTTCCGACATAGAGAACGACCCGGGTGCCTTCCGCTATACTGTCCAAGTGTGCCGAGCTTCCCTCGGCGCAAAACAAGGTCGGCTCGAACCCCATCGGGACGGCCACAAGACGATCGGTATCGAGGCCGCGTCCTGCGAGTTTCTCGACCATCAGATTGCTCTGAGCAAAAATCATGGAGGCCGAGGGCAAAGTCCACCGGTTGAGAAGGAAGGATCCAATGTTTGCGAGGGTCGCCCGTGCGAGACGGGAAGGGCTGAAGCGACCGTAGCGCTGGGCCAGGTTCCGGTATCCGATGTCGATCGGGAACGACATCCAATAGACGAACGGCTTGCCGGCCAGCCGGCTTATCAGGGCGTACCAGGCGGAAATGATGATCAGATCGCGGCACTGGACCACGTCGTATCTGCGCGCAAGGATTTCGAAGGAGGCTCGGCAGTGCATGCCTATCTGCGCAAGTACGGAGCCCGCAACGCGCACAACTCCGACCTTCTCCGCATGAACTCCCTGATCCGCGGCAGTTCCCCTGACGCACCAGGTGACGTCGAGGTCTGCAGAAAGATGCAAACCGAACAGGATCGCGACATCGGCTCGGTTAAGCGGGTACTGGTCCCGCGCGAAACAGACGAGGCGTGGCTTCGGCGCGCTCATCAGGACAACCCCAGTTTCCGACGAACCATCCGGGCGGTCGGCAGGATTGACGCGAGGAAGCCCATGTCGACCTTCAGCGTGCGGCGCGCCAACCACCACATCTGGACGGACTGGACCGAGAGGGCGATTGCCGTCGCTGCAGCTGCACCGGTTGCGCCGAAGATCGGGATAAGGGCCAGATTGAGCACGAGGTTCACGATAACCGATATGGTCGTCATGCGACCGATTGCGCGCTCGTGACCGGTCATTGCCAATGCGGCATCTGCGCTTCCGCGGAGAAGGAGCGCGACCTGGCCCAAGGTCAGTATCAAAAGCACCGTGTCTGCAGTCTCGAACTCGGCACCGAACGCGAACCCCAGAAATTCCGCTCCGAAAAAGACGAAAACAGCCGCAATCGGCAGTCCTACCGCGCTGGCCATCATGCAACCGAGGGCTGCACGATCCTTGAACAACTGCGTATCACCGGTGGTCCAGGCATTGGAGAGGCGCTCGTTGAAGACCCCCCTCATTGCGAGGGTTCCGATGACCACGAAGCCGGCGGCGAGAGAGGCGACGCGGTAAAGCCCGACTTGCTCTGCCGAAGACATGGCGCCGAGGATGAGGATGTCCATCTGGGCGAGAACGACCCATTGCCCGTGTATGAGCAGGAACGACATGGCCGTGCCCCGCCATCCCGTAGAAACGGAAGCGGGAGACGGGGTCGCTGAAAGGGTTTCGCCGTGTATCCGGCGCATCTGGATCACGACGGTGACCGCTGCGAGGGCATGTGCAACCAGTTGGGCCAGCATTGCATTAACCGGATCGACTGCCCAAACCGACGCCCAGATAGATAAGAGCAAGCCGATAAACAGCAGCGGCCGGACATAATATCCGGCCATCAAACCGGCCGAAGTGTTGCCCGTGCCCTGCAAGGCCGCTTCGCCAAGGTTTATCAGGACGGCGAAGGGAATGACGGCGACAGCAAGCAGGAAAACCCGCCAATCGAGCGTCGAAATATGCTCCTGAAAGGCGAATATCGCCCCCAACAGAAGGGCAATCGAAACAACGGACGCCACCGCGGTGGTCTTCAATGTCCACAGCCACAGCGCCTTCAGCTTTGACTGATCCCCTTCGGCTACCGCTGCAGCGCTCTCCTTGATCAGCAGGGTGGAGGTGCCAAACTGTGCAGGCACGACCATCAATGCGCTGATGGCCATCGCCCAGGCGTAGGTGCCGAGATCTGAAGCGCCAAGCAGGCGTGCGAGAATGAGGCCTGTGCCGGCCTGCAGGACAACCCGCACGCCGTTTGCCAGCAAGCTCGATATTACCCTTCGAGCGAGAGGATATCTCGCCAAGCTTCGAAAATGTCCCAACATAGTTTCGAGCTACCGGGTCCGGCGGGCAGTGCGCACAATGAAGGCATCGAGCCAGAAATCGGCCCTCTGGCCGGATCCGATCGAGAAGATCCGGATGCGCTGACCATCGCAGGCTTCGCCGTCGACCTCGAAGGTAAGTTCACGCTTGCCTGTCTCGGAGCCGGAGTCGGCCTCGAACATGCTCCGTTGCGACAGCTTGCGACCGCTGTGCACACAGTCGACCTCGACGGCATAATCGCTCCCCTGGGCCGGTGAATGATCCTGCCACTGCAATATATGACGGCCCGAACCCAAACGGATGGCCCGCATGGCGGCAAGCTTTTCTCCCGGGGCATTGTCGATCACGTGCAAGGCTTTGCCACCCATCTGGTGTGGGGCAGTTTCGATAGCGGCCTGAATGTCACCACTCTGTTCGAGGTTCCATTGCAGGAGTGTAGTTGTTTCCTGACCGCGCACCTGCTCTTCGAACCCGCCTGCAATCCGGCCAAGGTTACTCGGCGATATTTCGCCGCATCCCAGTTGCTGCCAGGTGTCGATAGCCCTGGCCATGTTGCCGCTCTCTATCATCTTCTGGCTCGCCCAGCCGACCGGGCGGCAATTGAGGGGCATGCCCTGATCCCTCCCGGCGCGGAGCATCTTTACCCGTCGTTCGAGGGCAGGGCCGGAAAGCCCCCCGGCATCGACGATGTAGTTGCTCAGCCATGGAGGAGACGATGCGAGGCGGGACGGCATCGCGGCGTATTCGGAATCGTAGCTTTCGGCTGTGAGCACCAAGTTGGCCACGCGTTCGTATGGGGTGCCAAGCCTCAATATCGCATCGATCCTCTGCGCAAGGACAACTGCATCACGGGCTTGTGTGGCCTGTTCTACGATGTAGGCCTGGGTTGCCAGATCGCGCCAGCCGAGTGCGCCGGCTGCGCGGAAGCTTTTCTGCGCCGCTTCAGCTTCGCCATTGTCGAACTGGATCGCACCCAGGGTTGAGAGCGGGCCCTGATCCAGCGGGCTGCGGACGATCGCACGCCGTGCGGATGCCTTCGCATCCTCGATATTCCCATCTTCTGCGTGAGCAATGGCTGCGACTTGCAGCCGCTTGGAGCCGATCGCGTATTCTTCGGGGAGGACGGACATGCCGAATGCTGCCGCTCGCTCGTCGAAGCTGGCGACTGCGGCACCGCTTGCCAGCACGAGGGCTCCCAGAAGAAAGACGCGCGTGACGATCACAGGCCGAGTTTGCTCCTCAGGCTACCCGAACGAGCGGCCGGCTTCTCGGCCTCGTAGTTGTAATAGTCCTGCTCGTAATAATAGCCGTAGCTGGAGCCGAGGCGGCGGGAATCTACCTTGGTCAGGATGCCGCCAAGCATATTGGCGTTGGCCTGGCGAAGACGGCGCAGGGCCGACTTGGTGCGACCGCGCGAACCGCGGTTGGATTCGACCACGAACAGCACGCCGTCTGCAATCTGGCCGAGGATCAGCGCATCGGCGAGGCCGAGAACGGGCGGGCCGTCGATCAGCACGAGATCGAATTCTTCCCTCAACTGAGCGATGACTTCCCTGATCCGCGTACCGCCGAGTAGATCGGTCGGGTTCGGAGGCGTCGGGCCGGCGGGAAGCAGCGAGACGTTCTCGTGTGCCGTCTTCACCACGAAATCATGCGGAGGCCGCTCTGAGACGAGCAGGTCGGTAAGACCTTGGTGGTTTTCCACCCCCATCAACTTGTGGATCGAAGGACGACGGATGTCGGCGCCGACAAGCACCACCGATTTTCCAAGCCGGCCGAACGCCTTGGCCAGTGCGTAGCTGCAGGTGGTCTTGCCTTCGCCAGCCTCGGAGCTGGTGACCGAAAGGCAGTCCGGCAGGCCGTGACTGGTCGAGTAAAGCAGTGCGGTGCGGATCGAATTGAACGCTTCCGCCACATGGGACTTGGTGTCCTCCAAGGCTTCCTCGATCGTCTCGTCGCCATCGTAGACGGGGACGACGCCGAGCGGCGAAAGGCCGAGCTTGAATTCGAGGTCTTCCGACACCCGGATCGTATCGTCTAGCTGCTCTCGAAGCAGAACGAGACCACCCGCGAGAAGAAGGCCGCCAACCAGTGCCAAGGCAAGGTTGATTATCAGATTGGGAGACGACGGGATGACCGGTGCTGTAGCCTCATCGACCATCGAGACATTATTCGTCGCGATACCGGCAGCGGCGCTGATGTCCTTGTAGCGCTGGAGCAGCCCTTCATAAAGAACGCGGTTCGTCTCGGTCTCGCGAGCAAGAATGCCGTACTGCACACCAAGATCCTGCTCGCGCTCGTTGACATTGCGGAACTGGTTTACCTGGCCTTCGATCTCGTTCTCGCGGCGCTGGGCGGACTGGTATTGCAAGTAGATCGAACGCTTGATCTGGGACGCTAGTGCATCGACCTGCTGGTCGAGTTCGGCGACCTGTTCGCGCATCATGAGGACATTGGGGTGCTCGTCGAGGTGGCGGCTGCGTTCCTGGCGCAATGCTGCCTCGGCAGCTGCACGATCTTTCAGCAGTTCCTGAACGGCGTTGTTGGACAGTACCTCGGGAATGCTGAGCGGCGCGACGTTGCGAACCGCCTGCCAGCGCGCTTCAGCCTCGGCTCGATCGGTAGCAGCGTCAACCAGCGCGCTGTTCGTCAGCACCAGGCTGGACGAGTTGAGCGACTGGCTGCGGCCGGCCTCGCCATTTCCGTCGCCTGCGGGAGAGTCCGTAATAATGAGCCCGGCCGAGCGGGCGTAGGCATTGAGTGCCTCTTCGCTGGCTTCCAGCCGGGTCTTTGCCTCCGCAAGCTGGTCGGACAAGAATTCGCGAGCATATTCCGAGCTGTTGTACTTCCGCTGCAGGTTATACGCGATGTAATTTTCTGCGTAGGCATTGGCGATCCGCGCCGCTAGCTCGCTCGAGGGACTTTCGAAGGAGATGCTCACGACACGCGAATTGCGCGGCAGCGAGATGGAAATATTGTCCTGGATCAGCTTGATCGTCGCTTCGGTCAGCGACTTGTTGTAATCCACCGCGCCGGTGTTTTCCGGCAGCTTCTTGTTCATTTCGGCGAAGAATTCTTCATTGCCGATGAGGTTGAGCGAGCGCGCGACACGCAAGGCCATCGTCCTGCTGTTGAGCACGTCGACCTGCGTTTGGAGGAAACGGTCTGCATCCTGGATCGCTACGTCCGGCTGGACGGTCTCATTCTCGCCAAGCACGCGGTCGGCCGACTGGTCGATCTGAACCTGGGCAGTTGCAATGTATTTCGGCGTCATCAGCAAGGACACGGCAATGCCAAGCAAGATCGCGGCGACGATTGCACCGACGATCAGCAACAGGTTCCGCCTGATCATGTAGAACAGGTCGCGCAGGTCGATGTTGAGTGCCGTATCCTCGTCGGAGTTGGCGAGTGCGCCGGTGCCACGAAGAGGCATGTCTTCGGATCGACCGCCGAGTACGAGAGAGTTGGAATTTTCGTAGGTCACTGGTCGGTCCTAGTTCCGCGCGAGCACGGCAAAAACATTGAAGAAGGGTGCAGCCTGCAAGACATCGCGGAAAGCGCCCTTGAGGGAATCGAAGCCGACGACCACGACGTCTCCGCCCAGGATCTGCGGGTCCGGATCTAGACCGTTACGGATGCGGCGAAGATCGAAACGGGCGCCCATGCGCTGACCGTTGACGGTGCGGAACACGACAATCTCATCGAGCGCGGCAACCTGCGTCGGGCTCTTCGCTCGGGCGAGCGCGCCGAGGAGCGTGGTCGGGCCGGCAATATCGTAGACGCCCGGATCCTCGACCTGCCCTTCGACCGTTACCTGCTGCGACCGTGCAAGCACGACCGACACGGCGACCTGGGGATCGCGCAGGAAGCGCGCGCCCAGGCGCCTTTCGAGTTCGTCGGAAAGCTCGCTGGCGGTCATTCCGGCAGCAGGCACGTCGCCGATCAGCGGGAATTGCAGACTTCCGCCGGCATCGACGGTCACTTCCTCGAAGGTCAGGTCAGGTTCCTGGAACACGCGGATGTTGAGCACGTCGAGGGGGCCGACGCGGTAATCTTCCACCCCGGAGCGCTCTTCGACAGCGGGAAAGTTGTCGTAGGCGGCCGCGCCTTGCGGCAGGTTCGAATTCGTCGTCGCGCAGGCGCCCAGCGTCGTCAGGGCGACGAGGGACAGCGCCGTACGCGAAACGGTGTGAGAATAGGACATCAGTACTCTCTATACAGGAGCTTTCGAACGCGGAACCTTGCGCGGTCCTGCGTGCTGCGAATTGGAAACGAGTGACAGGGCGAAAGCTGCGACCATCGATATCGTAATCGAGCGCAGCGGATAGTCGACCGCCGAGTGCAATGCAATGATAGCGACTATCGCAGAAGCAAGGATGGCAGCCATTTTCTCATCGTGATCTCCGCTCGACAACAGTCGAACCGTTCTGACCGCGAGGAAGATCGCCAATACAGCCAGCAGCAATGCAGCGAGCACACCCGCTTCGAGCACGAATTCCAGATAGTCGTTGTGCACGCGGTTGGGGTAGGGCGGGTCGAGGCTGTCGAGGTTTTCGGCCCACTTCATCATGATGTCGCCTGTGCCCATGCCTGACCCGAGCGGCATGGCTTGGCTGATTGCGAACCGCGCGTCTTCCCAGAGAGAATACCTTCCGTCCCCGGTAATGGAAAACCGTGCCAGCGTCCGCTCGACCATCGGAATTTGGGAGGCGAGGAGAAGGACCACGATGATCAGGGCGGCAGCGCCTCCGGCGATGAAGAGCAGCTGTCGGTTGGAAAGTTTGCCTCGGTTGAGGAACAGGCAGAGTCCGGCGGGCAGCAGCAAAAGGACCGTCCCGCTGCGCGACCCGGTCAGGATGGTGGCGACCGCAAGCAGGATGCCGAGGCCGATGAAGGGCAGGGCAATCTTGGCGTGCCGGCGCCGCGCCTTGATGTGGGTATACCCCACGACAAGGATGCAAATCGCGATCACGTAGAAGTCAGCTGCGGAGTTGCGGTTTGCCATCACGCCGGAAGCGAAGCCGAAATGGGTCTTGTAGATATGGCCGAACGCGCCGCCGCTTGCGACCTGCACGGCGGCCAGCATCGCGGATGCCAGAACGGCAAGTAGGATTACTCCGCCAAAAGCCAGACGATCTCGGACCGGGAAGGTGCGCAACATGAGCCAAAGGATCAAAGGCGGCAGCATCGAGAGCAAGGCAGCAATTGTCCGGCCCCGATCAATTGTAATCGCCCTGAAATCATCACCTTGGCCCACAACCGAGAGAGAACCGGCGATCGTCACTTCCAGCGGCCGCAAGCCGAGGATGAATTGGGGCATCGGTACGAGATGGAGGACCGGGACTGCGATGAAGCACCCTGCGAGTACCGACATCGCTCTATCGGGCGCCAAATCACGGTCCCGAACAGCGACCAGCCAAATAGCGGCTATAATAAATGACACAATTATTGCAGTCGTTTCTGCAATGAAGGCTGGCCGTCCGCCGCCGCCGATCAGCAGCGCCAGGAAAAGCAGGAGCGCAGCGAGCATCATGGGCGCGCGCGCGCCCGTACCCTCGGCATCGTGGGTCTGCAGTTTCTGTCTGGTTCGCGACCCGGCCATTGTTCTCCACACGGGATTTTACCGTTTGAAACAGCGGAACTTTTTCCGCAGCCCGGCATTCGGGCCTGTAGGGAATGCCCACATCCTGGCCGTCCACCAGGCTGCGTTCTGTTGCGCTGTGCAATCTATTGCCTAGTGCGTCAAGGGTGGCGGATGGCGACGGGTCTTGCGTTTGCAAGGCATTGCTAGGGTATGTGCACTGACCAATATGCAACAGTTAATCGGCACGTTTACTTATTTTATATGCTCTTCTTGCACTTGTGCGGAATAGGTCGGTAGAAGACTGCAGCGGCGATTCAGTGTGGGCCTCTCCCGCCTGCACACGCCAACGGCACGTTCCGCCGCTGACCGGTTGACTATTGAGAAGCTGAGTCGTAGGGCGGCTCAACGGTGTTAAAGACAGAAGAATAACTAGGAGAAGTTTTGATGAAGAAAATCGCTATGGCAGCTGCAGCCATCTCGATGGCAGTCGCTGGTTCGGCAAACGCTGCCGCACCGGTTCGCGCTGCTGACTCGATGCCGGCAGCCACCAAGGCTGTTGAAGCTCCGGTTTCGCGCGCCTCGAAGGCCTCGAAGAAGGAAGCTGAAATCGGCGGTGCCAGCGTTCTCATCGCCGTGCTCGCAGCAGCAGCTGTGATCGCCGGCATCGTTGTCGCGACCGACGACGACGGCGACAGCAACGGCTAATCCGTTTGCCTCCGGCACCAGCCGGAAGCTAAAAAATAAGCCACCGCTCGAATGAGTGGTGGCTTTTTTTTGGCACGTCGACGAGCGGCATTCTCTCTATTTGGCGGCTCAAGCGCGGGATCGGTCCGGCAGATCCTTGATAGTTCCAGACAATCCCTCTCGCAGGGCGATTGAAGGGCGCCAGCCCAGTTCGATCAGGCGGCTGCAATCGAGCAGTTTGCGCGGTGTACCGTCCGGCTTCGCATGATCGAACGCCAATTCCCCGGTGAACCCGGCAATCTCTGCAATCAGGGCTGCCAGCTCGGCGATCGAAATCTCCGCGCCGGAGCCGATGTTGACGGGTTCTTCCGAGGAATAGCTATTCATGAGGAATACGCAGGCATCGGCGAGATCGTCGACATGCAGGAATTCCCGCAGAGCCTTTCCAGATCCCCAGACTTGCATCCGTTCGGCGTCCTGTGCCTTTGCCGCCAACGCCTTCATGATCAGGGCGGGAACTACGTGGCTTTGAGCCAAATCGTAGGTATCGCCGGGACCATAAAGGTTGGTTGGCATGGCGCTAATGAAGTCGCATCCGTATTCCCTGCGATAGGCCTGGCAAAGCTTGACGCCAGCGATCTTGGCGATGGCGTACCATTCGTTCGTCGGTTCGAGGGGGCCTGACAGCAGGCTCTCCTCAACGATCGGCTGCGCCGCATCCCGCGGATAAATGCAGGACGAGCCGAGGAATAGCAGCTTGCGGACCCCGGACTTGCGCGCTGCCTCGATCGAATTCGTTGCGATTGCAAGATTGTCGTAAAGAAACTGGCCGGGCTGATTTTGGTTGGCGCCAATTCCGCCGACCTTTGCTGCTGCCACGAAAACCGCTTCGGGCCGGTTCACGGCAAACCATTCTTCGACCGATGCCTGCACCCGCAGATCGATCGACCTGTCGGCAGTGAGGATTTCACACTTTTCGCGTTGAAGCCTCCTGACAAGGGCCGATCCGACCATCCCGCGATGCCCGGACACAAAAACCCTGCGACCCTCAAGCGAGAAGCGGGAGCTTGCCATGGCCGTCAGCCACCCTTTGGGGCGCGGATCAGATCGAGGTCTGCCTGCACCATCTCCCGTGCCAGTTCGCGAACCGTGGTAGTCGCCTCCCAACCGAGCTTTTCCCTTGCCTTGCCGGCATCACCGATGAGGACATCGACCTCGGTGGGACGGAAATACCTCGGATCGATTTCGACCAGCGTCCGGCCATCCGCGATGCTTACGCCTCTTTCTTCCAGCCCTTCGCCAACGAATTCGATCGGTATGCCCGCATCCTCGAACGCCCAGCGTACGAAATTGCGAACCTCGGTCGTCACACCGGTCGCCAGGACATAGTCATCCGGTGTATCCTGCTGCAGCATGCGCCACATTCCCTCGACATATTCGCGTGCGTGACCCCAGTCGCGGCGGGCATTCAAATTCCCGAGGAACAGCTTGTCCTGCTTGCCAAGCGCGATGGCGGCTGCTGCACGCGTGATCTTGCGTGTGACGAAGGTTTCTCCGCGCAGCGGACTTTCGTGATTGAACGCAATGCCGTTCGATGCATGAATGCCATAGGCTTCGCGGTAATTTACCGTGATCCAGTAGGCGAATAGTTTCGCGACGGCATAGGGGCTGCGCGGCCGGAACGGTGTGCTTTCGTCCTGCGGTTATTCCGAGGCGAGGCCGTAGAGTTCGCTGGTCGATGCCTGGAAGAATCGGCTCTTTTTCTCGAGCCCCAGAATGCGGATCGCCTCGAGCATACGCAGCGTTCCCATTGCGTCCGCGTTCGAGGAATATTCCGGCGTTTCGAAGCTGACCAGGACGTGGCTTTGCGCCGCGAGGTTGTAGATTTCGTCCGGCTGGACTTCCTGCATGATGCGGATGAGGTTCGTCGCATCGGTCATGTCGCCGTAGTGCAGGATCAACTTGGGATCGGGCGCGTGCGGATCCTGGTAGATATCCTCGATACGCCCCGTGTTGAAGGATGACGAGCGCCGTTTGACGCCGTGCACCTCGTAGCCCTTGGCCAGCAGGAGGCGGGCGAGATAAGCGCCATCCTGACCGGTAACACCGGTTATCAGAGCGCGTTTCGCCAAGCTGGGACCCTTTCGGTTTTCGCGATCCCGTTCGTCGGGCTTCCGCGATTACATATACGAGTGCCATGTGAAACGATTGCCATCAAGGCAACCTTGCAGCGGCGGAATGTTGGGAATTTCCCCGAAATGCGTGGAATACGCGTCCTGCCAGATACTCTCGGGCCCTATCGGGCGAGGTCAGTCATTCCGGGGGAGGGGTTCGATGGTGGGCGTACCAAGGTTCGAACTTGGGACCCCTACGATGTCAACATAGTGCTCTACCACTGAGCTATACGCCCACGCTATCGAACGTGCCGTTTTGAACGGCAGGCGCGCCCATTAGCGAGGCCGCTCGGGCCGCGCAAGGGGCAAAACGGTGCAAATTACAAAAGCTGCGCGCTGACCTGTCCGCCAAGCACCCGTTCGACCTCGAAAACCAGGTCGCGAAGGTGGAACGGTTTGGAAAGGACCTTTGCGTGCGGCTGTTCGGCGCTTGCCTTGAGCGTAACGGCGGCAAAGCCGGTGATGAACATGACCTTCGTTGCAGGGCTGATCTCGTTGCAGCGCTGGGCAAGTTCGATCCCGTCCATTTCCGGCATCACGATGTCGGACAGGAGAAGGTCATAATCGCCCTTCTCGAGCAGCGGAACGGCCTTGGTGCCACGGTCGACCGAGTCGACGATGTACCCGGCATTGTCGAGTGCGCGCTCGAGGTAGGTGCGCATGGCATCGTCATCCTCGGCGAGCAGGATTCGCTTGTGGTTCGGCTCACTCATGCTGCGCTTCCTAACCCAAATCGCTTAACAAATCTTGTGCCGGATAAGGCGGTGTCCCTCAATGACGCAGCCGGTTTTGACTTGCCTAAGACAACGCGTCATTCCTGACGTCATGACGTCGAGCAAGACCGGGCAGCCAGAAAGCGATTCGAACCGCCCTGTCGAACCCTTTACCCTGACGGTGGGCGAAGAGTTCCCGGTGCCGATCTTGTTGGCGGCTCCTCATGGTGGCCGTGCCTACCCGGCCGGATTGCGGGACACTCTCCGCGACCCCGACTGCATGATCCGGCTCGAAGACAGGTTTGCCGACGAGCTTGCGCGCCAGGTTGCGGAACTTACGGGTGCAGCGCTGCTTGTCGCGCACACGCCGCGCGCGATCATCGACCTCAACCGCGCTCCCGACGATGTCGACTGGTCGATGATCATGGGGGCCAAACCACGCAAGAACGTGCATTCGCTCGCCAATCGCCGTGCACGCAGCGGGCTCGGCCTCGTACCGCGCAGGCTGCCCGGGCTCGGGGAAATCTGGAAGCAGCCGCTCGAGAGAAGCGAACTCGATCGCAGGATCGAGACGGTTCACCGCCCATACCATGCGGCGCTTGGCCGCACTCTGGAGAGGATGCGGGACAGGTGGGGTGC
The DNA here is from genome assembly GCF_020171365.1 of Qipengyuania gaetbuli. Lineage (NCBI taxonomy): Bacteria > Pseudomonadati > Pseudomonadota > Alphaproteobacteria > Sphingomonadales > Erythrobacteraceae > Qipengyuania > Qipengyuania gaetbuli. Next base: position 58,277 of record NZ_JAIUZO010000002.1, on the reverse strand, counting down.
GGCCGTACTCGTCGACCTTCATTCGATGCCGCCGCTACCGCGCAGGCTGCATGGTGGTGCCCAGCCCGAATTCGTCATCGGGGACCGGTTCGGCACCAGCTGCGACGGCGCGCTGTCTGCGCGGGCGCTCAACTACTTCGCCTCGGCGGGGAGGGCGGCAACCCACAATCGGCCTTACTCCGGCGGATATGTCCTCGACCGTCATGGCGCACCCCGGCGGGGGATACATGCCTTGCAGCTCGAAGTCTGCCGTTCGACCTACCTCGATGCGCGGCTCGACCAGCCGAGCGCCAGGCTTCCCCGCATGGCTCGCATTATCGCAGGCCTGGTCAATGCGCTTGCAGGCGAGGTTGTGGGCCTGGGTCCCGGAGACAGCTTCCGCCAGGCTGCCGAGTAGGACGGCCAGACTACTTGTTCTTGTCGAGCAGCGGCTTGAAGTGGGTACGCCAATCGACGCGGCCATCGCGGGTCACAGCCGCAATTGCGGGCAACTCGGCCTCGATCAGTTCCACGCGTTCATCCCACCCGTCGTGTGAGCGGTTGCGGAAAATCCACCCGCCATGGCGCGGCCCCCAGCGGCGCATGAAGTCAGCGGCAGCGGCCGGATCGTAACCTGCATTGACCAGTAGCCAAGGCATGAGGCGATCGGCATCGCGTTCCGTCATGCGCACTCTTCCGCCGCCATTGCCCCTTTCCGTCAGGTAGGGAATGTGGCCGAGGAGATTGTGCGCCATTTCGTGCGCCAGCAATGCCGCGAACTCGGGTTCCGAATAGGATAGGCCGGGAAAATTCTCGCCGACAAGCACGCGCGCGCCATCGGCACTGGCTCCGTCCTTCCCGCTCAGAAGCTCGAAGCGGCTGGCGCAAACGGTCTGTGCGGCGAGTGACAGTTTGATCTCGCGGCCATCGGGTTTGCGCCATTCCAGGGTGACGGTGCCGTCCCTTGCGGATTTCTCGATCTGATCGGCGATGGCACTGGCGCGCTCCCAATCCTTGCGCTCGCCGGACTCGATCTCCGCGATGTCGTTCCCGTCGATCGCCAGAAGTGTGTCGTTCTGCCCGATCCCTGCAAGATGAGCGGGGGAACCTTCAGCAACCGACTGGACGCCGATGTCCCCGGCAAGCCCGAAGGTCGCGCGCACGGCATCGGGGCGCGAGTATGCCCTGGCGTCATGGACCAGCAGGCCGACGCTCTGCTTTACGGCATCGCAGTACGCGGCATTTGCCGCTGCAAGCCGGTAACCGGTACGGAACAGCACATCTTCCTTCGACTGGAACACTTCCAGCGGGCTTTGCGCGGGTGAGGGGGCAAAGGCAGGCTCTGCAGTTACTGCAGGTGCACAGGCACCAAGCCCGAACGAAAGGTGGCCGAGAACCACCAGGGTTCCCGGCCACGATTTCTTCCACTTCAGGTTGGGAAGCAACTTCCTGCCCTGCCGCCGGCTCAGGCGTTGGCGAGCGGCGTCGGCTTCCAGCCCTGCTCGGCCTGGCGCGCGAAGATCACGCGCATGTTGTCGAGCGAGAACATGTGGGCGTGGAGAAGCATCATCAGGCCGCTCTTGTTGAATTCCTCGAGCTTGGCGCCCGGGAGTTCCTGGAGCTTTTCCTGATTGACCATCTTGAAGCCGCGATAAACGAACGGCTGGTCGTTGTTTTCGACCTGGATCGACACTTCGCCGTCCATGAGGAGGTCAGCGTCCTTGATCTGCTGCAGGAAGGCCTGCGTGCGCTGGGCGGCCGCTTCGAAGTTCTGGCAGAAATCGAGGATCTGCTTGGTCGCATCGGTCGATTCGCCGTTCTCGAACAGCGGACGACCCTCTTCGAACTCGCCGACAGCTTCACTCGTCGGGTCGAAGCAAAGCGAAAGCTGGTCGTTGTCCTTGGTGAGGCGAGCCAGCATAAACGGATAGCGACGGATGTAGGCGGGGATGTAAACCGGGTCCTTTACCTTGCCTTCGGCATCGACAAATGTGTTCACGCCTTCGTTAAGGCCCATCAGGGCAAGGGGAAGCGGGTTGTCACCGGTCGAGAAGACGATCGGGAAGTGGCGCTGCGCCTGGACGAATTCGTCGACGGTCAGGGGAATGGCATGCGCCTTGGACAGCCACGGAGCCGAGTCCAGCGTGCGCGACTTGTAGTTCGCGTGATCACGGCTGTTCAGCGGCATGAGATCGTTGAAGAAAAGGGGCAGTTGAGGCTGCTGCGGCGCGCTCGCCATGGAAATTCTCCGAAAACAGGTTGATGATTTTGGGTGTGGAACACAGGCCGAAACGACCTGCATGCGCCCTCGGCGGGGGGCTTAGGCGGTCCCGCCTTCTTTCGCAAGCGGTACGAGTTTGCCGGGATTGAGCAATCCGGCTGGGTCCAGCGCCTGCTTGACCGCGCGCATGACCGACAGCGCGGTCGGGTCGCCAAGCCTGCCCAACTCGTCGCGCTTCATCTGCCCGATCCCGTGCTCTGCGCTGATGGATCCGCCCCACCCGGTGACGAGATCGTGGACGAAGGCACTGATCTTCTTCCCTTCGCTCGCTTCCCACTCGCCGCGAACGGCGCCTGCCGGTGCAAGGACGTGAAAATGGACGTTGCCGTCCCCCAGGTGTCCGAATGCGACAGCCCTTGTCCCCGGAAAGTTCTGTTCGACTGAGGGAGAGGCAGTCTCGACGAAATCGGCCATCCGCGCCACGGGAACCGAGATGTCGTGCTGCATGGCAGGCCCGATCGCTCGCTCTGCCGGAGCGATGGAATCGCGGATCAGCCAGAAGGCCTCTGCCTGCGTTTCGTTTGCCGCGATCGTCGCATCCTCGAGCAGGTCGCGTTCCATGGCATCGGCCAGAACATCTTCGGCGAGTTCGCGCAGCTGCGCTTCTTCGCCCGGTTTGCCCACCAGTTCGAACAGCGCATTCCAGGAATGGGCGCCAGCCAGGGGCGCACGGGCATCGGGAAGGTGGTCGAGGACGGCGCGCAGGCTATGATCCGGTAACACCTCGAACCCTTCGAGGGCGTCGCCAGCCGCTGCTTCGACGTGCAGCAAGAGCTGCCTCGCATGCTGCAAGGTCGGCAGGCCGACCCAGGCGACAATCCTGCCTCCGGTTTGAGGGAGCAGCCGGAGGGTCGCGCCTGTCACGATCCCCAGCGTGCCTTCCGATCCGATCAGCAGCTGCTTGAGGTCGAAGCCGCGGTTGTCCTTCTTGAGCGGGGTCAGCGTGTCGAGAATGGTCCCATCGGCAAGGACCGCTTCGAGTCCAAGCACCTGGTTGCGCATCGTGCCGTGGCGCAGCACCTGTGTGCCGCCTGCGTTGGTGGAAATCAGCCCCCCGATGGTGGCCGAGCCTTTTCCGCCCAGTGTGAGCGGGAAGCGCAGTCCGTGCTTCTCTGCTTCCTCGTGCAGTGTCTGGAGCACGACCCCGGCATCGCAGGTAATCTGTCCTGCTGAGGCATCGAACTGCCTGAAACGGTTCATCCGGCGCAGCGAGAGGACGGCCGCAGTCCCGCTACCGTCCGGGGTTGCGCCGCCCGACATTCCGCTGTTGCCTCCTTGCGGCACGATCGGCACCCGATGGCGGGCACAAAGCTGCACGAATTCAGATGCCTGGATCGTGCTGTCGGGTGAAGCGAGGCCGATCGCTCTGCCGGTATAGCGGCCACGCCAGTCGGTCAGCCAAGGGCCGACTAGCTCGGGATCCTGGGTAAACCCTCGCGGACCAAGCAATGCGGCCGCTTCCTCGACAAAGGCTTCGTTTCTCTCGCTCATCGATGCGCCCATGCCACAGCGGGCGGGGAAAAAGCCACCACTTGCCTTCTCCGGCAATGGAATTAAGCCGATATTCAATTGGCGAGGGGCAGGGCGTGACCACACGCCGGAAATTCCGCTCGCGTGGTCACGAGGATTATCGCCGCCCCGATGCCCAATCTCTTCACCCTGATTGCGCCCTTGGCGCTTGCCCTGTCGAACGGCGGGGACCGGATCGTGGAGAATTCAGGGGCCGCGCCGATTTGCAGCGGTCAGGTCTGGTCGCAATCGCGAACTGCAGATCGCAGCATCAGTCCTTTGCCTCTCTCAAGCTCCGCACCGGGCTGGTCGCCCTTGCTCGACGCGCCGCGGCCGGCAGGAGCAAACCAAGTCCGCATCGAGGGCAGGGTGATCCTGCGCATATCGCCTGCACCCGCCCCCATGCGCCAGAGCCTGATGGCCGAAACGTCCCCCGCATCGCGCCCACGTCTGGTGGAGCGGCCTTTCGCCAAGTGCGTCGAGGCAAAGCGCATCGGCGGCGTTGCCGAGCGCGGCGACCGGTTGATGCTGTTCCTGCGCGACCGCCGGACGCTGTCCGCCCAGCTGGAAAAGGGCTGCAGCCCGCGTGAATTCTATCAGGGTTTCTACATGGAACCGTCGGACGACGGCATGCTGTGTGTCGACAGGGATCGCCTGATGAGCCGGTCGGGCGCCAAATGCCAGGTCTCGCGCCTGCGCGAAATGGTCATCCAGACGGGCGACTGAGCGGGGTTTTCCTTGACTGTCATGCCTAAAACGGCGAAGGGGCGCCGCCGAGAGAGGCTGCCTTTGGCGGCCCCTTTTGCCTATCCAAATCACTGGGGCATTCACAAGCGCATGAACTTCGCCGATCTCGGCCTTTCACCCGACCTGCTCGCTGCGGTAGCCGACGCAGGCTATACCGAGCCGACCCCGATTCAGGCGCAGGCCATTCCGCCCGTGCTGATGATGAAGGACATCATCGGTATCGCGCAGACGGGAACGGGCAAGACCGCCAGCTTCGTGCTGCCCATGATCGACATCATGGCAAACGGCCGCCGCCGCGCACTGATGCCGCGTTCGCTGATCCTTGCGCCGACGCGCGAGCTGGCCGCGCAGGTGGCCGAGAATTTCGAGAAGTACGGCAAGAACCACGACCTGAAGCTCGCGCTGCTGATCGGCGGCGTGCAGATGGGTGACCAGGTCAAGGCGCTCAACGAGGGCGTCGATGTCCTCATTGCGACCCCCGGCCGCCTGATGGACCTGTTCGAGCGCGGCAAGATCCTGCTCAACGGCTGCGAACTTCTCGTCATCGACGAAGCCGACCGCATGCTCGACATGGGCTTCATCCCCGACATCGAGTTCATCTGTGACAAGCTGCCGGAAAACCGCCAGACGATGCTGTTCTCGGCAACCATGCCCCCGCCGATCGAGAAGCTGGCGAAGAAGTTCCTCAAATCCCCGAAGCGCATCGAGGTCAGCCGTGCTGCAACCACCAACAAGGACATTACAGCCTTCAAGGTGCCGGTGAAGTCCCGCCAGAAGCGCGAAACCCTGCGCTGGCTTCTGCGCCACGACCATGTCGAAACCGCGATCATCTTCGCCAATCGGAAGACCACGGTGCGCGAGCTCAACAAGAGCCTGCAGAGCCATGGCTTTGCCAGCAGCGAAATCCATGGCGACATGGACCAGTCCAGCCGCTTGAAGGAACTGGACCGCTTCAAGAAGGGCGAGGTGAATATCCTCGTCGCCAGCGACGTTGCCGCGCGCGGCCTCGACATCAAGGGCGTGAGCCACGTCTTCAATTTCGACACGCCCTGGCACCCGGACGACTACGTCCATCGCATCGGTCGTACGGGCCGTGCAGGCGCCAAGGGCCGCGCGTTCACTTTCGTTGCCGAAGAGGACGGCGAGGCGATTGCCAATGTCGAGAAGCTGACCGGCAGTGAGATCCCCGTTTTCGGCAAGAAGGATGTCCGCGTCGAACTGGTCGAGCCTTCGAAAGAGGAAGACAGGCCGCGTCGCGAAGAGCGCAAGGCCCGAGAGGAACGTCCGGAACGGTCGGAACGCGCCGAACGGTCGGAACGTCCTTCGCGCCCGAAGCCCGAGCGCAAGGCGGAAGAAAAGCCCGCCAAGGCCCGCAAGCCGCGTCGCGACGATCCGCGGGAAGACGACGGCGGCAAGCCCGGCGAATGGAACGGCCCGGTCCCCGGCTTCCTCGAGGTTTCTGCCGGTTGACTTAACGTCTCCCTAACTACAATCTTGTAGCAGGGATGGCGTGATGGAAATCTTCTACGAACCCTTGCGATCGACGCTGAATCTCCTGCTTCTGGCGGGGTTTTTCTTCGGCAGTCTCGCAATTGCGGTCAAGCGCACCGGGCTGCTCGATGCGATGGTCCGTACGCGCAAGGAATTCACGACCAATCTCAGTCTCGCGCTGATCAATTTGGTCCTGCTTGCACCGTTGCTCGCCCTGCCGAGTGGTGCGATCCGCGAAGCACTGGGAATGGGTGCACTGTTCGCGCCGTTCTGGGAATCGCTTCCGGCACCCCTCACAGTTCTCGCAGCATTCCTGCTGTATGATTTCGTCGTCTACTGGCGCCACCGTTTCGAGCATTCGCCGCTGCTCTGGCGCATTCACGCGACGCATCATGCCGACACGGCGCTGTCGTGGCTGTCCGTCCAGCGCAAGCACCCGCTGAGCAAATTGTTGAGCGTATGTGTCGATATTACCCTCCTGCTCCTCCTCGGTCTTCCTGAATGGTCGATCGGGATCGCAGGCCTGGTCATCGCGTTCTGGGGCTTCTTCGTGCATTGCGACGTGCCGTGGACGCTGGGCATCGTCGGCAAGGTTCTCCTGTCCCCGGCAGCACATCGCCTGCATCACATCCGTGACGAAGAACTGATGGGAACAAATTACGGCAACACGTTGACTCTCTGGGACAAGATGTTCGGATCATATTGCGAACCGACGCCCTATCTCAATTGCGAGACCGGCATTGCGGAAGGTACGCGGAACCTGGGCGGCGAATTGCTACGCCCGTTCGAAAAGCGTTACTGGACGCGCCGCAAGGAACCGGCAGCAGAGGAAACCGAAGCCGCCGCCTAATCGGTAACCGGTTTCACGAAACTGTCGAGGACGCGCTTTTCGCCTGCCTTCTCGAACTCGATCGTCAGCTTGTTTCCTTCCTGGTCGGTAACGAAACCATAGCCGAACTTGTCGTGGAAGACGCGTGCGCCGATCGCGATATCCGTACGCGGCTTGGCGGCAAAGCTGGCTGTGCTTCGCCCCGGTTCAGCGAGCCGCTTGGGCGTGGTGTCATATCCCGTCGAGATAGCCCGCTGCCATCCGGGTCCCCGCGCCGTAGAGCGTTCGGGGCGGCTGGACGATACGTGGGCGAAGGGGTCCTCGTGCTCGGACCAGTTTGCGCGCCACAGGGACGCGCCGCCGCTCATCGTGGTTTCGCTCTCGATATGCTCCTGCGGCAGCTCCTCGATGAACCTGCTCGGGATGGAACTGGTCCACTGGCCGTAGATGCGCCGGTTGGCCGCGTGATAGATCGTGCAGCGCCGCTTCGCGCGGGTGATTGCGACATAGGCGAGGCGGCGTTCCTCCTCGAGACTGGCGAGCCCGCCTTCGTCGATAGCCCGCTGGCTGGGAAATACGCCTTCTTCCCAGCCGGGCAGGAAGACATGGTCGAATTCCAGCCCCTTGGCCGCGTGCATGGTCATGATGGTGACCTTCTCGCCATCGTCCGCGCGGTCGTTGTCCATCACCAGCCCGACGTGCTCGAGAAAATCGGTCAGCGTCTCGTAATCCTCCATTGCGCGCGCAAGTTCGGTCAGGTTTTCGAGCCTGCCGGCACTTTCGGCGCTGCGGTCCTTCTGGAGCATTTCCTCGTAACCGCTTTCGGTCACGACGCGTCGCAGGAGTTCGGACGGCGTTACCCGCTCTGCTTCTTCACGCCAGTGTACGAACTGCCCGAGCAGGCCAATGAGTGTGTTGCGGGCCCGCGGCGGCAGCTCGTCGCTATCGGCAAGGTCCAGCGAAGCTGCCGCCAGCGGAGCCTGTATCCGCCGCGCATGCCGGCGCATCGCTTCCAGTGTCTTGGCACCTAGGCCGCGCTTGGGCTGGTTGTAGATCCGCTCGAACGCGAGATCGTCCGCTGGCTGGGCTATGACGCGCAGGTAGGCGAGCATGTCGCGGATTTCCGCGCGCTCGTAGAACCGGAAACCGCCGACGATCCGGTAGTTTAGGCCGATCTGGATAAAGCGGTCTTCGAATTCGCGGGTCTGGTACTGGGCGCGCACGAGGATGGCGACCTCGTCCAGCGGTGCGCCTTCGGATTCCAGCCGTTCGATCGCTTCGCCGACCCTGCGTGCCTCCTCCGGGCCATCCCATACCCCGACCACGCGCACTTTCTCGCCCGCAGGAAGCTCGGTCCAGAGTGTCTTGCCAAGTCTTTCGCTGTTGGCGTCGATGAGGCCCGATGCGGCGGCTAGGATTTGCGGGGTGGAACGGTAGTTCTGCTCCAGTTTGACTACGGCGGCGCCCGGAAAATCCTTCTCGAAGCGCAGGATGTTCGCCACCTCGGCACCGCGCCAGGAATAGATCGACTGGTCGTCGTCTCCGACAACGCAGATGTTCTTGCGTTCCTGTGCCAGCAGACGCAGCCAAAGGTACTGGACCTGGTTGGTGTCCTGGTACTCGTCCACGAGGATGTATTTGAACCGCTGCTGGTACTGCGCCAGCACATCGCGGTGCTGGCGGAAGATGTTGAGCATGTGCAGCAGCAGGTCGCCGAAATCGCAGGCGTTCAGCGCCTTCAGCCGTTCCTGGTAAAGCTTGTAGAACTGCGCCCCGCGGCCATTCGCGTAGGCTTCGTTCTCGACCGCATCGAGATCGCCGGGGTTGAGGCCGCGGTTCTTCCACCGGTCGATCAGGCCTGCCAGCTGGCGGGCGGGCCAGCGCTTTTCGTCCAGTTCCTGTTCCTGGATAAGCTGCTTGAGGAGGCGCAGTTGGTCGTCCGTGTCGAGGATAGTGTAATTACTTTCCAAGCCCACCAGTTCGGCGTGACGGCGAAGCATCTTGGCACCGATTGAATGGAACGTGCCGAGCCACGGCATACCTTCCACGGCGTCACCGATATGCCGCCCGACACGATCGCGCATTTCGCGCGCAGCCTTGTTGGTGAAGGTGACGCAGAGGATTTCGCTGGGCCATGCGCGCCGCGTTGCGATGAGATGGGCCAATCTTGCGGTAAGCGCCGCTGTCTTGCCCGTACCTGCGCCCGCCAGCATCAGCACGGGGCCTTCTGTCGTCAGCACAGCTTCTCGCTGCGGTCCATTCAGCATGGCCGCATAGGGCGGAATTCCGCCATTTTCTTCGGTTTGGGAAGGGGCAGGAAAATCCGGCATAGTCATGGAACAGCTAGGGAACGCTGAGCAGCAACACAAGCCTGCAAAGCCGCCTTCCGGAACATTCGCGGCCTGTTTCGCGTAGTCTGTGCAATGAGAAAACAGGAGAAGTGCTTTGAATAAGCTGATTTTCGCCGGAGCCGCCGCGCTTGCGCTCGCCGCTTCGCCTTCGATCGCCCAGGACGTCGCAGTCGATGCGGAAGGCAATGTCTATGTCATGACCGATGCGCAGCAAGTGATGTACGATGGCTGGCCCGAAGTCCGCCGCGTCGCCTACGACGCATGGCCCTATGGCGTGCAGGAATACTACTGGACGCTGACGCCCGAGCAGAACACCGGTTGGTGGGTGCTCAACGATAGCCAGCGGCTCCGCATCTACGAGATGACCCCGGAACAGCGCGCACAGGCATGGACCGCCGTCGCCGCGCAGATGAGCAATGCGAGCGACACTTCTGTCGCCGCGCGTACGTCTGCTTCTTCTGCGACCACCGGTCCGCGCTTCGTGCGCAGCGAGGTTATCCAGACCACGCCGGCCAGCGACCGCGCTGCCGATGGCGAACTGCCGATCTGTGCCGACAAGGCGCAGGATAATTGCATCAACGCATGGGAAGCCGGCAAGCGCGGGCCGGGTGTGAGCCGCCCGCTCGAATATTGGCCGGGCCGCCCGGCCAGCGAGATCGACGAGCCGCTTCCGGCAACGCGTCCGGAAAACTGACGCCTTACGATATGCTCCTGCCGGTCAGTCGGCGGAGACGCTTGGAAGGGGCGGGGCCGCACACGCGGTTCCGTCCTTTTCTTTTGATCGGTTCAGGCCTCGAGACGAAGGAGGGTAAGCTTGGCCTTGCCCACGACGCGCTCCGCCTCGATGGCGAGCGTGCGGATCTCGATATCCTCGCTCTTGTGGGTTTCGAGGGCGATCCAGCTTGCCGGCCCGATCCATCCCAGCCGCAGCATCCGGTCGAGTGCGACCTGGCCTGCGCCAGTGTCATAAGGCGGGTCGAGCAGGATGAGATCATGCGCGGCCTTTGCAGGCGCGAGGCTCATTACCGAGCCTTGCTGGACAGTCGTGCGGCTGCGCGCGCCAAGCGCATCGATATTCGCACGGATGGCCTTCACCGCCTCGGCTTCCTGCTCGACGAACAGGCAATGGGCTGCACCGCGCGAAAGGGCCTCGATACCGAGTGCGCCCGATCCGGCGAACAGGTCGAGCACCGACAGGCCCTCGAAGGTTCCGAGCCTGCTGGCGAGCATGTTGAAAAGCGTCTCTCGGGTGCGGTCCGCAGTCGGGCGGGTAAGATCGCCCTTGGGCGCCACCAGCTTGCGGCCGCGCCATTCGCCGGCGATGACTCTCATTTGCCACGCTTGCCGAGCTGGCGAGCGAAACGCTCCACATCGGCCGGCCGGATTTCAACGGCCTGGCCGCGCGGTAGGTCCGCCAGCTCGAACGGGCCGTACGAAATGCGCAGGAGGCGGTTCACCTTGAGGCCGAGATGTTCGAGGACGCGGCGCACTTCGCGGTTCTTGCCCTCGGTCAGCGTCATTTCGATCCAGCGGTTCTTGCCCGAACCGCGTTCAAGGTCGGCCTCGATCCGGCCGTAGCGCACGCCGTCGATCTTCACGCCTTCGATCAGCTCGTCCAGCATCGCCTGCGTGACGTCGCCGAAGGCCCGGGCGCGATAGGTGCGCGGTACGCCCGAAGACGGCAGTTCCATCGCCCGCTTGAGCTCGCCGTCATTGGTGAGCAGCAGCAAGCCTTCGGTGTTGAAGTCGAGGCGGCCGACCGGCATCACGCGCCCGGCATTGCGGGGCAGCGCATTGCGCAGGGCGGCGTAAATCGTCGGGCGTCCCTTGGGGTCGCGTTCCGCCGTGATCAGGCCGGAAGGCTTGTGGAAGGCGAAGAGGCGCGTTTCCTCTGCCTGTTCGACCGGCTTGCCGTCGACGGTCACGCCGCGGAGCGAGCCGAGCTTCACGGCCGGGGTGTCGAGCACCTTGCCATCGAGCGCCACGCGCCCGTCGGCAATCATGCGTTCCACCTCGCGGCGGCTGGCCACACCCGCACGCGCGAGCAGCTTGGCGATGCGGTCGCCATCTTCAGGAAGTCGGTTGTCGGACATAGCCGCGCGGTTAGGCGCTCAGTTGGCGGCGCGCAAGGCTTCCTCGACGGTCTCGTGGTAACGACGGATACCGCCTTCCATCGTGCCGAGGGTCAATTCGGGCACCACGCCGGTCGCAAGACCCTGCTGGCCGAGTTCGGCGGCACGGAAATCCTCGCTAGCGAATACGCCGCCATCGAGCAGTGCCCAGCTACGTTCCCAATGGTCGCGCGCCTTGTCGGTGCTGGGATGCTCGGGGATCAGCATGAAGTCTTCGACCAGCGTAAGCTCGTGCGACTGCGGCATCATCACCATGAGATTGATGTAGTCGGGACTGGGAATGATGAGCGCGCCCGGCAACATCTGGTAAGCGAAAGTCACCACCCGGCGAAGCTGGGCCATTTCGGTCAGGTCTACCCCGTCCATCTCCTCCAGCCGTCCGACCGCGCTGCGGGCGTGGGGTCCGACCATGTCACCCGATGTCACGCCGTCCTTGAAGAACGGGCCTATGGTTTGCGCATGAAGGCGGGTGACGTGATAGCTTTCGAGGAAGGCATCCATGATGAGCTTCCAATTGCCCTTCACCACATGGGTCTTGCGGCGGAAGAGGACATGTTCGCCCATGCCCAGCGCATCGAAATCCTCGCCCAGCTTGCGAGCATAAGAGAAATCCGCCGTTTCTTCCTTGGGGCAGAACCAGATCAGGCCGCCGGTTTCCAGCGAGGGGAGCTCGACCAGCCCCATCGAGCCCTTGTCGAGATCGGGGAAAGTATCGGGGCGGGGCAGGGCGAGCAGGCGACCGTCCACGCTGTAAGTCCAAGCGTGATAGGGGCAGACGAGCTTCTTGGTGCATTGCGCCTCACTGCCTTCGACCAGCCGCGTACCGCGATGTCGGCAGACGTTGAGGAACACATGGGCGGTCCCTTGCGCATCGCGCGTGATCAACAGCGGGCGGCCGGTCGCATCATGCGGCACTGCCATCCCGGCATCGGGAACGAGCGCGCTGGGGCAGATGATCTGCGGCAAGCGATCGAAAATCGCGGCCTTCTCGCGCTGCCAGTAACCGGGGTCGATATAGACGTGCGCCGGAACCGTGGTCTGGCCGATCGTATCGCGCTTCACATCGTTCGCGATATCCTGCGCCAGTCGCAGCATTCCCTCGGTCGGTCGACGACCTGTCGCCACTGTGGTCGGAACGCCCATCTGTTCTGTTCCTTTCTCTCTCCGGGCGCTAGTGTCGCAAAAAATAGCGCATTTAGGAAGGACGCTAGGGAATGGCCGAAGCGGTCGCGGACGCGAAGAAAAAGAAGATTTCCGCCTGGCGTGCCTTGGGGCTGGCGCTCTCGAACAGGAAAACGGGTTTCATGGTGCTGTTCGGCTTTGCCAGCGGCCTGCCCTTTGCCCTGTTCCTGGGCACCTTGTTCGCCTGGCTTACGGAAGCCGAGGTGGACCTTGAGACGATGGGCGTCTTTTCGCTCATCGGGCTTGCCTATGCCTTCCAGTTCCTCTGGTCGCCGCTGATCGACAAGGTGAATATTCCCGGTCTGCGCAGGCTTGGCCGGCGTAAGCAATGGATCGTGCCGGCGCAGGTGCTGTTGGGGAGCATCCTCGTCACCATGGCGCTGCTCGAGCCCAAGACCCAACTCGGCTGGTTCAGCCTCCTCGCCGGGATCGGCGCATTCGCCAGCGCTACGCAGGACATCGCAATCAATGCCTGGCGCATCGACGTGGCCGACGAGGAAGCGACGATCGATATCCTCTCCACCGTCTACCAGATGGGCTACCGGCTTTCCTCGCTCGTCGGCGGGGCTTTCGGCCTGATCATCGCCGCGCGCATCGGCTGGCCCGAAACCTACATGATGATGGGCGCAATCCTGCTGGCGGTCGGGTTCGTCGGCCTGTGGGCTCCGAACGCCGCCGAGGAAGCGGAAGACGTCGCTTCCGAAAGCGAGTTGCAGGTTCGCGCGCTGCGCAAGGCCGGCGAACTGTCGCCGGCCGTGCGCGGCCGGGCGCTGGCACTCGTCGGGCTGCTCTGGGCGGTCGCCATCGGCGCGGTGCTGGCCTTCATGATCATGTCGATGACCTACGCGCCGGAAGACCGGCCGAACCCTACGGAATTCACGCTGACATACGGCCCGTGGATCATCGTTGCGACGATCATCCTTCCCGCGCTCATTGCCGGCTGGCTGGCCTCGCAAAAGCGGCAGGGCAGGCATTTGCTGACCGAAGACGAGGAACCTGCGGCGGGCGGTGCCTATGCGATGGACCACCTGTACCGCGCCCTTGTCCTTCCGCTCGTGGAGTTCGTTGGCAGGATGGGCTGGTCGCTTGTGCTGATCCTCGCCGTGGTGCTGACCTACCGGATCTGCGACGCGATCTGGGGGACCTTTGCCTATCCGTTCTATCTCGGCGAACTCGAGTATACGAACGACGACGTCGCCTTCGCCTCGAAGTTCTTCGGCGTGGGCGCGATCATCCTGGGCCTTGCGCTGGGCGGCTTCATGCTGACGACAATTGGGCGCATGGCGACCCTGCTGATCGGCGGTGTCCTCGCCGCGCTGACCAACCTGCTTTACGCCGACATGGCGGTGGGCGGTGCCAACATGCAGGCCTTCAGCGATGCGATCGGCTTCACCTACATGATCATGCAGATCCCCGAGATCGGCGATGCGGAGCTTGCCAAGCTCACCATCACCATCGGGTTCGAGAACCTCGCCATCGGGATCGCCGGGGCGGCTTATATTGCTTGGCTATCCTCGATCGTGTCGAAGCAGTTCAGCGCGGTGCAATACGCGCTGCTGTCCTCGCTGACGCTGCTGGTCGGAACGCTTGGCCGCGGTGCGCTGGGCGAGATGATCGAGAACCAGGGCTATTACGACGTCTTCATCCTGACGACGTGGATCGGTCTCGCGGCGGCGGTGCTGGTGTGCTTCGAATGGTACCGCGAGAGCCGCGGCAAGGCGGCGGCGGGAATCGTCGCGCCGGAAGCGGGGGAACGACTGCCGGCCGAGTGATCAGTCCGGCATTTCGTCGTTGAGGCGCAGGACCTCGCCAGCGAGGTAGAGCGAGCCTGCAATGAGCACGGGATGGCCGTCTGCAGGCAGGGCGGAGAGCGCCTCCACGACATCGTCGGCTCTTTTCGCGTCCATGCCGAAAGCCTCGACACCGTGCGCCGCGTGCCCCGGGATGGGGACCACCGCAAGCCAGCGGATCCGGTCGCCCAGGGCATTGAGCAGCGAGCGTGGGTCCTTGTTGTCCAGCATCCCTACGACGAGATGGAGCGGGCCCGAAAAGGCTTCCGCAATCGCCAGTCCGGCACTCGGGTTGTGGCCGCCATCCAGCCAGACCTCGCGGTCAGCTACGAGCGCGGTCAGCGGGCCCGCTCCCAGGCGCTGCATCCGTGCAGGCCATCTGGCCGTCTCGATGCCGGTCCTGATCGCCTCTTCACTGATCGCGAGCCTCGTTTGCGCGCGCAACATGCCATTGGCGAGGGCTGCGTTCCGTTCCTGATGCGCGCCGCCAAGCCCGGGTTCGGGGTAGCCGGTTGCATCGGGGGTGATGCTCCCGTTGCCGAAAGAGGGAACCATGTGGAGCGGTGCGCCGACACGCTCGGCCACATCCCTGATAACCTCTTCGGCCTCCGGGACATGGCTGTCCTCCAGCGTGACCAGCGGAACGCCGGGCTTGGCAACTCCGGCCTTCTCGAAGGCGATACGCGAGATCGGCACGGTCGGAACGCCATCTTCCGGTGCGAGCAGGAAACGTTCGTGGTCGATACCCAGCGCAGCGATGCCGCAGGCGGCCAGAACATGGGGTTCAAGCACATTCGTAGCATCGAAGCGGCCGCCTAGGCCGACTTCGACCACGCAGGCATCCGCCGGAACGCGCGCGAATTCCAGGAAGGCTGCGGCAATGGTGACTTCGAAGAAGCTGGGGTTGAGGTCCTCGCCCGCATCCAGCACCTCGGCCAGGAGGTCGGCGAGCCGCTCGTCCGAAATCAGCGTGCCCGCCACGCGGATCCGCTCGTTGTAGCGCACGAGATGCGGGCTGGTGGTGACGTGGACCTTGTACCCTTCCGCCTCCAGCATGGCGCGCAGGAAGGCGCAGGTCGAACCCTTGC
The DNA here is from genome assembly GCF_020171365.1 of Qipengyuania gaetbuli. Classification (NCBI taxonomy): domain Bacteria; kingdom Pseudomonadati; phylum Pseudomonadota; class Alphaproteobacteria; order Sphingomonadales; family Erythrobacteraceae; genus Qipengyuania; species Qipengyuania gaetbuli. The sequence goes on along the minus strand of NZ_JAIUZO010000002.1, from coordinate 42,898 downwards.
CGTTGGTCCCGGCGACATGGAACACGGGCGGCAGCCTGCGGTGCGGATTGCCGAGCCGGTCGAGCAGCGCGCGGATCGTGTCGAGGCCGAGGCGTCCATCGGGCACGCTCAACCGCGCCAGCCGGTCGAGCTGGGCCTGGACCGCGGGGCTTTCGGAGCGGGCGAAATCCCGCATCGAAGGGATCAGGCTGCCTCAGCCGAAGGGGCGAGGTAGTCGATCAGCGTCGCCAGCGTATCGCGCAGGTCGTGGCGGTGGACGACCATGTCGACCATGCCATGCTTGTGCAGGTACTCGGCGCGCTGGAAGCCGTCGGGCAGCTGCTCGCGAATGGTGTCCTGGATCACACGCTGGCCTGCAAAGCCGATCAGCGCGCCCGGTTCGGCCAGGTGCACATCGCCGAGCATCGCGTAGCTGGCCGTCACGCCGCCCGTGGTCGGGTCGGTCAGGACGACGATATAGGGCAGTCCCGCTTCCTTGAGGCGGCGGGTCATCACGGTCGCCTTGGGCATCTGCATCAGGCTGAGAATGCCTTCCTGCATGCGCGCACCGCCAGCGGCGGTCACGACGATGTAGGGGCAGTGACGGGTCAGCGCGCGTTCGGCGCCCTGGCAGAAGGCAGTGCCCACGGCCATGCCCATCGATCCGCCCATGAAGCCGAAGTCCTGCACGCCGACGACCGCGGGCTTGCCCTCGATCGCGCCCGAACCGACAAGGAAGGCGTCCTTGTGTGGGCTCTTCGCGCGGGCCTTCTTCAGGCGGTCGGTATACTTCGACGTATCGCGGAACTTGAGCGGGTCTTCCTTCACGTCGGGAATCGGCAGCACCTCGAACCCTTCGTCGAGGAGCTGCGCCAGCCGCTCGTCTGCGCCGATGCGGCCATGGTGGTCGCAGCGCGGGCAGACGAAGGCGTTTTCTTGGTATTCCTGCGCGAACACCATCTGCTGGCAGCTCGGGCATTTGACCCAGAGATCCTTGTCGGTGCTGCGCTTGGACAGCGAGGTGAGCGAATTGCGGACGCGCGTGAACCAGTTCATGCGCTGGCCCTTGCCGCCGAATGGACCGCCTTGGCAAGCCCTGCGGTGAGTTCGCGCAGCTTTGCCGGTGCCTGCGCCCCGTGTTCCGCGACGAGTTCCACCAGCGCGGAACCGACGACCACACCGTCTGTCACGCGCGCGATTTCGCCGGCCTGTTCGGGCGTACGCACGCCGAAACCGACAGCCACGGGGATGTCGGTCGATTGCTTGATGCGGCTCACATTGGCCTCGATCGATTCGATGGCGGCCTGCTGCATGCCGGTGATGCCGGCCACGGCCACGTAGTAGAGGAAGCCCGAAGACCCTTCGAGAACCTGCGGCAGGCGCTTCGCATCGGTGGTCGGCGTGGCAAGGCGGATGGGAGATATGCCCGCATTGCGAAGGAACGGACCCAGCGCATCGTCTTCTTCCGGAGGTATGTCGACACAGATTACGCCGTCGATACCCGCGTCCTTGGCTGCCTTGGCGAACCAGTCCGAACCGCGCCGTATCATCGGGTTGGCATAACCCATGAGCACAAGCGGAACATCGGGGTGCCGGTCGCGGAACTTGCGCGCGATCCGCAGCACGTCGGCCGTGGTCGTCCCCGCATTGAGCGAACGGATGTTCGCTGCCTGGATGGCCGGGCCGTCCGCCATCGGATCGGTGAACGGCATGCCGAGTTCGATCACGTCCGCGCCGCCTTCCACGAGTGCGTCGAGATTGGCCGCTGTGTCGCCATCGCCTGCCGTGATGAAGCAGACGAGAGCGGGATGGGGCTTGTTGAAGGCGTTGGAGAGGCGGTCTGAAACGCTCATGGGATCGTCGGCAATCCTACAGCTTGGAACGGATGGAACACGGTCTTGGCGGGAAAAAATCGTGCGGCGAAAAGCCACGAAAATACGGGTATTGTCGAATGTGCGTGCCCGGACATTCGCGCCTTATGCCAGAGGCGGCGGCCAGTAGGACACAGGAATTGGCACCGCGCAACTTCTGAAAACCGTCCAAGCCAATTAGTGGGTGTTTCCAAGACGGAGCCATGGAAACTTGTGCCGGTTGAGCGACACGATGAGCATGGCAGCGATGAAACCCGAAAACTTGGCGATCGACCAGGTCGAAAGCAGCGGCTCCTCGAACCCGGGTACGAAATCCAGCAACCACCAGAGCGTGAGCCACAGGATTGCGAGGACGATCACATTGGCCAGGAAACGGAGGACTGCTTTCACATCTCCACTCCCAGCCTCTCGGCGACGGTGAAGATGTCCTTGTCCCCGCGTCCGCAGAGGTTGGCGAGGATCACGCTGTCCTTCGGCATTTCCTTGGCGCGCTTGGCGACCGCCGCGATGGCGTGGCTGGGTTCGAGCGCGGGAATGATGCCTTCGGTCCGGCAGAGCAGCTGGAAGGCGTCGAGCGCCTCTTCATCGGTGATGGCGGTGTATTCCACGCGGCCCATGTCCTTGAGCCAGGCGTGTTCCGGCCCGATGCCCGGATAATCGAGGCCTGCGCTGATCGAGTGGCCCTCTGTGATCTGGCCGTCGTCGTCCTGCAGCAGGTAGGTCTTGTTGCCGTGAAGCACGCCGGGAAAGCCGCCGAGCAGGCTGGCTGCGTGCTGGTCGCCGTCGAGGCCGTAGCCTGCCGCTTCCACGCCCAGCATCTTCACGTCCGGATCGTCGAGGAAGGGGTGGAAGAGGCCGAGCGCGTTCGAGCCGCCGCCGATCGCTGCCACCAGCAGGTCGGGCAGGCGACCGATGCGGTCGAGCATCTGCGCGCGCGCTTCCTTGCCGATCACGCTCTGGAAGTCGCGGACAAGCTCAGGGTACGGATGCGGACCGGCTGCGGTGCCGATGATGTAGAAGGTGTCGTGGACATTCGCGACCCAGTCGCGCAGCCCTTCGTTCATCGCATCCTTAAGCGTCCCGCGGCCGCTGGTGACGGGCACGACTTCTGCGCCGAGCAGCTTCATGCGGAAGACGTTGGGCGACTGCCGCCGTACGTCTTCTGCGCCCATGTAGACCACGCAGGGCAGACCGAAGCGCGCGCAGACCGTGGCGGTCGCCACGCCATGCTGTCCGGCACCGGTTTCCGCGATGATGCGCGTCTTGCCCATGCGGATCGCGAGCAGGATCTGCCCGATGCAATTGTTGATCTTGTGTGCGCCCGTGTGATTCAGCTCGTCTCGCTTGAACCAGACCTGCGCGCCGCCAAGCGCCTCTGTCAGCCGCTCTGCGAAATAGAGCGGGGAAGGGCGGCCCACGTAATGTTCGAGCAGATCGTCGAATTGGCGCTGGAATTCCGGGTCGGCCTGCGCCGCCCGGTATTCGCGTTCGAGATCGAGGACGAGCGGCATCAGCGTTTCGGCGACATAGCGGCCACCGTAATCGCCAAAATGGCCGCGCTCGTCCGGCATGTTGCGGAAGGTATTTGCCTGGCTAACCATGCGGTCTCCATGACGATGCAAAAGGGCTATGTCGAGAGAGGGTTTGGTTTGCCCTCGACAAGCGCGTCTGGCTTCGCCATGCGCCGCCCCCATGGACACGACCAAGCCCGTTGAAATCACGCTGCCCGAAGACTGCACCGACATGCGCGAAGTGCGCGCAGGGGTGGACAGCACGGACCGCGAACTGATGGCCCTGCTCGACCGGCGGTTCGGCTACATGCGGGCAGCCGCGCGCATCAAGCAGGACCGCAATGTCGTGAGGGACGAGGCGCGCAAGGCGGAAGTGATCGCCAACGCCCGCCTCGATGCGGAAAAGCGCGACCTTCCCGCCGGAAAGATCGCGCAGATCTGGGAAGAGCTGGTCGAAACCTCGATCGCTTACGAACTCGAGGAATGGGACCGCCTGCGCAGCTGAGGCGCAGGCCGCTTCCTCAGCGCTTGGCGTCGCGGATGCCGTCCTGGGTCGCGCGGCGTTCGGCTTCCCATTCGGCTTCGGTCAGGCAGACCTTTTCCGAGAAGCGCGTGCCCATGTTGCCGACGTTCTTGCAGATCTTCTTCTGCTTCTTCTTCTCGGCCTTTGCAGCTTCCTGCTTGGCTTCGGTCGTCGCGTGGTCGCCGTGATGCGAGTGATCCTGCGCGGCCAGCGGGGCCGAAAGCGCGAGGACGGAAAGTGCAGTCAGGGCGATACGCATGGGGAAGTCCTTAAAATACAGGGGATTCGTGTAGGAATGGCGATGACGCCCGTTTCCTCGAAAACGATCAGTCTTTCTTCGAACGGCGTTCCAGGCTCGACAAAACGCCGCGCAGCGTGCGCACCTCGAGATGGTTCCAGCCCGGCTTGGTCAGCACGCCGCGGAGGGTGCGGCGCGTGGCATCCGCGCGCGTCGCTGGAAGAAAGTAACCCTTGGGCTCCAGCATGCCTTCGAGATGACCGATCAGCCCTTCGAGTTCGTCCTGCGGCGCAGGCGGCAGGAGGTCTTCCTGCGTCGGTTGCACGAGGTTCTCGTGCTTCGACCACTCGTAGGCGCACAGGATCACCGCCTGCGCGAGGTTGAGCGAGCCGAAGTCCGGATTGATCGGCACGGTCAGGATGGCGCGGGCAAGGGCCACGTCCTCGGTTTCGAGGCCCGAGCGTTCCGGGCCGAACAGGATCGCGCTCCGCCCCACAGCCCCGGCCATTTCGCGGGCAGCCTCTTCGGGCGTGTAGACCGGCTTGGTCACGCCGCGCTTGCGGACAGTCGTCGCATAGACATGCGCGCAATCAGCCACGGCTTCGGCCGTCGAGGCGAATACCTCTGCCTTGTCGAGCACCACGTCGGCGCCTGCTGCTGCCGGGCCTGCCGAAGGGTTGGGCCAGCCGTCGCGCGGTTCCACGAGGCGCAGTTCCACCAACCCGAAATTCAGCATGGCACGGGCCGCCTTGCCGATATTCTCGCCCAGTTGGGGCCGGACGAGGACGATTACCGGCTTGCGCTGGTCAGCTTCGCTCATTGGCGGCGGCTTCCTGCACGGTGCTGGCGAATTCCTCGAAATCGCGGGCTTCGCTGAAATCGCGATAGACCGAGGCGAACCGGATGTAGGCGACGCTGTCGAGCTGGCGCAGGCCGTCCATCACCATTTCGCCGATGCGCTGCGATGCGACTTCGGCCTCTCCGGCGGTTTCCACCTGGCGCTGGATGCCGGAGACGAGCCTGTCGATACGGTCCGCCGAAACGTCGCGCTTACGGCAGGCGAGCGAGATGGACTGTTCCAGCTTGCTGCGATCGAAAGCCTCGCGCCGGTCGCCGGATTTGACCACTGTGACTTCGCGCAGCTGGACGCGTTCGAACGTCGTGAAGCGCGCACCACAACTCGAACACTGGCGGCGGCGACGGATCGAGGTGGAATCCTCGGTCGGACGACTATCCTTTACCTGGCTGTCGTCATTGGCACAAAAAGGACAGCGCATTTAGGGCCTTAGTCGTTTGTAGAGAGCTATGCCGGCTCCGGCCACGAGGCCGATGGGCCAGGTTATCACTGGAAGAATTCCGCCAGCGACCGCCCCGATGGCTGCACCGACGAGGACCGGCTTGGTCGAGGGGTGATCGAGCCCTTGCTTGGCCATGCTCTTCACCTCTTCCGTGGCATCGGGGATGAGGTCGTGATCCTGGTGTCCGGGTTCGCGGTCTTCCATCGGATGTCTCCTTAGCGGCCCGGATAGACCGGGAAGGCGGCGCACAGTTCGGCGACCTTGCCGCGAACCTGCTCTTCCACCTGGCCGTCACCTTCGGGACCATTGCGGGAGAGGCCTTCTACCACTTCGCAGATGAGCTTGCCTACCTGCTCGAACTCAGCCGGCCCGAAGCCGCGCGTCGTGCCCGCCGGTGTGCCGAGGCGGATGCCGCTGGTCACGAAGGGGCTGCGCGTGTCGTAGGGGATGCCGTTCTTGTTGCAGGTCAGCCATGCCCGGTCGAGCCCGGCTTCGGCCGCCTTGCCCGTCACGTCCTTTGCAGTGAGGTCGACCAGCATGGAATGGTTGTCCGTGCCGCCGGACACGACGCGCAGGCCGTTCGCCTCGATGCTCTTGGCCAGCGCGCGGGCATTCTCGACCACGCGGTGCGCGTAATCCTTGAAGTCCGGACGGAGCGCTTCGCCGAATGCGACCGCCTTGGCTGCAACGACGTGCATCAGCGGGCCGCCCTGCATGCCGGGGAAGACCGCCATGTTGATCGGCTTGGTCAGTTCCTCGTCATCCCACAGGATCACGCCCGAGCGCGGACCACGCAGCGACTTGTGGGTCGTCGTGGTGACAACATGGGCATGCGGGAAGGGCGAGGGGTGGGCGCCGCCAGCCACGAGGCCGGAGATGTGGCTCATGTCGACCATGAGGTAGGCGCCGACCTCGTCAGCGACCTTGCGGAAAGCGGCCCAGTCCCAGACACGCGAATAGGCAGTGCCGCCGGCGATGATCAGCTTGGGCTTGTGCTCCTTCGCCGTGGCCATCACCTCGTCCATGTCGATCAGCTCGTCGTCCTTGCGAACGCCGTAGCTGACCGGATTGAACCACTTCCCGCTCATGTTGACGGGCGAGCCGTGGGTGAGGTGGCCGCCGGAATTGAGGTCTAGCCCCATGAAGGTGTCGCCCGGCTGCAGCAGCGCGAGGAACACGGCCTGGTTCATCTGGCTGCCTGAGTTGGGCTGCACATTGGCAAAACCGCATCCGAACAATTGCGTGGCGCGCTCAATTGCCAGCGTTTCCACGACATCGGCATAGTCGCAGCCGCCGTAGTAGCGCTTGCCCGGATAGCCTTCGGCATACTTGTTGGTGAAGACCGAACCGGTTGCCTCCAGCACTGCGGAGGACGCGATGTTCTCGGACGCGATCAGTTCGATCTTGTCCTGCTGGCGCTTGAGTTCATTGCGGATCGCCTCGTGGATTTCCGGATCGGCTTCGGCCAGCGTGTCGTGCCAGAAACGATCCATCGGGTCGCGCGAGGTGTCTTTTGCCTGGGTAGCCATGTCAGAATTCCGGGTTGGAGAGCTTGTCGACGCGGCGCTGGTGGCGGCCGCCTGCAAAGTCGGTTTCGAGGAAAGCGGTAAGGCACGCCTTGGCCATGTCGCTGCCGGTCAGACGCGCGCCCATGGCGATGCAATTGGCGTCGTTGTGCTCGCGCGCCAGGCTTGCCGAAAGCGGTTCCGAGACGAGGGCGCAGCGCACAGCGGGGTTGCGGTTGACCGAGATGGAGATGCCGATGCCCGAACCGCACAGCGCCACGCCGCGTTCGGCGGTGCCGTCGGCAACCACGCCTGCGAGGCGGTAGCCGAAATCGGGGTAATCGACGCTGTCGGTGGTCTCAGGACCGAGGTCTGCAACCTCGTGACCCTGTTCGATAAGCCAGTCGCGCAGTTCGGCCTTCAGGTCGATGGCGGCATGGTCGGAAGCAATGGCGATACGCATGGGGCGGCCATACGCACTTACGGAATGGCAATCCACCGTCTTGTGCCGTCATCCACGGCTGATCCTGCCTCTTGTCAGGCGAGGCGTGCCAGCGTGTCCCGGATCTGCTCGATCGAATAGGGTTTGGTGATCGTCGGCACGTCCATGAATTCGTCAGGGTGGGCGCTTTCGCCGTAGCCCGTGGCGAAAATGAAGCGGATGCCGCGGTTCTTGAGCACCTCTGCGAAACCGTAGCTCTTTTCCCCGCGCACGTTCACGTCGAGTATCGCGCAATCGAAGGAGCCGCCGGCCAGGTGATCTTCCGCTTCGTCGAGTGCCGTGGCTAGGGAAACCTGCGCGCCTTCGTCGAGCAGCATGTCCTCGAGGCCGAAGGCGATGATCGGTTCGTCTTCCAGTATCAAAAGCCGGGCACCGTCGAGTTTCACAGTTTCGTCTCCAGGCGGCAATGCAGGCCGTCTTCGTGGTAGGTGAGGTCAGCACAGTCGCCGCGATTGCCGAAGGCGCGGGAGATGAGCCGGGACCCGAAGCCGCGCCTAGTCGGTGCTTCGATGGCAGGTCCGCCACTTTCGCGCCAGTCGAAGATGAGCCGTGATCCGTCTTCCTCGGAGCGGCGGTCCCAGGTGATGGCGATGCATCCCTTCTCGTCCGACAAGGCCCCGTATTTGAGAGCGTTGGTGGCAAGTTCGTGGACCACCATGGCGAGGGCGACCGCGGATTGCGGGTCGAGCGTGACCTTGGGACCGGTCAGCGAATACCGTTCCGACTGGGTTCCAGCGGTGGCCTCGAGCGAACGGCGGACGATCTTTTCGACGTCGGCCTTCTTCCAGTTGAACTCGGTGAGCAGATTGTGCGCGCTGGCGAGCGCGGCAAGGCGCGCGGCGAATACATCAAGGCCATGATCCATCTGATCGGTCTTGAACGACTGCTGGGCGAGGCCCTGCACGATGGCGAGCGTGTTCTTCACCCGGTGGTTGAGTTCGTTGATGAGCAGTTTCTGCCGCTCTTCCGCCTCGACCTCTTCGCTGACGTCGTATCCCTGGATCAGGATGCCGGTGACATCGCCCGATTTTTCGCTGATGGGCTGGAAGATGAATTCGAGGTGGGATTCCTCCGCCTTGCCCGTTTCGGGGTCTACGAGAGTGACGAGTTCGCGATTGCCGAAATAGGGTTTGCCGGTGGCGCGCACCTCGTCGAGGATGCGCAGGAAGCCCTGTTCCACGACCTCCGGCAGGGCTTCGGCGATCGTGCGCCCGATCAGCCTGCGACCGCCGAGAAGGCGACGGTATGCAGCGTTTGCGAGCACGAAACTGTGTTCCGGTCCGGTGAGCACCGCGACAAATCCCGGCGCCTGCTCCAGCAGCATCCGCGCGCGTTCCAGCTCTTCGGAAGCGGTCCGGTAGCGCTCCTCGACCTTCTTTGCCCGTTCGACGACGCCGGCCTCGTCGATGGTCCGCCGCAGTGTCTCCAGTTCGGTAATGTTGACCGTGTGCTGGAGAATGTAGCGGACTTGCCCGTCGTCGCCTTTCAGCGGCGTGTGGGTTGCACTCCAGAAATGGGTGTCGAAAGTGCCGTCGGGATTGGCGATATCGTAGCGGATATGCGCAATCTCGTCCGGTTCCCCGGTCCGGAGCACCCGATCGAGGGATTCCGCCAACTGGCGGTAGCTTTCACCCTCGCTCGGGAAAGCATCAAATATGTTGCGGCCGATGATCCCGTCCCGGTCACGCATGGTGACGCGCAGGTAGGCGTCATTCATCCAGGCGATCTCGAGGTCGCGGTTCAACAGGACATAGGGGTTGGGCGAGCTGGCGAGGAGCTCCCGGAAGTCGATTTCTGATACGTGTTGCGGTATGCGCTTACCCCCGAAGGCGTTCCGGATCGTGCGTCCGGCGTATCGACCTCTTACCGCACGCAATCGTCACACAAGCGCGTGGTTCCCGCAAAAACGCGAATGTTTTTGAGTGATTGATCCAGGGGCGACGACAGTCGGGGCTTATCAGTGAGATAGCCCCGACCGGGCCGGAGTTACTGGTCGAGGAAGCTGCGCATCTTGCGGCTGCGGCTCGGGTGCTTGAGCTTGCGCAGCGCCTTTGCCTCGATCTGGCGGATACGCTCGCGCGTCACCGAGAACTGCTGGCCGACTTCTTCCAGCGTGTGGTCGGTGTTCATGCCGATACCGAAGCGCATGCGCAGCACGCGTTCCTCGCGCGGGGTGAGCGAGGCAAGGACGCGGGTGACCGTTTCCTTGAGGTTCGCCTGGATCGCGGCGTCGACCGGGATGATCGCGTTCTTGTCCTCGATGAAATCGCCGAGGTGCGAATCTTCCTCGTCGCCGATGGGCGTTTCGAGGCTGATCGGTTCCTTGGCGATCTTCATCACCTTGCGCACCTTCTCGAGCGGCATGGAGAGCTTCTCCGCCATCTCTTCGGGCGTCGGTTCGCGGCCCTGGTCGTGCAGGAACTGGCGCGAACAGCGGACCAGCTTGTTGATCGTTTCGATCATGTGGACCGGAATTCGGATCGTGCGCGCCTGGTCGGCGATCGAGCGGGTGATAGCCTGCCTGATCCACCACGTTGCGTAGGTGCTGAACTTGTAGCCGCGGCGGTATTCGAACTTGTCGACCGCCTTCATCAGGCCGATGTTCCCTTCCTGGATCAGGTCGAGGAACTGCAGGCCGCGGTTGGTGTACTTCTTCGCGATCGAGATCACGAGGCGCAGGTTTGCCTCGACCATTTCCTTCTTGGCGATACGCGCTTCGCGCTCGCCCTTCTGGACCATGTTCACGATGCGGCGGAATTCGGGGAGCGCCATGCCGGTCTGGCTGGCGATGTCGGTGATTTCGGCGCGGATACGGTCGATCGCGTCGGCTTCCTTCTCGGCGAAGGCGGCCCACTTCTTGTCCTTCTTGACCTTCTCTTCCATCCACGTGTCGTCGAGCTCGTTGCCGATATAGGCATCGAGGAAGTCCGACCGCTTGACCTTGTGGCGTTCCGCAAGGCGCAGCATCTGGCCGCCAAGGGCGGTCAGGCGGCGGTTGAAGGCATAAAGATTGTCGACCAGGAATTCGATCTTGGTCGCGTGGAACTGGACGCTTTCCACCTCGGCGGTGAGCTGTTCCGACAGCGCTTCGTACTTCTTTTCCTTCGCGGGCGGGAAGTTCTCGCCACGGCCAAGGACTTCGACGCGCTCTGCCTGCAGCTTCTCGAACTTGCCGAAGAGGTCGGTGATGCGTGCGAAGCGCTCGATGGCATCCGGCTTGAGCGCGGCTTCCATCTGGGCGAGGGACATGGTGTTGTCTTCCTCGTCGTCGTCGTCGCGGCGCTTGGACGAACCTTCGCCGTCCTCGTCGTCCTCGTCGCCGCTTTCGTCCTCGTCGTCATCCTCGTCATCGTCGCGGATGGTCGGGCCGGCAGTTTCTTCCGAGATCTCGCCGTCGTCGTCATCGTCTTCGGCGTCGTCGTTGAGCTTGTCGGCCGGCGGCTCCTTGGACAGCATGGCGTCGAGATCGAGGATCTCGCGCAGCTGCATTTCCTCGTTGTTGAGGGCTTCGGACCACTGGATGATGGCGTGGAAGGTGATCGGGCTCTGGCACAGGCCCATGATCATCATGTCGCGGCCGGCCTCGATGCGCTTGGCAATCGCGATTTCGCCTTCGCGGCTGAGCAGTTCCACCGCGCCCATTTCGCGCAGGTACATGCGGACCGGATCGTCGGTGCGTTCGCCTGCAGCCAGTTTCTTGGGGCCGGCCGGCTTCTTGGCCGCTTCCTTCTCTTCGCCCGAAGAGGGTGCGGGTGCGATTTCCTCGACCTCGTCGTCCTGTTCGGCATCCTCGTCGTTCTCGACGATCTGCACGCCCATTTCGGACAGGGCCGACTGGATGTCCTCGATCTGGTCGGAACTCATCTCGCCTTGCGGCAGCGCGTCGTTGAGTTCGTCGTAAGTGACGTAACCCTTCTTCTTCGCTTTCGAGAGCAGCTTCTTTACGGAAGCTTCGTTGAGGTCGATCAGCGGAGCGTCATCCTTGTCGCCCGACTTGGTCTTGGTGGCCATAAAGAGCAATCAGTCCGTACTATCGCCGCTTACAGGCCCGGTATCCTGCGCGGCTTCTGAATCTTTCGTAGCCGCCGAAGCGGCCTTGCGGCTTGCCATTTGCCCGAGTCGCGCCTCGAATTCCAGCTTTCGCTTCAGCAGGCGCTGCTGCTCGGCGAAAGCCCCTTCGGGATCGCTCTCGAATCGTGCGGTCGCAGCAGCGAGCGCGGCTTCAAGTGCCGGCCTTTCGACCAGCAGTGACACGGCTTCGGCCAAGTCCTCGCGCGCATCACCAGGGTCGGTGCCTTCATCGAGAAAGGCGAATAATCGGGTTTCCGGTGGGGCAGGTAGGCCGTCTGGTAGCGATATGGGCGATCCGGCCCGCGAATCAAGCGTTTCGGCAGCGGCAAGCAGCGAATCTATCGCCGGTCCGACATTTCGGTCACTTTGGGCAACGCGGGCGAGGGCGGCTTCATGCCGCGCGATTTCGCCGGGATGCCGCAGCAGGCCGTGGATGACGGCGCTGGCCAGCCGGTCGCGCGAGCCGCCTTCGATGGCCCGCTTGAGGCGCTGTTCCGCCTCGCGCGAAAGCTGGGGAGAAACGGCCGCGAACCCGCCCTTCTTCCATTCGCCGCGCGGCTTGAATTCGCGTTGGGGGCGGGGAGGGAAAGCGAAATCGGAAAACCGCTGGGTCAGCTCGCGCTTGTAGAGCGCCCTGATGTCGGGATGCTGGATCGCCTCGACATGGTGCATCAGCCGCGCCTTCAGCCCCGCCTTTTCTTCCGGTGAGGTAAGCGGCGCGGCGGCTTTCTCGAACTCCCATAGCGTGTCGAGCAGGCTGGCAGGCGCGGCGAGCAGTTCCTCGATCGCACCGACGCCGCGTTCGCGGATGAGGTCGTCGGGATCCATGCCCGCGGGCAGGCGCACGATGGACAGCGAGTGACCGGGGCGCAGCATCGGGAGCGCGCGTTCGATGGCGCGCATGGCGGCGCGCTGCCCGGCATTGTCCCCGTCGAAGCACAGGATAGGACGTTCGACCTGACGCCAGAGCAGTTCGATCTGGTTTTCGGTCAGCGCGGTCCCGAGCGGTGCCACGGCTTCGCGGATGCCGGCATTGGCAAGCGCGATCGCGTCCATATAGCCTTCGACGACGATCATGCGGCCCGATTGCCGCGCAGCCGGAGCGGCGCGGTGGAGATTGTAGAGCGTGCGCCCCTTGTCGAAGAGCGGGGTGTCGGGCGAGTTCAGGTATTTCGGTGCGTTGGGATTGCTGTCGCCATCGAGGATGCGTCCGCCGAATGCGATTACGCGGCCGCGCGCATCGTGAATGGGAAGCATCAGGCGGCCGCGGAACCTGTCGTAAGGCTCCTTGTCCTCGACCGTGATGCGCATTCCGGCCTCGATCAGCATCGGCTCATCGAAGCGCGACAGGGCGGATTTCAGCGCCTGACGATCCTCCGGTGCGTAGCCGAAGCCGAATTCGCGCACCGTGGCGTCCGAGAATCCACGACGCGATAGGTAGGAGCGTGCACGCGCACCGTCACCGCCCCTCAAATTGCCTTCGAACCATTCCTGCGCAGCTGCGGTCACGTCATGCAGGCTGGCGCGTTTTTCCGCGCGGCGGGCGGCCTGCGGGTCGGGGGCGGGCACTTCCATCCCGGCCTCTGCCGCCAGTTCCTTCACCGCGTCCATGAAGGGCATGCCGCGCTGGTCGGTCAGCCAGCGGATGGCATCGCCATGCGCCTCGCAGCCGAAGCAGTGGTAGAAGCCCTTCTCGTCATTGACGTAGAAGCTCGGCGTCTTCTCGTTGTGGAACGGGCAGCAGGCCTTGAACTCGCGCCCCGCCTTGGTCAGCCGGACGGTGCGACCGATCACTGCGGACAGGGTCGTCCGCATGCGCAATTCGTCCAGCCATTGGGGTGAGAGGGCCATGGCCTCTCCCTATCGCGTGAGGGGGCCGACCGCTAGTTGGCGGGCTTGGCGCTTGCCGCTTTTTTCATCGCCGGGAAGGGGCCGCGCGCGACCGCCTGGTTGCCTTCCACTTCCAGGAGGTAGGCATCGGCAGGCCCGTCGGGCGCCAGCGTCGACTGCCACCAGAAGGTGAGCGTCGTGCCGGGCTTCCAGCCACTGCCGTCGACCACGCGCCAGATCAGCTGGCCATCGTCGCTGGTGATCGAGATGGCATCCTCGCTGCCGAGCGTAGCCTGCGCCTGCGCCTTGGCATAGCCGACTGCCGCGTTGAAGCCGTGGGCCTTGGCCGTGGTGCGGAACAGGGTCGGCGGGCTTTCCACGACTTCCGGGCCTTCGCTGGGAGCGGCTTCCGGCTCGTCAGCAGGCGCTTCGGCCAGCGTCACGCTGTGGACGTAGGTGTAGATGGTCCCTTCCGGCATGTTGCCCGGAATGCATTCCGTCGTGCCTTCGGGGCAGGCGACAAAGCTGACCATCGTACCGATCTGGCGGTTTCCGGCGCTCAGCACCGTCTCGACTTCCGGACCCTGCGGCCCGACGATCTTCGCGCCGAGCAGCGAGAGATCGAGATCGGCACCGACCAGCGTGCGCGGCTGCGCAGGCGTCGGCGTGGGGGAAGGCGCGGGTTCCGGTTCGCTCGTCCCGCAGGCCGCCAGCGCGAAAGGCGCGGCGAGGAGCGCGAGGCGCTTCACGAAAGCGCTTCCTTCACCAGGCCACTGGCCTTGGTCATGTCGAGCGTAGCGCCGTGGCGGGCCTTCAGCTCGCCCATTACGCGGCCCATGTCCTTCATGCCGTCGGCGCCGAGGTCGGCCTTGATCTGCGCAATCGCGGCGCGGGTTTCGTCCTCGCTCAGCTGCTTGGGCAGGAATTCCTCGATCACGGCCAGCTCGGCCTTTTCCTTGTCGGCCAGTTCCTGGCGGCCGCCGCCTTCGTACATCTCGATCGATTCGCGGCGTTGCTTGGCCATCTTCATCAGCACGTCGGTGACGAGATCGTCGTCCTCCGGCTTCTTGTCCGAAGTGCGCAGTTCGATGTCGCGATCCTTGATCTTCGCCCCGATCAGGCGCAGCGCGGCGGTGCGGTCCTTGTCCTTGGCCTTCATGGCGGTGACGGTTTCGGATTGGATCTTCTCGCGGAGCATGAGGCCTCTTCGCTCTAAATGTGTGGATGGTTCGGGCCCCATGTAAGGCAAGCTGCCACAAAGCCAAGTCTTGTGCTTGACGGGACTCGCTCACGTCCCTAGCGGCTGGGACTTAGCACACATCGCCGGAAACCCCTGACTCGGAGAGCCCAATGGCCCTGTCCGCATTCTCGCACGCGCAACCCAAAGGCGCGACGGGAGTCCTCGTCCTCGCGGACGGTACCTGTATCTGGGGCAAAGGCTTCGGTTCCACCGGTTCTGCGGTGGGCGAAGTCTGCTTCAACACCGCCATGACCGGCTACCAGGAGGTGATGACCGATCCCTCCTACGACAGCCAGATCGTCACCTTCACCTTCCCGCATATCGGCAATGTCGGCGCGAACGAGGAAGACCACGAGAGCCGCGGGCTCGGCGCGGTCGGCTGCATCGTGCGGCAGGAAGTGACCCCGCATTCGAATTTCCGTGCACAGAACGAATTCGTCGACTGGATGCGCGAACACGGGAAGATCGGCCTGTCGGGTGTCGACACCCGCGCACTGACCCGCCGGATCCGCCTGCTGGGCGCTCCCAATGCGGTCATCGCGCACAATCCGCGCGGCCAGTTCGACATGAAGGCGCTGAAGCAGCAGGCCGCCGAATGGTCGGGTCTCGAAGGGCTGGACCTCGTGCCTGCCGTGACGCGCGCCGAACAGGAAGACTGGCGCGGCGGCCACTGGCAGCTGGGCTTCGGTTATACCGAGGGCAGCGCAGACAAGCCCCATGTCGTGGCGATCGACTATGGCGCGAAGGACAATATCTTCCGCAACCTCGTGAAGGCCGGCGCAAAGGTCACCGTGGTCCCTGCGCGCACCACGCTGGAACAGGTGTTGTCGCTCAAGCCCGATGGCGTGTTCCTGTCGAACGGCCCGGGCGATCCGGCGGCGACCGGCCAGTATGCCGTGCCCGTGATCAAGGGGCTGCTCGATGCGAACATCCCGCTGTTCGGCATCTGCCTCGGCCACCAGATGCTGGGCCTTGCAGCAGGCGCGAAGACCGCCAAGATGTTCCAGGGCCACCGCGGCGCCAACCACCCCGTCCAGCGGGTCGGGAGCGAGTGGGGAGCAAGCGAAGGCCTCGTCGAGATCACCAGCATGAACCACGGCTTCGCGGTCGATGCCGATACGCTGCCCGACACGGTAGAGCAGACGCACGTCTCGCTGTTCGACGGCACCAATTGCGGGATATCGATCAAGGGCAAGAAGGCGTTCGGAGTGCAATACCACCCCGAGGCGAGTCCCGGCCCGCAAGACAGTTTTTACCTCTTTGAAAAATTCGTGGGAATGCTCGCGTAATGCCCAAAAGAACCGACATCTCCTCGATCCTCGTCATTGGCGCCGGTCCGATCATCATCGGCCAGGCGTGCGAGTTCGACTATTCCGGCACGCAGGCGATCAAGGCGCTGAAGGAAGAGGGCTACCGGGTCATCCTGGTCAACTCCAACCCCGCCACGATCATGACCGATTCGGAAATGGCCGACGCCACCTATGTCGAGCCGATCACGCCGGAAATCGTCGCCAAGATCATCGAGAAGGAACGCCCCGACGCGGTGTTGCCGACGATGGGCGGGCAGACGGCGCTGAACTGCGCGCTGGACCTTGCGAACATGGGCGTGCTGGAGAAGTTCGGCGTCCAGATGATCGGCGCCAATGCCGATGCGATCGACAAGGCCGAGAACCGCCAGCGTTTCCGTGAGGCGATGGACAAGATCGGCCTCGATAGCGCGCGCAGCGGCGTCGCGAACACGGTGGACCAGGCTTATGCGGTGCTGGAGCGCACCGGCTTGCCCGCAATCATCCGTCCCAGCTTCACGCTTGGCGGCACGGGCGGCGGTATCGCCTACAACAAGGCCGAGTTCGAGCGCATCGTGCGTGAAGGTCTCGACGCATCGCCCACCACCGAAGTCCTGATCGAGGAATCGCTCCTCGGCTGGAAGGAGTTCGAGATGGAGGTGGTGCGCGACCGCAAGGACAACGCCATCATCATCTGCTCGATCGAAAACGTCGATCCGATGGGCGTCCACACGGGCGATTCCATCACTGTCGCGCCGGCGCTGACGCTGACCGACAAGGAATACCAGATCATGCGCACCGCCAGCATCGAGGTGCTGCGGGAAATCGGCGTGGAAACAGGTGGT
The DNA here is from genome assembly GCF_020171365.1 of Qipengyuania gaetbuli. Lineage (NCBI taxonomy): Bacteria > Pseudomonadati > Pseudomonadota > Alphaproteobacteria > Sphingomonadales > Erythrobacteraceae > Qipengyuania > Qipengyuania gaetbuli. Next base: position 26,199 of record NZ_JAIUZO010000002.1, on the reverse strand, counting down.
TCGAACGTACAGTTCGCAGTCAATCCGAAGGATGGCCGCCTGATCGTGATCGAAATGAACCCGCGCGTCTCGCGCTCCTCGGCGTTGGCGTCCAAGGCCACCGGCTTCCCCATCGCGCGCGTCGCGGCGAAGCTGGCCGTGGGCTACACGCTCGACGAGATCCAGAACGAGATCACCGGTGCGACGCCTGCCAGTTTCGAGCCGACCATCGACTATGTCGTGACCAAGATCCCGCGCTTCGCTTTCGAGAAGTTCAAGGGTTCGAAGAACGAGCTGTCCACCGCAATGAAGTCGGTGGGCGAAGTCATGGCCATCGGCCGCTGCTTCCAGGAAAGCATGCAGAAGGCGCTGCGCGGCCTCGAAACGGGCCTCGACGGCTTCAACCGCGTGCAGGAACTCGAAGGCGTGAGCCGCGAGACGATCACTGCGGCGCTCAGCCAGCGTACCCCTGACCGCATCTTGAAGATCGCGCAGGCTTTCCGCGAGGATTTCACGGTCGAGGAAGTCGCCCAGGTCACCGGTTTCGACCCGTGGTTCCTGCGACAGATCGAAGCCATCATCTACGAAGAGAAGATGCTCGGCCACAACGGCCTGCCGCGCGATGCCGCCGAAATGCGCCGCCTGAAAGCAATGGGCTTTTCCGACAAGCGCCTCGCCACTCTGGCGGTCCGTTCGGTCGGTGTGGCGGGCGGTCTTGCCGAAACGCAGGCCAAGCGTTCGGGCCTGCTGCACGACGCGCTGCGCGCCATGGCCGGTGCGACCAGCGAACAGGAAGTGCGCAAGCTGCGCCACAAGCTGGGCGTCTATCCGGTCTTCAAGCGCATCGATAGCTGCGCTGCAGAGTTCGAGGCGATCACGCCCTACATGTACTCGACCTACGAAGCGCCCAGCTTCGGCGAGCCCGAGGACGAGGCTGATCCGTCCGACCGCAAGAAGATCGTCATCCTCGGGGGCGGCCCAAACCGCATCGGGCAGGGCATCGAGTTCGACTATTGCTGCGTCCACGCCTGCTTCGCGCTGGCCGAGGCCGGCTACGAGACCATCATGGTCAACTGCAACCCAGAGACGGTTTCGACCGACTACGACACTTCGGACCGCCTCTATTTCGAGCCGCTGACCGAAGAGGACGTGCTGGAAATCCTGCGCGTCGAGATGTCGAAGGGCGACCTTGTCGGCGTGATCGTGCAGTTCGGCGGGCAGACCCCGCTCAAGCTTGCCGCCGCGCTGGAGCGTGAAGGCATTCCGATCCTCGGCACATCGCCCGATGCGATCGACCTTGCCGAAGACCGCGAACGCTTTGCCAAGCTGGTCAACAAGCTCGACCTCAAGCAGCCGGAAAACGGCATCGCCAAGAGCCGTGACGAAGCAGCCGCCGTGGCTGCGCGGATCGGCTATCCGGTGCTGCTGCGCCCCAGCTACGTGCTAGGCGGGCGTGCGATGGAGATCGTCGACAGCCTCGCGCAGCTCGACGACTACATCAACACCGCGGTGAACGTGTCGGGCGACAGCCCGGTCTTGGTCGACCAGTACCTGCGCGATGCGGTCGAATGCGACGTGGACGTGATTTCCGATGGCGAGGAAGTCCGCATCGCGGGCGTGATGCAGCATATCGAGGAAGCCGGCGTCCACTCGGGCGACAGCGCCTGCACCTTGCCGCCCTACAGCCTGCCGCAGGACATCATCGACGAGATGGAGCGCCAGGCGAGCGAGCTTGCCCGTGCGCTCGACGTGCGCGGCCTGATGAACGTGCAGTTCGCGGTGAAGGACGGAGAGGTCTACCTGATCGAGGTCAACCCGCGTGCCAGCCGCACCGTGCCCTTCGTGGCGAAGGCGATCGGCCGACCCGTCGCCAAGGTCGCCGCGCGCGTCATGGCGGGCGAGAAGCTCTCGCACTTCGAGCCGTTCAACCTGAAGCCGAACCATATGGCGGTGAAGGAAGCCGTGTTCCCGTTCAGCCGTTTCCCCGGCTCGGACCCTGTGCTTTCGCCCGAAATGAAGAGCACCGGCGAAGTCATGGGCATCGACCGCGATTTTCCGGCTGCTTTCCTCAAGTCCCAACTGGGCGCGGGCATGAAGCTGCCGCAGGGCGGCACGCTGTTCGTCTCGGTCAAGGACAGCGACAAGGAAGTCATCCTGCCTGCAGTCGAAACGCTGCTGGCCAAGGGCTTCCGCGTCATCGCCACCGGCGGCACGCAGCGCTTCCTGTCGGGCAAGGACTTGGCAGTCGAACTGGTCAACAAGGTTGCCGAAGGTCGCCCGCACATCGTCGATGCCATTATCGACGGCGACGTGCACCTGATCTTCAACACGACCGAGGGCTGGCAGTCGCTGCTGGACAGCCAGTCTATCCGTGTGGCCGCGCTCGAAAAGAAGCTGCCGTACTACACGACTGCTGCCGCCAGCCTTGCCGCCGCACGCGCGATTGCCGAGGTTTCTACCGAGCAGCTTGAAGTGCGTTCATTGCAAGACTATTATAGCTGACCAGAACACACGGCGTATCTCCCACACATCCGAGCGACCGAGGCTCCGCTAACCTTGCGGACCGGGCTCGAATTGTCCCGGGAGATTGCGCGAGCAGGAAGGAATTGGGGTTCGATGGACAAGGTGCCGATGCTGGCCGAGGGCTATGAAAAGCTCACTGCCGACCTGAAGGTGCTGCGGGCGGAGCGTCCGAAGATCGTCGATGCGATCGAGGAAGCGCGCGCGCATGGCGACCTTTCGGAAAACGCCGAATACCACGCCGCCAAGGAACGCCAGGGCCAGGTAGAGGCGATGATCGGCGATCTTGAAGACAAGATTAGCCGGGCGCAGATCATCGACCCGACCACGCTTTCTGGCGACAAGGTCGTCTTCGGTGCGACGGTCACGCTGCTCGACGAAAACGACAAGCCGGTGAAGTACCAGATCGTCGGCCAGACCGAAGCGGACGCTTCGAAGGGCCGGATTTCCTACACCTCGCCGATCGCACGCGCGCTGATCGGCAAGCAGGTCGATGACGAAGTCGAAGTGACCGTTCCCTCGGGCGACAAGTTCTACCTCGTCGAGAAGATCGAATTCATCTGATTGTGACGCGGGGCCATCGGCCTACGCGTCAGTCGACCGTCTTTTCCATCGCCCAATTGTGGATCGGCACGCCGTCGATTTTGAACTCGCGTTTTTCCGTTGCGACGTAACCCGCCTCCTCGAACGAGGGGCGGGCGAGGTCGCTCGCTTCGGTGTACAGCCGCTTGATCCCGTGATGCCGGGCATAGAGCGAGGCCGTCGCCAGCAGGTTCAGCGCCAGACCCTTACGAGTGTGCGCGGGGTGGTTGTAGAGGTGGTCGAGATGGCCGTCCGGCTCGAGCAGGGCATAGGCGACCGGTTCGTCGTCCTCTCCGGCAGCGACGAAGATGGTCGCGCCATTGGCGACCCGTTCACGGTAAAGCGCGGCGCCCGGGTGCCGGGCCAGCCACGCTTCTACCTGGTCGTTGGAATAGGCTTCCGGTCCGATCCCGCGGATTGCCGCCCGGCATACGTCCGCCAGCCCCTCGGCATCAGAGTCCTGGTAAGGGCGGATGGAGTAGGCCAAGGCCGTTGTCAGGCTTCGGGATCGAGCAGCTTGTGCAGGTGGACGATGACGTATTTCATTTCCGCATCGTCGACCGTGCGCTGGGCGTTGCCGCGCCATGCGTTTTCAGCATCGTCATAACTGGAATAGACGCCGGCGACGTGGATGCTTTCGGGGTCGGCAAAGGTCATGCTGCGCGGGTCGGTCACGCGGCCGCCCATCACCAGATAGAGCGTCTGCTTGCTCTCTTTTTCTTCCATGGTTCGTTCTTTTTCCGAATTGGGGAGGAGATTTGCCCTGCCCATAGCGAAACCGGCGCGACAGGCAAACCCGTCGCGCCGCTCTAAAGCCTAGCTATTACGTATGAGTTAGCGAGCGATGCGCGCCTTCAGGTCGCGCACGGTGCGCGAGGACTTACGGCTTGCCTTGCGGCTGCCCGATGCGATGGCATCGCCGATGCTGTCGAGGCGGTAGCCGGCGTCGCGCTTCAACCGGCGGGCCTGAGTGCCTGCCGCGTCGGAATAGTCCTCGAACTTGTCGCCGGCGCCTTCCATCATCGAGAGGCCATAGGCGATCGCGGCTTCGGCAGCGTAGGCTGCCAGTGAGCCGCCGCGGCGGCCCAGTGCGCGCCCGCGTCGCGTCATGGCGCCTATGGCGAGGCCGACGGCGACGGCGCCTGCAACGGTCGCGATCGGATGCTTCTTCGCGAAGTCCACTGCGCTGTCCGCGACATCCTTGGCCTGGTCGGCGAAGGAACGTTCACTGTTGCGACGCTCACCTGCAGCGATGCGGGCGCGGAGCTGTTCGCGCTTTTCGGCATCGCTGAGCTGGCTGTCGGCGCTGATGGGGGTGACGTTGTTGGTGGCCTTGTTTGCCATGGGGTTTCTCCGAAATCTGGTGTGCATCGAACCAACGGTTCAGCCTGGGGGGCCGTTCCGTCTATTCGTCGTCTGATAGGGACTCTTCGTCCTCTTCTTCCTCGCCAAGCCCGAGCAAGGACAGCAGCGGGTTGCGCGCGAACCATACGATGACGGCAGCGAGCAGGGCGGCGAGGGCGCCCTTGTTGTTTTCCGCCACATCGACCGCTTCTTCGTAGACGTCGATCGCCCCTTCACGAACGCGGTCGAAGGCGCGTTCGCCGAGCGACTTCTGGTTGAAGCCGACTTTCAGGTTCTCGATATCTGCCTCGACCAACGCGCGGGCGGAATCGCGCAGGTGGCGATCGGCCAGCATCCGGGCCTTGCGATTACTCATCGCCATTGTCCGAAAATGCATCGCGGATCTCGTCGATGCGGGTCTTCAACAGGCTGAGGAACAGCAGCCCCAGCCCGATCAGCGCGGCGGTTACGATCGCTGTGGCAATCCACGGGCCGACCAGCGGTACCAGCGCGATTACTAGACCCACAGTCATGGCAATAAGTGCGAGGTGCAAAACGCCAAAGGCGCCAAGCCCGAAAGCAATGGCGCCCTTGAGACGGTTTGCGGCAAAGCTCGCACGGCTTTTCTGGTAGGCCATTTCGGCCTCGGCATAGGTCCTGCCGTCTTCCAGCAGGGCCATGATGTCATCCGTCAGCGACGGACCGTGCGGTTCTAGGTCGTCATCCTCGGACTCGTAACTGTCGGGCAGGTCGACCGGCCCGTTGTACGGCGCTTTATCGCGCTCTTGTTCTTCCAGCATCGAGCCCCCTCTTGTCACTGATCAGCGACGGAAGAGGCGAGAAAGCATGAAACCGGCAGCGGCTGCAATACCGATGGCCAGTCCCGGGCTCTTGCGGACGAATTCGCGGCCGTCCTCGACAAGGTCGTCGACGCTCTTGTCGTCGAGCTTGCCGGCATAGTCGTCGAGCGACTTGGACGCGGTGCGGGCGTATTCGCCGTACTTCGAACCAAGCTTTTCATCGACCTGGTAGGCATTGTCGCTGATCGTGCGGCTGAGCGCACGCAGGCCTTCGCTGGTCTTCGCCTTGCCTTCGGTGGCGAGTTCCTTGCCCTTGACGCGGGCTTCGGTGCCGTAGGTCTTGGCTTCGGCAACCCAGTCCTCGCCCTTGCCCTTGGCCTGGCCGCGATAGGCGGCGGCGCGCTCCTTGCCTTCGGCGCGCAGCGCGGCAGCGCCGGCCTTGGCTTCTTCGAGAGCGGCATTGAACCGGCTCTTGGCTTCGGCGCGATGCGCAGTGCCGGTGGTGGTGTCGTTGTTGTCGGTGGCGGTGTTGGTCACGGGCGCCTTCTCCTTTGCTGCACCCTTCTTGGCTACCGTTTTCACGGGCTTTTTCCGGGTGGTTGATTTCTGCGGTGCGGTGGTGGTTCGCTTCTTGGAACCAGTCGTCTTCTTGTCTGCGGCCATCAGCCTGTCCTTCCCGTCAAATACCTATTCATTCCGGGTATCAGGCAAGACCCGGCTTTCCTTTTTGCAACGCGGCTTGCACCGACATGTTCCGGCGCATAGAGCGCTGCCCGCAGACCCAATCTAGTGGTGTCCTACATTATTACAACACCCTGCCGAGGAGTTCGTTCCAAATGACCGCGATCATCGACATCCACGCCCGCGAAATTCTCGACAGCCGTGGCAATCCGACTGTCGAAGTCGACGTGCTCCTCGAAGACGGAAGCTTCGGCCGCGCGGCAGTGCCCTCGGGTGCCTCGACCGGCGCGCACGAGGCGGTCGAACTGCGTGACGGCGACAAGTCCCGCTATCTCGGCAAGGGCGTGCTGAAGGCGGTCGATGCCACCAATGGCGAAATCCGCGACCTGCTGATCGGCAATTTCGATGCCGAGGACCAGCGCGACATCGACCTTGCCATGATCGCGCTCGACGATACCGCGAACAAGGGCCGCCTTGGCGCCAACGCGATCCTCGGCACCAGCATGGCGGTTGCCAAGGCGGCGGCCAACGCGCGCGGCCTGCCGCTCTATTCCTATATCGGCGGTGTTTCGGCCCACGTGCTGCCGGTGCCGATGATGAACATCATCAATGGCGGCGAGCATGCCGACAACCCGATCGACATCCAGGAATTCATGGTCATGCCGGTGGGCGCCGACAGCCTTGCCGAGGCCGTGCGCTGGGGTGCCGAGATTTTCCATACGCTGAAGAAGAACCTGTCGCAGAAGGGCCTTGCGACGGCAGTCGGAGATGAGGGCGGTTTCGCGCCCGATCTTGCCAGTACGCGCGATGCGCTAGACTTCATCATGGGTTCGATCGAGCAGGCAGGCTTCACGCCCGGTGACGATGTCGTGCTGGCGCTGGACTGCGCTTCGACCGAATTCTTCAAGGACGGCAGGTACCTGATTTCGGGCGAGAACCTGTCGCTTTCGGGCGAGGAAATGGCCGCGTATCTCGCCAAGCTGTGCGCCGACTACCCGATCCGTTCGATCGAAGATGGCATGGGCGAAGACGATTTCGCAGGCTGGAAGGCGCTGACCGACCTGATCGGCGACAAGGTCCAGCTGGTCGGCGACGATCTCTTCGTCACCAACCCCCGCCGCCTTGTCGACGGGATCGAGCAGGGCCTCGCCAATTCGCTGCTGGTGAAGGTCAACCAGATCGGCACGCTGACCGAAACGCTCGACGCCGTGAGCATTGCGAACCGCGCCGGCTACACCGCGGTCATGTCGCACCGTTCGGGCGAGACCGAAGACGCGACCATCGCAGACCTCGCCGTTGCGACCAATTGCGGGCAGATCAAGACCGGCTCGCTCGCGCGTTCGGACCGGCTTGCCAAGTACAACCAGCTCATCCGTATCGAGGAAGAACTGGGCGACAGCGCAGTCTATGCAGGGCGCGGCTGCTTCGGCTGACCGGATCGGCGCGCCGCGCTGGCGCTGCGCAAATCCTCTATCGCGTGATCGACGCGACGCGCTGCCTGCTGGCAACCGAGCGCGTCGAGCCGCACCAGGCAATCTTCCAGCCGCGCGATAACGTCGGCGATTTCGTCTTGGCGGTCGGTGCGGCTCATTCTGTCCGCAGCCGATAATGCGCTGCGATTGCCATGTTCTTTTCCGGTGGCTAGCTTTCTCTACCTAGGGGAGAGGAAGGAACTGCATGGGAGAATTCCCGGTCCATCCGGATGAGGTGACGGCAGAGTGGCTGTCCGCGATGCTCGGTTCGGAAGTGAGCGGTGTATCGTGGAAATCCATCGGCACGGGACAGGTGGGCGACAGCGTTCGCTTCACGCTGGACGGGCCCGAGGTTGGTGCGTCGACCCCTGCGACACTGGCGGGCAAGTTCCCCGCAGCCGATGCCACCAGCCGTGAAACCGCCGCGATGTTCGGGCTCTATCGAAAGGAAGTGCTGTTTTATCGCGATGTCGCACCCAAGCTCGATGTCCGCGTGCCGCAAGTCCACTTTGCGGCCACCTGCGAGGAAGGCCACCGGTTCTGCCTGATTTTCGAGGATCTTGGTCCTGCACGGCAGGGCGACCAGATTTCTGGCTGCACGCTGGAGGACGCACGAGCCGCAATCCGCCAGGCAACAGCAATCCACGCGCCCAGCTGGGGCAAGGCTTCGATAATCGAGGCCGAATGGATTGTCCCTTCTCCCGCCGTCGCCGAGCGCGTGGCGCTGATGTACCCGCATGCGCAGGCCATCTTTCGTGAGCGGTACAAGGATCGCCTCGAGCCGGAGTTTATGACCGTCTGCGAGGAATTTGCCCAAGTTTACGGCTCGCAAATACACCAGCAGCATCGGCACCAGTGCCTGATCCACGGTGACTTCCGCCTCGACAACATGCTGTTCGACATTCGGGGCGGGGCGGAACCTGTCGCCATCCTTGACTGGCAGACCGTGGCGCCCGGCATGGCCATGACGGACATCGGCTATTTCCTCGGCTGCGGGATCGGCGAGCTCGGCCTGACGCATGAAGACGAATTGCTCGATCTCTATCTGGCGGAAATGGACGGACGCGGGGTTCCGCTCACCCGCGGAGGCATTTACGCTGATTACCGAAGGGGCATCCTGCACGGCCTATCTACCGCCGTTTTCAGCGCCGCTTTCGTCGAGCGGACGGATCGCGGGGATGCAAATTTCCTGTCGATGGCCCGCGGGGCCTGTGCGCTGGCCCTGAAGCATGACAGTATCGGCGCCATGAAGGAGGCACACTGATGGTCCTTTCACGCGGAGACGAATATCCGGTCCACCAGACACCGGAGCCGATCGCCTATTCCGGCACGGACCGGAATTTCTACGACCGCTATTTCTTCAACGGCTATGCCCCCGACGGCAGCGGCTTCTTCGCCTGCGCCTTCGGAATCTATCCTCACCTCGATATCGTGGATGCCCATTTCAGCTTTATCCGCGGCGACGTGCAGCACTGCATCCATGCCAGTGCAGAAATGAAGATGGAGCGGATGGCGCTGCGCTGCGGCCCGATTTCGATCGAGGTGATCGAGCCACTCCATGCGCTGAAGGTCACGGTCGAGGAAACCGACGGCATTTCCGCGGAATTCACCTTCACCGGCCGCGCCTTCCCGATCGAGGAGCCGCGCTTCATCCGCCGCCTCGGCCCGCGTGCCTTCATGGACTACACGCGGATGACCCAGAACGGCCATTGCCGGGGCTGGATATCTCTCGATGGAGAAAATCACGCCATTGCCGAGGGTACTGCCGGAACGCGCGACCGCAGCTGGGGCATCCGTCCGGTTGGCCAGCGTGACCCGCAGTCTATCCCCGGGCACGACCTGTCAGGTTTCTTCTGGCAATGGACGCCGATCAATTTCGGTGACGGCAGCCTGTTCTTCCACGTCAACAACGACGAGATGGGCGACGCCTGGAACACGCGCGCTGCCTGGGCGCCCGACGGGGCCGATGCACAGGACATTGCGGAAGGGCACGGCAGCATGCGCACGCGCCTTACGGCGGGCACGCGGTGGCCATCAGGCGGGACCCTGTCGCTCGCGCTGAAGGGTGCGCCGGAACAGGTGAGTTTCGAACCGCTCGGCCGGTTCCAGATGCGCGGCCTCGGCTACACCCATCCGGTATGGGGACACGGCATGCACCACGGGCCGCTGCGCGTGGAGCGAGAGGACATCGACCTTGCTGCCCTCGATCCGCTTTCGCCGGAAAACCTCCATGTCCAGATACCGGTGCGCGTGACCGGCAATGACGGGCGTGAAGGGATCGGTGTCTTCGAACAGCTGATCCTGGGGCCTTTCGCGCCCCTGGGTCTAGGTGGCTTCCTCGACGGAGCGGACTAGGCCCCGAAACGGGACTGGAGGTCGAGCAGGGCGAGCGCAGCCTTGGCCGCTTCGCCGCCCTTGTCCTTCTGCTTGGGATCGGCGCGGACGATGGCCTGTTCCTCGTTCTCGACAGTCAGAATTCCATTGCCGATAGCGATGCCGTCCATGGTCAGCGCCATGATGCCGCGCGCGCTTTCGCCGGCGACGATCTCGAAGTGATAGGTTTCGCCGCGAATGACGACGCCGATGGCAACGAAGCCGTCGTAGCGACCGCTTTCGTCAGCCATGGCAATCGCACCGGGTACTTCAAGTGCGCCGGGTACGGTCAGGACATCGACGCTATGGCCTTCGGCTTCCAGTGCGGCGCGGGCTCCGGCAACCAACATGTCGTTAAGGTGGTCGTAGAAGCGCGCTTCGACGATGAGGAAGTTTGCCATGGTGGTTACTCCGGAATGGGAAGGTGATCGACGATATTGAGGCCGTAGCCTTCGATCGCGACGACATTGGGCTGTGAATTGCTGAGCAGGATCATGTCCTCGACACCCAGGTCGGCAAGGATCTGCGACCCGATACCGACATTACGCTGGGCCTCGCTCTCGCCATAGCCGGTGGCAGGGCGCCCGGTGATGATGACGATTACGCCCGAACCGTGTTCGCCCACTGCCTGCATCGCGCGCTGGAGCGTGCGTTTGCGCGGGCCGGGCTTGCCCAGCACATCGTCGAAGATGGAGATCGGGTGGACACGGGTGAGGGTGGGTTCGCCTTCCTTCACTTCGCCTTTCTGCAGGACGTAGCTTTCGCTGCCGTCGACCTTGTTGCGATAGGTCATCATCCGCCACGTGCCGCCGTAGTCGGATTCGAAGCTGTCTTCGGTAATCCGCTCCACCAGGTGGTCGTGCCGCATGCGGTATTCGATCAGGTCGCGGATGGTGCCGATCTTCATGTCGTGCTTGCGCGCGAAAACCACGAGGTCGTCGAGACGCGACATGGTCCCGTCCTCGTTCATGATCTCGCAGATAACGCCCGAAGGATTGAGGCCGGCAAGGCGCGAGATATCGACTGCTGCCTCGGTATGGCCGGCGCGCACCAGCACGCCGCCGTCGCGCGCGGCGAGGGGGAAGACATGGCCCGGCGTGACGATGTCGTCGGGGCCCTTGGTGCTGTCGATGGCGACCGAGACTGTGCGCGATCGGTCGGCGGCGCTGATGCCGGTGGTGACGCCTTCCTTTGCCTCGATGGAGGTGGTGAAGGCCGTCTGCATGCTCTCGCGGTTGTCGCGGCTCATTGGCTGGAGGCCAAGCGCATCGACCCGCTTGCGGTCGAGTGCGAGGCAGATCAGGCCCCGGCCGTGGGTGGCCATGAAGTTGATGGCATTCGGGGTGGCCATCTGGGCAGGGATAATGAGGTCGCCTTCGTTTTCGCGATCCTCATCGTCGACCAGGATGAACATGCGGCCGTTGCGCGCCTCGTCGATGATCTCTTCGGCGCCGACGATCACCGGCGTCTCGTCATTCGCCTCAAGGAAAGCCTCTAGCTTGCCGAGCGTGTCGGCGGTGGGGTTCCAGCTCTCCTCCGCGCAGTCGCGCAGGGTATTGGCGTGGAGCCCGGCAGCGCGGGCAAGCCCGGCGCGGGTCATGAGGCCTTGCGAGATGAGCGTGCGAACTTTTTCGATCGTGTTCATAGGCGGCGAGGTATCACATCAAAATGTGATAGCCAAGCGCGATGTCACATCAAGGCATGACAAGATGTCCCCAGAAAGGGTAACGCGTTCAAATTATGGGGAAATGGTGGACGCACTAGGGCTCGAACCTAGGACCCGCTGATTAAGAGTCAGCTGCTCTACCAACTGAGCTATGCGTCCACTCTCGCGATCTTGCCGCGTTCCGACCCGGTGGTGCGGGTGGCCCCCGACTCGGGGGAGGCGCTCATATAGCGGGTGCTTCGCGGATTGAAAGGGCTAAAACGCACTCATGTCAAAAGGCCGCGACGCGGAGCGTTCCGGTTCCAGCGATTGATCATCATCAGCACGCCGATGCACATCATGTTGGTCATCATGGAACTGCCGCCATGGCTCACGAATGGCAGCGGAATCCCGACCACCGGCGCAAAGCCCATCACCATCATGAGATTGATGGCGACGAAGAAGAAGATCGTGGCGGTCATGCCCGCGGCGAGCAATTTGCCCATCCTGTCGGTGCTGTCCCTGGCCACCTTGAAACCCCAGCCGAGAATCAGTGCAAAGCAGCCGATGACGAAGAGGCCGCCCATGAGGCCCCATTCCTCTGCCATAGTGGCGAAGACGAAATCGGTGTGCGGTTCGGGCAGGTAATTGAGGTGGCTCTGCGAACCTTCGTTGAAACCCTTGCCGGTCAGGCCACCCGAACCGATGGCGATCTTGGACTGGGTGATCTGATAACCTTCGCCCAGCGGGTCGCTTTCAGGATCGAGGAAAGTCGTCACGCGATCCTGCTGGTATGGTTGAAGCGCGAAGAAGAACGCAAACGGTATGGCTGCCAGGCCCGCAGCGCCCGCCATCAGGAACCACCGCAGCGGCAGCCCGGCGAAGAACATCACGAGGCCGCCGCCAAAGCCGATCGCAAGCGAGGTACCCAGGTCCGGTTGCAGGAGCACGAAGGCCATGGGGAACATGATAAGCGCGCCTGCCGGTATCAACGCGCGCCACGTCGGCACCATGCCCACCGGGAGGGTATCATAGAAACGGGCTAGCGCCACGACGACAGCCGGCTTCATCAGTTCCGATGGCTGGATACGGATCGGCCCGACTTCGAGCCACCGCTGGCTCCCCCCGCCGAGGGTACCCATGATCTCCACCGCCATGAGCAGCAGTAGGATGGCGATGTAGCCGGGGTAGGCGAAGAAAGTGACAAGGTCCTTGGAGAACCGCGAGATCACGATTGCCATGGTCAGGAAGATGGCAAAGCGGATCAGGTGCGATTCCGCGTAGCGCGAGAAGTCGCCTGCGGCCGCAGAGGTCAACACCAGCGCGCCGAATGCAATGAGCCCGATGAGCGGGAACAGCATCATCCACGGCTGACGCGCGACTGGGGCGGGGACGATACTCGTCATTGTGCCGGACCGGAAGGCGCTGCTGCTGCCGGTGAAGGGGACGGACTGGGGGCGGGGCTGGGCACCGCGCTGGGCGGCGGGCTCCGTTCGCTCTCGGAGGTGTCCACGCGGGGCTGGACGGATTCGTTGGCGATCGTTTCGGGCTGGCGTGCGGCAACGCGGGCCTCGGCCTCGACCTGGTCGAAGATTTCCTCGTCGCGGGCGGGTACGGGCTGGACCGCCTCTCCTGCGGCCATGGCATAAGCGCGGTATTTCGCATCGAGGCGCTGCTGCGCCGTGCCGCCCCACTGGCTTTCCAGCGCGCGAAGGGCGTCCATGCCCTTCGCCGGATCGAATAGGAAGGTCATCACGTCGCGCGCGATCGGGTAGGCGGCACCCGAACCGCCGCCGTGCTCAATCACGACAGCGCCGGCGTATTTCGGCTTGTCGAAGGGAGCGAAGAAAATGAACAGGCCGTGGTCGCGGTACTTCCAGGGACCGCTCTTGCCGTCCGAAAGGTTGAGGCCGACGACCTGTGCAGTACCCGTCTTGCCGGCCATCAGGATATCGTCGAAGGGCAGGCGACCGCGCCCCGCAGTGCCGGGGCCGTTGACCACGTCACTCATCGCCTGGCGCACGTATTTCACGTGCTCTTCGGGAAAATCGACCTGCTCGAAGCCCTTGACCGGCGTGGTCGAGACGAGCCTCGGTTCGACATGGCGACCGGTAGCAATGCGTGCGCTCATCACCGCCAGCTGTAGCGGGTTCGACAGCATGTATCCCTGGCCGATGGTGGCGTTGACGGTATCGAAGGCTGCCCATTCGCGCCCGTATTTCTTCATTTTCCACGCGGGGTCCGGCACGGTGCCGTAGAACTGGCTGGTCACGGGCAGCTCGAATTCCTGCCCCATGCCGCAGCGCTTCGCCATTGCGGCGATCGGGTCCATGCCGATGCGCTGGGCGAAGTGGTAATAATATACGTCGCAGGACTGGTAGATGCCCTTGGCCATGTTGACCGTGCCGTGGCCGCCACGCTTCCAGCAGCGGAACACGCGATTGCCGACCCTGAGGCCGCCGCCGCAGAACACGGTCTCGTCCGGGTCGAGGCCTTCCTTGAGGAACGCCATCGAGACCATCGGCTTGACTGTCGATCCGGGCGGATAGAGGCCCTTGAGGACCTTGTTGCGTAGTGGCACGCGTTCATCATCGCGCAGCATCGAATATTCGACGCGGCCGATGCCGGCGGAAAAGCTGTTCGGATCGAAGCTGGGCATGGAGGCCATGCACAGCAGGTCGCCCGTCTCGCAATCCATCACCACGACGGAGCCGCTTTCGAGCCCGATCCGGCGCGCGGCATAGTCCTGCAGCGGGCCGTCGATCGTCAGGCGGATGGGATCGCCCTGTACGTCCTCGCGCGTCTCGAGATCGCGCACGATGCGGCCCGATGCGGTGACTTCGACGCGGCGAGCCCCGGGCTTGCCGCGCAGTTCCTGTTCGAACTGCTTTTCCAGCCCGTCCTTGCCGATCTTGTAGCCGGGCGTGATCAGGATGGGGTCGGGATTTTCCTCGTATTCCTCGGCCGAGGCGGGGCCGACATAACCGATCAGGTGCCCGACGCTGGGGCCGGTGGGGTAGAAGCGAGAGAAGCCGCGCTGCGGGACCACGCCGGGCAAGTCCGGCAGGCGTACGCTGATTGCAGCGAACTGGTCGTAATCGAGGCCGGTTGCGACCTCCACGGGCTGGAAGCCGCGTGCATCGTCGATCCGCTTGGTGATGTCGGCAACGGTGGTCGCTTCAAGGTTGAGGATGTCGGCCAGCGCATCGATGGTCTCCTGCGTGTCCTTCATCCGGTCGGGGATGACGTCGACGCGGAAGTCGGCACGGTTGGATGCCAGCGGCGCGCCATTGCGGTCGAGGATCCAGCCGCGCCGCGGCGGAATGAGCGACAAGTTGACCCGGTTGCTTTCCGATTCCAGCACCCAGCGCTCGTTCTCGGCAATGGCGATATAGGCCATGCGCCCGGCAAGGATCGTACCGAGCCCGCCCATGCCGGCAGCTACGACAAAGGTGCGCCGGTCGAAAGCATTGTCGAGCGTGGTCTGGCTGACGAGGTCTTTCGGACGTCCTGAAATCCCGCGTCGTTTCGAAAACAGGCCCATCAGACGCGCTTCCAGCGCCGCAGCCGCAGGCGGTCGAGCCGGGCGATGAAGCGGGCGATGATCGGGAAGACGAGGATCGAGAACACGAGCTGCGGCACCAGGGCAACGAAGGACGGCAGGGTCGGCGTGGCGCCCGAAAGCATCCACGCGCCAAGGATATAAGCGGCGACCAGTATACCTGCCGTGAACCAGTCCTGCCAGAACGCGCGCCACGGCAGTCGCATCTCGACGAATTCGATCGCGAGCAGCGTCGCGGACCAGAACAGGATCGCGAATCCGAAGGGCTGGCCGCTGAACAGGTCGTCGAACAGGCCGAGCGGAAAACCTGCCCAGACAGGCAGGAGTCCCGGCCTAACCAGTCGCCAACCCAGCAGCATGAGGAAGCCGAGGGGCGGGACCATCGGCAATGCTGCGGCAATCGGGAATATTGGCAGCAGCGATCCCAGCAGGATCGACAGCCATGGCACGATGTTGGCGACCAGCGGCGAATGCGAACGGTTTATGCGGCTGCCGTAGGCGTCGCTGCGGGCGCGCGGTTCCATCCGCTCCATCAGTCGCCGAGCTCCTCTTCGATGGGAGTGGTCGCTCCCTTTGCGCCCTCGGGCTCGAAGATCGGTTCGATCGCGACGAAGTCGGTCGCCGCAGGGTCCGATACGATGCGGGCAAGGCCGCCATCATCGGTCAGCTCGGTAACGATCGCCACGGCGATGCCGGGCGGATAGTAACCGCCTGCGCCGGAGGTCACGAACATGTCGCCCGGCTTCAGGGGATTGATGCCGAGGTTGATGAGCTTGATCCGCAGCAGGCTGTCGCCGCGCCCTTCGGCAAAGGCGACCACTTCATCGCCTGCACGGCGCACGGGCAGCACGCTTTCGCTGTCGGTCAGCAGCAGGACGCGCGAGGAATCGCGCCCGGTTTCGAGGATGCGCCCGACCACCCCGCGCGGGGACCGGACGGGCATGCCGACGCGTACGCCGTCACGCTCGCCAGCGCCGAGATAGGCGAAGCGGCGAGTGCTGGCCGATGTCGATCCGATAAGGCGCGCCACGGCAACGGGCTTGCGCTCCTGGTCCTGAAGGTCGAGCAGGCCTTTGAGGCGCACGTTTTCCTGCCGGACTGCCTCGGCTTCCTTCAGCCGGATGCGGGCAAGCTCCATCTCGCGCTTGAGTTCGGCGTTCTTGGAGCCTGCACGGTAATAGCCGCGGATCGAATCCCACAGCGACTTGCTGCCGGTGCGGACCGTAGCAACGGTTTCCGTCGCCGGTGTGGCTGCATCCTGTGCAGCACTGCGCGGACCGCCGAAGAAGGTGGGCTGGAAGAACGACAGCGCAAGCAGCACCGCACCGATAAGCGCGCCGACCCCGGCGATGATGTAGCCGGTAAAAAGATTGTATTGCGCCCGCCGCGAATAGCCCGAGCGCCGTGTCCCGCCCGGCGCCATATCCTAAGCCTTCCTCAAGCGGTCATCAGCACGCCGCGGTAGATCGGGTCTTCCATGGCGCGGCCCGTGCCGATTGCGACGCAGGAGAGCGGATCTTCGGCGATGGTCACCGGCAGGCCGGTTTCGTCGCGAAGATATTCGTCGAGGCCCTGGATCAGCGCGCCGCCGCCGGTCAGCACGATGCCCTGGTCGACGATGTCGGCAGCCAGTTCGGGAGCGGTGTTTTCCAGCGCGATGCGCACGCCTTCGACGATGGCACCGATCGGTTCGCTCAGGGCTTCGGCGATGTGGCCCTGGTTGATCGTGATTTCCTTCGGCACGCCGTTGACGAGGTCGCGGCCCTTGATGGTGATCTGTTCGCCGATGCCGTCTTCCGGAGCGCGGGCGATGCCGTAGTCCTTCTTGATGCGTTCGGCCGTCGCGTCACCGATCAGCAAATTGTGGTGTCGTCGCACGTAGCTGACGATGGCTTCGTCCATCTTGTCGCCGCCCGTGCGGACCGAGGTGGTGTAGGCGAGGCCTCGGAGCGACAGGACGGCAACTTCGGTGGTGCCGCCGCCGATGTCGACGACCATGCTGCCGACCGGCTCGGTCACGGGCATGTCGGCGCCGATCGCGGCTGCCATGGGTTCTAGGATCAGGTAGACCTGCGAGGCCCCGGCATTCGATGCCGCGTCGCGGATCGCGCGGCGTTCGACCGAGGTGGAGCCCGAAGGAACGCAAATCGTGATTTCCGGATATCGCATCAGGCTCTTGCGGCCGTTCACCTTGCGGATGAAGTGCTTGATCATTTCCTCGGCCACGTCGAGGTCGGCGATCACGCCGTCACGCAGCGGGCGGATGGCCTCGATGGAATCGGGCGTCTTGCCCATCATCATCTTCGCATCGTCGCCAACGGCCTTCACGCGCTTCATGCCGTTGATCGTCTCGAGTGCGACCACGCTCGGCTCGTTCAGGACGATGCCCTGATCCTGCACGTAAACCAGCGTGTTGGCGGTCCCGAGGTCGATCGCCATGTTCTGCACGCCGAATTTGAAGATGTTGTTCCAGAAGCCCATTTTGACGCGATTTTCCGTTAGAATTTGACGAGGCGAGGGGCGGTCGAAGCCGCTCGCACCTGTTCCGGGGGGAAATGGTGCGCGCTCCTTAGCGAGATTATGCGGCGAATGCCAAAAATTTCAGTGGTCCTGACGGGGATTACTCACACGTGCCGTCTCGGATTTCCGGCGATTCGTCGTTAGAGTCGGTTTTCCATGCCGACTATCCGCCGCCTGCCCGACAATCTGGTCAACCGCATCGCTGCCGGCGAGGTGGTGGAGCGGCCGTCTTCCGCGCTCAAGGAACTGGTCGAAAACGCCATCGACGCGGGTGCGACGCGCATCGCGGTCAAGCTGGTGGAAGGCGGCCTCACCAGCCTCGAAGTGACGGACGACGGGTGCGGGATGACGCCCGATGAAATGGCGCTCGCCCTCGAACGCCACGCCACATCGAAGCTGCCGGACGAGGCGATCGAGCAGGTGTCGACCCTCGGCTTCAGGGGCGAGGCCTTGCCGAGCATCGCCAGCGTCGCCCGCTTCACGCTCGAAAGCCGGCCGCAGGGCGCCGAACAGGGCTGGAAACGCGTGGTCGATCACGGCGAACTGGTGGCAGAAGGGCCCGCAGCCTTGCCGCCTGGTACCCGCGTCCGGGTCGAAAACCTGTTCGCGAAGATCCCCGCCCGCAGGAAATTCCTTCGCACGCCGCGCAGCGAATATGCCGCATGCCTCGACGTGGTGAAGCGGCTTGCCATGGCGCGGCCCGATGTGGCGATCACGCTCGATCACGGTGAGCGGCGCATTCTCGGCCTGCAAGGCGGGGAAGGGCTGGCCAACCGCGTTGCGCGGGTCGTAGCGCGCGAGTTGAAGGACAATGGCGTCGCGATCGATCTGGAACGCGGTACGATGCGGCTGACCGGAATTGCCGGCCTGCCGACCTACAATCGCGGCATTGCCGATCACCAGTACCTGTTCGTGAATGGCCGTCCGGTGAAGGACCGCCTGCTGACCGGTGCTGTGCGCGGTGCCTATGCCGATATGCTCGCGCGCGATCGCCATGCAGTCCTGGCGCTGTTCCTCGACATGCCGCCCGAAGAGGTCGACGTTAACGTACACCCGGCCAAGACCGAGGTCCGATTCCGTGATGCGCAGGGCGTTCGCGGGTTCATCGTTTCAGGTCTGCGGCAGGCGCTCGCCACGGGTGACAAGCGCAGTGCGCAGACGCCCGACGCCGGAGCAATGGCGCGCTGGCAGGCCGAGCCGGTCCGGCCGGAACCTTCGCCTGCACTCCGGTCGATCTTCGAAGGGCGCGACTGGTCCGCGCCGCAGCAGCGCGTGTCGGAACCCTCGGCTGCGTGGCGTGCTGAGGATGCGGACACGATGGCGGCTCCGCTCGGGCGTGCGGAAGAGGCCGCGCCGGTTGCTGCGGAAGCGCGCGAGTACCCGCTCGGCATCGCCCGAGGGCAGGTCGCCAACACCTATATCGTCGCCGAGGCGCAGGACGGGCTGGTGCTGGTCGACCAGCACGCGGCGCACGAACGCCTGGTCCTTGAACGCCTGAAAGCTGCAGGGGCGGAGGAGGCCGTCAAGCGCAGCCAGGCGCTGCTCATCCCCGAAGTGGTGGAGATGGAGGAAACCTCCTGCGACCGGCTCGAGGAAGCGGCGGAGACACTGGCCCAGCACGGGTTGGTGATCGAGCGGTTCGGTCCCTCGGCCATGCTGGTGCGGAGCCTTCCGCACGCGATCGCGCGGACCGATCCGGAAAAGCTGCTGCGCGACATCGACGACGATCTGGCCTTGAACGGCGAGGCGCTGCTGCTCGGCGAAAAGCTCGATCTCGTGCTCGCCACCATGGCCTGCCACGGCTCGGTCAGGGCAGGGCGCACGCTCCGCGTGGACGAGATGAATGCGCTGCTGCGCGAAATGGAACGCACGCCGCGCTCGGGCCAATGCAACCATGGGCGGCCCACGTGGGTTAAGCTCTCGATGGAAGACGTCGAAAAGCTTTTCGGGAGACATTGATGCGCTGGATTGCCCTTGGAGTGGTGGCCCTGCTGGCTGCCTGTGGACCCTCGCCGCGCGAGAAGGCCGAGGCCGACAAGAAGGCCGTGGCCGAAGTAAAGGCGAACCAGGAACCGCCGCCCGAAATCCTCGTGCCGGAGCCGATTACATTCGCCGACGTCGAGAAGGCCGACCTTTTCGGGGCGGGGTGCAATTTCCTCCCGCGCTCGCTCGACAAGGGCGGGATCGCGCTCGTTATCGCGCAGGCGGACGAAGCCTATTTCAAGCGGGACGGGGAAATCGTCCGTCTGGCATCGGACGCAGGGAGTGCAGAGCTGCCCTACCTCGCACGCGCGAAATATGACGGGCTGACCTATTCCGTCTCGCTCGACCTCGACGAGGAAGCGGGCAAGCAGTCTGGCGACGAGACGATCGATTACCCCTCGACGCTGACCATCCGCGATGCGCAGGGGCGACCGGTCTTCACCGAAAACGGCACCACCCAGTGCGGCGCCTGACCTAGTCGGTGCCGCCCGGGTCGCGGGTGGCGATCAGGCCGTTCGACACCATTTCCAGGACAAGTTCGTCATGCTGGTTGTAGGTGCGAATATGGCTCTTGAAGATGCCCATTTCCGGCCGTGAGGCGCTGCGGCGCTTCTCGATGACTTCGGTTTCGCAGCGCAGCGTGTCGCCCGGATAGACCGGCTTCTTCCAGCGCAGCTGGTCGACGCCCGGTGAGCCGAGGCCGGCCGAACGTTCGGATTTCATGTTCTCGACCATCATCGCCATGGTCATGCTGCAGGTGTGCCAGCCGCTGGCCGAAAGGCGCCCGAAATGGGTCGCGGCTGCCGCATCATCGTCGAGGTGGAAGGGCTGGGGATCGTACTTCCCCGCAAACTCCATCACCTCTTCCCGCGTGACTTCGTAATGCCCGAAGCTGCGGGCATCTCCGACTGCGATGTCTTCGTAATATTTCATCGCCGCGTGCTGTGGATCAGACGACGGGGCGAAGCAACATCCAAAGCGCCATGCCGATCATGGCGAGGTTCTCCGTCAGCGAAACGAAGCCCAGCGGAACGTTGCTGCTACCGCCCACACACGCGCACTTGATGTCGCGCTTCTGGATGTAGACCGCGTGGAAAACGCTTACGGCCCCGATCGCACCGATGGTCAGGGCGACAGGGATCGACAGCCAGTTGAGCGCATGGGCAGCCATCAATGCGCCGGCACCGAATTCGAGGAAGGGGTAGGCGTAGGAATAGGGCACCCATCGCCGCGCAAGCAGGTCATATCCCAAAAACATGGAGGAGAACTTCTCCACGTCCTGCAGCTTCAGCATGGCGAGAATAACCATGGCAAAGGCCACGAACCATTCGGCCGCGCGGACGGTGAAGGGGGTCGAATAGACGAACTGGCTTAACGCAAGAGCGAGGGCGCCTGCGGCCGCAAATACTGCGAGGACCGGAATGTAACTGGTCGTTCCGGCTTCCGGCAGGGGCTTGCCGAAATAGGCGCGAAGGTCGGTGTAACCCCCGATGCGCTTGCCATCGATAAAGGTCTGGGGCGTGGTCGCCACCCCGTGCTTCGCCTTAAACGCATCGGTTTCCTCGCGGGTGGTGAGGTAGTGATCGGCCACCTCATACCCCTGCTTTTCCAGCAGCCATTTGGACTTGATGCCATAGGGACAGACATGCGTGTCCATCACCATGCGATAGAGTTCGGCCTTCTTATTCATGGCTGCTAGATATACCCCAGGGGGGTATAATTCAAGTTACGCCCTGAATTTGGGCAGGCCGCTGCTTGCATCGACTTCGGGGATGATCCGATAACGCGCAAGGATGAGGCTGAAGAGGCCGAACAGCATCAGACCGAGCGCCGTCAGGCTGAAGACGAAGCCTTGGCCCGCAAGACTCGCGACCGCATCGCCGAGGGTCTTGATCTGTTCGGTCCCTGCGGAGGTGAAACCGGCCTTGATCAGCGACCAGCCGATGACGATGTAAACCACGGCCCGCGCAAAGAAGCCTGCCGCACCGATCTGGCGCGTATAGCCCGGCGCGCCGCCTGCGATGCGGTGCATGAAATCGCCGGTCCAGCCCTTCTTCGCCTGATGGGCTGCGGCGAAGAGCAGAGCGATGCCGAGCAAGCCGATGGCTAGGCCGCCGAAAGAGAAAGAGAGGACGCCGGAAGCTGCTTCCTGCGCTCCGTCACTCGACCCGCCACTCCCGCTGGTGGCGAATTTGAAGGCGGAATAGCCGAGGGCGAGGTGGGCCACGCCGCTACCGGCATGGCCGATGCGCTTGCCCCATCCCTTTGTGTCGGACCCGTTGTTCTCGATATCGAACAACAGCGAGCAGAACCGGAAGGCCGCATAGGCAATCAGGCCGACGACCATGATCCAGAGCACCATCGTGCCGGCAGGGAATTCCTGGATGGCGCGGAAAATGCCGTTGGTACCTTCAGCAATTTTCCCTGCACTCGTCAGCGCGATCAATCCGAGAACGAAGTAGAGG
The DNA here is from genome assembly GCF_020171365.1 of Qipengyuania gaetbuli. Lineage (NCBI taxonomy): Bacteria > Pseudomonadati > Pseudomonadota > Alphaproteobacteria > Sphingomonadales > Erythrobacteraceae > Qipengyuania > Qipengyuania gaetbuli. The sequence goes on along the minus strand of NZ_JAIUZO010000002.1, from coordinate 4,273 downwards.
ATCGCGCGACTGAAGAACCCCACGCGAACCAGCCAGCTGAACTTCTCGGACTTGTCGACCATGCACTTGCTCCTGTTTGCATGGCCTAACGGCAAGGCGGCGCAAGCGTTCCTAGTCGGCGGCGCTTAGAGCCGGGGCGACCGGCGTCAGGTCGCCATCCATTGCGCTATCCTGCGGCAGGCCGAGGAGGGCGCGAAGAAGCGGGTTTACCGACACGTTCTGGAACGAGGGAAGCCTCATTCCCTTTCGGAATGCCGGGCCGTTGGCGATGAACAGGGCAGCCATTTCCGGCGCAAAATTATCATAGCCGTGACTTCCTCCGATCCGCTCGCCATCACGGCGTTCGGGAAAGATCTGCCAGCCGGTTTCGGCAAGGCAGAGATAGGCGGGAATCCGCTCCGAAGTGCCATATTGAAGGCGTGCAGGAATCTCGCCCTTGCGCCAGCACTCCATGTGGCCGTGGTCCCGGAGGAGGGCGTTCTCCAGCTCGGCTTCCTTGCCCGGAATGGCATTGAATGTGGCATAGGGGCCGGTCTCGACGAGGACATAATCCTCACGAGCGATCAGCGGATCGAGCTCGACCGTGCGGCTGTTTCGCGTCTCGGCCATGCCGTGATCGGACACGATGACGAGATTGGCGGTCTGGCCCAGCGAGCGCAGGCCTGCGACAAGCGCGGTGATGTCCTCGTCGACGTTGGCAATGGCCTCGTTGACAATTTCGCCATCGGGCCCGCCGGCATGGCCTGCCGTGTCGACCTCGTCGAAATAGAGGAACAGGAGTTCTGGGCGGATATCCGAAGGACGGCGCAGCCAGTCGATGATCGTGTTGACGCGCTGCGTCGGAGACACGTTCTGGTCGAACGCGGTCCAGTCCTGAGGGCGCACGCCACCTTCGATCCGTCCATATCCGCCGGGGATCGGCATGCCGCCCCACGCTACCGCAGAGCCGGGCCAGAACATGGCGGCTGTGCGGATGCCGGCGTTCTCGGCAGTCACCCAGACCGGCTCGCGCCCGTTCCAGTAGAACGGATCGGTCGTTGCCATGGTGAATTTCTCGTCCGCCCGGCTCGGGTCGGTGAAGCCATTGGCGACGATGCCGTTGCGATCGGGAACGAAGCCGGTGACAACCGTCCAGTGGTTGGGGAACGTCTTGCTCGGGAAGGACGGGCGCATGGAGGCCGTTACGCCGCCTGCCGCGAGCGCGGAGAGGGTCGGTGTCAGGCCGCGGTCCAGATAGTCGGGCCGGAACCCGTCGATGGAGACGAGGATGGTAACCGGCTCGCGAACCTCTGCTTGCGCGGCAGGCGCGCTCTGCACTTCGCCAGCAAGGGGTGTGCAGGCGGAAAGAACGCCTGCTGCGGCAAGGGCGAGGAGTTTCGCGAACCCGTTATTCATCCCGCAATCCTGTTCGTCAGACGTTGAACTTGAACAGCATCACATCGCCGTCCTTGACGAGGTATTCCTTACCTTCCTGGCGCAGCTTGCCCGCTTCCTTGGCGCCGTTTTCACCGCCGAGCGAGACGTAGTCTTCATAGGCGATGGTCTCGGCGCGGATGAAGCCGCGTTCGAAATCGGTGTGGATCTCGCCGGCAGCCTGCGGGGCCTTGGCACCATCGGGGAAAGTCCAGGCGCGCGCTTCCTTGGGGCCTGCGGTGAAGAAGGTCTTGAGGCCGAGCAGCTTGTAGCCAGCGCGGATCACGCGGCTGAGGCCGCTTTCCTCAAGGCCCAGTTCGGCAAGGTATTCGGCGCGATCTTCGGCCGGCATCGCGACCAGTTCGCTCTCGATGGCGGCGGAAACGACGACCGCTTCCGCGCCCTCGGCCTTGGCCTTTTCGAAGACGAGGTCGGACAGGGCATTGCCGGTCGCCGCGTCTTCTTCGGCGACGTTGCAGACATAGAGCACCGGCTTTGCGGTCAGCAGCTGCGCCTGTTCGAGAACGCGCGCTTCCTCGATATCCTTCGGTTCGGTCAGGCGGGCGGGCTTGCCGTCGCGCAGCAGGGCGAGTGCCTGGCCCAGCACGCTGACGATGAGCTTGGCTTCCTTGTCGCCGGCCGTGGCGCGCTTTTCCGCATTGGGCACGCGTTTTTCGAGGCTTTCGAGGTCGGAAAGCATGAGTTCGGTTTCGACCACTTCGGCATCGGCAATGGGGTCGACCTTGTTGGCGACGTGCTGGATGTCGTCGTCTTCGAAGCAGCGAAGGACGTGTACGATCGCGTCCACCTCGCGAATGTTGCCGAGGAACTGGTTGCCGAGGCCCTCGCCCTTGCTTGCGCCCTTCACCAGGCCGGCGATGTCGACGAAGGCGAGTTGGGTCGGAATGATCTTCGCCGAACCCGCAATCGCCGCAATCTTGTCGAGCCGTTCGTCCGGCACGGCGACCTGGCCCACGTTCGGCTCGATCGTGCAGAAAGGATAGTTCGCGGCCTGTGCTGCCTGCGTTTCGGTCAGTGCATTGAAAAGGGTGGACTTGCCGACATTGGGCAGGCCGACGATCCCGCAACGGAAACCCATCGAAAACTCCGGAAATAGTGATATGCGGTGGCCCTTAGACGGGCAGGGCAATCATTGCCAGCTTCACGAACGCTTTAACCTTGTCTGGTAGGCATGGGGCATGATCAGGAAGACTTCACTTCTCGCGGGCGTCGCGCTCGCCCTCTCGCTGGCGGCCTGTTCGCCCGACCCCGAATCGAGTTTCGCACGGGGTCAGGAAGCCTTCGCCGAGCATGATTTCCGTGCAGCGCGCGTCGCGCTGATCGCTGGCCTGCGCGAAAAGCCGGGCAATCTCGAAATGCGGGCCCTGCTCGCGCGCACGCAGATCGCGCTGGGTGACGGGGAGGGCGCGGCTGCAACGCTAGAGCGGCTTCCTGCAGGCGAGAAGGGCGCGCCCGAATTCGCCACCCTGATGGGCGAGGCAGAAGTGCTGCGCGGCCGTTATGCCGAAGCGGCAGCTGCGGTGGAGGGTATCGAGACCGCCGGTGCGGACCGCGTGCGCGCGCTCGCCCTGCTGGCGGAAGGCAAGGTCGAGGATGCAGCCAAGGCATTTGCCGTGGGCGAAACCCGCGATCCCGCTGATCCGCGCCTGCTGGCCTCTTCAGCCCGATTCGAGCTCGCCCGGGGGGATATCGAACGTGCGCGCATGCTGGCTGATCGTGCCGCCGACGTGGACTCTGCCTCGATCGAGGCGCGGTTGGCGCAGGCGCTGGTCGCGCGCGTTCGCGACCGCTTGCCCGCGTCGCTCGCATATTACGATGCGGCGCTGAAAGAGCACCCGGCCAATTTCGAGGCGCGTCTCGGCAAGGCTGACCTGCTCTTGGTCATGGAGAAATATGACGACGCCCGCCCGCTTGTCTCCGGCCTCTTCGAGGAAGCGCCTGAGAACCGCGACATCGCGCTGCTGCGCGCCAAGCTGTCCGCGCGGGACGGCGAATGGAAGCAGGTGCGCGACATCCTGCAGGCTTACGAAGCCGATATGCGCGACATTCCGCAGATGCGCCTCGTCTATGGCGAGGCCTTGCTGGAACTCGGCAATGGGGCGCAGGCCCTGACCTTGCTGCAGCCGATGCTACGCGCCAATCCCAGTGCCCGCGACCTTCGCGCACTTATCGCGCGGACCCAGCTTGCAGTCGGTGACGCGCAAGGTGCGCTCGACACGATCGAACTGCTGGCGATGCGCCCTGATGCGCAGCCGGAAGAGCTGGCGGTGGCGGCAAAGGCTGCGAAGGCAGCGGGCAGCAGCAAGGCAGCGGAATTCCAGAAACGCTCGCGCGAGGTGACACCCGAATGGGTTGGCGGCGAACTTGCCAAGGCCGATCGCGCGCTACGCAACCGCCAATGGGAAAGTGCCGAGCGCAGTTACGAGGCGATCATGGCCAAGGGCGCATCGAAGAACGCGCTGGTGCTGAACAACCTGGCTTTTACGAAGGCGCAGTTGGGCAAGAAGGACGAAGCGCTCAAGCTGGCCCTGCAGGCAGTCGAACTCGACCCGCAGAATGCCTCGATCCTCGACACGGCAGGCTGGCTGCTGGTGCAGAACGGTTCGCGTGATCGCGGTGTCGCCATGCTGGAAAAGGCTGCCAAGCTCGATCCCGACAATGCCGCCATCGCCAACCGGCTCGCCCGGGCCAAGAAATCCTGAGCAAAGGCGCCGAGAGCGTCAGACAGAAAAGCGGCGCGCAATCGTGTGATTGCCCACGCCGATCGGAACCGCGTCCTGCATGGCGATACCGCGCAGGCGCAGCAGCTTGGCGGACTCGGCAAGGCAGAAAGCGCCCG